>NZ_JAMSHO010000001.1:0-1260639 GCF_040147005.1 Halomonas sp. H10-9-1 | reverse complement strand
GTCTCACAATCGCCATGATCAGCGGGTTCGGCTTAGATTGGTCATTTTTTGACCTTGTTTAACCCGTTGTTTTATAAGGATTTTAATAAGAGCCTAGGCGCCACGGGGCTTTGCGATCGGACTGTGCACAGAAAGCCCCCCGGAACCACACGGGGTGGACAAGTCAAGCAGAAATCGCCTTGAAACAGGCATCGGGAGGAGGGTATAACGTGAGAAATGCCAACGCTGGCAGCATCTGCCGTGGGGGTGCGCCGGGAACAAGAAGGGCACCCGCGAGGGGGTGCCCTTCCTGAAGAAAGATGGCGTCCCATAGGGGGTTCGAACCCCTGTTCCCGCCGTGAAAGGGCGGTGTCCTAGGCCACTAGACGAATGGGACGTGACCTTCACGTTGCGCACGAATTGGTGGAGCCTAGCGGGATCGAACCGCTGACCTCGACACTGCCAGTGTCGCGCTCTCCCAGCTGAGCTAAGGCCCCAACGTGCCGTGAAGACGAAGCGCATGTTACTGATCCGCCCCGACTTCGTCAACTATTTTTCAGAGTTCCCTGTATTCCTTCTCGAAGCGTTTCGCCTGCTTCTTGGAGACGCCGCCCAACACCTCGATGGCGTGGCGCAGGCGAGCCCGGGTCATGTCGGAACCCAGGATCGCCATGGCATCCATCACCGAGGTACTGGCACTGGAGCCGGTGATGGCGATAAACACCGGCGCCAGCAGGTCCTTCATTTTCAGCTCGAAGTGTGCTGAAAGCACCTTCACCTCGGCCAGCAGCGCCTCCTTGTTCCAGGCAGGCAGGACCTCGAAGCGCCACACCAGGAACTGCAGCAGCTTGACCAGGTCCTCGCGGCCCAGCTTGACGGCGTCGAAGCTGCTCTCGCTGATCGCTGGCACACCGGAGAAGAAGTGGCCGGCCAGAGGGGCGACCTCTGAAAATGTTTCGACCCGCGGGCGTACCTGAGGCAGGATCTCCTGGACGTAGGCCTCGTTGAAGGCCCACTCCATCAGCGCCTTGAGGAAGCCTTCGTCGTCGAGCTCCTCGCGGATATAGAGGCCGTTGAGCCAGGTGAGCTTCTCCAGGTCGAAGACCGGCCCGCCCAGCGAGACCCGCTGGATATCGAAGTGGGCCATCATCTCATCGAGGCTGAACTTCTCGCGCTCGTCCGGCATCGACCACCCCATGCGGCCCAGGTAGTTGGTCACCGCCTGGGGCAGGTAACCCATGCGCCGGTAATAGTTGATGGAGGTGGGGTTCTTGCGCTTGGAGAGCTTGGACTTGTCGGGGTTGCGCAGCAGCGGCATATGGCAGAGCTCGGGCATCTCCCAGCCGAAGTACTCGTAGAGCAGCTGGTGCTTGGGCGCCGAGTTGATCCACTCCTCGCCACGCAGCACATGGGTGATGCCCATCAGGTGGTCATCCACCACGTTGGCGAGGTGGTAGGTAGGCATGCCGTCGGACTTGAGCAGGATCTGGGCATCCACCTGGGCCCACTCCACCTCGATGGTGCCGCGCAGCATGTCCTGCACCACGCAGGTGCCACTGGCCGGCACCTGCATGCGCACCACATGGGGCCAGCCCTCGCGCTCGCGGCGCGCCTGCTCCTCCGCGGGCAGGGCCAGGTCGGCGGGCTTGAGCGCCAGGTGCATGCCCGCGGCCTTACGCGCCTCGCGCAACTCGTCGAGCTCCTCGCTGGTGCGGTAGCAGCGGAAGGCGTGTCCCGACTCGATCAGCTGGCGGGCATACTCGGCGTAGATGCCGCCCCGCTCGCTCTGGCGATAGGGGCCGTGGGGGCCGCCCACGTCGGGCCCCTCGTCCCACTCGAGGCCCAGCCAGCGCAGGGAGTCGAGGATCATCTGCTCCGACTCGGCGGTGGAGCGCGCCCGGTCGGTATCCTCGATGCGCAGGATGAACTGGCCGCCGTGCTGACGGGCGAAGCAGAGGTTGAACAGGGCGATGTAGGCGGTGCCGACGTGGGGGTCGCCGGTCGGTGATGGCGCGATACGCGTGCGTACGGTCATATCGTTGCGGTGTCCCGGGTCCGATGGTGGATGGATGGCGGCATTATACGCACCTGCCGACGCCTCGGCAGCCGTGGTCGGGAATCATCCTACCTGACCGGGGTCAATGTCTGGTCACCTGCCAAGAAGAGCGCGCTGCAGGCCAACTGCCTGACAACGCCCTTCCAGGCCCGGGTGCCGACGAGAAGCGGCTCTCCCCGGCCCGCGTCGCCGCGCGACTGCTCGCTATGCTGGGCGAATGCACCCTCGCGGAGAGCAGCTGCGTCTACGACCAGGCTGGCGAACCGGCCGCCAGGCAGCCCTCGCTGATGCAGCGTTGGCTGCGCGCTATTGCACAGGCCGCGGTGATCGCAGATCATCGCGGGTCATCACAAGAACCCCTCGAAAGTCGACAGGATGGAGACATGCACTCACTAGGCCCGCGGATCAAGGCGCTGCGCGAGGAAGCCAAGCTCAACAAAGCCGCCCTGGCGCGCCGGGTTGGCGTATCGGACGTCACCATCTCCTACTGGGAGTCCGGAGCCATCAAGCAGATCGGCCATGAACGCCTGGTCGCCCTGGCCCGAGCCCTGGAGTGCCCGCTCTCCCGCTTGCTGGAGGGTGACAGCAGCGGCCGTGCCGCCCCGCTCTACCTGCGCCGATACCCCCCGGCCCCCTGGCATGATCGCCATGCAGGGCGCATCGACCTGCCCTTCGAGCTGGTACCCGGCCTGGAGTGGGAGGGCGACTGTTTCCTGGTGACCCCGGCGCCCGAAGAACCCTTCGACTTCCTCGCTCCCGGCGACCTGGTCGCCGTGGCGCCCACCGACATCTTCCGCCGCCCCGGCCTCTACCTGATCCAACAGGAGGGCGAGCACCGGGTACGCCACGTCACCCAGGCCGTGGATGGCGGCCTGCGCTTCGCCCGCCCCGACGCCGAGACTCCCTCGGCCTACACCGCCAACACCCTGCTGCTGGGCAAGCTGCTGGCGCGCTGGCAGCCCGGCCAGCTCCAGCCATGATCGGTTAGCGGCGCCCTCCGGGCGCCTACTCGACCCGCAGCACTTCCACCCGATCGTGGGTACGGCGCGTCTCGCTGCCCACCAGGAAACGCTGGCTGAAGCTCGCCACCTGCCCCAGGCCATGCCTGGATTGCCCCACCAGGGGACCGCTGAGATGCTCGTTCTCCTCGCCCAGACGGTCACGCACCGAACGTGGCTGAACGCTGCTCTCCTGCACATCGACGGTGACGCGATAGCCACCATCCGGCAGCCCGCTGCCGGGGCCGAAGGGACCCGCCACGAAACCGCCAGCCTCCACCGACACGCGCTCGCGCCAGCGCACCCCGCTGAGTTCCCTCTCCACGATGACCTGCAGGCGAGTTGCCGCGGGCAGGTTGGTATCGCCCTCCACCGTCAGGCGCCGATCACTACCCAGTCGGGAGGTAATCTCGATCGCCACCGGCTGGTCGAAGGGCGGCACCTCGGGTGCCTCGGGCTCGGGCGCAACCTGCGGCTCAGGAGTCTCGGCGGCGGAGTTCGTCTCGGCTGGCTCGCTCGCCGGCGGCTCGCCCTCGCCACCGCACCCGGCCGTCGCCAGCGCCATTCCTACCAGCAACGCCCACGAAAGTATCGCGCATCGAGCCCTTGCCATCTGCCATCTCCGACTATGTCATTAACTCTCAGGCTACCACTCCCGGGGGACTGGCGTCGTCCACCCCTCGGCCTGACCGCGGGGGACTGATAAACTATGCGCCTTCTCGACCGACACCCGTGATGCCGATGCCCCAGCTCGACCGTACCTTCTCCGTGGCGCCCATGATGGATTGGACGACCCGCGACTACCGCGCCTTCGCCCGGACCCTGACGCGCCACGCCCTGCTCTATACCGAGATGGTGACCACCGGGGCCATCCTGCACGGTAGTCCTCGCGAGCGCTTCCTGGGCTTTGATGAGGTGGAGCACCCCATCGCCCTGCAGCTGGGCGGCAGCGATGCCGGCGAGCTGGCCGAGTGCGCTGCCATCGCCGAGGCGTGGGGCTATGATGAGGTCAACCTCAACGTCGGCTGTCCCAGCGATCGGGTGCAGAACAACCTGATCGGTGCCTGCCTGATGGGCCACCCGGAGAAGGTCGCCGCCGCCGTGCGCGCCATGCGCGAGGCTGTATCGATCCCGGTCACAGTCAAGTGTCGCATCGGCATCGACGACCAGGACGAGGACAGGGATCTTTCGCGCTTCATCGATATCGTCGCCGACGCCGGCTGCGACACCTTCATCGTGCATGCGCGCAAGGCGTGGCTGGAGGGTCTCTCCCCCAAGGAAAACCGCGACGTGCCGCCGCTCAACTACCCCCGGGTGCATCGCCTCAAGGCGAGCCGCCCCGAGCTGCATATCGGCATCAACGGCGGACTGAAGACACTCGATGCCTGCTGCGAACAGCTCGAGCACGTCGACAGCGTGATGGTCGGCCGCGAGGCCTACCAGAATCCCTGGCTGCTGGCCGGCGTCGATGAGGCGCTCTACGGCGAGCCGGGGCCGGCAGTGAGCCGCCATGCGGCGGCCCGTGCCCTGCGCTCCTATATCTCCCGACGACTCGAAGAGGGCGCCAAGCTCAACCACCTCACCCGCCACCTGCTGGGCCTCTTCCAGGGCCAGCCGGGCGGACGCAAGTTCCGCCGTCACCTCTCCGAGAACGCCCATCGTGAGGGCGCGAGCCTGGCGGTATTCGACGACGCCCTGGGCCTGGTCGCCGAACGCGAGGCCGCCGCCGTGGCCTGAGGCCACTCAGTACGATAGGCATCAAACGATTCAGTACAGGGGGTCGGGCGGCGGCTCCAGGCTGGAGTGGAAGTCCTCGATGGCGCTCTCCGCCTCCTCGATGGCATCGAAGCGGGCGATATGGAAGAGCGCCTCGCCTTCGTTGGCCAGCGGCAAGCGGCTCATGCCGATGACGATGCCGTCGGCCATGGCCCGCACCTCCCCCTCCGCGTTGCCGAAGGGGTCGGCCACCCGGCCCAGCACGTCGCCCTTGGCGACCCGCGCCCCCAGGCGCACCCTGGGGCGCAGGATGCCGTCGATGGGCGCCCGCGCCCAGCTGGAGCCGTTGGCGATCTCCGCCGCCGGCGGCGCCCGGCGTCGATGCTCGCCGGTCAGCATGCCCAGCCGGCGCATCACCCGCAGCACCCCGCGCACCCCGGGGGTGATCGCCCACTCGTCGAAGCGCAGCGCCTCGCCGGCCTCGTAGGTGAGCACCGGGATGCCGCGGTTCTGGGCATAGTGGCGCAGGCTCCCCTCGCGCAGCTCGGCATTGAGGATCACCGGGGCGCCGAAGGCGTTGGCCATGCGCTCGGTCTCGCTGCCGGCCACCAGCTGGGCGCGGATCTGGGGCAGGTTGGTACGGTGGATCGCCCCGGTGTGCAGGTCGATGATATGGGTGGCCTGGTCGACGATCGCCTCACGGAACAGCGCCGCCATGCGCCCGCCCAGCGAGCCCGTCTCGCTGCCCGGGAAGCAACGGTTGAGGTCGCGGCGATCGGGCAGGTAGCGGCTGTGCTGCACGAAGCCGAAGACGTTGACGATGGGCGCGGCGACCAGGGTACCGCGCAGCCCCTGCAGCTGCTTCGAGCGCAGCAGCCGGCGCACGATCTCCACGCCGTTGATCTCATCGCCGTGGATGCCGCCGCACACCAGCAGCGTGGGCCCCGCCTGGCGGCCATGCACCACCTCCACGGGGATCGACAGCGGCGCATGGGTGTAGAGCCTGGCAGCGGGCACCTCGATCTGGGTGCGGCTGCCGGCGGCGACACGCACGCCGGCGAGGTCGAAGGGGGCTCGGGCCATGGGGGCACTCCTTGCGCTTTCGTTTACCGACTCCTTATACGCCCCGCGAGGCACGCTGGCGAGGGCTGGCATGACCCACTTCGCCGGCGCGTCCTGGCGCACGACGACAGGGCCTCCTGGCATACCAGGGCTATCGCAGATAGCCTGGCTGCTCGATAGCTCGGGGCTGATCTGGCGATAAGCCTACGAGGAGGCGCTGTAAATACCTCCCTGTACGCTACCTCGGCCGTCCCTGGTCCTCGGACCTCCTCTTCGGCTTATCCCCAGCGCCCCTTGGTTCGGTAACTGCGATAGCCCTGCCTGGCATACACCCATGCATGTAAAAGCTGGCCGGTTCGGGTAGAATGGTGGCATCTATTCCCGCACGAGGCTCGCCCCATGGCCCGACGCACCAAGGCCGAAGCCGAAGCCACCCGCGAGGCACTGCTCAGCGCCGCCGAAGAGGTGTTCTTCGACAATGGCGTCGCGCGCACCTCGCTCGAACAGATTGCCCGCCACGCCGGCCTGACCCGCGGTGCAGTCTACTGGCATTTCAAGAACAAGGCGGACCTCTTTCGCGCCATGCTCGACCGGATACGCATGCCCTTCGAGGAACTCGTGGCAGAGAACGGCGCCACGGACGCCTCACCGCTGGAGACCGTCCGGCTAGGCATCCAACTGAGCCTGCTGCGCCTGGAGCAACCCCGCCACCGGCGCGTCCTCGCCATCCTGGTCCACCGCTGCGAGTTCTTTGGCGATATCGACCCGCTGGCCATGCAGAACGAGATGGCCGACGAGGCCTGCGGTGCGCTGGCCGACTACTTCGCCTGCGCCGCCCGCCTGGGCCATCTGCGCGACGACCTCTCGCCGGTCATCGCCGCCGAGCTGATGCAGGCGATGCTCGGCGGCCTCTTCCACGACTGGCTGCGCAACCACGAGCGCTTCTCGCTGGTGGCCAAGGGCCGCGAGCTGGTGGATACCCAGCTCGCCCTGATGCGTCGTGCCTAACCACTCAGACCCATCAAACGGTGGCCGAGCGGCCTCCACCAAGGCGCAGGCGGTGGAGGTGTGAGCGCGCCTCACGAAACTCCCCGGCGTCGACGCTGCGATAGGCCCCCTCCTCCGCCACATACTTGACCAGCACCCGGTGTTCACCGACGCGTGGCATGCTGCCCTCCTTGCCGTGCAGACGCACCTCATGCTGCGGGTCATCGAGCAGGGAGGCGCGGGTCCAGCCCTCGCCATCCGGTTCGGCCAGTACCTCGACATGCTCCCCCAGCAGGCAGCGCTGGTGGCCGAGCAGGTGGCGGTGAAACCAGCGCCGCATCGAACCGCAGAGAGCCGCGGCCAACGGCGAGGCGATGGCGAAGGCGCCCCACAGCACCACCACGCCCAGCGGCACCCGGAAGAAGCCCAGGTCAAGCCAGCGCAGGCCAAGCAGCTCCACCGCCAGGGTGATGGCCGCGGCCAGCAACAGCAGCACCGACAGCGAGAAGGAGGCCGGCACCCCAGCGAAGCCCAGAGCGACCAGCGAGCTCGAGAGGTAGTCCCCCTTCAGGCTGTCGTGCTCGAACAGTTCCAGCGGCACCAGGCGCAACGCCACCAGCACCCAGTAGAGCAGTACCAGCGGCATCAGCACGCTGAATACCACCACCGGAAAACTCAGCGCAATCTCCACAATGAACTGCATGGCCACCTCCTCGCGGTAATGTTTAGCCAACGAATCAACTCCTGCTCCTCACTATAGCCGATCCGCCGCGTCCCGTGGCGAGCCCCCCGTGACCTGCGTCATGGCCCGTCGCACAAGGGCCCATGACAACAGGGGGCGCCTCCCGTGAGGCGCCCCTTGTCATGCTGGCCCGACTGCGAGCAGGGCTAGCCCTGTTCGGATGCCGGGGCCTGGCGCTGCGTCTCCTTGCCTTGCAGCTTGCGTCCCAGCCAGTCGGAGATGGCGGCGATCATGGCGTAGAAGCTGGGGATGAAGAAGCTGCCCAGTATCGCCACCGAGGCCATGCCCACCACCACCGTGGTGCCGATGTGGTGGCTGCTGACGTCGCTGGCGCCGGTAGCCAGCGCCAGCGGCAGGGTGCCGAAGATAAAGGCCACGGAGGTCATCACGATGGGACGGAAGCGCAGCTCCGCGGCGCTGATGGCGGCCTCGCGGATCGTCTTGCCCAGCTCCTTGCGCTGCAGCTCGGCGAACTCGACGATCAGGATGGCGTTCTTGGCCGCCAGGCCCACCACCACCAGCATGCCGATCTCCACGTAGACGCTGGTATCCAGCCCGCGCAGGGCGATACCGCCGATGGAGCCCAGGAAGGCGAAGGGCGTGGCCGTCAGTACCGCCAGCGGCAGCGACCAGCTCTCGTACTGTGCGGCCAGGATCAGGAACACCATCAGCAGGCCGAAGATGATCGCCAGGCTGGCGGTGCTGCCCACCTTACTCTCCTGGTAGGCGGTGCCGGTCCAGCCCATGCCCCAGTTGCCGCCGAGCTCCTCCTCGACGATCTTCTCCATGGCAGCGATCGCCTGGCCGGAGCTGTAGCCTTCGGCCGGGCCGCCCTGGAACTGAGCCCCCAGGTAGACACCGAAGCGCGACACCACCGCCGGCTTGGCCTGGCGCTCCAGAGTCACGAACTCCGAGAGCGGGATACGCTCGCCGTTGCCGCCACGCACATAGACCTTGCTCATGTCATCCGGCGTCTTGCGGAACTCGTCCTCGTTCTGCAGGTAGACCTGGAAGTTGCGGTTCTGGTAGCTGAAGTAGTTGACGAAACCGTTGCCGAAGGTATTCGACAGGGTGGCGTTGAGCTCCTCCAGCGGCACCCCGTAGCTGAGCGCCTTCTGCTGGTCGATCTCGGCACGGTAGCCCGGCACGTTGACGTTGAAGGTGGTGAACACCCGCTGCAGGGCGGGGTGCTCGGCCGCCGCCTGCATCACCTTCACCGAGGCCTGGAAGAGCTCTTCGGAGCTGGCCCCCTCGAAGGACTGCAGATAGCCGGTGAAGCCACCGGTGGTGGAGAGCCCCATGATCGGCGGCACGTTGAAGGCCATGGCCGAGCCGCCAGGAATCTCGGCGCCCAGCTGCATGATGCGGCCTACCAGTTCATCGGCGGTCAGCTCGCGCTCCTCCCAGGGCACCATATTGATGAACATCACGCCCCGGGCGGTATTCACCGCGCTGGAGAGGATGTCGTAGCCCGCCACCGCGGAGCTGTACTCGACCCCCTCGATCTCCTCGATCCGGGAGCTCAGCTCGGCCATATAGGACTCGGTGCGATCCAGGGAGGCGGAATCGGGCAACTGTATGCTGGCCAGCACCACCCCCTGATCGGTCTCGGGCACCAGGGTCGAGGGCGTCGCCTGATAGAGCCACCAGGAGCCGCCGATCATCAGGCCGGTGAGCAGCAGCGCCAGCCCCCAGAAGCGCACCAGCGCCCTGACCACCCACATGTAGCCGGCGGTGATGCCGGCGAACAGGCTGTCGAAGAGGCGCAGCGGCGTGTTGATCGCGCGCATCAGTTTCGACTCGCCCATCTGCGGCTTGTGCTTGATGAAGATCGCCGACAGCGCCGGGGTGAAGGTCAAGGCCATCAGCGCCGAGAAGGCCACCGAGATCGCCACTGTCAGCGCGAACTGCTGGTAGATCTGCCCCGTGAAGCCGCCCAGAAAGGCCACCGGCACGAATACCGCCGCCATGATCAGCGAGGTGGCGATGACCGGCCCCCCCACCTCCTTCATGGCACGGATGGTGGCCTGGGTAACGGAGATCTCCTCGTCCTCGCTGAGCACCCGCTCGACGTTCTCTACTACCAATATCGCGTCGTCCACCACGATGCCGATGGAGAGCACCAGGGCGAACAGCGTCAGCAGGTTGATGGAGAAGCCGAACATGTAGAAGCCGGCGAAGGTGGCCAGCACCGAGACCGGCACCACCGACATGGCGATCACCGTGAAGCGCCAGTTCTGCAGGAAGATAAACAGAATCACACCGACGATCAGGAAGGCCTCGATGAACACCTTGGTCACGGTGTTGACGGAGGCGTCGATGAACAGGGTGGTGTCATAAGGCACCACCTGCTCCAGCCCCGGCGGGAAGCGCCCCTCCAGCTCGGCCATGGTGTCGTGGACCGCCTGGGCCGTCGCCAGGGCGTTGGCCCCGGGCTGCTGGTTGATGATGATCGGCGTCATGGTGGCGCCGTTGAGCTCGGCACCGACCCCGTAGAATGACGCCCCCAGCTCGATACGCGCCACGTCATCCAGACGCAGCGACGAGCCGTCGGGGTTGGTGCGCAGGAAGATGTTGCGGAAGTCGTCGACGTTGTTGAGGCGCCCGCCGGCGGTGATGGTATAGGTGAAGGCGCGCGGGTCACTCTGGGGCGTGCCGGCCAGGCTGCCCGCCGGCACCTCGGTGTTCTGGGCACGAATGGCCGCGGCCACCTCGGTGGGCGTCAGGTCGTACTGGGCCAGCTTGTCCGGGTCCATCCAGATACGCATGGCGAACTCGCCGCCGCCCAGCACCTCGGCCTCGCCGACGCCGGGCACCTGGCGCAGCTCGTCGAGGATATTGAGGGTGGCGTAGTTCTGCATGTAGACGTTGTCGTAGTCGCCTTCCGGCGAGATCAGCGCCACCAGCATCAGGATCGAGCTGGAACGCAACTCCACGGTCACGCCCTGGGCCTGCACCTGCTCGGGGAGCTGCGACAGCGCCCCCTGCACCCGATTGTTGACGTTGATAGTGTTGATGTCGCCATCGGTCCCGATGTCGAAGGCGACCTGAAGGCTCATGATGCCGTTATCGGCGCTGGTCGAGGTCATGTAGAGCATGTCCTCGACGCCGTTGATCGCCTCCGCAAGGGGGGCCGCCACCGTCTGGGCCACCGTCTCGGCGTCGGCCCCGGGGAACTGAGCATTCACGGAAACGGTGGGAGGCACCACGCTGGGGTATTGCTCGATGGGCAGCACCCGCATGCTGACCACCCCGATTACCGTCAGGATGATCGCCAGCACCGTGGCGAAGATCGGCCGCTTGATGAAGAAGTTGGAGAAATTCATGAGGCGTCGTCCTCGGCGTCCTCAGCGAGAGCCCCGGACTCGTCCGCCGCTTCCATCTCCTGCTGCTCGGCCTGCCGTTCCTGTTCCTCGACCTCCTCAACGATCTCGCCGGCCTCGCCATCAAAGGGCTGCGGGTCGATGGTGACACCCGGCTCGATGCCGGCCAGGTCGCCGACCACCACCCGCTCTCCGGGCTCGACGCCGCCGCTCAGGATCTGCCAGGGACCGGCGGTCTCGGCCAGGTCGACCGGCCGCGCACGCGCCACGTTGTCCTCGTCGAGCACGAACACCTGGGGTCCCATCAGCCCCTGGCCGATGGCGATCTCGGGCACCGCCAGCACGTCGAAGCGTTTGAGCCCCTCGAGGCTCACGCGCACGAACTGGCCGGGAAGCACGCGCCCTTCGGGGTTGGCGAAGGTGGCACTGGCCTGCACCGTGCTGGTGGCCTCCTCCACGCGGGAGCCGAGGAAGTCCAGGCGACCCACGAGGGGCTCGCCATCGCCGCCGTCCAGGCCGGGAACCTGCAGCACGGCGCGGATCTCCTCGATGGCACCCAGGTCATCCAACTGGCGACGCAGCTCGAAGGCATCGCGCTGGGGCAGCTGGAAACGAACTTCCAACGGGTCCAGCGGGGTGATGGTAGCAAGCTGGGTGCCGTTGCTCACCAGGTTGCCCACGTTGACCCGGGAGAGGCTGATCATTCCCGACACCGGCGCGGTGACCTCGGCGTAGTCGAGATCGATCCGGGCACTGGCCAGCGCCGCCTCGGCCTGAGCCACCGCCGCTCGCGCCACACCGAGCTCGGAACGTGCCTGGTCATACTGCTGGCGGCTCACCGAATTCTGGCTGAGCAGGCGCTCGAAGCGGCTGGCATCGCGTTGGGCGCGCTCCAGCTCGGCACGCGCGCTCTGCAGGTCGGCCTCACGCTGGTTGACCGCCGCCTGGTAGACATCCGGCTCAATGGAGTAGAGCACCTGACCCTTTCCCACCATCTCGCCTGGCTCGAAGTGACGCTGCTCCAGGGTGCCGGTGACGCGCGCCACCAGGGTGACCTCGTCGTCGCTGCGCAGCAATGAAGGGTAGGAGCGTTCCAGATCGATGTCCCGGCGGATCAGTTCGGCAACTTCCACCGAGTGAGGTGGCTTCTCCTGCCCGCCCTGCTGGGCCTGCGCAGGTGCCTCGTCCTGACCACAGGCGGCCAGGAACAGGCCGGCGACCAGGACGAGAAGGCCCGCCCGGCCGAATCGGAATGCGGTTTTCATGCGTGGGGTTCCCGTTATGGCGTCAAGTTGGATCGAATCTTACATTCATTCTTGTATGGATGTAAACATTAGCCGCCTAAGCAAAGGCCAGGCGGCGATTGCCGGCGATACCTGTCGCTAGGGGGTGGGGCGCTCGCCGATATCCATCACCGGGTCGCTGCCCCTCTCGTCCGGCAGCTGGAAATCGACGCTGCCGCCATCGAGCCAGGCGTTGACCTCGGCCAGGGCCTCCTCGTCGAGGGTGCCGGCTTGCTGGCGCAGGGTCAGCAGGTTGATCACGTAGTCGTAACGAGCACCGGCCAGCTCGGCGATGGCGTTGTAGAGGTTCTGTTCGGCGTTGAGCACATCGACGATATTGCGGGTACCCACCTCGTAGCCGGCGCGGGTGGCATCCAGGGCGCTCTGGTTGGAGACCACCGCCTGGGCGCGCGCCTCCACCGTGGAGACGTCGTTGGTCACCCGGGTATAGCTGGAGCGTACGTCCTGGATGGTGCTGCGACGCTGGTCCTCGAAGTCATACTGGGAGGACTCCAGCAGATAGGTGTTCTGGCGTACCGAGGCGCTGGTGCGGCCCCCGGTGTAGAGCGGCAAAGTTGCCTCCAGACCAATTTGACTATTTGAGTCATAACCACTTACACCATCTGCATCACTGTCCGCGTAGCTGTAGTTGGCGAAGGCGTTGACCCGGGGCAGGCGCCCGGCGCGGGCGATCTCCACCGCGCTGCGCGATACCTCGATGCCGGCCTGGCTGGCCAGCACCTGGGGATTGTTCTGCATGGCCAGCTCGACCCAGGCACCGCGGTCGGTCGGCGTCGGGGGCGCGATGGCGAGCGCCTCGCCCAGGGCGTCGATGCTCTCGTAGCGCTGGCCGGTGAGCCGCTCGAGGGCCTCGAAGCGCACCTGCAGGTCGCTCTCGGCGGCGATACGGATCGCCCTGGCCTGGTCGAAGGCCGCCTTGGCCTCCTCCACCTCGGTGATGGCGATCAGGCCCACCTCGAACTGCTCACGGGCCTGCTCGAGCTGGCGGTTGATGGCGCGCTCCTGGGCGCGGCGCGCCTCCAGCACCTCATGGGCGCGCAGGATCTCGAAGTAGGCGGTAGAGACGTTGATCAGCACGCCCTGCTCGGTGGCGGCCAGGCGATAGAGCTGCTGGTCGATCTCGCGCTCGCTGCGCTCCACCTGGCGGCTATCGATGGCGTTGAACAGCGCCTGGGTAGCACGTAACTCCAGCCCAACACTGTTGACGTTGTCATCTTGCGAGGACGTACCACTCGCAAGCGCTGCGGCAATCTGCTGCTGCTCAGCGGTAAGCCCACTAAAGTCCGAGCCCGACCTGGAACTTGATTGATTTTCATAGTCACGACTATGTGTGGCGCTGCCTCTAGCTTCGACCTGGGGCAACAGGTCCGCCCGCTCCACGTCACGCCCCGCCTCGACGCCGCTGGTCTGGGAGCGCGCCGAGGCCAGCTCGGCGTTGTTCTGCAGGGCGTCCCGGGCGATGGTCAGCAGGTCCGCCGCCTGGGCGGGCGCCGCCAGGGCGGAAGCCACCATCATCGGCAGCAGGGCACGGCGCAGGACTCGCGCAGGGCGGGCACAACGCGACGGGCAGGGTGACGTCATCGGCTCATCCTCGATCGATGGGAAGTTGATATACATACATTGTCGCATGTTCGCGGATCGATTCCACCTTATCATCGAGGAACAATATGGCATATTGTAGTATCCCCGGTGGCAGAGGCGCAGCATGCAGCAGCTTGAGTGGATCAATGTAGACGCTCTCGACGTGGCGGTAAGGGTCTGGCACCCCGACGCGCCCCGTACCCTGGTGGCCTGGCACGGCCTCGCCCGTCACGGCGGCGACTTCGCCGCCCTCGCCCGCCGCCTGGGGCCCGAGTGGCGCGTGCTGGCGCCGGATACCCCGGGGCGCGGCCTCTCTACCTGGTCGCCCCGGCCCGAACGCGACTACACCTACGCCCGCTATGCCGAGGTCGCCGTGGCGCTGCTCGACCACTTCGCCCTCGAACGCGTGGCCTGGCTGGGCACCTCCATGGGCGGCCTGCTGGGCCTGCGCCTGGCCGCCGAGCCCGCCACCGCCACACGCATCGCACGCCTGGTGCTCAACGACATCGGCCCCGAGCTCGAACCGGCAGGGCTGAGCGAACTGGGCGAGTACTTCTCACGTCCCCACGAGTTCACGAGCTTCCGCGACCTCGAGGCGGAGCTGCGCCATCACTACGCGGGTTTCGGCATCGCCGATGACGACGGCTGGCGCCGCCTGGCCCTGGAGAGCGCCCGGCGCCTGCCGGACGGACGCTGGAGCTTCCATTACGACCCGGCCATCACCGCACAGTTTGCCCACGATACCCCGCGGGACCTGTGGGCCGACTGGCATGCCCTGCGCTGCCCGGCGATGGTGATCCGCGGCGCCGACTCGCCCCTGCTTGCCGCCGCCACGGTGGCGCGCATGGCCGAGACGCAGCCCGGGCTCATCACTCTTGAGGCGGCCGGCTGCGGCCATGCCCCCTTCCTCGATCGCGACAGCCAGGTCGAGCCGCTGCGTCGCTTCCTCGCCGCCGAGGAGCCCTGAGGTGGCATCGCAACCCGGAGAGCTGCTCCTCGAGGCGGGCACCCCGCACCCGCGTGGCGACTGGACCCTCGCGCACCACGCCAACCTGCGCCACCGTATCGATGAGGCGCGCCGTGCGGGGGCCGGTGCTCCCGAGTCACTTGACGAGATCGCCGCCATCGATACCGCCGGTGCCGCCCTGCTTGCCGAGCTCACCGGTGCCGAGTATCTGGCAGGAATCGATGAGCGGGCCCCGGGACTTCCCGCCGAACGCCGAGCCCTGCTGCGAGCGGTGGGCGAGGCACTCACCCGCTGCGAGGCGCCGGCCGCGCCACGCCCCCATCCCCTGCGTGGCCCGCTGGCCGATATCGGCCGGCGCATGGAAGGCATCGGCCGTCAGCAGACGCAGCTGCTCGGCTTTATCGGCCAGGTACTCGCCACCCTGGCCACCAGCCTCTGGCGGCCCAGGCGCTGGCGCCTCACCTCGGTGGTCTCCCAGGTTCACCAGACCGGCCTGGATGCCCTGCCCATCGTCGCCCTGCTCACCTTCCTGGTGGGGGCGGTGGTGGCGTTTCTCGGCGCCACGGTGCTGCGCGACTTCGGCGCCACCCTCTACACGGTCCACCTGGTGGCCTACGCCTTCCTGCGCGAGTTCGGTGTGATCCTGGCCGCCATCCTGCTGGCCGGGCGTACCGCCAGCGCTTTCACCGCCCAGCTCGGCGCCATGAAGGCCAACGAGGAGCTCGACGCCCTGCGCACCCTGGGCCTCGACCCGGTGGAACTGCTGGTGCTGCCGCGGGTGGTGGCACTCTGCATCAGCCTGCCGATCCTCACCTTCGTGGGGATGCTCAGTGGCATCCTCGGCGGCGCCATGGTCTGCCTGGTGGCCCTGGACATCTCGGCGGCCCAGTTCCTGGCCATCCTCGAACGCGACATCGCCGTGCAGCACTTCCTGGTGGGCATCGGCAAGGCGCCGCTGTTCGCCTTCGTGGTCGCGGTGATCGGCTGCCTGGAGGGCTTCAAGGTCAGCGGCAGCGCCCAGTCGGTGGGCGAACACACCACCTCGAGCGTGGTGCAGTCGATCTTCATGGTGATCCTGCTCGATGCGGTGGCCGCGCTGTTCTGCATGGAGATGGGCTGGTGAGCGAGACGCCGCAACCACTGATTCGCGTGCGCGACCTGGAGAACCGCTTCGGCCGCCATGTCGTGCACCAGGGGCTGGACCTGGACCTCTACCCGGGCGAGATCCTCGGTGTGGTGGGCGGCTCCGGCACCGGCAAGTCGGTGCTCTTGCGCAGCATCGTCGGCCTGCTGCGCCCCAGCGCCGGCAGCATCGAGGTGTTCGGCCAGGACCTGCAGCGCCTGGCCGCCGCAGAGCGCTCGCACCTCGAGCAGCGCTTCGGCGTGCTCTTCCAGCGCGGGGCACTGTTCACCTCGCTGACCCTGGCCGAGAACGTCGCCCTGCCGCTGATCGAGCATGCCGGCCTGCCCCGGCCCGAGGCCGAGGCGCTGGCACGGCTCAAGCTGGCCCTGGCCGGACTGCCGGGCCAGGCCGCCACCCAGTACCCGGCCGAGCTCTCCGGCGGCATGATCAAGCGCGCCGCACTGGCCCGCGCCCTGGCGCTGGACCCCGAGGTCCTGTTCCTGGATGAGCCCACCGCGGGCCTGGACCCGATCGGGGCGGCCGCCTTCGACCAGCTGCTGCTGACCCTGCGTGACGCCCTGGGGCTGAGCGTCTTCCTGGTCACCCATGATCTGGATACCCTCTATACGGCCTGCGACCGGGTAGCGGTGCTGGCCCGCGGGCACGTGCTGGTGGCCGACCGCCTCGAGAGCGTGGCGGCCACCGATGACGACTGGATTCGCGACTACTTTCACGGCCCACGTGGCCGCGCGGCCGAAGGCGCCGCTCGCACCGCCAAGGAGAGTTGACCATGGAGCCCCGCGCCCACCATGTGCTGATCGGCCTGTTCACCGTGCTCGCCCTGGGTGGCGCCCTGCTGTTCGCGTTATGGATGGGCAAGTCGAGTCTCGACCGCAATGACACCTGGTACGAGGTGGTCTTCGACCGGGCGGTCAGCGGCCTGGCCGAGGGCAACGCCGTGCAGTACAGCGGCATCGAGGTGGGCAACGTGGCCGAACTGCACCTCGACCCCAAGGATCCACGCCGGGTGCGCGCGCTGATCCGTATCGATGCCAGCGTGCCGATCAAGGCCGATACCCGCGCCAGCCTGGCACTCGCCAATATCACCGGCAGCATGAACATCCAGCTCTATGGCGGCACCCCGGAGAGCGAGCGCCTGGTGGGCAATCGCGAGAATCCCCCGGTGATCCGGGCCCGCCCCTCACCGCTGAGCTCGCTGCTCAGCAACAGCGAACAGCTGATGATCCGCTTCAATCGCCTGCTCGATGGCGCCAGCGAGCTGCTCTCCGACGACAACGTCGCGCACCTGTCGCGGAGCCTGGCCAATCTGGAGCAGGCCACCGCCCGCCTCTCCGGCGACGAGCTCGACCTGGCGGCCCTCGGCGAGCGCGTCGAAGCCACCCTGATCCAGGCCGAGGCGACGCTTGAGACCTACGCCCGGTTTGGCGAGCGTGCCGACCGGCTGCTCGACGAGGAGGGCCGGCGCACCCTGAGCCACGCCGAACGCGCCATGGCCTCCCTGGAAGAGGGTGCCGGCCGGCTGGCCCGCCTGACCGCCGACCACGAACAGGATATCGCCCGGGGGCTGCAGGGCATCGGCGAGCTCGATCCTGCCATGCGGGAACTGCACGCCGCGCTGCGCGCCCTCAACCGCCTGGTGCGGCGCCTCGAGGAGAGCCCCGCCGACGCCCTGCTGGGCCGCGACCCGCTGCCCCAGTACGACCCTTGAAAGTACGACCCTTGAAAGTACGACCCTTGAAAGTACACCCCTTGAACGCACACGCCATGAGAGTCCAGCCCATGAGCCCACGCCACCTTGCCCCCACGCTGCTGGCCCTGCTGCTGGTGCTTGCGGCCGGCTGCACGATCCTGCCCGAGCGCGAGCCCCAGCGGCTGTTCGCCCTGCCCGGGGGTACCGATATCGATGCCTCGGGCCCGACCACAAGCGCTACCCTGCGCATCGATTCGCTTACCGCCAGCGCGCCTCACGGCGGCAACCAGCTGCTGGTGATGCCCGCCCCGGACGAATACGAGGCCTGGGCCGGCGTGCGCTGGCGGGACGATGCCCCACGACTTCTGCAGGAGCGACTGCTCGAGGCCTTTCGTCATGCGGGACGCCTGGACGGCGTCATCGACGATAACAGCAACGCACGCAGCGACGCGGTCCTGAGCGGCCATATTGCCGCCTTTCACCTGCGCCTCGACGGCGATACTCGCCGGGCCGTGGTGCGCCTGGACGCCCAGTTGATCGACGAATCCAGTCGCAAGCTGCTGGCCAGCCGCCGCTTCGAGACCATGGCCGAGGCCAGCGACGCCACGCCCGAGGCGGCGGTGATGTCCTTCGGTGTGGCAAGCGATGAGCTCGCCGAAGTTCTGACAGGCTGGGCGATAGAGGTTCTGGAGGACCAGTAGATCATCAGGATGCCACAGCTCCTTGATATAGCTCATGGCACCTCCGGCGGATAACGTGCATCATCAAGGGAGTTTAAGGAATGGGGAGAATCGGCATGGACAAACGCGTTACCGGGCGCTTGCTGAAGGTGGTCCTTGTCATGGCAGCGCTTGCCTTGCTGGCAGGGGTAGCCTGGTGGGCGCTGCAGCCGGAAACCGAACATCCGAGCCTGACATCGGGAAATGGCCGAATTGAAGCCACCGAGATCGATGTTGCCACGCGGCTTCCCGGCCGCCTTGCTGAGGTACTGGTCGACGAAGGCGAGATCGTCGAGACCGGCCAAGCAGTTGCCCGCATGGATACCGCAACCCTGGAGGCCGAACTCGCCCAGGCCCAGGCCCAGCGGCGCCGCGCCGAGAATGCCCTGGAAACGGCCCGGGCCATGGTGGCACTCCGCGAGAGCGAGCTGAGCGCCGCCCAGGCGGTGGTCAGCCAGCGCCAGGCCGAGCTCGAAGCAGCGCGCAAGCGCTACGAGCGCGCCACCAGCCTGGTGGAGCGTAATGCCATCTCGCGACAGCAGTTCGACGACACCCTGGCCGCCTGGCAGAGCCAGCAGGCGGGCCTGGCCTCGGCGAATGCCCAGGTACTCTCCGCCCGTGCCGCCATCCGTGCCACCGAGTCACAGGTCATCGAGGCCCAGTCCCAGGTCGAGGCCAGTGAGGCGACCCTGACGCGTATCCAGGCCGACCTGGATGACAGCGTGCTGACGGCAGACCGCCTAGCCCGCGTGCAGTACCGGATCACCGAGCCCGGCGAGGTACTGGGGGCCGGGGGCAAGGTGCTCAACCTGGTCGATCTCACCAACGTTTACATGACCTTCTTCCTGCCCACCCGCGAAGCGGGCCGGGTGGCCATCGGCGACGAGGTCCGCCTGGTGCTGGACGCCGCGCCGGAATATGTGATCCCCGCGCGTGTCAGCTACGTGGCCAGCGTCGCCCAGTTCACCCCCAAGAGCGTGGAGACCGAGAGCGAGCGAGAGAAGCTGATGTTCCGCGTGCGCGCCAGGATCGATCCCGAACTGTTGCGCCGTCATATCGAACAGGTCAAGACCGGGCTGCCGGGCCTGGCCTACCTGAAGCTCGACGACGCAGCCAACTGGCCCGACACCCTCGAGATCCGAGTCACGCCATGAGTCCGCAGCAGGCAGCTCAGGTCGCCAGCATCGCGGGGGTAACCCAGCGCTACGGCGAAATCCTCGCCCTGGACAATATCAGTCTGGACCTTCCGGCCGGCCAGATGGTCGGCCTGATCGGCCCCGACGGGGTGGGCAAGTCCAGCCTGCTGGCGCTGCTCGCCGGGGCTCGACGCCTGCAGCAGGGTCAAATCGTGGTACTGGGCGGTGATATGCGCGATGCCCACCACCGGCGCCTGACCTGCCCGCGCATCGCCTATATGCCCCAGGGACTGGGCCGGAACCTCTACCCCACCCTATCGGTACGCGAAAATCTCGAGTTCTTCGGCAGGCTATTCGGTCAGGATGGCGCCGAACGGGATCGACGTATCGCGACACTGACCCGCGCCACGGGGCTGGTTTCCTTTACTGAGCGACCGGCGGCCAAGCTCTCCGGCGGCATGAAACAGAAGCTGGGGCTGTGCTGTGCGCTGATCCACGACCCAGACCTGTTGATTCTCGACGAACCCACCACCGGCGTCGACCCGCTATCACGCAGTCAGTTCTGGGCGCTGATCGCGGGCATCCGCAGAGCGCGCCCGGAAATGAGCGTGATCGTTGCCACCGCCTATATGGATGAGGCCCAGCACTTCGATCACCTGGTCGCCATGGATGCCGGCCGGCCACTGGCCAGCGGGTCGCCTGCAGAGTTACTGGAACGCACCGGGACGCACGATCTGGAGAACGCGTTCATCGGCTTGCTGCCCGAGGCGAGGCGCCGCCAGCATCACCCCATCAGCATCCCGCAACGCACCGCCAGCGACAGCATCGCCATCACGGCCCGCGGGCTGACCAAGCGCTTCGGCCACTTCACCGCCGTTGACAGCGTGGACTTCCGCATCGAGCGTGGTGAGATCTTCGGTTTCCTGGGCTCCAACGGCTGCGGCAAGAGCACCACCATGAAGATGCTCACCGGCCTGCTGCCGGCAAGCGAAGGCGAGGCCGAGCTGTTCGGCCAGCGGGTCGATCCCCGGGATCTGGCGACCCGACGCCGGGTGGGCTACATGTCCCAGGCATTTTCCCTGTATGGCGAGCTCAGTGTGCGCCAGAACCTCGCCCTGCACGCGCGGCTCTTCCATCTGCCCCAGGCCGAACACGAGGCGCGTATCGAGGAGATGCTCGAGCGCTTCGCATTGACAGTGGTTGCCGACAGCCTGTCGGGCGGGCTGCCGCTGGGCATTCGGCAGCGGCTCTCCCTGGCCGTGGCCGTGCTGCACCGCCCCGAGATCCTGATCCTCGACGAACCCACCTCCGGGGTCGATCCAGTGGCCAGGGATGCCTTCTGGCGCGAACTGGTCAGGCTCTCGCGGGAAGAGGGCGTGACCATCTTCATCTCCACCCACTTCATGAACGAGGCCCAACGCTGCGATCGGATCTCACTGATGCACGCGGGACGTGTACTGGCCTGTGACACTCCCGAGGCGCTGCGCAAAGAACGCGGCACCGACACCCTCGAGGAGGCCTTTATCGCCTGGCTCGAGGAGGCCTCCGACGAGCCTCCCGCCGACCTGCAGGCCACGCCCCGTGCAACCGGGTCGAACGCTCCCCAGCACGATCCGCCGGCCTTCAGTCTCAAGCGTCTTATGAGCTACGCCCGGCGGGAGAGCATGGAGCTGCGCCGCGACCCACTGCGCGGCATCCTGGCCCTGTTCGGCAGCGTACTGCTGATGTTCATCATCGGCTACGGCATCAGCCTGGATGTCGAGAACCTCGACTATGCGGTCCTCGACCACGACCAAACCACCACCAGCCAGGCCTATGCCCTCAACCTGTCCGGTTCGCGCTACTTCACCGAACGCCCGGCATTGACCAGCCAGGCCGAGATGGAGGCACGAATGCGCAGTGGCGATATCAGCCTGGCGGTGGAGATCCCACCCGGCTTCGGTCGTGACCTCAAGCGCGGCGCGGTTCCCGAGATTGCCTTCTGGATCGACGGTGCCATGCCCACCCGAGCCGATACCATCAAGGGCTACGCCCTGGGCCTGCACGCCCACTACCTGCAGACCCTGGCTCGCGAGTCGGGGGCACCCATGGCAACCCCGGGCGTGGAGATCGTCCTTCGCTATCGCTACAACCCAGAAGTGGAGAGCCTGCCCGCCATGGTGCCGGCGGTAATTCCACTGCTGCTGATGATGATTCCGGCAATGCTCACCGCGCTCGGCGTGGTGCGCGAGAAGGAGATGGGATCGATCACCAATTTCTATGTCACGCCGGTCACCCGTACCGAGTTCCTGCTCGGCAAGCAGCTGCCCTACGTGGCCATGGGCATGGTCAACTTCGTCACCCTGGTGGCACTTTCGGTTTGGGTCTTCAAGGTCCCCATCAGCGGCAGCCTGGCAACCCTTGGCCTGGCCGCCCTGCTCTATCTGCTGTGTGCCACCGGCCTGGGGTTGCTGATCTCATCGCTGCTGCGCAGCCAGATAGCTGCCATCTTCGGCACCGCGGTTCTCACCCTGATCCCAGCGGTGCAATTCTCGGGGATGCTCCACCCGGTCTCGGCCATGGAGGGCATCAGTGCCCTGGTCGGCCAGGCCTACCCCACCACGCACTTCCTGATCATCACACGGGGAGTATTCTCCAAGGCCCTGGGCTTCACCGAGCTGTGGCCCTACTTCGTGCCGCTGCTGGTGGCGATTCCGCTACTGACGCTGGCCAGCGTGGCCGGCCTGCGCGACCAGGAGAAATAAAATGCCATCACTGGGCAACATCCTGCAGCTGGGGATCAAGGAGCTGCGCAGCCTGGCCCGGGACCCGGCGATGGTACTTCTGATCCTCTATGCCTTCAGCCTGAGTATCCATACCAGCGCCACGGCCGTCCCCGAGTCGCCGCATCGCGCCACCGTCGGGGTGGTGAACGAAGACGCCTCGGCCCTCTCCTGGCGGCTGATGGACGCCCTGCAAATGCCCTACTTCCTCCCCCCTGAATCAATTACCCGGGAACAGATGGACACTGGCATGGATAGTGGTCGCTTTACCTTCACTCTGGACATTCCCCCCGACTTCCAGCGCGACCTGCTTGGTGGACGCGGTGCCGAAATCCAGCTCAACGTCGACGCCACCCAGGTCTCCCAGGCCTTTACCGGCGCCGGCCATATACAGCAGATCATGAACGCCGAGGTGGCCGAGTTCCTGGCCCGCCACCGCGCCGAACCGGTCATGCCGGTGGAGGCGGTGATACGCACCGCCTACAACCCCAACCTGGATCGTGCCTGGTTCGGTGCGATCAACTCGGTGATCGACCAGATCACCATGCTGTCGATCATCCTCACCGGGGCTGCGCTGATCCGCGAACGCGAGCACGGCACCATCGAGCACCTGCTGGTGATGCCGATCACGCCACTGGAGATCATGCTGGCCAAGGTATGGTCCATGGCCGCTGTAGTGCTGGTCGCCTCGGCGCTGGCCCTGCGCCTGGTAGTCCAGGGCTGGCTGGAGGTGCCGGTGCGAGGTTCGTTGGAACTGTTCCTGCTCGGCGCCGCTCTGCACCTTTTCGCCACCACCTCCATGGGCATCCTGTTCGGCACCCTGGCCCGATCGATGCCTCAGCTGGGCCTGCTGATCATCCTGGTGCTGATCCCACTGCAGATCCTCTCCGGTGGCATGACACCCCGCGAGAGCATGCCCGAGCTGGTGCAGCAGATCATGCTCGCTGCCCCCACCACCCACTTCATCCAACTGGCCCAGGCGGTGCTGTTCCGCGGCGCCGGGGTCGCGGTTATCTGGCCCCAGTTGCTGGCCCTGGCCGCCATCGGTGCCGGCTTCTTCGTGATTGCCCTGTCACGCCTGCGTCGCTCGCTGCAGTAACATTCACGATATGCCGGCCTCCAGCCGCGCTACCGCACGTTCCACGGCTCCACGATAGCCACCGCCGAACAGCAGCAGGTGGTTGAGCAGCGGGTAGAGCTGGAACAGCGTCTCGCGTCGCGGCCACTCCCCTGGCGGCTCGCCATCCCAGTAGGCCTCAAGGAAGGCCTCGCCCGGCGCACCAAACAGGGTCAGCATCGCCAGGTCCACCTCCGGATAGTGGCGATAGACCGCCGGGTCGATCAGCGCGGGCCCCGACGGCGTGAAGAGCACGTTGCCCGACCACAGGTCACCATGCACCAGGCTCGCCGGGGCGTCAGGCAGCCATGCCTCCAGGCCGTGGGCGATGGCCTCCACCCGGGCGCGCAATCGATGATCGAGTAGACCTTTCGCATGGCACGCCTCGGCCAGCGGCAGCAGCCGACGCTCGCGCTGGAAGGCACGGCCATCGGAGAGCGGCGCATTGGGCTGGGGAGTCCGCCCGCAGGCGTTGTCGCAAGGCCAGCCATGGGGCTCGCCGGTAGCCTCATGCAACCGTCGCAATCCCTCGCCCAGGGCCACCGGATCACGGCGACCGGGTGCCACCTCAAGCGCCTCCATCACCAGCCAGCCATCGCCTTCGGCCAGTACCTCTGGCACCACCAACCCAGAGCCTGCCGCAGCCAGGGCACGCAGCCCATCGGCCTCACCCGCCAGGCGCTCGGCGGCGTCGCGCTTGACCACCACCTCGCCACAGTCGGTGGCCAGGCGATAGACCGCGGCGATATCGCCACCCGAGAGGGGCTCGAGCCCACCTCTCGGCGTCAGCCCGGCTGCGGCCAGGCAACTCTGCAGACTCGACTCCATACGTTTCTCCCACTGTGGCCAGGAGCATCAGGCTTGCCGTCGTGGCGATGGGCGTCAAGGGGCGGCGTCTTCCTGATGATCGACCTGTCGCGGCCGCGTCGCTCGCTGCAGTGAGGGGCTTACGCCAACACCGCCGCTTCGGACTTATCGATGGCGACCGTTCAGAACCAGCGCGACAGGGTGAGCGACCCGAAGGCGTGGTGGGCATTCTGGGAGGCAAATTCCTTGGTGCGCCAGGCGTGAGCCAAGGAGAGCTGCCAGCGATCCCAGGACAGCGCCACGCCACTCAAGGCATCCCCCACCCACTCCTCGCGATCCACCGAGTGGCTATCCTCGAAGGTATTGCCGTCGAGCAGCAGGTTGTGGGCCATGTAGCGCCCCTCCAGAGAGGCGAAGGCACTCCAGTTGAAGTCCTGGTCGGGTCGAAAGTATGACCAGCCGCCCTGGGCCGGGGCGATGGCCGGGATGCCGAAGCTGGCATCGAGGTTGGAGCCGAGACGCAACCCGAGGCCCGAGGCGGCGTAGGTATAGAGGTTACCCAACGCGAAGCCCAGCCGGGGTCCGTACTCCAGGTCGAGCCCCGCCACTGAAGTGCGATCGATCCAGGCGTGCTTGTAGGCCAGGTTGACCACCGGCTCGTTATTCAGCTGATGATCCCAGCCACGCGGCTCGTCGGTGGCGATGAACTCGTGAAACTCGCGCTGGAGGACCTCGGCACCCGAGGCCGGCCCCACCATCCCCACGTCCAGGTTGAGGTTCCTCGCCTCGCGCCAGCCAGCGTGGCGAATGTTGTCGAACAGCGAGATTCCCCCCAGCAGCACCCCCGCATAGGGGCGGTCGTCCTCGACCAGCCGGGGGATACGGATCTCCTCGGGGGTATACATCTGGTGCGTCAGGCGATAAGCGCCTCCATCCACGCCGTCACGATCCCACCCCGGCAACACAGCAGCGAGGTCGCGCAGCCAATGGGCGTCATCCAGCTCGAAGGACAAGGTGAGCTCCACACCGTTGGTGTAGTGGCCATCATCCCCCTCATAGGAATAGCTGTCGTTCTCGGATTTTATCGTCAGCAACCCCTTTGTGGGTTGCTGCGCATGCGCAAGCGAAGTCAACCCAAACAGCACCCCACCCAATACCCAGGCTCGTACCTGCACCATGCGAAACCCTTACATACAAACAAGAATGTATTTATCGGGAATAATAAAGCAACCAATGGCCCAGTCAACGAGAAACACCCGACGCTCCCCAGGCGCCACTCTCCCTGCCGTTCCTGGGTCGGAAAGGCCTGCTGCTCGTAGCCGGGCGCGATACCGGGTTGCCGCGGCCCGATCCAGATCCGCAGGAAATGGAGCTCCATGGTAAAAAGGCGGCAAGGCCCGCGATACGGGTCCTTGCCGACGGGTGACATCAGAGGTGGCTGGATTGCGGTGGTGGAATCAGGCGTTGGCCTTGAGCCTGGCCGCGACCCTGGCCACGGTCTCGCCCTGGAAGCGGGCGATGGCCAGCTCGCGGTCATCGGGCTGGCGCGAGCCATCTCCCCCGGCGATGGTAGAGGCGCCATAGGGCGTCCCGCCGCCGACCTGGGAGATATCGAACAGTTCAGGGGTGGCATAGCCGAGCGGCACGATGATCATCCCGTGATGGGCCAGGGTGGTCCAAGTCGAGGCGATGGTCATCTCCTCGCCGCCACCGGTACCGGTGGAGGTGAAGACGCTGGCCACCTTGCCCACCAGGTCGCCGTTGGCCCACAGGCCACCGGTCTGGTCGAGGAAGGTACGCATCTGGCCGGCCATGTTGCCGAAACGCGTAGGCGTGCCGAAGATGATCGCGTCGTAGTCGGCCAGTTCCTTGGGAGACGCCTCCGGAGCCTGTTGGTCAGACTTGCCCCCCGCTGCCTTCAAGGCCTCCGGAGCCATGGTTTCCGGCACACGCTTCACCGTCACCTCAACGCCATCCACCTGGCGCGCGCCGTCGGCAACGCTTTTCGCCATGGTCTCGATATGGCCGTACATGGAGTAATAAAGAACAAGAACCTTGGTCATGGGCTGTATCTCTTGAGGAGTCAGGTTACGAGTTTTCGATTGACCGAGCACACGAACAAGCGTCTCGGTCAGTGATGCCAACGCCATGGAGCGCCGCCAATGAACCGGCAGGGCTTAGCGCACTCGAATGGCCAAGCCTGGCCCATGTAAATTAGCAGCGGGCCAAGCCACTGCTGTTGAATTATTCACACGTGATGCGAGATATTTTTTGGCGCATGAGACCAGCGGTCCACTGCAGATGGCAGGCATCAAGGGAGAGCGATCATGTACAAACTAGCCTTCTTCGTCCCCGCAGAGGATGCCGAGGCGGTCAAGGAGGCGGTGTTCGCCACCGGCGCCGGGCGCATCGGTGACTACGAGGCGTGCTGTTTCCAGACCCGGGGCACGGGCCAGTTTCGCCCCCTGGAGGGCGCCGACCCGCATATCGGCCGGGTCGGCGACCTGGAGCGGGTGGAGGAGTTCAAGGTGGAGCTGGTCTGCGAGGATGCGCTGATCCGCGAGGCAATCGCGGCGCTGAAGCGTGCCCACCCCTACGAGGAGCCGGCCTTCGATGTCTGGCGGCTGGAGACGCTGTGATCGCCATGGTCGCGGTAGCGCCGAATCGCTGCCCGTGGCCCCTGGCGCTCGATGGTCGCCAGCCAGCCGGCGAAGGCGTCTCGTAGCCCGTACTCGTCTCCCAGGTCGTGGAACACCTCGCGGATCCCCAGGAAGGCGAGGGGCGACGCGGTAGCTTTCCGGGCCGCCGACCTCAGGCGTGAGGCCAAGGGGTCGGCGAGTGGGGGCATCCCGGGAGTGTCGTCGGCCACGCGGCAATAGTGGCACCATAGCGCCAGCTCGAGGGCGAGCCCCGCCACGGAGAGGCCCCGACCCAGGGCGTCGCGGAGCGCCGGCAGGATGAACTTGGGCTGGCGAGTCGAGCCGTTGGCACACAGCCGCGAGATGGTGTCGCCGATCTCGGGGTTGCACAGACGCTCCATGACCCGTGCCCGGTAGGCGGTGTAGTCCACGCCAGCGACCGGATGCAGTCCGGGCAAGATCTCGCGGGTTTGCAGCGCCTCCAGCCAGTCGCGGATATCCCGGTCCGCCATGGCGTGATGGACGAGGCGATACCCCAACAGGGCCCCGACATAGGCGATGCTGGCGTGCCCAGCATTGAGGATCCGCAGCTTCATCGTCTCGTAATGGGACACATCGTCGACCAGTTCGACGCCGACCTTCTCCAGCGGCGGGCGACCGGCACAGAAGCGGTCCTCTACCACCCACTGGCGGAAGGGCTCGCACACCACCGGGGCGGCATCCTCGATACCGAAGCGTTGGCTGACCAGTGCCCGCTCCCGCTCGGTCGTACGCGGCGTGATGCAGTCGACCATCGAGTTGGGAAACGCCACCTCCCCCATGATCCAGGCGGCCAGGTCAGGGTCGAGGCGTTCGGCCATACCAGTGACCGCGTGGCGTGCCACGTCGCCATTGCCGGGGAGGTTGTCGCAGGAGAGCACGGTGAAAGGCGAGTGCCCTCTTGCCCGGCGATCGGCCAGTGCCCTGAGGATCATGCCGAAGAGGGTCCGGGGATGCCTCGGATCCGCAATGTCGGCCAGAATCAGCGGGTGGCGGACATCGAACCGTCCGGTGGCGGCATCGAGAAAGTAGCCCCCCTCGGTGATGGTCAGAGAGACGATGCGAATACGCGGGTCGGCTAATGTCTTGACGATGGCCGACGGCACCACGGGAACGAAATCGACCATGGCCCCCACCACCCGCGCCGCCGCCCCCTCGGGCTCGAGATCGACCACGGTGGAGAGCCAGTCCTGTGCGTGCAGGCGCCGACGCATCCGCTCATCGGCGGGCATCACGCCGGCACCGATGACCGCCCAGTCATGGGCCTCGCCATGCGCGAAGAGGCGATCCAGGTAGGTCGCCATGTGTGAGCGATGGAAGTTGCCCAGGCCGATATGCAGGACTCCGGGGCGCAATCGCCGCCGATCGTAGGCCGGCACACGAACCGCTGGGCCGACGGCGGCAAGCGTCTTCTGCGAGAGTGGCACCCCCATCGGCTCTACTCCGGGCCTTTCAGCGGGATAGGCGACATTGGTCGACAGTATTATCGTCCCTGCAAGCCGGCGGCGCACCCACGCTCAGGCGACTCGACCACCCGCCGTCACCCCAGCCGCTCGGCGAGGCGCGCCTCCAGGGTGCGCTGGTCCTCGTCGAAGCGGCGGATGCCCTCGGCCAGTTTGTCGTTGGCCATGGCATCCTGGTTGTGACCCCAGCGGAAGGCGGGCTCGTCGAGCGGCGCGGGACGTTCGCCGGCGGCAGGGATCTCCACCCCCCGGGCGACCTCGCCCTCCTCGGCCGCCAACTCCTCGAGCAGCGCCGGCGAGATGGTCAGGCGCGGGCAGCCGGCCAGCGCCAGCACCTGGCCGACGGTGCGGAAGCTCGCCCCCATCACCACGGTGGCATAGCCGCCGCGGCCGACCCGCTCGCAGACCCCGCGCACGAAGCGCACGCCCGGGTCCTCCTCGGGGGCATAGTCACGGCCGGTCGCCTGCTTGTACCAGTCGGTGACCCGGCCGACGAAGGGCGAGACCAGGAAGACCCCGGCGTCGAAGCAAGCCTGGGCCTGGGCCTCGCTGAACAGCAGGGTCAGGTTGCACTGGATGCCGTCGCGTTCCAGTACCTCTGCGGCGCGGATGCCTTCCCAGGTAGAGGCGAGCTTGATCAGCACGCGATCGCGGCCCACGCCGCGCCTGTCGTAGAGCTCCACCAGCTCGTGGGCCTTGCGGATACTGGCCTGGGTGTCGAAGGAGAGCCGCGCGGCCACCTCGGTGGAGACCCGCCCCGGGACGCGCTTGGCGATCTCCGCGCCCTTGGCCACGGCGAGGCGATCCACGGCATGCTCGAGGCGCGCCTGGGGGTCCCGGAACTCGCCCTTGACGGCGGCGAGCTCTGCGTCGATCAACGCCTGGTAGCCCGGCATGTCGAAGGCTTTGAGCAGCAGCGAGGGATTGGTGGTGGCGTCGTGGGGCCGGTAGCGCTCGATGGCGTCCAGGTCACCGGTGTCGGCGACCACCAGGGAGTGCGTCTTCAGGGAGTCGAGTCGTGTGGTCATGCGGTTCCTCCGGAAAGGTTCAGTGAGTGCCATGGCGTTCGGCCAGGCGCCGGCGATAGCAGGCGTAGACCTCGCGGTAGGCGGCGACGCCGGCCGGGTCGGGCTCGGCCCGGGAGGCCTCGTCGAGGTGCACCAGGCGCGCGCAGAGGTCGGCCAGCTCGCCGCCGCCCGACTGGAACTGATGATGACACCAGGCCGCCTGCAGGGCGGCGCCCAGGGCCGCGGCGTCGGCGATCTCGGGGCAGATCACCCGGCTGCCGGTGACGTCGGCGACCATCTGCCGCCACACCGGGCTGCGCGAGCCGCCACCGATCAGGCGAATTTCGTGCAGCCCCTCGGCCAGCGAGCCGAACTGCTCCAGGCCGTAGCGCAGGCCCAGGGTGGCGCCCTCCACCACCGCCCGGCACAGGTTGGCCTGGGTGGTGTTGACGCTGGTCAGGCCGTCGAGGCTGGCGGTGGCCTCGGGCAGCATGGGCACCCGCTCGCCGTTGAAGAAGGGCAGCAGGGAGACCCCCTCGGCGCCGATGGGCGCGGCCGCCACCCGCTCGCCGAAGCTCGCCAGGTCGAGACCGAACAGCTCGCGGATCCGCGTGGTCGCCGAGGTCACGTTCATGGTGCAGACCAGCGGCAGCCAGCCGCCGTGGCTGGCGCAGAAGTTGGCCACCATGGCGCTGTCGGGCACCACCGGCTCGGGGGAGTGGGCGCAGATGGTGCCCGAGGTGCCGAGGCTCAGAGTCACCAGGCCCGGGCGGATGTTGCCGGTGCCGATGGCGCCGAGCATATTGTCGCCGCCCCCGCTCGACACCAGCACATCGTCGGCCAGCCCCAGCTCGCGGGCCACCTCGGGGCGCACGGTGCCGGCCGGTTCATGGGCCTCGATCAGCCGCGGCAGCACCCGCTCGGCGTCGAGCTCCGGGGCGATCTCGGTCAGGACGTCGTGGCGCCAGCGCCGCGTGCGGGTGTCGAAGTAGCCGGTGCCGGAGGCATCGCCGGCCTCGGCCACCCGCTCGCCGGTGAGCCAGAAGTTGAGGTAGTCGTGGGGCAGCAGCAGGGTGGCGATGCGCGCATAGGCCTCGGGCCGGGTGTGACGCAGCCAGGCGATCTTGGAGGCGGTGTAGCCGGTCTGCAGCACCAGGCCGAGCCGGTCGAGGCAGCCCGCCTCGCCGCCCAGGCGCTGGATCAGCTCGGCGTTCCAGGCCGCGGTCTCGGTATCGCACCACAGCTTGGCCGGATGCACCGCCTCGCCGGCAGCGTCCAGGGCCACCAGGCCGTGCTGCTGGCCGGAGACGCCGATGGCGCGGATCGCCCGACGGTCGATGCCGGTCATCGCCAGCACCTCATCGAAGGCGCCACGCAGCGCCGCGATCCACTCGCCGGGGTCCTGCTCGCGGCGGCCGCCCTCCCCCTCGTCCAGGCGGTGCGGCCGGCTCGCCTCGCCGAGGACCCGCGCGCGGTCGACATCGACCACCACCACCTTGGTGCTCTGGGTCCCGCAGTCCACGCCGATGTACATCAAGCCTCTCCTCGTGTCGTCACCAGTGCCTCCAGTGTGGCACGGCTGCCGCCTTCGTGAAGCGAGGTCAGGGCCGACAGGTAGGCCTCGCGGAAGCGGGGGTCCTCGGCCAGGTCGCCGAACAGTTCGCGATTCTCGATAAAGGCGGTGGGCCGGATGCAATTCTCGGCGGCGATGGCCATCAATTCCTCCCTGAGACGATCCACCACCGCGATGGGTTCGCCCCGCTCGTCGACGCCCTCGGCGTAGCGCGCCCAGCTGGCCACCACCGCCGCGCTGCGCCGGATCTCGCCGCCCCGGGCCAGTTGCTCGCGGATCACCGGCACCAGCCACTTGGGAATGCGATCCGAGCTCTCGGCGCACAGCCGCGCCAGGGTGTCCTTCACCTCGGGGTTGGCGAAGCGCTCGATCAAGGTCAGGCGATAGTCCTCCAGGTCGATGCCAGGCACCGGGGCCAGGGTCGGCGAGCCCTCGAGGCGCATGTAGTCGAGCAGGAAGTCGACGAACAGCGGGTCCCGGCACACCTCGTGGGCATAGCGATAGCCGGCCAGGGTGCCGAAGTAGCACAGCGCCTGATGGCTGGCGTTGAGCAGGCGCAGCTTCATCAGCTCATAGGGCACCACGTCGTCCACCAGCTGCACCCCGGCCATCTCCAGCGGCGGGCGGCCGGCGACGAAGCGATCCTCCAGTACCCACTGGGTGAAGGGCTCGCAGACCACCGGCCAGGCGTCCTCGACATCGAAGCGTTCGCTCAGCTCGGCGATGTCGGACTCGGCGGTCACCGGGGTGATGCGGTCCACCATGGCGTTGGGGAAGGCCACCTCGGCGGCGATCCACGCGGCCAGTTCGGGATCCCGCGCCCGGGCATAGGCGGTGAAGGTCTCTTTCGCCACCTCGCCGTTGCCCTGGATATTGTCGCAGGACATCAGGGTGAAGGGCGGGATGCCGCGCTCGCGGCGACGCGCCAGGCCCTCGACGATCAGCCCGAAGGTCGTCTTCGGCGCCTCGGGATGGGCCAGGTCGTGGCGGATGTCGGGATTCTCCAGGTCGAACTCGCCGGAGACCGGATGGAAGTTGTAGCCGCCCTCGGTGACGGTCAGCGAGACGATGCGGATCGCCGGATCGGCGAGGCGTTCCACCACTCCCGCCGGGTCGTCGGGGGCGAACAGATAATCCACCAGGCTGCCGATGACTCGCGGCTCGCGGCGGCCGTCGGGGTGCTTGATCACCAGGGTGAAGAGGTGGTCCTGGGCGGCCAGGACCTCCCGCATGCGGCGGTCGCCGGGCATCACCCCGACGCCGACGATGCCCCAGTCCAGCGCCTCGCCGCGATTCATCAGCGCATCCAGGTACATGGCCTGGTGGGCGCGGTGGAAGCCGCCGACCCCGAAGTGGACGATGCCGGGGGTGACGGCGCCGCGATCATAGCTCGGCGTGGCGACCTCGGGGGCCAGTCGGCCCAGGTTGGCGTTGTTGAGTCGGGTCATGATGGGTCTCCTGCCGAGTCGCGCTCGGCGTGTCGGCCCGTGGCACGGCGTCAGCGCCACACCAGGTCGGGCGGGATGGATGTGGTCTTGACCAGGCGGGCGTTGGGCATGTCCTTGTCCAGGGCCTTGCGGCGTGCCCCCTCGGCGTCCTGGCCCATGGCCAGCCAGCGCTCGATCAGGCGCTGCTCCAGGATCGCGTCGTCCACGTCGAGCATCACGCGCAGGTCGAAGAGGTCATGCAGGGCGCGCCAGGGTCCCTGGTCGAGCAGCAGGTAGTTGCCCTCGACGATGACGATGCGGTGCTCGAGAGAGACCAGCCGCCCCCCGGCACGGGCCAGGTCCAGGGGCCGGTCGAACACCGGCACGGCGATGCTGCGATCGCTGCGGCGAATGCGTTCCAGGTCGTGCTTGAGCCCATCGCAGTCGAAGGTCTCCGGCGCCCCTTTCACGGGTACCAGCCCCTGGAGCTCGAGCACGGCGTTGTCGTAGTGGTAGCCGTCCATGGGGACCACCACCACCTGCCCCGGCAGTGCCTCGTCGATGGCCTGGAAGAGCTGCTCCGAGCGATGGGACTTGCCGGCACCCGGCGACCCGGCCAGGGCCACCAGAAAGCGATCGTGACCGTCGGCGGCATCGATGACCCGCCGGGTCACTTCGTCCAACGAATCGACATGGGGAACGGAACTCATGGCGCCTCTCCGGGCATGAACTGGATACGTGTGGGTCATCATTCTCGCTTCAGATCGCGGTGTAACCGCCGTCGACACGCAGGTCGGCGCCGTTGACCATCGCGGCTTCCCGGGAAGCCAGATAAAGGATGGCGGCGACGATCTCGTCCGGTTGCGCGAAGCGCCGAGTGGGGATCAGCGCCTTCATGCGCTCGCCCTTCTCGCCGGCCCAGCCGTAACGCCCCAGTTCGGTCTCCACCACGGTGGGCGAAACGGCGTTGACGGTAACGCCCCGCGGCCCCCATTCCAGGGCCAGGGTCCGCGTCAGCCCCAGGACCCCGGACTTGCTGCTGCAATAGGCCAAGTGTCTGTCGAGTCCCACGCTGGCCGCCTGGGAGGCCAGGTTGACGATGCGCCCCTCGCCTTGCCCCAGCATGCCCTTGCCTACCTCACGGCAGAACAAGAAAACCCCACGTAGATTGACCGCCTGGGTCTGGTCCCAGAGCTCGCAGGACATCGTTTCGGCCGCTTCCAGCGGGCCAATGCCGGCATTGTTGACCAGCACATCGACCCGACCGAAACGCTCGTGGACGGCCGCCACGCTCTCGATCACCGCGGCTTCGTCGGCCACGTCCTGGACCCGTACCAGGGCCTCGGTGGGCAGCGTCTCGGCCAGCTCGCGCACCGACTCGCTACGGTCCACGAGCACCAAGCGCGCCCCGCAGGCGGCAAGTCGTTCGGCCAGGGCCTTGCCGATGCCACTGGCGGCACCGGTGACCAGCGCCACCCGGCCGGAAAAATCGAACCTCAGGTCACCCATCATCGTCTCCTCAATGGCTCGGTCGGCAGGCCGCGGCATAGGCCGCCAGGGTCTCGTCGATGCGATGCCGGACCAGGGCACGTGGCTCGGGGGCGAGCTCACCGCGACGGATGGCGACATACTGGCCCGGCAGGTACTGGCTGATCAGAGTGGGCGGAATTGGTGCCGCCGACAGGGTCTGGAAGAGACTCTCCAAGGCCTCGGCGACCCTGGGGCGTGACCAGTAGTAGCGGCTGCGGTCGCTCAGGCTGTAGGCCCGGGCGAAGCGCTGCTCGTCCGCATCGTCCTCGTAATAGGCCTGCCAGTAGCGCGGCTCGGCCAGCATCTCCGCTTCCAGCACCTCGCGTAGCGATACCGGCCAATGCATGCCCGGCGCCTCCTCGGCGATACGGTCCAGGGCGAACAGCGCCTCGCGCATGGCGAAGGTCAGCGCCGGCCCGACCTTGAGGATGGCGAAGTGACCCGCCACCAGTTCCCGGTAGGCCCATGCCGTCTGGTAGTCGGTGGAGTGGGCCTCGAACACCAGGTCGGGCCAGGCATGGATGGCACGGCTCAGCTCGCGGGCCGATTCGGGCACGAAGTCCACTACCTCGGTATGGCCGAATTCCACCCCGGGCTGTACCACCACCGCTCGCACCCTGCCCCAGGCAGCGTCCAGGTCTTCCCGAGCGAACACCTCGCGATGCGTCTCCAGGGTCGCCCGCAGGTCAGCGGTATCGGTGACGGCAAGAGAGTCCAGGTGCTCCTGGGCGCCGCCGGGTACCGGCACCTCGGTGCCCACCACGTAGCGAAGCCGGTCGCGCCCGTCGCCGGCGGCCGCCTCGGCGGCCCGGGCCAGGCGGGCGGCACGCCGCGCCACCGTCGTGTCGTCCAGCACGCCTGGATCGTCGGCGCAGGCCATGCTGGCGTCCAGATGCAGCTTCTCGAAACCCGCCGCGGCGTAGGCCGCCACCATGGCCTCGGCGCGGGCCATGGCCTCCTCCGCCGGCAGTCCCTGCCAGGGCGAGGGGCCCAGATGGTCGCCCCCCAGGATCAGCTGCGAGGCGGACAGGCCCACCCGATCGGCGATGATCCCTACCGCATCCCGGAAATCCGCCGGGGTCATGCCGGTGTAGCCGCCCTCCTGGTTGACCTGGTTGCAGGTGGCCTCCACCAGCAGCGGCGAGCCATCGGACAGGGCGCGTTCACAGGCCGCCTCCAGCACCAGGGGGTGAGCCGAGCAGACGGAAGTGATGCCCTGTTGCTCGCCGCGACGGTTGGCGGCGACGATGGCGTCGAGGGGATGGATCATGTTGTCTCTCCCGCGGCGGCCAGCCGCCGTTCCAGGGTGGTCAGGTCGCTGCAGCCCTCCATGGGTCCCAGCACGGTCACGGCGTGGGCGCCGGCGGCATTGGCCAGGCGCAGCGCCTCCGGCAGCGGGCGCCCGGCCACCAGGGCGGCGACCAGGGCACCACCGAAGCAGTCGCCGGCACCGGTGGGATCCACCTCCTCCACGCTGAGTCCGGGCATCTCGATCACCTCCTCGCCGGTATAGGCCCGGCAGCCCGCCGCGGCGCGCTTGAGCACCACCAGCGACATGGGGTATTCGCTCAGCAGCCGCGCCACGGTGGCGTCGGCATCCTCCCCCGGCTCGGCCAACCACTCCAGGTCGGCATCGCTGGGCAGGAAGAGATCGCAGCGCGCCAGCACCGCGAGCAGCGCCTCGCGCACCCCGGGACTCGCCACCAGCTCCAGGCGCACATTGGGGTCGAAGCTGATCCTGCCGCCTCTCTCCTTCACCCGCTCCACCAGGCGCAGCAGGATCTCGATGGCTCCCTTTGAGGCCAGCGAGGAGCCCATCACATGGAAGTACCGGCAGGCCGAGAGGTGTTCCAGCTCCCCCTCGCTCAGGGTCTGCTGGCCGCTGGCGCTGTGGGCCAGGTTGAAGATGAAGTGTCGGCTGCCATCTTCCTGGTAGCTGACGAAGGCGGTGCCGGTGGGACGTTCGGGGTCACGCTGAACCGCCGTGACGTCGATGCCGTCGCCGCGCAGCCGCTCGACCACCAGGTCGCCGAAGCCGTCGCACCCCACCCGTCCGGCATAGGCGACCCGGGCCCCCATGCGTGCCGCCTGGGAGGCGAAGATCGCCGGCGCCCCACTGGGAAAGGGGCCCGAGAAACGCCCGGAAGCGTCGAAGCGCTGGCCACGGGCCTCGGCCATGAACTCGGCGAGTAGCTCGCCGCTGGTTGCGATATCGAACATGGTTCAGTTCATCCAGTTGCCGCCGTCGACGTTCAGCGTCTGGGCGACCACGTACTCGCTGTCGTCGCTGGCCAGGAAGACCGCCGGGCCGGCGTAGTCCTCCGGTCGCCCCATGCGTCCGTAGGGCACCGCCTCGCCCACCAGGCGCTTCTTCTCGCCGAGGGGCCGGCCCTCGTAGCGGGCGAAGAGGGCGTCCACCTCGCCCCACATGGGGGTGTCCACCACCCCGGGGGCGATGCCGTTGACGCGGATGCCGTGCTGGATCAGGTCCAGGGCGCAGGACTGGGTCAGGCTGATCACCGCCGCCTTGGTGGCGCAGTACATGCTCACCAGCGGCTCGCCGCGGCGCCCCGCCTGGGAGGCCATATTGATGATTCTCCCGCCCTGGCCGCGGTCCACCATGGCCTTGGCCACCGCCTGGAGGGTGAAGAACAGGCCCTTGACGTTGACGGCGAACTGCTTGTCGTAGCTCGCCTCGGTCACCTCCAGCACCGGGGCCATGTCGAAGACCGCGGCGTTGTTGACCAGGATGTCGATGCCGCCGAAACGCTCGGTGACGCTTTCCACCATGGCGTCGATGGCCTGGCGATCGCAGACGTCCAGGCGCACGCCCATCAGACGCGAGACGGCGTGACCCTCGCCTTCCAGCGTGGCCAGGGCCTCGTCGATGGCGCCCTGGTCGATATCGGCGACCACCACGTTGGCGCCCTCCTCCACATAGGCGCGAACGATGGCCAGGCCGATACCGCGGGCGCCACCGGTGACGACGGCGCTCTGATCTTGTAGTTTCATGTCTCGTTCCTCGCAGTTGTGGTAATGAATCGAGAGAATCGCCCGTCTCAGGAAGAACGCAGGGCCGCCTCCACCAGTGCCGGCAGCGCCTGCATGCGGTCGATGACCCGCCAGGCGCCGGCCGCCTGGAGGCGTTCGGCCTGGCCCGCCTGCACATGGCTGGCGCCGATGAAGCCGATCACCGTCATGCCGGCGGCGTGAGCGGCGGTGACCCCGGAGACGCTGTCCTCCACCACCAGGCAGTGCGCCGGCGAGATGCCCAGCGTCTCGGCGGCCAAGCGATAGAGGGCGGGATCCGGCTTGGGGCTAGCCACCTGCTCGGCGGTAAAGACCGGCGCTCCGTCGAGCCAGGCGTCGAGCCCGGTGGTGGCCAGCGACGCCAGCACGCGCCGGCGGCGGCTATTGGAGACCACCGCCTTGGGCAGGTCGATGGCGGCGATCGCCGCAGCCACCCCGGGCATCGCCTGGAGCTCCCGGGCCAGCCGCGCCTCGATGGTCTCGTCGACCCGCTCGGTGGCCGCCGGCGGCAGGCGATGCGCGCTCAGGCCCTCGAGGTGACGCAGGATATGGGCGGTGGTCATGCCCAGCGCCTGGCTGAGCACGGTGTCGGCATCCAGGTCCGGCAGCCACTCGCCGAGCAGCTCCACCAGGGTCGCCTCGGCGATCGCCTCGCTGTCCACCAGCACGCCGTCGCAGTCGAAGATCAGGGTCTCCATGGAGTCCCCTCAGGCGCCATTGGCGTCGGTGGAGGCGCGATTGTCCTGGCGGCGCAGACCGGCCAGCGGGTGCTGTTCCAGGCTGGGCAGGGCCAGCCCCTCGGCATCGAAGAGATGGGCACGGCCAGGCTCGAAGCCGAAGCGCACCTTGTCGTGCACGCGATGGGCGACATCGCCGTCGGCCATGATGGTTACCATGGCGTCATCCATCCGGACGTACAGCGAGGTCTGGCCCCCCAGACGCTCGAGGACCTGGATCTCGCCGGAGAGCGGCCCCTGGTCGTCGTCGAGCACCAGGTGCTCGGGGCGGATGCCCAGCTCCAGCGCCGTACCGGGACGCTGGCCCTGGCCCTCGACCGGCACCTTGGTGACACCGCCCCCGGGCAGGCGCACGCGGACCCCCTCGGCGTCGGCCTCCACCACCTCGACCGGCAGGAAGTTCATCTTCGGCGAGCCGATGAAACCGGCCACGAAACGGTTGCGGGGATGGTGGTAGAGCTCCATGGGCGAGCCAACCTGCTCCACCACGCCGCCCTGCAGCACCACGATCTTGTCGGCCATGGTCATGGCCTCGATCTGGTCGTGGGTGACATAGATCATGGTGGCGTCGAGCTCCTCATGGAGCCGCGCCAGCTCGATGCGCATCTGCACGCGGAGCGCCGCGTCGAGGTTGGAGAGCGGCTCATCGAACAGGAAGATGCTGGGGTTGCGCACGATGGCACGGCCGATCGCCACGCGCTGGCGCTGGCCACCGGACAGCGCCTTGGGCTTGCGGTCGAGCAGCGGCTCGAGTTGCAGGATCCGCGCCGCCTCGCCCACCTTCTCGCGACGTGCCTCCTTGCCGACGCCGGCCAGGCGCAGGCTGAAGCCCATGTTGTCCTCGACGGTCATGTGCGGATAGAGCGCATAGCTCTGGAACACCATGGCCAGGCCGCGATCGGCGGGGCCCACCTCGTTCATGCGCTGGCCGTCGATGAGGATGTCGCCGGAGGTGGCACTCTCCAGCCCGGCGATCATGCGCAGCAGGGTCGACTTGCCGCAGCCGGAGGGGCCGACGAAGACCACGAATTCGCGGTCGTTGACCTCCAGGTCGACGCCCTTGATGACATGGGTGTCGTTGAAGCTCTTGGTGACCCGATTAAGTTGTAGTGTTGCCATGTGGGGACTCCCGGATTACTTGACGGCGCCGAAGGTCAGGCCGCGGACCATCTGTTTTGTGGTTGGCGAGAGCGCCAGCCGAAGACCAGTGTTCGGCATCGTCGAAAGCCTATTTCACCGCGCCGAAGGTCAGGCCGCGGACCATCTGTTTCTGGGTCAACCAGCCGAACACCAGGATGGGCGCGATGGCCATGGTCGAGGCAGCGGAGAGCTTGGCCCAAAACAGGCCTTCGGGGCTGGAGAAGGAGGCGATGTAGGCGGTCAGCGGCGCCGCCTTGGAGGAAGTGAGGTTGAGGCTCCAGAAGGCCTCGTTCCAGCTGAGGATCACCGACAGCAGCCCGGTGGAGGCGATGCCCGGCAGGGTCAGCGGCAGCAGCAGGAACACCACCTCCTGCAGGGTACTGGCACCGTCCATGCGGCCCGCCTCGAGGATGTCCTTGGGCAGGTCCTTGAAGAAGGTGTAGAGCATCCACACCACGATCGGCAGGTTCATCAGCGTATAGACGATGACCAGGCCGGTGCGGGTATCGAGCAGCCCGACGTCGCGGAACAGCAGATAGATCGGCACCAGCACGCCCACCGGCGGCAGCATCTTGGTGGAGAGCATCCACAGCAGGGTGCCCTTGGTGCGCTTGGTGGGCAGGAAGGCCATGGAGTAGGCCGAGGGGATGGCGATCAGCAGCGCCGCAAGCGTCGAGCCGAAGGCCACCACCACGCTGTTCAGGGCGAACTTCAAGTAGTCGGCACGTCCCTGGACGGCCGCATAGCTCTCCAGCGTCGGCGAGAAGATCAGGCTGGGGTCGGCAATGGCCGCCGCCTCGGTCTTGAAGCCGGTCAGCACCATCCAGAAGATCGGGAAGAAGATCAGGCAGGCGATCGCCCAGCCCAACAGCGTCAGGCCCAGCCGGCGAGTCCGCGCCGAACCCCGCGGCGAGGTGCGGGGTACCGGGGTGGCCGAAGCCTGGCCACCGGTGGTGGCGAGGGTCTTGGTCTTGGCAGTGGTCATGAGAGGCCTCCGGCGTCAGCTTTCCAGGTTCTTGGCCACCATGCGGACCAGGAAGATGGCGACGATGTTGGCGAGAATGATGGCGATCACCCCGCCGGCAGAAGCCATGCCCACGTCGAAGTCGAGCAGGGCCTGGATGTAGATCAGGTAGGCCAGGTTGGTGGTAGCCAGCCCCGGCCCGCCGGAGGTGGTGACGAAGATCTCGGCGAAGATGGTCAGCAGGAAGATCATCTCGATCATAATCACCACGCTGATCGCCCGCTTGAGGTGCGGCAGGGTGATGAAGAAGAAGATCGCCACCGGCCCGGCACCGTCCATGCGCGCCGCTTCCACCTGATCCTCGTCCAGCGACTGGATGGCGGTGAGCAGGATCAACAGGGCGAAGGGCAGCCACTGCCAGGCCACGATGATGATGATCGAGGTCAACGGCAGCGACGAGAACCAGTCCACGGCGGGCAGGCCGAAGGATTCGGCCACCCAGGAGAGCACGCCGTTGGAGGGGTGCATCATCATGTTCTTCCATACCAGGGCGCTCACCGTGGGCATCACGAAGAACGGCGAGATGGCCAGCACCCGCGCCACGCCGCGCCCGGGGAACTCCTGCTGGAAGAGCACCGCCAGCAGGGTGCCGCCGACCACGGTGATCACCAGCACCGCGCCGACCAGCAGCAGCGTATTGCCCATCGCCGTCCACAGCGCGGGGTCGGTAAACAGGTAGCGGTAGTTCTCCAGACCGGCGAAACCGGTCATCTCCGGCATCAGCAAGTTGTAGCGCTGCAGCGAGAACCATACGGTCATCGCCAGCGGCACGATCATCCATAGCAACAGCAGGGTAACGGCGGGCGCCTGCAACGACAGGGTACGCAGGCCCCCGACGGTGCGCCCGGCGGCTCGTGTCTTGGTCATGATCTGGCCCATTGGGATGGGGGGAATTCAGCCGGCCGGGGTGGCCCCGGCCGGCGCGAGGGATCAGTCCAGATAGCCGGCGCGCTGCATGGTGCGCTCGGTGGCACGCTGGGCGCTCTGCAGCGCCTGTTCCACCGTGACGTCACCGGTCAACGCCGAGGCGATGGTCTGGCCGACCTGGGTGCCGATCGACTGGAACTCCGGAATGCCGACGTTCTGCACGCCGACGTAGGGATTGGGCTCGAGCGTCGAATCGGTGGGATCGGCACCGCGCATTGCCTCGAGCACGAAGTCGGCGAAGGGAGCCGCCTGCTGGTAGTTCTCGTTGGCGTAGGTGGACTCGCGGGTGCCCGGCGGCACGCTGGTCCAGCCCTCGGTCTCGCCGACCAGCTCGATATACTCCCTGGAGGTCGCCCACTGGATGAAGGTCTTGGCGGCTTCCTGCTTCTCGGAGGAGGCCGGGATGGCCAGTGCCCAGGACCACAGCCAGTGGGAGCCCTTGGGTGTCTCGGCGACCGGGGCCGGGGCAAAGCCCAGCCGATCGGCGACCTCGGACTCATTGGGATTGTAGATGCGGCCCGCCGCCGAGGTGGCGTCGACCCACATGGCGCACTTGCCACTGGAGAACAGGGCCTGGTTCTCGTTGAAGCCGTTGGAGCTGGCACCCGGCGGGCCATAGTTACCCAGCAGGTCGACGTAGAACGAGATCGCCTCCTGCCAGGCGGGGGAATCGATCTCGGGGTTCCAGTCCATGTCGAACCAGCGACCACCGAAGGTGTTCACCAGGGTCGACACGAAGGCCATGTTCTCGCCCCAGCCCGGCTTGCCCCGCAGGCAGATGCCGGCGACCTCATTGTCGGGGTCGTGGAGTTGGCCGGCCCAATCGTAGACCTGCTCCCAACTGGGCTGGTCGGGCATCTCGATGCCCGCCTCGTCGAACAGGTCGGTGCGGTAGAACATCATCGAGCTCTCGCCATAGAACGGCAGCGCATGCAGGGTGCCGCCGTGTGATAAGCCATCGCGAACCGTCTGCAACAGGTCGTCGACGTCATACGCCTCCGGCAGGTCGTCGAGGGGCGTCAGCCAGCCGCGTTCGGCCCAGATGGGTACCTCGTAGGTGCCGATGGTCATGACGTCGAACTGGCCGCCCTGGGTGGCAATATCGGTGGTCATGCGCTGGCGCAGCACGTTCTCCTCCAACACCACCCAGTCGAGCTCGATATCGGGATGCGCCGCCTCGAACTCCTCGGTGAGGCTCTGCATGATCACCATGTCGTTGTTGTTGACCGTGGCGACGGTGATCTCGGTCTGTGCCTGGGCCTGGGAGGCGGCGGCGACGGCCGCCGTCAGGGTGGCCAGCGGCAGGGCTCGGGTGAGCTTCATGATGGGCTCCTCTCGGGACTCGTGTTGTTGTGTGTCGCGTCATCTTGATCAATTTGATCATCGATCAATCAAATGATTGGACACGGACCCAAAAAAAGCAAAGCCTGGAGCCCTAGACTTTGGTCGGAGAGAGTCGGGTGGACGGGCGGCTCAGTTCCCCGCCCGCTCGGTGATATAGCGCGCCGCCACCTCATCGGTGACCAGCCCCTTGAGCCAACCGCCGTGCAGGGCGGCGAGGATGGCCGGCGCCTTGTCGAGCCCCCCGGCCAGGGCCACCAGCGACTGGCCGGCCAGCATCTCCAGCGGCAGGCTGGTGATGCGGCGGCTGGTCGAGCAGTCGATCAACTCGCCTCGGGCGTTCATCGGCCACCCGAGGAGTTCGCCCACCGCCTCCAGGTCGAGGAGTTCCTCGAGTTCCTCCTCGGTGATGAAGTGATCCTGGAAGAGGGTCGCCTGGCGGTCGATCTTGCCGATACCGATGAAACCCGCCTCGGCCCGGCGGGCGACCTCGGTGATGGCCCGGAAGAGGTACTGCTGCTGCATCGCCTCCTTCTCCTCCACGGAGCCGGCCACCACCGGCGCCGGCAACAAGAAGCGCTCGCCGCCGGTCTTGTCGGCCAGCACCATGACGCCGTCGTAGCGGTTGGCCGAGCCGTCGCGGGCGACGTTGCCCACCAGCGAGACGAAGCGGTGCTGGGGGCGCTCCATCCGGCTGAGCGACTCCACGGTGGCGCGCACCGAACGGCCGGTACCCAGCGCCAGGGTCAGCGGCTCGCTGCGCTCCACCAGGCGGGCGATGCGCTCGGCGCCGGCCACCGCCAGGTAGTTCGCGGCGCCATCGGAGGCACCCGGCTCGGCGGGCACCACGTCGCAGAAGTCCAGGGCGAAGCGCTCGCGAATGGCGCCGGCCAGGGCCATGCAGGAGGCAATGGGGTGGTCGATGTGCACCTTGATCAGCCCCTCCTGGCGGGCCAGGGCCAGCAGGCGCTGTACCCCGGGGCGCGACACGCCCAGTTGCTGGGCGATCTCGTCCTGGGTCATGCCCCCCACGAAGGACATCCAGGCCGCACGCGCCGCCTGATCCAGCTTTACCTCGAACTTGTCCACGGTGCGTCCTTGTCCTCGCTGCTCCGCGGGGTCGGCGCCAGGCCGAGCCCGTCAGGCTGAACCAAAATAGCGCTCGCGATCCTCGGCGGTGATGTCGCTGATATGCAGCGGAAAGTCGCCTTCCAGGCGGTCGCGGTAGAAGTACCGCAAGGTGCGCTCGATGGTCGGGAAGGCGAGTTCGTCCCAGGGAATCTCATGCTCCTCGAAGAGCGCCACCTCAAGGCTCTCTGGCCCGGCGTCGAAGCCGCCGACCAGGTCGGCCCGGAACATCATGTAGACCTGGTTGATATGCGGCAGGTTGATCAGGGTGTAGAGGCCATGGACTGAGACCTCGGCGCAGGCCTCCTCGAGGGTCTCCCGGGCGGCCGCCTCGACGGTGGTCTCGGCGTTCTCCATATAGCCCGCCGGCAGGGTCCAGTAGCCCTTGCGCGGGGCGATGGCGCGGCGACACAGCAGAACCCGGCTGCCACTCACCGGCAGGGTGCCGGCGACGATGCGCGGGTTCTGGTAGTGGATGGTGCCGCAGGCGTCGCAGAGGTAGCGGGGACGGTCGTCGCCCTGGGGAATCGCGAAGCGCACGGTATGGCCGCAGTGGCTGCAGAAGTTCATGGGGCTCCCTGGCAGGCTGGCGGGCTTGACGCCGCGGAAGGGGGCCGGGTAGAAGGAAGCAAACCCGACGGACACCCCATGTTAGAGAAACTTCGCGAACGCCTGCAAGCGCACCGTCCCCGCCGCCTGGGGCTGCGCCTGCCCGAGGCGGCGGTGCTGATGCCCCTCGTCGACCGCCCCGAGCCGACCCTGCTGTTTACCCGCCGTGCCGCCCACCTCAATACCCACAGCGGCCAGGTGGCCTTTCCCGGTGGCAAGCGCGAAGCCCACGATCCCGACCTGCTGAGCACCGCCCTGCGCGAATCCGAGGAGGAGATCGCCCTGCCCCCCCAGCGCGTGGAGCTGCTCGGCCGGCTCTCGGAGGTGGTCTCGCTGCACGGCCTGAGAGTCACTCCCTTCGTGGGGCTTATTCCGCCCGACCTGCCACTGGTCGCCGACCCCACCGAACTGGACATCATCTTCGAGGTGCCGCTGGCGCTGTTCCTGGAGGATCGCCGCCACCATACCGACGTCATCCCGGTGGACGGCCGCCCCTGGTATGTGCCCAACTACCACGTCGACGGCCAGGTGATCTGGGGGCTCTCGGCGATGATGCTGGTGGAACTGCTGGCCGAGGGCTTCGGCCAGCCGATCGACCTGCATCGCGAACCTCCGGGGCCGCTGTGCTATTTTCCCGATCGCCTGCTGCGCATCCAGCAGCACGCCACCACCTGAGCCGCGGATCCGACGCCGAATGCAGATTGCCACGCCGAATGCCCCTCCCGTGCTGTCCCCCGCGACCCTGCCCCACCTGATCGACGCTCTGGTGGAACAGGGCTGGTACCTGGGCGAAGGGGTACTCGATGCCGGAGTCTGCGCCGCCCTGCATGCCGAGCTATGCGAGCGCGCCGAGCGCGATGCCCTGGCCGCGGCCGGTATCGGCCGCGGCAACGAGCACGCCCTGCGCCGCGACATCCGCGGTGACGCCATCCACTGGCTCGACCGCGAGAGTCAGGCCCAGCGGCGCTACCTGGCCGCCATGGGCGAGCTGCAGCATTCGCTCAACCAGGCGCTGTTCCTGGGGCTCTTCGAGTACGAGGCGCACTTCGCCCACTATCCGCCCGGGGCCTTCTATCGCAAGCACCTCGACAGCTTCCGTGGCCGCGCCAACCGGGTGATCTCCACGGTGGGCTACCTCAACCCCGACTGGCCCGAGGACGGCGGCGGCGAGATGCTGATATTCGCTGCCGACGACCCCGAGCGCGAGGTGGCTCGAGTCCGGCCGGCGGCCGGCAACTTCGCCTGCTTCCTCTCCGAGACGGTACCCCATGAGGTGCTCCCCACCCGCCTGCCCCGCGCCAGCATCGCCGGCTGGTTCCGGCGCAATGCCTCGCTGGGCGGCCTGGTCGACCCGGCGCGCTGATGACCAGGCAAGGCGACAGCACCACCCGCCTGGCCGACCTGGAGGCGCGTTGTGCCGAGCTGGAGGAGCACAACCGCGCCCTCGCGGCGCAGCGCGACCACTACCAGTGGCTGGCCGAGAGCAGCACCGACCTGATCTCGCGCCATGCCCGGGATGGCACCTTCCTGTACGCCTCCCGTGCCGCCCGCGACCTGCTCGGCTATGAGCCGGAGGAACTGATCGGGGTCTCCGCCTACGACCTCTTCCACCCCGCCGACCTGGCCGACCTGCTCAACAAGTCGCCGCGGGTCTACTACCACGATGGCTTCTACCAGCAGACCTACCGCTTCCGCGCCCGGGACGGCCACTACGTCTGGTTCGAGACCACCAGCCGCACCCGGCGCGACCCGCAGAGCGGCGAGCTGCTCGATATCCTCTGCGTCTCCCGGGACGTGGGCCGTCGCATCCACGCCGAGGCCAACCGCGAACGCCTGGCGCGGGTGGTGGAGTCGACCACCGAGTTCGTGCTGTTCATGGATGACGATGAGCGGCTCTTCTACGCCAACCAGGCCGCACGCCATCTCCTGCAGCTGCCGCGCACGGGCGGTACCGTGCACCTGTCCGATGCCTATGTCGAGGGCTCGCTGACCGACCTGCGCGATATCGTGTTGCCCGCCGTGGCCCGCTACGGCTCCTGGAGCGGGGAGCTGGAGATGCGCGGCCCCGAGGGGCCGGTGCCGGTACTCAGCGTGGTCATGGCGCACTCGGGCCCCGGCTCCGAGCCTGGCCATGTGTCGTTGCTCAATCGCGATATCCGCCTGCGCCAGGCCGCCGAGGAGCAGGCGCGCCAGCATCAGGCGCAGATCGCCCATGCCAATCGGCTGGCGACCACCGGCGAGCTGGCCTCCAATATCGCCCACGAGCTCAACCAGCCACTGGGCACCATCGCCAACTACGCCAGCGGCGCCCTGCTCAAGCTCGATGCAGGCCAGCCCGCCGAGGCATTGCGCCTGCCTCTCGAGCGGATCCAGGCACAGGTAGAGCGTCTCGCGGAGCGCCTGCGCCATATCCGCAGTTTCGTGCGCAAGGGACAGGTCCGGTCGCGCCCCGTGACGCTGGCCGAGGTGGTGGACGCCGCCTGCCGGCTCTGTGAATGGCAGTACCAGCAGGCCCGGGTCGACCTCGAACTGGTCCTCGCGGACCCGTTGCCGCGGGTGATCGCCGATCCGGTGGCGCTGGAACAGGTGCTTGTCAACCTGCTGCTCAACGCCCTGGAGGCGAGTCGCGAACAGCCCCACGCCGGGCGGGTCGAGATCAGGGCCCGGCGCAGTGGGCGTCGCGAGGTGACCCTGACGGTCAACGACCAGGGCCCCGGGGTACCGGTCGACCAGGCAGAGAGCATCTTTGAACCCTTCCATTCGGGCCGTGCCGAGGGCCTGGGCATGGGCCTGGCCATCAGCCGCTCGCTGATGGAGGCCATGGGCGGCAACCTGCGCCTGTTCTCGCCGGATGGTTCCGGCGGCGCCACCTTTGCCGCTACACTGCTCGCCGAGCCCTCCCACGCCGACGCCATGACGCGCCCATGACCGACACAGCTCCACCCTGCATCGCTATCGTCGACGACGATGAGGCCCTGCGTGACTCCCTGGCCTGGCTGCTGGATTCCGTGGGCATCGCCAGCTGCCCCTTCGCCGATGGCGAGGCCTTCCTGGCCGCCGATCCTGCAGGATTCGACACGGTGCTGCTGGACGTGCGCATGCCCGGTCTCTCGGGCCTCCAGGTGCAGCAGCGCCTCGCCGAGCGGGAGAACACCCCGCCGGTCATCTTCATGACCGGCCACGGCGACGTGCCCATGGCCGTCGCCGCCCTCAAGGCCGGGGCCCGCGACTTCCTCGAGAAGCCTTTCAACCACCAGCAGCTGATCGATACCGTGCAGCAGGCACTGCTGGCCCACCAGCAGGCGCGCCAGGCCCTCGCCCGCCTGGAGGCACTGCGTGAACGCTATGCGGCGCTGCGCCCCAAGGAGCGCCAGATCCTGGTCCACGTGGCCCGGGGCCTGACCAGCCGCGAGGTAGCCGACCATCTCGGGATCAGCCCCAAGACGGTGGAAGTCTACCGGCTGCGCGCCATGAAGGCGCTGGGTGCCGCCAACCTGGCCGTGCTGGTGCGTCTGTGCGTGGCGCTGGGCCTGGTGGAAGCGCTGCCGCAACATCCCGCCGACAGCGACTGATCCATCCGTGATTCGTGACAGGCAGCCCTTGACCATGGGGTAACCCATAGGTTGTAAGCTCATGGTGAATGCCAGTCTCGTCATCCCCACTAGCCTCATGATGACGCGCCTTGCCCCCGGCTGCTTGCCATCAGGCGCCGGTCGGTCGCCGCAGCGTCACTTGCGCTGGATCATATACGACCGGAAGACGCACGGTGCACAATGGGGCATCCATAAGGCCGGCCGTCGCATGACCGGCAAGCCCCGGACGCCTTTCGCCACTCAGGAGAACCCTCATATGAAACGAACCCCTTCCTCCCTGCTGGTCTCCGCGGCGCTTCTGCTGGGCGCCGGCACCGTCCATGCCGCCCTGCCCGCCGAGGCGACCCTCTACAAGAACCCGCAGTGCGGCTGCTGCGACGAGTACGCCCGCCATCTCGAGGAGCATGGCGTTGAGGTGACCATCGTCGATGATGTCGAGCTGGGCAAGGTCAAGCAGGACGCCGGCCTGCCCTATGGCCTGGGCTCCTGCCACACCATCGAGATGGGCGAGTATGTCATCGAGGGGCATGTGCCCATGGAGGCGCTGGAGAGGCTCTTCGAGGAGCGCCCTGACACCGATGGCATCGGCCTTGCCGGCATGCCCATCGGCACCCCCGGCATGCCGGGACCCAAGCAGGAGGCATGGAACGTCTACCAGTTCCGTGACGGCGAGGCCCAGCCCTTCATGACGCTGTAGGGCGTACCCACCACTGATCACGACGCCGCCCCGGCACTGGCCGGAGGCGGCGTCGCTGTAACGGGCACATACCCATGTCGAACGTGGCTCAGTGCAACGCCTGCCCTGAGTAGACCGGCGAGGGTACACGCGGGTAAGCTCGCATCACGTGCCGGAAGACCTCGCCTGTCTTCTCCAGCACCTCTTCCTCGCTGTAATGGTCCACCGGCAAACCGGTGCGGTCGTCCCACAGGAAGTCGCGGATGATGATCTGAACCGAATCGCGGCTGGACTCGCGCTCCTGCCAATGGTCGATCTCGGTGATCCTCACCTTCAGGTTCTCCAGCAGTTCCACCGACACCCGCTTGATGCGGCGAATCTCGGCGCCGCTGAGCTCCGGCTTGCGCAGCAGATCGAAGATCGCCAGCGACTCTTCATCCAGCCCCTCCCGCTTGGCCCGGGCCGCTTCTTCATCCAGTTCAGACAGCGTATCCAGCAGTCCCTCGAAGGTCTGCTCGACAGTCGCGCGATCCTTCTCGCGGTTGTAGTCGGCCACCAGCTTCTCGTAGTGGTTCTGGAAGTCGGTACGCAACGGATTCTGCAGCAGCAGACGCTGCAGCTTCTGCTCGACCACCTGGCTCAACTCCTGCACCAGGGTGCGCTGCTGCTTGTGCCTTTCGAACTCCTTCTTGAGGCGCTCGAAGTCGATGGCGCTGATATCGTAGACGCCGGCTTCACGCACGCGATCGTTCGGCTCGCGAACCTCGATGGCTTCATCCACCACGCCATGCAGCTCGCGGATGATATGCAAGATATCAGCCTGCTCGCGGTCCTGTTGCAGGCTCTTGTAGACGATATCGATGGCATCCCGGTCGGCACGGCGGGCGTTGATGCCTTTGGCGTTCAGACAGGCCTTGAACTTCTTGAACACCTCGCGGCACATCACCTCGAAGCGCTTGCGGCTCTCGTCGCTCTGGTTGGCCGCCTCCTTGCAAGCGACGATGGCCGCGTTACGCTCGAAGCCGCTGGTGGTTTGCACCGCCGCCAGCGAGGCCCCGCGCTCCTCAAGAAAGGCCTTGGTCATCGCCACCGCCTCATCCAGGTCGGCCAGCAGCTCTACCTCTGGGCGTGCAGGATCGCGGCCATCCCCCGGGTCGCCGCTCCCGGTGGTGCCGGCGAAGGTCGCCAGCGCCTTGCGCAGATGGCGCAGGATGCCGCAGTAGTCGACGATCAGGCCGTTGTTCTTGCCCTCGCTGACCCGGTTGGCGCGGGCGATGGTCTGCATCAGGGTGTGAGCCTTGAGCGGCTTGTCGAGGTAGAGGGTGGCGAGGCTCGGCACGTCGAAGCCGGTCAGCCACATGGCGCAGACGATGGCGATACGAAACGGGTGCTGTTCGGCCTTGAAGGCGTCATCCAGGGCCATGCGCTGCATGTGGCGGAACTGGGGCAGCTCGCGCATCGATTCGGGGAGCGCCATGCCCTCCTTCATCAGCCGTCGGTGGGGTGTGATATCCAGGTCCCAGCGGCGAAACTTCTCCTCCTCGCCCTGCTCCTCACTGACCACCACAGCCATGCGCGTCTCGCGCATCCAGGCGAGCTGCCGACTCCGGAACAGCTCCTCCTGCTCATCGGCGCACCTGGCCAGTGACCTCTCCAGCTCGTGGATCTTCGCGTCCCAGTAGAAGCCGATCAGCTTGTGCATGCGCACGCAGGTGATCTTGTCGATGCACACCAGCATCGCCTTGCCCGTCTCCCAGGCGTTGGCGTAGTGCTCGACGAAGTCCTGGGCCACCCTGTCCAGCCGCTTGCCGGCGGTGATGATGTGATAGTCCCGCTTGAGATCCCGTTCGAGGCGCTGCTCCACGTCCACATCGTCGGTCTCGAACTGCTCCAGGCGTTCGGCGATGCGTTCATTCATATCGCCGATGGCCACACCCAGCTTGTCGCCGCGGGCGTCGTAGTAAAGCGGCACCGTGGCCTGGTCCTCCACGGCGCGCTGGAAGTCATAGGTGGAAACGTAGTCGCCGAACATCCGCCGGGTGATCTCGTCGTCCTTGAACAGCGGCGTGCCGGTGAAACCGATCACGCTGGCCTGCGGTAGGGCGTTGCGCATGTTCAGTGCCAGGCTGCCGTACTGGGTACGGTGGGCCTCGTCGGAGATGACGATGATGTCGTCGCGCCGGTTGGGCGGCATCTCCGGGCGGAACTTCTGGATCAGCGAGAACAGGTAGGCCTTGTGCTGCCCCAGCAGCGCTTCCAGGTGGTCGCCGCTGCCGGCACGGCAGGGGTCCCGATCGTTGTCCACCAGCCCACAGCCGGCATAGGTCTTGTAGATCTGGGTATCGAGGTCCTCGCGGTCGGTAAGCACCACGAAGGTGAAGTTGCCGCCCAGCTTGCGGTGCACCTTGCGGGTGAACATCACCATGGAGTAGCTCTTGCCGGAGCCCTGAGTATGCCAGAACACGCCCAGCTTGCCCTGCCGCTGGTGGCGTTCGCGCACGGCCTGAACCGCCCGGTTGACGCCCAGGAACTGGTGGTTGCGGGCGATGATCTTCTTCGGCTCACCTGCCGAATCGTCGAAGAGGATGAAGTTCTCGACGATATCCAGGAAGTTGCGCCGCTCGCAGACACCCTTGAGCAGGGTCTCCATGTCCACCGAGCCCGGGTCCTCCTCGGCCAGGCGCTTCCAGTCGGTGAAGTGTTCCCAGCGGCTGGTCAGCGACCCCAGCTTGGCCTTCTCACCGTTGCCGAACACCACCAGGGCATTGTGATGGAAGAGGTGCGGCACCTCGCCCTTGTAGCTGGAGAAGTTCTGCTCGAAGGCAGCACGCAGGTGCTTGCCGATGTTCTTGCACTCCATGAACAGCAGCGGCAGGCCATTGACGAAGCCGATGATATCGGCACGGCGGCGGTAGAGGTCGCCCTGCACCCACAGCTCGCGCACGCAGAGGAAGTCGTTGTTGTCCGGCTCGTCGAAGTCGATCAGCCGCAGGCGCTCGCGGCAGCGCTCGCCCTTGGCGTCGCGGAAGGTGACCCAGACGCCGTCGCGCAGCAGGGCATACTTGTCGCGGTTGGTGGCCGCCAGGGACTGGGCCACCGGCGAGGCCACTACCTGGCGCACGGCATCGTCGTAGGCCTCGGCCGGCAGCCCGGGGTTCAGCCGAACCAGCCGCTCGCGCAGCGTGCGAGTGAGCACCACCTCGCGCTCGGAGCTTCGCCCCAGCAGGCTATCCGGCCCGAAGTCCTCCTGATTCCAAGCCAGCACCGAGCGCCAGCCGAGCCGCTGTTCCAGATAGTCGGCGGTGGTCTGCTGGACCAGGGTATCTTCGCTGTAGGGGCTCGGGCTCATCACGCATCCTTGTCGTTCTGCTCCGGGGCGTGTTCCTCAAGATAGCGGCGACCGCGCTCGGTCAGCCGGTAGCGCTGCTTGCTGCTGCGGGGCTTGTCGGGCAGGGTCATCTCTATCAGCCCCTTTTCCAAGGCAGGCACTAAATAAGCTTTACGGAAATACTCGGCATCCTTCAAGGTAAGCTTCTCCTGAAGCGCCTGCCGCGACATTTCCCCATCCAAGACCCCACACAGGCGAACTTCCGGGGTGACTTCCGGGGTGACTTCCGGGGTGACTTCCGGGGTGACTTCCGGGGTGACTTCCGCAGCATCGGGACCCAGTCGCTCCTGGCCCGCTTCTTCGGCAATACTCGGCCGCGGAAAACGCAGCACGAACCAGTGGGGCGATACCTCGATCTCGGGCTCGGCCACGCCATACTCGGCGCACAGCCGGCGGATGCGCCGGATGCCGGAGCCGATATGCTCCACGGCCTCCATGCGGTGCAGCATGCCGAACAGAAGCGGATTGCGCGGGATACTCTTGATGCCCAGGTCCGCCTCGCTCATGCCAGCGGGCAGGCCGCCGGGGCTGACCACCTCGACCCGATCCTTGAACACGTAGACATGGTAGAAGAATTCGCGGATCTCCTGGCGCGACATCTGCTGGGAGGAGGCGCCCTCGCGCAGGTAGAACTTGCCGCCGAAGGAGTAGGGTTTGCTGTGCTGGGCCGGCACGGTCACGCACAGCACCTCGCCGGTGCTCTCCACCTCCACGGCGATGGGCGGCTCGGCGGAGCGCGCCGTGGCCTGCACGTCGGACTTCAGCTTGTTATGGTCGGCCACGCCGACCACCTCGCCGGCATCGGTGACGCCGATCAGGATCACCCCGCCGGTGGCGTTGGCGAAGGCGCAGATCTCCCGGCCCAGGCCGGAGGTACCGGCCTTCTTGAACTCGGTGGTAAAGCCCTCCCCGAGCGCGAGCAGGTCGTTCAGCGCCTGGCGATTCATGCGGCCAGCTCTCCGCTCATCAGTTTGGGCAGCAGCAGATCGCGGGCTTTGGCGAGGCGAATATTCTGCATTTCCAGCTTTTGCTTCTGCTCGAAACAGTCTTTGGAAAATTCCTCGAACTGCTCCATCAGAGTTCTTGAAGGAAGCGTAATCTTAAGGTTCTGTACAAAGCTCTTGGTCAAGGCCTCGCGAGTGGAGCCACCTGCACCCGCCGAGGCAAGGATTCTCTGCTTCTCACGATAGCTGTTAATGAAATGCAGCAGGTAGTGTGGCCCGCACTTTTCAGAATCGGATCGAATGATCATCACATGCTGATTGACGCGGGCAGGAAGGTGATAATCGGGGGCCAAGCAACATCGCCCTACCGATGCCCCAGTGATATTCAGCAACACATCGGAGCCGTTAACTTCAACGTTGGAGAGCCTATCAGCCTGCTCATCATTGATAAAGGCGAGTCCACTAGAGTCAAAACGATAGTCATAGACATTCTGACTTCTGATCAAGGCAATGCCTTCCGACTGGTAGGCCGAAGCCCCTCCTTTCGGGGTTGCACCGCTGCCAATTTTCGAAGTCACATCAACAAGCTTTCTTCTTGACCACCCCTCCGGCACGCCATTAGTGACCTTGACGTGCTCATGGCCGGGGAAACGTAGATGGACGAACCACTCCTTGTAGAGCAATCGAGCCGATTCCTCGAGGAGCTGGATGCGGCGCTGATTGTTATCGATGAGGTCATCGTAGCAGGACAAAACTCCTTCAATTTCTTGCTGAAGGCTCACGCATGGCATCCTGATTTCAAGCTGATGCAGGGCGTTTCTATTGACTCCCGGAACGGCCGCCTTCTCGCTTTGGAAATTCCTCAGCAAATTCCTAAGAAGGTAAGCCACGTATCTCGGGCTATTGCCTTTGAAGTCACAGACATACAGCGAGGTATTTAGAGGCCAGTAGTCGCCCTCGACATAGAAAACCTCCCCCAAGGTCCCATAGCGCCCGGTCACAACCCCAGGCCCAGTGGCTTTCGCCTCTGTGTGATAGCCGGTAATGCCTGATGATGACACCACCGGAACCGCACCCTCCTTTCGTTGAGAGCTTGGCAGATCATGGCCGCGTTTGAGTGTTATTGCATCGCCAAGCTTCATGGTGGCCCAGCTCATACCCCCAACTCCTCGAAGTTGCGGCGTATCTTCGCAGCCAGCCTGGTCGCCTCGGCGTCGAGATCAGCGAGTTCCACATGGATCTCGCGCAGGGCCTCCTCGAAATCGAAGTCCTCGTCCTCCTCTTCCGGGGCGACACCCACATAGCGGCCGGGGGTCAGGCTCCAGTCGTTGGCGGCGATCTCCTCGATGCTGACCAGCTTGACCAGGCCCTCCACGTCGCGCAGCTTGGCCTCCGGGAAGCGTTCGGTGAGCCAGTGGGCCTGCTTCCAGACATAGCGCACGGCCTTGAGCTTCTCGACCAGTTCATGGCGCGCCGCGTCGGCGGTCTTGCGGGCACGGTTGATCTCGCGGCTGGGCCACAGGCGGCTCTTCTTGGCGGCATACTCCTGCTCGCAGCTGTCGATGACCCGGCAGGCCAGCTTGTAGAGCAGGTCCGTCTGCCTGACCAGATCGCGGCTCGCCTCGGCCAGGGGCGTCAGGCGGTCGACGGCCCGCTTGAGGGCAACGTTGGTCAATGACGGCCCGCGCCATTCTGCTTGCTCGGCGGCCAGCGTCTCGCGGAAGGCCGCGACATCGGTAGCAAAAGCGCGACGCGCCTGGGCCAGCTCCTCGCGGGCCTCCGCGAGCGGCGCCAGCGAGGGAGAGGCGTCGTTGAGGCTATCGAGGAAGGGCGAGGCGCTCTCGCCCAGGGCATCCAGAGCCGTGTCGAAGTCGGCCAGGGGGGCGTCGGTGCTGCCCTCCTCATCCTGCCGCTCGAAGCAACCGGCGGCCTCGGCCAGGGTGCGCCGGCCATACGCTTCCACCAGCGCCAGGTAGCGTTCGGTCTCGCCACGGTAGAGCCAGACGATGGCCTGCAGGTTCTGCTGCTGTTCGGGGCTGAAGTCGTAGATCTTGCGCGTCACCTGGCGATAGATCTGGCGGGCGTCGATCATCAGCACCTTGTCGCGATGCTCGGCAGGCTTGGCGCGGTTCAGGAACCACAGCTCGCAGGGCACGCTGCGCGTATAGAAGAAGTTGCCGCGGATGCCGATCATGGCGTCGACGTCGCCGGTCTCCACCAGCGCCTGGCGCAGCCGCGCCTCGTCTCGACCTGCGCTGGAGGCCTGGGAGGACATCACGAAGCCCGCTCTGCCGCGCTCGCTCAGGTAGCTGTAGAAGTAGCTGATCCAGACATAGTTGCCGTTGGAGACCTTGCCCTTCTTATTCACCCCCGGCAAGCCGAAGGGCAGGCGCGGGTCGGCCTTGATCTTCTCGGCATCGATCTCGTCGACGTTGAACGGCGGGTTGGCCATCACGTAGTCGGCCTTGCCGACCAGCTCGTGGGGGTCCTCGTAGTAGGTGATGGCGCGCTGGATATCGCCCTCCAGGCCATGAACCGCCAGGTTCATCTTGGCCAGTCGCACGGTGGTGGCGTTCTTCTCCAGGCCGCGGAAGGTGAGCCGCTCGCTAGGGTTGTCGCCATGCTCCTCCACGGTACGCGCGCTCTGCACGAACATGCCGCCGGAGCCGCAGGCCGGATCCAGTACGGTGCCGCGCTCTGGGTCGAGCACATGGGCGATCAGTGAGACCAGCGACACCGGGGTGAAGAACTCGCCGCCGTCGTGGGCGCCCTGGTCGGCGAACTGGGTGAGGAAGTACTCGTAGATGCGGCCGAAGACGTCGCCCTTCACCCGCTTGAGCTCGTCGGGGTTGAGGGTACGCAGCAGCTGGCCCAGCACCTCGTTGTCGAGCTCCTGGTATTCGCTCTTGGGCAGCACACCCTTGAGCGAGGTGTAGTCGTTCTCGATCGCCTCCATGGCGTCGATGATGGCGCGGGCGCGATCGGCGCTGTCCGGCAGGCTCACCAGGTGGTCGAACTGCGCCTCCGGGCGCAGGTAGATGGCGCTGCGCTGGGAGAAATCCTCTTTGGTGATCTCGCGGGTCTTGCCACCCCGCGACGGCAGGCTGGCCTGGATATCGTCCTTCACCGCCAGGTAGCGGCTGTAGGCGTGGCGCAGGAAGACCAGGCCCATCACCGGCAGGAAGTATTCATTGCTGGCGTAGTTCGAGTTGGCGCGCAAGTTGTCCGCGGCGCTCCACAGGCGCTTCTCCAGCGCCTGGATATGTTCGAGTTGAGCCAAGGCCCGCTCCGTTGCTGTTCCCTGTTGCCCCGGGCGGCCTAACGCCGCCCAAGCCTGAGTTCATTCGAATGAGGGAACAGTACCACCGAACGCGCTGGGCATCAGCCGCCTACACTAAGGGCAGCCGCCTAGCCATGCTGACAGGTGCGCCAGGATCACGGGAGGAGGAGACCAAAACATGAACAAGAGCGCCGTTCGCACCCTGCAACAGTTCCTTTCTGACCAGAAGACCTACCATGGCAGTATCGATGGCATTCGCGGACCGAAGACCCTTGCCGCCGTCAATGCCACGTTAAGGAACCATGCCAGCCAATTGCCCGACGGGGCAGAGCGCTGGAGCGACCGACGACGCGCCGTCGCGTGCCTGCAGCTGGCCTGCCAACTGAGCAAGATCGAGGCCGGCCCCATCGACGGTCTCTGGGGTCCCCAGACCGAGTATGCGGCGAGCGTTCTGGCCACGCTGCAGACAACCGGCAGCAAGCCAGATCCCTGGCGCGACCGGCAGCCGACGGATGCCAACCCCAATAACTGGTATCGAGAGGCCGAGCTTGAACAGGCGCTGGGCTCGCCGACACGCAAGCCGCCGCTGACGGTAGTACCCTGCCCCTGGAAACTCGCGCTGGCTTGGGACCTCAACACCTGCCCCAGCGGCATCGGCTGCCACGAACTGGTAGCCGACAGCCTGGCTCGCATCCTGAGTCGGGCGCATGACCACTACGGGCCGCAACGCCTCAGGGAACTGGGTCTTCACCGGTATGGCGGCTGCTACAACAAGCGTCGCAAGCGCGGCGGCACCCGCTGGTCGACCCATGCCTGGGGCCTGGCCATCGACTGGGACCCGGCCCACAACAAGCTCAAGTGGGGACGCGACCGGGCACGGCTGGCCCGGCCAGAATACGACACCTGGTGGCGCCTCTGGGAAGAGGAGGGCTGGGTCAGCCTGGGACGCACACGCAACTTCGACTGGATGCACGTGCAGGCGGTCAAGCTATGATGCCAGGCACCTCAGCCCCGCAGGATGGTCATGCGGCGTGTCTCGTCTTCGGGGAAGACACGGCCACTCTCCAGGGCAACAAACAGATGCTGGAATACCACACCGGGCTCGCCGTGCTTCTCGCCGGAACGGAAGTAGGAGTGCCCCTTGGGGTAGTCATAGCGGGTGTTGACGTCGTCGCAGTCGACCGCAAACACATTGCGTGCCACCCGGGTCATGTCTTCCGGCCCGGTATGGCCGAGCCGCCGGGAGGCGATGCGGTTCTTCAGGTTGGAGGCCTTGCTGGCACGCAGCGCCAGATCATCGGAGGCGAAGTAGACGGTCACGTTGCGTGAGCTATGCACGATCAGCTCGCCACTGCGCCCCTCCTCCAACGACTCATTGACGATATCGGCGGCGACAAGGAAGGTGTTGCGAAACAGCAGCGGCACCCCGCCCGGCAGCGAGTACTTGCGCCAGACGCGCAGTGTCTCGCGCAGCACGCGGTTGCCCATGGAGTGGGCCAGCACATTGATGCGCTTGAGGCAGGGGGTGGGATCCTGCTCGAACTGCTCGCCCTCGCGCCAGTCCAGGAAACGCTGCAGCACCCGGGCGAAGGAGAAGGCGCTCAAGTCGGCAGATTCCTGATCGTCCCAGTAATCCTTGACCACGCCCAGGTCGTTGTCGCAGGGCCAGACCAAAGGGACCACCAGCACCTCGCCGGGCCTGGCGGCATCACAGAGCCCCTGAAACTCCCGAACCGCAGTGAATACGTCTTCGGGCAGGTTGGAGAAGCCATGAATATAGATCAGCACCTGGCGAGCCTCGGTCTCCTTGAGCCGCTGGAGGAAAGCTGAGCTGCCGATTTCCTGATAATTCCCCTCTGCCTGGCGCTCGCAGTAGAACACCGAGTTGCTGGAGGCGTTGTTGTTGAGATCGAAGGTGAAGTTGCGGTCGATTCGGGTACGGATGCTCTGGGTAGGAAAACGGTTGGTGATGAACAGCATGACGGCCACCTCGCAGGATGGCGGCAAGACACCGCCTTAACCTTGAAGTTAGCAGTTGCTGCGGATTTGGCCGCCTTGTCCCGTTAACGACTATCAGGTACCTAGCGCGGCTTGAGCATGGCCAGATACTGGGCGAGCACCACGGCGTTGTTGTGGCGCTCATCCTTGGCGGCGAACACCAGGGTCACGGGCTCCCGGGCGGCGCGCTCAGCCAGCGGGCGCAGGGTCTCGCGGTGCGCCTTGAGCTCGGCCAGGTAGCGGAGCCGGAACTCGCCCCAGCCGAGCTCCCCGGCGTGGAAGGCCTTGCGCAGGGCGTCGCTGGGAGCGACCTCCTTCGGCCAGGCATCGATGCTGGCGTCGGCCTTGGCCACGCCCCGTGGCCATAGCCGGTCGACCAGCACACGGTGTCCATCCTCGGGGGCAGGCGCCTCGAAGGCGCGCTTGAGGGCCAGGCTCATGGGCGTCCTCCTGTGATGGGTGACGCCCCCAGTGTAGCCGACCGACCTCAGGCCTTGAGCACGTAGCGCAGGATCTCGACCACCTGGTCGGTGGTGGTGCACCAGGCCTGGGCCTCGGCATCGACCTCCTTGAGCGGATGGACGATCTCCTCGCCATGCAGGGTCACGTAGGGCTTGCCGAGTGCCGCGCAGTAGCCGGCGTCGAAGGCCGCGTTCCACTGCTTGTACTTGTCGCCGAAACGCACCACCACCATGTCGCTCTGCTCGATCAGGGTGCGGGTACGGATGGCGTTGACCTTGGAGGACTGGTGGTCGCGCCAGAACTGGCTGGGGGTCTCGCCGAGGTGGTCGCCGGCGGCATCGCTGGCGTCGTGGTCTGTCACCGGAGCGGTGAACACCACGTCGAGGCCGGCCGCCTCGGCGCCACGCTGGATCTCGTCGCGCCAGTCGGTATGGATCTCGCCGGATAGATAGACGTGAAAGCTCATGCAGGGCTCCTGAATGTCGAGGCTGAAGACCCATGATAACGCGGCGAACAGTTATTGGAAAATAGTTCCACTATACGCCATCAGACGCTCAGGAAGGAGCGATGGATCTCGCTTCCATAGCGCCGGACGATCGCCCGTTTGGTGGCGTGAAAGTCGGCGACACTGCCCTGGCGCCCCGATTTCTCCAGGGTGCGCGTGGCCAGTTCCTCGGCGATCACCTCCAGGAAGAGCTCGGCCAACAGCAGCCTGGCGGAGTCACGGAAGTGCCCACGGCCATCCACGTAGAGCTGTACCGTCGGGGCCCCGGTGTTGATCAGGATCTTGCGCTCCTCGGGGCTGTAGACGGCACGGTCCAGGGTCTCCTCGAGGTTGCGGAATTCGTAGCCCAGGAACATCGCCTCGCCGTGATCTCGCGACGGGCCGCGACGCGGCGCATGGGGCACGCCGCCATGGCCGTGGTGGGAGGCGTGGCGGGCCAGCACGATCTCGCACCAGGCCCAGTAGGCGCCGGCACGCACGTTGATCTCGCCCCGGGCCCCCTCCTCCTCGCCGCTCAGGGTCCAGGTGAGGCGCCCCTCCTCGCCGAGCTCCTCCACCCTCACCTGCGTGGGAGTGGCGTCGATGGCGAGCGAGTCGGGCAGCACATAGTCGATGGCAAGTTCCGCCCCCTGGGGAAGCTGCGCGCGGTCCACCAGCAGCGTGACATGGAAGGAGTGGCCCGGCCGGCGGTAGTAGAAGGGGGTGGTGAAGCGCAGGGCGGTGTCGAGCGCAGGCGCCTCGGCGGGCTCGCTCGCCAGCGGTGGCGTAAGCCCCAGGTCCTGCACCGCCGCGCGGCTCATGCGCTGCAGCAGGTGCTCGATCATATGGTCGGTGCGCTGCGAGGTGGTCGCCCGGGCCAGATGCTTGAGCTTCTCCTGCTCGGCGAGCACGTGAGGCGCAACCAGGCGGCTGACGGCGCGGGAGAAGTCCTTGACGAAGGCGTTGCGGGGATTGAGCCCCTCGCGCTCGTCGCTGATGATCGCCTCGCCCTCGGCGAGTTTCTCGAGCAGCGCCGGGCAGCGCACGCTGCCGAACAGGTACTCGGTGCCCACCTGGTTCTCGAACTCGAACAGCTGGCAGTCCAGGGCCGCCATGCCGGAGAACACCACCAGGCCGTTGGTGCGGTCGTCGCCATGCTGGGTCAGTTCGGCCTCGCGGGAGCGCTTGAGGGTCAGGGTGAAGGGGAACTCCTGCTGCTGGAAGACGAAACTGCTCGCCTGCTCCGGCCCGACCAGCAGCAGCGACGGCGGCTCCTGGAAGCAGACGCGCCCACTCTCCTCCACCACCCGGCCGCGCCTCAGGTGCGCCAGACTCATCTCGCGCCGCTCGAGGATATCGCGCAGGTAGACGTTGTCGGCCAGTGCCTGCACCAGGGTATGGAACTGGGTGATGGCGACCTGGGGGTTCTCCACCACGATGGTCACCCGTGTGCCGTTGCGATGGATACCGAGCCGACGCTGGTCGCCTTCGGTGGCCTCGCGGTCGCCTTCACCGTCATCGAAGAGGTAGCCGCCATTGGCGTCACGGAACAGCTCGATGCGGGTGTGGCGGCCCTCATGGAGGGTCTCCAGCCAGCCGTGGCCGAGGCCGTAGATCGCCTGCTTGAGGCCCCGGCCGAAGAAGCCGCGCCCCTCCCCCTCGCCGCGGGAGAGCGGGCTGTGGGCACCGCCGTAGGTGAGGATGCTGGCGGCACGCTCGAACGACATGCCCTCCGCCTGGTCGGTCACCTTGAGCAGGGCACCGTTCTGGTGGCGCTCGTACTCGATACGGATCTCGCCGCTCGGGTCCTCTTCCCTCCCCCTCTCGCCCGCGCGCGCGAGGCGCCCGTAGCTGTCGTCGCTGTTGGTGATCAGCTCCACCAGGGCCTTCTCGATGGAGGCGAAACGGCGCGAGTCGATGCCGATAACCCGCTGGTCGACGGGAATGGCGCCAATGGTCATGAGTGTGTCCTCATGGTGATGCCATCACCTACCGAAAGCCTCGTCCCTTCACCCTCGAGGACGATGGCGTTCTGGCCGAAGTAGCCGCCGGGAGCGGCGCGGGTACTCATCTCCACCAGGGTGCGCAGCGGCTCGCCGGGCACGGCGATCTCCCCGCTGTGCTGGTCCACGGTGGTGATCTTGCAGCGCTGGCAGGGCTTGCGCAGCCCCAGGCGCCAGCTGCTGTCAGCGGCGGCCAGGGTGTCCCAGCCATCCTCGGCGAAGGGGGCGGCGTCATCGACCACCAGGCTCGGCCGGAAACGGCTCATGGGCACCGGATCGAGCCCCTTGGCGGCCAGCCGGCGGTTCACCTCGTCAAGCGAGCCCTCGCTCACCACCAGCAGCGGATAGCCGTCGGCGAAGCCGGTATGGGCCCGCTCGCCGGGCGCCAGGTAGTGGGGCTCGACGGCACGACGCTGTTCGGGGGCGAAACGCACCAGGCGCAGGCCGCTGCCGCGCCAGTCGCCAAGCACGTCGCCCAGCCAGTCGCGTGCCTCGACGCCCTCCTCCAGGGCCTCGCAACGGTCCTCCCACACGTACACCGGGAGGAGGGGAAGCGCCCCCACCGCCAGCGGCACGCGCAGCGGCGCCGCCTCGGGGTGGCTGAGCACCAGGGCATCGGCTTCGAGATGCACACGGATGCGTGCCATGGCCGGCAGCTGACGCTGGGTCACGAAACGCCCCACGTCGTCCACCACCATCCAGCGGCGATCCCAGGCGAGACCCTCGGCGGTCAGCTCGGCTGTGTCCAGGGCGATGCCGCCCAGCGACTTGACCGGATAGATGTTGAGCTGGGTGATCTTCACGGCGGGCTCCTGGCAGGGCGATGCCCAAAGCCTATCCCAGCCGAGGGGGGATTACAGCCGGCTGGTTTCGATCACATAACCGATGATGGGATAGCCGGCCTTGCGCGCGGCCTTCTCGGCTTCCAACTGGGCCTCGACCTTGGAGATGCTGGAGGAGACATGCTCGAACACGGTGTCCATCTCGAGCTGCTTGGTGCGTACGGCCAGCTTCACCAGATGGCCGGTCTTGGGTGCGCCTTCGGGCTTGCTGCGCGGCGCCTTGGCCTTGGGCTCTTCACCGGCTTCCCTGGGCCACTCGGGGGGCGCGGTAGCCGCCTTGCGGCGTGTTTCCTGCGCGTTGTCCATGAAGGCGTTGATGTCGCGGCGCATCTGCCGCTCGAACTCGCTCAATTCCGTTTCCATCGTGTCTCCGTCTACTTCAGGGATGGCGGGAGTGTACCAGAAGTTGCGCCGAAGCCATCACTATCGTCCGCATCCCGCATGACGCGGGGCTGGTGTCGCTGTTGACCAACATGTCGGAGGACCGGTTTCGGCCAAAAGCGGTCAGTTGATTCAACCGATCTGATTGCAGCAATCCGGATGCGCTACCGGGTAGGGTGAGCCCATTCGGACTTTACACGCTTAGCAAGATTACCCATAAGCATGTTAAAGCAGTTCTTTCTCATATAGGCAAATTTTCAGCGAAATGGCTCATATAGTACCTATGTTGATTTTGCATTACAGCATGTAGTATGCTGGTATTTTGATGAGTAAAGGCTTTCAGCCAGTCTAACGACGACCCACCCTAAGGGACTTAGCATGCATATTGTTCGTTTTTTCCCTATCGGTAACGCCGATACCTGCCTGATTGAGCTTGCCAACGGTCGTCGAATCCTCTTCGACTATGCGGATATGCATAACCCCGATGACCCTGATGACAGGCGTTGCGACCTTGAGAAAGAGCTACGCGATATTCTCGGGGATGAGAAGGTCATAGACGTTGTTGCGTTTACTCATCTGGACCGTGACCATTGTCACCGCGCCAAGGAAATTTTTTGGCTGGAGCACGCTGAAAAGTACCAGGATGATGATCGGATCAAGATCAAAACGCTCTGGGTTCCTGCCCATGCTGTGCTGGAGAAGGGGATCAAAGGCCAAGCACGCACCCTTCGCGCGGAAGCACGGCACCGCTTTATTAACGGCGAAGGGGTACGGGTGTTTTCCCGGCCTGAAGAGCTGAATGATTTTCTCACCGAGCGCGACATCGATCCAGCTAAGCGCCGAAACCTGATTAGCGACGCCGGCACCCTTTGCCCGGAGTTCAACCAGGGTCACGACGGGGTGGAGTTTTTCGTGCATTCGCCTTTCGGTAAACGTGATGAAGATGATGTGGTGCGCGTCCGGAATAACGACGCCCTGTTTATGCAGGCTGCGTTTGAGGTGGATGGTCATCAGACGAAGATGATTTTGTCGGCTGACGTCACTCATGAGGTCATCGACGATATTGTTGAGGTGACCAAGTTTCACGGTCGAGAGTCTCGACTCGAATGGGATATCAACAACATCCCGCATCACTGTAGCTACAAATCTCTTTCTGCTGAGAAGGGTGACAACAAGACCAAGCCTACGGATACATCCAAGTGGTTGTACGAAGTGGCTGGTCAGCCCGGTGGGCTGCTGGTCAGCACCTCCAAGGTCATTCCAACTGATGATGAGGACAGGCAGCCTCCACATCGGCAGGCAGCTGCTTACTACAAGGATGTTGCCAAACAGCTGAACGGCGAGTGGGTCGTTTCGATGGAGCACCCCACGAAAACTAAACCAGAGCCATTGGTAATCGAGATAAAGAGCAATGGTTACAAGATCCAGAAGCAGACCTCCAAGGTTGTCATCACTACTGCTGCACCGCGCGCAGGAGTTTGATAATGGGTGAGGCGTTCGAAGCACTCCGATCTCAGTTGGCTCGCTCGGTTGTCCGGTATCTGGTCGAGTCTCCGAATCATCCCTATGCGACGGTAACCAGCATCAGCCGAGACGACACATTTGATGTTTTAGATATCGAGCTTGAGATCGAGCTGGAGCAGCGTCGCAAAGTACCGATTCGACCTAGAGAGCCAGTTCGGCTCATTTTCATGTCGAACGACGACGCTTGTCATCCGCGAGTGCTGTCGAGGCGTGAGGACTTTCCGGTCGGTATGGTCCATACCAACCTGGATCGTGAGGCGGGCGGGTTAGCCCTGTGTATATGGGAGGAGGCGTGGTCGGATTTGGCGACCAATCTCACAGGTCAGGCACTTATCGAAAGAATGCGTACCTGGTTCTCTTTAATGGCCGCTGGCACCGCTCATGCTGATGATCAGTTCTTGGAGCCGTTGATCTTCTCAAGCCCACATACGCTGATCATCCCGTCTGGTGAAATGCAAGGTCCTTGGTACACCAGTTTGGCCTTCGAGCATAACGGGCTTATCACTCTTGGCATGTCTAAAGAGAAGCCTGAAAAAGAAGTCACTAACCACAATTTCGCCATCTATACGCCTGAACTTCCTAGTCAACTGCATCGCGGTCTTGCTAGAACGCCCTTCGATTTAGGAGCCCTACAGCGCTTATGTTTAGGCTTTGGTTTCAATTTGATTGAAGGCTTAGTGCAGTGGTTGCTTTCGCCCGAGCAGTTGAGAAACGCGCGTAACCGTCAACCCATGTTGATTATTACGGTACCAAAACGTCGTGTGGAGGAAGGGCCTGATGAGCAGCCGGAAGTTTGGTGTTATACCCTTGGCGAAAGCCTAGCTGAGCTTGGAGAACAGCTGAACGTCACGATTACTGAACAGAAGACGGGACTGACCACAGAAAAGCTTTTTGGGAATGTCAGTAATGCAAATCTTGCATCTGTTCACATGCTCCCTTGGCGAGTTGTACAAAGGCTGGATCGTGCCTCAGCGCGCCACTTTGCGGGCACAGCGCATAAAACAGATACCCCTTTACTAGCAATCGGTGCCGGTGCTATCGGGTCGAACGTGACCATGATGGCGACTCGCTCCGGTATAGGACCATGGGCGGTGGTTGACGAGGACATTACTCTGCCACATAACACAGTTCGCCAAGTGCAGAAAAATGGCTCCATAGGCTTTCCGAAGGCTTCGGTATTGGAGATTGAGCTTGATCAGGTATTTGAAGAAGGCGGGAATACAGCGATTCCTGCCAATGTTTTCGCACCTGGGGAGCAGGCACCTGTGCTGGATGCTGCTGTAGAAAAAGCTGAGATTGCTATCGATTTCAGTGCGTCACCTGCGGTATTAGGTTGGCTGTCTGATCAGCCTGTAAGGCGGGGAGCCAGTGCCTTCTTCGGGCCCGATGGTTCCGACCTGGTTGTACTCGCAGAGAATAAATCACGTGCAGTCAAAGTTGATGAAATAGAAGCTCAGTACTTCTGGTCTGTGGCCACAGAGCCACAGTTGAACGGACATTTGTCTGCTGCACGGTTGGATAAAATTCGCTATGCCAATGCCTGTCAAGACCTGTCACGTCCGCTTCCGCCATGGCAGCTTCAAACGCTCTGTGGTCTTGCTGCCGGGCAAGTGGCACAGCTAATCGAGAGCGACGACGCATGCTTTAAGGTCTGGAGGTTGGAACCTGAGACGGGAGCTGTCCAAGCAGTGATTATCCCTGTGCAACAGGTACATCGCTATCAAGTAGGCTCTATGCGGGTATCTATTACGGAAGACGTCGTCAGCACGATGCGGGAGCTTCGTCGTAAAGCGGGCAGAAACGAAACAGGAGGTGTACTTGTAGGCACCTTTGACCTGGTTCGTAATGTGGCTCATGTCGTTGCGGCGCTTACGGCTCCTCCCGACAGCAAGCAAGCCCCGACTTTTTTCATTCGTGGCAAGGAAGATCTCAAGCCTCGGATTGAAGCATTGGCAGCTAGCTCAGCGGGGCGTTTGCATTATATCGGAGAATGGCATAGCCACCCTGGAGCCGTGCCTGCCAGACCCAGTGATGATGACGAAGGGGTATTTGCCCACCTCGAAACTCATTTGGGATCGGTAGGCTCACCGTACATTATGGCCATTTGCGGTGAACGTGATTCCTGGATTCGAGCTGGTTGGACTGAGCGTGGGGCGGTCGAAGGAGTGGTAACGCATGGCCATTAATGAAGCTTTATTAGCCTCTTAGGCTCAGGATACCGATAAGATACATTGGCTTTGTCAGCCGGTGGTTCCAGAGCTATGACCTTCCATTTGGGCTGCCTGCGTGCGTTGCGACCTGGGGGTACTTCAGTGGATTTTAACGATCAACGCCGTTTCGAGTGGAAGTGTACTGGCGGGCCTTTGCTGAAGCTACCCAGGAGACTATGAGGCATTCGAGGCCAGGGCGCGGGAACTCCCTCGTTGTAGATTCGCCAAGCCCGCTCTCAGAAGGGCGCTGACTCCCTCAGACGGCGTTAAAGCTGTGGCCTACCTAAGTGCGCTGGTCGCCGAGCGGTCGGCTGTCTTCATTTGGCGTGTCGGCCAGCAAATTTGGGGAAGTGGACGCCGAGTGAGTGCTGGCCGAACTCCGTTCCGTTTCTGCGTAATGTTATTCGGAAGACCATCATGCGCAAAGTGTTCAGCAAGACCTTCAAGGGCTCTTTGCTGAAGAACCTACGGCAAAATCGGCCGCAGCTCATCGTGTGATCGCGTACGGCCATGGCGCACCTTACTTGGTCATGTTGGATTTGTGGGAGCGAATCAGTGCTTCACAACTCAGGATTAGTTGTCGGCCATAGGCTCGAGAGGCCTCTTTCACTGCCGATTCGTTAACTGCGGTCATTAAGTAAGCAGAGTGCAGAAATACGGCGGCTACGGTCAGATAGATTTTTTCCCCCATATTTGGAAGCGCGACAAAGTAACTTGGTTCTAAGTACAATATTCCAACACAGAGAAGCAGTACCAACAGATTGCACACCAGAGCGATTGGCTTGAGGCCTGAGAGATTTCGGCGGAAACCGTACGTAATGTTTTCAGCAAAGAGAAGTGGGTATGCAGTGTGATCGCGTGTTTCTTCGCGCAACCAGGCGTTAGCAGACCGGTAAAAATCGGTGGAACGCTTCGGAAAATTTTGCTCATCCTCGGGTGTAGGTGCGGTTAGCGCCAACTGCTCGGCGATGAAGCTTCGGTACCGATCCTTCGAAGCTTCCGGAACATCCGGGTTTCCCCGGTGCCATTGGTTCGGCGTTTCGCCCGTTCCTAGACGCTCTTGGAGCTTTTTCCCTTTGTGCCTAGCCATGTCGGCGAATGCAAAAATAAGCACTAGGCCCATGCTGGCTGCGATCACTTGGGAGAGAGCGAGGCGATCCCAAGGTACAAGCATGAACAATAAAACGAGTGTAGGTAGGCCCGATATTAGAGCAGGGAAGACACGTGCCTTCAGGCTGTACGTGTCGAATTGGCTGAAAACTTCCATACAGCTCTCCGTGACTGTCATACCATGATCTCGCACCAATTCTTCAGTGTAACTTAGCGCTATTTTTGCGACTGACCAGGAAGAGATAAAAATTGATCATCTCATGATGGTATGTGCATTGGCTGCTGGCCATCGGTCCGCTTTAACCCCTCATCGATAGTAGCTTCATCACTGCTTCCGGCTCCGATTTGCCAAAGCATGGAATCCAGTAGCGGCGAGGCGGTCCATAGGCGCGCGCTTTTCATCTTAATGGCAGCTATGGGTCGATAGCGGCTCTTCGCCCGATAAATCGAGCTCCTACAGGCAACATGACGACGACGCGAGGGAAGACGCTGACTGCGGCATAAGCCCCTGCACCTCATTACCCAAAGGACCATTAGCCAGCAGCCTAACCGATAATGCCCATATTTGCGGCATCACCCGTCAACGTTGGTCCAGATTACGCAATCCGCCAGTCACCCTGTCAGCGATTCACCATATGGCCTGTGAGACATTGCCGACAGGGAATAAAGGATTGCCGGGCGGAACATTCCGCCCGGCCGGGGAGTAGCGAACCTCAAGAGACCTCCAGGGCGATCTTGAGGACGCCGTCGCGCTGGTGGGAGAAGAGGTCGTAGGCGTCGACGATCTTCTCCAGCGGATAGCGGTGGGTGACCATGGGGCCGAGATCCAGGCGGCCGCTGTCGATGATTTGCATCAGCCGGCGCATGCGCTCCTTGCCGCCGGGGCAGAGCGAAGTGACGATGCGGTGATCACCCAGGCCCGCGCAGAAGGCGTCCAGCGGGATGCTCAGGTTCTCGGAGTAGACCCCGAGGCTCGACAGGGTGCCGCCGGGCTTGATGACCCGCAGCGCCTGCTCGAAGGTCTGCTGCAGCCCCAGCGCCTCGATGGAGGCGTCCACCCCGCGTCCGCCGGTGAGCTTGCGGATCTCGTCCACCACGTCCACCTGGCGGAAGTTGAGGGTGACGTCGGCACCCATCTTCCTGGCCATCTCGAGGCGCTCGTCGACGCCATCCACGGCGATGATCAGCCCCGCGCCGCGCAGCCTGGCGCCGGCGGTGGCGCACAGGCCGATGGGGCCCTGGGCGAACACCGCCACGCTGTCGCCGATCTTGATGTTGGCCGACTCCGCCCCGGCGAAGCCGGTGGACATGATGTCCGGGCACATCAGCACCTGGTCATCGGTGAGACCGTCGGGCACCGGAGAGAGGTTGGCCTGGGCATCCGGCACCCGCAGGTACTCGGCCTGGGCACCGTCGATGGTATTGCCGAAGCGCCAGCCACCCATGGGCTTGTAGCCGTGGGCGTGGTGGCCGCCGTCCTGGGAGCTGCAGCCGTCCTGGCAGGCGTAGGAGGTGAAGCTCGGGCATATGGCGCCGGCGATCACTCGCTGACCCTCCCGATAGCCCTGGACGTTGGCCCCGAGCTTCTCGATCACCCCCACCGGCTCGTGGCCCACGATGAGCCCCTTCTCCACCGGGTACTCGCCCTTGAGGATATGCACGTCAGTGCCGCAGATGGTGGTGGTGGTCACCCGGATCAGGGCGTCGTTGGGGCCGATGTCGGGGATCGGGCGGTCATCGATCTCAATGCGGCCGGGCTCGACGAAGACGGCGGCTTTCATCATGGCGGGCATGGCGGACTCCTGGATGGCGAGGAAGGGTGACCCCTACAGCTATAGCAGGCAAACGCGATTCCACCATGACAGACATCAAGGAGTGGCCGGCCAAGCGTGAAAGGCGGTGTTTGGTGTTCTCCGCCTGGTCGAGGCAGACTGGCGAGTCGCGGTATCCCACCCTTTCATCAGAAGAAGGAAGTACCCCATGACGATTGCCACCGGCGACCGGTTCCCCGACGTCACCATCAAGACCAACGGCCCCGATGGCCCCGAGGACCTCAGCACCGGCAACTTCTTCGCCGGCCGCAAGGTGGTGCTGTTCGCGGTACCCGGCGCCTTCACTCCCGGCTGCTCCAACACCCACATGCCGGGCTTCGTGGTCAATGCCGACAAGATCTTCGCCAAGGGGGTCGACGCCATCGCCTGCCTGGCGGTGAACGACGCCTTCGTGATGGGCGCCTGGCAGCGGGACCAGAATGCTCAGGCCATCACCATGCTGGCCGATGGCAACGCCGAGCTCACTCGGGCGCTGGGGCTGGAGAAGGACGCCAGCGCCGCCGGCATGGGCACCCGCTGCCAGCGCTTCGCCATGCTCCTCGACGACGGCGTGGTGACATACCTGGGCATCGACGAGAAGGGGGTCGACCAGAGCAGCGCCGAGACCCTGCTGGCCCAGCTGTAAGGCAGGACTGCCCTGCCTCGCCCCTTCCACGCAAGAGGAGACTGCCATGAGCCTTGCCCCCTTCCACCTGGCGATTCCCGTCCATGACCTGCCCGCGGCACGCGCCTTCTATGGCGAGGTGTTCGGCCTCGAGGAGGGTCGCTCCAGCGACCACTGGGTGGACTTCGACTTCTTCGGCCACCAGCTGGTGATCCACGAGCACCCGAAGATGCCCTACCAGGACAATGCCCACACCAACGCCGTGGACGGCCATGACGTGCCGGTGCCCCACTTCGGCGTGGTGCTCGGCTGGGACGACTGGGAGGCGCTCGCCAAGCGGCTGCGTGAGCGCGGCACCGCGTTCGTGATTGAACCCTATGTGCGCTTCCAGGGTCAGGTGGGCGAGCAGGCCACCATGTTCCTGCTCGACCCCTGCGGTAACGCTCTGGAGTTCAAGGCGTTCAAGGACATGGGCCAGCTGTTCGCCAAGTGAGGCCGCGCGACCTGCTGTGCCTCACGCGTCCGACGCCCCAGGGAGAGTCGCCGATATGGACCAGCCCCGTGGCTATGCGGCCTGATCGGCCGCCTCCCCCTCGGCGTGGCATGGGGTGACAAAACAACCCGGCCGTGGCATCGCTGCCACGGCCGGCCGTCACGCGCAGAAACACTGAGGAATCAGAAGTTCGGCTTGCGCTTCTCGACGAAGGCGTTCATGCCCTCGGTCTGCTCGCCGCCGGCGAAGCAGAAGGCGAACAGAGCATTCTCCAGCGCCAGGGCGCTGTCCAGCTCCTGGCCCATGCCGTCGTGGATCGCCTGCTTGGCGGCACGCACCGACTGAGGGCCGTTGCCGCCGAGCTGCTTGGCCAGCTCCTCCACGTAGCCCTCGAGCTCGGCCTGGGGCATCACCCGGTTGACCAGGCCAATGCGCAGCGCCTCGGCGGCGTCGATCTTGCGTCCGGTGGTGCAGAGGTCCAGGGCCATGGCCGGGCCTACGCGGCGCGGCAGCCGCTGGGTGCCGCCGAAACCGGGGATCACGCCGAGCAGCACCTCGGGCTGGCCGAAGATGGCGTTGTCGCTGGCCACCGCCCAGTCGCAGGCCAGCGCCAGCTCGCAGCCGCCGCCCAGGCAGAAGCCGTTGACCAGCGCCACGGTGGGCACCGGCAGGGTCTCCAGGCGCTTGAAGGTATCCAGCGCCTGGCGGGCGAAGTCGCGGGCCTGTTCCGGGGTCTTCTCGCGCATCTCGGCGATATCGGCGCCGGCCACGAAGGACTTCTCGCCGGCGCCGGTGATGACCACGGCACGCAGGTCCTCGCGACCCTCCAGGCCCGCCAGCACGCGCTCCAGCTCCGCCAGCACGCGCTCCAGCTCCGCCAGCACGGCGCTGTTCAGGGCGTTGAGTGCCTTGGGACGGTTGATGGTCAGGCGCACGATGCCGGCGTTGTCTACCACATCGATCAGTGTCTCGCTCATGGGAGGCTCCTCTGGGATGATTGTTAGGACGGGGTTGTAGCGCTATCAGCGATGATACCGCCCAACCCTAGCGAACGCTTGGTTGGGCGGCAATCCCCTCTTTTGTCGGAGCCGGATCAGGCGTAGCTATGGAAGCCGCGGCCGCTCTTGCGCCCCAGATAGCCGGCAGCCACCATGCGCCTGAGCAGCGGGCAGGGGCGATACTTGGGATCGCCGAAGCCCTCCTGCAACACCTCCATGATCGAGAGGCAGACGTCCAGGCCGATCAGGTCACCCAGCGCCAGCGGGCCCATGGGGTGGGCGGCGCCCAGTTGCATGGATGCGTCGATGTCCGCGGCGCTGGCCACGCCCTCCTGGAGCAGGAAGGCCGCCTCGTTGATCATCGGCACCAGCAGGCGGTTGACCGCGAACCCCGGAGAGTCGCCGATGGCGACGGCGGTCTTGCCCAAGGCCTCGGTGAGCGCTTCGATGCGCGCCACGGTGGCATCAGAGGTCTGCTCGGCGCGAATCACCTCGACCAGCTTGAGCACCGGCACCGGATTGAAGAAGTGCATGCCGATCACCCGCTCGGGGCGTTCGCACACCGCGGCCAGCCGGGTCAGCGACAGCGAGGATGTGTTGGAGGCCAGGATGGCGTCGTGGGTCAGACGGCTCAGGTCGCGGAATAGCTTCTCCTTGAGCGCCGGCTGCTCGGGGGCGGCCTCGATGATCACCTCGCAGTCGCGCAGGGCATCCAGTGCCGTGGAGGCATCCAGGCGCGCCAGGGCGGCGTCCTTGTCGGCTTCCGCGAGCCTGTCCTTGGCCACCAGTTTGCCCAACCCCCTGTCGATGGCCCCGCGGGCGCGCTGAAGCTGCTCGTCGGCCACGTCATAGAGCTTGACGGCGAAGCCGCTCTGGATCAGTACCTGGGCGATGCCCTGCCCCATGGTGCCGGCACCCACCACGCCGATCGCTTGCTCACTCATTGCACTCTCTCCTTGGTTTTTTGGGCTGGGCAATTATTGCTTGCGCGCTTCGTCGCGCAGCACGAACTTCTGTATCTTGCCGGTGGAGGTCTTGGGCAACTCGGTAAAGACCACCGTCCTGGGCGCCTTGAAGTGCGCCAGGTGCGTCCGGCAATGGTCGATGATTTCCTGCTCGGTGACCTCGCCGTAACCGACCTTCAGCTTGACGAAGGCACAGGGGGTCTCGCCCCACTTCTCGTCGGGCTTGGCCACCACCGCGGCCTCTTCCACCGCCGGGTGCGAGTAGATGCAATCCTCCACCTCGATGGTGGAGATGTTCTCGCCGCCGGAGATGATGATGTCCTTGGAGCGGTCCTTGATCTCGATGTAGCCGTCCGCATGCCACACGGCCAGGTCGCCGGTATGGTACCAGCCGCCTTCGAGCGCCTGTTCGGTGGCCGCCGCGTTCTTGAGGTAGCCCTTCATCACGTTGTTGCCGCGCATCAGGATCTCGCCGATGGTCTGACCATCCTTGGGCACCGGTTCCAGGGTGTTGGGATCGGCCACGCAGAGCGCCTCCAGCATGTGGTAGCGCACCCCCTGGCGAGACTTGAGCTTGGCTCGCTCCTCCATGGGCAGCTCATTCCAGGCCTCGCGCCAGGCGCAGGAGGTGACCGGACCATAGACCTCGGTGAGGCCGTAGACGTGGGTCACGTCGATGCCGAGCTTCTCGACGCCGGCAATCACCGAGGCAGGCGGTGCCGCACCCGCGGTGGTGACCTTCACCGGGTGATCGAAGTCGCGCTTGTCCTCGGCGGGCAGATTGACCAGGCCGTTGAGCACGATGGGCGCGCCGCTGAAGTGGGTCACACCCTCGTCGGCGATCAGGTCCATCACCTTCTTCGGCTCCACCTTGCGCAGGCAGACATTGGTGCCGGCGGCGGCGGCGATGGTCCAGGGGAAGCACCAGCCGTTGCAGTGGAACATCGGCAGGGTCCACAGGTAGACCGGATGGTGGGGCATCGCCCACACCAGGATGTTGCTGGTGGCGTTCAGGTAGGCACCGCGGTGATGGTAGACCACCCCCTTGGGCTTGCCGGTGGTCCCCGAGGTGTAGTTCAGCGAGATCGCCTGCCACTCGTCCTCGGGCAGCCGGTAAGGGTGGGCCGGGTCACCCTCGGCGATCAGCGCCTCGTACTCCAGCTCGCCGATGGCACGCCCCTCGGGCATGAATTCGGGGTCCGCCACATCGATGATCAGCGGCTTGTCGTCCAGCTTCGCCACCGCCTCCTCGATGACATCACTGAACTCGGGGTCAACCAGGATTGCCTTCGCCTCGCCGTGCTCCAGCATGTAGGCGATCGCTTCGGCATCCAGGCGGATATTCAGGGTGTTGAGCACGCAGCCTGCCAGCGGCACGCCGAAGTGGGCCTCGAACATCGCCGGTACGTTGGGCAGCATGGCGGCCACCGTCTCGCCCGGCTGGATGCCGCGCTTCGCAAGCGCAGAGGCGAGCCGGCGGCAGCGCTCCCAGGTGGTACCCCAGTCGCGACGGATCTCGCCGTGGACCACCGCCGGGTAGTCCGGATAGACCGAGGCGGTACGCTCGATAAAGGTCAGCGGCGAGAGCGCCACGTGGTTGGCCGGCGTCTGCGGCAGGCCCTGTTCGAAGATGCTCTGGCTCATGGGAGGCTCCGTGATCTGGCGCTTGGCCATGGAAGAATTCGTGGACCGAAAGGAGGCCGCCGGCGCAGGGCCGGCGGCGAATCGAAGCGGGAATCAGTGGGGGGTGGCGTCGAAGGCTGCCAGGCTCGCCATGCCGGCCTCGATCACCGCACGCTGGGCGCGGCCCAACGGCAGCCACTGACGGATAGCATAGTCGGCACTCTGGCGCTTGGCCGAGTAGAACGGCTCTTGACTGCCGCTGGCCTGGGCGGCACTGGCCTTGAGGGCCGCCCGTCCCATCTGCCAGGCGCACAGCACGTGACCGGCGAGATTCAGGAAGGGAGTCGCGTAGGCCTGGACGGCATCGGCGCCACTCTCGGGGTCGGCACCCGCCTCCAGCACCGCCACCATGGCGGCACGCAGGTCGGCGGCACCCCCGGCCAGGCTCCTGCCGAGCTCGACGTGTTCGGCACTCGCCTCGAGCTCCGCGGCGGTGGCTTCCACTTTATCGATCAGGCCCTCGAGGGCCGCACCGCCGTCGCGCTGCAGTTTCCGCCCCGCCAGGTCCAGCGCCTGAATGCCGTTGGTGCCCTCGTAGATCGGGGCGATTCGCGCATCGCGCAGCAGTTGGGCGGCGCCGGTCTCCTCGATGAAGCCCATGCCGCCGTGGACCTGAACCCCCAGCGAGGCGATCTCCACTGCCTGGTCGGTGGAGAAGGCCTTGACCACCGGGATCAGCACGTCGACCCGCGCCTGGGCCGCCTTGCGCTCGTCATCATCGGCGGCGTGGCGGGCCACGTCGAGCTGGGCGGCGCAGTAGAGGGCGAGCGCCCGCAGGGCATCGGTGCGCGCCCGCATGGAGAGCAGCATGCGGCGCACATCCAGGTGGTCACTGATGGTGCAGTCGCTGCGACCGGAGCGCGGGCTGCGCCCCTGGGTACGCTCCAGGGCGTAGGCGAAGGCGTGCTGGCAGGCGCGCTCGGCCACGCCGATACCCTGGATGCCCACCTTGTGGCGCGCCTCGTTCATCATGGTGAACATGTGGTTGAGGCCGCGCCCCTCCTCGCCCACCAAGTAGCCGGTGGCGCCGTCGTTCTCGCCGAAGGCGAGGGTGCAGGTGGGCGAGCCGTGGATGCCCAGCTTGTGCTCGATGGAGGCGCAGGTGACGTCATTGCGGCTGCCCAGCGAGCCGTCCTCGTTGACCAGGAACTTGGGCACCAGGAACAGCGAGATGCCCTTGTTGCCCTCGGGGGCATCGGGCTTGCGCGCCAGCACCAGGTGGATGATGTTCTCGGCGGCGTCGTGCTCGCCCCAGGTAATGAAGATCTTCTGGCCGAAGAGCCGGTAGCTGCCATCCTCCTGGGGCACGGCGCGGGTGCGCACCTTGGAGAGGTCCGAGCCGGCCTGGGGCTCGGTGAGGTTCATGGTGCCGGTCCAGGTGCCCTCGACCAGCTTCGGCAGGTAGGTCGCCTGCTGCTCGTCGCTACCGTGGTGGGCCAGCGCTTCGATGGCACCGGCGGTCAGCATCGGGCACAGGCCCAGCGCCATGTTGGCGCCGTGGAGCATCTCCTGGACCGAGCTTGCTACGACCTCGGGCAGCCCCTGACCACCCAGCGCCTCGGAGACGCCGATGCCGTTCCAGCCACCCTCGGCGTAGGCCTGATAGGCCTCGATAAAGCCGTCGGGTACGCTGACGCCACCATCGTCGCGCCGGGCGCACCCCTGGCGGTCGCCGCTGGCATTGAGCGGCGCCCATACCTCACCGGCGAGCTTCGCCGCCTCCTCCAGCACGGCCTCCACCAGGTCGGGGCTGGCCTCCTCGAAGCCGGGTAGCGAGAGCGAGCCGTGCTCGAGCAGTTCCTCGAGCACGAAGCGGAGGTCGCGGACGGGGGCGGCGAAGGGAGTCATCGAAACACCTCAGGGAAAATGATAACGCCGATAGTAGATTCCCTACTTTTCGCCGGCCATTAGCCCTAGGTCGCAGACGATCTCAGGCACCGTGTCGCAGACGCCCTCAGCGCCCCTCGGCGGGCTCCAGCGCCAGTTCCGCCTGGGTCGGCGCCTCCCCGGGCTCGGCCTCCTCAAAGTAGGCGACATGCGACTCGTCGGGCGGCGGCGGGCCCACCAGCGGCTCCGCCACCTCCACCTCGGGCACGGCGTCGGAGAGGTCCTCCATGTGCTCGTGCTCGATGGCGCCCTGCACCAGTTCCTCGGTGACCACCAGCTCGGCGCCCGCGGCGGACATCGGCGCGGTGGGATGGAAGGGCGCCACCGGCACCGGCGCCGGGCGCACGCTGCGTCGCCAGCCGAAGAAGGCCACCAGGAAGAGCCCTATGGCCCCGAAGCTCCAGAACAGGCCGGCATCGCCAAGCAGCGTCATCACCGGCGAGATCAGCGGCGGGCTCACCGCCGAGCCGATGGCGTTGATCAGCAGCAGGCCCTGGCTCATGCGCACCAGCGCTCCCGCCGGGGCGCGGTCAGCGGCGTGGCCCAGCGCCACCGGGTAGAGCGAGAAGACGCCGCCACCCAGCAGGAACAGCAGCCCGGCCAGGCTCCAGGTATTCAGCGGCAACCACAGCATCGCCGCGGAGATCAGCGCGCAGAAGGCCCCGATCAGGATCAGTACCAGCTGGCGGTCATGGCGGTCCGACCAGCGCCCCACCGGGTACTGCAGCAGCAGCGCCCCGAGCACCACCACCGCCATCATCTGGCCAACGCGATCGACCGAGAAGCCGGCGCGCTGCAGGTAGAGCGGCAGCAGGGCGTAGACCCCCGCCACGACAAGCCCCGAACCGAAGCTGCCCATCACCCCGGTTGGGGTCAGCATGATCAGGCGCAGGGGCGAGAGCGGCTCGGCCTTTTCAACCATCGGCGTGAACTGAGGGATCATCGCCATGGGCAGCACCGAGAGCGAGGCGAGCATGCCGATCACCATGAACGACGACGCCCCGCCCATGGCCTCGGTGACGCCCAGCAACAGTTGGCCGAGCACCCCCGCGGCGTAGAGCGCAATCATGTAGAGCGCCAGCAGGCGGCCACGCACCCGGGCTTCCCCCGAGGCCAGCAGCCAGCTCTCGATCACCAGGTAGACCCCCACCGTGGCCCAGCCGCCCACCAGACGCAGGGCGAACCAGGCCCAGGGATGTTCCACCAGCCCCTGCAGCAGCACGGTGACCGCCACCAGCGAGGCGAAGCTACCGTAGGCGCGGATATGGCCGATGCGCAACAGCAGGCGGTCATTCAGCATGGCCCCCAGCGCCAGGCCAATGAAGTAGGCCGCCGACACCCCGCCGATCACCGCCGCCGACTCCCCGGCGGCGTCCAGGCGCAGGGTGATCAGCGTGGCCAGGAAGCCGTTGCCGATACCGAGGATGAAGAGCCCCAGCAGGGGAGCGAGGGCCATGGCCAGCAGTTGCCGCGACATTGCATGCCTCACACGGGAAGGAGGTAGAAGAGAAGAGTGGCAGATGCGCCGCAAAGGCGCCTGGCAGGAGGCATCGAGACGCCCTCGCCCGCCATGCTGAGCGCGCGAATCATACGCCCGATCATCCGCCAGTCAATCGCTTTTCCGGAGCCGGGGACGATGCCAGCGTTTTCTTCCGGCAACGGAGGGCATTTCGGCAATATCCTCCGCCATCAGCTCGGCCTCTTGTGCAGCAGCACCACATCGGCGGCGGGAAACTCGATGCTCATCCCGAGTTCATCGGCCAACCAGCGGAAGGTCGCCTCGCCGAAGAAGCTCACATGGGTGGGATCGAGAATATAGTGCCAGCGGGTGAAGGCGGCGTGGTCGGTGACCCGCTTGGTCATCAACCCGAGCCAGCCACCGGGCCGCAGCAGGCTCGCCAGCCTCGCCAGCTCCTTGCCGGGCGCGAACAGGTGCTCGACCACCTCGGTGGCGGTGATGAAATCGTAGGACTGTTCAAGTACCGAGGCGCCGGGGGCATAGAAGGGGTCATAGATCGCCATGCGGTGACCGGCCTCCTCGAACATCACCGACAGCGTCGGCCCCGGCCCGGCGCCGAAGTCGAGCCCACGGGCACCGTGCTCGAGCCTGGCCTTAAGCGGTTCGAAGAGCCGCGACAGGAAGCGCCGGTAGCCGGGGTCGTCCGGCGAGTTCTCGTGCTGGTCGTAGACCGCCCGCTCCGCTTGGGGATCGAGCCGGAAGGCCGGCGGCACGAAGACCAGCGTGCAGCATCGGCAGCGGTGGTACTCGCGCCGCGCATCGCAGTGGTAGAACGCCGTATCGGCGGATGCGCATAGCGGGCAGGTCGGCATCATCGTATCCTCTGTGGCAGAGCCATTTACGCCTGAACAATCCTGCAAGGAGAGACGAATGCTGTCAGGTCTGGACCATCTGGTCATCACCGTGACCGACATTTCCCGCGCCGTGGACTTCTACTCCCGGGTGCTGGGGCTGGAGGTACGCTACCGCGATCGCGAACGCGTCGACCTGATCCTCGGCGACCTGGCCCTGCGCCTGCACTGGACCGCCACCGATATCGAGCCCCGGGCCGCCACGCCGACTCCCGGCAGCCTGGACCTCTGCCTGCGCAGCCTGCTGCCGCTGGATGAGGTGGCCCGCCACCTCGAGGCACTGGACGTGGAGATCGAGCTGGGGCCGGTACAGCGCCAGGGCGCCACCGGGGCCATCGAGTCCCTCTATCTGCGCGACCCGGACGGCAACCTGCTCGAGATCAGCCGACCGCTGCGCAGCGCACCCGACGCCGACTGAGACCTCCAACACTGGCATTGCCGCCCTCGCTGGGTATCATGGGTGGCCAGCTTTCCATACCGAACCAGGACGTTAGCCCACGCCATGAGCGACAACCTGCAGAACGACAATGTGGTCATCGAGAGTCCCGAGCCGGTCGACACGACGCTCCCCATGGTCATCTACGCCCTCTACCTGGCGAGCATCGTCACCGGGGGACTCACCGCCCTGGTTGGCGTGGTGATCGCCTATGTCTACCGCGGCAAGGGGCCGGAGTGGCTCGACCAGCACTATCGCTACCAGGTACGCACCTTCTGGATCGGCCTGCTCTACTTCTGCCTGTCCGGCGTACTGATGTTCGTGCTGATCGGCTTCGTGCTGTGGCTGGTGGCCGTGGTGTGGCTGGTGATCCGCTGCGTCAAGGGCTTCAAGGGGCTGCAGGAGAAGCGTTCTCCCGAGAACGTGGACACCTGGCTGGTGTAACGGCATGGCCAAGGCTTCTTCCCGCACGAGCGCACTGCAGGCCCGCGCCATCGAGACCCTGTGGCGATCGCTGGCCGGTCGCCGGCTCGCCACCCTGTGGCGCCTGGCGCGCCTGATCGGTCCGCTGGTGCGGCGTTTCAGCCGCCGCGAGCGCGAGGTCACCGAGGCAAACCTGGCCCAGGTCTACCCGGAGCAGAGCGCTGCCGATCGTCGCCGCCTCACCGGCGAGAGCCTGACCCACTCCGCCGCCACCATGCTCGAGATCGGCTTCGCCTGGATGGGCGAACCCGGTCGGGTCGAGGCCTCGATACTCGCCGTGCATGGCCGTGAACTGCTCGACGAGGCGCGCGCCGAGGGGCGTGGAGTCATCGTGCTGGCCCCCCACTTCGGCAACTGGGAGGTGCTCAACTTCTGGCTCTCCAGCCACTTCCCCTTCACCGCCATGTACGAGCCACCCAAGATCATCGAGCTCGACGCCGTGACCCGCGCCGGACGCGAACGCATGGGGGCGAGCCTGGTGCCCACCAATCCGCGCGGTGTGGCCGCCTTGCTCAAGGCGCTCAAGCGCAGCGAGGCGATCGGCATCCTGCCCGACCAGGAACCGAACTGGGGCAGTGGCGTCTTCGCGCCCTTCTTCGGTCGTCTCGCCTACACCGCCACCCTGCTGCCCAAGCTCGTCGCCCGCACCGAGGCCCGTGTGGTCACCGGTGTGGCACGCCGGATTCCCGGCCGGGGCTTCGAGATCCACTTCCTGCCCGCCGACCAGCGCGTCTATCAGGCAGACGAGGTCGAGTCGGCCACCGGGGTCAACGCCTGCGTGGAGGCCGCCATCGCCCTGGATCCCGCCCAGTACCAGTGGGAGTACAAGCGCTACCGCAAGGTGATCCAGGAGCAGGAAGGCCATCCCGAGCACCGCCGCTTCCGGATCTACTGACCCCTTCCACTACGGAGACGACCATGGGTTATCGCTTCAGCGACCTTACCGCCGCCTGCCACGCCGACTGGCGCGCCTATATCGAGCACGACTTCGTACGCGACCTGGGTAACGCCACCCTCGCCTCAGACGCCTTTCGCCACTACCTGCAGCAGGACTACCTGTTCCTGATCCACTTCGGTCGCGCCTATGCCCTGGCGGCCTACAAGAGCCGTGATATCACCGAGCTGCGCCATAGCCTGGAGGGCCTCAAGACCATCATCGATGTCGAGCTTGGCCTGCATATCGACTACTGCCGGGACTGGGGCATTTCGGAGGCCGACCTTGCCGAGCTGCCGGAAGCGCGCGCCACCATGGCCTACACCCGCTACGTGCTGGATACCGGCAACCGCGGCGACCTGCTCGACCTGCATGTGGCCCTGGCCCCCTGCCTGGTGGGCTACGGCGTGATCGCCGACTGGCTCAATTCACGCCCCGCCACCCTGCGCGGCAACGCCAACCCCTATGACGCCTGGATCGCCATGTACGAGAGCGAGGAGTTCCAGGCCGCCCGACGCACCGAGGAGGCCTGGCTCGACGCCCGCCTGGCCGAGGTCACCCCGCGTCGCTTCGACGAGCTCGTCCAGGTGTTCCGAGACGCCACGCGCCTGGAGATCGACTTCTGGCAGATGGGGCTGGACCGCAGCCTGTGACGGAGCCCGCCCGGGAGCGGCGACGGTCACGCCCGAAGTGACCCGGCACCCCAGACGCAGGACGCCCCCGCTGCTTGGCAGCGGGGGCGTCGCGCATTACAACGGGTAGTGCCAAACATCAGAAGCGATAGCGTACGCCAACGCTGGCGGCATCGAAGTCGTACTGGTCCTCGTCGAGATAGCGCATGTAGTCGGCACCCAGCGCCAGGTTGGGCGCCACGTCGAACTCGGCGCCGGCACCGTAGGAGAAGCCCGACTCGCTGTCGACGTCGAAGTCCACGTCGGTCATGCCGGCCAGGCCATAGAGGCGGAACTCCTGGGAAACCGGCAGGATACCCTTGGCATAGAGGCCCACCAGGGAGTCGAGCTCCACGCTCCCATCGGAGCCGCCGCCACCCAGGTGGCCCTCCACGGCGAAGTAGTCGTTGAACTTCAGACCGCCGTTGACGCGCAGGCCGGTGCCATCACGGCTGTCGGCACGACCATCGGGATCGACCTCCCAGAACATGGCGTCACCACCCACATAGCCCTGGGGATAGGGAGGCTGCTGGGCCTGGGCAGCGGTGGCGCCGGCGGCGAACAGGGCGGAAGTCAGAGCGGCAATGGTCAGGGTCTTCATGACGTACTCCTCATTAATGAACACCGTTTCCTAACGCCGATAAGTGTGGTCCCTCTACGACAATGTATCAAGGGACAAATGTGTAAAGTTGCGCTACGCCGCGTCGGCGAGTGGCGACATGCCGCCCACCTGTACTCCCGGCTATACTGAGCCTTCACGCTGGACAGGACCCGAGGATGCGCCACTGGTTGATCGCCAATACCCGGGCCGGTAACGGCTCCCGCGGCGAGGGCTTCTGGAAGCCACGCCTCGAGCGCGCCGGCATCACCTCGCTGCAGGTGCGTGATCTCGCCGAGGATGATTGGGAGACGGCGCTTTCGGCCGACGATATCGTGCTGGTCGCGGGCGGCGACGGCTCGGTCAACCGGGCTGCTCGCGCGTGTCATGCCTGCGGAGCCATCCTGGGCGTGCTGCCGTCGGGTACCGCCAACGACTTCGCCAGGAACCTCGGCCTGCCGGAGGATCCCGATGCCCTCTGCGAGCTGGTCGCGCGGGCACCGAGCGCGCGGGTCGATGTCGGCTGGCTCGATGACCAGCTGTTCCTCAACGTGGTCCATGTGGGCCTCGGCACGCTGCCGGCCACTCAGGCCTCACCGCGCCTCAAGCGCTGGCTGGGGCGCTTCAGCTATGCCGCCGTCCTGCCGCAGCTGCGCCGCCTTGGGTTGCTGCGCGGCTTCCAGGCGCGCCTGGAGACCGACAACGAGATCATCGAGGAGCGCTGGCTGTCGCTGGCCATCGCCTCGGGGGCCTTCTTCGGCGGCGGATCAAAGGTGCCGGGCGCCTGTGCCTGGGATGCCACCTGACCCTGGTGGCGGTACGCCCACACCCCTGGTGGCGCCTGCTCTGGACCTTCATGGTCACTCGCCTGCTCGGCCATACGCCGCAGGATGACGACAGCGTGCTGGTGCGCCGGCCGTCGACATGCCGCATCGCCATGCATCACGGGCACCGGGTGACCGCCGACGGCGAGTCGTTGGGCCACTTCCGGGAGCTGACGCTACGCGTCGAGCCTGCGGCGCTACGAGTGATTGTCGGGCCCTGCTGAGCCACCTTCACTCCTGCTTCGACAGCCCCAGGATCACGATTCCCGCCAGTACCAGGCCACCCCCCAGCTGTTGAACGGGCGACAGCGTCTGGCCGAGCACCAGGTAACCCAGCACCAGTGCCGCCACCGGCTCCATGTTCATGGCCGGGGCATTACGCGCCATGTCCAGGCGCGGCACGCTGATGAACAGGATGGAAAAGGCCACGCCGTAGAAGAGCCCCAGCGCGGCCAGGCCCCAGGCACCGGCAAGGCTCTGTGGCAGGTCCATGCCGCCCGGAACCAGGCCGGCGACGCCTGCCGCCAGCATGCTGACCAGCACCGTGAGCATGGTCAGCAGGCTGCGCAGGGTACTGCCCACCTCGTCCAGGTGGTGCTCGGTGATCCACAACGCCCAGGCGAAGACGAAGGCGGCGGCCAGCCCCTGCCCCACGCCGAGGAACCAGCCGGATCCCATGGCACCGGGGTCGGCGAGCCAGGTCGGTACATCCAGCACCACCACCAGGCCGACGAGGATCACCCCCATGACCAGCGCCGCCCGCGGCGTCGGGCGCGGCCCGCCCATCGCCCAGCTGATCAGCGCCAGCTGGATCGGCAGAGTGTTCATCAGCAGCAGTGCCACCACCACCGGGATGCGCGCCACCGCCGAATAGAGGGAGAGGCTCTGCACCACCACCAGCAAGCCCACCAGCAGTTGCCAGCCGGCGGTGCCGGCCGGCAGACGCAGCGACTTGCGCTGAAACATCACCAGGGCACCTAACACCACCAGCGCCACGCTGGAGCGCACCAGGATCGCCAGCAGCAGCCCGGTGCCCTCGTCGAAGGCCACCCGCGCGGCGACATGATTGGCGGCGAACAGCGTGGCCACGCTACACAGCAGCGTAATGGCCAGCGGGCGGGGAAGTATGGAGGCTTTCGACATGGGGCTTCCTTGCGTAAATAATCTGGAAACAGTGGCTTCGCCAAAAAACATGACGAACATCAAATAATTGGCACTACCGGTGACGGGACACCATGTTAGCCTAACGTCTCACCCTGTCCACGAGACTACCCGATGCGCGACCCGGTCCTGGTGATCAACTGCGGCTCCTCTTCCATCAAGTATGCCCTGGTACCCGAGGATCCGGCCCTGCCTCGCCAGTCGGGCCTGGCCGAGCGCCTGGGCGTCAACGATGCGCGGCTGAAGGGGGTCGATGCCGACGGACGCGTGTTCTCACAGCCCCTGCACGGCGCCGACCACGCCGAGGCCATGGCCGTGATCCTCGAGCGCCTGGGCGGCCCGCCCCCTGCCGCGGTGGGCCACCGTATCGTGCACGGCGGCGAGCGCTTCACCGGCGCCACCCGTATCGACCCCGCCGTGCTGCGCGCCATCGAGACCACCGGCGCCCTGGCTCCGCTGCACAACCCCGCCAACCTGGTGGGGGTGCGCGCCACCCTGGCGCTGTTCCCGGCATTGCCCCAAGTCGCGGTGTTCGATACCGCCTTCCACCAGAGCCTGCCGCCGCGTGCCTACCGCTACGCCCTGCCCCAGCACCTCTATGCCCAGCACGGCATCCGTCGCTACGGCTTCCACGGCAGCAGCCACGCCTACGTCAGCGGGCGCGTCGATCATCTCTCCACCCGCGCCCATGGCGGCTGGCTGGTTGCCCATCTGGGCAATGGCTGCTCGACCTGCGCCGTGTGGCAGGGCCAGAGTGTGGATACCAGCATGGGCCTGACTCCCCTGGAGGGCCTGGTGATGGGTACCCGCAGCGGCGACGTCGACCCCGGCCTGCACGCCCACCTGAGCCGGCAGCTCGGTTGGTCGCTGGAGCGTATCGACACCCTGCTCAACAAGGAGAGCGGCCTGCTGGGCCTTTCCGGGATCTCCAACGACATGCGCCGCCTGGAACAGGCCGCCGCCGAGCACCATCCCGGCGCCGAACTCGCCATCGAGGTGTTCTGCTATCGCATCGCCAAGTCCCTGGCCGCCCTCTCCTGCTCCCTGCCGCGACTCGACGGTATCGTCTTTACCGGCGGCATCGGCGAGAATGCCAGCGCGGTGCGTGCCCGGGTGATAGAGGCCCTGCCCCACTTCGGGCTGCGCCTCTCGGCCACGGCCAACGCCGAGACCGTGGGCGGCCAGGAGGGCCGCATCGATGCCGGAAACGCCGGGCCCGAGCTCTGGGTGATCCCCACCGACGAGGAGGGCCAGATCGCCTTCGAGACCCGCCAACTCCTCAGCGAGACTCCCGCATGACCGTCAGCTCCATACGCCCCGAACCCCGCACCCTGCTGCTGGTGCCCACCGGCACCGGCGTTGGCCTCACATCCGCCTGCCTGGGATTGATTCGCGCCCTGGACACCCTGGGCCTGAAGGCCAGCTTCCTGCGCCCCTTTCGCCAGGACGAGATCAACGGGCCCGGGCCGGACCGCTCCACGGCACTGGCCCGCAGCACCCTGGGCCTCAGCGCCCTCGAGCCGCTGCCCCAGGCGCGCGTGGAGAAACTGCTGCGCGACGACCGCATCGCCGACCTGATGGAGGAGGCGGTCGCCAGGCACACGCGAGCCGCCGCCGGCGAGGAGGAGACACGCCCCGACCTGGTGGTGGTCGAGGGCCTGGTGGCCAGCCCCCAGAGCAGCTATGCCGGCCAGCTCAACGCCGAGCTGGCCCGCGCCCTGGATGCCAGGGTGATCCTGGTGGCCGACGGTGACCTGAGCGATCCCCGCCAGCTGGCGGAGCAGCTCGACATCCACGCCCAACCCTTCGACGGCGCGCGCTCCTCGCGCACCCTGGGCTGCATCCTGATGCGCGTGCGCCCGCTGCCGGAAACGGCCAGCACGCCCCCGCTCGCCGCTCCCGAACTGGCCGCCAACACCAACGGCGAACTGGCCGATACCCTGCGCCAGTACCTGCCCGCCCTGGATGGCCAGCAGTTCCGGCTGATCGGCGCCGTACCCTGGCACGACGCCCTCTCCGCGCCGCGGGTCATCGATGTGGCCCGCGCGCTGGGCGCCCAGTTCCTGCACGAGGGCGAGGCCGCCACGCGCCGGGTGATGGGCACCAGCCTGTGTGCGCGCAGCGCCTCCCGGGCACTGCATGTGTTCAAGCCGGGCCGCTTGATCGTCTCCCCGGGCGATCGCGACGACATCCTGCTGGCCAGCGCACTCGCCACCATGAACGGCGTGCCGCTGGCCGGCGTGCTGCTCACTCACGGCGAACAGCCCAGCGCGTCGATGGTGGATATCTGTCGCCCCGCACTGCGCAGCGGCCTGCCGGTGCTGGCGGTGGACTCGGACAGCTTCGACACCGCCAAACGCCTCGATCGCATGGCCAACGATATCCCCATCGACGACGACGAACGCGCCGAGCAGGTGACGCGCTTCGTCGCCGGCCATCTCGACCTCAAGTGGCTCAAGGAGACCCTCAGCCAGGGCTATCCGCGTCGCCTCTCCCCTGCCGCCTTCCGCCACCAGCTGGTGCGGCTGGCCCAGCGCGCTGCCCGGCGCATCGTGCTCCCAGAGGGCAGCGAGCCGCGCACCGTGGAGGCCGCGGTGATCTGCCAGCAGCGCGGCATCGCCCACTGCGTGCTGCTCGGCAGGCGCGAGGAGATCCAGGAGGTCGCCAGCCAGCGTGGCATCGAGCTGCCAGAGGGGCTCGAGATCGTCGATCCCGGCGCCATCCGCCAGCGCTACGTGGCGCCCATGGTGGCGCGCCGGGCCGGCAAGGTGAACGAGCTCACCGCCGAGGACCAGCTGCAGGACAATGTGGTGCTCGGCACCATGATGCTGGCCGAGGGCGAGGTCGACGGCCTGGTCTCCGGGGCCGTGCACACTACCGCCAACACCGTGCGTCCCGCCTTCCAGCTGATCAAGACCTCCCCGGACTACCGCCAGGTATCGTCGGTCTTCTTCATGCTGCTGCCCGAACAGGTGGTGGTCTATGGCGACTGCGCGGTGAATCCAACCCCGGACGCCGAGACCCTGGCCGAGATCGCCATCCAGAGCGCTCGTTCGGCGGCGGCCTTCGGCATCGAGCCGCGAGTGGCGATGATCAGCTACTCCACCGGAGAATCCGGCTCCGGCGCCGATGTCGAGAAGGTACGCCAGGCCACGCGCCTGGCCCGTGAACGCGCGCCGGACCTGTGCATCGACGGCCCGCTGCAGTACGACGCCGCGGCCATCGAGAGCGTCGGTCGCCAGAAGGCACCCGACTCGCCGGTGGCCGGGCGCGCCACGGTGTTCGTGTTCCCCGACCTCAATACCGGCAATACTACCTACAAGGCGGTGCAGCGCAGCGCCCGCGTGGTCAGCGTCGGTCCCATGCTCCAGGGCCTCAACAAGCCGGTGAACGACCTCTCCCGTGGCGCCCTGGTGGACGACATCGTCTACACCATCGCCCTCACCGCCATCCAGGCGGCCCAGGCCAGTTGAGCGCTCGACATTGTCCGCCGCCGCCGCCACGGCTGGCCCCGGCCCGGTAATGGGAATATGCTTGAGAAACCCGTTGCCTTCGCACTGGAAGGCCAGAACCAAGATGGAGTAAAGAGATGCCCGGCTTGCTTCCCGATGTCGACCCCGATGGCCTGCTGGAATACTCGGTGGTCTATACCGACCGCTCGCTGAATCACATGTCGGCTCGTTTCCAGAAGGTGATGCGCGAGGTCTCCTCGCACCTCAAGGAAGTCTACAACGCCCATAGTGCGGTCATCGTGCCCGGCAGCGGCACCTTCGGCATGGAGGCCGTCGCCCGCCAGTTCACCAAGGGCCGCCGTGCCCTGATACTGCGCAACGGCTGGTTCAGCTACCGCTGGAGCCAGATCCTCGAGATGGGCCACATCCCCGCCGACATCAACGTGCGCAAGGCGCGTCGCCTCGACGAGGATGACACTACCTCGCCGTTTGCCCCCGCGCCGCTGCAGGACGTGATCGACACCATTCGCGACACCCAGCCCGACATCGTCTTCGCCCCCCACGTGGAAACCTCCTCGGGCATGATGCTGCCCGACGACTACATCCGTCAGGTGGCCGACGCCATCCACGAGGAGGGCGGCCTGTTCGTGCTCGACTGCATCGCCTCCGGCACCATGTGGGTGGACATGCAGGACCTCGACGTCGACGTGGTGATCAGCGCGCCGCAGAAGGGTTGGAGCGCGTCGCCCTGCTGCGCCATGGTGATGCTCTCCCGCCTGGCCCGCGAGACCATCGAGGAGACCACCAGCACCAGCTTCGCCTGTGACCTGAAGAAGTGGCTCTCGATCATGGAAGCCTACGAGAATGGCGGCCATGCCTATCACGCCACCCTGCCCACCGATGGCCTGGTGACGCTGCGCGACGTCATGCTCGAGATCGAGCAGTACGGCCTCGACAAGGTCCGTGACGAGCAGCAGGCGCTGGGCAGCGGCGTGCGTGAACTGCTCGCCGACTTCGGCTACAAGAGCGTGGCAGCCCCCGGCTACGAATCCCCCGGCGTGGTGGTCTGCTATACCGACGACCCCGGCATCGTCGGCCGCTTCGCCGAGGAGGGGCTGCAGCTCGCCGCCGGCGTGCCGCTGATGTGCGACGAAGGGGACGGGTTCCAGACCTTCCGTATCGGGCTGTTCGGCCTGGAGAAGCTGCACCACCACCAGCGCAGCATCGACACCCTGCGCCAGGCCCTGGAGAAGGTCGCGAAGCCGGTCCCGACCCAGCCCGACGAGGCCTAAGCGGACTCTCCCAGCCGATCACGCCTGCACGATGCAAGAGGGCGGCCCCATGGGCCGCCCTCTTCACGTTCTCATTCGGATGCGCATGCCAACCGGCGCTCGCCGATGGGGAGGTCAGGCGGCGCCGAAGCCACGCGGTACGTAGCCCAAGTTGTTCTTGACCTCCTTGACGCCGGCGGTGTTCTCGGCCGCGACCTGCACCGCCATGCGCTCCTGATCGCTCTCCACCAGGCCCCACAGCTCCACCTGGCCCTGGCTGACGATGACATTGATGCGGTCGACCAGCACCCCGGTGTTCGCGTCGATCTCCTTGAGGATCGCCACGCGAATCTCGCGATCATCGGTGCTGACCACGGTCTCGGGACCGGCCACGGCGAAGCCCTGGAGCAGGTTGGCACGGCTGACGATACCCACCAGCTTGCCGTCGGTGACCACCGGCACCCGCTTGATGTGATGCTTCTCCAGCAACCGAGAGATCTGATGCAGCGGCATGTCCTCACCGATGGTGAGGGGGTCGGGAGTCATGATTTCATGGGCACGGCGTCCATGGGACTTGACGTACTCGCCCGGGTCGTTGACGGCGAACAGCCGCAGCCACCAGGACTTGTTGCGCTTGTCATCCTCGACCCGCCGGATCAGGTCGCCCTCGCTGACGATGCCCAGCACCTTGCCGGCATCGCTCACCACCGGCACGGCACTGATACCGTGCTCGAGCAGCAGGCTGGCGATCTCGCGCACCTCGCTGTCTCGACCTACGGTGATGACGTTACGGGTCATGATATCGGCGGCTTGCATCGACGTTCTCCAACAGGTTCAGGGGCTTGTTATAAGCAACATAGCAATGCCCCACGCACTTCGCCTTGATCCAGGCCAAAAACTGTCAACGCTCGGACCTCTACGGGCAAGGTGGCGGTGAATGCCACCCTGGAAGCCGTCGAGACCCTGCTCGAAGCGATCAAGGCCAGCGGCCGCGACGTCGGCATCAAGGTCGCCGGTGGCGTGCGCACCGCCGAGGACGCCCAGGCCTACCTGGCGCTGGCCGAGCGGGTGATGGGCGCCAACTGGATCACTCCCGGGCACTTCCGCTTCGGGGCCTCCGATCTGCTCGATGACCTGCTGGTCACCCTGGGACTGGTGGTGGCACCGGCCGGAGGCTAGAGCCCGGACACGCCGGGATCCGCCGCCCGAGCCGGGCGGCGGATCGAAGGTCACGTCTTGCCGGCGGGAACGAAGAGGCCGATTCGATAACGCGTGGGGGGAAGAGCCATGGCTCATTCTCGCGGCGCTGTATCGTGCCCCGGCCCCTCGGCATGCACCTGCTCCACGTCGACGATGCGCGAGCGGCTCATCACGATCTTCCAGCGCTGCAGGGTGGTGGAGGCACTGCCCTGGGTCTCGCGGATCACCAGGTTGAGCAGGTGACGTTTCTCCACCTCCTCACGCACTACCTGGTCGCCCTCCCCCAGCCAATAGACACGGCGACTGCTCTTGTCCATCAGCCGGGCGATCGGTGACAGGTCAAGCGTCAGGGTCTCGCGGGTGTGGTCGTAGCCACTCAGGAAGCGGGTCGGCGACATCCGCGAGTGTGAGCGATAGTGCACCACCACCTCCTCGCGCTGTGCCACGCTGCGCTTGCGCACACGCTTGATCTCGTCGTCGAGTCGGTTGAAACGCTTGTAGTCGAACCACTCCAGCTGGCGCCCCACCACCTGGTCGCGGGTCGGATCCAGGTACTGGCGACGCCACTTGGGGCGGCCACGACGCAGCAGCCGCCACAGGGTATTGCGCAGGTCATCCTTGAAGACCTCACGCAGGGCGTAGATGCCGGCCATGGCCAGCACGAAGAGCGCGGTGATATCGGCCAGGGTATCGCGCACACGCAGCAGGCCGAGCGAGACGAACACCATCACCACCGCGGTGGCCAAGGCCTTCACCGCCTTCTGCTCGGCACCACCCAGCTCCTGATTCTTCTGCTTGAGCGTCACCGGGTGCTCGATCAGCCGACGCAGCAAGCGCATCTTGTTGGACATCCGCGTCGGGTCACGGGTCACCCGGGCGGAGTTGTACTCTCGCTCGCGGCGGTAGGCATCCTCGGCACGAACGATCTCCACCAGCCGTGCGCGTATCGGGCGAAAGCGTGACCCCCGGGGCAGGCCGGCGAGCAGCGCCAGCAGGCGCTGCTCGGTAAACCAGGAGAGGTAGTTGTCGATGGTGGCGAAATAGCGGAGCAGGCTCTCGTCACTGGGCTCCTGACGCCGCAGGCGGCTGAGAATGCTGACCGCCAGGTCGATATGCTCGGCCAGCCTGTGCTCCAGCTCCGCCATCTGCTCGCCTTCCGCCCCCTTCGGCTGCTGAGAACGCGGCTCGGAGGCGCGTCTATCGGCGTCCTTGGCCTGGGCGCCCTCCGCTTCCCCCCTCTCCCTTTCAGCCTTCTCCACCTTCTCGTCCTTTCTGGCGCGCCGCACATCGTCGATCAGCGGCTGAATCGCGCCCTCCATGGCCAGCACATATTGATAGGCATAGAGGCTCAGGCTGAGGCGATAGTGCTCGGCATCGAGCTTGCCGCGCTCGGCCAGGCGACTGAGCACCAGCGGCAGGCGGTAGCGGTCGCTGAAGTAGGTACGCTTCACATGGATGGAGCCGTGATAGAAGTCCTCTTCGGGAATCACCTGACCGGTCAGGCCCAGCTCGCCGGGCACGAACAGAAAGAGATCGAGCCGATGCGAGGTCTCCTCCTGCAGCACGCGGGAAACCTTGAGGTGCAGGCTGTCCTGACGTTCGACGTGGATCACGCAAGGGCCTCGCTGTCGGGTTCACGATAGCAGCGCATCTACTGGCCCGGGTCGGGCGAGCCGCCGCTGGCGCTGGTCTGGTGATACGGGTCGGCAACCCCGGCACGCCCCGGCGCACGGCCGGATGCATCGCGCTCACTGGCCTGGTCGTCGCCACGCTCGCTGGAGCCATCCAGGCGACCGCCGCCGCGTCCCTCCATGCTGACGCTGAGCCGCGGCACGCCGAGGTCGACACCCTGCGCCTCCATGCGCTGCTTGAGCAGCAGATTGAAGGCGCGGGAGACGTCCCACTGCATCTCCGGAGCGGTACGGAAGCGCATGCGCAGGATCGGGCACCCCTCCTCGAAGGCGTGGATGCCCTGCATCTCCAGCGGCGACCAGATGTAGTGGCGCATCACCGGATCCTGGCGCAGCGCCTGGGCGGTCTCCTGCATCAGGGTAATGGCGTCATCGATGGGCATCGTGTAGGGGATGCGGATCTTCATCAGCGCGATGCCGAACTGCCGCGACATGTTGTGGATCGAGTCGATACGACTGAAGGTAATGATGTGGACGATGCCATCGAGGTCGCGCAGGCGCACGGTGCGCAGGGTCAACCCCTCCACCGTGCCCATGTGGCCATTGATCTTGACGAAGTCGTCCACCGCCAGGGAGTCCTCGATCAGGATGAAGATGCCGGTGATCAGGTCCTGCACCAGGGTCTGGGCGCCGAAGCCGAGTGCCAGGCCGATGACACCGGCACCGGCCAGCAGCGGCGTGACGTTCACCCCCAGATTGGCCAGCCCGACGATGCCGGCGATGATCACGATGGCCGTGAAGATGACGTTACGGATCATCGGCGTGATGGTCTGGGCGCGGGCCTGGTTGACACGCCGCCCGCGGGAGCGCACCGAACTGGTCAAGGCGCGCTGGATGGCGGTATCGGCGAAGATCCACGCCAGCCAGGCCAGCAGCAGGGTCAGGGCGATGGCCATTAGCGCCTGGCCGATACGGGCACTAGCGACCCCTGCACTGCCGATGCCCAACAGCGAGCCGCCCCACACCTGCAAGAACAGCTCGGCGAAGGCAACCCAGGCCGCCACATGGCCTAGTACATAGCCGAAGCGTTCGAGACGCACGCGATACTGACTGACACGACGCCGACGTTGGCGCCGCTTGCGCCGTTCGCCATGGCGGCGCACCAGGCCGGTCACCACCAGGGCCAAGACCAGCAGTGCGGCCGAGATGATCGAGCGCGCCAGGGCGGTGCCCACGTCACCACCGGTGACGAAGATCGCCACCAGCGAGCCCCCCACCAGCAGCAGCGCCGGCACATGCCACAGGCCACCCAACACCTGCACGATGCTGGCACTGGCGCCGGGCGCGCGGCGTTCGCTCCACGGGCGGTTGCAGATGATGTGCTCGATGGGTCGCTTGAAGCGCAGGATGAAGCGCACGCTGAGCAGCGCCGCCAGCATATTGGCCAGCACCGAGAGCAGGCCGGCCAGCTCGGCACCGAGCAGCACGGTTAGGCGTCCCGAGTTGAAGGCATCTCCCAGCGCCACCAGGGCACCGATCACGAACAGTGGCCGCAGGCCATGGTTCTGCACCAGCTGCACCGCCACGAAGCGGTGGCCCCGGGTGAACTCCGAAACAAAGGTTTCCACCACCACCGACAGGGTGCGGCCGCACAGCGCGATATAAGCGACCACCAGCGCCAATACACGCCCACTGCTGGGTGGTACCAGTTGGGCCACACCCAGCACCAGCGCGAAGGCCAGCCCCCAGGGCAGCATGCGGCGCAGGAAGTGAACGGTGAGCAGCCAGGCGCGCGGCTCGCGGGGCAGATCCAGGGGCCAGCCACGACGCCTGGCCAGCAGGCGCCCGAGGGCGATCAGGATCACCAACAACCCGCCCCAGATGATCAGCAGCACGGTGGCCTCGATCGCGAAGCGAATCAGGTCGGCGTTTTCGGTTTTGGCCACCAGCTCGCTCAGGTCATGCCAGCCCTGGTTAAGCTGTGCCTTCCAGCGCGCCAGCGGTGACTGCTGTCCCTCGGCCTGCTGGCCCAGGTCACTGATGGTCTCGGCCAGTGCCCCCAGCAGCCCCTCCCGCGGGGTGAGGCCACTCTTCTCGGTGACCTGACTGTGGACGCTCTGCAGGCCCTGAAGGCTCTCCAGCAACTGGCCGCGGCGCTCGGCATCCTCGAGGGTGGCGATGATGCGCTGCAACGACTCCTGGAAGGCCTGGGGGTCATGCTGCTGCGGATCCTCCGCAGAGGTCAATCCCGGCAGGTTGACCGACTGGGCCTGAACGGCGGCGGCGGGCAACAACCCGACGGCCAGCGCGAACAGGAGCCCGAACATCAGTGTCCAGACGGTGGTACAGGAACCGAGGCGGCGATGGGAGAACATCACATCTCCATGTCGATGGGTGATTCAGGTGATGGGGTCGTGGCGTCGTGGGCAACGGCCGATATGATACGCTCCCAGGCGCTCGTTTGTGACGCACAGGATGCCGCCATTACGCCGTTACCGCCACCCGAAGCGCATACCACCGCTGGCGAGACCCGCCGCGTGGGGGTCGAGGTCGAGTTTGCCGGCCTGCCCCCCCAGGAGACCGCGGCGATGGTATGCGAGCTGTTCGGCGGCGAGGTGAAGGTGCTCAGCCCCCACCGCCTCAAGGTGGAAGAGACGCGCTGGGGCACCTTCACCATCGAGCTCGATACCCAGTATGCCCATCCCGATGCCGAAGTGCTGGAGGCCATGCCCAGTGGCGACAGCGAGTGGGAGCGCCATCGCCATCGGATGCGCATCGACCTGCACAGCCGCACCCGGGAGCTGATCGGCGACATGGTCACCGGACTGGTGCCCACCGAGATCGTCTGCCCACCGATCCCCTGGGACGAACTCGACGCGCTGGATGCGCTGTTCGAGGCCCTGCGCGAGCGCGGCGCCAAGGGCACCGACGCCAGCCTGCTCTACGGCTTCGGGCTGCACCTCAACCCCGAGGTCCCCAGCCTCGAGGTGGCGAGCCTGCTCGACCACCTGCGCGCCTACCTGCTCACCGCCGAATGGCTACGTGAACAGATCGATGTGGATATCACCCGCGAGGTGTTGCCCCATGCCAACCCCTTTCCCAGGGCCTACGCCCTCAAGGTGCTGGCCGCCGACTACTCGCCGGATCTCGATACCCTGATCGGCGACTACCTGGCCGACAACCCGACCCGCAACCGCGAGCTCGACATGACCCCGCTGTTCGCCCATCTACGACCGGACTACCCTCACGAACTGCTCCGCAACAAGCTGGTCAAGGCCCGCCCCACCTTCCACTATCGGCTACCCGACGCGCGCCTCTCGCAGCCGGGCTGGGGCTCGGCGCTGGAGTGGAACCGCTGGCTGGAGGTGGAGAAGCTGGCCGCCGACACCGATACGCTCAGGCGCCGCGCCGCCGGCTATGTGGCCAAGCACACCCGCTCGCCGCTGACCCGCCTGTGGCTGCGCCTGCGCCGCTGGGTGAAAGCCACATGAACGAGCGTCCGTCGATCGGCATCACCACCTCCGACAGCAAGAGCCACATCGCCTGGCTGTTCGACTGGTTTGCGGTATGGCGCCACGGTGGCCGGCCACGACGACTATCGCCCTCGCGCCCCTGGCCGGAGCGCCTCGATGGCCTGATCATCGGCGGCGGCGACGACATCCAGGCGCACCTCTACGATGCCGAGGTACAGATCGACGTGCGCGTCGACCCCCAGCGCGACGAGCTGGAGCTGGAGCTGCTCGAGACCTTCATCCCCCAGGGCATCCCGGTGCTCGGCATCTGTCGGGGTGCCCAGCTGATCAACGTCTACCTCGGCGGCACCCTGGACCCGGATATCTACACCAGCCATGAGGGCCTCAAGCGCCGGCGCACGGTGCTGCCGCGCAAGACCGTGGATATCGTCGCCGACAGCCAGCTCTACCGCATCCTCGAGGTCACCTGGTGCCGCATCAACAGCCTCCACCACCAGGCGGTGCAGAAGACCGGCCGCGGCATCGAGATCGTCGCCCGCGACCGCGACGGCCTGGTGCAGGGCATCGAGTCCCGCGATCACGACTTCCTGATCGGCGTGCAGTGGCACCCGGAGTGGCTGATCTTCAACCGCCCCCAGCAGCGCCTGATCCGCGCCCTGGTGAACGCCGCCCGGGAGACCCCGGCTCCCTAGGCTATATCCGAAAACTGGCTGCACGCTACCCGCGATAATCCATCAATAGCACCGGGGCTACACATGAAATAGCACCGGGGCTAGCCATGAAATAGCACCGGGGCCACCCATGGGTGGCCCCGGCGCGTTCCGAAACGGGCAAGCGCCTGGCGCCTCAGCCCTCCAGCGTCGCCTCCAGGGTAATCTCGGCCTTGAGCAGCTTGGAGATCGGGCAGTTCTCCTTGGCACCGTTGGCGGCTGCCTCGAAGGCCGCCTGATCGGCGCCCGGCACCCGCCCCACGGTGGTCAGGTGAACGGCGGTCACCGACAGGCTTTCCGGGTCCAGGGTGACCTTGGCCTGGGTATCGAGGCTGTCGGCGGTGAAGCCGGCCTCGCCGAGGACCAGCGACAGGGCCATGGTGAAGCAGCCGGCATGGGCCGCACCGATCATCTCCTCCGGATTGGTGCCTTCGGCACCCTCGAAGCGCCGACGGAAGTCATACGGCGTATCCTTCAACACCCCGCTTCGGGTAGAGAGCGTACCGCCTCCTTCCTTCAGGCTGCCCTTCCACTGTGCGCTGGCAAAGTTCTCGATCGACATATCGGCTCCTTGTGTTGTGCGATGGGATATCTCACCTTAACACCATAGATCATGGAGCTCGGATTCCCATGACTCAAGGGCTGATTGCAACGCCGACGACCAGCATCCAGAATACATGGAATAATTTTCCAATAAATAAAAGGAGCCATGCCATGCTGTCCGCCACCGGCGTCACCCTGCCCGCTACCGCCCATGAACCCGCCATCGGGTTGCCCGCCATCGGCCAGGGCACCTGGTACATGGGTGAGGGGCTTGCCCCGCGCAGCGACGAGATACGCGCCCTGCAGCACGGCCTGGCCATGGGCCTGACCCTGATCGATACCGCCGAGATGTATGCCGACGGCGGCGCCGAGGAGGTGGTGGGCGAGGCACTGGCTGGGCGGCGCGACGAGGCCTTCCTGGTCTCCAAGGTCTACCCCTGGAACGCGGGCCGGGAGTCGGCCATCGCCGCCTGCGAGGCGAGCCTGAAGCGCCTGCGCACCGACCACCTCGACCTCTATCTGTTGCACTGGCCGGGCAGTATCCCACTCGAGGAGACGCTGGAGGCCTTCGAGCGCCTGCGCGAGGCGGGCAAGATCCGCCGCTTCGGGGTCTCCAACTTCGACGTCGACGAGCTCGCCACCCTGCACGGCCTGCCAGGCGGAGAAGCCTGTGCGGTCAACCAGGTGCTATATCACCTGGGCTCCCGAGGCATCGAGCATTCGCTGCTGCCCTGGCAGCGCGAACAGGGCATGCCGACCATGGCCTACTGCCCGCTGGCCCAGGCCGGCGGCCTGCGCGCAGACCTGCTCACTCACCCCGAGGTGATGGCGATCGCCGCCCGCCTCGGCGTGACCCCGGCCCAGGTGCTGCTGGCCTGGGCGATCCGTCCAGTCGAGGGGCGCCGGGATGTCATCGCCATCCCCAAGGCAGTACGGATGGAGCACGTGATGCAGAACGCCGTCGCGCTGCACGTGCGCCTGGACGACGACGCCCTGGCGCGGCTCGAGGCGGCCTTCCCGACGCCCAACCGCAAGATGGCGCTGGATATCGTCTAGCACTGGATATCGGCTAGCGCACCCTCAAGAGCCGCCACGCAGCTTGGCCAGCGCCGCGGCAAGCACCTCATGGCCGAGCTCGCGCATCGCCTCGACGTTGCGCGCCGGGATGCCCTCGGGGTCGGGGTGATGCTCGAGGGCCCGCTCCAGCCCCGCTTCGCGTAGCAGGTGCAGCATCGGGAAGGGCGAGCGGTTGGTGAAGTTGGCAGGATCCTCCGGCGCGGCATCCGCGAAGCAGTAGTCGGGGTGGAAACTCGCCAGCTGATAGGTGCCTTCATAGCCCTGCTGCGCCAGCAGCGTCTCGGCCAGGGCCAGGAAGTCCAGGTAGTCGTCGAAGTCGTCCAGCCCCTCGGTCAGCACCAGCAGGGTGGTTTCCACCTCGGGGGTGGCGTCGAGGTGGCGACACTCCTCGACCAGCGCCAGCAGGGCCGACTCCCAGTCACAGGCGGGCAGCCCGCGATAGCGCACCGAGCCGCGCGCCACCTCGCGGCCGGCGAAGGGGCAGACATTGCGCGCCACCACGAAGGTTTCGACCCAGGCACGGGTGGCGGCAAGCGGGTCGGCGATCGAGGAGCTCATGGCAGGCTTCCGGCGGCAGAAAGGGACCGCCATGGTCCGCCGAACCGAGCCGGCAGGCAAGTCGCCCGAGGTCAGCCCCGAGCTAACGAGTCGTCGAATTCTGCTTCTGGTCGCGCCGCGAGGCGAGCCGATCGGCCAGCCGCGTCGGCTCCGGCAGCTTGGTGCGCCCGAGACAGCGGATCACCCAGTCGAGTGCCGTGGGCAGCGACACCCGATGCCCCGACGAGACGAAGATCGGCTTTACCTTGGCGCGCGAGCGCAGCACCGCGCCGATCACCTCCTCCTCGCCCTCGGCCCCGCTGTCGGCAAGCGGCACCCAGTCGCCCCGCCAGGGGCCGGGCTCGGCGTGACGGCCGCAAAGCCGCGTCTTGGCCACGCCGATGGTGGGCAGGTCGAGCCACAGCCCGAGATGCGAGGCGACCCCCAGGCGCCGCGGGTGGGCGATGCCCTGGCCGTCGACCATGACGAGCTGCGGCCGGGTGGTGAGCGTTGCGAAGGCGCCGAGCGCCGCCGGCACCTCGCGAAACGACAGCAGCCCCGGAATGTAGGGCATCCGCGTCGGTTCGCGGTGCACCGCCTGCTCCACCACCGCGAGCGAGCCAGCGGGCTCGGGCGGCCAGGCCAGCACCACCACCGCGGCCCGGGTGGTCGCGCCGCCATCCTCGAAGCCGATGTCCACCCCCGCGATGCGCCGCACCTCGCCCAGGCGATCCTCGCGCTCGACCCGACCGGCCAGGCGCTTCTGTAGGGCGATGGCCTCCCGCGGGGCGAGATCCCACTCATGAAGGGGTGAGGGCGACACGCTCAGGAGGCCCTCTTCAACGGCCTGTGCGCGATATCCGGCGCCCTGCCCTTGAGCATCGTGTTCCAGTAGAAGCTCGGCAGCAGATGCTTCTTGACCACCCAGTAGAAGCGCGACGCCTTGAAGGGGTCGAGCGGCAGGGTCGGCGTCACCACCCCGTCGTAGATGAACTCGGCGATCATCACCTTGCCGTAGGCGGTTACCAACGGGCAGGAGGTGTAGCCGTCGTAGCGTGCCAGCAGCGGCCGCTCCGCCAGCCAGGCCAGTAGATTGTCCACCGTGACCGGCGCCTGCTTGCGCACCGCCGCGGCGGTCTTGGAGGTCGGCAGCGAGCTGGCGTCACCCAGCGAGAACACGTTCGGGTAGCGCACGTGCTGGGTGGTGGCCTTGTCGACCTCGACCCAGCCGGCGGCATCGGCCAGCGGACTCTCGCGAACCACATCGGGCGCGCACTGGTGAGGCGTGACGTGCAGCAGGTCGAAGGGCTGCTCGACCCGCCGGGACTCGCCATCGGCGCCGGTGGTGGCGAAGGTCGCCACCTGGCGCTCGGCATCCACCGCCACCAGGTCGTGGGAGAGAATCACCTCGACGCCGTGATCCTGGGCGACCCGTTCCAGGGGCGGCACGAAGTCGGGCACGCTGAACAACGCTCCGCCACCGGAGTAGAACTTCAGCGTGCTCTGCGCCTTGAGACTCTGCCGGCGCAGGTGATCGGCGGCGAGATAGGCGATCTTCTGCGGCGCGCCGGCGCACTTCAGGGGCGGCGGCGGCTGGGTGAAGATGGCGTTGCCGCCGCGAAACGCCTGCAGGCACTCCCAGGTGTAGGCCACACTATCGGGGCTGTAGTTGCTGCACACCCCCCGGGTTCCCAGGGCCTCGGCGAGCCCCTCGACTCGCCCCCAGTCGAGCTTGATTCCCACCGCCACCACCAGGGCGTCGTAGTGCAGCAACCGTCCATCTTCCAGGCGTACCGCATCGTCGTCGGGCTGGAAGGCCGCGACCGCCGCCTGCAGCCAGGTCGCGCCCCGGGGCAGCACCTGACGCAGCGGCCTGCGGGTGCGGGCCAGGTCATAGGTGCCGCCACCCACCAGGGTGAAGGCGGGCTGATAATAGTGATACTCGGCCGGATCGACGATAGCCACGTCGAGATCAGGCTGCCGTTTCAGCAGCGCTGCCGCTACCGTGATGCCGGCGGAACCACCGCCGACGATGACCACTCGATGGTGCAATGACCCGCTTTCCACATTCATCTATCTCTCCCGGAAAAAGGCACGACGCTGGCAATCATTCAGCCTCTATTCAACACCATCAACAAGGAAATAAAAACAATAAAACAAATTCCAATCAAGAATATACATTCCTATCAATGGTATAAAGAACAAAAATAGAAATTGATATGGCGCAAGAAGCAACAAACAACCCGTTACATCATGATGGAAATCACGTGGAGACAAAGTAAAAACTCGGAGGCTATCTCCACACGATATGATGCATTGATCGAGAAATATCACAAAATGATATGAATGGTTTGGCAAAACTCATCGCCGACGGTGATAGGTTAATCAGGAAAGTTCGCCATCTCGTGATGCCCCATGATGATCGACCCCAGCAACTCTCCGCTAACCACCGAACAGGCAAGCGGCCTGAACCATCTTCTCGACTCCCTCGAGCCACACCAGTTCGACTGGCTGGCCGGCTTCATTGCCGGCTGGCAGGCATCCCGGCGCACCGGCCCTGCCAGTAATTCACGGTCCGCTGCTGCCTCCGAGCAGCGCCCCTCGCTGACGGTGCTCTACGGCTCCCAGACCGGCAACGCCGAGCACCTGGCCGAGGCCCTCGGCGAGCAGGCCAGCGCCCACGGCATCGACGTACGGGTGATCGATATGGCCGAGTACAAGCCGCGCCAGCTCAAGCACGAGGGCTTCGTGGCGGTGATCACCTCGACCCACGGCGAGGGCGAGCCGCCCGACAATGCCCTGGACCTCCACGAGTTCCTCCACGGCCGCAAGGCGCCTTCGCTCAAGCATCTCAAGTACGGTGTACTGGCACTGGGCGACACCAGCTACGCGCATTTCTGCCAGACCGGGCGGGAGTTCGACGCGGTGCTCGAGGGCCTGGGCGCCAGCCGCCTGGTGGCGCGGGTCGACTGCGACGTGGACTACGACGACGCCGCCGAGGGCTGGTGCAGCGCCCTGCTCGAGGCCCTGCAGGGCGAGGCCGGGGCCGCCGGCATCCTCACCGCCGGCGGTGGCGCCGCGACCGGCGCCGCTGCCACCCAACGCCACGATCGCCGCCACCCCTTCCCCGCCAGCGTGCTGGAAAACCTGGTGCTCAACGGCCGCGGCTCCGCCAAGGAGACCCGGCATATCGAGCTGTCCCTGGAGGGCTCGGGGCTGAGCTATCGGCCCGGCGATGCCCTGGGCATCTATGCCCGGAACGACCCCCGCCTGGTGGCCGCGATCATCGAGGGCCTGGCGCTGGACCCCGCCGCCACGGTGCATCTCGGCGAGATCGACACCACCCTGTCCCAGGCGCTCAGCCACCATCGCGAGATCAGCCCGCTGACCCGCCCGGTGGTCGAGAAGTGGGCGGCCCTGGGCAACGACGAGACCCTCGGCGCGCTGCTCGCTGACCCCGCCGAACTCGTCGCCTGGCTGGAGGGACGCGACCTGCTCGACCTGATCGAGGCACACCCGGTGCCGGCGATCACCCCGGACGAGCTGGTGCCGCTACTGCGCAAGTTGCCGCCGCGCCTCTACTCGATCGCGTCCAGCCAGGCGGCGGTGGAAGAAGAAGTACACCTCACCGTGGCCGCGGTGCGCTTCGAGGCCCACGGCCGGCGCCGCGAGCGAGCCGCCGAGGTGTGGCGCTGGCTGGAGCGCGGCGCCCACCTCTACGTGTGCGGCGACGCCGACGCCATGGCCGCAGACGTGCACGCGGCGCTGCTCGACGTGATCGTCGAGGCCGGCGGCAAGAGCCACGAGGAAGCCACCGACTACCTGCGGGAATTGACCCGCCAGAAACGCTACCAGCGGGATATCTACTGATGACCGACAAGTTCCCCGACGCCGAGATCATCAAGCGCCAGAGCCACTATCTGCGTGGCACCATCGCCGAGGGCCTGGACGACCCGGCCAGCGGCGCCATCTCGGACGATGACACCAAGCTGACCAAGTTTCACGGCACTTACCTGCAGGACGACCGCGACCTGCGCGACGAGCGACGCCGCCAGAAGCTCGAGCCGCTGTACATGTTCATGGTGCGTCTGCGCCTGCCCGGCGGCGTGCTCAGCCCACGGCAGTGGCTGGGGCTCGACGCCATCGCCGACGAGTGCGCCAACCACACGCTGCGCCTCACCACCCGCCAGACCTTCCAGTTCCACGGCGTGTTCAAGCCGCTGATGCGCACCTTCATGCAACGGGTCAACGCCCTGGGCCTGGACACCAAGGGCGCCTGCGGCGACGACAACCGCAACGTGATCGCCAACGTCAACCCCCACCACTCGACCCTGCACGCCGAGATCCACCGCCTCTCGGTCGCGATCAGCGAGCGACTGATGTGGCGCTCCGGCGCCTATGCCGAGGTCTGGCTGGGCGAGAAGCGGGTGCACCACCTGGGCGGCGACGACGAGGAGGAGCCCTTCTATCGCCACTACTACCTGCCGCGCAAGTTCAAGATCGCCCTGGCCATTCCGCCGGAGAACGACTGCGACGTGCTGGCCAACGATATCGGCCTGATCGCCATCGTCGAGGACGGCCGGCTGGCCGGCTTCAACGTCGCCGTGGGCGGAGGCATGGGCCTGACCTACGGCAACGCCGCCACCTACCCGCGGCTGGCCGAGGTGGCCGGCTTCGTGCCCGCGGCGCAGATCGTCGACGCCTGCGAGGCCATCGCCGCCATCCAGCGCGACCATGGCTGCCGCACCGATCGCGCCCACGCCCGCTTCAAGTACACCCTGGACGACCACGGACTGGCGTGGTTTCTCGAGCGCTTCGCCGAGTACCACGGCACACCCATGGCCGCGGCACGCGACTATCGCTTCACCCACAACGGCGATCGCTTCGGCTGGGTGGAGGGCGAGAACGGCAACCGTCACCTGACGCTGATGATCCAGAGCGGTCGCATCGCCGATGTCGAGGGCTATCCCCTGCGCAGCGCGCTGCGCGAGATCGCCGAGCTGCACAGCGGCGAGTTCCGGGTCACCTGCAACCAGAACCTGATGATCGCCAACGTCACTCCCGAGCAGCAGGCCCGCATCCAGGCGATCATCGACCGCCACGGCCTCGACGACGGCAGCCGCAGCACACCACTGGCGCGCCACGCCATGTCCTGCGTGGCCTTCCCCACCTGCGGCCTGGCCATGGCCGAATCCGAGCGCTGCCTGCCCGGCCTGGTCGAGGCGCTCGACGCGCTGATGGCGGGCCACGGCCTGGAGGACACCCCGATCAACGTGCGCGTTACCGGCTGTCCCAACGGTTGCGCACGGCCCTACCTGGCCGAGATCGGCCTGACCGGCAAGGCCATCGACAAGTACAACCTCTATCTCGGCGGCGACGAACGCGGCCAGCGCATGAACCGCCTCTACCGGGAGAACATCGACACCGCCACCATCCTCGCGACCCTCGACCCGCTGCTCGGACGCTACGCCGCCGAGCGCGAGAGCGATGAAGGCTTCGGCGACTTCCTGGTGCGTGCCGGCATCGTCGACGCCGAACGCCCCCCGGAGGTCTTCCACACTGCCTACTCGGCCTAAGCCGCAGGGGCCGGCGAGGGCGCCGGCCCCTTCCAGGCTGAACCGCCCTCCCCAGGCTGAAGAGCCGCGCCGACTGGCGTAGACTCCCTCTTTCGCACCGCACGCCGGGAGGGACCCCATGAAGCTGATCCACACCGCCGACTGGCACCTGGGCCAGAGCTTCCACGGCCAGGAGCGCCACGTCGAGCACCGCGCCTTCCTCGCCTGGCTGCTCGACACCCTGGTGGAGCGCTGCGCCGACGCCCTGCTGGTGGCCGGCGACATCTTCGACGTGGTCAACCCGTCACTCGCCGCCCAGGCGCTGCTCTATGACTTCATCGTCTCCGCCCATGAGCGGCTGCCGGGCCTTCAGATCGTGCTGATCGCCGGCAACCACGACAGCGGCAACCGCATCGAGCTGCCCGCCCCGCTGATGCGTCGGCTCAACACCCACGCCCTGGGCCGGGTCTACTGGCAAGACGACGGCGACCTCGACGCCGAGCGTCTGCTGGTGCCGCTCACCGACGCCGAGGGCGCGACCCGCGCCTGGTGCCTGGCGCTGCCCTTCCTGCGCCCCGCCGAGGTGACCGGCGCCGGCCTGCGCGCCGACCTGGGCGATAACAAGGACGACGCCGCCGTGCCCAACGACTACGTCGCCGGCATCAACCGCGTGCACACCCGGCTGATCGAGGCCGCCCGCGCCCGGCGCGAGCCCGGCCAGGCGCTGGTGGCGATGAGCCACGCCCACCTGCACGGCGCCGCCGTCTCCGAGGCCAGCGAACGGCCCATCGTGATCGGCGGCGAGGAGTCGATCTCCGCCGCCCTCTTCCCCGACGACATCGCCTACGTGGCCCTCGGCCACCTGCACCGCGCACAACAGGTCGGCGAGGCGCGCATCCGCTACAGCGGCAGCCCCCTGCCGCTGGACTTCAGCGAGGTCGGCTATCCGCATCAGGTGGTGGAGGTGGTGCTCGAGGGCGAGGCGCTGGCCGCCACCGAGGCACTTCCCGTGCCCCGCCCGGTGGCCATGCACCGCATCGGCCCCGCCCCACTGGCGCGGGTGCTGGCCGAGCTGGAATCGCTCGAGGACGCCCCCGCGCTCGCCGACGCTCGGGGGCGGGAGCGTTCAAGAGAGCGCTGGCCCTGGCTGGAGGTGCGCGTCGAACTCGAGGCCCCGATTCCCGACCTGCGCGCCCGGGTGGAGGCGGCCCTCGACGGCAAGGCGCTGCGCCTGCTGCGCCTCGAGCGGCGCCTGCCCCGGGTCGAGGGCGAGGACGCCCCCGCGCGCATCGACCTGGAGAGCCTCGGCCCGCGCAAGCTCTTCGAACGCACCTGGGCCGACCGCTGGGGTAAGCCACCCGAGGCGGACGTGCTCGCCGATTTCGACCGGCTCTGCCAGGACGTGCTCGACGGCGAGGAGGCGACGTCATGAGGATCCTCGCCCTGCGCCTGGAGAACCTGGCCTCGCTGCCCGGCCCGCTCGAGCTCGACTTCACCGCCGCGCCCTTGAGCGATGCCGGGCTCTTCGCCATCACCGGCCCCACCGGGGCCGGCAAGAGCACCCTGCTCGATGCGCTCTGCCTGGCGCTCTACGGCGGCACGCCGCGGCTGCGCCAGGCGCCGGCCCGGGACAGCCAGGTCGACGACACCCCCGATTCCACCCTGACCACCAGCGACCCGCGCACCCTGCTGCGCCGCGGCACCGCGAGCGGTTACGCCGAGGTCGACTTCGTGGGCCGCGACGGGCGCCGCTACCGCGCCCGCTGGGCGGTACGCCGCGCCCGGGAGAAGGTCGGCGGCAAGCTACAGAAGGCCGAACAGTCGCTCACCGACCTCGATGACGAGCGCCTGCTGACCACCCAGAAGCGCGAGTTCGACCGCCTGCTGCCGGAGCGCCTGGGGCTCACCTTCGACCAGTTCACCCGCGCCGTGCTGCTCGCCCAGAGCGAGTTCGCCGCTTTCCTCCAGGCCGACGACAACGCGCGCAGCGACCTGCTCGAGCGCCTCACCGGCACCGCCGAGTACTCGGCGATCTCCATGGCCGCCTACCGGCGCGCGAATGACGCCAAGAAGGCCGTGGAGGCGCTGGAGGCCAGGCTCGAGGGCGACCGGCCCGCCGAGCCCGAGGCCCGCGCCGAGCTCGACCAGGCGGCCGAGGCCACCCAGCAAACCCTTACCGACCTGCAGCGCCAGGCCACGTCGCTCCAGGCCCGGTGCCGCTGGCACGACGACGACGACCGGCTGCACGCGGCCTATCGCCAGGGCCTGACCCAGCAGCAGAATGCCGAGGCCGACTGGCAGGCGCTGGCCCAGGCGTGCGCCGACCGCGAGTGGCGCCGACAGATCGCGCCCAAGCGCCATGCGCTGGCCCGCCACGCCGCCCTGCCCGACGAGATCGCCGGTCTGGAAAAGCGCCACGCCGAGACAACGCGCGCGCTCACCGATGCCGAACGCGAGCAGGCCGAGGCCCGCGAGGCCTTGGATGCCCGCGAGCGCGCCCTGGCCGAGGCCGGTGAGGCGCGCCGCGAGGCCGAGCCCGCCCTGCGCGAGGCCCGCGAGCGGGCCACCGACCTGGCCCGCCTCGACCATCAGCTATCACAACAGGAAGAGACCCAAGCCGACCGTCGGCAACAGCGGGATCAGTTGGAGGCCGAGCACCGGCAGGCCCGGGCCGAGCATCAGCAACGCCGCCAGCAACTCGCTGACTGGCAGGCAACGTTGAGGCAACTGCTGGGAGAGCACACCGAACTCGAGACGGCGCGCCAGGCATGCCGGAGCGCCCTCGACCAGGCCGCCCAGCGCCAACTGGCCCTCGATGAGCTCGCGAGTCGCTGGCGACAGTACCAGCGTGCCATGAGCCATCACCGGCGACTGCTCAAGCAGGTCCAGCAAGAAGAGCCACGGCTGGCCCAGCTACTGGAACAGGGCCAGCAGGCCAGGCGTCGGCTCGATGACGCCAAGCTTCGGCATGATACCGTCACCGCCATCATCGACCGCAGTCGAGCGGTGCGAAGTGAGAGTGTCATCGCCCTGCGTGAGGCGCTTGCCAATGACGAGCCCTGCCCGGTCTGCGGCGGGCTCGAGCACCCCTGGCGGCATCACCCACCGGCCTCGCCGGAGGCCGATCAACTGGCGGCTCAGCAACGGGAAGAAGAACGCCAGCTCCAGGCAGCCGGCGAGGTGCTGAATCAGGCCCAACGGGAACGCGATCGGTTCTTCGGCGAATACAGTGCGCTCGACGCCTCTCTCAAGCAGGCTCGCCGGGAGGTTCAGAGCGCCGAACAGCAGCACGAGGAAGCACGTGAGTCCCTCGAGCAGCACTCGCTGCACGCCGAACTCGGTGCCATCGAGCCCGATCATCGCGACACCTGGCTGGCCGAGCAAACCGAACTCAGCAAGGCCAACCGGACGCATCATGAAGAGGCGCTGAACAGGCTCAACCAGGCCGAACGACAGATCGAACCGCTGAAGCGCGCCCTTCAGGAAGACGCCACACGGCTCGCCCGTTTCGAGACCCGCCATGAGGGTCTCGAAAAAGAGCTGCAGGCACTGGCCGAACAGCTTCCCCCGCTCCGGAGCCGGCGCGACGACCTTGCCCGAGCGCTCGCCGCCCGGCTCGGCGAGCACGCCTCGCCGGACGCCTGGCAGCAGCACCTCGACGCCCGCCAGGAGCAGGCCCGCCAGGCCCGCGACGCCGCCCAGGCACGCTGGCACGCCGCCCAGCAGGCGCAGCAGCGCCTCGTCCAGGGGGTCGAGCACGAGGCCGAGCGGCTCGAGGGGCTACGCCGGGAGTGCGACACCCTCACCCACGAGCTCGCCGACTGGCGCGCTGCGCACCCCGCGCTGACCGACGCCACCCTATCCCGGCTGCTCGCCCAGTCAGAAGAAGCGGCACGCAACGAGGAGCGCCGGATCGAGGATGCCGACCAGGCCCGCCAGCGCGCCGCCGCCACCCTCACCGAGCGCCGCGACACCCTGCTGCGCCACCGCCGCGGCCAGGGCCTGATCGAGGAGACGGAGGAAGCAAGTCGCGAAGACGACCTCGACGAGGCGCTGCTTAGCGACGCCGTGGCCGAGGCACTGCGCCGCCGCCGTGAGGCGCTGGAGGCGGCCGAAGCCGAGCTGACCCCGCGCCTGGAGGCGGCCCAGAAGGCCCGCGACGAGGCCGCCTTCGCCTTGAGCGACGACGATCGCCGCCGCGAGCGGCACAAGGCCGGCCAGGCCGAGCTGGAGGCCGCCCAGGCCGAGTTCCGCCGCTGGGGCCAGATCAACGAACTGATCGGCTCCGCCGACGGCAAGGCCTTCCGGCGCATCGCCCAGGCCTACAACCTCGAGCAACTGCTGGAACACGCCAACGCCCACCTGAGCGGCCTCAGCCGCCGCTACCGGCTGGTGCGCGGCGGCAGCCCCCTGGGACTGCTGGTGGTGGATATCGACATGGGCGATGAGCGCCGCTCGGTGCACTCGCTCTCCGGCGGCGAGACCTTCCTGGTCTCGCTGGCCCTCGCCCTGGGGCTCGCCTCCATGGCCTCCGGCGAGCTCACCATCGAATCGCTGTTCATCGACGAGGGCTTCGGCAGCCTCGACCCGCAGTCCCTGGCGCTCGCCATGGAGGCGCTCGACGGCCTGCAGGCCCTGGGCCGCCGGGTCGGCGTCATCTCCCATGTGCAGGAGATGCACGAACGCATCCCGGTGCAGATCCGGGTGGAGCCCGTCGGCAACGGCACCAGCCGGGCGAAGCTGGTGAGCCATTGATTCACATCTTTCAAGGCCAATATCGACCCTGCCCATAGCGCCCATGCCGTCACCTATCGGCTGGTGGGGGCGCGCCTGGCCAGCCAGGAGGGCAAGGCCCCCTTCACCCTGGGCCCCGAGGGGGGTGGTCAAGAAGCTGATCCACGCCCTGGAGAGCAAGCGGCCGCGGCCGCGCTATGCGGCCACGCTGCCGACCCATCTGTTAGCGGCACCCTTATCGGGATACCCGAGGGCGCCAGCCCAAACAGCATGGCCCCTGCCAGATGGCAGGGGCCATGTCGTGAGCAGCAGCATAACGCCGCTGGTTATTGCCTTCTTCAGTCGGTCTGCGCCTCGACGACAGCGAAAGCGCTCATATTGGCGATACCCCGTGCGGTCACCGTGCGGTTAAGCACATGCACCGGCTTGGCGGCCCCCAGCAGGAACGGGCCTACGGTGACGCCGTTGCCCAGTACCTTCAGGGCGGTAAAGGCAATATTGGCAGCGTCCAGGTTGGGCATGATCAGCAGATTGGCTTCACCTTCGAGAAGTGAATCGGGGAGGATCCGCCCACGTACCCCGATGGACAGCGCCGAGTCGGCTTGCATCTCGCCGTCCACCACCAGGTCCGGTGCGCGTTCTCGGATCAGCGCCAGTGCCTCGCGCATCTTCCCGGCACTGGCGTAGTCTGAGCTGCCGAAATTCGAATGAGAGACCAGGGCGGCTCGCGGGGTAATGCCGAAACGACGCACCTGCTCTGCCGCCTGCAGGGTGATCTCGGCGATCTGCTGAGCGTCGGGATCATAGTTGACGAAGGGGTCGGCAATGAACAGCGTGCTGCGCTCGAGAATCAACAGCTGCAGGGCGGCAGGCGTGCTGACTCCCTCGCGCAGGCCGATGACATCCAGTACCTGCTCCAGGTGTTCCTGATAGGTGCCCGCCGGGCCGGCGATCATGGCATCCACATCGCCGCGCTGCAGTAGCAGCGAGGCAAGAATGGTGGCCCGGTTACGCACGCGTTTCTCGGCGGCCTCGGGGTGTACGCCACGCCGCCCCATCAGCTTGTGGTACTCGTCAGCCAGTTCAGCGTAGTTGGGGTGGTCCTGCGCGTCGATCAACTCGAAATCAACCTCGGGCGTCACCGGCAGGCCCAACTCCTTTATGCGGGCCTCGATAACCGCACGGCGACCGATCACAAGGGGCTTGGCATAGCCCTGGCTGACACAGACCTCCATGGCGCGAAGAACGCGCTCGTCCTCGCCTTCGGCATAGAGCAGGCGAAGAGGATTCTGGCGGGCCCGCTCGAACACCGGCGCCATCACGTTGCCCGAGCGGTATACCAACTGAGACAGCGAGCGCACATAGGCGTCCATGTCGGCGATAGGACGAGTGGCCACACCGCTCTCCATGGCCGCCTTGGCCACCGCCGGCGGGATGGTGTCGATCAGGCGCGGGTCAAAAGGCTTGGGCAGGATGTACTCGGGGCCGAAGGTCAGCGCCTGCCCACCATAGGCCACAGCGACCGTTTCCGGCACCGTCGTGGTCGCCATATCGGCAATCGCCTTGACCGCTGCCAGCTTCATTTCCTCATTGATGGTGGAAGCGCCGCAATCCAGAGCGCCGCGGAAGATAAACGGGAAACACAGGACGTTGTTGACCTGGTTGGGGTAGTCCGAGCGCCCGGTGGCGAGTACCGCGTCGGGGCGCACCGCCTTGGCCTCCTCCGGCAGGATTTCCGGGTCGGGGTTGGCCATGGCCAGGATCAAGGGGCGCTCGGCCATGGTCGCCACCATCTCTGGCTTGAGCGCGCCGCCGCTTGAAAGGCCGAAGAACACATCGGCCCCGTTAACGGCATCGGCCAGGGTGCGGGCCTCGGTCTCGACCGCATAGCGCGCCTTGTAGATATCCAGGCCCCCTTCGCGGTCGGTATGGATAACCCCCTTTCGGTCGCACACCAGGATATTTTCCTTGCGTACCCCCAGGGCCACTGCCAAATCCAGACAAGCCAGGGCCGCGGAGCCCGCGCCGTTACAGACCAGTCGAACCTGGTCAACATCCTTGCCTACCACCCGCAGGCCGTTGAGCAACGCAGCCACCGTGACGATAGCGGTACCATGCTGGTCGTCGTGGAAGACCGGGATATTCATCCGCTCGCGCAGGCGCCGCTCGATCTCGAAACACTCCGGGGCCTTGATATCTTCCAGGTTGATACCACCGAAGGTGGCCTCCAGGCCGGCGATGATCTCGATCAGCTTGTCCGGGTCACGCTCCTCGATCTCGATATCGAACACGTCCACGTCGGCGAACTTCTTGAACAGCACAGCCTTGCCTTCCATGACCGGCTTGGAGGCCAGGGCACCGATGGCTCCCAACCCCAGCACCGCCGTGCCGTTGCTGACCACGGCCACCAGATTGCTGCGCGCGGTATACTCGGCAACCTTCAGGGGGTCCCGTTCGATCTCCTCGCAGGCCGCGGCCACGCCGGGCGAATAGGCCAACGACAGATCCCGCTGGCTGGCCATGGGCTTGGTCGCCTGGATCGCCAACTTACCGGGACGCGGGAAACGGTGGTACTTCAAGGCACTTTCGCGCAGATCATCTGCCATTTTTTTTCCTCATTCCTTTTGGTCGCGTATCCGCGGTAACGATACCCATCTCGCCGTTGAGTTTCCCGGACGACTGCCGAACGGGCTTCACTGGCCGAGCCAATTTCCCCTTTCCTTTCTTTCTCCTTCCACCAGGCTCGAGCCCTGAGCCTTGTAGCATGATAGTAGGCGTGGCGAACTCCCGCCCAGCTGGGCGATGCCCGTAGCGACCTCGTTTTACGTTAAAGCCGACCCTGGAACAAACCACGTCACCAGTGAGTCAGCAGCATCATGATGCCGGGTACGGCGCCACCTCGTTGCTGTCTTCGGTCATCAGGCGAACCAGTTTGGGATGCACGAACAGCTTTTCGCGCCCGGCACGGATCTCCTTGAGCACGCCGATCTCGCACAGCTGCTGCAGATAGCTGGAAGCGGTCTGCCGCTTGGCGATGTCACGTTCTACCAGATTGTTGATACGGCAATAGGGTTGTTCGAGGATCACCTGCACCAGCTCGTGGCTGTAGACTCTGGGCAACTGCTGCTGGATATGGTGGGTTGTATCCTCAATGAGCGTGCGGGTCGCCGCAATCTTGTCGGTGGTCCAGCGAGCGGTGAACTGTCAAGCGACATCAGAAACTGACCCCCTGGCGACAGTGAAATCTGACCCCCTTACCTGACGACCTGCTCGTGATGGTGGTTGGTATCGGGCTTGATCAGCCCGGCCTTGCGCTTGGCACGCAGTCGGTAACTGTCACCGCGGATGGTGATGACGTGACTGTGGTGCAGCAGTCGGTCGAGAATGGCCGTGGCCACCACGGCGTCACCGAACACCTCACCCCACTCGCTGACCGCCCGGTTGCTGGTGACCAGCAGACTGCCGCGTTCATAGCGCCGGGTGACCAACTGGAAGAACAGGTTGGCCGCCCCGGGTTCCAGCGGCAGGTAGCCCAGCTCGTCGATGATCAATAGCTTGGGCTTGGCGAAGTGCCTCAGCCGCTCCTCCAGGGCGCCATTGGCATAGGCCTGGACCAGTTGGGTGATCAGTGCCGTGGCGGTGGTGAACAGCACGGAGTAGCCAGCCTTGACCGCCTCCCGGCCCAGTGCCACGGCGAGATGGCTTTTGCCCACGCCCGGCGGGCCGAGCAGCAGCAGGGCGTCGCCGTTGGCGATCCAGCGCCCGCAGGCCAGCTCACGGATCTGACCGGGGTCGACGGCAGGCTGGGCGCTGAAGTCGAACCCTTCCAGAGTGCGCAGGAACGGGAAGCGGGCGATGCTCAGCCCCATCTGGATGCGCCGCTGCTCCTTATGGGCCACCTCCTGCTCGCACAGGTAGGCCAGCGTCTCGCGCAGGGTCAGCTCCCGGCGTGCGGCTTCGTCGAGCAGCGTGTCGAGCCGCTCGCGGATGGCGGTCAGCTTGAGACGCGTCAGCATGGCGTCCAGGCGCTCAGTCTCCGGCGTCGTCATCACCAGCCACCTCCCACCACGGCTTCGTACTCGGTCAGGTCGCGCTGCAGCGCGGCCGGCGGCAAGGTGGTCACGATCTCGCTGGACGCCACGACCTCCTCGGTGTCCGCCTTGGGTGATCGGTAGCCGACGATGCCCTGCAGATGCTCCGGCAGGCAGCGCACCTGGCGGCGCCCGCCCAGCTCCGGGTGGCGGGCCACCTCGCGGCCGGCGTGGTGCACCCGCAGTTCGCCGTCGGTCACGCTGACCTGGACAGGCTCACCGACCAGGCGCCAGGGCACGCTGTAGCGGTTGGTGTCGACCTCCACGGTGGCGTCGCGCTGAACCCGCCGGTTCAGCTCCCGGGCCTGCTCGAAGGGCGCCCGATCGTTGAGCGGTTGCAGGCTGGCCTGTTCGGCGATGAAGCGCACCGCCGGCAGCTCTCCGGTGGTGCCATGCACCCGCTGGTCGGCGATCTCGCGCATCCACCAGCTCAGGTGGGCCTCCAGCGCCGCCCAGGTGGCGAAGGTCCGGCCGGCGATGGCGTTACGCTTCACGTAGCCGACGCCACGCTCGTCCTTGCCCTTGGTGCGGGCGCGGTACGGCGCACAGGCCACCGGCCGGAACCCCCAGTAGCGGGCAAAGGCCGCCAGCCGCTCGTTGAACACGACTTCGCGGGTCGCCGCGTTGTGGTGATCGACCAGCGCCCGGGCGTTATCCAGCAGCACCTGCTCCGGAATCCCGCCAAAGTGGCGGAAGGCGCCTTCCAGGCCGGCGAACCACGCCGACTGCCGCTCGTGCCGGAAGGCGCGGACGTAGTGGCGGCGGGAGTAGCCCAGGGTGGCGACGAACAGGAAGACCTTGATCGACTCCCCATCGATGGTGATGTGGCGGCTGCCGAAGTCGATCTGCAGCTGCTTCCCGGGCGGCGTCTCGAACCTCACCGTGGCCTTGGCTTCGGCGGCCAGTGCCTGGCGGAACGGCGCGCAGGCGCGTTCCACCGTGCGCAGGCTGACCGTGATGCCGTGCTCTAGCTGCAGGTCCTGCAGGACCACGGCGGCGTTGCCGGCATGCTGCAGGAAGCGCGCCTTCAGCCATTCCTCCAGCCCTTCCAGCGACTTGCTGCGCTGCGGGCTCGCGTAGGGTGCCCAGCCGCCCTGGCGCAGGTAGCGTTTGACGGTGTTCCTGCTGACACCGAGTTCATCGGCGATGCGCTGAGTGCCCCAGCCACAGGCCTTCAGGCGCAGCATGGCGGCGACATCCTCTGGGCTCTGCATTGGTTCCCCTCGTACCTGAGTGTGGGGAACGTTATATCCGGGTTGCTGCATGAATGGACCCTCCTGGTGAGCTCACGGAGGGGTCAATTTTCCGTGTCGCCTGGGGGTCAGTTTTACGTGTCGCCTGACAGTGAACTCTACCGCCTTGAGCATGTAGAGCAGCCACTCCTGCCACTGCCCTTCGCGAGTCACGGCCAGCAGCAGGCGGTAGTAATCGGGCTTGTGGATCACGATATAGCGACTGAGGTAGAGAATCGGCAGTGATATCAGCCGCTGCTCGATCAGGTAGAGAATGTTCAACACCCTGCCCGTGCGCCCGTTACCGTCGGTAAAGGGGTGAATCGCCTCGAACTGGTAGTGGGCCACGGCCATCTTGACCAAGGGATCGACACCATCCTCTGCATGGAGATAGCGCTCCCAGTTCGCCAGCAGCTCACGCAGCGTGTCCTCCCCCATTGGCGGGGTATAGATCACCTCACCGGAGGCCTGGTTGACCAGGGTGGTGCCGGGCACCCGGCGAATCCCCATATCGACACCCTTGATGGTGCTGCAGATCTCCACCGCCGTATTGGTGCACAGAGGCCGCCTAGCCAGCTCACGATAACCATGGCTCAGCGCAGTGCGATAACGCAACGCCTCCTTGGTGGCAGGGTCGGCGTGGGTGCTTTCCTGGGCGAACTGAAAGAGCCTGTCGGCGGTAGTGACGATGTTCTCGATCTCGGAACTGTCACGCGCCTCCAGAAGAGGCAACAGGTTGATGAGCAGGCCCTGATTGGGCAGCAGCTCTCCCGCCTGCTTCAGCTCCGCCAGCGCGGCTCGAGCCGGAATGCAGGCCTTGAGCACAGCTGACGTCTCGAGCTCTTCGGCGGGCGGCAACGGCGACAAGCTGTTATGGGGATAATCGGGGCGCCAGCTCATGTTCACGTTTTCCAAAACAATCGACATGCCGTCAGCCTATGTCGATGGCATCGACAATTCCAGCCAACGTGTCGAAAAAAGTAATTTTTTTAAACATGTCTGATCAACATGTTTACCGCATCGACATATCACGGTGACGTGTTGAAAAAAACGCACTTCCTGACACTCCCCGCCCTACCGGGCGAGGGTTCCAAGGTCACCCTCAGAACTTTCCTGCTTCGACGCGCCTTCACTAGACGGCGGCTAGGCCGCCGTCCCCGCTCCGGTCGCTCCACAGGCTAACCCCCGCCAGCCCGGCGGTTCGGATATTCCTGGCCGCGTTGATGTCGCGGTCGATGGCCCGGCCACAGCCGTCACAGTGCCAATGGCGCCGCGACAGCGGCAGCTTTTCAACCTTGTGTCCGCAGCCGTGGCACAGCTTGCTGCTGGGCAGCCACTGGCTCACTTTCACCAGCTGACGCCCAGCCCACTCCGCCTTGTACTCAAGCTGGCGGATAAACTCGCCCCAGCCGGCATCACTGATGGCCTTGGCCAGGGAGTGGTTCTTGAGCATTCCGGTGATGTTTAGCGACTCGACACACAGCACTTGGTTTTCGTTGATCAGCGTGCGGGTCGCCTTGTGAATGGCGTCGCGGCGACAATCCGCGATCTTGGCATGCAGCCGTGCCACCTTGTGTCGCGCCTTGTCGCGGTTCTTCGAGCCCTTCTGTTTCCTGGCCAGACGGCGCTGGTGATAGGCCAGCTTGGCTTCATAATGTTTGAGGTGGCGCGGGTTACCGGATTTGTGGCCATCGCTGGTGATAAACAGATCGGTCAGGCCCAGGTCGATACCCACGGCCTTCGGTGAGACCGGCAACGCCTCGGGTGTGAACTCGCACAGGCAGCTGATGAAGTAGCGGCCAGCACGGTCCCGCGAGAGCGTGATGCTCGAGGGCGCACCGGGCAGCGGACGGCTCCAGCGGATCGGCAACGGTGCCTTTGTCTTGGCAATGGTGATCTCGCCATCTCGATAGCGAAAGGCCGCTTTGGTCAGTCGAATCGACTGACGGCGATCCTTACGCTTGAAGCGCGGATAGCGGGCGTTGAGCTTGGGGTTGAAGAAGTTGTCGAAGGCGGCTTTCTGATCCCGCAGCGTCTGCTGCAGGATCACGCTAGACACATCCTTCAACCAGGGATAGTCGGCCTTGAGGGCGACCAAACGCTTTTCCGCCGCTGAATGCGATATCGACTGCCCATGTTGACGATACGCCTCGGTGCGGTAGGCCAGCGTATTGTTCCAGACAAAACGCACGCAGCCGAACGACTGCGCCAGTAGCTCAGCTTGCTCGGGGGTGGGGTAGAACCGCTCTTTGTAGGCACGCTTTGTCATACTCCTGAATCCGTGATGCCGGCGTCGACACTTTCCCTATCGCCGTCAGCGAGCATTTTTTGACCTCCGATTCCGTCTCAACCGCCGAATGCATATCTGCCATGGCCAACCATAGCGGCATCGGCCGGCGACGATGACCCGTTTGCTCATGCATTGCTACCCGCCGGGTACGGTGATGCTGGCTGCCGGTGACCGTCAGCCCTCTGCGTGGTGCCTTTGTCCGACAGACGATCAGCATGGCGTGCCTCGGGGATAGCGCAGGCGGCTTCGCAAGGTGTTCAACACCGTCATGCGTCCGATGTCCTGCCCGAAGTCGAGGATGATCTGCCGCGCCTTGTGAATCACGAGCGCCGCACGATGCACCAGCTCTTGTAGCACGGTGCGGATCCGCCGCCGCTTGGCGGGATGGCGCACCGGGCTCAGCTCGCCGGTCATGCCCAGCTGCCCCATCAGCCGCAGGATGTTGTAGGCCAGCTGGGCGAGATGCAGGATCAGATCGTTGGTGGCGAACTTGCCCGACGGCAGCCGCTCCAGGTCGAGATCCGTCTTGATCTCGCTGTGGAATTGCTCGTGAGTGGCATGCGCCTGATAGCGCTTGATCACCGCCTCCGGCGCCTCGTCCAGGCTGGTCCACCAGCCTTCCAACTCATAGTCCGGTTCGAGCAGCAACTGGCCATCGCGATCGGCGGTGCGCTCGACCAGGCGCATCACGCGTTGGACGACGTATTCGGTCTTGTTGTCGTCGTGGATCGAGACGGTCTGCGTCCACAGCGCCTGGCGCTTGCCAGGACGCAGCTCTTCCCAGTAGTCCGCCGCCACAGCCAACCAGGTATCCTGATCGGCCGTGGCCGAGCCGCGCGGGTTCCATTTGACGACATAGTCGAGCCGGCGCCCCTCGTCGGCAAAGACCTGGCGCTGCTGTTCGAGAAGCGCCAGGTGCGCCTGGCTGTCGAAGCCGCTGTCCTCGCGTAACAGGATCGGTTGCTCGGTCAGGCCTTGGGCGCGAGGCAGTACCCGCTCCAGGAAGGCGTTGCTCTCCTTCATGGTGTGCTGCTTGCCAGGACGCAGTTCCAGACCCAGGCACCACCCTTCGTTGCCCAGATAGGCGGCGATCGGGGTGTAGCCATCGACCTTCTGGTAAGTCCGCGAGACGCCTTCCTTCTTCGAGTTGCTGTTGTCCATGACGAAGGTGTCGATGTCCAGGCAGACGTGCGTCGTCTCGGCGGTGATCGGTGCCTCGACCAGTGACAGCAGGGTCGTGGACCAGGTGGCGGTGCGCGCCTGCAGGTCGTTAGCGGCAAGTTTCTCCAGCCGCTGTCGCAGCGTCGCCGCGCTCGGCACCTTCTGCAGGGTCAGCAGTTGTTGGAAGGGCTTGTCGCGGCGGAAGTTCTCGACAGCGTCATAGTCGCTCATGCCCAGACACAGCAGGCCCAGGTAGCTCTTGATCACGTCACTGGTGCGCATGCCCAGCGTGGTGGGGAAGCGGCTGTCGATGCTGTCGACGCCAGCGATCTCGAAGCATTGCCCGATGATGGACAGCCCGGCGTGGCTGGTGAGGGTGCGGCGACTGGCGCGGAACTTGACGTTGGGCATGGCACTGTCTGGGTGAATGGCGATATTCGCTATATTGCCATGCAGTTCAGTAGGTTAGAAGCATTCCTGGGGGGCCGGTCTCACGGATTCAGGATACTGGAAAAATATCAGCTGTCGCCAGTCCTATCAACACAAGCACCGCGACGCGGTGCGCGCTTGTATCACCGCCCGAGTGGGCGATGCTTTACGCGCTGGCTTGGTAAACATGTCGTAGCAAGCCGCGGGCGTCGTGGTTCAGGAAGAGGGACCCGGCCATTGTCGGGCACCGCGAGATGACGCCGACGGCAGGCGCCTGCGTTCCGGGGAGCCGCTGGCCGAGGCGGCACGGTCGGTGGTGGCCACCGAGGCCTCGGCAGTACTGATTAACTGCTTGGTGCCCGAGGCAGTCACCATCGCGATGGACGAACTTGCCGACCTCGGCGTGCCGTTCGGTGGCTACGCCAATGCCTTTACCTCGGCCGCGGACCTTGCGCCCGGCGGAACGGTGGATGGCCTCAGCGCCGCCGTGGTTACCAGGGCAGCGCCTCGCCGCTGCTGTGCCAGAAGCCGCCGCTGGTCGCCAGGGTCAGCTCCTCGATGCGCCGGGCGATACCGGCGGCCGCTTCCTCGGCGCTGATCAGGCCGCCGAAGTTGACCATGCGGGTCTTGACGTAGCCGGGATGGAGCTGGGCCACGGCGATGCCGCGCGGCTTGAGGTCCACGGCCAGCGACTTGCCGAAGGCGTTGAGCGCCGCCTTGGAGGCACGATAGCCATAGCGTCCGCCGGAGTCGTTATCGGCGATGGAACCCATGCGGCTGGTGATGTTGGCGATCTTGGCGCCCTCCCCCAGGTTGTCGAGCAGCGCCTCGGTCACGCGCAGGGGCGCATAGGCGTTGATCTCCATCTGGGCGCGCAGGGAGTCGAAGTCGATCGCGCCCAACACCTCGTCCTGCAGCAGGCCGGCGTTGTTGATCAGCAGGTCCAGGCGGCGCCCCGCCAGCGCCTGCTTGAGCCGCGCCACGTCCTCGGCGCGGGTCACGTCGATCCCTTCGATCAGGGTCTCGGCCAGGTCGCGCAGCTCGGCGGCCTCGTCGCCGCCGCTGCGGCATACGCCGATCACTGCCCAGCCGGCGTCGTGGTAATGGCGGGCCAGGGCCAGGCCGACGCCGCGGTTGGCGCCGGTGATCAATACGGTGGAGGTCATCTCGACTCCTGGACAGGAAAATGAAGGTAACTCAATGGTGGGGGCCATGCCCCGAAGTTCAACCCGGGCCTTGCGCCTCGCTCAGGACGCGAGCGGTGCAAGGGCGATGATCTGCTCGCGCTGATCGCGCTTCTGCTCCTCGAGATCGGCACACCAGGCATCGCACTCCTGCCGGCGCCTGGGGGCATGGCGGGAAGCGGCGGCGAAGGCCTCGACCCAGGCCTGGCGAGTACACAGGTCCTGGAAGTCGCCGAGCAAGCCCTGGCGGCACTTCAGCCCTTTCAGCAGCCGGCGATGGCGCTTGGGATCCAGCTCGGCCAGGTAACGGATGCGCTTCACCCCCTTGCGCAGGTCATGGAAGGCCTCGTCGGGGCTGGCGACGCTGAGGGCGGCACGCTCGCGATCGTGTCCGGCGATGCGCTCGGCAAGCACCGTGTCGAGGCGCCGTGAATCCAGGCCACGCAGCGCCTGCCCCTCGAAGGTATAGAGGTCATCGTGAAGTTGTACCCGGTCAGCCACGCCAAGACCTGGCAGTACACGGTCCACCGCTTCCAGGGTCTGCAGGGTACGCCGGGCGCTACTGACGTGGATATCGCCCTCCAGTGCGCCCCACAGTTTCAAGGGGGCGGCCATCGCCTCGGCCTGATGCCTGCCTCGCCGCCGCAAGGGGCGCCGGTGATCGGCCTGGTCGGCACGTGACGACTTCGCCTTGGCGTGGCGCATCAGGTAGAGATGTCGCATGGACTCGCTCCGGACCCCGGTGTGTGGTGCCTAGCGTAGACCACTCCCGCCGTCACCACCTCGTCCCCGACGAGCCGGTGGACTACGACGCGCCCAGGCTGTAACGCCGGCCCCGTCACCGCGGGGCGCGGCGCGGCGATGGCCCTGCGGCCGACCCAAGGGTTAGACCGGGTTGGCGGCAAGCTCCCCGTCGTTATCCATCACCACTCCGTCACGACCACCACGCTTGGCGCGGTAGCTGGCGGCATCGGCGCGATCGAGGATGGCAGCGATGGCCTCATCGCCCGGCTGCAGAAGGCTCACGCCAATGCTTGCCGTGACGTGCCATCGCCTTCCCTGGTGCTCGACCGGGCGAGAGCCGATGCGCTTGCGCAACACCTCGGCGATGATCTTCGCCTGTTCGGCGCTGCAGCCGCTCAGCAGCACGGCAAACTCATCACCCCCTTGGCGAGCGGCATAGTCGCTGCTGCGCACCACACTGCGCACCGTGTCCGCCACTTGCTGCAGCATGCGATCGCCCAGGGCGTGCCCGCCCTGGTCGTTGATCGGCTTGAAGTGGTCGAGGTCGAAGAGCAGCACCGCGGTCGGCGTGCCAGCCTTCTGGAAGGCGACCAGGGCCTCCTCCAGGCGCCGTATCAGTCCTCGCCGATTGAGTAGCCCCGTCAAGGGGTCATGCTCGGCCTCCCAACGGCGCAGCGCGTCTTCATGACGGTGCTGCGTGATGTCGCGAACCACCCCGACGATACCGATGAACTCGCCCTCGACACGAACCGCGCCACCATGCACGTCAAACCAGCGCGGATGCCCTTCGGCATCCAGGAAGCGGAACTGACGCATGAAATCGCGCCGCTGGGCGAGACTCATGCGCCAGGCCTCGCGTACCGCGGGGCGATCCTCGGCATCAATACGCTCGCTCCAGGTATCAAGGTCGAGTGGCCCATCGATCCCCAGGAGCGTGTAGAGGGCATCATTGATAAACGTCACCTGGCCGTGCTGGTCCGTCACGAACATCCCCTGAGGCGAAGCGGCAAGAATGCCTCTCAGCATCGCCTCGCGTTCCGTCAGGTCGCGCAGATTGACCAGCCGCGCATGCTCGGTCTCGTTGATCACGTCGATCACCCGGCGCAGCTCGGGCATGCGCGTGGGAATCTCCAGCAGCTGACGCTGCTCGCCCTGCAGTTCGCGAACCTGCTCGGCCAGCCGGGTCAAGGGACGCAGCGTCAGCCAGATCAAGCCACCCACCAGGGGCAGGACCAGCAACAGGGTTCCCCAGGCGTACAAGATGATGCGCCGCATACCGGCCACGAGCGGCGCCTCCGCCTGCGACTCCGGCAGATGGACACCCACGATCCAGTCGGCCGGCCAGATCTGGCGATACGCCACCAGTTGGGTGTCACCGCTCGCCGCCTTGCCCACGCTCTCCCCCTCCCAACCATAGAGGGCCTGCTCGAGCGCCGGCGAGAGGTCATCCGCGAGAGTGACGATGGACTGCCGCTGGTTGGGGTGATAGAGCTGCTGGCCGCCAGCCGTGGTGATGGTGACGTAGCCGCTATCGCCCAGCCGCAGACGGTGGAAGCTCTTGAAGAGTCGACTCTCCCTGATATTGACCAGGCCGCCCAAGAAGCCGATATAACGGCCCTCTGCGTCATGCAACGGAACCAGCATCATCACCAGGGGCAAGCCGCTGACCCGCCCCATGAAGGGCTCGCTGACATAGGGGCGCCGGAAGGCGTGCATGAAACGCGCATAGTCCCGGTCGGAGACAGTGACACCCACGCGGCCTTCGCCCGCTGGCCAGGCATCGACGATCCGGCTGTCGCGATTGGAAAGGATCAAGCCCTCGAAGAGCGGAGCCAGTGAGTGGGCATGCTGGGCGTCAAGAGCCCCCTCACGGGGCTCGGGAATCTGCTGCGCCAGATGCTCCAGCTCGTCCAGGCGTTCATTGACCTGGTCCGCGATGGCATTGCTGATCAGCTCGGCTTCATAGCGGAGATGCTGGTGGTTCGTTTCATCCACCAGGAGACGCCCCGCCTGCCAGCTCAGGGTGAGAAGGGTCACGCACAGCAGCCCCCACAGCACCGCGGCACCGACCAACAGGCGTCCCCTCAGGGTTGCCAGGGGAAAGGTCAAGGGGCGCGTCAGCAGGCCAAGAAACCGCGGGCCGACACCATGCCCCTTTGCATTAGAATTTGATGTCATTAGCGACATGCTGCACGAGAATGCCGCCAACTGCCAGGGTCGGCCACAGAGTCGGCCCTCTGCCGGTAACCCTGGCGCCACCGGCGACGCCAAGGCTCAGAGGGCGGCCGGGCCGGCGGGCACGATGCCGCTGGGGTTCAGCGTCTTGATCGAGTAGTAGCCGGCCTTGATGTGGTCGAGGTTCACGGTCTCGGCGATGCCCGCAAGCGCCAGGATGCGGTGCAGGTAGGCGTGCAACGCCGGCATCTCGGCCAGGGTGTTGCGGTTGCACTTGAAGAGCCCATGGTAGGCCGCATCGAAACGCACCAGGGTCACGAACAGCCGGATATCGCTCTCGGTCAACGCATCACCGAACAGATAGCGCCGGCCATCGGCGAGCCGCGCCTCGAGTTCGTCGAGCTTGGCGAAGACCTTGGCATAGGCCTCGTCATAGGCCTGCTGGCTGGAGGCGAAGCCGGCCTGGTAGACGCCGTTGTTGAGGTCGGTGTAGATCTCGCGGTTGAGCACGTCGATCTCCGCGGCCAGATGGTCCGGGTAGAGGTTCGGCCCCCGGTCCACCAGGTGCGAGAAGGCGGTGTTGAGCATGCGCAGGATATCGGCGGACTCGTTGTTGACGATGGTGCCGGTCTGCTTGTCCCACAGCACCGGCACGGTGGCCCGGCCGGAGACCTTTGGGTCGGCGCGGGTGTAGAGCTCATGCATATAGCGCGCGCCGTTGAGGCTATCCTCGTCGGCACCGGGGAAGCCGCCGAACTGCCAGCCCTGGTCGGTGAGCCGCGGGTTGACCACGGTCACGCCGATCAGCGCCTCCAGCCCCTTGAGCCGGCGCGCCATCAGGGTGCGCGAGGCCCAGGGGCAGATGTAGGCCACGTAGAGGTGATAGCGACCCGGCTCGGCCTTGAAGCCGCCGATGCCGGTGGGGCCGGGGGCACCGTCGGGGGTGATCCAGTTCCTGAAGGTCGAGGTCTGGCGAATGAAGCGCCCCTCGTCGTCCTTCGCCTGGACCGGTTGCCAGTTCTCTTGCCAGATGCCGTTGACCAGCATGTTGCGTTCTCCTGTTCATGGGGCACCCTCCGTCGTGGGAGGGTGTCCGTTGTGTCGTCTTCGTCGGGCTTAGCAAAAATCCGCGTAAACCCTCGCCCACTCGGGCGGGGATACAAGCGGGCAGCGCGATAGCGCTGCTGGGTTTGCGGCATGGGGCCCGGCGGCATAAGCTGTACATACATCCATGCATCAATGGCGCGCCATGCTGAAGGCTACCAAGGTACGACTCTACCCCACGACCGAGCAGACGGCATTTCTGAACCGCCAGTTCGGCGCGGTGCGCTTCGTCTATAACACCGGCCTTCGCATCATGTCCCATCGCTACCAGCGCCACGGCCAGTCGTTGAGCGCCAAGCACGACATCAAAAAGCTGCTCCCGGTGGCCAAGAAATCCCGTCAGTATGGCTGGCTGAAAGAGGCCGACGCCATCGCCCTCCAGCAGGCGTGCCTCAACCTCGATCATGCCTTCCAGCGCTTCTTCGACCCCGCGCAGAAAGCCGGCTATCCGCGCTTCAAGAGCAAGCGGGGCAAGCAGTCCAGCTATCACTGCGTCGGCGTCAAGGCCGGCGACGACTGGATCAAGGTGCCCAAGCTCGGGCCGATCAAGGCCAGGATGCATCGCCAGGTCGAGGGCAGGCTGAAAAGCATCACCCTGACCCGTACCGTCACCGGCAAGCACTACGCCTCGTTGCTGTTTGACACTGAGCAGGCTGCCCCGGCACCGCTGAAGGATGTTGACGCCGCTAAGGTCGTGGGCCTCGATATGGGGCTGTCGCATCTGGCCATTGACTCCACCGGCCGCAAGATCGCCAATCCGCACTTCCTCAAGCAGGCGCAGCAAAATCTCAAGCGCAAGCAGCAGGCGTTGTCCCGCACGAAGAAGGGCAGCGCCAATCGGGCCAAGGCACGGTTACTCGTCGCCAAGGCGCACGAGCGGCTAGCGAATGCCCGCAACGACTTCCAGCACAAGCTCTCTCGACAGATCGTTGACGATAACCAAGCGGTGATCGTCGAGACGCTGAAGGTCAGCAACATGATGAAAAACACCTGCCTCGCCAAGCACATCGGCGATGCGTCCTGGCATGCCTTGATGACCAAGCTGGACTACAAGGCCAGGGAGCAGGGCAAGCATCTGGTCAAGATCGACCCGTGGTTTGCCAGCTCCAAGACCTGCCATGTCTGTCAACACAAGGTGGACGCCATGCCGTTAAACATCCGGTCGTGGGAGTGCCCTGCCTGCCATACCCTCCACGACCGGGACATTAACGCGGCGCTGAATATCAAGCATCAAGGCATAGTGAAGTTGAAGGCGGAAGGGCTGTCCGTCTCTGCCCATGGAGGCTTGCGTAAGTCCGGCATGTCGCCGGTTGCTGCCTGAGAAGTGGGAAGCCTCGCCCGCTAGGGCGGGGAGCAGTCACATCCGCTTTGCCACCAGGCCGTCCAGCGAGAAGCGGCCAGCCCCCTGCAGCGCCAGGGCCACGCTGGCGGCCAGCAGGGCGAGGACGAACTCGTAGCCGTTATTGGCCATGAACAGGCCGTTGCCGACATGTACGCTGAAGATGGCCACCAGCATGGTGAAGGCGGCGACCAGCGCCGCGGGGCGGGTCAGCAGCCCGAGCAGCAGCGCCAGGCCACCGAAGAACTCGGCGCCGCCGGCCAGCAGCGCCATCAGCAGGCCGGGCGCCAGGCCAATGCTCTCCAGCCACTGGGCGGTGCCCGCAAGGCCGTAGCCGCCGAACCAGCCGAACAGCTTCTGGGCGCCGTGGGCGGCGAGGATCACGCCGATCGGCACGCGCAGGGCCAGGGCGCCGTAACCGCCGGTGGTGTCGAACAGGGTCTTCATCGCTTGGGTCTGCATCGTTTGGGGCTGCATCGCTTGGGGCTGCATGGTGTCGTCCTCATCTGGGTATCGGGGGAGAGCCGAGGCGCCGGGTGGCCTCGAGCGATGAGGCAACTTTACTATCGCCCAATGAGTGGAATAAGGGCGCTAGCGTTGCATGATTATCTACGCCATGTTGATAATGATCGATTATTCCCTTCAGGAGCCCCGCCATGGACCGTCTCGATGCCATGCGTGCCTTCGTCACCGTGGTCGCCGAGGGGAGCTTCACCCGGGCGGCCGAGCGCCTGGCGCTCTCCCCGCAGCTGGTCAGCAAGTACGTCTCACAACTAGAAGAGCACCTGGGTGCGCGCCTGCTCAACCGCACCACCCGCCGGCTCCACCTGACCGAGGCCGGTGCCGCCTATCGCCAGCGCGCCGAGCAGGTGCTGGCCGAGATCGACGACATGGAAAGCGCGCTCGGCGAGCTACAGGGCCAGGCCCGCGGTCGGCTGCGCATCAGCGCCCCGGTGTCGTTCGCCATCCACCACCTGGCGCCGCTGATCAACGACTTCCAGCGGGCGCACCCCGCCGTGGGCATCGACCTGCAACTCAACGACCGCAAGGTGGACATCCTCGAGGAGGGGTTCGATATCGCGCTGCGCATCGGGCGCCTGAAGAGCTCGTCGCTGATCGCCAAGCGCATCGCGCCGGTGCGCCTGCTGCTGTGCGCCTCGCCGGGCTACCTGAAGGAGCATGGCACTCCCCAGCGGCCCCGGGACCTCACCGCGCATCGCTTCCTGCGCTACCGTTACATGGAGGAGAATCAGGAACCACTGCTGAAGTGGCTGCCGCGCAGCGGCGAAGGCGGGAGAGAGGGAAGCGGGCTGACCAGCAACAACGGCGATGTGCTGGTGGAGGCCGCCATGGGCGGGGCCGGCATCGCCCTGCAGCCGACCTTCCTGACCGGCGACGCCATCCGCCAGGGACGGCTCGCCATCGTCCTGCCCGAGCATGAGCCCGAACCGCTCGGGCTCTATGCGGTGTACGCCCACCGCCAGCTGCTGGCCAGCAAGGTGCGCCACTTCGTGGAGTTCCTGGAGGGGTACTTCGGCGACCCGCCCTACTGGGATCGCTTCTGAGGCGCGGCCACCCCCGAGAGATCGACGCCCAGGCCGGTGATCATGCCCACCCCCGCTCTTGCCATCACGCGCACGCCGCCGTGGCCAGGCGCTCGCCTCGTGCGACGGGTGGTGGAGCTCACACCCTGAGCTCCAGACGCGCAAAGGCCGGTGCCAGGGCCTCGATCAGCGCTTCCAGTTCGCCGAGGGGCGGGGCGCCAGGCACCGGGCGGGCGTAGGCGGGGTCGAGGCAGCGGCCGGCTCGGGCCACCTGAAGGGCGTAGCGCTGCACACCTCGCTCGGCGAGGTCGCGGGCCAGACGGCGCAGGCTCTCCAGGTCGAGATCGCGCCAGTGAACGGTGGTACGGCACTCGAAGTCGATACCGCTTCTCAGCAACAGCTCGAGGCTCTCGGCATGGGCGGCGGCCAGGCCGGGGCGGCCAACGATGGCATCGAAGCGCGCCGCCGGGCCCTTCACGTCCAACCCCACCCACTCCAGGTGCGGCAGCGTCTGGGCCAGGCGCCGCGGGTAGACCCCGGCGGTATGCAGCCCCGCCTTGAAGCCGAGCGCACGAGCCCGGGCGGCGGCAACGGGCAAGTCGGCATGCAGGGTCGGCTCGCCGCCGCTGAAGACGATGCCGTCGAGCAGCCCCCGGCGCCTGGCCAGGAAGGCCTCCACCTCGGCCCACTCGCCGGTCTCGGCGCCGCGCGGCTCGAGCATCCCGGGGTTGTGGCAATAGCCGCAGCGCAGCGGGCAGCCCTGCAGGAACACCACACAGGCCAGGTGGTCCGGGTAGTCCAGGGTGGTCATGGGGGTGAGGCCGGCCACGGGCAGCCGCGGCCGGTGAGATTCAGGATGGGGCATGGCGGTCATCCGGCCGAGCGCCCGCCCCCTTTCGTTCTAGAGGGAAGCGTTCTAGAGGGAAGCGCTCTGGAGAGATGCGCTCTGGAGGGAGGCGCTCGGCGTGGCGGTGGGTCAGGAGGTGGCGGCCTGCTCGCTGAAGTGGCGGCGCTCGCGGTGCTCGGACTGCTTGCCGCGGTTGAACTGGCTGACGGGGCGGTGATAGCCCATCACCCGGGTCCAGACCTCGCAGCGCTGGCGCTCTTCGCTGGGCAGGCTCTCGATGCTATGACGCATGGGATGCTCCTTTTCAGGTTGGTGGTATTGCGGGGAAAGGCCTCAGGCCGTGGCGTCGGCCTGGGCGCGTTTTGCCAGAAGGGCGTCGTCGCACTTCGGGCAGAACTCATGTTCGCCAGCCAGGTAGCCGTGCACCGGGCAGATCGAGAAGGTCGGCGTCACGGTGAGATAGGGCAGGCGAAAGCGGGAGAGCGCGGCCTGCACCAGCTTGCGGCAGGCCGCCGGCGAGGAGAGCCGCTCCCCCATGTAGAGGTGCAGTACGGTGCCGCCGGTGTAGCGGGTCTGCAGCGGATCCTGGTGCAGCAGCGCCTCGAAGGGGTCGTCGGTATAGCCCACCGGCAGTTGGCTGGAGTTGGTGTAGTAGGGAGAGTCCGGCGTGCCCGCCTGGAGGATGGCGGGGTAGCGCTTCTGGTCCTCCTTGGCGAAGCGGTAGGTGGTGCCCTCCGCCGGGGTCGCCTCCAGGTTGTAGAGGTGGCCGGTGGCCGCCTGGAACTCGCGCATCCGCTCGCGCACATGCTCCAGCAGCTCGATGGCCAGCCGCTGCCCCTCGGGGCTGGCGATATCGAAGCGGTCCTCGAAGAAGTTGCGCACCATCTCGTTGAGGCCGTTCACCCCCAGGGTGGAGAAATGGTTGCGCAGGGTGCCCAGATAGCGACGGCTGTAGGGGTAGAGGCCGTCGTCCATCCACTGCTGGATGCAGCCGCGCTTGATCTCCAGGCTGTCGCGGCCGAGCGCAAGCAGCCGGTCCAGCTCCTCGAAGAGCCCCGTGCGATCGCCGGCGAAGCGATACCCCAGGCGCGCGCAGTTGATGGTCACCACGCCGAGCGAGCCGGTCTGCTCGGCGCTGCCGAACAGGCCGTTGCCGCGCTTGAGCAGCTCGCTGAGATCGAGCTGCAGCCGGCAGCACATGGAGCGCACCATGTGCGGCTCCAGGTCCGAGTTGAGGAAGTTCTGGAAGTAGGGCAGCCCGTACTTGGCGGTGAGCGCGAAGAGCCGCTCGGCGTTGTCGCTCTCCCAGGGGAAGTCCGGGGTGATGTTGTAGGTGGGGATCGGGAAGGTGAACACCCGCCCCTGGCAGTCGCCCTCCTCCATCACCTCCAGGTAGGCGCGGTTGAGCAGGTCCATCTCGGCCTGCAGCTCGCCGTAGGTGAAGGGCTGCTCCGCGCCGCCGATGATCGGCACCTGATCGCACAGGTCCGCCGGGCAGGTCCAGTCGAAGGTGAGGTTGGTGAAGGGGGTCTGACTGCCCCAGCGCGACGGCACGTTGAGGTTGTAGATGAACTCCTGCACCGCCTGCTTCACCGCCGGGTAGTCGAGGGCGTCGTGGCGCACGAAGGGGGCGAGATAGGTATCGAAGGAGCTGAACGCCTGGGCGCCGGCCCACTCGTTCTGCAGGGTGCCGAGGAAGTTGACCATCTGCCCCAGGGCGCTGGTGAGGTGCCGGGGCGGCGCGCTCTCCGCCCGGCCCGGCACGCCGTTGAAGCCCTCGATCAGAAGCTGGCGCAGCGACCAGCCAGCGCAGTAGCCGCTGAGCATGTCCAGGTCGTGGATATGCAGGTCGCCCTCCCGGTGGGCCTCGCCTACCGCGGCGGGATAGACTTCATCCAGCCAGTAGTTGGCGATCAGCTTGCCCGAGGCGTTGAGGATCAGCCCGCCCAGGGAGTAGCCCTGGTTGGCGTTGGCGTTGACGCGCCAGTCGGCGCGCTGCAGGTATTCGTTGACCGTCGAGGCGACGTTGACGGCGCCGGTCGGCTGGCGTTGCATGGGTGTTCCTTCACTGGCCGATTATCCATATATGGTGTCTGTTAAATTTTCAAACACCATATGTTGTGCCAAGGAAGGATAGACACTCGGACGGAGCAGGAACATGATCCAGGTCAGGAAAGGGACGAAGGAGGGATCAGCATGCATATGGGGATTCTCACGCTGCACATCTCGCTGCCCGGCTGCCGCTCGCTGAAGGAGAAGCGCCAGCGCATGGGTGGCCTCCACGAACGCTTCGGGCGCAACCCGGCGGTGGCGGTCTGCGAGAGCGGCGAACACGACCGGCTGGAGGCGAGCGAGTGGACCTTCGTGGCGGTGGCCAACGAGGGCCCCAGGGTGGAGGCGCTGCTCGCAGATATCGAGGACAAGGTCCAGCGCAGCGTGGACGGCCGGGTGATGGAGGCGACCCGGGAGCTCCTGTAACGGCGAGCCGCCATGCGGCCGCCGCCCTTACCGTCCCGCGTGCCCACCCGCCGCCCCGTGACCGATGCGGGTGACAACCATCTTGCCGAATCGGCTCTCGCGCCCTATGGTCGAAGCCCCCAACCCGCCCCCAGGGCAGAGAGGAGACCCGCATGCCAGCTCCCGCCTCGCACACGTCGCGCAGCCTGCTGATCACCGGCTGCTCCAGCGGGATCGGGCACGCTGCGGCCCACGCCATGGCAGAGCGTGGCTGGCGGGTCTTCGCCACCGCCAGGCGCGAGGCGGACGTGGCCCGGCTGCGGGAGGAGGGCCTGGAGGCGCTGGCGCTGGACCTGGACAGCAGCGCCTCCATCGAGGCAGCGGTCGCTGAGGTGGCAGAGCGCACCGGCGGCCGCCTGACAGCGCTGTTCAACAACGGCGCCTACGGCCAGCCCGGTGCGGTGGAGGACCTCTCCCGGGAGGTGCTGAGGCAGCAGCTCGAGACCAACCTGCTCGGCACCCACGAGCTCACCACCCGGGTACTGCCGATGATGCGCGCCCAGGGGCACGGGCGCATCGTGCACAACAGCTCGGTGCTGGGGTTCGCCGCCCTGCCCTACCGTGGTGCCTACGTCTGTTCCAAGTTCGCCCTCGAAGGCCTCACCGACACCCTGCGCCAGGAGCTCGCCGGCAGCGGCATCCACGTCAGCCTGATCCAGCCCGGCCCCATCACCAGTCGCTTCCGCGAGAACGCGCACCGCGCCTTCCGGGCCAACATCGACCCCGAGCACAGCGCCCACGCCGAGACCTACCACAAGGTGGAGGCGCGCCTGGCCAGCCAGGACGGCAAGGGCCCCTTCACCCTGGGCCCCGAGGCGGTGGTGGCCAAGCTGATCCACGCCCTGGAGCACCCGCGACCCAGGCCCCGCTACGCGGTGACCCTGCCCACCCACCTCTTCGCCGCCCTCCGGCGGGTACTCAGCACCCGCGGCATGGACCGGGTGCTGCTGCGCGCGACGCGTGATGAACGGGAATGAATGCCCGGGCAATCCGCCACGCTGAGCATGCCTTGCCGCACAACCATGATGCGCATACGCTATACGCATCGCCCATCTCGACGAGAGATCGCAGCATGTCGCCACTCTTCGACGTCACGGCACCCAAGAAGGCCACCAATGTCAGCATCAACAGCGACCTGCTCCAACGCGCAAGGCAACTGGGGATCAACCTCTCGGCCACCTTCGAGAGGGCGCTGACAGAAACGGTGCGTACCGAACAGCAGGAACAGTGGAGGCGGGAAAATGCCACGGCCATCCAAGCCTACAATCGGACCGTGGAAGATCACGGCACCTTCGGCGATGGCGAACGGCAGTTCTGATGGCCCAGTTCCACGCCTACGAGAACCGGAATCCAGCCTCGCGGCATCGTTACCCCTACCTTCTCGATATACAGAGCAACCTGCTCGGCGAGCTCCGCACCACCGTGGTCGTGCCACTCAGCCCTGCGGCTCAAGCCGAAAGCCTGCAAATCTCCCACCTGAACCCCAGTATCGAGATCGACGACGAACGCTATATCGCCTTGACGCAGGAGCTCGCCGGGATGGAAAGGAAGCGTCTCGGTAAGGCGGTACATGATCTCGGCCGGTATCGTGACCAGATCATCGCCGCCGTCGATTTCCTGGTGACGGGCATCTGACCCGGCCAGCGGGCTTCACCATGGCCGGCCTACCGGCCCACCCCCAGATACTTGACCCTGCGGTAGAGCGTCGCGAGAGCACCACCGCCCAGCATCATGCCGAGACCCGCCACCACCATGAACAGGGCGTCATAGGCCACGGCGCCGGAGGTCGAATAGGCCCCCACCAGCATGCCGATATGCCGCACCACCAGGTAGGTACCGATCAGAAAGGTGCCGGCACGCACCAGGTCGTTGTCCGGGATGCGGCCGCTCGCCCCATCACCCACTCCCCCTGCACCATGCAGCCGCTCCGCCAGGCGGCCGGCGAAGCACCACAGCAATACGCCGCCCACCATGGGTACCGCCAGCGTGGCGATAAGCACCGGCAGCAGTTCGGCCGACCAGAGCTCACCAGCGTTGGGACCCAGCAGCGCCGGAAGGATAGCGAAAAGCGTGTTCAGGAAGAGATACAGCCCCAGCAGGCGAATCAGCAGGATGGAGAAGGGTTTCATGGCGGAAAGGCCTCGTTCAGCCACTTGATGAAGTTGCGTTTCTGTCTGAATTCGGTGCGCAACTCTTCCAGCGCCGCGGCAAATGCCCGCTGCTGCTCCAGGGTTTCGAGCGTGCCATGCAGCTCACGAAGCTGGGCGATGGCGCTGCGGTAGCTCCTGTTGTCGGTGTTGCGCACTTCGCTGCGGGCCAGGCGAACATAGAGCGGCAGGCTCTGGTCCGGGTTGCCCAGCTGCTGGGCCAGCTTCAGCAGCAGGCCAGCGGCCACCGGTCGGTCCGAGCTGAATGCCAGCGCCTCCTCCAGACGGTTCTCGTAGAGGTAGATCTCCAGCAGGCTATTGACCACCTTCGGCGCATAGCCCCAGGGCGCCTCCGGCGCCTGGTCGATCTCCTCCCTGAGCCAATCGTGGACACGCTGCCAATAATCGGTGGCCAGGCCATGCTCATCGGCCAGTGCGAGCAGTTGTCGGTAATCCTCCAGCTGCTGCGTCTGCTGGTAGATCTGCCACTGGAGCTGCCCCGCCTTTTCGGCTTCGCCGCGATGCAGCAGCAGGCGTATCTGCAACCGCTCGCGCTCGCGCCGCCAGTGAGGGTAGCGTTTGTCCTCGGCCTTGGCCGCCCGGGCCAGCCACAGCTCCACCTGATCCCAGGCGTCGTGCGCGATGCACAGCTCAGCGATCTTCAGGTAGTCCTGCACCCCGGTGGCGCTCTTCTGATGCAGCGCCAGGATGGTGGCGACATCGCCGTGCGCCTCGGCGCGCTTCAGCAGGGGCTCGCGCAGCCGCCGGTAGCGGAACTGCTCCGACCACTGCGCCTCGGCGGTCAGGCTCGGCAAGGCATCCCAGACCCGCTGCAGCAGGGCCAGGTAAGCCGCCATCCCCTTGCTGCCCAGGGCCTCGGTGTAGGCATCGGGAATCTTCGGGTAGAGATCATGACTTTCCCCGAAGGCGATCTCGTAGAGGTGGGCTGCGAGCTTCTCGCCGGGCCAGTCGAGCCGTTGGGCGGCCTGCACGTGCAACCTCTGCAGCGTCTCTTCGCAGTGGAAGCGAAAGCCGCCGGAATCGTCGATGGTCTCGAGCGCTCTGGCCAGGCGCGACAGGGCGTACTCCACCAGGGTCAGGCAGGTATCGGGCGGCAACTGCGGCGCCTGCTCGACAAGCTGGTCGACCACCGCCTCCGCCTTGGCGAAATAGGGCCGCACCTGGCCATAGCGATGCAGGTGGCGCTTTAGCGGAAAGGCCGCGGTGATGCGCTTCTTCAGGGCCTTGTGATCGAGTACACCGAGCACCGCATCGGCGCGCAGCGACCACTGGTGCCGTCGCACCGAATCTTCCTCGATCAACTCGGCCAGCGCCTCCACCAACGAGGCCTTATCCAACTGTTGCAGGTAGGCGAGCAGGCGGCCACGCTCTCCTCCCGCCATCAAGCGCTGCTGCTCCTCCTGTTCCGCCCGATAGACCAGGGCGGTGGCCACGCAGTGCTTGCAGAAATCGATGCCCTCGGAGGCCGGACAGTCACAGCCGCCCTCCAGGCCACGGGGATTGAGATGCAGGGTCACCCGATAGCTCTCGCTGCCCGCGACCTGGGCGGTGACGGTATTCCCCTGCCGGCTCCAGCCCAGCACCTGCCCCTGGCGGAAATAGGCCACGCCACGCTCGAAGGCGGCCTCGCCGGCGAGCCGCATGAGCTGCTCGTCGGCAAGCAGCGTTGTCTCGTTGTGTCGCGTCATGGTGTCACCGTTGCCTTTCTGCCGCCCCGCCGTGTCTTCGTTGGCTTCTGCTTCGCCTTCTCCGCCTTGATCCGCTCCAGCAGCGCCGCGGCGGAATGCTCGCCGCCGATCAGCTCGGGATGGGCGGCACGCCATTCGGCGGTGAGTTCGCCGCGAAAGGCCTTGGCGAGGATGGACTGGGTCAGTTTGTCGACGCGGGCCTGGGCGTTCGCGACCTGCTGTTCGATCTGGTCGGCGAAGGCGAAGAGCTGGTCGACGCGGTGGACGATTTCCTCTTGCTCTTCGAGCTCCACATCAGGATACGGAACTCCCTTCAATACTTTTTGATTGAGGTTGACCATGGTAGACCCTGCCGACCCAGCCTCTAACGCATAGACTGCCTTAGGAGAGCGCAAAAATAGAGATAAAAAACAAGAGGATATCCGTGACACATCAGGCCTTAAGAACAGAGATCCGGTGCCACACAATAGAGGCTGACTTCCTTGTATTACGGCAGACCTCCCCATTTCACCTCTTCGCCCGAGCACTACATCGCCCACCCTAAGAGAATACCTTGAGAGCTCTTTTGCCTTCCCTTCTGTTAACGTCATACTCTGCGATGGCGTCACCGCCCCGTCATTAATATGCATTGGGTTGACAAGCGGAACGCCACCATGCACATAGTCTGATTTATGAAGCAAACTTCCAAACGGGCCAATCTGAACATCAACAGGGTGTTCGCCTAACGGACGAAACACCCACTGCTTTTTTTTGTGAGTTTGCCGCCATCCCTCCGTCAATCCTCCACTCACCGCCGCTGCCAGCACGGACTTGCGAAACCGCTTGAGGATGGCGGGAATGGCATCCAGGCGGGCTTTCAGGTTGTTGACCTGCGCCAGCAGCTCATCCAACTTATCGGCGATGACTTTCTGCTCTGCCTTCGGCGCCAGAACGAATGGGGCTCCCTTTCCTTCCTTTGTCCCCAGGCGAGGCATATTGACGCCATACCCCACTTCATTGACATAGGAGAGGAAGTCCAACGACTTCAGCCAGTAGAAAAGGTATCGATTATCCAGGTGAGGGCGTGCGTCAAGCGGTACGATTTCGGTGGTGCAAACTCCATCCCGGTCAGCAATCACGACCTTTTCAAGGTAGGGACGCAGCTTGCCATAGAGAACATCCCCCTTTTTGAAGCGGTTCTTTGTACTCTTGAACTGACGCTCGCTGAAATTCAGGCGCTGTATAATTCTCGAGGAGGATTTCTCGATATCCTCCAGTTCGAGCACCCAGGTATCGTCATCAACCTGCTCACGGGTCGCCTTTTCCGCCTTGCCATACTCCACAACCTGACCAAGCGTGGTTTCCACCCACCCCTCCGGCAATACCCGCTCGCTCATGCCTTCACCTCATCGCTTGCGGCGTCATCCCCAAGCCCCAGCGCGTCGGCCAGCAGCCGCTTCTGGGCGGCGGCCTCATCCTGGCTGCCGAGGGCGGCCATCAGGCCATCGAGTTCGCGCAGGGCTTCGGTGAGCTCGCTCATCGCCTCGGCGGCGAGCACGTCGGGCTCGGGCAGGTTCTCGGCGGCGAGGCTGTCGGCGTCCTTGAGCCAGCTGATATCCAGCGAGTCGCCCTTGGTGTCGCGGATCCACTCGCGGCTGAACTTGCGCCAGCGGGAGGTCTGCAGCCGCTCTTCATCAACGACGCCAACCCCCGCATTCGCCTCATCGGCCCCGGCGGTACTCTTGGTTGAATTCGCGGTTTCAATCTCTTCGGCGCCAAAGCTCCAGTCGCCCTCCTCCCGGGCGGCCAGTTGCTCGCCCAGGGCGTCACTGCCCGCCGGGTTGTAGCAGCGCTCGAAGGGCGTGAGGTGCGCCTCGGTGAAGGGGGTGCGCTTGCCGAAGCTCGGCATGTTGGTGCGCAGGTCATACACCCACACGTCGTCGGTGCAGCCCTCGTCCTGATGGGGGTTCTCGGCGGCGCCGCGGGTGAAGAACAGCACATTGGTCTTCACGCCCTGGGCGTAGAAGATGCCGGTGGGCAACCGCAGCAGGGTGTGCAGGTGACACTTCTCCATCAGGTCGCGGCGGATCTCGGTGCCCTGCCCGGCCTCGAACAGCACGTTGTCGGGCAGCACCACGGCGGCGCGGCCGCCGGGCTTGAGCCCGCGGTAGATATGCTGCAGGAAGGCGAGCTGCTTGTTGCTGGTGCGGTAGGTGAGGTCGTCGCGGGTGATGCTGGCCTCGCCGCCCTTGGCGGTGCCGAAGGGCGGATTGGCGAGGATCACATCGGCACGAGGCAGCGCCTTGCCGGCCTCGCCCAGGGCGTTGCCCAGGTGCACCACGCCCTCGTCGTCGCCCTCCATGCCGTGCAGCAGGCAGTTCATCAGCGCCAGGCGGCGGGTGCCGGGCACCAGCTCGATGCCGACGAAGGCCTTGAGCTTCTGGAAGGCCTGGGCCTTGGCGTCGAGGTCGAAGTGTTCATCGGTCTGCTGCTTGATGTAGGCATCGGCGGCGATCAGGAAGCCCGCGGTACCGGCGGCGGGGTCCTGGATCACCTCGCCGGGCCGGGGGCGCAGGCAGCGCACCATGGCGTTGATCAGGGCGCGGGGCGTGAAGTACTGGCCGGCGCCGGACTTGGTCTCGTTGGCGTTCTTCTCCAGCAGCCCCTCGTAGAGGTCGCCCAGGCCATCCTTCTGGGCGCTGAACCAGTCGATGCGGTCCAGGTCGCGGATCAGCTGCTCCAGGTGGCGCGGCTCGCGCAGGCGGGTCTGGGCGTCGGCGTAGATGGCGGCGATCAGCCGGTCGCTACTCTTGGAGAGGTCGAGCAGCATCTGCTTGTAGTAGTTGAGCAGTGAAAGCCCCGAGCGCCCGGTGAGGTCCGGCCAGCGGGCGCCCTCGGGCAGGGCGTGGGCGTTGAGCAGCCCGGCCTGGGTGTTCTCGTACTCCATCTTGATGAACAGCAGCAGCACCAGTTCGGTGACGTAATCGGAGTAGTTGATGCCGTCGTCGCGCAGCACATCGCAGAGGTTCCACAGCTTCTGGACGATGTCGTTCTGGGTCATGAGGGATCCTGATTGAGTATGTCGATGTAGGTCCGGTAGGCGTAGATCCGGTTGCGTTTCTGTCCGGTGAGCTCGTGGACGATGCCAAGGGTGTCTTCGAGGGGGGTCAGCACACGCCCTACAGTGGCAGGCGTCAGCCCGGTGCGTTCACTCAAGTGGGCGACATTAGCGATGGGCTGCTGGAAGAGCGCGTCGAGCAGCAGCCCCGCCGACCCTGCCTGGCGGCCGAGCTCGGCCACTCGCACCTTATCCTGCTCGCGCAGCTGGTTAAGCCGCCGAGCTGTTGCAACCGCCTGATTGGCGGTCTCAGCCACGGCGTCCACGAAGAACAGCAGCCAGGCCTCCCAGTCGCCGGTGACCCGCACCTGCTGCAGGCGCTCGTAGTAGACCTGGCGATGCTTCTTGAAGAATACCGAGAGGTAGAGCAAGGGCTCGTTGAGGATGCCCGACTCGACCAGGATCAGCGGAATCAGCAGGCGACCCAAGCGCCCATTACCATCCATGCAGGGGTGGATGGTCTCGAACTGCACGTGGGTCAGGGCGGCCTTGATCAGCGGGTCGGTGGCCTCGGGCATGTCGTTGATGAAACGCTCCAGCGCCGCCCAGCACTCGGCCAACTGATGGGGCGGAGGCGGCACGAAGACCGCTTCATCGGGGCGGTGCCCACCCAGCCACACCTGGTTACTGCGAAACTCCCCTGGCCCGCGGTTTATACCGCGCCCGGAGGTCATCAGCGCCGTGTGCATTTCCATCGCCACGCGATGACTGATGGGAAAGCCCTCGCGGATGCGCTGCACGCCCAGCATCAGCGCGTTCACGTAGCAGGAGACTTCCTGCACGTCGTCCATGGGAACGCCCGGCATGCCCTCCATCTCGTAGAGCATCAGGTCGCTGAGCGAGGATTGGGTGCCCTCGATCTGGGACGACATGACGGCTTCCTTGCGCACATAGCTGTAGAGGAAGAGTGATGCATCCGGCAGCAAAGTACTGATGGCGTCGAGACGACCCAGCGCCAGCATCGCCTGATTGATGCGGCTCTGCAGTTTGCCATCCAGCGCCAGCGCCGGCCGTGGCGGCAGCGGGTCGGGGATGAAGGCCTGACACCGCATGCCGCCGGCGATGCTGTCTACATAGTGGCCTGTGAGTCCGCGTTCCATTGGGGCTCCACCTCACCGCTCGAAAACGGGCTTGGGTAAAATAGCGTCGCGCGTTATTTTAATTTAGGCCTGAAATTAAAATAAGGCCTGCCGCTATTTTAACTTCGTGCCGCTCCACAGTGGCTGTCATGTCGATGCCATCGACATATTCGCGGGACGTGTCGAAAAAACGGCATTTCGTAAACATATCAGCTCGCTTCCCAGAGGGCGTCGTTGAGGGCCTCGAGCACCTCGTCGAGGTGATGGTCGAGCACGGCATCCAGGCGCTTGATTCCCCCCTGCTCGGCAAAGCGCTGGTGAATGAAGTCGCGGTCGAGCACCACCTCGTGGGTAAGCTGCCTGGCCAGGCGGTCGAGCCACTTGCGCTGGGCGGGGGTCCAGCCGTGCAGGGCGTAGATGCGCTGCATGGCGTCGCGCACCCGCTGCTCGAAAGGCACCAAAGCCTCGCCCAGGGCGGCGCGGCGGATATGCCCAACGATGCTGGCGGCGATCTCCTGGTTGGTGGCGTTGCGCCAGGCACTCTCCAGCCGGGCCTCGCTGTAGCCGGCGCCATCGAGCAGCAGGCGCACCTCCTTCAAGGTCCCGCGGGTGAGGTCCCGGGGACGATTGACTACCACGCCCAGCGCCACTGAGTCGTTGAGCCGCTCGCGAATGAAGGCCTCGAAGCTCTCCAGGTAGTCGGCGGGCTTCTCGTGCACGCCGTAGTCCTGGGTGCGCTTCTTGAACTCGTCGGCGCCCTCGTAGATCAGCGGCAGGCGCTCGCTGCCGAGCAGCGCCTTCACCTCGGCCACCTGACCGAGCAGGCCGGCATGCTGGTGCAGGAAGCTGGCCGCGGCCTGGGGACCCAGCTCGCGCAGGTGCTGGTGGAGCCTCTCCGGCGCCACGCCCCAGCTCTGCTCCAGCGCCTCCAACTGCTGGCGCAGGTCGTCGCGCCCTTCGGCACGCTTGGTGGCCTTGCGCATCACCCGCATCAGCATCTGGCTGTACTGGTCGAGGACGTCATCGGCGTGGCTCTCTCCGGCCGCCTGGCCGGGGGCCTCCAGGGCCCGCGCCAACTGCTCCGGGTCGCTGAGCTCCTCGTGCAGCTGCTCCAGGGTCACGCCGGGGTCCTTGACCAGCGGCTGCATGGTGTTGACCTCGGCGAGGGCGGCGTAGAGATCCACCGGGTCGTAGATGGTGAACACCGTCTTGCCGATCTCGTCGCAGCGACGGGTGGCGCGGCCGATCATCTGCTCATAGAGGATCCGCGACTTCACCCGGCGCAGGAACACCAGGTGGCAGATGCGCGGCACATCGATGCCGGTGGTGAGCAGGTCCACGGTGATGGCGATGTTGGGGTACTTGTCGTTCTTGTAGCGGCGGATCAGGTCGTCGACCCTGTCCGCCTTGCCGGTGATCTTGGCCACCGCGGCCTGGCGGTAGGCGTCGCCGTAGTGGGCGTGGAAGGCCTCGTCGAGCAGCCGCTTGACCATGTCGGCGTGCAGGTCGGTGGCGCAGAAGATCAGCGTCTTCTCCTCGCCGAAGGGGTCGAGCTCCCGAGCCAGCTGTTCGCAGATCACGCGGTTGAACTCCGGCGCGATCACCCGCCGGTTGAAGGCCTCGATCTCGAAGTCGAGCTCATCCTCCAACTCGGCGCTCTCCACCTCGCCGGTGCGCGCATCGATCAGGCTGACCGTCTCGCCCTTCGCGAAGTGGATGCCCTTCTGACTGAGCAGGGTCTCGTAGCGGATCGGCGGCTCATGGTCGATCAACCAGTCGTCGGCCACCGCCTCCCGGTAGGAGTAGGTGAAGACCGGGCGGCCGAAGATCTCACTGGTGTGCCTGGCCGGGGTGGCGGTGAGCCCGATGCGCACGGCGTCGAAGTGGTCAAGCACGCGGCGGTAGCGGGAGAGGTACTGGCCGGCGTCGCGGGTGGCCAGTTCCCCCTCGGTCATCTCCTGGTCCAGGGTATAGCCGCGGTGGGCCTCGTCGACGATGATGCAGTCATAAGCGTCCACCGGCGGCGGGGCATCGGCCATGAAGAGCCGCCGCGCCATGGCCTGCACCGTGGCGACCTGCACCCGGGTCTCAGCCTCGGCGGCCATATCGCCCAGGGTGGCGACGTTGTAGATCTGTGAAAGCGTATGGTTCTGCTCCAGCGGCGCCTCGTCGAAGGCGTCCTGGGCCTGCTGGCCCAGGGCGGTGCGATCCACCAGGAAGAGCACGCGGCGGAAGCGCTCGGTCTTCAGGAAGCGGTAGATCAGGCCGATGATGGTGCGGGTCTTGCCGGTGCCGGTGGCCATGGCCAGCAGCGCACAGGGCGCGCCCGCCTCCAGGGCGGCCTCCACGGCGCGAATGGCGCTCTCCTGATAGTCGCGCAGGCGCAGGTAGCCGAAGCCTTCCTCGCGCAGGCGCTGCTCGGCCAGGGCACGGCTGCGCTTGAGGCGGTCGAGCAGGCCTTCCGGGCTGTGGAAGTGCGGCAGCGCCCGGGCCAGGTTGCCGGGCTCGCGCACGTCGCGGAACCAGATGCCGGACTTCTCGGCCAGCTGCGGCAGGTAGGGCCGGCCGTTGCAAGAGAAGACGAAGGGCACATGGTAATGGCCCTCGGCGTCGTCGGGCCAGGCGACGGTGCGCCCCTCCTCCGCCCACGCCGGGGTGATGCCGCCGGCAAAGCCGCGCCGGTCGAAGCCACGGGCGTAGCGCTCCGCCTGGGCAAGCTTGCCGGCCACGTCGATGTTCTGGCGCTTGGCCTCCACCACGCCGATAGGCACCAGCCCGTGGAACAGCACATAGTCGGCGCGCTGGCCGTTGGGCAGCTCCCACTCGGCGATGGCGAGGGTCCGGCCGGCCTCGGGGCGCACGCCCTTCTGCCAGGTGAGTTCCAGGGTATCGGCCTCCCAGCCGGCCTCCTGCAGTTGCTGGTCGATCAGCAGGCGGGTGAGCTCTTCATCCAGGCCCAATTGGGCGTTGAGGGCCCGGTCGGCCTGGCCGACCCGCCGGCGCAGCGCCCGGGGCGGCTCGCCCTCGACACCCTCTCGGGCCTGCTCCGCCAGGCGCCGCTGGAACTCCCGCTCGCGGCGCTCGAGTTCGGCCTGCTGGGCCCGCGACTGCTCGGCCAAGGCGCGGGCCTCCTCGTCCATGGCTTCGGCCAGCTCGGCGTACTCCTGCTTCTCGCGGGCTTCCAGCTCGGCCAGCTGGCGCTGGGCATCGGCCTGCTCGGTGGCAGTAACCAGCTCGCCCTGCAGGCGCGCCATCTGGGCCTGGAGCTCGCGCAGCTCACGGCTGGGGTCTTGCGGCGGGCGAAAGGCACCGGGCTTGAAGTCGGGGTCGGCAAAGGCGCGATGAAACCAGACCGCCAGGCTGCGGGCGACCTTGAGCCCCTGGATCGCCTCGCGGTGCTGGGTGCGGAACTGGTGGGTGGCGCGATTGCCTTCGATGCGCAGGGTGTGGAAGAGCTCGCGCACCGTGGGGTCGAGGCCCAGGGCGCTGTCGATGCGATAGAGGAGGTCGCGCTGGCCGGTACGCTCGTCCACCTCGATGCCGAGGCGAGCGGCGATGTCCTGAGCCATGGCCTCGCCGAGCTGACGCAGCTTGATCAGGGTGGTGTTGGGGTCGTGACTGAAGGCGCGCTCGGCGCTGGCGGCGAGCTCGAGAAAGACTGGGTCGTGGCCGGCCAGAAAGGCGAAGTTGCCGCCGGCATCCTGCCCGGCGCTGCCGCCATCCCCGCGGCCTGGTGGTCCCTGCATAGGTGGTACCCGTTCCCGGATTGCCTGAGCGCGACTCCCCCACTCTCTCGGCAGGGTGGGTCCGATATTCCCTCAGCCTGCCACTAATTCGGGGAAGGGGCCAGCGGGCGAAGGTAACGGATCCAACCGGACACTTCAGTCGGTCAGGTGCTCGCGCAGCATCCAGCCGTACCTCGACCGCATCATGGCCGCCGTCGACTTCCTGATCACCGGCATCTGATTGAACCCGCGGCCACCGGATAGACCCGCAGTGGCCACGCTTCCCATGCCGGATACTCGACCTGTTCTCCAGATGTGAATAAGGCCGGCCACGGTTGCCCGTGGCCGGCCTTTCTCGCCGAGGGAAGAACTGACCGCAACCAGCCCCCGGCACCTCCTGGAGTGCCAGGAGCCAGCGCTATCGGCGGTTGGCGGTGCTCGCCAGCTGCGCCTTGGCCTCGCGACGCGAGAGATGCCAGCGGTAGCCCAGGGCGAGGATCAGGATCAGGCCGACCACGCCGAGCATCGGATAGACGGTGCCGATCAGCGCGCTGAAGCCGAACTGGCTGAGCACCAGGCCCACCGCGGTGAAGATCACGCTCAGCACCTTGAAGCGGGAGGTCTCGGGCGCGGCGAAACGGGCGGTGAAGGCGAAGAACATGCCCACTGCGGTGCTGTAGATCATGCAGATCAGGGCCAGGGACATGAGCAATGCCACGACCGGCGAGAGCGCACTGGCCAGCATCAGCGACGGCATCTCGACGCCCACCAGGCGGTCGAGGTTGGCAAAGAGTCCCACATTGAGCAGGAAGATCAGCACGCCCAGGCCCACGCCGCCCAGGATGCCGCCCAACGCCGCCTGGCGGGTATCCGAGGTCAGCCCGCCGATCACCGACAGCATCGGGAAGCCCACCGCGATGTTGAAGGAGGCGTAGAGCAATGCGCCGATGAACCAGTGGGAAACCGGCCAGCCGTCGCTGATAGTGGCGAACTCGCCCGAGGCGGCGTTCAGCGACTCCAGGGAGGCATCACTGGAGAAGAAGGAGTAGACGGTGATGGTCATCACCAGCAGCAGCAGCACCGGCATGATGGCGCTGATCAGGTTGATGATGCCGCGCACCCGCAGGCAGAGGGTGGCGACCACCAGCACGCTGAGCAGCACGCCGCCGAACAGCGGCGGCATGCCGTACTGCTGGGCGAAGATGGAACCGCTGCCGGCGAGCATCACCACGCCCACGCCAAACAGGAAGAAGGAGAGCACCAGGTCGATGGCAAGCCCGGCCCGACGGCCGAAGAGCGCCACCAGCACCTCCTTGTGGGAACGTGCCTGCATGCTCGAACTCATGCGCGCGATCTGCATGCCCAGAAAGGCGAACAGCAGCCCGCTGACCAGGGTGCCGGCCACGCCGATCAGGCCGTAGCCGGTGAAGAACTGCAGGACCTCCTGACCGGAGGCGAAGCCGCCGCCGATGATGATCGACATGAAGGTCATGGCGATCAGGAAGGGCTGTTTGGTCATGATCTCGATACCTCACTATATACAACGGGCCCCGGCGCCCAGAGGCGACCGGAAGCCATGAACTGTTTCTGGCCAGCGTTGCGAGCTGCCACGGTGCAGAACAGGCAGCCAGGGCCGCTCACCCGCCAGGATGCGAGGAAGTATACGATAGGAAACCTAGTTTATTATCGGGAATTTCTTCTATCTCTAGAAATAAATGGCAGGATATTAGCCTTTAGTCTTAATGCATTAAGCGACATATAAGGAGCTGTCCAGATGATCTTGCTGCGAATCAATGGATATACAGCAATCACATTATATCTGGCATGTTTCCTGCTTTTTATTTTTACCGACTGCCAACGGATACAAGATCAACGACGATGCCAGCCTGATCGCCAAGCTGCGCTATCACGCCTGAAGGGGATATCAGGACACCCCGCCCCTCACCTCGACCCCGCAGCTTTCGCCCTTCGCTAGTGGCCTGCCCCCAGATACTTGACCCGGCGGTAAAGCACCGCGAGAGCCCCTCCGCCCAGCATCATGCCAAGGCCCGCGACCACCACGACCAGGGCGCCATAGGCCACGTCACCCGAGCTCGCATAGCGCCCCACCAGCAGGCCGAGATGACGCACCACCAGATAGACGCTGATCAGGAAGGTGCCGGCACGCACCAGGTCATGGTCGTTGATCCGAACATCGGCCTCGCCGCCGCCATGCAGTTTCCCCGCCAACCGGCCGGCGAAGCTCCACAGCAGCACGCCGCCCACCAGCGGTACCGCCAGCGTAGCGATCAGCACCGGCAGCAGCTCGGCCGACCAGAGCTCACCAGCGTTGGGACCCAGCAGCGCCGGAAGGATGACGAAAAGCGTGTTCAGGAAGAGATACAGCCCCAGCAGGCGAATCAGCAGGATGGAGAAGGGTTTCATGGTGGCTCCCAATCTGGTGATCATCAGTCTGACAGGTGCAGCGTGCCGCTTCCCACGATCACTGCCTCTCCCGCGATGCGAATCGAAAGATCATCTGCGGTGCGCTCGGCCTCGGCAAGAATGCGGCTCGGGCGGCCCATCTCGCTGCCCTGCTCGATCCGCCAGCGCCATCGACCAACTCCTCTGTTCTGTGCCAGGTGCCCAGCCAAGGCCGCGGCCGCACTGCCGGTAGCCGGATCCTCGCGCACGCCACCCGGGGTGGAAAACATCCGGGTTCTCACGATGTGTGATGCACCAACCTCCTTGCCGGCCGCATAGAGATAGACCTGCTCGTGGCCGCTGGGTGAGATCCAATCCGACCAGACGCCCGGCGATGGCCGTGCCCGCGCGATGGCCTCAAGCGACGCAAGCTCGATCAGGTGATAAGGAAGCCCACAGGAGGCGAGCACTGGCTCGCCAAGGACCTGATGCGCCTCCAACCCCAGCAGCTCGGCCGCGGAGGCCCGGGTCAAGGTGCTCGGCAGGCTGCTGAACGGCGCCGCCGTGGTAAATCGAGCCAGTTCGTGCTCGAACTCCACTACCAGTGGGCCGACGCCAGCCTCGAGAACCAGAGGACGGTCACGCTCTGCCATACCCAGTTCCACCAGCAGGTGGGCGGTGCCAATCGTCGGGTGGCCTGCGAAGGGCAGCTCCTCCGTGGGTGTGAAGATGCGGATGGGGTAGCGATGCTGGCCGGTTGCCCCACCGACGAACACCGTCTCGGAGAGGTTCAGCTCGTTGGCGATAGCCTGCATCATGCCGTCATCCAGCCCCTTTGCCCGGGGGAATACCGCCAGCGGGTTGCCGGCAAAGGCTCGGTTGGTGAAGACATCGAGCAGAAAGTAGTCAGTCATGCGGCCCCACCCGAGGCCCGATTACACTCTCCCTGAATCCCTCTCTCGCATCACTGATAAAGGAAAGCAGCTGATCTTCTGGAACATGAACCACGGCAATACCCTGCCTCTTCGCCTCGGCGACAATTGACGACGCCGGCCACTCCTTGGGAACGAAAAGCTTCTTGGGCCAGCGTTTCTTATGGGCCTTGGCCTGCTTCAACAAGCGCCGGGATTCCAGCTTTCCAGGTCCCTCACCCGTTGCCGGCACCGGCCTGGAGCTCAGGAGAAAACAGCTTGCCGCATCCATGAACGCGACGATATCGAAATCACCATCTTGCGCCGTATGGACTGGCCACTCGTTCAGCTTGAACGCGATCCAGGCCTCGTTGACCTGAAACTGATCCGGATGCAGCATTGCGCCTCCTGGTTTTAATGACAACAAGCCCGTTCCAGCCAGTGGTATGGGCCCTTTCTCTTCGGCCTTCCACATACATAAGATTATTACGAATTATGCAGAATACCTCATGGCGACTTCCAGTGTAACGCACAGGGAATCCAGCTCCTCCTGCAATGCCGCACTCCTGATCTCTTTTATTGACCTACTCAGGTCCCCAACCAGCATCTCGAGCCAAAACCTTTCGATCATCAGCCGATGAAAGCCTGCCTTGTTTGCTACCGCTTCGAAGGCGGGCACCTGGTCCGGGAACGGATATCCATACTAAAGTGGACCCCATCGTCAAGACAGAAAACGAACGGGTTTAAGTTATCGTCTCAGCCATGGTTGCAGCTGCACAGCGCTGCCCTGTGTTTTGGTTCTGTGCGGCATCCTTCTGACGACCGAAGTGGTCAGGAATGGAAGCGCCGCCCCCGAGGCCCGACTGATAAACGTCGTCCGGGGTCTGGTTCTCCAGCGACTGGTGAGGGCGCTGGACGTTGTAGAACGCGAAGTAGTCGGATAGACCGAGGGTCAGCTCGCCGAGGCTCGCATAGCCCTTCAGGTACACGTCTTCATACTTGACCGTCCGCCATAGCCGCTCGACGAAGATGTTGTCGAACGCCCGGCCACGGCCGTCCATGCTGATGGTGACGCCCGCGTCCTTGAGCACTCCCGTGAAGGCCTGGCTCGTGAATTGAGAGCCCTGGTCGCTGTTGAAGATCTCCGGCGCGCCATGCAGCCGCAGAGCGCTTTCCAGAGCATCGACGCAGAAGCCGGCGTCCATGGTATTGCTCAGCCGCCAGCTCAACACCTTGCGGCTGTACCAGTCGATGATCGCCACCAGATACACGAAGCCATGTGCCAGCCGAATGTATGTGACATCGGTGCTCCACACCTGATTCGGGCGTGTGACCGATACGCCGCGTAGCAGGTACGGATAGACCTTGTGGTCTGGGTGCGATTGGCTGGTCATAGGGCCTGGCGCCATGCCTGCCAGCCCCATGTGGCGCATTAGACGCTGAACACGCTTGCGGTTGACCCGAAAGCCACGCCGCCCCAGCTCCACCACCATCCGACGGCTGCCATAGAACGGCCAGCGCGTGTAGATCTCATCGAGCGCGTGGCATAGCTCGATATTCAGATCCGCTGGCACCTTCGGCTGTCGCTGAGCATAAACCGTTGATCTGGCGACGTCTGCCAACGCGCACTGTCGAGCCAGGGGCACCTGGTCGGTCGCATCGATCCAGCTGCGGCGGATCATGGCAGGTTGATCCCGGACTTTTTTTTCAGCCAGTCGAGCTCCATCTTCAGGCGGCCGATCTCCCCGTAGAGCTTCTCGTCGGTCTGATATTCAGGCTTGGGCTTGGGACCCCGCTTCTTGTCGAACAAGGTGGCCGAGTCAGCCAGCAGCGCCTTCTTCCACTGGCCGACCTGGACAGGGTGGACCCCGAATTCCTGCGCGATTTCGTTGGCCGTCTTCAAGCCACGGACCGCCTCCAAGGCGACCTTGGCCTTCAGCTCCGGCGAGTGGGTGTTACGTTTCTGCTTCGACATCTCTGGTCCCTTCGAAATCGGCCTCGGCATATCTTAAACCAGTGTCTTGTTTTCAGGGTCCACTATATACCGCAGTATAGAGCGACAATTACTCTGGCCGGCCGACGACAACTACTGTGACCGGTTGCCCTAAGCTTGACCGCTTGTCCCGACCCACCAGGGAGCCGGTATGGCGGTCACCAGCCAACAGGTCACGCTCTATATGTCGCAACGTCAACAAGGCCAGACCCAGGAGGTCGCCGCCGCCAAGGCCGGCCTCTCCGTCAGAACCGCTCGCCGCCTCGAACGCCGGGCCGAGTCCTCCGAGCCGCCGGCATCACGGCACTGGCGAACCCGGCCCGACCCCTTCGCCGATGTGTGGGAGACCACGCTCGTCCCCCAGCTGGCCGCCGCCCCGGGCTTGCAGGCACTGACCCTGCTGGAGTGGTTGCAGGAGCAGCACCCCGGCCAGTACCCGGACAGCCTGCTGCGAACCCTGCAGCGCCGGGTCAAGGGCTGGCGAGCCGCGCACGGCCCGGAGAAAGAGGTAATGTTCCCGCAAACCCATGGCCCCGGGCTGCGCGGCCTCTCCGACTTCACCGAGCTCAAGGGGATTGTCATTACCGTGGCAGGGGAGCTGCTTGATCACCGGCTCTACCACTTCCGCCTGGCCTACAGCGGCTGGTGTTATGTCCGGGTGGTGCTCGGTGGCGAGAGCTACCCGGCGCTGGCTGAAGGCCTGACCCGTGCGCTGGAGCGGCTTGGCGGTGTCCCCGCGGAGCACCGCACCGACAGCTTGTCGGCGGCCTTCCGCAACCTCGGCCGGGAGGCGGAAGCCGACCTCACCGAGCGTTATGCTGCCCTGTGCGCTCACTACGGCATGACGGCCACCCGTAATAACCCAGGGCGCGGCCATGAAAACGCCAGCATCGAGTCGCCACATGGCCACTTCAAGCGGCGCCTGCAACAGCGCCTGACGCTGCGCGGCTCCCAGGACTTCGCTAGCCTCGATGACTACCAGGCCTTCCTCGATGAGGTGACCACCGCGATCAACCGCCGCAACGCGGCCCGGATCACCGTCGAGCGTGGCGCGCTACAGCCACTGCCCAGCCGGCCCGGTACCGACTACAGCGAGGTGACGGTGCGCGTCACTACCTCCAGCACTATCCAGGTGCGCAAGGTGCTCTACTCGGTGCCGTCCCGGCTGATCGGCGAGAACCTGCGGGTGCACCTTTACGATGATCGCTTGGTGCTGCATCACGCACAGCAAGCATTGCTGACGCTGAGGCGGCTGCATGCCACGCCGGAAAGCGGCCGGTTGCGGGTCATCGATTACCGCCATGTGATCGGCTGGCTGGTCCGCAAGCCCCGGGCGCTGGCGGGGCTGACGTTCCGCGACGACCTGTTGCCGAGTGCGGAGTGGCGCGAGCTGTACGCCCGGCTGACCGCCGCCTTGCCGGTCGCCGAGGCCTGCAAGCGCATCGTTGGCGCTCTGGCGTTGGCCGCCGAGCAGGACCAGGCCGAGGCGATCGCCAGTTACTGGCTGGGCGCCCTGGCGCGCGGGAAGAGCCCGACGCTGGCCGAGCTCCAGGCCCGCTTCGCCGCCACGCCGAGCGCCACGCTGGTTTTCCCCCAGGTGACTCAGCATGACATCGCCAGCTACAACCATCTGGTGCCCAGCGTGCCGACCACAGAGGTGGGCTGCCATGCCTGATGCCCAGACGCTGCCGCTGCTACTGCGACAGCTCCGCCTGCCCACCATGGCCGCCTGCTGGCCCCAGCTGGAAACCCGCGCCCGAGCCGAAAACTGGAGCCTGCCACAAACACTGGCCGCCCTATGCGAGCACGAGCTGGCCGAGCGTGAGCGACGCCGGCTGGCCCGGCACCTCAAGGAGGCCCGGCTGCCGGTGGGCAAGACGCTGGAGTCCTTCGAGTTCGACGCCATCGCGGCCGAGCAGCGCCGGCAACTGAGCGCCTTGGCCGGCGACACGCAGTGGGTCGACCAGGCTCACAACCTGCTGCTGTTTGGGCCCTCCGGCGTCGGCAAGAGCCACGTGGCGGCCGGGCTCGGGCATACGCTGGTCGACCAGGGTTACCGGGTGCGCTACGCCACCGCCTCAAGCCTGGTCCAGGAGCTCCAGGCTGCCAAGCAGGCACTGCGCCTGAGCGACGCCCTGATCAAGCTCGACAAGTACGCCGTGCTGGTGATCGACGATATCGGCTACGTCCAACGCAGCGAGGCCGAGACGTCAGTGCTGTTCGAGCTGATCGCCCATCGCTACGAGTCGGCCAGCCTGATCATCACCGCCAACCAGCCGTTCAGCGCCTGGGACAGTATCTTCCCCGACAGCATGATGGCAGTGGCCGCCATCGACCGGTTGGTGCACCACGCCACGCTGATGGAGCTGAGCGGGGAGAGCTACCGTAAGCGTGCTTATCAACGACAATTACAAGGAGGAAAAGCTGGGTCGTCGGACTGACGACAACTACCCCACCCAACCGGCCATTTTAATTGTCGCCAAGCGGCCAAAGTAGTTGACGTCGCATACCGCAGAATCAGGCTCGCCTCTCTCCCCGAAATTTCAATCTCAACGCCTCCAGACAACCTCGCGCCCTCCCATTTCTATAAAAACAACATCAGGTAAAATAGGAAACAGGGGTACGTCCCCGATTTTCCCTTCATGATGTCACCGTTGCCTTTCGGCTACCCCGCCGGGTCTTGGTCGGCTTCTGCTTCTCCTTCTCCGCCCTGATCCGTTCCAGCAGCGCCGCGGCGGATCCGAACATCGGCCTCGCCGCCGCCATGCAGCTTCCCCGCCAACCGGCCGGCGAAGCTCCACAGCAGCACGCCGCCCACCAGCGGTACCGCCAGCGTGGCGATCAGCACCGGCAGCAGTTCGGCCGACCAAAGCTCACCCGCGCTGGGAACCAGCAGCGCCGGAAGGATGGCGAAAAGCGTGCTCAGGAAGAGATACAGCCCCAGCAGGCGAGTCAGCAGGATGGAGAAGGGTTTCATAGTGGCTCCCAATCTGGTGATCATCAGTCTGGCAGGTGCAGCGTGCCGCTTCCCACGATCACTGCCTCTCCCGCGATGCGAATCGAAAGATCATCTGCGGTGCGCTCGGCCACGGGCCGCGTCATTGGCAGCGCGACTGCGCACTGTCCGGGTTTCACTTAAAAGACGGACAGTGTACTCCTTCTCCCGACCCATGCCGGTCTAGCATAAACCCAAGCGGTTAGGTTTTTATGCTAAACTGCCCCTATGCCAACCATTCTCCGTTTCGATGGCCTGAGAGCTGTCATCTACCCCAACGACCATCGACCGGCGCATATGCACGTCATCGGCAAGGGCGGTGAAGCGGTGTTTATCCTGCACTGTCCAAGTGGACCGCCCGAGCTGCGCGAGAGCTACCGCTTTAACTCGCCGGACCTCAACCGTATCGCGTCGGCACTGTCGGAAGAGCTGTTGGCGTTATGTGCCAAATGGAGGGAGATTCATGGCCATTACTGATGATGTCATCCAGCAGGCAGAAGCTCGCATGGCTGCCGAGCGCGACCATGCCCATGCTGTTGCCGCCCGCTACGACCGCCGCACCAACCGGGTGATCGTGCGCCTGCACTCAGGGCTCGAGCTCGCAATCCCCCCGCACCTTGTCGAAGGCCTCGCCGATGCCACCCCTGATGCCCTAGCCGAGATCGAGGTCTCACCCTCCGGGCTTGGCCTGCACTGGCCTCAGCTCGATGCCGACCTCTACGTGCCCGCCCTCCTGGAAGGCCAGTTTGGCTCCAAACAGTGGATGGCTCGCCAGCTGGGCGCCGCAGGGGGGCGCAGCCGTAGCCAGGCCAAGAGCCATGCTTCCAGGGAGAATGGTTCCAAAGGGGGACGACCGCGCAAGGTACAGGCGTAATTCGGTACGCAACTCCTCCAGTGCCGCGGCAAATGCTCGGTGCTGCTCCAGCGTTTCGAGCGTGCCATGCAGCTCACGGAGCTGAGCGATAGCGCTACGGTAGCTCCTGTTGTCGGTGTTGCGTACCTCGCTGCGGGCCAGGCTTGTAGCTTCAAGGGTGGTCGCCGGCTCAGCCGAGGCGGTCGTGACCGTTATCGAGCTCGGTGCCGTAGCCGCCGCAGTAGATCAGGCCGCCGCCTTCGACCCGCTCTCCAGGCGTGCTAGTCTGCCTCTGCTCGAGGACTCCCCTCGCTTCCCCCTTGACCCAGGAGTGCGCCATGACCGCCGCCGAGATGCTCGACCGCCTGGTGGGCTTCCCCACCGTCTCGCGAGATTCCAACCTGGAGCTGATCGCCTTCGTCGAGGCGCTGCTCGACCGGCACGACGTGCCCCACTGGCGGGTGGAGAGCGACGATGGCAAGAAGGCCAACCTGCTGGCGCGCATCGGCCCGGACGTGGCCAGCGGCGTGGTGCTCTCCGGGCATACCGATGTGGTACCGGTGGAGGGCCAGCCCTGGACGACCGACCCCTTTACCCTGGTCGACAAGGGCGACGGCCGGCTCTACGGCCGCGGCACCTGCGACATGAAGGGCTTCATCGCCTGCGCCCTGGCCGAGGTGCCGCGCTGGGTGGCCCTGGAGCTGGCAACGCCGATCTGGCTGGCGCTCTCCTACGACGAGGAGGTGGGCTGCATCGGCGCGCCGCGCATGATCGAGCGGCTGATGGCCGAGCACCCGCGGCCGGCGGCGGTGATCGTCGGCGAGCCGACCCTGATGCACCCGGTGGTGGCCCACAAGGGGGCCACCAACCTGCGCACCACCGTCACCGGTCGCGCCAGCCACTCCAGCCAGGTCAACCAGGGGGTCTCGGCGATCCATGTGGCGGCGCGGCTGGTCACCTACATCGAGGAGGTGATGGCGGAGCTGCGCGCCGAGGGGCGCGTCGACGAGGCCTTCAACGTGGTGCACTCGAGCCTGCACGTGGGCAGGATCCAGGGCGGCACGGCGATCAACATCATGGCCCGGGAGTGCACCTTCGAGTGGGAGATACGCCACCTGCCCTCGGACCGCTTCGAGGACCTGATCGGCCGGGTCGACGCCCGTGCCGAGGCGCTGGAGGCGGAGATGCGCCGCCGCGCGCCGGAGGCGAGCATCGTCACCGAGCCGCTCAACCAGACGGTGCCGGCGCTGGCCGACGACAACAACGCCGAGGTGCTGGCGCTATGCCATGACCTGCTCGGCGAGCGCCCCGCCGGTGCGGTGGCCTACGCCACCGAGGCGGGGCAGTTCCAGCGCCAGGGGCTGCCCACGGTGATCTGCGGCCCGGGCAGCATCGCTCAGGCCCACCAGCCCGACGAGTACATCGAGCACGAGCAGCTCGAGGCGGGGGCGCGCTTCATGGCGGCGCTGGGCGAGCGGCTGCAACGAAAGTAGAATAGGCGCCTCCATCCCCCATGCCAGGAGCCGCCATGACCCGCCTGCTGATCGTCAAGACCGGCGATGCCTTCCCCGAGGTGATCGCGCAACACGGTGACTTCGAGGCGCTGTTCAGGCGGGCCCTGGCGGAGGCCGGCTTCACCGCCGAGGTGTTCGACGCCCGCGTGGAAGCGCTGCCCGACCTGGCCGGCGTCGACGGCCTCTTCATTACCGGCTCCCACGCCATGGTCAGCGACGCCGAGCCGTGGAGCGAGGCGCTCAAGCCCTGGCTGGTCTCGGCCCGGGAGCGCAACCTGGCGATGCTCGGGGTGTGCTACGGCCACCAGCTGATGGCATCGGCCTTCGGCGGGGAGAGCGGCTACCACCCGGCGGGGCGCGAGTCCGGCACCCACGAGGTGTCGCTCACCGACTCGGGCCGCGAGGACCCGCTGCTGGGCACCCTGCCCCGCCACTTCCCCGCCCAGCTCACCCATGCCCAGTCGGTACTCGCCGCCCCCAGCGGCGCGGTGGTGCTGGCTCGCAACGCCCACGACGCCTTCCAGGCGCTCCGCTACGGCCCGCGCCAGTGGAGCGTGCAATTCCACCCCGAGTTCACCCCCGAGGTGATGCGCGCCTACCTGGCCCGCCAAGTCGACACGCTGCGCGACCAGGGCCAGGATGCCAATGCCCTGATGCGCCGCGTCACCGATACCCCCCAGGCGCGCTCGCTGCTGGTGCGTTTCGCCCAGATGGTGGCGATGGCCTCCTAGGGATCAGTGGCGCTCGCCCACCGGCGGGGCGGGCTCGCCACGCGCGATGCTCGCCTCGGCGGCGGCGTCACGCAGCCGGCGGGTATCCGGCGCACCCTCGGCGACCTTCCGGCGCTGGCGAGCGAGATCGCGCAGCGAGCTTGCCAGCATGGCGACCACGATCATGCCGCCACCCACGAAGGCCAGCGGCGCCGGTACCTCGCCAACCCACCACCACACCAACAGCGTGCCCACCAGGGTCTCCAGCAGCATCACCAGGCTGACCTCGGCGCCGGGCAGGTAGCGGGCCCCGGTCTGGATCAGGAAGTAGGCCAGCGGCAGCAGCAGTCCCATCAGCAGCAGCCGCTGCATGTCCTCGTACCCCGGCAACTGGGCACCCCCCATCAGGGCGGCGGGCAGCAGCATCGCCAGGCACCCCAGCGGCAGCACCACGGTGGTATCCAGGCCACGCTTGCCGCTGCCGGGCCGGGAGCTGGCCACGCTGGTGTTGACCGCGATGGAGACCGGAATGATCAGCGCCACCCCCAGCCCCAGCAGGCTGCCCTGCCCCACTTCGCCGGCGGCCATCAGGCTGGCCCCGACGATACACACGCCGATCACCACCCAGGTCTGGCGGCGCAGGCGCTGGCCGAAGAACAGCATGCCGATCAGCCCGGCCACCAGCGGCGCCAGGTTGAGCATCACCAGCACGTTGCCCGCCGAGGTCAGGCGGGTTGCCCCCACGAAGGCCCAGGCACTGGCGGCGAAGGCCAGCGGACACCATAGCGCCGCCGGGCCGCAGGCGCGCACCGCCTGGCCCAGGCGCTGACGGTAGCGCGCGACGGCGATCACCAGCAGCACCAGGCCCAGCATCAGCCCACGCCAGAACATGAAGGTGGCAACGTCTACCGTGGTGTCCTTGACCAGCAGGGCGTCCGGCGAGAGCAACAGCACGCCGCTCATGGTGATCAGATAGCCGCGTAGGCGAAACGGCAGCCGTTTCCACATCGGGGAGTCCTCCTTGCTGGCGAAATAGTGTGGTTACCAACGACAACAGGCCGGAGCAAGGCTCCGACCTGTTGTTGGGTGGGGTGCCGCCCGCAGGGGCGGTACCCGGGGCGTTACGCGCGCGACTGGCGGCGAATCGGCGCCTCGCCGTCATCGCTGCGACGACGCGGTGCACGCTCCGGCGCGCCACGGTCCTCGCTGATCTCCAGCGCACGGCCGGCCACGCGGGCGCGGGCCATCTTGGCCAGGATGCTGGCGGGCAGCGAGTTGGGCAGCTCGACCACCGAGAAGGCGTTGCGGATATCGATGCGCCCGATACGGGCCCCCTCGATGCCGCCTTCGTTGGCCAGAGCGCCGACCAGTTGGCCCGGCTTGACGCCGTCCTTGTGACCCACGGAGACGCGATAACGGGTCATGCCCTCGCTGGGGCCACGCTCGCGACGTGCCGGCCGGCCGTCACGCGGGGTGCGATCGCTGCGCTCCTTGCGCGGCGCCTGCAGGCGACCGATGGGCGCCTCGTCGGCACGCGCCAGGCGGGCGAAGGCGCAGGCCAGCTCGACGGGGTCGTAGCCTTCGCCGATCAGGCGCTCGACCAGGGCCTGCTGCTCTTCGGCACCGGCGGTCAGGGCGGCGATCACCTTCTGGTGGAAGGCTTCGTCGCGATGGGCGCGGATGGCTGCCTCGTCGGGCACCTCCATCTCGCTCATCTTCTGGCCGGTGGCCTGCTCGATCCAGCCCACCTTGCGGCCCTCGCGGAAGCCCACGAAGGTGATCGAGATACCGGTACGCCCGGCACGCCCGGTACGGCCGATGCGGTGGGTGTAGGCCTCGGAATCCTGGGGCAGGTCGTAGTTGAAGACGTGGGTGATACGCGGCACGTCGAGGCCACGGGCGGCCACGTCGGTGGCGATCAGCACGTCGACCTTGCCACGCTTGAGGCGCTGGATGGTGCGCTCGCGCAGGCTCTGGTCCAGGTCACCGGAGAGGCTGGCCACGTTGAGGCCGCGGGCGGAGAGCTGCTCCATCAGGGTGGTGCAGGCCGCACGGGTCCGCACGAAGACGATGGCGCCGTCTACCGGCTCCACCTCGAGGATGCGGGCCAGCGCCTCCAGCTTGGCGCCACCGTCGACGCGCACCAGGCGCTGTTCGATGTTCTCGCCGGTGGTGGTGCGTGACTCGATGCTCACCTTCACCGGGTCCACCAGGTAACGATTGACGATGCGCTCGATCTCGGCCGGCAGAGTCGCGGAGAAGAACACCCGCTGGGCGTTCTTGGGGGTGTCGGCGACCACGCGCTTGACGTCGTCGATGAAGCCCATGCGCAGCATCTCGTCGGCTTCGTCCAGCACCAGGGCGCTGAGGCCGTCGAGCTTGAGGCTGCCGCGATCCAGGTGGTCGATGATCCGGCCGGGGGTACCCACCACGACCTGGGCACCACGCTTCAGCGCGCCCAGCTGCTCACGGTACTCCTGGCCGCCACACAGGGTGGCCACTTCCAGGCCCTGGAGGTTCTGGCCATAGCGGCTGAAGGAGACGGCGACCTGCTGCGCCAGCTCACGGGTCGGCGCCATCACCAGCACCTGGGGCTCGCGACGCGTCAGCTCGAGACGCGACAGCAGCGGCAGGGCAAAGGCGGCGGTCTTGCCGGTGCCGGTCTGGGCCTGGCCCAGCATGTCGCGCCCTTCCAGCAGTGCCGGAATGGTCTCGACCTGGATCGGCGAGGGGGCCTGGTAGCCCAGAGACTCGACGGCAGAGAGAACGGCAGGCAGCAGAGCGAGATCGCCGAAGCGCGGCGAAGCGACAGAAGAAGAGGTCATCAATCACACCTTGGTAGGCCGGGATCACCGGCGTAAATTCATTGGCGTCCCTGACGCGCAGCAGCACGGTCAGGCGCGCAGGCCCTCGAGGAGGGGCAGCACGTGACATCGGGGTCGGGGACGCCGGTCGCACCTGGCATCGGTTCCGGGCCATCGGGGATGGCGGGCAGGAACCCTGTGGCGACCGTTTGCGCCGATCTCGCCAGAGTGGCGGGATTTCGGTGGCGCTCCATCTACACAATTCGAACGCTTGCGGCCATCAGCGATGGCGCTGGGCCTGGCGTTGCGGCGCCCATCCTGTGCTCAGTCGGTGACCGGCGGCGATGGCGTCGTACATGATGGTGGGGTCAACACATGCGAGGAGCGCGCATGCTACCATCGTCGACCTGCCCTGGCCAGCCTTTTCGGCTGTCCTGTTACTAATGTTGATCGAATGCTGTTGATCGAGGAGATGCCATGCCCTGCCTGTGGGTCGATGCCGACGCCTGCCCCAAGGTGGCCCGCGAGATCATCGTGCGTGCTGCCGAACGCACCCGCACGCTGGCCTGGTTCGTGGCCAACCATACGGTACCGCTGCCGCGCTCGGCGTGGGTGAAGTCGCTGGCGGTAAGCCAGGGCTTCGATGCCGCCGACGACAAGATCGTCGAGCGTATCCAGCCGGGCGACCTGCTGATCACCTCGGACCTGCCACTGGCCATGGCCGCCATCGAGCGGCAGGCGAAGGTAATGACCACCCGTGGCGAAACACTCGACGCCGATAACATACGCGCGCGGGTGCAGATGAGGGACTTTATGGAAACCCTGCGCGCCAGCGGCGAGCATACCGGCGGCCCCAAGGGCTACTCCGACGGCGATCGCCGCGAATTCGCCAACGCCCTGGATCGCTGGCTGGCGAAGCAGCGGTAGTCAAACTGCTTGCCCTGCATGGGGTTGGTAGGAGGGATGCTACGCATCGCGACTGGAGGCCGAAGGCCTCCCCAGATGACGCCCGCAAGATCGGCAAAGCGGCCGGGGCGCCTGGCGGCGCCAGTCGCGAGGCAGAGCCTCCCTCCTACAAGGCGCCAATCACGCAGGAGCCGCGCGCCTACTCCCCCTGGTTGCGCTGAAAGCGCTGGATGTCGCGGCGCTGCTTCTTGTCGGGTCGCTTGAGCGGGTGCTGCATGGCCTGGTTGGTGAGCCGGCGCGCCTCGGCTTCGCGCTCGCGACGGGCCACGCTCTCCTCGGTCTCGCGGTAGAGGGCGCGCGCCTCCGGGGCGCCACGCCGCTGGTCGGAGAGCGCAACGACCTCCACCTCGAGGATATCCCAGCCCTGGGGCACGCGAATGATGGCTGCCACCTCCACGGTCTTGCTGGTCTTGGCCCGGGCGCCGTTGTAGTGCACCTTGCCCCCCTCGATGGCCTTCTTGGCCAGGCCGCGGGTCTTGAAGAAGCGCGCTGCCCACAACCACTTGTCGAGCCGTACGCTATCCATCGGCGTTCTTTCCTCCATTCGCCTCCGCCTCTGCCCCCGGGGCCAGCGCTGGCTGGCTGCCGGGCAGGATGGCGGAGAAGGTATCCAGGGCGACGAACTCCTCCAGTTCACGCTCGGGGCGCCGACTGTCGGGCTGCTTGATGCCCAGCAGATGGCGGATGCCGAACGTCCGGGCACTCTCCAGCACCCTGGGGTTGTCGTCGATGAACAGGGTGCGGGCCGGGTCGAAGGGCTCCACCTCCTGCAGCGCGCACCAGAACGCCTGCTCCTCCTTGGGCACGCCGAGGTCGGCGGAGGAGACGATGGCATCCAGGTACTGCTCCAGACCGGTGAGCGGCAGCTTGAGCCCGAGGCTGCCGCGGTCGGCGTTGGTGGCCAGCACCACCCGCGGGTGGGCCTGCTTGAGCCACTTGAGGAAGTCCAGGGCGTCGCCGCGCAGGCCGATCAAGTGCTGGACCTCGCGCTTGAGGGCGACCACGTCGACGTCGAGCTCGTGGCTCCAGTAGTCGAGGCTGTACCAGTTGAGGGTGCCCTGCTCGTGGAGCACCTTCGAGCGCACCACCTCCTGGGTGGCCTCGTCGAGCTGATGGAGCTCCACGTAGCGGCGCGGAAGGTGCTCGAGCCAGAAATGGCTGTCGAAATGCAGGTCCAGCAGGGTGCCGTCCATGTCCAGCAGGACCGTGTCGATGGCGCGCCAGTCGATCATGGGGATTCCGGGTCGTGGCTTGCGGGAGGTGATATGGTAACAGGCGACCCCTCCCCCCTGAAACGGAGCCGCCATGACCTCGCCCAGCTGGCCGCAGAAGCCCGCCATCCTCGAACGCCGCTCGGTCGCCAAAAGCCATCTGTTCCACGTGGAGTCATTGGACCTGCGCTTCTCCAATGGCGAGGAGCGCACCTTCGAGCGCCTCACCGGCAGCGACAGCGGCGCGGTGATGATCGTGGCCATGCCCGACCCCGAGCACGTGCTGCTGATCCGCGAATACGCCGCGGGCTTCGAGGACTACGTGCTGACCCTGCCCAAGGGGCTGGTGGACCCCGGCGAGGACATCATCACCGCGGCCAACCGCGAGCTGATGGAGGAGTGCGGCTTCGGCGCCCACAGCATCGAGCCGCTGGTCGAGCTGTCGCTGGCGCCCAACTACATGCGCCACCGCATGCAGGTGCTGCTGGCCACCGACCTCTACCCCAGGCGCCTGCCCGGCGACGAGCCCGAGCCGCTGATCGTCGAGACCCATGCGCTCTTCGAGCTGCCCGCCCTGCTCGCCCGGGAGGACTTCCACGAGGCGCGGGCCATCGCCGCGCTGTACATCGCGCGGGACAAGCTGCTCGAGCGCGGGGCGGAAACGGCACTGCGCTGGTAGCTCAGCGCAAGGCCCAGCGGCGCAGCAGCCGCTGGGCGGCGAGTTCCATGCCCTGAGTGAATCGCCGACGCCCCGGCCGGGGCCGGGGCCGGGGCGTCGGGGATGTATCAGTCGAAGGTGTATCAGTCGAGCTTGGTGAGGTCGCGCACCGCGCCCTTGTCGGCGGAGGTGGCGAGCAGCGCATAGGCCTTGAGCGCCGCGGAGACCCTGCGGTCACGCTGGATGCTGGGCTTCCAGGCATCGGCGCCCTTGGCCTCCTCCGCCGCGCGGCGCTCGGCCAGCTCCTCGGCGGAGAGCCTGACGTTGATGGCGCGGTTGGGGATGTCGATCTCGATGATGTCGCCCTGCTCCACCAGGCCGATGGCACCGCCGGCGGCGGCCTCCGGGGAGACGTGGCCGATGGAGAGCCCCGAGGTGCCGCCGGAGAAGCGGCCGTCGGTGAGCAGCGCGCACGCCTTGCCCAGCCCCTTGGACTTGAGATACGAGGTCGGGTAGAGCATCTCCTGCATGCCGGGGCCGCCCTTGGGCCCCTCGTAGCGGATGACGACCACATCGCCCTCCTTCACCTGGCCGCCGAGGATATGCTCCACCGCCTGGTCCTGGGACTCCACCACGTGGGCCGGGCCCTCGAAGACCAGGATCGACTCGTCGACGCCGGCGGTCTTCACCACGCAGCCATCCTCGGCGATGTTGCCGAACAGCACGGCCAGGCCGCCCTCCCGGGAGAAAGCGTGCTCGAGGTCACGGATGCAGCCGTTGGCACGGTCGCCATCGAGGCTCGGCCAGCGCGCGGCCTGGGAGAAGGCGGTCTGGGTGGGGATGCCGCCGGGGCCGGCCTTGTAGAACTCCACCACCTCGGGGCTGGGGTTGCGCATGATGTCCCACTCCTCCAGCGCCGCCTTTAGGGTGTCGCCGTAGACGGTGGGCACGCGGGTATCGAGAACACCGGCACGGTCCAGGTCGCCGAGGATCGCCATGATGCCGCCGGCGCGGTGGCAGTCCTCGATATGGTACTGCTGGGTGTTGGGCGCCAGCTTGCAGAGCTGCGGCACCTCGCGCGACAGGCGGTCGATGTCGGCCATGGTGAAGTCCACCCCGCCCTCCTGGGCGGCGGCCAGCAGGTGCAGGATGGTGTTGGTGGAGCCGCCCATGGCGATGTCCAGGGTCATGGCGTTCCGGAACGCCGCCTTGGAGCCGATGGCGCGGGGCAGCAGGTGCGCCTCGTCCCCCTCGTAGTAGCGCTTGGCCAGCTCGACGATGCGATGGCCGGCCTCCTCGAACAGCCGGCGGCGGTCGGCGTGGGTGGCAAGCACCGTGCCGTTGCCCGGCAGCGCCAGGCCCAGCGCCTCCATCAGGCAGTTCATGGAGTTGGCGGTGAACATGCCCGAGCAGCTGCCGCAGGTGGGGCAGGCGCTGCGCTCGATCTCCTCGATCTGCTCGTCGCTGTACTGGTCGTCGGCGGCGTAGATCATGGCATCGATCAGGTCGATGTTGTGGTCGAGCAGCTTGGTCTTGCCCGCCTCCATGGGGCCGCCGGAGACGAAGATCACCGGGATGTTCAGGCGCATGGCGGCGTTGAGCATCCCGGGGGTGATCTTGTCGCAGTTGGAGATGCACACCAGGGCGTCGGCGCAATGGGCGTTGACCATGTACTCGACGCTGTCGGCGATCAGGTCGCGGCTCGGCAGCGAGTAGAGCATGCCGTCGTGGCCCATGGCGATGCCGTCGTCCACGGCGATGGTGTTGAACTCCTTGGCCACCCCGCCGGCCTTCTCGATCTCGCGGGCCACCAGCTGCCCCATGTCCTTCAAGTGCACGTGCCCCGGCACGAACTGGGTGAAGGAGTTGGCCACGGCGATGATCGGCTTGTGGAAGTCGTCATCCTTCATGCCGGTGGCGCGCCACAGGGCGCGAGCGCCGGCCATGTTGCGACCGGCGGTGGTGGTGCGGGAACGATACTCGGGCATGGTGTCCTCTTTTATGCGGGCGGCCGCCTCTGCCGGCGGCTCGGTGTCCAGGTCAGCCCACGATTCTGGCACGCGCCCGGCCGTCAGGCCAGTGGCTCAGCCCAGCAGCAGTGGATGGCCACCTGGCAGTGGCCGGATGCTATACAGCACCCAGACATCCAGCGCCGGCCCCAGGTCCTCCATCAGGCGAAGGCTCCCGGGGTGGCGCTCCAGTGCCTCCCGCGCGCAGATGCCGGCCTCCACCTCTCCCGCCAGCAAGGCCTCCTCCACGGCCACGATGGACGGGTAGTCGTGCTGCTCGGCGAAGGCGGCGAGGCCCGTGTAGTAGCGGGTCGCCGGCTGCAGGCCCACCCGCGACGGACTTTCCACCTCGGTCCGAGCCAGCAGCGCCAGCGGTCGGCTCCCGGCGACGAAGGCATCCACCGGGAAGGCACGGTGCATAGTGCGTCCCACGCAGTCGGCGTGGCTGAAGTGGGCCGTGCACTGCAACACCCGGTCGACCCGGCCCGCGAGCAGCCCCTCGAAGGCCTCGGGGAAGGTGGCGTAAAGGCAGACCTCACCTTCGGCACCAGCGCGTTGTGTCAGGTAGCGCTTTGCGATCAGCGCATGGTTGCTGCCCTCGGGTCCCAGCGTCGCGATACGCATACAGCCTCCTAGATCACAAAGACGACCACCGCGCCGACGACCACCAGCAGCAGCCGCAGCCAGAGCGCGCGCCGGGCGATTACCCCGAAGGAGATGGCCGCCAGCCCGGCGCCGATCTTGAGCATGTCGAACAGCGCCGTGGCGGGCGAGATGGCCAGCCGGATCACATCGGGGTTGGCCACCATCGCCAGCGGGATCAGGTAGAGCCCGATGCCCAGGGCCATTGCCTTGAAGGCCACCTTCAACCAGCTCTCCCCCACCATCCCGGCGGCGATGAAGACGCCACCGCAGACCGGGGGGGTGATGGTGGAGAGCAGGGCGAACCAGAACACGAAGAGGTGGGCCAGCAGCGGCTCCAGGCCCAGGGAGGTCAACGCCGGTCCCGCCACCGAGACGCAGATCACATAGGCCGCGGTGGTGGGCACCTCCATGCCCAGCACCAGGCAGGCCAGGGCGGTCAGCAGCAGCGCCGGCCACAGCATCTCGCCGGAGAGCGAGAGGATGCCCGAGGTGATCTTGACCCCGAGCCCGGTCATCGCCAGCACGCCGATCACCAGGGAGGCGCAGATGATGATGGCGCCGATCACCGCCACCTGACGCCCCGCGGTGACCAGCGCCTCGGCCAGCCGCGAGGCGAAGCCGCGCAACGAGAAGCTCAGTGTCACATCGAAGAAGAGCAGCAAAAGGCCCGCGAAGATCGCCAGGCTGGCGGCGTACTGAGGGGTGTAGCCGCCCAGGAAGATGCGCTCCAGCAGGATCACGAAGGGCACCGCGAAGAACAGCGAGGTGATCAGCACCTCGCGCCGGGAGGGCCTGTCGGCGTCATCCAGCGGCTTGAGGTCGTGACGGGTAGCGTAGGCGTTGATGCCGACCCAGACGGTGGCGAAGTAGAGAATCGCCGGCAGCATCGCCGCCGCCATGATCTGCGTGTAGGGCGTGCCGGTCAGCTCCACCATGACGAAGGCCCCGGCCCCCATCAGCGGCGGCATGATCTGCCCGCCGGAGGAGGCGACCGCCTCCACACCGCCCGCCAGGGAGCGCGGATATCCCAGGCGAACCATGGAGGGAATGGTGATCGCCCCGGTGGAGGCGACATTGGCGGAGGCGGAACCGGAAATGGAGCCCATCAGCGCCGAGGAGATCACCGACACCTTGGCAGCACCGCCCGTCAGGCGCCCCGCCATGGCACTCGCCAGGTTCATGAAGCCACGGCCCGCCTCCCCCGCGTTGAGCACGGCACCGAAGATCACGAAGATCGCCACCACGCCCACGCTGACGCCGGTCAAGGAGCCCCACAGCCCACCCTCCGAGATCGTCAGGGTGCCCATGAAGCTTGGCAGCGGGATGCCGGGGTGGCCGAACTGGCCGGGCACTCGGTCACCGAACAGGCCGTAGAGCAGCGCCACCAGGGCGACCAACGGCAGCGGCCAACCGATGGCGCGGCGCGCCGTTTCCAGGGCCAGCAACACCAGGAAACCGCCGATGGCCATCTGCAGCGGACTGTCGATAAACCCGTACTGCTGCATCAGGGCCTGGTGGCCGAGGGCGATGTAGGCACAGCCGGCCACGCCCAGCAGGGTCAGCACCCAACCGCTCCAGCGCTCGAAGGAGGTGCGCGCCATGAAGATCAGGATCCAGGGCAGCGCCAGCGCCATGTGCACGGGGCGACTGACCAGCGCCGGTGCCAGTCCATAGAAGATCAATCCCAGGTGGAAGACGACGCTGAGCGCACCGAGCGTCACCCAGGCCGGATGCAGGGAGCCAGACGCGGCATCGCCGGCTGCGGCCGGCGATGCAGTGGACGATGGAATCGGAGACATCAGCGCAGCTCGTCGGGGATCTCGATGCCAGCCTCATCGTAATAGCGCACGGCCCCCGGGTGCAGAGTGCCCGCGATGTTGCCGATCATGTCGTGGGTGATGCCGCCCCACCAGGCGGTCTCCTCGGCCATGGCATCGCGACGCTCCCAGAAGGTCCGGGTCAGGGTGTAGGCGGTGTCGTCATCCATGCCGGTGGTGGTGTAGGCGATGACCGGCAGCGAGGTGGTCGACACGTCCTCGTCGATGCCGGCATAGGTTCCCGCCGGGATGGTCTGACGCGCGGCCCCGGTCTGCTCGATCTGCGCATCGCTCAGGCTGACCAGGCTGATCGGCATGCTGGCCGCGGTCTCGATGACATTGGGCGTGGGGAAGGAACTGGCGGTGACGAAGGCATCGATCTGGCCGTTCTTCAGGGCATCGGGGCCGCTGCCGATACTGGCGTTGGCGACCTCGACCCGGTCGATGAGCTCGAAGAGTTCCAGGTAGCGCTGGGCCTCGCGCGCCCCAAAGGTGCCCTGACCGATCAGGATCTCCTTGCCCTCCAGGGCCTCGATATCGACCACGCCCTGGTCACCGGCGAGCACGAAGTGCATGGTGATGGCCGGGATCGGAAAGAGGCCGCGAATCTCCTCGAAGCGTGGGCTGTGACGCTCGGCGAAGGGGCCGCTGCCTGCCAGGGCGCTCTCCACCAGGCCAGGCGGCGTGGTGAACACATAGTTGCCCTGGCGCGCCATGACCTCCATGACGTTCTGCACCGAGCCCTGGCTCTCCTCGAGAGTGACCACCACGTCGCCCTCGGTGCCCTGGCGAATGGCTTCGGCCAACTCGACGCCCATCTGGTAGTAAGCGGTACCGGCGGAGGCCGACTTGTAGGTCACGCGGGTCTCGGCCTGGGCCTGAAGGGCGGCTGCCCCCATCAGGATCGCCGTGGTCGTGGCCAGCAGGGTGCGAGTAAGACGGGGCATGAGCAACTCCCAAGGTGTCCGGTAATCGGTATGTTATGGTTAGGTACTTCAGCAATCACTATAATGCCGATCGCGCAGCCGAGGAACCATACCCCATGCCGACGCACCGCATTGCGCTGCTGGGCGCCGCCGGCGGCCTCGGTGGCGCCATCGCCGAGACCCTGCTGACCCGCGGCCACCGCGTCTGGCTGCTGGACCTTCCCGAACGCCATGATGCGCTCATGTCGCTGGCCAGGCACTCGCCCTACCAGGCTTCCGTTCTGGCCTGTGACTTCCGCCATCCCGGCACCATCACCGCCGCCTTCGCCACGCTCGGCGAGCAGGCAGCGTGCCTGGACGCCTGCGTCAATGCGGCGGGGGTGATCCATCGCGCCGGCTTCACGGACACCGCCCTGGAGGACCTGGAGCGAGTCATGGCCATCAATGTGACGGGGCCCTTCCTGGCACTGCAGCAGGCGGTGACGCTGATGCCACGGGGCGGCCACATCGTCAATGTGGCCTCGGCCCATGGCCTGCGCACCGGCCCCGAACGCAGCGCCTATGCCATGAGCAAGGGCGCCATCCTGGCCCTGACCCGGGCGCTGGCCGTGGAGCTTGGGCCACGCAACATTCTCGTCAACGCCGTGGCACCCGGTCCGGTGAGCGCCGGCATGCAGGATGCGGCCTCGGAATCCCGACGTCGCTGGCAGGCCGCCACCCCCCTGGGCCGAGTGGCCGAGGCCCAGGAGGTCGCCCGCGCCGTTGCCTTCCTGGTCTCGGCGGAGAATACCTTCATCTCCGGCGACACCCTGCTGGTGGATGGCGGCGCGACCGCCATGATCTAACTCTAGCGTTACCTCTTTGGACCTTACGAGACAGTCGAACGATATAAGTGCTCCCCGGGTCGACACTGCCACCGCCCCCGGGGTTATCGACCCGCTTATAACTTACGGCTCCGGCGAAAACGGATCAGCCAAACACCACCTTGGCCACGTCCTGGTAACGCTTGGCGAAGTGTACGCTGATCCCCTCCTTGAGGTGCTCGGGCAACTCGTCGTAATCGCGGCGGTTGGCGTCGGGCAGGATCACCTCGAAGATGCCACTGCGCCGAGCGGCAATCACCTTCTCGCGAATGCCCCCCACCGGCAGCACATGACCGGTCAGCGTCAGCTCGCCGGTCATCGCCAGGCTGCGCTCGACGGCCTGGTGTCTGGCCAAGGACAGTAGCGCGGTGGTCATGGTGACCCCCGCCGAGGGACCATCCTTGGGGGTGGCGCCCTCCGGCACGTGCAGGTGCACGAAGGCGGAGTCGAAGAAGTCGGCGTCGGCGCCATATTCGGCCAGGTGACCGAGCACATAGCTGTAGGCGATGTTGGCCGATTCCTGCATCACCTCGCCCAACTTGCCGGTCAGCTTGAAGCCGCGCGTCAGGGAGTGCACCTTGCCCGCCTCGATGGGCAGGGTGGCACCGCCCATGGAGGTCCAGGCCAGGCCGGTGACCACTCCTTCGCCCTTGAGCACCTGCTCCTTGCGGAACAGCGGCGCCCCCAAGTACTCCTCGAGGTTCTTCACCGACACCTTCGCCGACTGCTGGTCATTCTCCAGCAGCTTGACCGCCGCCTTGCGCACGATGCGGTGGAGCTGCTTCTCGAGCTGGCGCACCCCGGCCTCGCGGGCGTAACCCTCGATCACCTGGCGCAGCGCCGCGTCGGTGAGGTTGATACTCTTCCTGGGTATGTTGGCGCGCTTGAGCAGCTTAGGCCACAGATGATGCTTGGCGATGGCCACCTTCTCCTCGGCGATGTAGCCGGAGAGGCGGATCTGCTCCATGCGGTCGAGCAGCGCCGGCGGGATCGAGTCCAGGGTATTGGCGGTGCACACGAAGAGCACCTTGGAGAGATCCAGGCGCACGTCCAGGTAGTGGTCGAGGAAGTCGACGTTCTGTTCGGGATCGAGCACCTCCAGCAGCGCCGAGGCGGGGTCGCCCTGGAACGACTGGCCCATCTTGTCGATCTCGTCGAGCATGATCACCGGGTTCTCGACCTCGACCTCCTTGAGGGCCTGGGCGAGCTTGCCGGGCATGGCACCGACATAGGTACGCCGATGCCCCTTGATCTCCGCCTCGTCGCGCATGCCACCCACCGAGAAGCGGTAGAACTCGCGACCCAGGGCCTCGGCGATGGAGCGGCCCACGGAGGTCTTGCCCACCCCGGGCGGGCCCACCAGCAGCACGATGGAGCCGCCGACATCGCCCTTGAAAGTGCCCTCGGCGAGGAACTCGACGATGCGCTCCTTGACGTCGGCCAGGCCATCGTGGTCGCGGTCGAGCACCGTGCGGGCGTGGGCCAGGTCGAGCTGGTCCTGGCTACGCACGCCCCAGGGCATGCTGGTCAGCCAATCCAGGTAGTTGCGGGTGGTACCGTACTCCGGCGAGCCGGTCTCGAGCACCGCGAGCTTGTCGAGCTCCTCCTCGATGCGGGTGAGCACCTTGGGCGGCACCACCAGGTCCTCGAGGCGGTCGCGGAAGGTGTCGACGTCATTCTCGCGGTCGTCCTTGGAGATACCCAGCTCACGCTGGATCACCTTGAGCTGCTCGCGCAGGAAGAACTCGCGCTGGCGATCCTGCATCTGGGCGTTGACCTGATCGCTGATCTCGCTCTGCAGTTGGGCGACCTCGATCTCCTTGCGCAGCAGCGGCAGCACCTTCTGCATGCGCGACAGCACCGGCAGGGTGGCCAGCACGTCCTGTAGCTCGTGTCCCTTGGCCGAGGTGATGGCCGCGGCGAAGTCGGTGAGCGGCCCCGGTTCGTGGGGGCTGAAGCGGTTGAGGTAGTGCTTGAGTTCCTCGCCGTAGAGCGGGTTGATCGGCAGCAGTTCCTTGATGCCGTTGATCAGCGACATGGCGTAGGCCCGCGCCTCGTCGGCCTCGGCATCCACCGGCTCACGCGGGTAGCTCACCTCCACCAGGTAGGGTGGCTCCCGGGAGATCCAGCGCTGGATCCGGAAGCGCTGCAGGCCCTGGGCGATGAACTGCAGCTGGTCATCCTCACCCTGCAGCTTGTGGATCTTCACCGCGGTGCCGATCTCGGGGAAGTCGTCGTGGTCCAGCCTCTCCAGAGCGGCGTCACCGACGAAGGCCAGGCCCACGGTATGGTGGGGGGTCTTGGCGACACGCTCGATGGTCTCTTCCCAGCGTTCGCGGTTGATCACCAGCGGCTGCACCTGGGCGGGAAAGAAGGGGCGGTTGTGGATGGGCAGCAGGTAGATGCGTTCGGGCAACGGCTCACGGGCCGGCACCACGGAACGCTTGCTGTCGTCGGACGATTCACCGAGGTCGAGGCTATCGTCCTGCTCGTGCTCGTCGTGGATCCATTCCGGCTCGCCTGAATCGTGGCGGTCCTGGTCGTCGCTCATGGGGTCTCCCTATCCAAGCGGTTGGGCATATGCCGATGGAGTCAGGGATGCGGGCGATGACCGGTAACTTCAAGCCTGACGGCCTTTTGCCACCTCCCGCTAGCGCCACAGCGGCGGCAGCGGGCGGCCATTGACCCGCACCTTGCCACGCACCACGTCCACCGCCAGCTCCTGGGTATCCAGGGGCAGCCCTAGCCACAGTGCCACTACGGTGGGCACCTCACGCCATACGAAGTCACCGTCCAGCCGGGTGCGCCAGCGCGCCTGCTCGGCGGGATCATCGAGACGCGCGACGCTGAGTTCATCGAGACGCCGCGGGTCGAAGATCAGCGCCCCCTCCCCCTGGGCGGAAAGGCCCAGCATGGGGCTATCGAGATCCACCGTGGCAATATCCAGGCGCGGCGAATCCCGCAGCAGCGCCTTGAACTCCGGCTCCAGTCTCGCGATAAGCTCGCGGGGTGTCGGGGTGTCGCTACCCCCTGTCATCACCTCCTCGCGCAGCCGGCTCAACAGGGTGCGCAGGGCCTCGGCATGCAGGCGCGAGAGTTGTGCCTCCAGCCTTCCGGTCAGCAGCACCTGCTCGGCGGCTACCAGCTCTCCCAGCTGGAGCTCACCGTGGATGCGCAACTCGCTGTCGTCGAGCTCCATGCGACTACGGTAGAGCAGGTCGCTGGCATCCAGTTCGAGGTCCTGCTGGCGCCAGGCAGCCCGCTCCAGGCGCAAGAGGTCATGCTGGGTGAAATGGTGGGCACCGGCTGTGTAGGCGTAGCGGCTCTCCAGGCTGCCCGGGCCAGCCTCCAGGCTGACGACGCCATCGGTGAGGCGCAGCGGCTTGAGCCGGGCACGCAACCACCAGTCGCCATACTCGCCGCCGAAGGTGGCCTGCCCGCCCTGGAAGTCGAGCTCGCGCTGACCCTGGCGAATCAGGAAGGGGGCCAGGCCAACGCTACCCTTGAAAGAACCACCCAGCGTCTGGTAGCGGGCGTGCCAGCGCGGTGCCGACGAGGGCAGCGCATCGCCGAACAGGCGCTGGCGCTCGGGGCCCAGGAAGGGCTCGATCTCGCCGTCCAGGCGGGTACTGAGCACGCCATGGCGGGCGGTGTAGGTCAAGGCGAGCTGCCAGCCATCGCCCAGCAGCGGGGCGATCAATACGCGCCCCGACGAGGAGAGCCAGCCACGCTCGACGTCCTCGCGCTCGACCACCAGCTCGCCGCGCGCCTCCAGGTCGGCCAGGGTGCGCACCATCTCGCGCTCGAACAGCAGCGAGGCAGCATACTGGGCCACCGCCCAGACCAGTGCCAGCCCTACCACCACCGGCACGATCAGTCGTTCCTTGCGCATGGTGACTCCCTTCCCTTCTTTTCCCTTCCTTTCCCTGCATCGCCTGCTATGGCATCCGCGAAGTACCACCGTACCGGCCTAGTGCAACCAGAACCCTAGTGCAACCAGAACCAGAGGTGCATGAGGCTTCCGGCGAAGATACCGGCGAGAACGTCGTCGATCATGATCCCGAAGCCCCCGGCCACACGACGGTCGGCCCAGCGAATGGGGAATGGCTTGATCACGTCGAACACCCGGAAGAGCAGGAATCCCCAGAGCGCCGACTCCCACGAGAAGGGGATGGCCGCCATGGTGATCCAGTAGCCCACGAACTCGTCCCAGACGATACCCGAATGGTCGTGGACACCGAGGTCCCGCGAGGTCTTTTCACAGAGCCAGACCCCCCACACAAAGGCGATGACGACGACGCCGCAGTACCAGGAGAGCGGCAGCTCAGCGAGCAGCCAGTAGAAGGGAATGGCCGCCAGGGTACCGAAGGTGCCTGGTGCCCAGGGCACGGCGCCGCTGCCCAGACCGAAAGCCAGAAAGTGCGATGGGCGATGCCAGACGCTGGACGGGGCTCGATTCATGGGGTGCCTCCCGGGGTGGCGCCGCAGAAGTGCTGCCAGCCGGTGCGCCGGGCTGCCGGCACGCCGCTCACGCCGGGTGAGCGGGTCAGCCGGCCGACCACGGTCAGCGGCACCCCAAGCGCCGCCAGCCGACGCCGGGCCTCGTCCAGATGCTCGACGGGCAGGCACACCAGCAACTCGTAGTCATCGCCGCCGGTCAGCGCCGCCTGACGCGCGCCCTCCTCGCCCAGCGCCGCGACCAGCCCCTCGGCCAGGGGCAGCGTCGCGGGGTCGAGATGGGCGCCGCCCCCGGAGTGCTCGAGGATATGTCCCAGGTCGGCCAGCAGTCCATCGGAGATATCCACCGCGGCCGTGGCCAGCCCAGCCAGGGCTTCGCCGGCGGCCAGCCGCGGCTGGGGAGTGAGATAGCGACGCAGCAGCGGATGGCCGGAGTCGCGCTCGCCCGCCTGCCATACCGCCAGGCCACCGGCGCCGCCACCAAGGGCCCCGGTCACCGCCAGCAGGTGGCCGGGACGACCGCCGCCCCGACTCATGGCCGCCTCGGGGGCCACCTCACCCATCACGGTGACGCCGATGGCCAGTTCACCGCGCGTGATGTCGCCCCCGGCCAGGCTGGTGCCGGTCGCCTTGCAGAGCGCCAGGAAGCCGCGGGAGAAGCCCTCCAGCCAGGCGTCCTCGCTCTCCTCCAGCGACAGCGACATGAAGCACCAGCGCGCCCTGGCGCCCATGGCGGCCAGGTCGGAGAGGCTGACCGCCAGGGCCCGATGGCCTACCGCCTCGGGTGGGGCATCGGGGGGGAAGTGCACCCCACACACGGAGGTATCGACGCTCACCGCCACCCGCTGGCCCGGGCTGGGGGCCAGCAGTGCGCAGTCGTCACCCACGCCCATCACCACGCCGGACTCGGGGTCGGGGGTGGCGGGGGTAAAATAGCGGGCGATGAGATCGAATTCGCTGTGCATCCGGTCACCCTTCAGCGGCGGCGGGCGGCCACCTCGGCGCCGCGCAGACGCCCGGCGAGCTTGTCGAGGATGCCGTTGACGTACTTGTGGCCGTCGGTGGCCCCGAACGACTTGGCCAGCTCGACGCCCTCGTTGATCGCCACCCGATACGGCACCTCCATGCGCCGCGAGAGCTCGTAGGCGCCCAGGCGCAGGATGGCCAGCTCGATGGCATCGAGCTCCTCGAGCTTGCGGTCGAGCAGCGGCGCGATGGACGCGTCGAGGTCGGCGCGCAAGCGTGCCACGTTGTGAACCAGTTCGTGGAACAGCGCCTGGTCGGCGATCTCCATGACCTTGTGCCAGTTCTCGTGGTCAGCGAGGTCGTCATCAGCCAGTTGGCTACGGAACTCCACCTCCACCGCGCTCATCGACTTGCCGGTCATCTGCCACTGATAGAGGCACTGCACCGCCAGTTCGCGGGCGGCACGCCGCCCCTGCTGCGCCTTCGAGGGCGTGCGCTCGCGGCTCATGCCTCCTCCTCGACGCCACCACCCAGCTGGCGCATCAGCGAGACCATCTCCATGGCTGCCATGGCCGCTTCGGCACCCTTGTTGCCCGCCTTGGTGCCGGAACGCTCGATGGCCTGCTCGATGGAGTTGACGGTGAGCACGCCATTGGCGATGGGGGTCTCGAACTCCAGTTGCAGGTTGCCCAGGGCCGCGTTGCAGCCACCGGCCACGTACTCGAAGTGGGGGGTGCCGCCGCGGATCACTGCGCCCAGGGCGATGACCGCCTCGGGGCGTGCCACCTTGAGCACCTGCTTGACCGCCAGTGGCAGCTCCCAGGCGCCGGGCACGTGGACGATGTCGATGTTCTCGGCATCCACACCATGGCGCACCAGGATATCCACGGCGCCCTCTACCAGGCTGTCCACCACATGGTGGTTGAAGCGCCCCACCACGATCACATAGCGACCGTCGACGTCGACGAAGCTGCCTTCCAGTTGAGAAATGGGTTCCATGTCGGTTTCCTGCTGAGGCTCAGCGGCGCGACCATGTCGCGCCCGGCATTGAATGAGAATATGGGATGGAGTACTGGAGGAGAGCCGAGTCACTCGCCTTCGACAGCGCTGGCGGACGCAGGCACGTCCTCGGGGCCCAGGCGCTCCACCACCTCCAGGTCGAAGCCCGAGATCGCCGAGAACTTCCAGGGCGAGCTGAGCAGGCGCATCTGTCCCACGCCAAGATGGCGCAGGATCTGCGAGCCGGTGCCGATGGTCAGGTAGTTGCCGGCACCATCGGAATCGCTGGTACGCGGGGCACGGCGACGCTCGAGGAAGACATCAAGCTGGTCACGCAGATCGAGGCGCGGCCGGCCATGATCGAGCAGCACAAAGACCCCACGCTCGCTACGCGCCACCTCGGCGATGGCCTCGTGGGAGGTCCAGTGACCGCCCTCATCTTTGTGCAGACAGAGCAGGTCACGCATGGTGTCGGCAAGGTGTACGCGAACCGTGGTCGGTGTCTCGGGACTCGGCCGCCCCTTGACCAGCGCCAGGTGGTGGACGCCCTGAATGCTGTCGCGGAAGACGTGCAGGACGAGCTCGCCATACGCGGTGTTGACCGTGGTCGACTCCTCGTGATCCACGGTTTGCTCGTTGTGGATACGGTAGTGGATCAGGTCGGCAATGGTGCCCATCTTCAGGCCGTGCTCCGCGGCGAAGCGCTCAAGCTCGGGGCGGCGGGCCATGGTGCCGTCGTCGTTCATGATCTCGCAGATCACGCCACTGGGGTCGAGGCCGGCCAGGGAGGCGAGGTCGCAGGCGGCCTCGGTATGACCGGCGCGGCGCAGTACGCCGCCGGGCTCGGCCATCAGCGGGAAGATATGCCCCGGCTGAACGATATCCTCGGGACGGGCATCGCGGGCCACGGCGGCCTGGACGGTGCGCGCGCGGTCGGCGGCGGAAATGCCGGTGGTGACGCCCTCGGTGGCCTCGATGGAGAGGGTGAACTTGGTGCCGAAGCCGGAGCCGTTGTCGTTGACCATCAGCGGCAGCTTGAGGCGCTCGCAGCGGCTGCGGGTCATCGGCAGGCAGATCAGGCCGCGAGCATGACGGGCCATGAAGTTGATGTGCTCGGCCTGCACCTTCTCGGCGGCCATGATGATGTCGCCTTCGTTCTCGCGATCCTCATCATCCATCAGGATCACCATCTTGCCCTGACGAATGTCCTCGACCAGGTCTTCGATAGGGGCCAGGCCCCCGGCAGTGGCGTGCACCATGAGATCTCCAGAAATTCTACGCGGCAGGCGTCCGCAGGCGGCGACAGTCACGTCGTCCACAGGCGTCGCCTCGCCTCGAAACGGCGTCAGGGTACCTTGGCGCGGCAACGGGCGCCAGTAAACTGCACCTTGGCGCGGCAACGGGCGCCAGTAAACTGCATCTTGGCGCGGCAACGGGCGCCAGTAAACTGCACCTTGGCGCGCAGCACCATCGCAGAGGCGGCACCGCTCAAGGCTTCCCCGGCAACAGGCTTCCGAGGGGGCGCTGTAAATACGTCCCTGTACGCTACCTCGGCCATCCCAGGTCCTCGGACCCCCTCTCCAGCCTGTCCCCGGCGCCCTTCGCTATTGCAACATAGCTAATGATGATGGCCCTGCATTGGCACCGTGACGGGCGCTACTCCTGCGCCTTGATACGTCGCCGCGGGCGGGCGGTAATGCGCCAGTCCTGACCGACGGCGCGGATATCGAGGATCTCCAGGCCGCGCTGGTGGGCCATGGTCTCGATACCGGCGAGCTGGAACAGCGGCCGGGCGTCGCCGCCGAGCAGGGTGGGCGCCACGAACAGCTGCATCTCATCGACCAGGCCGGCATCGAGCATGGCGCCGGCCAGGGTCGCGCCGGTCTCCAGCAGCACCTCGTTGGCCTGCTCGACCTCGGCCAGGTGGCGAAGCACGGCATCCAGGTCGACCCGACCGTCATCGCCGGCGGGCAGGGTGAGCACTTCGGCCCCGGCGCGGGTGAGCCGTGCGATGCGCTCGGGCTCCACTCCCTCCACCGCCACCACCAGGGTGCGTCCCGGCTCGGTGAGACATGCCGCCGCCTCGGGCAGGCGCAGGCGGCTATCGACGATCACCCGCAGCGGCTGGCGAGCGGCGATGGCCTCGGCGTCGGGCAGGCCGAGCTGGTCGGCACGCACGGTGAGTCGTGAGTTATCGAAGATCACCGACTCCACCCCGGTGAGTACGGCGCTGGAGCGGGCACGCAGGCGCTGCACCTGGCGCCGTGCCTCGGGGCCGGTGATCCACTGCGACTCGCCGGACGACATGGCGGTGCGGCCGTCCAGGCTCATGGCCATCTTCAAGCGCACGAAGGGGCGACCATGGTCCATGCGCAGGACAAAGCCGGGGTTCAGCGCCTGAGCCTGTGGGGTCATCACGCCGACCTCCACCTCGATGCCGGCCTCGCGCAACATCGCGATGCCGCGGCCGGCCACCGCCGGATTGGGGTCCTCCATGGCCACCACCACCCGAGCCACGCCGGCCTCGATCAGCGCCACGGCGCAGGGCCCGGTGCGCCCCTGGTGGGAGCAAGGCTCCAGGCTCACGTAGGCGGTGGCGCCGCGGGCCGCTTCGCCCGCGGCATTCAGCGCATGCACCTCGGCATGGGGCTCGCCGGCGCGGGCATGGTAACCCTCCCCCACCAGGCATCCGTCCTTGACCAGCACGCAACCGACGCGGGGGTTGGGATGCGTGGTATAGAGGCCGCGCCGGGCCAGTTCGAGGGCTCGGGCCATCCAGGTTTCCGGGGGCGTGGGGTGGGTCATGGGGCGCTCCGGGTCAGCGTGGGGGCGTCTGGTCGGGATCCTGGGCGAGGCGTTCGATCTCGGCGCGGAACTCGTCGATGTCCTGGAAGCGGCGGTAGACAGAAGCGAAGCGGATATAGGCGACCTGGTCGAGGCCACGCAGCGCGGCCATCACCGCCTCGCCGATATCACGGGCGTGGATCTCGCGCTCACCGCGGGCACGCAGCGTCTGGCGGATGCGCTGCACCGCGGCCTCGATGGCCTCGGCGCTGACCGGGCGCTTCTCCAGGGCACGCAACATGCCGGCGCGCAGCTTCTCCTCGTTGAAGGCCTCGCGGGAGCCGTCGCCCTTGATCACCCGTGGCATGATCAGCTCGGCGGTCTCATAGGTGGTGAAGCGCTCACCGCAGGCCACGCACTGGCGACGCCGGCGCACCTGATCCCCTTCGGCGACCAGGCGCGAGTCGGTGACCTTGGTGTCATGGGTGCCGCAGAAGGGACAGTGCATGGCAGGATTCCAGAACGGGAAACGGGACTCGACGCATTGTAGCGACTCGCGTCCCGCCCGCCCAGCGGTGCCGATCAGTGACCCATGGTCTCGATGCGACGCACCGGGGCGGCCACCTCGAGGGTCTGGCCGTCGTCGAAGGTCAGCGAGAGCGTGACCTCGCCATCCTCGTGCAGCGGCTCGGCGAGGTCGATCAGCATCAGGTGGTAGCCGCCCGGGGCCAGGGTGGCGCTTTCACCGGCCGGCACCGGGATCATCTCCACCTGGCGCATCTGCATCACCCCGTCCACATCGACATGGTTGTGGAGCTCCGCCACGCGGGCCGCCGGGGTGCTCGCCGCCACCAGGGCGCGATCGGCATCACCGGCGTTGTGAAGCTGCATGAAGGCGGCCGTGGTGGTGGAGACCGGCGGCACGGCGCGCACATGGGCGCCCTCGACGCTCAATGTGTCGCCCAGCGCGGAGGCGCTGGCAAGGCCCAGGGCAAGGGCGAGCAGTGGGGCGCGCCAGGGGAGTGAGCAAGGTGGCAGCATGTGGTGGATCCTCTCGGTCGTGGGAGTCTGATGTCACAGCATAAGCCAGCGATCGCCGCCTGTTTGCGCTTGCGACATAACGTCCCAGCCGGCTGCCGATTAATGCACCGCTAATCACCGGGTGTCAGTCTCGGCGCATGGCGGCATGACCGCCCACGGATTCAACGGCAAGGAGCCCTCCCCATGCAAGCACTGAACCAGAGCGTCGCCGTGGGTCCCATGGGTTTCTCGATCGGCCAGCTCCTGATCGTGCTGGCCTTCGTCATCGCCGTGCTGAGCGGGGCGCTGATCGGCCGCCGTCACCGCACCCCCACGGCCGATAGCCTCTTCACGCTGCTGCTGGTCGCCCTGATCGGCGCTCGCCTGGTGTTCGTGGTGCGCTACTGGGGGAGCTACGCCGGAGCGCTGTCGCTGCTGGACATCCGCGACGGCGGCTTCGACCCGATAGGTGGCCTCGCCGCCGGCCTGGGCTATGCCGCCTGGCGCCTGTGGCGCACCCCGCGCCAGCGCCTGCCGCTGGGCGGCGCCCTGCTGGCCGGAGCCCTCGCCTGGGGGCTGACCGCCGGCCCCCTGCTGCTGCTCGAGGAGCAGGGACGCCCGCTCCCCAATACCCCCCTGACCACCCTGGCAGGCGATATCATCGACCTGCCTGGGCTGGCCGAGCGCGAGGACAAGCCGCTGGTGGTCAACCTCTGGGCCACCTGGTGCCCGCCGTGTCGGCGTGAGATGCCGGTATTCGAGCAGGCCCAGGACGAGATCACCGACATCACCTTCGTCTTCGTCAACCAGGGCGAGCACGCGGCACTGGTGAACCGGTTCCTCGATGAGCAGTCATTAGAACTCGACCACGTGCTGCTCGATGCACGCACCGCCCTGGGCGATGTGACCGGCGCCATGGCGATGCCCACCACGCTGTTCTACGACGCCGAGGGACGGCTGGTGGACACTCACTTCGGCGAGCTCTCCCGCGCTACCCTGCGCCAGGGCCTCGAGCGCCTGCACTAACGCCCGGGGCGACTCCCTTCCTGCTTCACGACGACCGCACAAGGACATCACCATGCGATACCCCGTCAGGACCACCGCCATCGGCGCCCTCACCCTAGCCTTCACGGGCCCCGTGCTGGCCGACGACCACTGGCCCGCCCCGGTGGATGCCCTCGTCGAGCAGGGGCTGACCATTCACGGTGAGTTCGAGGCACCGGCCGGCATGACCGGCTACGGCGCCAGTCACTCCGCCGGCGAGGTGGCCATCTACCTGCTGCCCGGCGGCGAGCACGCCATCGTCGGCACCCTGGTCGATGCCGAGGGCAACAACCTCTCCGAGCCCGAGCTGGACAAGCACGTGCGCGCCGCCCAGTTCGCCGAGGTGTGGCAAGACCTGGAGGCGAGCCACTGGATCGCCGACGGCGCCCCCGACGCCGAGCGCATCGTCTACACCTTCACCGACCCCAACTGCCCCTACTGCCGCCAGTTCTGGCAAGAGGCGCGGCCCTGGATCGAGGCCGGCAAGGTGCAGTTGCGCCATATCATGATCGGCGTGCTGGCCTCGGACAGCCCAGCCAAGGCCGCCGCCCTGCTTGGCGCCGACGATCCTGCCGCCGCCCTTAACGCCCATAGCGGCGACGGCGAGGAGGTCGCGGCGGGGCCCCAGTCACGCGAGATCGAGGAGCAGGTCTACGCCAACAACCAGCTGTTCGATTCGCTGGGCTTCATGGCCACGCCGACCACCCTCTTCCGCGACGGTGACCGGGTCGATCGCATCGAGGGAGTCCCCGGCCCCGAGCGCCTCGAGGAGGCCATGGGCGGCCCCCGGCCCTGACCCTCTGGCGCGGCTCGCCGAGACGAGACAGGCCCCGCCCGGTATCCACCGGGCGGGGCCTGTGCGCTTTTTCACCCTGGTGCCGAACGCTCGGCACCAGGGGTCGGATCACTCCGCGGCGTCGAGGTCCTCGAAGCGCGGCACACCGACGTTCCAGGGCGTGACCTCCTCGCCCTTCTCGCCCCAGTTGGCGTGATCGGCGAGACGGTGACCGTCGACCTCACGCTCCTGGCCGTAGCTGGAGTGCTTGTGGAAGGTGGGGCCGAACCTCTCCAGCACCTCATCCACGCTGCCGGCGTAGCGCGGGTCCTGCGGCCGCTCCTGCTGGGTCATGTAGTAGGCGATGTCCCAGGCTTCCTGGTCGGAGAGCGAGAGGGGCTGGCCCAGCGGCATGTTGTTCTTGATGAACCCAGCCGCGGTGTGGGTGCGCACGATGCCGGCACCCCAGTTGTTGGAGCCGTCGCCCCAGGGGGCGGGGAAGACGTACTCGCCGTTCTGGTAGAGGCCCGAACCATCCCCGCTGTGGCACACCGCGCAGTTCTCCACGTAGAGCGCCTCGCCGTTCGCGTAGCTGAGGGTCTCGGGACGCTCCGGCGCCGGGAAGCCGCGCCCGTAGATGGGCTGGTCCGGGTACACGGGCGCGCCCTTGGCCAGCCACTGGTGGTAGGCGGAAAGCGCCAGCATGTCATCGCTGCCGTATGCCGGCGGGGTGCCGTTCATGGAGTAGGCGAAACAGCCGGCGATGCGCTCCTCCAGGTTGTTGACGTGCTGGTTCTTGCCGCGGAAGTCCGGCAGGGTCACCGCCGCTGGCCACACCGGGGCGCTAAAGGGCTGACGCCCCTCGCCCAGGTGACAACTGGAACAGTTCATGTCGTTGAAGACGTTCGTGCCGCGCAACTGCTGAGTGTTGGTGAAGAGGTCGTAGCCGCGGCGAATGACGGCCTTGGTTGCCGGCTTCATATCGGCGGCCTCGAGGTCCGCCATGGTCGGCGGCACGTGGACCAGTTCGCCCTCCTGGGGCGCCGGGTAGCCCATTTCCACCAGCGTGTCGTAGGGATGGCCGTCAGCCTCTGCCCAGGCGGCCAGGCTTGCGCTGGCGGCCAGGGTCACACCGGCCAGCGCCAGCGTCTTCCTGCGATTGATCATGGTCTATTCCCCCTTACTCGTCGGTCGCCGGCTGACTGGCCAGCCAGGCCGCCACGGCACTGATGTCCTCGTCGCTCATGCGCTTGGCAATCGCCCCCATCAGGTTCTGCGGGTCGTTGGCACGACGCCCCTCCTGCCAGGCGTGCAGCTGATCCTCGATGTAGCCGGCGTGCTGGCCGGCGATCTCCGGGAAGATGCTGCCCACGCCCTGGTTGCCGGGCCCATGACAGCTCTTGCAGGAGACGATGTACTCGTCCCAGTCACCACGCAGGGCGAGCTGCTCGCCGCGGGCCAGTACCGCCTCTTCGGCGTCGCCACCATCCGCCCCGGTGGCCGGGAGCTGGCTGTAGTAGGCCGACACGTCGGCGATCTGCTGGTCATCGAGCATATTGGCGAAGGGCAGCATGATGGGACTCTCGCGATGCCCCGCCTGCATGTCATGCAGCTGCTTGGCGAGATAGTCGGCATCGAGCCCCGCCAGGCGCGGCCAGGACTGACCGCCCGGCACGTTCATGCCGCTGCCATCGGCCTGGTGACAGGCCACGCAGGTGCCCGCCGCCGCCTCGCCGCGCTCGGCGCTCCCCTCGAGCGCCACGGCCTGGCCGGCGGCCAGGCCGGCACCCAGCAGCAGGCCAAGCCCGCTGGCGATCCTCTTGCTGGTCATCGGTATTCCCCTCTTTCGTATCGCGCTGTCTTGTGTCATGGCCCTCAAGGGGCAACGCTACTGGCCTGAACTGGGAAGGTCAGGCGAGCCTCCAGCCCGCCCCTTGCGGGACGGACAAACTCCAGGTCGCCGCCGAAACGCTCGGCGATGGCCACCACGATGGCCAGCCCCAGGCCGCTGCCATGCTGCTTGCTGGCACGCCAGAAACGCCTGGCCATCTGTTCCAGGGCTTCGTCATCGACGCCGGGCCCCTGGTCGATTACCCGGAAGGTCAGGGTATTGTGGGTATGGCACTCCACGTCGAGGGTCACACCCGCCCCCTCGCCACCATGCCGGAGCGCGTTGTCGATCAGGTTGCGCAGCGCTGTCACCGCCAGCTCCCGCGGCAGCGCCAGTGGCGCCTCGGGCCACGCCTCGGGCAGCGCGAAGCGCGAGGTCGGCGCACCGCTGTCGCGCAGCGCCAGGGCCACCACCTCGGCGGGGCGGCACAGGCTGCCGTCCTCGAAGGCCAGCCGCCCCTCCACCCGCGCCAACATCAGCAACTGGTCGAGGATCCGCGCCAGGCGCTCGACGCCCTCCTCCGCGTATCCGACGGCATCACGCGCGGCCTGGCCCTCCACCCGGCTGGCCACCTGCAGGTGGGTCTTGATGGCGGTGAGCGGCGTGCGCAGCTCATGGGCGGCATCGTTGGTGAAGCGCTGCTCGCGGACGATGGCCTGCTGGACGCGTGCCAGCAGGCCGTTGAGGGTCTCCACCAGCGGGCGCAGCTCACTGGGCACCCCATAGGTGGCCACCGGCGCCAGGGCATCCGGATGACGCCGCGCCAGGGAGTCACGCAGCCGGGCGATGGGCGACAGGCCCCGCACCACGCCGATCCACAGCGCTACCAGGCTGCCCAGCATGGCCACCACGAAGGGCACCGTGGCCACCTTGATGACGTTGCCGAGCAACTGATCGCGCTCATCCATGCGGTCGGCGGTAGTGATGGTCAGCCCGCCCCGCTCGTAGGTGAACACCCGCCAGGTCACGCCACCCTCCTCGCGGTAGGCGTGCCCGCCGACCTCGCCCACCGCCAGGATCGACTCCAGGTCGGTGTGGGTCTGCGCCATGATCTCGCCGCGCGGCGAGTGCACCTGACAGGCCAGCCCCTCGATGGGCGGGATCGACAGCGCCCGCCGGTCGGCCTCGAGCCACGTCTCCTGGGGCAACTGGGCCATCAACCCCGCGACCATGCGTGCCGACTGGGCGAGACGCTGGTCGAGGGTGGCCACGAACTGCTCCTCCAGGTCGCGCAGCAACCAGGCGGCGGCCAGTCCCCAGAGCAGCACCAGGGTGACACCGAGGGTCAGCAACAGTCGCGTGCGCAGGCTCACGAACGCTCCTTCTCGCCGGATTCACCCAGCGGCGGCCCCAGCCGGTAACCGAGGCCACGCACCGTCTCGATCAGCTCGCTGCCGAGCTTGCGGCGTAGATGGTGGATATGCACATTGAGGGCGTTGCTCTCCACGTCCTCGCTCATGCCGTAGAGGCTGTCCTTGAGCTGGTCCGCCGAGAGCACGCAGCGCGGCGCCTGCAGGAAGGCCTCCAGCAGCACCAGCTCGCGGCGCGAGAGCGTGATCGGGCGACCGTCGAGGCTTACCTCCCGGGCCACCGGGTCCAGGCACAGGGCACCGTGCTCAATCAGCGGGTGCGAGCGCCCCGCCGCCCGCCGCAGCAGTGCCTGCAGCCGGGCCACCAGCTCGTCGAGGTCGAAGGGCTTGATCAGGTAGTCGTCGGCGCCGCCCTGTAGCCCCGCGACCCGGTCGCTGACCGCATCCCGGGCGGTCAGCACCAGCACCGGCGTGGTCACTCCGCCGTCGCGCCACTCCTCCAGCAGGCTCAGGCCATCACCGTCGGGCAGGCCGCGGTCGAGGATCACCACATCGCTGTTGACGCTCTCCAGGGCGCGACGTGCCTCGGCAATGGAGGCCACATGATCGACGACATAGTCGTGCACGGCGAGCCCGGCGCGAATGCCTGAGGCCACCAGGGCGTCATCCTCGATCAGTAGTACGTGCATGGCATCGGGTCCTCTCGTTATGCAACATCCTGTCAGCAGGCCATTAAGCCTGCGTTAATGGTTATGAACTTATAAACCAATGCCGGCGATCCATTGGTCGTATACGACGACTCCCCCACAGGCGAGGCCTGCGGGGGAGTCGCTTGATACAGGACAAGTTCAACTGCGGGCCGGAATCGCCCTGGCCAGGAACCAGCCGGCGACCATCGCCACCAGCATCGCCGCAAGCGGCGCGCTCAGCCCCCCGATGGAGGCGATCGCCGGGCCCGGGCAGTAGCCAGAGAGCCCCCAGCCGATACCGAACAGCGCCGAGCCACCGATCAGCCGGGCATCGAGATCCTGGCGGGTGGGCAGTTGGAAGGCCTCGCCGTAGATCGGGGCCGTGCGCTTGAAGACCAGGCGGTAGCCGATGAAGTTGGTCACCACGGCACCGCCAAGCACGAACATCAGGGTCGGGTCCCAGGCACCGGCAATATCCAGAAAGCCCAGCACCCGCGCCGGGTCGGTCATGCCGGAGATGGCGACACCCAGCCCGAACAGCAACCCGGCGAGATAACCCGCCACTGATTTCACATCCAGCGTCTTCAGGGTCTCGGTCTTCATGCGCCACCTCCGATCACATGACGCACCACGAACACGGTGACGATCGCCATCACCAGGAAGGTGACGGTCGCCACCATCGAGCGCACCGAGAGGCGCGACAGGCCGCAGACCCCGTGGCCGCTGGTGCAGCCACTGCCCAGGCCGGTGCCCAGGCCCACCAGCAGGCCGGCGACGAGCATCAGCGCCACGCCGCCGGCGGGCCCGCCGATCACTCGACCGGTCACGTCGACGGCACCTCCGGCAACGTTGCCCAGGCCGCCGCCCAGCCACATCACCACCAGCGGGCCGCTGATCAGGCCGAGCAGGAAGGTGACGCGCCAGGCGCTGTCGCCCTTCGGCCGGGCGGCGATCAGGGTCCCGACGATGCCGCTGATGCCGGCGATGCGGCCCAGGGTAGCCATCAGCCAGGTCGCGGACAGGCCGATCAACACACCGCCGGCCAGTCCCTGCAGGGATGAACTCCAATCCACGCTTGCTTCTCCTATGGTCTCATAACGTCTTTGGTTAGCTTCAAATTCTCGGGGCTTACCCGGCGCCCCTCACTGGCTGTTGTCACCAGGGCCCCTGTAACACCGGGGCCCTGTCGTCAGGGCACCCGTGGATGCGGCTGTGCCTCGTCGTCGAAGGTGTCAACCGGCACGCTGCCCACCTGCATCTCGACGCAGCGCCGCGACGGGTGGCCGCCACCGACGCCACGCAACTCCTGCCAGGCGTCATAGGTGCTCAGGAACACCTTGCCGGTCATCTCGTGGCAGAACTCGGTGTGCTGCAGGCGATCCATCACCGGGCCCTTGACCTCGGCCAGGTGCAGTGCCACGCCGGAGTCCTTGAGGCGCGCGTTGATCGCCTCCAGGCTCTCCAGCGCCGAGGCGTCGATGACGTTGACCGCCTGGCAGGCCAGCACGATGTGCTCGAGGCCAGGCTGGCCGGCGGCCAGCGCCATCACGGTATCTTCCAGATAGCGCGCATTGGCGAAGTAGAGGCTCTCGTCGACGCGCAGGATGGCCAGGCGCTCGTCGGTCTCCACCGCGTGACGCTGCACGTTGCGGAAGTGCTCAGTCCCCGGCACGCGCCCTACCACGGCGCTGTGCGGCCGGCTGGTGCGGTAGAGGTGCAGCGCCAACGACAGCCCCACGCCGACCACGATACCGCTCTCCACGCCATGACCCAGGGTGATGGCGATGGTACCCAGCATGGCGACGCAATCACCGCGCGAATAGTCCCAGGTGCGCTTGATCGCCGCGAAGTCGACCAGTGAAAGCACCGCCACGATGATGGTGGCCGCCAGGGTGGCGATGGGCAGGTAGGCGATCAGTGGCGTCAGCAGCAGCGCCGCCACGCCGATCCCCACCGCGGTGAAGGCCCCGGCGGCCGGCGTCTCGGCGCCGGCGTCGAAGTTGACCACCGAGCGCGAGAAGCCACCGGTCACCGGCATGCCGCCGGTCAGCGAGGCGGCGATATTGGCGGTGCCCAGGCCCACCAGCTCCTGGTCGGGGTCGATGCGCTGGCGGCGCTTGGCGGCGAGGGTCTGGCCCACCGATACCGACTCCACGAAACCGACGATGCTGATCAGCAGCGCCGCCACGAACAGCTCGCTCCACAGGCCACTGTCGAAGCCGGGCAGGGTCAGTGGCGGCAGGCCCGCGGGCACCGCGCCGACCACCGCCACGCCCTGCTGGTCCAGGCCCAGCCCCCAGCTGGCCAGGGTGGTGACTGCCACGGCCAGGATCGGCGCCGCCTTGGTGAGCATGTCCGCCGGACGCGGCGGCACCCCCAGCCGGCGCAGGGCGGGCATGAGCCAGCGCCGCGCGGCGCAGAGGAAGGCCAGCACCGCAAGGCCGATCGCCAGGGTCGGCAGGCTGACGCTGCCCAGTTGACTACCCAATCCGGCCACGAGCTCCAGCAGATTGTGGCCGCCAGCCTCGACCCCCAGCACATGCTTGAGCTGGCTGGTGGCGATGATCAGTCCCGAGGCGGTAATGAATCCCGAGATCACCGGGTGGCTCAGGAAGTTGGCCAGGAAGCCCAGCCGCGCCACCCCCATCAGGGTCAGGATCAGGCCTGACATCAGCGCCAGTACCAGGGCCGCACCGAGATACTCCGGCGTGCCCTGGGCCGCCACCTGCCCCACCGCCGCCGCCGTCATCAGCGACACCACCGCCACCGGCCCCACGGCCAGGGTGCGGCTGGTACCGAACACCGCATAGACCACCAACGGCGCGATGCTGGCGTAGAGCCCCACCTCCGGCGGCAGCCCGGCCAGCATGGCGTAGGCCAGCGACTGCGGAATCAACATGATGGTGACGATCACCGCGGCCAGCAGATCGCTGGTCAGGGCGCTACGCCCATAGTCGGGCAGCCATTGCAGGATCGGCAGGTAGCGTTTCGGGTTCAAAGCCATGGCCTCAGAACGTGTTGATCGGCACCTTGAGGTAGACCTGGCCGTTGTCCTCGGCGGGCGGCATCTGGCCGGCACGCATGTTGACCTGCACGGAAGGGATGATCAGCTTCGGCATCTCCAAGGTGGCGTCGCGCGCGGTGCGCATCCTCACGAACGCCTCCTCGCTGACGCCCTCGTGGACATGCACGTTGCGGGCACGCTGCTCGGCCACCGTGGTCTCGTGCTGGAACTCTTCACGCTCCGGCGCCTTGTAGTCATGGCACAGAAACAGGCGTGTCTCGCCGGGCAGCGCCAGGACCTTGTGAATGGAGCGATAGAGGGTGCGGGCATCGCCGCCTGGGAAGTCGCAGCGTGCGGTGCCGTAGTCTGGCATGAACAGGGTGTCGCCGACGAAGGCGGCATCGCCGATCACATAGGTCAGGCAGGCCGGCGTATGCCCCGGGGTGTGCAGCACTCGCCCCTCAAGATTGCCGATGGCGAAGGTGTCGCCCTCCTCGAAGAGGCGGTCGAACTGGCTGCCGTCGCGAGCGAACTCGGTGCCGGCATTGAAGGCCTTGCCGAAGACCTCCTGGACCACGGTGATATTGGCGCCGATGCCGGTCAGCCCGCCCAGGGTCTCGTGCAGGTAGGGGGCGGCAGAGAGGTGGTCGGCATGCACGTGGGTCTCCAGGATCCACGCCACCTCGAGGTCGTTGTCGCGCACGAAGGCGATGATCTCGTCGGCGGAGCGCACAGCGGTGCGGCCGGCGGCGTAGTCGAAGTCGAGCACCGAGTCGAGGATCGCGCAGGACGCGCTGTCGGGATCCTGCACCACGTAGCTGAAGGTGTTGGTGGGCGCGTCGAAGAAGTGGGTCACGATGGGTCGGGACACGTGTGTCGTGGACATGGAAGAGCAGCCTCCGTCGGGTATCGCGTGGCGGTATGCTAACAGTATACCTCAATCTAAGTTCTAAGCATAGACTATTTTAGAATATGAGCGCGCCAGGCACACCCTGCCTCAGCATCGTGTTCCCCCCGTTCCGGCAGACGTGGCGGGCGGCATGCCTGCCATCAAGACGCGACGCCCGCGGCGCTGGCCGCGGGCGTCGGCATGTCGTAGCCGATCGGCTCGGCAAGAGTGGCTATTTCTTCTTCAGCTTGCAGGTGTTGACGCCCAGCAACTTGTAGGCCGGACAGAAGTTGAAGATACCGGTGGCCAGCGGCACTACGCCGATCCAGCCCCAGGCGCCGATGGTGCCGGTCAGGGCCAGCACGATCAGCAGCAGGCCGACGGCGATGCGCAGGGTCTTGTCGATGCCACCCACGTTGCTTGTCATGTCATGCTCCTCGATGGGTCGGTTCAGAAATGGAAGACCGGCACGGCCGGATCACGCATCAGCTCGGCGATCGGGCCCGGTGCGGCGATGCCGACCCCTTCGCGCAGTGCCTCTTCACCATAGTCGCGGTTGGGCAGGTAGATGGCACAGACGTCCACCTGGGCCCCCTTGCTCATCAGCATCTGCATGATGCCCTCGGGCGTCACCTGACCGGCGGGGTTGCTCGGCGGAGTGTTGATCGGCTGGGCACTCTGGTAGCCCTCCACCGCCAGGTCACCGGCCTGGTCGCAGAGCAGCAGCTGCAGGTCGGTGCCCTGCTGCTGCATGGCGTTGGCCAGGATCATCGCCATGCCCTGGGTCTCCAGAGAGCCACTGGTCAGGATCATCAGCGCCTTGTCGTCCATGGCCTGGCCATCCTCGGCCTCGCCGCCATGGCTGTCGGCCAGGGCGGCACCGCCCGCGGCCAGGGTTCCGGCGGCCAGCGCCGCACTCAGGGTCGTCTTGATGCTCATACAATCACCTCGCTGTCATTGGGTAGTGAAGGAAACCGACTCAGCGTCGTAACTGCGCCGGGCGCCAGGCCACATCGGGGTCGACCTCGTAGCTCCAGGGCAGTCCGGAGTTACGCCAGCCATTGACCGCCCGCACCCCCTTGGAGTCACCTTCCTCGAGCTTGCCCCCCTCGAAGCCATCGGTGACCGAGTAGACCTCACTGAAGCCCATCTCGGCGATGGCGTCGGCGGCAGGCGCGCTGCGGGTGGAGCCGGAGCGACACATGACGATGATCGGGTCATCCTCGGCCACGCCCAGCGCCTCCAGTTCGGCACGCATCTGCTCGGCGAAGTCGGGGTTCTTGACCATGGGCCAGGTCCTGGCCTCGGCGTCGAAACCGTCGCGGTCGGCGAGCACCCAGGGCACATGGATATCGGTGGGCTCGGCGAAGCCGGTGAACTTGATCTCGACGGGATCGCGCACGTCGATCAGCACCGCTCGCTCGTTCTCCTGCATCAGCTCCCAGGCCTCGGCGGCATTGACGTAGAGCCCCAGCTGGGTCTCGCGATAGGCCGCGGCCTCCTCGGCCAGGGCCGGGCCCGCCGCGAGCAGCGCCGCCAGGGCGGTCGAGGCCAGAAGATCCTTCAACGCCATTTTCATAACAAAACCCTCTAAGCTAATTACAAATTAAGCGTAATTGAAGGATAGTCCACTCGGGCCGCTTTGCCATGGGGCATCTGGCCGCACCTTGATATGGGTCAAGTCACCTCGATCCAGGCGCCATACGACTGGCAGGATGGAGGCAGGATGGATCGCGCGTGCCGGCAGCCGTAGCGGGCCTGGGCCTGGGCCTACGCCGTCGCCGGTGGCCCGAACAGTCGGTCGGTGAGCTTCACGTACCAGGCCGCGGACTGCACCTGGATGATGTAGGCCAGGGCGATCAGCAGGGCGGCATCGGTGCCCGCCTCGCCGAAGGCGTTCATCGCCAGTGCCAGAGCAATGGAAAGGTTGCGCATCACCGTGCCGTAGACCAGGGCGATGCCGTCGCCTCGCGACAGCCAGGCCCGGGCCACCAGGGTGCTGAGCAGGTAGTTGACGGCATAGAGGATCAGCAGCGGCAGCGCGATCTGCAGCAGCAGCCCCGGGCTTGCCAGCAGGTCATCGGCCTTGAGCGCCATGGCCACGAAGACGATCCCCAGCACCCCCAGGGTAGAGAGCGGCGGAAAGCGCGGCGCCCACTGCTTGCGGAAGCCCTCGGCGCCATGGCGCTTGACCAGGAGGTGTCGCGTCAGCTGGCCGGCCAGCATGGGAATGCCCACCACCAGGATGATCTGGCGGAACACCGCCACCAGATCCACCGGGATCGCCGCCCCCATCAGCCACTTCACGTAGAGCGGCGTGGCCAGCGAACCCAGGATCAACCCGACCACCGTCATCTTCACCGCCGCGGGCAGGTTGCCTTTGGCAAAGCCGGTCCAGGAGATGGTCATGCCGCTGGTCGGCAGCAGTGCGGCCAGCAGCAGCCCCAGCGCCAAGTAAGGCGCATCCGCGAACCACCAGGCACCCAGCCCGAAGGCCACGAAGGGGATCACAGCAAAGTTGATCAGTTGAGCCAGCCCCTGGGCACGGCCATCGCCGCCCGTCAGCAGCTCACGCAGGCGCAGGTTGACCATCATCGGGTAGATCATCAGCAGCGTCAGCGGTATCACCAACGTCGAGAGCCAGGCCACCGGCGCCAAGGCCCCGAACGCCAGCCCCAGCAGCAGGGCCGCCGGAATCGCCACCACCAGATGGCGCGTCAATGCCTGAATCACCCTCATCATGCCTGCCCCTCCCGCTCCTCGATGCCATTACGCTGCCCGCGGGACGACACAACGGCAAGAGGACAGGATGTCGCGGCGCTACAGCTCGATACGCTCGCCGTACGCCGGTATCTCCGCCGCGATCTCGCTCTCGGCCAGGGCCGCCTGGAGCACCTTCTGGGTCTCGGGCTCGCCGTGGACCAGGTAGAAGCGAGGACGGTTGCGGAAGGCCCCGGCCCAGCCGATCAGTTGGCTCTGCCCGGCGTGGGCGGAGAAACCGCCAATGGTGTGCACCTTGGCCTTGACCGCCAGGTCCTGACCGAGGACGCGGATATGCTCGGCGCCGTCGACGATCTGGCGGCCGATGGTACCGCCGGCCTGGAAGCCGACGATCACCAGGCGGGTGGCGGGCCTTTCGAGGTTGTAGCGGAAGTGGTGGACGATACGCCCGCCGTTGCACATGCCAGCGCCGGCGATGATGATCGCCCCACCGTGGATGCGGTTGATGGCCATGGATTCTTCCACCGTGCGGGTCATGCGCAGCACCGGGAGGTACTGGCCGGGGTCACCGCTGGCGGCCTTGTTGAGCACCTTGAGGTCCTCGGGGTCCAGCGCCTTGCGCGCCCGGTGGTAGAGCTCGGTGACCTTGATCGCCATGGGACTGTCGAGGAACACCAGTTGCTGGCGCAGGCGTCCCTCGTGGTAGAGCATGCTCAGGTGGTAGAGGATCTCCTGGCTGCGCCCCACCGCGAAGGCGGGGATCAGCACGTTGCCGCCGGCGGCGTGGGCCTCCTCCAGCACGCTGGCGAACTCCTCGATCGTCTCTTCCAGGGGCCGATGGTCACGATCGCCGTAGGTGCTCTCCATCAGTACCAGATCGGCCTCATAGAGCTTCTCGGGATCCTTCATCAGCACCGAACAGGGGTTACCGAGATCGCCGGAGAACACCAGGTGCTTCTCCTGGCCGCCGGAGGGCACCTTGAGCTCGACGATCGCCGAGCCGAGGATATGGCCGGCGTCGCGGAACACCAGGGTCACGCCGCCGGGCAGGTTGACCGGTTGGCCGTAGGGGTGGGAGACACACTGGGCCAACGTCTGCACCACGTCGTCGAGAGCGTAGAGTGGCTCCACCAGGGGCTTGCCGTGCCGATGGCGCCACTTGTTCTCCCACTCGATGTCCTTGGCCATCACGAAGGCCGCGTCCTGGAGCATGATCTCCAACAGGTCGCGGGTGCCGCGGGTGCAGTGGATGGGGCCTCGATAGCCCTCTCGCACCAGCTTGGGCAGCAGGCCCGAGTGATCCAGGTGGCCGTGGGAGAGCACCACCGCCTCGAGCTCCGTCACCAGCTTGCCGAAGGGCTTCTCGTTGGCGCGGTCGGCGTCCGCCCCGCCCTGGCGAAGGCCACACTCCAGCAGCAGCCGGTGGAGCCCCTTCTCGCCATCCACCTCGAGCAGGTAGCGAGATCCGGTGACTTCTCCCACCGCGCCCAGAAACGTCAGTGTCGACATGGTGGTGCACTCCTTGACCAGATGTATTTCCACCACTTTCAGCATAATGGATCAGGAACGAGGCTGCGCCACCGAAGGCAAGCCATATTAAGCGAGACCCGTGGCCATAACGAGTACGCCCCGCGCCGTTCCCACGGCGCGGGGCGTACTCCACTTCTCTCATCCCAGGCAAACGCCGTCAGGCATCTGCCAACCGGTGATCAGCGGTAGACCGGGAACTCGGCGCAGACGGCCTCGACCTTGGCCTTGACCTCGGCCTCGATGGCGGCGGAATCCTCGCCCTTCGCCATCACGTCGAGGATATCGCAGATCCAGCCGGCCAGATCGCGACACTCGCCCTCGCCGAAGCCGCGAGTGGTCACCGCCGGGGTGCCGATGCGCAGGCCGGAAGTGACGAAGGGGCTCTGCGGATCACCGGGCACGGCGTTCTTGTTGACGGTGATATGGGCGCGGCCCAGGGCAGCGTCCGCATCCTTGCCGGTCAGCTCCTGCTTGATCAACGACAGCAGGAAGAGGTGGTCCTCGGTGCCGCCGGAGACGACATCATAGCCGCGCTCGAGGAACACCGAGGCCATCGTCTGGGCGTTCTTGACCACCTGCTGCTGGTAAGCCTTGAACTCGGGGGCCATGGCTTCCTTGAAACAGATCGCCTTGGCGGCGATGACATGCTCCAGCGGGCCGCCCTGGATGCCCGGGAAGACTGCGGACTGCAGCTTCTTCTCCATGGCCTCGTCACCCTCGCTGGAGAGGATCAGGCCGCCACGCGGGCCACGCAGGGTCTTGTGGGTGGTGGTGGTCACCACGTGGGCGTGGGGCAGCGGAGTCGGGTAGACACCGGCAGCCACCAGGCCGGCCACGTGGGCCATGTCGACCAGCAGGTAGGCGCCCACCTCGTCGGCAATCTCGCGAAACTTGGCCCAGTCGATTACCTGGGAGTAGGCGGAGAAGCCGGCGATGATCATCTTCGGCCGGTGCTCGCGGGCGAGCTTGGCCACCTCGGCGTAGTCAATACGACCGCTCTCGTCGATGCCATACTGCACGGCGTTGTAGTGCTTGCCGGAGAAGTTGGGCTTGGCGCCATGGGTAAGGTGGCCACCGGCGTCGAGGCTCATGCCGAGCACGGTGTCGCCGGGCTTGACCAACGCCTGGAAAACGGCGCCGTTGGCCTGGGAGCCGGAGTGGGGCTGGACGTTGGCGTAGGTGGCGCCGAACAGCTCCTTGGCATAATCGATGGCCAGCTGCTCGACGACATCAACGTACTCACAGCCGCCGTAATACCGCTTGCCGGGATAGCCTTCTGCGTACTTGTTGGTCAACTGGCTGCCCTGGGCTTCCATCACCCGAGGGCTTGCGTAGTTCTCGGAAGCGATCAGCTCGATATGGGCCTCCTGGCGCTGCACTTCCTTTTGCATGGCATCAAAGAGGACGTCATCGAAACCGGCAATCGTCATATCACGGCTGAACATCGGCGCAAAACCTCATATCACGGGGGTAAGGTGAGTCACGGCATGATACCCCAGCCCCCCGCACCTTTCACATGAATCGGTGTCATCGTCGCCCGCGGCTCGCTCATCTTCACGGCAGGCTACCGGACTCAGCGTGTCTCCACCTGCATGGCGAACCGTTCAGGCAGTGCCAGGGGATCCTCGGCGAAGCCTTCGAGACGCTCCTCGGCGGGCAAGTCGAAGGTGACCACCAACTCCTCGGCGCCGCCGGCCATGAGGTCGACCAGGCCGTTGAGCAGGTCGCGCACCTGGGGACCGAACATCATTCCGAAACCCTCGGCCTGGGTACGCGCCTGCTCGAGATACTGGGCCTTGCTGATCCCCTCCATGGTGGCGCCCAGGGTCGCCAACCGGGCGAAGAGCCCCCGCTCGGTGAGACGCAGCTCGAACTGGCCGCCACCCAGGGCCGCCTCCTCCAGCAGCGTCCCGTCGGCCAGAAGCGTGGCGACCTCCGCTCCTTCGGGCAGGGCCAGCAGACTCTCAAGGTCGATCGCCATGACCAGGGCATCGCGCAGGGTCAGCTCACCGTCACTGAACAGCCGTCCCGTCTGCTCGTCCTCGGGCTCCCAGCGGGCATCGAAACCGGCATCCAGGTGCAGCTGGCCGCTGCCGTCGGTGAGCACATTGCTGGCCATGCGCAGGCGGGTGCGCTCCTCCTCGGGGGAGAGCGTGATCAGCCGGTCCAGGTCGACCGCCAGGGCCTCGAGGGCAAGCCCGCCCTGGCCCTCCTCGAAGTCGCCATCCAGGTCGAGACTGGCCAGGGAGGCGAGCATCCCCTCGGGGTGCTCCAGGCTGAGCTCAGTGAGGGTCATCACATCGAGCCACTCCTCCGCCAGCGTCTCGTCGTCGAGCGGCGGCACGGCACTGCCGGGCGCCTCCACCACGATGCTGCCGATGCTCAGCAGCAGGTCAACCTCGAGCTCCTGGGGGGCGTCCTCCAGCTCGATGCCTTCAACACGGATGCCCTCGAGAGTGACAGTATCCGGATGCTCGTAGTCCCCCTCTACCACATAACGTTCGATCAGCAATATCTCGCCATCAAGGCTCTCGAAACGCAGATCCTCGGCGCGGGTCTCTCCCCCCAGCAGCGAGGTGGAGAGGTCGCCGATGGAGAGCTCGCCATGCTTGGCAACCAGCGCCCGCAGGTCGCTCTCGAGGCGCTCGGCATCGGCGAATGCCGGGGCACTGACCAGCAGGGAAAGCGCCAGGGGCAGTGCCAGGCGTGACAGGACAGGATTCGGGAAACGCATGGGATCACCTCCTGTGTGATCATGGGATTGGCAGCAGTCTAGCCCAGCAGGTCCAGGCTCGTCGCCGGAGCCTGACGGCGCAGGCCCCGGGAGAGCAGGTGGCCGATGGCACCGATCAGCAACGCTCCGCCCAGTGGCAACACCAACCACAGCCACAGGTGCAGGCGCGGAGCCAAATCGAGCCAGGCCAGGTAGAGCGCGGCACTGGCCAGCTCGGCGAGCAGCGCCCCCATCAGGCCGCTGGCCAGACCGAGGATAGCGAACTCGGCACCCTGCACCCGGGAAAGCAGCCGATTGCTGGCGCCGAAGACGCGCAGCAGGCCGCTCTCGTGGGCGCGCACCGGACGGCTGGCGGTCAGCGCCGCATACAGCACGCTGACTCCGGCCAGCAGCACGAAGGCCAGCACCACCTCCACGGCACGGGTCACCCGGGCAAGCAGGTCGCGCACCTGGGCGAGGATGGCGTCGACGTTGAGCAGGGTGACGCCGGGAAAGTCGCGCACCAGGTTGCGCTGCACCTCGCGCTCCGCCTCGCCGAGGTGGAAGGCGGTGATATAGCTGTGACCGAAGCGCTCCAGCACGCCGGGCGGGAAGATGATGAAGAAGTTGGGACGGAAGCTGTCCCAGTCGAGGTCGCGCAGACTGGTCACCTCACCGACCACGTCGGCGGCGCCGATGGTGAAGGTCAGGGTGTCGCCCAGCGCCAAGCCGAAGCGCTCGGCCAGGCCGTCCTCCATGGAGATCGGCACCCGCTCGGCAGCGCGCTGCGTGCCGGACTCGGCGGCCACCTCATCGTACCAGCCGCCGGATTCGGCACCCTGCGCCGCATCGAACCACTCCCCCGCCACCAGGCGATTGCCCTCGGGCAGCGTCTCGCGCCAGGTGAGGTTGAGCTCGCGACGCAGGGCGTTGTCGCCGCGCGCCTCCGCGGGCACCGCCTCGCGCGGCACCATGCCATTGATGGCGGTGATGCGTCCACGCACCATGGGATAGAGGGCGCTGCGCGCATCGGCGGCACCGCTGAGCGAGGCTTCGAAGGCGTCGCGCTCGTGGGGTTGGATATTGATGGCGAAGGTGTTGGGTGTGTCCGCGGGCAGCTGCGTCTGCCAGGTCGACAGCAGGTCGCCTCGCACCAGGGCGATCATCGCCATGGCGAAGAAGGTCACGGCGAAGGCCAGCAGCTGGCCGAGACTCGCGGTGCGTCGGCGTGCCAGCTGGGCACCGCCCAGCCGCAGCACCTGACAGATGCCTGCCTGTGCCCCGTCACGCGGCAGGCGCCCGGCCAGGCGCAGTACGCCGCCGAGCAGCAACGAACCCAGCCCCCACAACACCACCAGCATCCCCAGGCCACCCAGCAGTAGCCCCAGCGCCAGGGCCAGGTCACCGGAGTAGAGCCACAGCAGCCCGCCGAAGGCACCGCTGGCCACCGCCACCACCAGCCAGGCCGCAACCGGTAGCGGGTCGAGCTCGCGGCGCAACACCTTGAGGGCGCTGACCCTCTTGAGACGCAGCAGGGTTGGCCCGGCGAAACCCACCAGCACCGCCAAGGCGGTGAACACCCCGAGCCACAGCGGCAACATGCCCGGGGCCGGTAGCTCCATGGGCAACAACGCCGTCAGCAACGCCAGCAGCACGGCCTGACCGGCCAGGCCCAGCAGCGCCCCCAGCACCGAGGCCGCCAATGCCAGCCACAGCAGCTGCAGGCCGAACAGCCGGGTCAGCTCGCCCTGGGTAGCGCCGAAGCAGCGCAGCAGCGCGGCGGTATCCAGGTGGCGGTCGACATAGCGGCGGGTGGACATCGCCACCGCCACCCCGGCCAGCAGCACGGCGGCGAGCCCCGCCAGGCTCAGGTAGCGCTCGGCGCGCTCCAGGGCGCTGCCGAGCCCGGGGCGGTCACGGCGCACGTCGCGGACCTCCACGCCATCGCGACGCAAGCGCTCCAGCAGCGGCGCCAGGTCATCGAGGATGTCCGGCGGCCCGGCGGCCAGCAGCTCGAACTCCACCCGCGAGCCATCCTGAACCAGCTCGGTGGCCTCCATGTCGTCGCGATGCATCATCAGCCGCGGATTGAAGCTGCCGAAGCCCGCGGACTGGTCGGGCTCGCGCTCCACCAGCCCGGCGACGAGCAGCTCGCTCTCGCCCAGGCGCACGCGGTCGCCGATCTCGGCCTCGAGTAGCAGCGCCAGGCGCGGCGCCAGCCACACCTCGCCGGGGGCCGGCCCCCTGGCCACCACCTCGACGCCCTCCCCCAGGTCGACGTGTACCCCGCCATAGAGCGGATAGCGTCCATCCACTACCTTGAGGCTGGCAGGCTGGAAGGCGTCCCCCAGGCTGGCCATGGAGACCATGTCCACCTGATCGCTGAGCACCAGGCCCGCTTCCTCGAGAGTGGCACGCAGCTCACTCGCGAAGGGCCTCCCCTGCTCCAGCACCAGGTCGCCGCCCAGCAGCTGGCTGGCCTGACGGCTCAGGCCGCGGTCCAGGCGGTCGAGGAAGAAGCCGATCATGGTGGAGGCGGCAACCGCCAGGGCGAGTGCCACGAACAGCGCACGCACGTCGGGGGCGCGCAGGTCGCGGGCGAGCCCCCGGGCCGAGAAGCGCGCCAGGCGCAGGACCGAGAGGCTCATGCGCTCACCTCATCGAGCTGCAACTCCTCCAGGCGGCCATGCGCCAGGCGCAGGCAACGGTCGCAGCGTCGTGCCAGGGCGTGATCATGGGTAACCAGCACCAGGGTGGTGCCCGCCTCGCGATTGAGCGAGAACAGGGCGTCGATGATGCGCTCACCGGTGTCGGGGTCGAGGTTGCCGGTGGGTTCGTCGGCGAACACCAGCTCGGCGCCGGTGACAAAGGCCCGCGCCAGGGCCACGCGCTGCTGTTCGCCGCCGGAGAGCTGCTTGGGCAGGTGGTCGAGACGCTCGCTCAGGCCCACCCGCGTAAGCCACTCCCGAGCCTGCTGCTCGCTGTCGGAGCGCGGCGAGAGCTCCAGCGGCAGCAGCACGTTCTCCAAGGCGGTGAGGGTTGGCAGCAGTTGGAAGTTCTGGAACACGAAGCCCACGCGGCCGGCGCGCAGCCGCGCCCGGCCATCCTCGTCGAGGTCGGCGAGCCGATGGCCGAACATCTCGAGGTCGCCGGCGGTGGGCAGGTCGAGCCCGGCCAGCAGCCCCAGCAGGGTCGACTTGCCGGCGCCGCTCTGGCCAAGGATCGCCACCGTCTCGCCGGGGAACACCGAGATCGCCAGGTCGCTCAGGATGGTGAGCCGCCGCTCGCCGCTGATAACCTGCTTGCTCAGCTGCTCGGCGTGTAGAATCGGCGTCGTATCCTTGCGAGAGGTAGCATTCATGAAGGGACTCCCTGAGGTGACATGGCATTGGACCCTGGGCTGGCTGCTGGCCCTGACGCTTGCACTGGGCGCGGGTCCGGTGTCGTCCGACGGACGCCCCACCCTGCTGGTGATGGGCGACAGCCTGAGTGCCGCTTACGGCATCGAGGCCGACCGGGGCTGGGTCAGTCTGCTCCAGGCGCGACTGGACGGGAAGGCGCGCGTGATCAACGCCAGCATCAGCGGCGAGACCTCCAGCGGCGGGGCCAGTCGTTTTCCCGGGCTTCTCGGACAGCATGCTCCCGACATCGTTCTTCTCGAGCTCGGCGGCAACGACGGCCTGCGTGGCCTGCCGCCCGGCCAGTTCGAGGCCAACATGCGGCGCATGATCGAGGCCAGCCAGGCCGCGGGGGCCGAGGTGCTGCTGCTGGGCATCGATATCCCACCCAATTATGGACGCGCCTACCGCGATGCCTTCACCGGGGTCTACCGCCGCCTGGCCGACGACTTCGAGCTACCGCTGGTGCCCTTCCTGCTCGAGGGCGTGGCGCTTGACGCCAACCTGATGCAGGACGACGGCATCCATCCCACCGCCGCCGCCCAGCCGATGATCCTCGACACGGTGTGGTCCGAACTCGCGCCCCTGCTCGAGGAGAACGGTCTGGCACTCGCCAGTGGCTCGCAGGAAGACCATTGATGGACTAAAATTGGTCCACCATCCTCTGCGGGGAACCGTCATGCGCACGGAAACCATCAGCTACCTCAAGCAGAATGCCGCCACCCTGGATGTCCAGGAGCCCCTGGTCATCACCCAGAAGGGCAAGCCTACCTACGTGGTGGAGTCCTACGCCGCCCATGAGCGCCGCGAGCAGGCCATCGCTCTGCTCAAGCTGCTGAGCCTGGGCGAGAAGAGCCGCGAGGAGGGCAAAACCATGAGCGCCGACGAATTCATGGCCCAGCTGAAGGAAGATGAAAGGGACGAGCTGGGCGAAACGCTGTGACCCCTCGCCTGCCCGTCACCCTCGAGGATACTGCGCTGCGGTCGCTGCGCAGCTGTCGTCACTCCCTGATCGATCATCAGCAGTGGGCACCAGCGGAGGCGCACGCCTACACCCAGCGACTCGTCGCTGGCGCCCTGCAACGACTCTCCGAGCAGCCCGGCATCTACCCGACTTGCCGGCTGGCCCTGGAACTCGGCATCAGCCAGTACCACGAGCTGCTGATCGAGGGCTATCGCGTCATCTATCGATACTGGCCCGAGCAGGGCCAGGTCTCGATCTACCTCTTCTGCCACCAGCGCCAGGACTTCAAGCAGTTGCTCTTCGAGTATCAGCTGCTCTCCTGAGGCACCGGCGCCTTCTGCCACTGCTGCAGTCCCAACCCGGCGAGGATCAGCACCAGGCCGACCAGCGTCGAGGCGAGGATCGGCTCGCCCACCACCAGGTAAAGCAACAGCAGCGACACCGGTGGCGACAGGAAGATCAGATTGGAGACCTTGGCCGTGCGCGACACTCCGTGCACGGCCAGCTGCCACAGCACGAAGGCGATGCCCATCTCGAACAGCCCCACGTAGATCCCGGCGCCCAGCGCCGGCCAGCCGTGCCACGCCAGACCCGGCCCGGCCAGCAACAACGCCGTGAGCACCGGCACCCCGACGCTGAAGTTCTGCCACTGGGCCACCAGCGGCGGGCGGTGGTCGCGGGCGTTGAGCAGCCAGTAGAGCGCCCAGATCAGCGTCGAGGCCAGCGCCATGCCCACGCCGAGCGGGTCGGCGAAGGCCACGTCGAACACCGCGCCGCGGGTGGCAATCACCCACACCCCTGCATAGGCGATCAGCCCGGCCGCGACGTCCATGCGGGTCAGCCGCTGACCGAGGATCGGAACGGCCAGGAAGGCCATGGCCAGCGCCCAGGTGTAGTTGAGCGCCATGGCTTCCTGGCCCGGCAGGCGGTCATAGGCGCCGAACAGCACCAGGTAATAGGCCACCGGGTTCATCAGCCCCGCCCAGGCGGCGGTGCGCCAGCCGTGGCGTAGCGCCTGGCCCAGCAGCCCCTGGCGGGTCACCAGCACGCCGATCAGCGCCCAGGAGACCAGCGAGGCTAGCCACATCAGCGCAAGCGGGCTCATGTACCCCAGCGCCACCTTGAAGGCGGTGGCCACGGTGGACCACAGCGCCACCGCGCCGAGGCCGTAAAGCATTGCCTGGCCATCGCGGGTCATGAGGCCGGCCTACGGTGGCTGGTGCAGTCGAGAAGTCTTATAGGTGACACGGCGGCCTCCCTGTCGCGACAATAGGGGGCCCATCCTACCAGCGAGGAGCCCCCATGGCCGCACCCGAGATCAGCCAGCGCCGCCTCTACGAGTGGCTGACCGGCGACGACGACAGCCGGATGTGCAAGGACATTCCCGACGAGGCCTGCGACGAGCAGCCGCGCAGCTTCTTCCTGCACCTGGTCGCCTCGCTGGGCAACAAGCTGGCCGACGAGCTATCCAGCGCACGCCTGGTGCTGCCCTGGCTGCTGGGGGTGATCGGTGCACCGCTGTGGATGGTGGGCCTGCTGGTGCCGATCCGCGAATCCGGCGCCCTGCTGCCGCAGCTGTTCGTGGCCGGCTTCATCCGCCTCAAGCCACAGCGCAAGTGGGTGTGGGTGGCCGGCGGACTGCTCCAGGCCGCCGCCGCCGCGGTGCTGGCCCTGCTCGCGCTGTTCGGCGCAGGCGCCGTCGGCGGGGGCCTGGTACTCGTCGCCCTGGTGGCACTCTCGCTGGCCCGGGGGCTCTCCTCCATCGCCACCAAGGACGTGCTGGGCAAGACCATCGCCAAGCAGCGCCGCGGCACCCTGATGGGCTGGAGCGGCAGCGTAGCGGGGGCCGTGACCCTGGCCGCCGGCGGCGTACTGATGCTCTTCGAGGATCGCCCTGGCGAGATCGCGCTGGCCGTGCTGCTCGGGGTGGCGGCGCTGGGCTGGGCGCTGAATGCCCTGTGCGCGGCGCGCATCCGCGAGGCTCCCGGAGCGGTCGAAGGCGGCGAGAACGCCTGGGACAGCATCAAGCTGGGCCTACGCCTGCTGCGCGAGGATCGCGCCTTCCTGCACTTCAACGTCTCCCGCACCCTGCTGCTCGCCAGCGCCCTGGCACTGCCCTGGGTAGCACTGCTCGGCCAGCAGCAGAGCGGTACCGAACTGGGCGGCCTGGGGGTGCTGATCGTGGTCTCGGGGCTCGCCGGCATGCTGGCAAGCCCGGTATGGGGCAAGCGCGCCGACACCTCGAGCCGGCGGGTGATGCGTGACGCCGGCCTGGGGGCGGCGGCATGCTGCCTGCTCGGCGCCGCCATCGCCTGGCTGCCGGGCGGCTGGACCCAGACGGTCTGGCCCTATGCGCTGGTCTATGCGCTGCTGGTGATCGTCCACGCTGGCGTTCGCCTGGGCCGCAAGACCTATGTGGTCGACATGGCCGGTGGCGACAACCGCGCCCTCTACGTGGCGCTCTCCAACACCATCACCGGGGTGCTGCTGCTGGTGGTGGGCGGCGCGGTCGGCGCCCTTGGCCAGTGGCTGGGCAGCCCCGCCTTGCTGGTGGTGCTCGCCGGCATGGCGCTGGCCGCCGCCGCCAGCGCCAGCCGGCTTCCCGAGGTGGAGTGACCGACTGCGACGGCTATCGGCGACGAGCCTTGGGTCGCGTTGAAATCCCGCCGGCTACTGGCCATGCTATCTGGCACAATCGAGTGCAATACGCACGTCGTCACCCAGGCGGCCAGGACCGGATCCGCGACAGGAACGCCCATAATGGAACACCCGATATGAAACGATCCCCACTGATCAGCCCGGACCTGCTCGAGCGCATCATCGACGCCTCGGAGGACGGCATCGTGGTCGCCGAACAGGAGGGCGACGAGAACATCCTGATCTACGTCAACCAGGGCTTCGAGCGTCTGACCGGCTACAGCGCCGACGAGATCCTCTACCAGGACTGCCGCTTCCTGCAGAACGACGACCGCGATCAGGAGGGCCTGGTGGCCATCCGCAAGGCGCTGGCCGAGGGACGGCCCTGCCGCACAGTGCTGCGCAACTACCGCAAGGACGGCACCCTGTTCTACAACGAGCTCTCGATCACGCCGGTGCATGACGACGACGACAACCTCACCTACTACATCGGCGTGCAGAAGGATGTCACCGAGCGGGTCGAGGCCCAGCAGGAGCTGGAGCGCCTCAAGGCCGAGCACGGCCTGGAGTGAGCCCGGCGACAGGCGTGAGGTAAATCAGGAAATTCACGCGAGGGGCTTGTACTCCTCGCGCGTTGCATATATACAGCGCCCAGGCAACCCCGTTGCCTGGGCGCTTCGGATTCCACAGACGCACAGGGGATGAGAAGCGATACGTAAGCGGTCGACGCCCGTCGACCACTGGCCATGGGAGGAACACCACATGGGCCGTGAACACCTTCTCGATCCTGGATACGATGACGACCAGGAACTCTCCGACGCCATGAACGATGACGACTACGCGCGCCCCCGCGCTTCCAGTCGTGCCGATACCCTGCGCGCCCGCCGCCGCGTGGAGGCGCTGCTCGAGGAGCGCCGGCTGCGCCGCGCCATCGAGGATGACTGGGCCATCGACGAAGAGGAGTAGCCCCGCCGGAGGGGGCGGGTGGCTAGCCTTTGCCAGTTGCGGGCTCTATCATCCTTGGGTCAGCCAATCCTTCAACCAAGTGGAACTCCATGGCGCAATACGTCTACACCATGAACCGGGTGGGCAAGGTCGTGCCCCCCAAGAAGCAGATCCTCAAGGATATCTCCCTCTCCTTCTTCCCGGGCGCGAAGATCGGCGTGCTGGGCCTCAACGGCGCGGGCAAGTCGACCCTGCTGCGCATCATGGCCGGCGTCGACACCGAGTTCGAGGGCGAGGCACGCCCCATGCCGGGCATCAATGTCGGCTACCTGCCCCAGGAGCCGCAGCTCGACGACGACAAGAACGTCCGCGAGACCGTGGAAGAGGCCCTGGGCGAGATCAAGGACGCCCAGGAGAAGCTCGATGCGGTCTACGCCGCCTATGCCGAGCCGGACGCCGACTTCGATGCCCTGGCCAGCGAACAGGCGCGTCTCGAGAACATCATCGAGGCCTCCGACGCCCACAACCTGGACCGCAAGCTGGAGGTGGCCGCCGAGGCCCTGCGCCTGCCGCCCTGGGAGGCCCGCGTGGGCAACCTCTCCGGTGGTGAGCGGCGCCGCGTGGCACTCTGCCGCCTGCTGCTCTCCAGCCCCGACATGCTGCTGCTCGACGAGCCCACCAACCACCTGGATGCCGAATCCGTGGCCTGGCTGGAGCGCTTCCTGCACGACTACAGCGGCACCGTGGTGGCGATCACCCACGACCGCTACTTCCTCGATAACGTGGCCGGCTGGATCCTCGAGCTCGACCGCGGCCAGGGCATCCCCTTCGAGGGCAACTACTCGGGCTGGCTTGCGGCCAAGGAGAAGCGCCTGGAACAGGAGGCCAAGCAGGAGGCCTCCAGGAACAAGGCCATCAAGCACGAGCTGGAGTGGGTGCGCAGCAACGCCAAGGGCCGCCAGGCCAAGAGCAAGGCGCGCCTCAACCGCTTCGAGGAGATGCAGTCCGGCGACTTCCAGAAGCGCAACGAGACCAACGAGATCTACATTCCGCCCGGCCCGCGCCTGGGCGACAAGGTCATCGAGTTCCACGGCGTTTCCAAGGCCTTCGATGACAAGCTGCTCTACGAGGACCTCTCGTTCAGCGTGCCCAAGGGTGCCATCGTCGGTATCGTCGGCGGCAACGGCGCGGGCAAGTCGACGCTGTTCAAGCTGATCACCGGCAAGGAGCAGCCCGATGCCGGCGAGGTGGTGGTCGGCGAGACCGTCGACATCGCCTACGTCGAACAGCTGCGTGACGCCCTGGATGACAAGCAGACGGTGTGGGAAGCGGTCTCCGGCGGCCAGGACATGCTCAATATCAACGGCTACGAGGTCTCCTCGCGAGCCTATGTGGGTCGCTTCAACTTCAAGGGCAATGACCAGCAGAAGCGCCTCAACGAGCTCTCCGGCGGTGAGCGCGGTCGCCTGCAGCTGGCCCAGACCCTCAAGCAGGGCGCCAACGTGCTGCTGCTCGACGAGCCCTCCAACGATCTGGACATCGAGACCCTGCGCGCCCTCGAGGAGGCCCTGCTGGCCTTCCCCGGCTGCGCCCTGGTGATCTCCCACGACCGCTGGTTCCTCGACCGGATCGCCACGCACATCCTGGCGTTCGAGGGGGATTCCCACGTGGAGTTCTTCGAGGGCAACTACGCCGAGTACGAGGCAGACCACCGGAAGCGCGTCGGCGACGACACCCCACACCGCATGAAGTACAAGCGCATCGACGCCTGACCGGCTGCGCCGGAGCTGCCCCCCAAGGCCAAGAACTGCACCCCGAGAGTTGGACACCCAATCCAACCTTCGGGGTGTTTCTATGCGGGGTCAGTTCACTTTCGACCCGAGGCGGCGTTCCGGCGCATGGCGTGGACTCAGAAGCTGTCGCCGGGGATCCGCACGAAGCCTTCCATCAGCACCCGGGCGCTGCGGCTCATCAATGCCTCGTCGATCACCCAGCGGCCGTCGACCAGGCTCGCCTCGGCGCCGACCCGCAGGGTGCCGGAGGGGTGGCCGAAGGTGACGGCGCGGCGCTTGCCGCCGCCGGCGGCCAGGTTGACCAGGGTGCCCTCGATGGCGGCCGCCGAGGCGATGGCGACCGCGGCGGTGCCCATCATGGCGTGGTGCAGCTTGCCCATGGAGAGCGCCCGCACCCGCAGGTCGATCGCGTCGGCCTCGACCGCCTTGCCGCTGGAGGCGGTGTAGCTCGCCGGCGGCGCCACGAAGGCGACCTTGGGCGTGTGCTGGCGATTGGCGGCCTCGCCGAGCTCACTGATCAGTCCCATGCGCAGGGCGGCATGGGCGCGGATGGCCTCGAAGCGCTCGAGCGCCTGGGCGTCGCCGTTGATCGCCTCCTGCAGCTCGCTGCCGGTGTAGCCGAGATCGGCGGCGTTGACGAAGACGGTGGGGATGCCGGCGTTGATCATCGTGGCCTTGAGGATGCCCCCCTCCACCACCTCGGCCGGCACCTCCAGGTCGTCGACCAATTGCCCGGTGGGGAAGATGGCGCCCTCGCCATCCGCGGGGTCCTTGAACGCCACGGGCACCTCGGCGGCCGGGAAGGTCACGCCGTCGAGCTCGAAGTCGCCGGTCTCCTGCACCTGGCCGTCGGTGATCGGCACCCGCGAGACGATGGTCTTGCCGATGTTGGCCTGCCAGATGCGCACCTCGACCTCGCCGTTCTCGGGGATGCGCGCGGGATCAATCAGGCCGTTGCTGATGGCGAAGGGCCCCACCGCCGCGGAGAGGTTGCCGCAGTTGCCACTCCAGTCGACGAAGGCCTTGTCGATGGCGACCTGGCCGAACAGGTAGTCGACGTCGTGGCCGGGGTGCTCGCTCTTCGCGAGGATCACGGTCTTGCTGGTGCTGGAGGTCGCCCCGCCCATGCCGTCGATCTGTTTCTGGTAGGGGTCGGGGCTGCCGATCACCCGCATCAGCAGGCGGTCGCGGGCCTCGCCCGGCACCCGGGCGGCCTCGGGCAGGTCGTCGAGGCGAAAGAAGACGCCCTTGCTGGTGCCGCCGCGCATGTAGGTGGCGGGAATGCGAATCTGGGGAACGTGTGCCATGAGAAATGACTCCGGAAGGAAAGCTGCCGCGCCGTAAAGCGCGGCAGCAAATGGTGTAGCTACCTGAAGCGAGAAGTGCCGGGGACAGGCCAGAGAGGGGGTCCTACGCCAGGAACGGCGTCGGTAGCGCCCAGGGAAGGGTTCACAGCGCCCCCTCGTAGGCCTGTCGCCGGAGAAGCTTCGAGCTGTCGACAAGGCGGCAAGACCTTGACCCCGCCGCCCGATTCAGCTGACCGCTTCGTCCGAGGACTCCAGGAAGTCCTTGGCGAAGCGCTGCAGAACGCCGCCGGCGGAGTAGACGGTGACCTCCTCGGCGGTATCCAGGCGGCAGGTCACCGGCACGCGATCGACCTCTCCGCTCTTGCGGTGGATAACCAGCTCCAGGGTCGCACCCGGCTCAGGCGTCCCTTCCACGTCATAGGTCTCGGTGCCGTCAAGCTGCAGGGTGTGGCGGGTAGTGCCCTCCTGGAACTGCAGCGGCATCACGCCCATGCCGATCAGGTTGGTGCGGTGGATGCGCTCGAAGCCCTCGGCGGCGATCGCCTCGACCCCGGCCAGGGCCACGCCCTTGGCCGCCCAGTCACGGGAGGAGCCCTGGCCATAATCGGCGCCGGCGATGACGATCAGCGGCTGCTTGCGCTCCATATAGGCCTCGATGGCCTCCCACATGCGGGTCACCTTGCCTTCCGGCTCGATGCGCGCCAGTGAGCCCTGCACCACCTCGCCCTTCTCGTCGCGCACCATCTCGTTGAAGAGCTTGGGGTTGGCGAGCGTCGCCCGCTGGGCGGTGAGGTGGTCGCCGCGGTGGGTGGCGTAGGAGTTGAAGTCCTCCTCCGGCAGGCCCATCTTGTGCAGATACTCCCCCGCCGCGCTGTCCATCATGATGGCATTGGACGGCGACAGGTGGTCGGTGGTGATGTTGTCCGGCAGGATCGCCAGGGGGCGCATCCCCTTGAGCTCGCGCGCGGCGGCCATGGTGCCTTCCCAGTAGGGCGGTCGACGGATGTAGGTGCTCTGCGGACGCCAGTCGTAGAGCGGGCTCTCGGCCTTCTCGAAGGCATCCAGGTCGAACATCGGGATGTAGACCTGTTTGAACTGCTCCGGCTTGACGAACTCGCCGACGATGGCGTCGATCTCCTCGTCGGAGGGCCAGAGGTCCTTGAGCGTCACCGGGTTGCCGTCGTGATCGGTACCCAGCACGTCCTTCTCGATGTCGAAGCGCACGGTCCCGGCGATCGCGTAGGCCACCACCAGCGCCGGCGAGGCCAGGAAGGCCTGCTTGGCGTAGGGGTGGATGCGGCCATCGAAGTTGCGGTTGCCGGAGAGCACGGCGGTGGCGTAGAGATCGCGGTCGATGATCTCCTGCTGGATCTTCGGATCGAGAGCGCCGGACATGCCGTTGCAGGTGGTGCAGGCGTAAGCAACGATGCCGAAGCCGAGCTTCTCCAGCTCCGGCAGCAGGCCGGCCTCCTCCAGATAGAGGCGTGCCACCTTGGAGCCCGGCGCAAACGACGACTTCACCCAGGGCTTGCGCGTCAGGCCAAGCTCATTGGCCTTCTTGGCCAACAGGGCCGCACCCACCACATTGCGCGGGTTGGAGGTGTTGGTGCAACTGGTGATGGCGGCGATGATCACCGCGCCATCGGGCATCCTGCCCTCCCGCTCCTCCGCCTGGGCGCGCTCATAGTTCACGGCGATGCCGCGCTCGGCCAGGGCGCTGGTGGGCAGGCGACGGTGCGGGTTGGAGGGGCCCGCCAGGTTGCGCTCCACGCTGGAAAGGTCGAAGGTCAGCACCCGCTCGTACTGGGCCTGCTCCAGGCAGTCGGCCCACAGGCCGATCTGCTTGGCGTAGGTCTCGACCAGTTCGACCTGCTCCGGCTCGCGGCCGGTCAGCGTCAGGTAATCGATGGTCTGCTCGTCGATGTAGAACATCGCCGCCGAGGCCCCATACTCCGGGGTCATGTTGGAGATGGTCGCGCGGTCGCCGATGGTGAGGCTCTTGGCCCCCTCACCGAAGAACTCCAGGTAGGCCCCCACCACGCGCTCCTTGCGCAGGAACTCGGTGATCGCCAGCACGATGTCGGTGGCGGTGATACCGGGGTTGGGCTTGCCGGTCAGCTCCACGCCGACGATGTCGGGCAGGCGCATCATGGAGGGGCGGCCCAGCATCACGGTCTCGGCCTCGAGGCCGCCGACGCCGATGGCGATCACGCCCAGGCAGTCGATATGCGGGGTGTGGCTGTCGGTGCCCACGCAGGTATCCGGGAAGGCCACGCGCTTGCCGTTCTCGTCGGGGCGCGCCTGCACCACCGGCGACATCTTCTCCAGGTTGATCTGGTGCATGATGCCGTTGCCGGCGGGAATCACATCGACGTTCTCGAAGGCGGTCTTGGTCCATTCGATGAAGTGGAAGCGATCCTCGTTGCGACGATCCTCGATGGCGCGGTTCTTGTCGAAGGCGTCCGGCTCGAAGCCGGCGTGCTCGACGGCCAGGGAGTGGTCGACGATCAACTGGGTGGGCACCACCGGGTTGACCTTGGCCGGGTCGCCGCCCTGCTCGGCGATGGCGTCGCGCAGGCCGGCCAGGTCGACCAGCGCCGTCTGGCCGAGGATGTCGTGGCACACCACGCGCGCCGGGTACCAGGGGAAGTCCAGGTCGCGGCGACGCTCGATCAGCTGCGTGAGCGCAGCGGTGAGCAGCGCCGGATCGCAACGGCGCACCAGCTGCTCGGCGAGTACCCGCGAGGTGTAAGGAAGGGTGTCATAGGCACCGGGCTGGATCGCCTCGACGGCCGCGCGCACGTCGAAGTAGTCCAGCTCGGTGCCGGGAAGCGGTTTACGGTAGTCGGTATTCATGCTCACCCCCGCTGCTCGATGGGCACCCACTCGCTCTTCTCCGGGCCGATATAGTCGGCGCTGGGACGGATGATGCGGTTGTTGGCGCGCTGCTCGAAGACGTGGGCACACCAGCCGGTGACCCGCGAGCAGACGAAGATCGGGGTGAACAGCTTGGTCGGGATGTCCATGAAGTGGTAGGCGCTGGCGTGGAAGAAGTCGGCGTTGCAGAACAGCTTCTTCTCGCGCCACATCACCGCCTCGACGCGCTCGGAGACCGGATAGAGCACGCTGTCACCCACGTCCTCGGCCAGCCTCTTCGACCACTCTTTGATGATCGCGTTGCGCGGGTCGGACTCGCGATAGATCGCGTGGCCGAAGCCCATGATCTTGTCCTTGCGCTCGAGCATGCCGAGGATCTTGCTCTCGGCCTCATCCGCGGACTGCCAGTCCTCGATCATCTCCATGGCCGCCTCATTGGCACCGCCATGCAGCGGGCCACGCAGGGAGCCGATGGCGCCGGTCACGCAGGAGTGCATGTCGGAGAGCGTCGAGGCACAAACGCGTGCGGTAAAGGTAGAGGCGTTGAACTCGTGCTCGGCGTAAAGGATCAGCGAGACGTTCATCACCCGGGCGTGCAGCTCGGAGGCCGGCTCGCCACGCAGCATGTGCAGGAAGTGCCCGCCCACCGAGTCGTCGTCAGTCTCGGTCTCGATGCGCACGCCATCGTGGCTGAAGCGGTACCAGTAGCAGATGATCGACGGCAGCGCGGCGAGCAGGCGGTCGGAGACGTCCTGCTGCTCGTCGAAGCTCTGCTCGGTCTCGAGGTTGCCGAGCATGGAAGCGCCGGTACGCATCACGTCCATGGGGTGGGCGTCCCGGGGGATCTGCTCGAGCACGGTCTTGAGTGCCGAAGGCAGGCCACGCAGTCCCTTGAGCTTGGCGATGTAGGCGTCGAGCTCGGTCTGGTTGGGCAGCTTGCCCTTGAGCAGCAGGTAGGCCACCTCTTCGAACCTTGCCTTCTCCGCCAGCTCCTTGATGTCGAAACCGCGGTAGGTCAGGCCGGAGCCGGTCTTGCCGACGGTACACAGGGCGGTGGCGCCAGCACTCTGGCCGCGCAGGCCTGCGCCGCTAATGGGTTTATCAGCCATGTCATCTCTCCTCTTGAGTGGTGTTTCCGGCGTAGAGCGCGCGTCAGGCGTCGCTGCCCTTCTCGGCGATCTCGTTCTCGGCAAACAAGGCGTCGAGCTTCTGCTCGAAGCTGTGATAGTTGAGGAAGTCGTAGAGCTCATCGCGCGTCTGCATCAGCTCGACCACATCGCGCTGATGGCCATTGTCGTGGATGCTCTGGTAGACCTTGAGCGCCGCGGCGTTCATGGCGCGGAAGGCGGACAGCGGGTAGAGCACCATGCGACAGCCCACCTCGGCCAGCTCCTGCTGGGAGAACAGCGGCGTGGCGCCGAACTCGGTGATATTGGCAAGAATCGGCGCATCGACGCGCTGGCAGAAGGCGCGATAGTCGTCGAGGGTGTGCACCGCCTCGGCGAAGATGGCGTCGGCACCCGCTTCGATGCAGGCCTGGGAGCGCTCGATGGCGGCATCCAGACCGTCCTTCTGGAAGGCATCGGTGCGCGCGATCAGATAGAAGTCAGGGTCGATGCGCGCATCGGCGGCGGCCTTGACGCGATCGACCATCTCCTGCTGGGACACGATCGCCTTGTTGGGACGGTGACCGCAGCGCTTCTGGGCCACCTGGTCCTCGAGGTGCACGGCGGCCACGCCGGCGCGCTGCATCTCCCGAACGGTGCGGGCGATGTTGAAGGCGCCACCCCAGCCGGTGTCGATATCCACCAGCAGCGGCAGGTCGGTGGCGCCGCAGATGCGGTGGGCGTCCTCGACCACGTCGTTCATGGTGGTCATGCCCAGGTCCGGCAGCCCGAAGGAGGCGTTGGCCACGCCACCGCCGGAGAGGTAGATGGCCTGGTGGCCGACACGCTCGGCCATCATGGCGGTATAGGCGTTGATGGTGCCAACGATGGAGAGCGGGCGATTGGCCTCGAGGGCGGCGCGGAAGCGGGCGCCGGGGGTCTGCTGGGTCATGGTGTTTCTCCTGGTGGTATCCGATGACGGGTCAGGCCGTGGTCTCTTCCTGTTCCCGGAGGGAAGCGGCATAGCGATCGACAACATTGGCCCGGGAGGCGCTGACATGGCGGCGCATCAGCAGCTCGGCGAGTTCGGCGTCGCCGGCCTCGATGGCGTCGACGATGCGGTGGTGCTCGACGAAGGCGCGCTGCGGGCGCGAACCAGTGGCGCTGAACTGGGTGCGGTAGAGCCGCACCAGGTAGTAGAGGTCGTCGCAGAGCATGGTCACCAGCATGTGGTTGTGGCTGCCCTGGACGATGCGATAGTGAAAGTCCAGGTCACCCTCGCGCTGATAGTAGGCCTCGCCCTTCTTGAGGTCGGCCTGGCGCTCGTGCATCGCGAGCACTTCGCGCAGCCCGGCGATCTCCTCGGCGGTCATGTGCTCGGCCGCCAGGCGGGCGGCCATGCTCTCCAGCGCCTCGCGCACGTCGAACAGCTCGAGCAGCTCCTTGATGGAGAGCTTCACCACCCGTGCACCGACGTGGGGCACCCGCTCGATCAGGCGATGCGCCTCCAGGCGGCGCATCGCCTCGCGCAGCGGTCCGCGGGAGATGCCATAGGTCCGTGCCAGGCCGGGCTCGGTGATCTTGCTGCCCGGCGCCAGCTCGCCGCGGACGATGGCATCCTGCAGCTGCTGGAATACGCGTTCGGCCAGGGTGCGCACCTCGGGACTGGACGTTTCGGCTTCGGCTGGCTTCATGGTGATTGTCGACAATTAAGAGGTGAGTGAAGAGTAGCCATTGGCTGAGCTCGGGTCAACATGGCGTCACGACCGATCGATACGCCTTTGGTTGTAAACAACTCGACCCTTGCGGCAGGGAGTGTCGACAATGCAGCCGGCAACGTTGAGACCTTCGGCGCGCCATGACGAGGACAGCGGCGCTTCCGACGCCTAGAATGGGCACCCCATCTGCATAGGCCCATCGATGACCGCACCACTCCAGATCACGCCGCACCCCTACCGGCCCACCCCACTCCCCGCCTTCACGCGCCTGCGTGGAAGGCCCGGCGCCGTATTGCTGGACAGTGGCCGCCCGGAGGCACCAGGGGGGCGCTATGACATCTTGTCCAGCGACCCGCTGGCGGTGCTGGAGGTGGATGCGGCTGGCCACATCGACGGCGTGCCGGAGCTTCGGGGCCTCCCCCCCTTCGCCGCCCAGCAGGCGCTACTCGAGCGCCTTACCGCGACCCGGTCGCTGCCCGAGAGCGAGTTGCCCTTCCTCGGCGGACTGATCGGCTACTGGAGCTACGACCTCGGCTCACTCCTGGAGCCAGTGGGTCAACGCGCCCGGGCCGCCGTAGCGCTGCCGGCCAGCCGGGTGGGCCTCTACGACTGGGCGCTGATCCAGGATCACCAGCGCGAAGAGGCCTGGCTGGTGGCCACCCCAGCGCGCCGTCGCCAGGTACTCGAGTGGCTGAGCAGCGCCTCGGTTGCCGAGATCCCCTGCCGGCTGACCGCCCCGTTTGTCGCCGAACTCGACCGCGACGCCTACCTGGCACGCTTCGCCGCCGTGCAGCGCTATATCCGTGCCGGCGACTGCTACCAGGTCAACCTGGCCCAGCGTTTCAGCGCGCCCTACCGGGGGGATCTGTGGCACGCCTACCGCCGTCTGCGTCAGGCAACCCCGACGCCCTTTGCCGGTTTCATGGCCTGGCCCTCCGCACATGGCGAGCAGGCGATCCTCTCGCTATCACCGGAGCGCTTCCTGGCGTGCCGCGACGGCCAGGTGGAGACCCGCCCCATCAAGGGCACCCGCCCGCGGGGCGACACCCCCGAGAGCGATGCCCGCCTGGCCGGCGAGCTCGAGGGCAGCCTGAAGGATCGTGCCGAGAACGTGATGATCGTCGACCTGCTGCGCAACGACCTGGGGCGCAGCTGCCGCCCCGGCACGGTGCGAGTGCCCCAGCTCTGCGGCCTGGAGAGCTACGTCAACGTCCACCACCTGGTCAGCGTGGTCACCGGCACGCTTTCCGCCGGGCGCACGCCCCTGGAGCTGCTGGCGGCGGCCTTCCCCGGCGGCTCCATCACGGGTGCGCCCAAGGTGCGCGCCATGCAGATCATCGACGAACTGGAACCGAGCCGGCGCAGCGCCTACTGCGGCAGCCTGGGCTACGTGGATATCCGCGGGCACATGGACACCTCCATCGCCATCCGCACCGCCGTGGCGGACCGCGGTCACCTCCACCTATGGGGCGGCGGCGGCCTGGTGGCCGACTCGGAGGGCGAGGCGGAGTACCAGGAGACGTGGGACAAGATCCGCCACCTGATGTCGGCACTCACGGAGATCGGAAAAAAGGAATAAGAAAATCATCACTTATTCCTTTTGTGTAATAACAACGCAAGAAATCGGTATTGGTCGCGCGCCCCGCGGCTCGGCTAGGGTAGGCGGCATACGCACCAGGAGATGCCCCATGACTGAGACGCTCGACATCATCAACCGCGACCTCGGCCAGGATCCGGAAGCCCTGATCCGCTGGGCCCTGGACCAGGGAACCCGGCCGATCTGCACCACCAACTTCCGCCCCTTCGAGGCGGTCATCCTGCATATGGTGTCTCGCCAGCGGCCGGACATCCCGGTGGTGTGGATGGACCATGGCTACAATACCGAGGCCACCTACCGCTTCGCCGACGCCCTGGTGCGCCGCCTCGACCTCAACCTGATCAGCTATCTGCCGCGGCGCACCCGCGCTCATCGCGAGGCGCTGGAGGGCCCCTTCCCCGGCATCGACGACCCGCATCATGGCGCCTTTACCCAGGAAGTGAAGATCGAGCCCTTCGAGCGGGCCCTCGGCGAGATGGCGCCGGATGTCTGGTTCACTGCCCTGCGCGCCGAGGACACTCCGGAACGCTCGCGCATGACCCCGGCCAGCCGTAACGCCGCCGGCCTGCTCAAGGTAGCACCGCTGCTGAACTGGACGGCGAAGGATCTCTACGCCTACCTGCAGCGCCACGACCTGCCCAACGAGTTCGACTACTTCGACCCCACCAAGGTCGAAGCCAAGCGCGAGTGTGGCCTGCACCTGCAGCACTGAGCCTGCCGAATGCAGGACGGCCGCCCGGTGTTCCGGGCGGCCGTCTTCATGCTCCCTTCATGCTCCGCGCCTGTGCGCCACCGCGTGACGGCATGACGGCGTAGCAATCGCCGCCTAGCGCAGCGGCAGCTCGACCCCATCGAACAGCGCCCGCTCGTGGCGCGGCCCGGCGGCCAGGGCGGCATCCACCACCTCACGCTCCAGGTGGGGCGCGAAGCCCTTGAGGAAGTCGTACATATAGCCGCGTATGAAGGTGCCGCGACGAATGCCGATCTTGGTGGTGGAGCTCGCGAACAGGTGGCCGGCGTCCAGCGCCACCAGGTCGGTGTCCTGCTCCGGATCCACCGCCATATGGGCGACGATGCCCACCCCCAGCCCCAGGCGCACATAGGTCTTGATCACATCCGCATCGGCGGCGGTCAGCACCACGCTGGGGGTCAGGCCCTTGTCGCGGAAGGCGTCGTCGAGCTGGGAACGGCCGGTGAAGCCGAACACGTAGGTCACCAGCGGGTGGCGCGCAATGGCCTCCAGGGTCAACTCGGCCTCCTGCGTCAGCGGATGCCCCTTGGGCACCAGGATGCAGCGGTTCCAGCGATAGCAGGGCAGCAGCACCAGGTCGTTGAACAGCTCCAGCGACTCGGTGGCAATGGCGAAATCGGCCTGGCCATCGCTGACCATCTGGGCGATCTGCTTGGGCGTGCCCTGCTTCATATGCAGGGCCACCTCGGGATATTGGCGGGTGAACTCACGAATCACCGGCGGCAGGGCGTAGCGCGCCTGGGTGTGGGTCGTGGCCAGCGACAGGCTGCCGCGGCGCTCATCGCTGAACTCCTGAGCGACCTCCTTGATATTCTCGGTCAGCCGTAGCACCTCGCCGGCCAGCTCGACGATCGCCTGTCCCGCCGGGGTGACCCGGGTCAGGTGCTTGCCACTGCGGGCGAAGATCTCGACGCCCAGCTCATCCTCGAGCAAGCGTACCTGCTTGGAGATCCCGGGCTGCGAGGTGAACAGGCTCTGGGCGGTAGCCGAGACGTTGAGGTTATGGCGAGTGACTTCCCAGATGTAACGCAGCTGCTGTAGTTTCATAGCGACTCTCCCATGCCGCCCCATCCGGCTGGAGGGCGTCGAAGCGGAATGCAATGGAATAACAAAACGATTATTAATGCATTAATAGCATATAATGCCGGACAGCGCACGGGCCGCCGATAGGCATTCCCGATTTGCCAGCACTCCGGTCGACCGCTAACATCCTCCGACCGGACAGGCGACTCCCAGGCGTCGCCTGCCTACCTGATCCGCTCGATGCAGCGCAACGTAACTGGAGAACCCCATGGCCAATAACGTCGATGTCACCAATGCCAACTTCGAGCAGGAAGTCCTCAAGGCCGAAACGCCGGTACTGCTCAAGTTCTGGGCCCCCTGGTGCGGTCCCTGCAAGGTAATGGCACCGGTGGTCGACGAGGTCGCCGAAGAGCGCAGCGGCAACCTCAAGGTCGTCAGCATCAATGTCGACGATGCTCCCGAAATCGCCGCCGAACAGGGCGTCCGCGGCGTCCCCACCGTGATGCTGTTCAAGTCCGGCACCAAAGTTGCCTCACTGGTCGGTGCCCAGTCCAAGTCCCAGCTCAGCCAGTTCATCGAACAGAACGCCTGAGCGGCACCGTCCGCCGACGACATCGCCCCGGCTTCGGCCGGGGCGATGTCGTTTCAGGCTCCCTCCTCCAGGCTCAGCCGCCCTCTTCTCCGTCGCGCTCGGAAGGCGGCCGATCCGCCTCCAGCAGTGCCGGCTCGTCACCCGGCCCCAGCAGGTGCGCGATCCAGCGCGTCTGGGGGTGGCTATCCAGGGCAATCTTCAGGGTCATGGTCAGCACCACCGACAGCAACATCCCCACCACGCCGAAGACCCAACCCCACACCACCAGCGACAGGAAGGCAACGAACGTGGAGAGGCCCAGCGCCTTACCCATCATGCGCGGCTCGACGATATTGCCGATCAGGAAGTTGATGCCCAGATAGGCCGCCGCCAGCAGCAGCGCATCGAGCAGGCCGCCTCCGGGTGAGACCAGCAGCAGCATCACCGGCGGCACCGCAGCGATGGCCGACCCGATATTGGGAATATAGTTGAGGGCAAAGGCGAGCACCGCCCACAGCAGGGGGAAGTCCACCCCCCCCAGCAGACAGGCGATCCAGACCAGGGCACCGGTCACCAGGCTGACCACCGTCTTCACCGCCAGGTAGCGCTTGAGGGTCAGGCTGAATTCGCTGAAGCGATCCAGGCTGGGGGCCGGGTTGGCCAGTACGCGGAAGAGCTTGTCGCGGAAACTCAGGGTCTCGAAGAGCATAAATACCGCCAGCAGCCCGACCACGACGCTCTGCATCAACAGGTTGCCCACCTCCCCGATCAGGGCCGGAACCCAGCCGCCCAACTGCTCGACATCCAGCAGCGTTGCCAGGCGGTCGGTATCAATGGCCAGCCCCAGGCGCGACAATCCATCCAGCAGCCCCAGGTAATAGTCATAGAGCTTCTGTTCGATGCCCGGCAAGGCATCGACAAAGGTACCGAAGCTGTTGACCAGCAGCAGCCCCAGCAGCGAGATCACCCCGCCGATCACCACCAGGGTCAGCCATACCGAAAGGCGCAGCCTCAGGCCATGGCGATTGAGCCACAGCACCGGCGCGGTGCAGACCACCGCGATAAAGGCCGCCAGGAGGATGGGCACCAGTAGGCTGGAACCGGCCCGCATGCCGGCCACGATGACCACCAGTGCCGCCAGCCCCATTACCAGGTTCAGCGGAATGATGCCCGATTCACCCTCATTAGCGTCACTCATCGGCTTCTCCCAAACTGCTCATGGTCTTCATCATGCCCCCTCGCCAGCGCGGCAACAATCGACAGTCATGTCTCCAAAACGCCGAACCCCCGCCGGCGGCGGGGGTTCGATGCCACCAGGCACTGGGGCGAGACTACAGATTGATCGCTTCCTGGCCACCCATGTAGGGGCGTAGCGCCTCGGGCACGGTCACCGAGCCGTCGGCGTTCTGGTAGTTCTCCAGCACCGCCACCAGGCAGCGCCCCACCGCCAGACCGGAACCGTTGAGGGTATGCAGCAGCTGGGGCTTCTTCTGCTCGGGATGGCGGAAGCGAGCCTGCATGCGGCGCGCCTGGAACTCCTCGCAGTTGGAGACCGAAGAGATCTCGCGGTAGGTGGCCTGGCTGGGAATCCACACCTCGAGGTCGTAGGTCTTGGCAGCACCGAAGCCCATGTCGCCGGTACACAGGGTCACCACGCGGTAGGGCAGCTCGAGGGCCTGGAGGATCGCCTCGGCGTGACCGCGCATCTCCTCCAGCGCCGCATAACTGTGCTCCGGCTCGACCATCTGCACCATCTCGACCTTGTCGAACTGGTGCTGGCGGATCATGCCGCGGGTGTCGCGGCCATGGGAGCCCGCCTCGCTGCGGAAACAGGGCGTATGGGCGGTAAGCTTCACCGGCAGCACCTGAGCCTCGAGGATCTCGTCCCGGGCGAAGTTGGTCAGCGGCACCTCGGAAGTGGGAATCAGATGGTAGCCACGCTCATCGTCGAGGCGGAACAGGTCTTCACCGAACTTGGGCAACTGGCCAGTACCGCGCAACGAGGCCTCGTTGACCATGTAGGGCACATAGCACTCCTCGTAGCCATGCTCCTGGGTCTGCGTGTCGAGCATGAACTGGGTCAGCGCCCGGTGCAGCCGCGCGATGGGCCCGCGCATCACCGCAAAGCGCGCCCCGGTCAGCTTGGCGGCCAGGTCGAAGTCGAGATCGCCTTTCAGCTCGCCCAGGTCGACGTGGTCACGAACCACGAAATCGAACTCGCGGGGGGTGCCCCAGCGGTGCAGCTCGACGTTGTCGTTCTCGTCCTGGCCTTCCGGTACGCTGTCGTGAGGCAGGTTGGGAATGCCGCTGACCACATCATCCCACTCGGCCTGGACCTCGACCAGGCGCGCCTTGGCGCCATCCAGGCGCTCGCCCAGGTCACTCACCTCGTCGAGCAGCGGCTGGATATCCTCACCCGCCGCCTTGGCCTTGCCGATCGCCTTGGAGCGCGTATTGCGCTCGGCCTGCAGCGCCTCGGTCTCGGCCTGCAGTTCCCGGCGCCGGGACTCCAGCGCCGAGAGGCGTTCGGTATCCAGGGGAAAGCCTCGCCTGGCGAGTCGTTGGGCGACCGTCTCGAGGTCGCTGCGCAGCAGTTTGGGGTCGAGCATGGAATCGGTCCGTTGCAGTCGGTGATTGGGGTCTTGGCCGCGCGGCGGCGGCGGCGGCAGGAAACAGGGCGACCATTGTAGGCAAAAGGCGAAAGTGGCGCCACGCGCACCGATATACCGGGCAGGGCTATCGCAGTTACCGAACCAAGGGGCGCTGGGGATAAGCCGAAGAGGAGGTCCGAGGACCAGGGACGGCCGAGGTAGCGTACAGGGAGGTATTTACAGCGCCTCCTTGTAGGCTTATCGCCAGATCAGCCCCGAGCTATCGAGCAGCCAGGCTATCTGCGATAGCCCTGGATTACCGGGATGCGTCACCAGGCCCCGCGCGGTAAAGTAGGCCCATTCACGCCTCCCCTTGAAGATGCCATGATTGCTCGACTGGACACCACCGACTCCGGCACCGCCCACGGGCTTGCCGCCCCCTATCTGCGTTTCCTCGAGGCCCTCAAGGCGGCCGGCTTCGAGGGCGAGATCGCCCCGGACTACGCCGCCCGCACGGTGCTGGCCACCGACAACTCCATCTACCAGCGCCTGCCCCAGGCCGCGCTCTACCCCCGCCACGGCGAGGATCTGGCGCGCATCGCCCACCTGGCCGGCCAGGTCGAGCACCGCCGGGTGGTGCTCACCCCCCGCGGCGGCGGCACCGGCACCAACGGCCAGTCGCTCACCGACGGCCTGGTGGTGGACGTCTCCCGCCACATGAACCGGATTCTCGAGATCGACGTCGAGAAGCGCCGGGTCAGGGTCCAGGCCGGGGTGGTCAAGGACCAGCTCAACGCCGCACTCAAGCCCCACGGGCTGTTCTTCGCGCCGGAGCTCTCCACCTCCAACCGCGCGACGCTCGGCGGCATGATCTCGACCGACGCCAGCGGCCAGGGCAGCTGCACCTACGGCAAGACCCGCGACCACGTCCTCGAGCTCTCGACCCTGCTGCTGGGCGGCGAGCGCCTGGTGAGCCGGCCGCTGGAGGCGACCGAGCTCGAGGCGCTGTGCGGGCGCGACGATGTCACCGGCCGCGTCGTTCGCACCGCCCGGGAGATCATCGACACCCAGGCCGAATGCATCGCCGCGACCTTCCCCCCGCTCAACCGCTGCCTGACCGGCTACGACCTGGCGCACCTGCGCGACGACCAGGGGCGGCTGGACATGAACAGCCTGCTGTGCGGCTCGGAGGGCTCGCTGGGCCTGCTCGACGAGGCGGTGCTCAACGTGCTGCCGATCCCCAGGCACTCGACCCTGGTCAACGTACGCTACGCCGGTTTCATGGACGCGCTGCGCGATGCCAAGGCCTTGATGGCCGGCGGTGGCTCTTCACAAGACCAGCCGCAGGCGCGCCCGACCTCCATCGAGACGGTCGACGACAGGGTGCTGGGCCTGGCCATGGAGGACTTCGTGTGGGACAGCGTCGGCGAGTTCTTTCCCGAGGGCGAGACGCCGGTGCATGGCATCAACCTGGTGGAGTTCAACGACGATGACCCGGCGCGGCTGGCCGAGCGCGTTGATGCCTTCTGTCGCCACCTCGAGCAGGACGACAGCGTCGAGCGCCTCGGCTTCACCCTGGCCGAGGGGCGCGAGGCCATCACCCGGGTCTACGCCATGCGCAAGCGCGCCGTGGGCCTGCTGGGGAACGCCAGGGTCGATGCCAAGGGCGAGAAGCGCCCCATCCCCTTCGTGGAGGACACCGCGGTGCCCCCCGAGCACCTCGCCGACTTCATCGGTGAGTTCCGCGCCCTGCTCGACGCCCGCGGCCTCGCGTACGGCATGTTCGGCCACGTCGACGCCGGGGTGCTCCATGTGCGCCCCGCCATCGACATGAAGGACCCGGCCCAGGAGCGGCTGATCCGTGAGGTTTCCGACGCGGTGGCCGAGCTGACCCGCAAGTACGGCGGCCTGCTGTGGGGTGAACACGGCAAGGGCGTGCGCTCGGAGTACGCCCCGGCCTTCTTCGGCGAGCTCTACCCCAGCCTGCAGCGGATCAAGGCGGCCTTCGACCCCCACAACCAGCTCAACCCCGGCAAGATCGCCACGCCGCTCTCCATCCCGCCCGACGCCGCGGGTACAGCGTCTATCCCGCCCGGCGGCGCGGGAACAACCTCGCAAGCCAGCGCCGCCGATCGGGCGGAGACGGTCAGGTGGGTCGACCCGGGACTGCTGACCATCGACGGGGTGCCGACCCGCGGCCAGCTCGACCGCACCATCGATCCGCGGGTGTGGCAGGCCCATTCCGCCACCGTCTACTGCAACGGCAACGGCGCCTGCTACAACTACGACCCCAACGACGCCATGTGCCCGTCATGGAAGGCGACCCGCGACCGCGTCCACTCGCCCAAGGGGCGCGCCAGCCTGATCCGCGAGTGGCTGCGCCTGCAGGGCGAGGCGGGGGTCGACCTGATCGAGGAGGCGCGAGCGCGCCGCGCCGAGGGGGCTTGGGGGTTCGTCAGGCACTTCCCCAGGCGACTCGGCAACACCCTGGCCAGGCGGCGCGGCGAGGACGACGTCTCCCACCAGGTTTACGACGCCATGGCGGGGTGTCTGGCCTGCAAGTCCTGCGCCGGCCAGTGCCCGGTCAAGGTCAACGTCCCCGACTCGCGGTCGCAGTTTCTGGAGGCCTACCACGGCCGCTACCTGCGCCCGGTGCGCGACTACCTGGTCGGCGGCCTGGAGTTCCTGCTCCCCGCCCTCGCCCGGGTCGCGCCGCTCTACAACGCCGCCCTCGGCAACCGCCTGGTGGCGCGCCTGCTGGCCGGCCCCGTCGGCATGGTGGACAGCCCGCGCCTCTCCCGCGCCAGCCTGAAGCAGCAGCTCGCCGCCTGGGGCGTGGCGGAGGCGACGCCGACAGCGCTCGGCCGGCTCACCGAGGCGCAGAGAGCCAACAGCGTGGTGATCGTCCAGGACGCCTTCACCCGCCACTTCGAGGCCCGGCTGGTGATGGATATCGTCGAGCTGCTCGGCCGCCTCGACGTGCGCGTCTTCGTGGCCCCCTTCTCCCCCAACGGCAAGCCGCTCAACGTCCAGGGCTTCCTGGGGGCCTTCGAGCGCACCGCCGCGAAGCAGGCCCGGCGGCTGCGCGCCCTGGCCGAGTTCGGCGTGCCGCTGGTGGGCATCGACCCGGCCATGACCCTCACCTACCGCCAGGAGTACGTGAAGGCGCTGGGGCCGGACGCCGTGCCCGAGGTGCAGCTGCTCCAGGAGTGGCTGGTGACCCGGGCCAACACCCTGGCCCCCAACGGCCTGAGCCTCACGGACCCCGGCTTCCGGCTGCTCTCCCACTGCACCGAGGCCACCACCGCCCCGGGCAGCCCGACGGCGTGGCAGCGGGTGTTCGCCGCCTTCGGCCTGGAGCTCGAACTGGTGGCCACCGGCTGCTGCGGCATGTCCGGCACCTACGGCCATGAGGCCCGTAACCTCGCGACCTCGAAGACGATCTACGCCCAATCGTGGCAGCCGCTGGTGGAAGACGACGCCAACGCCGGCCGCCTGCTGGCCACCGGCTACTCCTGCCGCAGCCAGGTGAAGCGGCTCTCCGAGCAGGCCCTGCCCCACCCACTGCAAGGGCTGCTGGAAGTGTTGCGGGTGGCTAGCTGACCCCGCAACGCGAGGCGCCCACCGCGGCAAGCCACCGAGGGGCGCACCGCCTGTGAAAACCAGAGGGGCCAGCGAATGCTGGCCCCTCTGACGCTTCCCGTAGCTGGCTCAGAAGAACAGCCGGCGCAGCGCCTGGCCGGGGTCGGGCTCGCGCATGAAGGCCTCACCGACCAGGAAGGCGTTGACGTCGTGCTCGCGCATGCGCAGCACGTCGCCGGGGGTGTGGATGCCGGACTCGGTGACCACGGTGACGCCGGCGGGAACGCGCGACAGCAGCTCCAGGGTGGTGTCCAGGGTCGTCTCGAAGGTGTGCAGGTCGCGGTTGTTGATGCCCACCAGGTCGAGGTCCAGGGCCAGCGCCCGCTCGAGCTCGTGGGCATCATGGACCTCCACCAGCACGTCCATGCCCAGCTCCAGCGCCTGCCGATGAAGGTCGGCCATCTGCTTGTCCTCCAGGGCGGCGACGATCAGCAGGATGCAGTCGGCGCCGATGGCACGCGCCTCACTCACCTGGTAGCCGTGGGTAATGAAGTCCTTGCGGATCACCGGCAGGCCACAGGCGTCGCGGGCCTCGATCAGGAAGTCCTCGTGGCCCTGGAAGAAGTCGGCATCGGTGAGCACCGAGAGGCAAGCGGCCCCGCCTTCGGCGTAGCTCGCGGCGATCTCACCGGGCCTGAAATCCTCGCGGATCACCCCGCGGGAGGGCGAGGCCTTCTTGACCTCGGCGATCACCGCCGGGTCGCCCTCGGCGATGCAGCGCGCCAGCGCCGCATTGAAGCCCCGCGGTGCCCCCTGCTCGGCGGCCAGGCGCAGCAGTTCGGCCTCGGGCACGGCGCGGGCGCGCTCGGCGACCTCCTCCTCCTTGCGCTGGAGGATGCGGGTGAGGATGGTCGGGGTAGCGGAACCGCTCATGGGGTAACTCCTCTTGAGGGTGAGCCGAGTGAGCGTGGACCGCTCACTGCAGGAAGACACGAGTGAAGTTGGCCAGCTCCTTGAGCTTCTCCAGGGGCAGCCTCGAGGCCTGGGCATCCTGAGCCAGGGCCACTCCCTCCTTGAGGCTGTCGGCCACGTCGGCGGCGTAGAGGGCCGCACCGGCGTTAAGCGCGACGATGTCCGCCGCCGCCCCCTCGCCCACCAGTGCCTGCTCGACCAGGCGCAGACTGTCCTCGGCGGAGGCGACCCGCAGCGAATCCAGGGGCTGGCGCTGTATGCCGAGCTCATCAGGGGTGATCACGTACTCGTGGATCTCGCCCTCCTTGAGCTCGGCCACCAGGGTGGGCTGGGCCAGGGAGATCTCGTCCAGGCCATCCTCGGCGTGCACCACCAGCACGTGGTGACTGCCCAGGCGGCGCAGCACGTCGGCCATCAGCGGCACCAGCTCCGGGGCGTAGACGCCCAGCACCTGATTGGGGGCACCGGCGGGGTTGGTCAGCGGGCCGAGGATATTGAACAGGGTGCGCACGCCCATCTCGCGGCGCGGGGCCACCGCGTAGCGCATCGCCGGGTGGTGGTTGGGGGCGAACATGAAGCCGACCCCCACCTGCTCGATGCAGCGCGCCACCTGCTCGGCATCGAGGTCGAGGTGGATCCCCGCCACGGCGAAGAGGTCGGCACTGCCCGACGAGGAGGAGACGCCGCGGTTGCCATGCTTGGCCACGTGGCCGCCGGCCGCCGCCACCACGAAGCTGGAGGCGGTGGAGACATTGAACAGGTTGGCACCGTCGCCGCCGGTACCGACGATGTCGACCACGTTGTCGGCCTTCAGATGCACCGGCTTCATCAGTTCGCGCATCACCTGGGCGGCGGCGCTGATCTCCTCGGCGGTCTCGCCCTTCATGGCCATGCCCATCAGGAAGGCGGCGATCTGGGGGTCACTGGCCTCCCCGGTCATGATCTGGCGCATCACCTCATGGGTCTCGGCGAAGTTGAGGTTCTCGCGGCGCATCAGGGCACCGAGGGCATCTCGCATCTGCATCATGGTTCTCCTATTCGGCACGGCCCAGCGGCGCTTGCGCACGACGCTTGAGGAAGTTGGCCAGCAGCTCGTGGCCCTGGCGGGTCAGGATCGACTCGGGGTGGAACTGCACGCCCTCCACGTCGAGCGCGCGGTGGCGCAGGCCCATGATCAACCCCGGCGTGATGTCATTGTCCCCGGTCCAGGCGGTGATCTCCAGGCACTCGGGAAGGGTCGCCCGATCCACCACCAGGGAGTGGTAGCGGGTCACCTCCAGCGGATCCTCGAGGCCCGCGAACACCCCCTTGCCGGCGTGGCGGATGGCCGAGGTCTTGCCGTGCATCACCTGGGGGGCGCGCACCACCGCGCCGCCATAGACCTGGCCGATGGCCTGGTGGCCAAGGCAGATGCCCAGTATCGGCAGTCGCCCGGCAAAGTGGCGGATGGCGTCCATGGAGATGCCGGCCTGGTCTGGGGTGCAGGGCCCCGGCGAGACCACCAGGTGGGTCGGTGCCATGGCCTCTATCTCGGCGAGGGTGATGGCGTCGTTGCGATGGGTCTCCACCTCGGCGCCCAATTCACCCAGGTACTGCACCACGTTGAAGGTGAAGCTGTCGTAATTGTCGATCATGCAGACTGTCATGGCTCGTCTCTCCACCACCGGGCTATTCGAGGTTGTCCAGGCCGCGCTCGGCCATGGCCACGGCGCGGAACAACGCCCGCCCCTTGTTGAGGGTCTCCTGCCACTCCATCTCGGGTACCGAGTCGGCGACGATGCCGGCCCCGGCCTGGACGTGAAGCTCGCCATCCTTGATCACCGCGGTGCGGATGGCGATGGCGGTATCCAGGTTGCCGTGCCAGGAGAGATAGCCCACTGCACCGGAGTAGATCCCGCGCTTGACCGGCTCCAGCTCGTCGATGATCTCCAGCGCGCGGATCTTGGGAGCGCCGGAGACGGTGCCCGCCGGGAAGGTGGCGCGCAGGGCGTCCATGGCGGTGAGCCCCGGCTTGAGGCGCCCGGTAACGTTGGAGACGATATGCATGACGTGGGAGTAGCGCTCCACCACCATCTCCTCGGTGATCCTCACCGAGCCGGTCTCGCTGATGCGGCCCACGTCGTTGCGGCCGAGATCAATCAGCATCAGATGCTCGGCGCGCTCCTTGGGATCGGCCAGCAGCTCCTCCTCGAGCTCCCGGTCCTCGGCCTCGCTGCGGCCACGCTTGCGGGTACCGGCGATGGGGCGCACGGTCACCTCGCCCTCTTCCAGGCGGGTCAGGATCTCCGGCGAGGAGCCGGCCACCTGGTGATCGCCCAGGTCGAGGAAGAACATATAGGGCGAGGGGTTGAGGCTGCGCAGTGCCCGGTAGAGGTCCAGCGGCGCGGCACGATAGGGGATCGACATGCGCTGGGAGGGCACACACTGCATGACGTCGCCGGCCAGCACATACTCCTTGATGCTCTCCACCGCGGCCTTGAAACCCGCCTCGGTGAACCCGGAGGTGAAGTCGCCCTCCTCCACCGCGGCACTGCCGGTGCCGGAGCTGACGCTGTTCAGGGTCGCACTACGCAGGCGGATCTCCAGGGCCTCCAGGCGCTCCACGGCGTTGGCATAGGCACCGTGCTCGGCGGGGTCGGCGTGGGTCCAGAGCGTCAGCCGCCCGGAGAGGTTGTCGAACACCACCAGCTCGTCGCACACCATCAGCAGGATATCCGGCACGCCCAGCGGGTCGGGCTTGGCGGCGGCGACCTCGCTGCGCAGGCGCGGCTCGATATAGCGAATAGTGTCGTAACCGAAGTAGCCCACCAGGCCACCGTCGAAGCGTGGCTGGTCGTCCAGGCGCGGCACCTTGAAGCGCGCCTGGAACTGCTCGATCCACGCCAGCGGGTCCTTCACCTCGGCGGCGCCGTGGAGCTCGCCATCGACGATATGGCTGACGCTGAAGCCACGCACCTCGATGCGCTCGCGGCAGGGCAGGCCGATGATCGAGTAGCGCCCCCACTTCTCGCCACCCTGCACGGACTCCAGCAGGAAAGTCCAGGGCGCATTGGCGAGCTTCATGTAGGTGGAAAGCGGGGTGTCGAGATCGGCCAGCACGTCGCGGGTGACCGGGATGCGGTTATAGCCGGCATCGGCCAGCTCATGAAAGCGTTCGGGGGTCATCATGCCCGGAATTCCTCGATAAGACGGGTTGGCAATGGCGGGCACACACAGGCACCGCGGCTCAAGCAGGGGGAGCGAGCGTCACCATCGCCAGCTGCCCAGGACGGGCGACCGGGCGGCCAGGAAAGCGGCACGCGGGGCGCCGATGGAACGGGTATTGTCCGTGGAAATGCGGGTGGTCATCGAGGGGCGTCCGCGTCTTATAACAATAACATATTGAAAAAGCTCTACCTTATAGTAATAGCCGAACTCACGTTAAACGAGTTCTGCCAGCGATTCAACCACGCCCTCCGGGCCACTGTCGCGCACCGGCTCGCCGTGATTGTAGCCGTAGGGCACCGCCAGGGTGCGGAAACCGGCCGCCTTGCCGGCGGCGATATCGTGGCGCGAGTCCCCCACCATCAGGCACGCCGACGGCGGGACATCGAAGTGGGCCGCGACGTGCAGCAGCGGTGCCGGGTGAGGCTTCTTCTCGGGGAGGCTGTCGCCACCCAGGCAGAGCGCAAAGTACCCGGCAAGTCCCAGCTTCTCGAGCAGCGGGGCAATGAAGGCGCTTGGCTTGTTGGTCACCAGCGCGAGGGGCAGGCCGCGCTCACGCAGGGCATCGAGGCACTCGCGAACGCCGGGATAGAGGTGCGTGCGCGCCCCCACCTCCCGACCGTAGTGATGCAGGAAGCGCTGATGTGCCGGCTCCAGTCGCTGCGGCGACGGCGCCTCGCCCAGGGCATCGGCCAGCGCACGCTCGACGAGCTTGAGCGCGCCGTTGCCGACCCACAGCCTGGCTTTCTGCTCGCCCGCCTCGGGCAGGCCGAGCTCGTTCAGGGTCATGTCGACGGCGGCTGCCAGCTCGGGCACGGAGTCGATCAAGGTGCCGTCCAGGTCGAAGGCCACCAGCCGGATGTCGTGGAGGATGGGGTGCATGACGCCTCTCGTCGGATGAATCGGATATCCATTATGCCCAAGCGGCCATGGGCAGGAAATCTCCGGGCGCTTATGCTGGAGCCTCCAGTCTTTGGGGGAGAATGACATGAACCTGCCAAGCATCGTCGTGGTCGGCGGAGGCGCCGGCGGCCTCGAGCTGGTCACCCGGCTCGGCCGCAAGCTGGGGCGACGCGGTCGCGCTGAGATCGTGCTGGTCGACCGCAACGCCACCCACATCTGGAAACCGCTGCTGCACGAGGTCGCCACCGGCGCCCTGGACTCTGGGCTCGACGAGATCTCCTACCAGGCGCACTCGAGCCAGCACGGCTACCGCTTCCAGCACGGCACCCTGAGCGGCATCGATCGCGAGGCCCGCACCCTGACCCTCGCCCCGGTGCTCGACGCCGCCGGCGACGAGGTGCTGCCCGCCCGCGAGCTCGCCTACGACCAGCTGGTGCTGGCCCTGGGCAGCGTCAGCAACGACTTCGACACCCCCGGGGTCGGCGAGCACTGCCACTTCCTCGACAGCCCCCAGCAGGCCGAGGCCTTCCGCCAGCAGATGCTCAACACCTTCCTGCGCCACAACGACCCGCGCCTCGAGCAGCCGGCGCGCATGGCGGTGGGCATCGTCGGCGCCGGCGCCACCGGGGTCGAACTCGCCGCGGAGCTCCACGAGGCCTCGCGGATGCTGCACAGCTACGGCGTCACCGCACTGGACAGCGACCGGCTCGAGGTGCACCTGATCGAGGCCGCCCCGCGGGTACTGCCGGCGCTGCCGGAACGGATCAGTGCGGCGGTGCACCGGGAGCTCGAGCGGCTGGGGGTGAGGATCCATGCCGAGACCCGGGTGACCCGGGTGGAGGCCACGGCGATCCACACCGCCGACGGCCAGCGCATCGCGATCGACCTCGGGGTCTGGGCGGCAGGCATCAAGGCGCCGGCACTGCTCTCGACGCTGGGCCTGCCGACGGAGAAAAACCACCGCCTCAAGGTCCGCGACACCCTGCAGAGCATCGAGGATCCGCGGATCTTCGCCATGGGCGACTGCGCCAGCTGTCCACAGCCGGACGGCGGCACGGTGCCGCCGCGGGCCCAGGCCGCCCATCAGCAGGTCGCCACGCTCTACCGCAACCTGCAGGCCCAGCGCGCCGGCAAGCCGCTCAAGCCCTTCGCCTATCGGGACCGCGGCTCGCTGATCTCGCTGGCGCACTTCGACGCCATCGGCAGCCTGATGCGCGGCGCCTCGGCGCGCAGCCTGTTCATCGAGGGGCACCTGGCGAAGCTCTTCTACGCCTCGCTCTATCGCCTGCACCAGCGCGCCATCCACGGCACCGTCAAGACCGGCCTGATGATCGTGGTGGACGGGCTCAACCGCTTCCTGAAGCCGCGCCTGAAGCTACACTGAGGCGCCCCCTCTTCCCCGAACGACGCGGGCCGCCGGCTCTCTCCGGCGGCCCGCATCAGGATGGGCGGCGTGGCGCTCAGCGCTCGCCGCGCCCGCCCGACGCTATCGACACCGCCTAGGGGAAGGATTCCCCGTTCGCCTGAATGGCTCGCCGCTCGGCCAGCCAGCGGCGCTTGGCCGCGGCGGTGAGGCGCTTCATCGCCGCCTCCCGGCGTAGCGCCTCACCGTGCGCTCCGATACATTCGTGATATACCAGATGCAGCGGCCCCTTGCCGCGCAGCGCCTTGGCGCCGCGCCCGGCGGCGTGCTCGGCCAGGCGCCGGGCCACGTCGGTGGTGATGCCGGTGTAGAGCGCGCCGGCGGCCGTCTCGATCACATAGAGGTGCCAGCGAGGAGCGGCCTCGTCCGTCACGCTCAGGCCTCGGCCAGGGCCCGGCGGAAATCGCCGATCACACTGTCGTAGCGGTGCGGGTCCGAATCGTTGCGCGCCTTGAACACCGCCGAGCCGGCCACGAAGGTGTCGGCGCCGGCGCGAGCGATCTCGGCGATGTTGTCCACCTTGACGCCGCCGTCGACCTCGAGGCGGATATCGCGGCCTGAGGCGTCGATGCGCCGGCGCGCCTCGCGCAGCTTGTCGAGGGTAGCGGGAATGAAGGACTGGCCGCCGAAGCCGGGGTTGACGCTCATCAGCAGTACCATGTCGAGCTTGTCCATCACGTAGTCGAGGTACGCCAGCGGGGTGGCCGGATTGAAGACCAGGCCGGCCCGGCAGCCGCCGTCGCGGATCAGCTGCAGGGAGCGGTCGATATGGTCGGAGGCCTCGGGGTGGAAGGTGATGATGCTGGCGCCGGCGTCGATGAAGTCGCCGATCAGCTGGTCGACGGGGCGTACCATCAGGTGCACGTCGATGGGCGCGGTGACGCCGTGCTTGCGCAGTGCCGAGCAGACCATGGGGCCGATGGTCAGGTTGGGCACATAGTGGTTGTCCATCACATCGAAGTGAACGATATCGGCGCCGGAGGCGAGGACGTCGTCCACCTCCTCACCCAGCCGCGCGAAGTCGGCAGAAAGGATCGAGGGCGCGATCTGGAAATCGCGGGTCGCGTCGGTCATGGCAGGGTTCCCGGGTCGATGACGAGAGGGCGCATTCTACCAGACCCTCCCGCCGCCGGCAGGCGACAGGATGACCGGAGCGCAGAGACATATTCTATAATTGAATAAAAAACACTATTGTAATTACCTTTGATGGGCCATAACCTTCTCACAACATTCCCCATCCTCCTTCTCCTTGCGGAGTCTCGCCATGACCCTCGATCTGCGCTTTCCTCGTTCGCTGCTCGCCATCGCCCTGGGTGCCGGCCTGGCCTCCCCGGTCGTGGCCGCCGAACGCGAGCTACTCAACTCCTCCTATGATATTGCCCGCGAGCTGTTCGCCGCGATCAACCCCGAGTTCATCGCCCACTGGCAGGCGACCCAGGGCGAGGAGATCGCCATCCAGCAGTCCCATGGCGGCTCCTCGGCCCAGGCCCGCGCCATCCTCCAGGGACTGCGCGCCGACGTGGTGACCTACAACCAGGTCACCGATGTCCAGGTACTGGCCGATGATGGCCTGGTGGCCGAGGAGTGGCAGCAGGCGCTGCCCAACAACGCCTCGCCCTACTACTCCACCACCGCCTTCCTGGTGCGCAAGGGCAACCCCAAGGGCATCGAGGGCTGGGACGACCTGGACGACGAGGGCGTGGAGATCGTCTTCCCCAACCCCAAGACGTCGGGCAACGGCCGCTACACCTATCTCGCCGCCTGGGGCTTCGCGGATCATCAGTTCGCCGGGGATGAGGCACAGATCCAGGACTTCATGCGCGACTTCCTCGGCAACGTGAAGGTGTTCGATACCGGCGGTCGCGGTGCCACCACCAGCTTCATCGAGCGTGGCATCGGCGACGTCCTGATCAGCTTCGAGTCCGAGGTCAACAACATCCGCGGCGAATACGGCAGCGATGACTACGAGGTGGTCGTGCCGCCGGTGAGCATCCTGGCCGAGTTCCCGGTAGCGGTGGTGGAGCCCAATGCCGAGCGCAACGGTACCGAGGAGCTGGCCCGCGCCTACGTGGAGTACCTCTACAGCGAGGAGGCCCAGCGCCAACTGGCCGGCTTCAACTACCGCGTGCATCACGAGGCGGTGGTCGAGGAGTTCGCCGGGCAGTTCCCCGAGACCCAGCTGCTGCGTGTCGAGGAGGTCTTCGGCGGCTGGGATGCGGCCATGGAGACCCACTTCGCCAGTGGCGGCCAGCTCGACCAGCTGCAGCGTCGCTGAGCGCCGGGAGTCGATCGATGAGCACCCTGGCCCTCGCCCTGCCCCGTCGTCGCCGCGTGCTGCCCGGCTTCGGCCTGTCGCTGGGCATCAGCCTGACCTTCGTGTCGCTGGTGCTGCTGCTGCCGATGACCGGCCTGGTGGGCCAGCTCAAGGGGCTCAGCCTGGCCGAGTACTGGGCGATCGTCAGCGACGGCCGGGTGGTGGCCAGCTACACGGTGACCATCGCCGCCGCCGCCGTGGCGGCGCTGGCCAACGCCGCCTTCGGCCTGCTGCTGGCCTGGGTGCTGGTGCGCTACGACTTCCCCGGCAAGCGCCTTCTCGATGCCCTGATGGACCTGCCCTTCGCGTTGCCCACCGCGGTCGCCGGCATCACCCTGGCCACCCTCTATGCCGGCAACGGCTGGGTCGGCCGGCTGCTCGAGCCGCTGGGGCTCGAGGTGGCCTATACCTGGGTGGGCATCGCCCTGGCCATGGCCTTCACCAGCATTCCCTTCGTGGTACGCACGGTGCAGCCGGTGCTCGAGGACCTGCCCCCCGAGGTCGATGAGGCGGCAATGACCCTTGGCGCCTCGGATGCCACCGCCTTCCGGCGGGTGATCCTGCCCTACCTGTGGCCGGCACTGGTCACCGGCACCGGCCTGGCCTTCGTGCGCTCGCTGGGTGAATTCGGGGCCATCATCTTCATCGCCGGCAACTCCCCCTTCGAGACCGAGATCACCGCGCTGATGATCTTCGTCAAGCTGCAGGAGTACGACTACGCCGGCGCCTCGGCCATCGCCTCGGTGGTGCTGGCCGTCTCCCTCGCGCTGCTGCTGGCCATCAACGTCTGGCAGGGCCACTTCATCAAACGACTGCATGGAGGACGCGGCTGATGCAACGAGTCGGTGATGCCCCGGCGGTACGCCGCGTCCTGGTGGTCGCCGCCGTGCTGCTGGCGGCACTATTCCTGCTGCTGCCACTGGTGGCGATCTTCGCCCAGGCCTTCTCCCAGGGCGTCGGCGTGTTCTGGTCCAGCGTCAGCGACGAATACACCCTGGCGGCCATCGGCCTGACGCTGTTCATCGCCGTGCTGACCATCCCCGTCTGCCTGGTGTTCGGGGTGGCCCTGGCCTGGCTGGTGACCCGCTTCCAGTTCCCCGGCAGACGCCTGCTGCAGACCCTGATCGACATCCCCTTCGCGGTCTCGCCGGTGGTCGCAGGCCTGATCTACCTGCTGCTCTATGGCCGCAACGGCTGGATCGGTGGCTGGCTCGACACCCAGGACATCCAGCTGATGTTCGCCTGGCCGGGCATCCTGATGGTGACGATATTCGTGACCAGCCCCTTCGTGGCCCGCGAGCTGATCCCGCTGATGCAGGCCCAGGGCTCCCGCGAGGAGGAGGCCGCCGTGACCCTGGGCGCGCCGGGCTGGACCATCTTCCGCCGGGTCACCCTGCCCAATATTCGCTGGGCACTGCTCTACGGGGTGATCCTCACCAACGCCAGGGCAGTCGGCGAGTTCGGCGCGGTCTCGGTGGTCTCCGGCGCCATCCGCGGTGAGACCATGACCCTGCCGCTGCACCTGGAGCAGCTCTACCAGGACTACAACGCCGTGGGCGCCTTCTCCAGCGCCGCCCTGCTGGCACTGATCGCTTTGTTCACCCTGGCCGCCAAGGCCAGCCTGGAATGGCGCATCGCGCGCCAGGAGGTTTCCCCATGAGCATCCGCCTGACCGATATCGCCAAGCACTATGGTCGTGCCGGGCGCGCCCTGGAACCGGTGAACCTGGAGATCGCCGAGGGCGAGCTGGTGGGCCTGCTGGGGCCCTCGGGCTCGGGCAAGACCACCCTGCTGCGCATCATCGCCGGCCTGGAGGCACCGGACCGCAATCCCGCCGGACGCATCCTGTTCGGCGACCGTGACGTCACCAACGTGCATGTGCGCGACCGGCGCATCGGCTTCGTCTTCCAGCACTACGCGCTATTTCGCCATATGACGGTGTTCGACAACGTCGCCTTCGGCCTGAGCGTGCTGCCGCGCCGCGAGCGCCCCTCCAGCGGCGAGATCCGTGCCCGGGTCCACCGCCTGCTGGAGATGGTGCAGCTCGAACGCTTCGCCGAGCGCTACCCGGCCCAGCTCTCCGGCGGCCAGCAGCAGCGGGTTTCCCTGGCCCGGGCGCTGGCCCTGCGCCCCGACGTGCTGCTCCTCGACGAGCCCTTCGGGGCGCTGGACGCCAAGGTGCGCCAGGAGCTGCGTCGCTGGCTGCGCCAGTTGCACGACGAGCTGGGCTTCACCAGCCTGTTCGTGACCCACGACCAGGAGGAGGCGCTGGAGGTCTCCGACCGGGTCGCGGTGATGAGCCAGGGGCGCATCGAGCAGATCGACACCCCGGATGCCCTCTACCGGACACCCGCCAACCGCTTCGTCTTCGAGTTCCTGGGCGATGTCAACCATCTCGAGGGTGAGGTGCGCAACGGGGTTCTCACCTGCGGCGAGGCGCACCTGGCAGTGGCGTTGCCCGATGGCCCCGAGGAGCTGCTGCTGCGGCCCCACGAGGTACGCCTGGCGCAGGCCCCTACGCCGGAGGCCCGGCTCCCGGTGACCGTCACCGCCATCTCCCCGGTGGGGGCCGAGGTGCGGGTGGAGATCGCCGCAGACTGGCTGGTCGAACCCTGGCAGGCCGCCTTGCGTCACTCCGACTATGAGCGCCTCGAGCTGCGCCGCGGCCAGCGGCTGTTCGTGATTCCGCGCCGCTGGCACCGCTTCAGCGCCGACGCCAGCCAGCACCGCCAGCCCACCGCTGCCTGAGCCACCGCCCGCCCCGCCCCCTCACCCACCGTTGGCGTCGACTCGCCGGGCTCGTCCCCGGCGAGTCGACGCCAATTCAGTGGTCGGCGGTGATGAATCTGCTGGCGTGTTGTCACATTCAACATGACTCAGCACTCACCGCCAGCGGAGGCTCCACATGCTGATCAAGATTGCCAAGCCCGGTGACCTGCACGAATCCGATGTGACACCGGAATCCACCTACCTCTCCCGACGGCGTTTCATGGGTGGCATGGCGGGCCTGGGTGCGGGGCTTGCCCTGGCCGACCAGGCCCACGCCGCTGCCGATTACTCGGATGTCCCCGCGGGCGATGCGCCGGCGTGGCTGAAGGCAAAGATCGACGCCACCCGCTGGCAAGCCGTCACCCCGAGCGACCCCGAGAAGGACAAGCTCGCCCCCTTCGACGACGCCAGCGGCTACAACAACTTCTACGAGTTCGGCTCCGGCAAGTCCGACCCCGCCCGCCATGCAGGCAGCCTGGAAACCCAGCCGTGGAGCGTGGTGGTGGATGGCGAAGTCAACAACGGTGGACGCCTTGCCCTGGAGGATCTCGCCAGCCCCTCGCAGTTCGAGGAGCGCATCTATCGCCTGCGCTGCGTCGAGGCGTGGTCGATGGTGATCCCCTGGCTGGGCATTCCCCTCGCCGAGGTGATCAGGCGCGCCGAGCCCACCAGCAAGGCCCGCTACGTGCGTTTCGAAACCCTGGTCGACCCCGAGCAGATGCCGGGGCAGCGCTCCGCCTTCTCGCTGATCGACTGGCCCTACGTGGAGGGGCTGCGCATGGACGAGGCCATGCACCCGCTGACCCTGCTCGCCCTGGGCATGTATGGCCGCGAACTACCCAACCAGAACGGCGCCCCGCTGCGACTGGTGGTGCCCTGGAAGTATGGCTTCAAGAGCATCAAGTCGATCGTGCGCATCTCGCTGGTGGCCGAGCAACCGGTCAATTCCTGGCAGCAGATCGCACCCGACGAGTATGGCTTCTACGCCAACGTCAACCCCCGGGTCGATCACCCGCGCTGGAGCCAGGCCACCGAGCGTCGCTTGCCCAACAGCCTCTTCAGCCCCAACACCATCGACACCCTGATGTTCAACGGCTATGCCGACGAGGTCGCCGAGCTGTACGCGGGGCTGGATCTACGGAAGCACTATTAATGGCCACCCTGAACCGCCTGATGCCCCTCCCGAACCGCTGGCAGCTCTGGCGCCTGGGGGTATTCCTGGCGGCGCTGGCACCGCTGGTGGCATGGGGCTGGCAGGTGGCCAGTCACGCCGCCGGACCCGAGCCGGGGCGCTACCTGCTGCTGAATATCGGCATAGGGGCGCTGTGGATGCTGCTGCTGACCCTGAGCCTTACCCCACTGACCCGACTCACGCGCTGGAAGGGCTTCACCCTGATCCGCCGGCAGCTAGGCCTGTGGACGCTGGCCTACGCCACCCTGCACATGCTCAGCTACGCACTGTTCATCCTGGGGCTCGACTGGGCCATGCTGGGTAGCGAACTGGTGAAACGGCCCTACATCATCGTCGGCATGCTGGCACTGCTCGGCCTTGGCGCGCTGGGCGCCACCTCCAACCGCTGGTCGATGCGCCGCCTGGGCAAGCGCTGGAAGACCCTGCACCGGCTCGCCTATCCCATCCTGGGACTGGTGCTGCTGCACTTCTTCTGGGTGGTGCGCGCCGACCTCGGGGAGTGGGCGATGTATGCCGCCATCGCGGCGCTGGTCATGGCGACCCGCCTGCCGCCGGTGGCCCGCACGCTACCCAGGATACGCTACCGGCTCGGCTGCGCTTAGAGTTCGCTTCCCGGTCGCGCATCACCGCAGGCTGCGGGTCGACACGCGGGCCGAACGCTCAATGCTCCCATGCCATCAGGGTCTCGCACTCGCCGGTGAGCGGCTCGACGCGCTCCTCCACGGCCCGAAAACCCAGCCGATGGTAGAAGGAGACCGCACGCACGTTGCGTGAATAGACACACAGGGTCAGGCGCCCGTGCGCGGCCATGGCGTGGGCCATCAGCCGCGAGCCATGGCCATAGCTCTGAACCTTCGGGTCGATGAACAGCGCCTCGAGATGGTCGCCGTTGAGGGCACTAAAGCCGATGACTCGGCCCTCGACCTCCAGTACCACGACCTCCTCGGCCTGGGGCAGGTACTCCCGCGCCATGCTGTCGGCACGGGAGGTCCAGAACGCCTCGGGGATGAAGTCGTGGGCACGGATGGAGGCTCGTAGCCAGATGTCGACCAGCCCTGGAATCTCCTCGCTGGTGGCGGAACGGATCATGTCGCGGCTCCTTCGGCCTATACCGACAGTGTAACCGAGGGGGCGACGCCTGTACTCTGGGCGGATAGCAGACGCTATACTGCGCCCCGCCTTCACCCCATCGACACGGGAGGTCCCCATGCTGCGTCGACGCTTTCTTCGCCTTTCCCTGGCCCTGGTCGCCACCGGCTGGCTGGCCGGCTGCGCTGCTCCCCAGACCCTGCAGCTTGACCCGCAGCGCAGCGCCGAGGTGCCGGTGACCGGCAGCGGTCAGTCGGTGACCGTAATCGCCGCGGATGGCCGCGACAGCGAGGTGATCGGCACCCGCACCGGCAGTGCCATGTCCACCGCCACCATTACCGTCTACGCCCACGAACTGATACCCAGGCTGCAGCGCGAGGCCGAGCGGGCGGTGCGCGAGATGGGCTTCGCACCCACCACCCAGCGCGCCGAGGGGCGCCCCAGTCTCATCCTGACCCTCGACCATCTGGGGTATGGCCGCGGCCAGAGTCGCCCGGTGGTCGGCGAGGCACGCCTGGAGGCGGTGCTCGTCGCCGAGGCGACCAATGGCGGCAACACCTATACCGGCACCTACACCTCGCGGCGCACCCAGAGCTTTGCCGTGCGCCCGGACCAGGAGGCCAATGCGCGGATGGTCAATGAGCTGCTTTCCGACGGCCTGGACCGCGCCTTCCGGGACCCCGAACTGGGCCGCCTGCTGGCCCGCTGAGGATCACTCGACCGGGCCGCGGCGGACCATGGCCCAGACATGCTCCTGGAAGCCGCTGCCCGGCTCCGGGGCGCCCCGCTCGAGCAGGGTGATCCGGAAGTTGGGCTCGAACAGCTCGCGCACCTCCTCCTCCGGCACGTGGAACGGCGGCCCGGCCTGTTCCTCGCCAGCCGTTCGGTTGAGGCCGATGAACAGCCCCCTGGCCCCGGGCGGGATCAGCTGCGCTAGATGGAAGGCATAGCGCTGGCGGGTGGCGGGCGGCAGGGCGATCAGGGCGGCACGGTCGTAGAAGGCGCCGATCTCGGCCGCCTGAGCGATATGGAAGTGGAAGAAGTCGCCGCACCAGAGCTCGACATTACCCTGGCGACAGATCTCGAATCCCGCCTGGTGATAGCGCGAGACGGGCTCGCCCCCCTCGGCGAGAAACTGCTCGATCGCCTGCGGCGCCAGCTCGATACCCAGCACCGGGTGGTCATGACGCCCCAGCCAACGCATGTCGTGACTCTTGCCGCATAGCGGCACCAGCACCTTGACGCCGGGCCGCACGCCCAGCAGCGGCCAGTGATGGCGCAGCGCGGGATGCGGTGCATCACGATGAAAGCCGATGCGCCCCTCGCGCCAGCGCGCCAGCCATTCGTTCTCCATGCTCGCCTCGTCCTTCATGCGCTCAGAACCAGCGGTCGCGCTTGCGGCGGCGGCGCGGCAGGTGGGGGACGATCAGGCCGACCAGCAGACCGGCACCGGCCACCCCACCGCCATACATGAAGTAGCGCATCAGCAGGTCCTGCTCCTGGGTGTTGAGGCGCGCCTCGAGCTCACGCGCGGCCTGCAGCGAGCGCTGCGCTTCGACATCCAGCTCGTGATTGCGCGATTCCAGCTCGGCGACACGTGCCTCGCGCACCTCCAGGGTCTCACGCAGTGCGGCGGTACGCTGCTCCCACGCCTCATCGATGCCGTCGAGTTCGGCATCGAGCTCGGCCACTCGTTGCTCAAGCTCGGGCAGGCGCACCTGGGCGCTGGGCTCCTCCTGGATCTCGCGACTGAGGATCCAGACGACATCGCCACCCGGTCCCCGGACGCGGGTATAGTCGCCGCTGGTCTCCAGCCGCTCGACCGGCTCGCCGGCGGTGAGGGTGCCGACGATGCGATAGCCATCGGTGGGGCCGCTGCGCACATAGGTGGTCAAGGCGTCGGAGACCCAGACGGTGTCGTTCTGCTCCTGCGCTGCCAGCGGCAGGGCCAGCAAGCCGAGTAGCGCCCCCAGGCCGATGCCCAGGCCGGTTCGTGTGCTGTGGTGTGTCGTCATGCCATGATCCTGACTTAAGGGTCCCAAATGAAGCGTGGCGTCGATATGCCACCTCGGCCGAAAGGAAGCGCCGCCCCCTCGACGGTTATGCACAGCTCCTGTGGACAACCGTCGGGACAACTCCGGGAAAGTCACCCGCCGGTGCCGCCACAGCGCCACTTCCAGGCTGCTGGTCATTACGTGACCAGCACCGAGGGCGCCTCCGGGGCCGGCGGCCCACTCCGATGGCCGGGGCCGCTAGGTTAGCACACTCGCCCGCGCCGGGTGCCGGGCTGGCTCCACACGGGTACGAGACGTATAATACCCGCCTGTTTTCCACGATGGCCCAGGCGGCCACCGCCATCCATTGCCGCGTCGCCGGCGGTCCGCCGTCGCGAGTGTCGCGCATCCCTGAACCCACCGGTGATAGACGTCGGGCGCCAGGCGCCACGACCCAATCCTTATGGCGAAGAAACTCTTCATCAAGACCCACGGCTGCCAGATGAACGAGTACGATTCCGCCCGCATGGCGGATCTGCTCGGCGAATCTCACCGTCTCGAACTCACCGACGACGAGCGGGAGGCGGATGTCATCCTGCTCAATACCTGCTCCATCCGCGAGAAGGCCCAGGAGAAGGTGTTCCACCAGCTGGGTCGCTGGAAGAAGCTCAAGGAGGCCAAGCCCGACCTGGTGATCGGCGTAGGTGGCTGCGTGGCCAGCCAGGAGGGCGAGGCACTGCGCAAGCGCGCGCCCCACGTCGACATGGTGTTTGGGCCCCAGACCCTGCATCGGGTGCCGTCCATGCTCGACTCGCGGCAGCAGGGCCAGATCTCGGTGGTGGACGTCACCTTTCCCGAGATCGAGAAGTTCGACCACCTGCCCAAGCCGAGCTCCGACGGCGCCACCGCCTTCGTCTCGGTCATGGAGGGCTGCTCCAAGTACTGTACTTTCTGCGTGGTGCCCTATACCCGCGGCGAGGAGGTCTCACGGCCCTTCGAGGGGGTGATGGACGAGGTCATCCACCTGGCCGATCAGGGCGTGCGCGAGATCAACCTGCTGGGCCAGAACGTCAATGCCTACCGCGGCGAGAACCAGCTGGGCGACGAGATCGACCTGGCCGAGCTGATCGGCTGCGTGGCGGCGGTGGAGGGCATCGACCGCATCCGCTTCACCACGTCGCATCCGGTGGAGTTCTCCGACAGCCTGATCGAGGCCTATGGCGAGATCCCGGAGCTGGTCAGCCACCTCCACCTGCCGGTGCAGGCGGGGTCCGACCGGGTGCTCGCCGCCATGAAGCGCGGCCACACGGTGGAGGAGTACGTCGCGAAGATGGAGCGCATCCGCGCCCTGCGTCCCGACATCAGCTTCTCCTCGGACTTTATCATCGGCTTCCCCGGCGAGACGGAGGCGGACTTCGAGTCGACCATGGACCTGATCCACCGCATCGGCTTCGATCACTCCTTCAGCTTCGTCTACTCGGCACGCCCCGGTACCCCGGCGGCCTCGCTCGAGGACGACACCCCGGAGGAGGTCAAGAAGCAGCGCCTGGCGATCCTCCAGGAGCGCATCAACCAGCAGGCGATGCAGATCAGCCGGCGCATGGTAGGCACCACCCAGCGCATCCTGGTCACCGGCTTCTCGCCCCGGGACCCCGGCCAGCTCTCCGGTCGCACCGAGAACAACCGGGTGGTCAACTTCCGTGCCCCCAACCCCACCGAGCTGATCGGCTATTTCGTCGACGTGGAGATCACCGAGGCACTGCCCAACTCTCTGCGCGGCGAGCTCGCCTCGCCGGAGATCTACTGAGACAGACAAGGGGTATTGCTGCCGGGGCTGATCCGGCGGCCCTAGGCTCGAGCACCACATTCCGGACGCGATAGCCCTTCACACATTGCCCCGGCAAACACCGGGGCAGTAAGCTGAACCTACACATTCATCATCCAGGGGACCCGCCCGTCTTGAGCCAGCCAGCCTCCCAGGCCAACCGCATCATCACCCTGACCCTCGAACCCAACGACCCGCACCGCCTGGCCAACCTCTGCGGCCAGCGCGATGAGCACCTCAAGCTGGTGGAGTCGCGCCTGGGCATCACCCTGCGCAACCGCGGCAACATCTTCCAGCTGGCCGGGCCCATCCACCGGGTCAAGGCCGCCGCCAACGTGCTCGAACACCTCTACCGCGAGACCGAGGCCAGTGACCTGGAGCCCGATACCGTGCACCTCTTCCTGCAGGAGTCCGGCCAGCAGGCGCTCGAGGAGGACGAGGGAGATGCCGACACCGCCGAGGTGCTGATCCGCACCCCGCGCACCCTGATCAAGCCCCGCGGCCTCAACCAGCAGGGCTATGTACAGAGCATCCGCGCCCACGACATCAACTTCGGCATCGGCCCGGCGGGTACCGGCAAGACCTACCTGGCGGTCGCCGCGGCGGTGGAGGCCCTCAACCAGCAGGAGGTCCGCCGTATCCTGCTGGTACGCCCGGCGGTGGAGGCCGGTGAGAAGCTCGGCTTCCTGCCCGGCGACCTGGCCCAGAAGATCGACCCCTACCTGCGCCCGCTCTACGATGCCCTCTACGAGATGATCGGCTTCGAGCAGGTGGCCAAGCTGATCGAGCGCCAGGTGATCGAGATCGCCCCGCTGGCCTATATGCGCGGACGCACCCTCAACAACGCCTTCATCATCCTCGACGAGAGCCAGAACACCACCCGCGAACAGATGAAGATGTTCCTGACCCGTATCGGTTTCGGCTCCACCGCGGTGATCACCGGCGACGTCACCCAGGTCGACCTCCCCCGCGGCCAGAGCTCGGGGCTGATCCAGGTCCTCGAGGTGCTCAAGGGGACCCCCGGCATCGGCGTCACCCACTTCGCCGCCAAGGACGTGGTACGCCACCCCCTGGTACAGCGCATCATCGAGGCCTACGACAGCTTCGAGGCCGAGCAGGAGGCCGCCGAACGCGCCCGCAAGGAGGCCAGGGAGCAGGAGCGCGCGGCGTTACGTCAGGAAAGGCGATTGGACCAGGAGCGCCTGGAGCGCCTCGACCGCGAGCGAGGCAAGCCATGAGCGATCCCCGGGTCGACCGCCAGGTGGCCACCGATGCCGAAGGGCTGCCGAGCCAGGCGGAGCTGGAGGCCTGGGTGGGCACGGTGCTGTCGCGACTTGCGGTCGACCCCGACAGCGAACTCAGCGTGCGCCTGGTGGGCGCCGCGGAGAGCCAGGCCCTCAACCGCGACTACCGCGGCCGCGACAAGCCTACCAACGTGCTCTCCTTCCCCTTCGAGAACCCGCCCGGGATCAGCCTGGCACTGCTCGGCGACCTGGTGATCTGCCACCCCGTGGTAGCCGCCGAGGCCGCCGAGCAGGACAAGTCGCTGCACGATCACTACGCTCACATGGTGGTTCACGGTACCCTGCACCTGCTCGGCTTCGACCATCTCGAGGATGACGAGGCCGAGGCAATGGAGGCGCTGGAGCGCGAGATCCTGGCCGAGCTGGGCATCGTCGACCCTTACCGGACCGCACCCGAGGACGAGAGAACCGACTCATGAGCGAAGACCGATCGAGTAGCCAGGGCAACCGCTCCTGGCTCGAGAAACTGCTGGGGGCGCTTTCCAGCGACAGCGACGAACCCAGCTCACGGGACGAACTGCTGGAGTTCCTGCGCCAGGCGGGGGGCCGCCTGAAGCTCGAGCAGGACGCCATGATGATCATCGAGGGGGCGCTGAAGATCAGCGACCAGCAGGTTCGCGAGGTGCTGATTCCGCGCTCCCAGGTGACCGCCATCGCCATCGACCAGCCGTTGGATGAGTATCTGCCGGTGATCCTGGAGACCGGTCATTCCCGCTACCCGGTCATCGGCGAGAACCTTGATGAGGTCAAGGGGATCCTGCTGGCCAAGGACCTGCTGCCGCTGCTGCGCAACGGCCAGGAGAGCGGCCGGCCCTTCCGCCTCGAGGAGGTGGTACGGCCGACGCTGTTCGTGCCCGAGTCCAAGCGCCTCAACAGCCTGCTCAAGGAGTTCCAGAGTACCCACAACCATATGGCGATCGTGGTCGATGAGTACGGCGGTACCGCCGGCATCGTCACCATCGAGGATATCCTCGAGGAGATCGTCGGCGAGATCGAGGACGAGCATGACGCCGACGACGAGGAAGATATTCGCGACCTGGGCGAGGGGCGCTACGCCATCCGCGCCCTGACGCCCATCGAGGACTTCAACGAGCGCTTCGAGACCCACTTCTCCGACGAGGAGTTCGACACGCTCGGCGGCCTGGTGATGCAGCGTTTCGGCCACCTGCCTGCACGGGGCGAGCATACCGTCATCGGCGGCTGGCGCTTCACGGTGCTGAATGCCGACAACCGCCGTATCCGGCTGCTCGAAGCCGAGCCCTGCGCCGCAGACGACGGCTTCTGACACGCCAGCCACGGAGGGCCAAGATGCCAGCGTTTCCCCTCTCCCCCGCCGTCGGCTGCCTGCTGGCAGTCGCGGCCGGCATCCTCACCACGCTTACCGCCTCGCCCTTCGAGCTCTGGTGGCTCGGCCCGCTGGCCGCGGGGCTAGTCTATCTCGGCATCCACGCCCTGACGCCCGCTCAGGCCGCCCTGCGCGGCTGGAGCTACGGCCTCGGGCTGTTTGGTTCCGGGGCCTCCTGGGTCTATGTATCGATCCATGACTACGGCTATACCGGCGTACCCCTGGCGCTGCTCCTCACCACGCTGTTCGTCGCGGGCCTGGCCCTCTTTCCCGCCGTGACCCTGTGGCTCTACCGCCGCCTCACCGGCCCACGCCTGGCCTGGCTCAGCTTCGCCGGGGCCTGGGTGGTTGGCGAGTGGCTGCGCAGCTGGCTGTTCACCGGATTTCCCTGGCTGCTGCTGGGCACCTCCCAGGTCGACTCGCCGCTGGCCCCCTGGGCCCCGCTGGGCGGCGTCTACCTGCTCTCGCTGATCACCGCGCTGACCGGCAGCCTGGGGGTCGAACTGCTGCGGCGCCGCGCCTGGGCCGCACTCCCCCTCGCCGCACTGTGGCTGGTGCCCCTGGCGCTGCCCACCCAGTGGACCAGCCCCGCCGGCGAGCCATTGCGGGTGGCGCTGCTGCAGGGCAACCTCGACCAGGCCATCAAGTGGACCGCCGAGGGCCAACGCGAGGCCGCCAACCGCTACAACGCGCTGACCCGAGCACACAGCGACAACGCCCCAGACCTGATCGTCTGGCCCGAGGCGGCCCTGCCGATGTTCGAACGCGAAGCGCGACCGATCCTCGAACGGGTACAGTCCAATCTCGCCCCCGGCACCGCCCTGCTCACCGGCATCCTGCAGAGAGATGGCGAGGGGCTCTACTACAACAGCGTGATCGGGCTGGGCGACGTGGAGGGCGAATATCGCAAGACGCGCCTGGTGCCCTTCGGCGAATACCTGCCTCTGGAGAGCCTGCTCGCCGATACCATCGCCTTCTTCGACCTGCCGATGCCAGCCATGACCCCGGGGCCGGAAGAGCAGGCGCCGCTCTTGGCCGCCGGCACCACCATCGGCAACGCCATCTGCTATGAGATCATCTATCCGGACCGGGTGGCCGCCCAGGCGCGCCACGCCGAGCTCTTGCTGACGGTCTCCAATGACACCTGGTTCGGACGCTCCATCGGCCCCCTGCAGCACCTGCAGATGGCCCGCCTGCGTGCCCTGGAGAACGGCCGCCAGGTGATCCGCGCCACCAGCAACGGCGTCACCGCCATCATCGATGAGCACGGCAATATCACCGCCCGGGCGCCCCAGTTCGAGATGGCCAGCCTCTCCGGCGAGGTAACCCCGATGCAGGGCCTCACCCCCTTCACCCGCACCGGCAGCTGGCCCGCCTGGCTGCTGGCCGCACTGATGGTGCTGCCGGGCCTGCGGCTGCGCCGTAAGCCGTAAGCCGTAAGCCGTAAGCTGGAAGCTGGAAGCCGGATATTTGGCGATACATTGGGAGCCCAACAAGAAGCGCCCAGCCGACTCATCGGCTGGGCGCTTCTACTTACAGCTTACAGCTTACAGCTTGTAGCTTTACGCTTCCGGCGAAGCCGGGGTTTCCCCCAGCACCTCGGGGATGGTCATCTTGACGTAGCGTCCCGGGGCCGGCTCGAGGATCTCCAGCTCACCGTCGCCGGGCTGGCGTGCCGGCACCATCTTCTCGGCATCGGCGTAGCCGTTCTCGGTCATCCACGCCTGCCAGTGCGGCCACCAGGAGCCCTCGTGCTGCTCGGCACCGGCCAGCCACTCCTCATGGGTCTCGGGCAACGAATCGTTGGTCCAGTAGCCGTACTTGTTCTTGTGCGGCGGATTGACCACCCCGGCGATATGTCCCGATCCACCCAGCACAAAGGTCACCGGCCCCTTGGGCAGCAGCGCCCCATAGTAGGTGCTGTTCCACTTGGCGATATGGTCCTCCCGGGTCGAGAGGAAGTAGCTGGGCGTGGAGATCTTGCGTAGATCGATCTTGACCCCGTCGAGCTCGATGCCACCGGGCTCGACCAGCTTGTTCTCCATATACATGTGGCGCAGGTACCAGCCGTGGGTTGCCGCCGGCAGGTTGGTGCCGTCGGTGTTCCAGTAGAGCAGGTCGAAGGGCGCCGGCACATCGCCCTTCAGGTAGTTGCTGATATAGAAGGACCAGAAGAGATCGTTCTCGCGCAGCAGGTTGAAGCTGAAGGCCATCACGCGGCCATCCAGATAGCCGTCACGCTCCATCTTCGCCTCGATGCCCTCAAGCACCGGCTCGCTGAGGAAGGTGCCGATCTCGCCCGGGTCGCGGAAGTCCTGCAACGTCGTCATGTAGGTCGCCGACTTGATCCGACGTCCACGGCGAGTGCTGGTGAGATAGGCCACGGTGGAGGCCGCCAGGGTACCGCCGACGCAGTAGCTGAGCAGGTTGACCGACTTCTCGCCGGTGGCCCGCTCGATCGCCTCGCTGGCGGCGATGGGCCCCAACTGCATGTAGTCTGCCCAGGTCAGGTCCCGCTGGGCCGGGCCCGGGTTGCGCCAGGAGATCAAGAAGACGCTATGCCCCTGACCGACCAGCCACTTGACGAGGGAGTTGTCCTCGCGCAGGTCGAGGATGTAGTACTTGTTGATCCAGGGCGGCATGACCAGCAGCGGCGTCTTGTAGACCTGCTCGGTGGTGGGGGCATACTGGATCAGCTGGATCAGCTCGTTCTCATAGACCACCGAGCCAGGCGTCACGGCGATATTCTTGCCCACCTCGAAGGCGCTGCGATCGGTCATGGTGACATTGAGCCCCTCGGCGGAGTTGCTCAGGTCCTCGCGCAGCCGGGCCAGGCCATCGACCAGGTTCTGGCCCCGGGTCTCCAACGTCTTGCGCATCACCTCGGGATTGGTGGCCACGAAGTTGGTGGGCGACATGGCATTGACCATCTGGCGAGCATAGAACCCCAGCCGGCTCTTCTGCTCGGCGGGCAGGTCCAGGCCACCGACCAGCTCCTCGACCAGACGCGAGAAGAGCAGATACTGCTGCATGATCGCCAGATAGTGAGGGTCGCTGGTCCAGGCCTCATCCTTGAACCGACGATCCCCCTTGCTCGGCGTTACCAGCGGCTCGACCTGCTCGCCCGCCATGGCCCGCAGCCCGTTCTGCCACAACTGGACCTGATCCTGCATCAGTCGCGCCTGGGTCTGCCAGAGCTGGGACGGATTGCCCATCAGCGACTCGGCCGCCGCCTGGAAGCTCTCCCGCATGTCCCCATAGACCGAATCGGCGGCATCGCTGGGCACCATGCGCTCCAGCAGATCGCCCATCAGGTGACGATACTCCTCGCCGATCTGCTGGAGCTGTGCATTCCACGCCTCCAGCTCGGCCTGTGTCGGTGCTTGAACCCCTGGCTGCATTGAACTCTCCTGGCCCGTCGGCCACGTCATGCCGACATCAGATAACATGCTCCGCCACCCTCACACGGAGGGCGGCGGATTGGACAGCGACTCCGCAAGGAGCCCAGTTGTGCTATGTGACAGCGTCTGGCTAACGGCCTCAGCTCTTGCTGGAGCCGCTGCGTGATGAACTCGCCTTGGCCGTCCCGCTGCTGCCCGCAGCGGACGCCTGCTTGGCAGCCTCTCCCATGGCCTTGGCCTGCTCGCTAAAGAGCGTCTCCATCTCGGCCTTGAACTCCAGGCTCATCTCGGAGAGCGCCTTGGCATCCGCCATCATCTGCTGGGAGAGCTCGTTCATCATCTCGGCCTGGCGGGTACCGAAATCACGCAGGCTATCGGCATCCTGAACGTCGCTGGCATCCCGCATGCGCTCGGTGCCCATCTGGCTGTAGCGCTTCAACGACTCCATCTGGTACTGGGAGAGCTTCTCCATGTTGTTCAACATCAGGGAGTTGAGCTTGCGCATCGGCTCGAAGAGCTGACGGGTCTGCTCGTTGAAGTTCTCGATCATCTTGTCTTGCATGGGTCGTCCTCCTGAACGGTGGTCAATGGTGGGTGGGCGGCCCGCCCACCATGCTGCACTGCACAAAGAGTAGTCTGACACCGCCCTCGTTGCAAGATCATGGCAGCGAGACGATGAAGGGCGACTCGTCGCCGTCAGCCCTCGCGCTTGGCCCGCGAGCGGGCACTGGAGGTCGAGGTGCTGGTCTTGCCGCGGCTGGAGGCCTTGCCACTACCCGAGCCGGAAGTGCCTGTTGCCTTCGAGCCGGACTCGCCCTTGCCCTCGGCTTCCGATGGCCTGGCCTGGCCGGCCTGCTTGAGCATGTCGAGCATCATCTGCTGGTAGGTGCCGAAGCTGGAGAGCCCCTGGGACAGGCCCTGGGTGAGCCCTTGGGTCATGCCCTGTCCCATGCCGGCCTGCTGCAGGAAGGGCTGCATCAGGCTCATCGGGTCGTACCCCTCGACTCCGGACTCCATCTGCTTCTGGATCCGGTCCAGCAGGTCCTTCTGGAAAGCCGCCACATCCGGCAGGCCCAGCGCCTGGCGGAACTCGTCGGGAGTGAGGTCAAACTCGACATTGATCTTCATATTTCAAGCCCTGTCCGTTGGTCTGTCCCGCAGTGTAGCAGACCCTGCGGGCCGGCCCTCAACGGCATGGCCCCTGCGCCATACCCATGGCGTCACGACACTCAGCGCAGCACCGGCGTGGCCACGCTCACCTCGGCGTTCTGGGCGCGGTGGCGCAGCAGGTGATCCATCAGGGTCAACGCCATCATCGCCTCGGCGATGGGGGTGGCACGGACCCCCACGCAGGGGTCGTGACGCCCCTTGGTGACCACCTCGACCGGGGCGCCGTGGACGTCGATGCTGCGCCCCGGGATGGTGATGCTCGACGTCGGCTTGAGCGCCAGGTGGGCGATGATCGCCTGGCCGCTGGAGATCCCCCCCAGCACCCCTCCGGCGTGGTTGGAGAGGAACCCCTCGGGGGTCATCTCGTCGCGGTGCTCGCTGCCGCGGCTGGCCACGGCGGCGAAGCCGTCGCCGATCTCCACCCCTTTCACCGCATTGATGCTCATCAGGCCATGGGCCAGCTCGGCGTCCAGGCGGTCGAACACCGGCTCGCCGAGGCCCGGGGGCACGCCCTCGGCCACCACGGTGATCTTCGCGCCCACCGAGTCCTGGTCCCGGCGCAGCTGGTCCATGTAGGCCTCGAGCTCGGCAACGCGCGTCGGGTCGGGGCAGAAGAAGGGGTTCTGGGCCACCGCCTCCCAGCTACGAAAATCGATCTCGATCGGCCCCAACTGGCTCATATAGCCACGCACGCTAATCCCCTGGGCAGCCAGGTACTGCTTGGCGATGGCCCCGGCCGCCACCCGCATGGCGGTCTCCCGGGCGCTGGAGCGACCGCCCCCGCGGTAGTCACGGATACCGTACTTGTGGTGATAACTGTAGTCGGCGTGGGCGGGGCGGAACTGATCCTTGATCTTGGAGTAGTCCTTGGAGCGCTGGTCGGTATTCTCGATCAACAGGCCAATGGAGGTGCCGGTGGTCAGCCCCTCGAAGACCCCGGAGAGGATCCGCACCCGGTCGGGCTCCCGGCGCTGGGTGGTGTGGCGCGAGGTTCCCGGCCGACGTCGATCGAGGTCGCGCTGCAGGATCTCCTCGCTGAGCGGCAGTCCCGGCGGACAACCATCGACGATGGCGCCCAGCGCCGGGCCATGGCTCTCGCCGAAGGTGGTGACGGTAAACAGCTTGCCGAAGGTGTTGCCGGACATAGGCGCTCCTCGAGGAATCGGGGTCGGTGAATTCAGACGAAGGACGCCGCATGAGCGTCGAGTTCATCGGCGGTGAGGGCGAACACCCCCTGGCCACCGCGCTCGAAGTCGAGCCACAGGAAGGGCACCTCCGGGAAGGCGGCCTCCAGGTGGTGGTCGGAGTTGCCCACCTCGACGACCAGCACGCCGCGGTCGGTCAGGTGCTCGCGAGCCTCGCGCAGGATACGCCGCACGATGTCCAGGCCATCGGCGCCGGCGCCCAGCGCCAGGGCGGGCTCGTGGCGGAACTCGGCGGGCATGCAGGCGAGGTCGCGGGCATTCACGTAGGGCGGGTTGGAGACGATCAGGTCATAGCGGCCGGGCAGCGCCTCGAAGAGGTCCGAAAGCACCGCACGCACCCGCGCACCGACATCGTGGCGACTGATGTTCTGGCGGGTCACCGCCAGCGCCTCCTGGCTGATATCGGCGAGATCCACCGTGCAGGTGGGCAGGTGCAGTGCCGTGGCGATGCCGATGCAGCCGGAACCGGCGCACAGGTCGAGTACCCCCTCTGGCGGCTCCTCGGGAAACCAGGCGGCAAAGCCCGTCTCCACCAGCTCGGCGATGGGCGAACGCGGGATCAGCACCCGCTCGTCGACAGCGAAGGGCAGGCCGGCGAACCACGCCTCGCCGAGCAGGTAGGGCAGCGGACGCCGGCTGGTGATCCGCTCCCGCACCAGGGCGACGATGCGGCGGCGCTCCATGGGCAACAGGCGGGCATCGAGCACCGCGGGGTCGACGTTCCAGGGCAGATGCAGCGCGCCCAGGACCAGGGCCACCGCCTCATCCCAGGGCGAGTCGCTGCCATGCCCGTGGAACAGGCCGGCCAGGTGAAACTCGCTGGCCGCCCAGCGCAGGTAGTCACGCAGGGTGACCAGTTCAGCGGCGAGCCGGTCGTCGGCAAGGGTAAGCGTGGAGGTCGCGTGCGGGGCGTGCTGATCGGCCAAGGGAGCACCTGAGCGTCAAGATGTGGGGAGAGTGATTGTAACCCGGCCCGCCGGTTCACAGCCACGCCGCGCCGGGTATACTGGTCGCCTGCACGCCAACCGACAGCGCCCCATGAGCCCTGCCCCATGAGCAAAAATCGCCACCGCCCGGATGATGACGAGATCAGCGCCTTCCGTCAGGCCCTGCGCCAGGCCGGGGTAAGGCCGATCACGCGAAACCGCGCCGACCCGGGACGCCCGCAACGCGAGGACCCGTCCGCCGCGGCGCGCCGGGCCGCCGCCCAGGCGGCGGGTGACGACAGCGCCAGGGGACGCACCTCCGACGGCCGCGTGGAGGCGGTGCGCCCCACGGAATACCTCGACTTCGCCCTGCCCGACCTGCCATGGCGCACCCGCAGCCGCCTCAAGCGCGGCGAGATGGCCTGGGAGGCGGGGCTCGACCTGCACGGCTACACCCTGGAGGAGGCGCGCGAGGAGCTGGAGGGGTTCCTGCGCGATGCCGCCGCGCAGCGACGCCGCTGCCTGCTGGTGGTGCATGGCAAGGCCTGGGGCGTGGACGGCAACTACCCGGTGCTCAAGAGCCACGTCAACGCCTGGCTGCGCGAGTGGCCTGGCGTGCTGGCATTCTGCTCGGCGGTAGAGGCCGAAGGCGGAACCGGCGCCGTCTACGTGCTGCTGCGCCGCCGCGAAGGCTAACCAACACTCCCCCCCGCCGGCGCCTCGCCTACTCCGCATCGCTCTCCGCATCGTCCTCCGCGTCGTCGGGAGCCACCGGATCGACCACGATGCTGCGGCCGCCCTGCCTCGGATAACGGTGCCCCTCGAAGCGGTCCAGCGCCTCCGACGCCAGCTGGCGCCCGAGCACGATCAGCGCCTCGGCACGGTGAAACTCGTAGGCGCCACACACCGTCTTGGGCACCTCGATCAGCACGTCTGGCGGATAGCCCGCCACCTTGTACTTGGCCAGCGCCGCCTGCGTGATGTCGAAGGAGGCCAGCATGGTGTCCAGGCGCCCCCACTGGCGGCGCCGACTGCTGGCCTCATCCTGGGCTAGCGTACGCCCCGCGTCGGCCTCTCGCCCCGCGGTGCCCAGGCCGTCGACCCAGCGGCTGGCGGCGCTGCGCACCTCCTCGACCCAGCTGCTGAAGTCGACCCCCGAGGCGTCGCGAGCCGCCTCACGCTCGCGTTCCTCTCGCGCCGCCTCCGGCGGCAGCAGCTCTTCCAGGGTCACCGGGCGCGAACTGTGGGCGGTAGCGTTGACCGCCATCACCAGGTCGGCACGGGCCGACACGGTAGGGATGATCGGCAGCGGATTGAGCAGGCCACCGTCCACCAGCACCTGCTCGCCGCGATGCACCGGGGTGATCACACCGGGCACGGCGATGGAGGCGCGGATCGCCTCCAGCAGCGGACCGCTCTGGAACCACACCTCGCGCTGGCGTTTCAGGTCGGTGGCCACGGTGGTCACCGGTATCGCCAGATCCTCGATGCGCGCGTCTCCCACCAGGCTCTCCAGCTTGGCCATCACCTTGTTGGCCTTCATCGCCCCCATCGGGCTCCAGGTGACGTCGACCAGGCGCAGCACATCGAAATAGTCGAGCTGGCATACCCAGTCACGATAGGCGGCCAACTGACCGGCGGCGTAGACTCCCCCGACCAGGGCGCCCATGGAACAGCCGGAAATCGCCACGATCCGGTAGCCGCGTCGCTCGAGCTCCTCGATCACGCCGATATGGGCGTAGCCGCGCGCGCCCCCGCTGCCCAGCACCAGCGCTACTCGCTTCCCCTCGGCAGTGGCTGTCGCCCCGTTGTTCATGCGCCTGCGCCCCCTCGTCTGTCCGGCTGGCCGATGTCGCGTGACGCCCACGCGCCGATGGCGTCGGCCACCGCCGCCACCGCGCCGGGTTCCAGATGGAGGTGGTGGCCACCCGGCAGCACCCGGCGCTCGAGTCCCGGCAGCGCATTGCGCGCCACCCGCGCCGCTGCCTTCTCGCCGAGTATGCCCGCCTCCCCTTCGATCAACAGCGCCGGGCACTCGATCCCCGCCAGGCAGGCCACGACCTGCTCGGGCGTCAACCTCACCGGCGAGGGGCGGACCAGGCGAGGATCGCTGCGCCAGCCCAGGTGCCCATCCGGCAGCGTCGCCAGGTTGCGAGCGACCACCGCGCGAATCGTCGCGGCATCCACCGCGGTCGCGCCCCCCTTGACCCGTGCCATCACGGCCTCCTCCTCGTCAGCATAGCGCGCACCGCGGGAGGGTAGGCGGCGATGTCCCAACAGGCCACGACGCAGCTGCTGGGGAGTCTCGTCGGCGGGGGTAGTCACTGAAGCCAGGCCATCGACCAGCGCCAGCCGTGCGACCCGCTCGGGCAGGGCAGCGGCGGTCAGGCAAGCGACCCCGGCGCCCATGGAGTGGGCCAGCAGGGTCGGCCGCGGGCTGCCCAGCGCCTCGGCGGCGTCGAGGACGTCGTCGCAGTAGTCCCAGATGGCATAGTCCCCCGGCGTGTGGGCAGAATGGCCGTGGCCTGAGAAGTCGATGGCGACAACCCGGATACCGAGGCGCTCGACCAGCAACGGCGCCAGACGCGCGAAGCTCGCCGCGTTGTCCAGCCAGCCGTGCAGCGCCAACCACAGCGGGGCGCCCTCCTCGCCCCAGGCCAGCGCCGCCAGGCGTCCTTCGGCCAGGCGCAGGGGCTGCGGCGCGCTCAAGATGCCTCTCCGAGCAGCTCATCCAACACAGCCAGCAGGCCCTGGCGTACCGCATCGGGGTGCTCCATGGGGAACATGTGTGTACCGGGCACCGTGCGCACCGGTACCCCATGGCGCCGCAGGCGACGGCAGCGACGCGGCGTCAACAGGTCGGAGTCCTCACCGGCCAGCACCGCGTGGGGCACCCGCAGCCGGCGCGGCAGATCCCCCAGGTGGTCCGGCAAGTGACGGAAGATCTCCACCTCGATATCCGGGTCGTAGAGCAGCACGGCCTGGCCGTCGTCGAGCAGCCGGGTGCCGCCCTCGATGTAGTCTTCCAGGGCCTGCTCGGTAAAGCGGCGAAACAGCCCACGCTGGCGCAGGTAGTGGCGCATCGCCTGGCGATCCGGCCAGGTGGTGCGCCGCCCCAGGCTCTTGCCGGCGGGGGTGACGCGATCCGCCAGGCCCAGTTGCTTGGCGACCTTCATCCCCCAGGCATCCATGCCCAGCATCAGCGGCGGGTCGAGCATCACCACGCAGCGGAAATGTGCCGGCGCCGCCTCGGCGGCCATGGCCATCAGCACGCCGCCCATGGAGTGGCCCACGCCGATCACCGGTGTATCGAGATTCTCCAGGGCGTGGAGCAGCTCGTCGCGCAGCGCCAGCCAGTTGTGCCCCACCGGAAAGTCGGAGTGATGGCCGAGCCGGTCCAGGGGATGCACATCGAAGCGCTCGCCCAGCGGCGCCAGGAAGCTGCGGTAGCTCTGCCCCGGGAAGCCATTGGCGTGGGCGAACAGCAGCGTGGAGCGGTCGGTCTCGGCGGGCGTCATCGGCGTTTCCTGATCCGGGGAGAAGCGCGGCGCAGGTAGGGCGCCTGGTGGTAGCAGGCTAACGGGATTACCATGTTTCGCCAAGTCACCCCAGCCCCGGAGCCTCCGTGAACGCCCGCAAGCCCCGCGATACCCGTACCCGCAACCGTCTGTTCTTCGCTACCGTGCTCGCCGCCGTGGTGGTCGGCTTCTGGCTGGTGCGCTGATGGAGGCCCTGGCGATCTTCCAGGCGACCCTGGAGATCACCCTGCCGGTCTTCGCCATGGTCTTCATCGGCCTGGGGCTCAAGCGCGCCCGCTGGATCGATGCGGCCTTCGTCACCACCGCCTCCCAGCTGGTGTTCAAGGCCACCCTGCCCACGCTGATCTTCTTGAGCATCACCCGCGCCGACCTCGAGGCCACCCTCAACCCGCGGATGCTCGGGGTGTTCGCCCTCGCCACCCTGGGCAGCTTCCTCCTCGCCTGGGCCTGGGCCCGGCTGCGCGTCCCCCTGGCCGACCGCGGCAGCTATATCCAGGGCGCCTTTCGCGGCAACTGCGGTATCGTCGGTCTGGCGCTGGCGGCGGGAATGTACGGCGACTACGGTCTCTCCGCCGGCGGCCTGCTGCTCGGCGTGGTGATCCTGACCTACAACGCCTTCTCGGTGATCGCCCTGGCCTACCATCAGGAGAAGGTCACGACCGACTGGCATCAGATGCTGATGCAGATCGTGCGCAACCCGCTGATCCTGGCGGTCGTCCTGGCCATGCCGGTGGCACTGTCGGGACTGAGTCTGCCCGACTGGGTGATCACCTCGGGGGAGTACTTCGCCTCCCTGACCCTGCCGCTGGCGCTGATCTGTGTCGGGGCCACCCTCTCCTTCAGCGCCCTCCAGGCGTCCGGGGCCGTGGCACTGAGCGCCAGCCTGATGAAGATGGTGACGATTCCCGTGCTTGCCACCACGGCGGCCTGGCTCGCCGGCTTCGAGGGGCGCGAGCTGGGGGTGATGTTCCTGTTCTTCGCCAGTCCCACCGCGGCGGCGGCCTTCGTGATGGCCAAGGCGATGGGCGGCAATGCCGTGCTCACCGCCAACATCATCGCCCTGACCACCCTGATGGCCAGCGTCACCATCACCCTGGGCGTGTTCGGGCTACAGATAATCGGACTGATCTAGCGATGCCCCACATGACAGGCAGCCTCATCGCTCGGGACTGATCTGTCGGCAAGCGTTCTGCAAAGCCCCCCTGAACCTGGCTCAGCCGAGATCGGCAGGGGTGACAAACCTTGCCAGCCGCGCACACCCCGCTGCCCATACCTCGGCCTCGAGGGCCGCCACGCCGCCGGTGGGGAAGCCGAGGCCACGATCCGCCCTGCCCTCCACCAGCAGCCCGACGAGCGCCCCCACCAGCGGCATATGGCTGACCAGCACCAGCGGCCGACCCGCCGGCTGGGCGAGCAGCCAGTCGGCCACCGCCCGCGGCGCGTCATCCGGCGTGATCAGGGAGAGCGTCTCGGGTTCGCGCGCCAGCGCCTCGCCGACGAGCTGGGCGGTCTGCCGGGCGCGGTGGTAGGGGCTCGCCAGCAGGCGCGCCTCGCCCACCCCGTCCTGGCCGGCCAGCCAGGACGCCATGCGCCTCGCCTCTTCCCGGCCGTGGGCGGTGAGCTCGCGTCCGGGGTCCGGCGCCCCCGGGGCGGCCTCGCCGTGGCGCATGATCCAGAGCCGCTCAACCATGCCCGCCTCCCGCGTCGCCGGCGCGCTCACGATGGGCGCGCTGCACGTCCTCCCGCGCCAACACGAACTCCACGTCGCTGCTCTGCTCGCCCAGCATCAGCAGCCGCGCCATCTGCCCGGCCGGCACTCCCTGGAACAGCACCTGGTAGAGCCCCTCGGCCAGCGGCATGTAGATGCCCTCGGCACGGGCCTTGTCGCGCACCAGGCGCACGGTGTTGACCCCCTCGGCGACCTGGCCCAGGGCTTCCACCGCCTCGTCCAGGCCCTTGCCCTCGCCCAGGGCGTAGCCGACCCGGTAGTTGCGCGAAAGCCGCGATGAGCAGGTGACGATCAGATCGCCCACCCCGGCCAGCCCCAGGAAAGTCATGGGATTGGCACCCTGGGAGACGGCGAAGCGGCTCATCTCGGCCAGCGCCCGGGTCATCAGCATGCTGCGGGTGTTCTCGCCCATGCCCAGGGCCGCGGCCATGCCGGCGGCGATGGCGTAGATGTTCTTCAGCGCCCCGCCGAGCTCTACGCCGAAGCGGTCGTTGCTGGCATAGACCCGGAAGTAGTCACAGCCGAGTGCCGTCTGCACCCGGGTGCGGGTCTCGGGGTCGTCGCTGGCGATCACCGTGGCGGTGAGCTGCTTGTCGGCCACCTCGGAGGCGAGGTTGGGCCCGGAGATCACGCCGATATGGGCGAAGCCGGTCTCCTCCTCGAGGATCTGGCTCATCAGCTTGAAGCCGTTTTCCTGAATGCCCTTGGTGGTGCTGACGAGTATCTGGTCGGGAGTCAGCCAGGGGCGTGCCCGACGCACCACGTCGCCAAACGCCTTGGAGGGGATCGCCACCAGCACCAGGCCGGCACCGGGCAACACCTCGGCCATGTCGGTGGAGGCCACCACCGCCGGGTTGATGGCGTAGTCGGGCAGGTAGCGTCCGTTGACGTGCTCGCGGTTGATCTGCTCGGCCAGCGCCGGGTCGCGCAGCCACTGGCGCACCTCGGCACCGTTGTCGGCGGCGATGCTGGCCAGGGCGGTGCCGAAGCTGCCACCGCCCAGCACCGCCACCCGCATGCGTTCCTCTGCCATGATGAACCCCGCAGGAGATGGTTGGATGAATGTGGGGATTGTAGCGAAAAAGACGCCCGGACCGTGACCGGCCCGGGCGTCCCGGAGTACGGCCCCGGACGGGGCCGCGATTGACGAGGGCGTCAGTCGACCAGCGGCAGCAGGTCGTCGATGCTCTTGCGCGCGTCGCCATAGAACATCCGGGTGTTCTCCTTGAAGAACAGCGGGTTCTCGATACCGGAGTAGCCGGTACCCTGGCCACGCTTGCTGACGAACACCTGCTTGGCCTCCCACACCTTCAGCACCGGCATGCCGGCGATGGGGCTGTTGGGATCCTCTTCGGCGGCCGGGTTGACGATATCGTTGGAGCCGATGACGATCACCACGTCGGTGGTGGGGAAGTCATCGTTGATCTCGTCCATCTCCAGCACGATGTCATAGGGCACCTTGGCCTCGGCCAGCAGCACGTTCATGTGCCCGGGCAGGCGGCCCGCCACCGGATGGATACCGAAGCGCACATTCTTGCCCGCGGCGCGCAGCTTGCGGGTCAGCTCGCTCACCGCATTCTGGGCCTGGGCGACGGCCATGCCGTAGCCCGGCACGATGATCACGCTGTCGGCATCGTTCAGCGCGCTGGCCACGCCAGCCGCGTCGATGGCGACCTGCTCGCCCTCGATCTCCGCCGCCGGGCCCTGGGCGCCGCCGAAGCCACCGAGGATGACGTTGAGGAAGTTGCGGTTCATCGCCTTGCACATGATGTACGACAGGATGGCACCCGAGGAGCCCACCAAGGCACCGGTCACGATCAGCAGGTCGTTGGAGAGCGTGAAGCCGATGGCCGCCGCGGCCCAGCCGGAGTAGCTGTTGAGCATCGACACCACCACCGGCATGTCGGCGCCGCCGATGCCCATGATCAGGTGGTAGCCGATGAAGAACGCCAGGGCGGCGATCAGCAGCAGGGTCCAGAAGCCGGCACCATTGAGATAGAGGATGGCCAGCAGCAGCGACAGCGCCGCGGCGCCGGCGTTGAGCATATGCCCGCCGGGCAGCTGACGGGGCTTGCCGTCGATCTTGCCGGCCAGCTTGCCGAAGGCGATGATCGAGCCGGTGAAGGTCACCGCACCGATGAACACGCCCAGCACCACCTCGACCTGCAGGAACATCAGCTCGTCCGGCGCCTTGGTGGCCACCAGGCCGGCGAAGGCCGAGAACTGGTCGGTGCTCGCCTCGATGGCGCGTGCCGCCAGCACCCGGCGCCGCTCCAGGTCGGCGCTCCAGGCCACGAACACCGCGGCCAGGCCGACGAAGCTGTGCAGCGCCGCCACCAGCTGCGGCATCTCGGTCATATCGACCTTCTTGGCCACATAGATGCCGATGCCCGCGCCGATGATCATCATCGGGATCATCCAGCCATAGGCGCCGATACCCGGGCCGAAGGCGGTGAAGAACACCGCCACCGCCATGCCGACGATGCCGTACCACACCGCCCGCTTGGCCTTCTCCTGGTTACTCAGCCCCCCCAAGGAGAGGATGAACAGTACGCTTGCCGCGATCGCCGCGGCAGACACGAATCCTTGACTCAGCATGGGTTGTCTCCGCGGGTCACGATTTCTGGAACATGGCCAGCATCCGGCGTGTCACCAGGAAGCCGCCGACGATATTGATGGTGGCGACCAGCACCGAGATGGCCGCCATCAGCGTTACCAGCCCACTGCCCGAGCCGATCTGCAGGATAGCGCCCAGGATGATGATCCCGGAGATGGCATTGGTCACCGCCATCAACGGCGTATGCAGGGAGTGGCTGACCCCCCAGATCACCTGGAAGCCGACGAAGCAGGCCAGGGCGAAGACGATGAAGTGCTGCATGAAGGAGGCCGGGGCCACCTGGCCAAGCAGCAGCATCAGCGCGCCACCGACGCCCAGCAGCGTCACCTGGCGCTTGGTCTGGGCCTTGAAGGCGGCGTGCTCGGCGGCCCTCTTCTCCTCGGGGGTCGGCTCCTTCACCTTGGGCTTGGGCTTGGCCGCGGCGATGGCCTTCACCTTGGGCGGCGGCGGCGGGAAAGTGACCTCGCCCTGATGGGTCACCGTGGCACCGCGGATGACGTCGTCCTCCATGTCGTGGACGATCTGGCCATCCTTCTCCGGCGTCAGGTCGGTGAGCATGTGGCGAATATTGGTGGCGTAAAGCAGCGACGACTGGGTCGCCATGCGCGACGGGAAGTCGGTGTAGCCGACGACCGTCACACCGTTGTCGGTCACCACCTTCTCGTCGGGCACCGTGAGGTCACAGTTGCCGCCCTTCTCCGCGGCCAGGTCGATGATCACCGAGCCCGGCTTCATGGCCTGGACCATGTCCGCGAGCCACAGCTTGGGCGCGGGGCGGCCGGGGATCAGCGCCGTGGTGATGACGATATCGATATCCGGCGCCTGCTCGCGGAAGCACTCCATCTGCTTCTCGCGGAACTCGGGGCTGGAGGGGGCCGCATAGCCGCCGGTCTCGGCACCGTCCTGGCTCTCCTCGAAGTCCAGAAACAGGAACTCGGCGCCCATGGATTCGATCTGCTCGGCCACCTCGGGACGCACGTCGAAGGCGCGCACCACCGCCCCCAGACTGGTCGCGGTACCGATGGCGGCAAGACCCGCCACGCCGGCACCGACCACCAGCACCTTGGCCGGCGGCACCTTGCCGGCGGCGGTCACCTGGCCGGTGAAGAAGCGTCCGAAGTTGTTGCCCGCCTCGATCACCGCCCGGTAGCCGGCGATATTGGCCATGGACGACAGGGCATCCATCTTCTGGGCCCGCGAGATGCGCGGCACCATGTCCATGGCCACCACGGTGGCGCCTTGGGCACGACACTTCTCGAGCAGCGCCTCGTTCTGGGCCGGCCAGAAGAAACTGATCAGGGTCTGGCCCTGGCGCAGGCGCGCGGTCTCCGCTTCCTCGGGCTCACGGACCTTGATCACCACCTCGGCCTGGTTCCACAGCGCCTCGGCGCTCTCGACCACGCTGACGCCGGCATCGCGATAGGCCTGGTCGTCGAAGCCAGCGGCGACGCCGGCCCCGCTTTCAACCAGGCACTCATGTCCAAGCTTGTGGATGAACTTCGCGCTGTCAGGGGTCAGCGCGACGCGCGCCTCGCCCTTGGCGAGTTCCCTGGGTGCACCAATCTTCACGTTGGATCTCCCGGTTGGTTATTGAAATCATGCATAGGGCAGTCTTTTTATTCATACCTGACAATGCCGTATTGCACAACCGTCGACGTTGCGGCGGCGGCGATGAAAACGCAAGCAGTTTGGCGCGCCGGCGAGAAGAAAGGCATCGAGTTGACGTTAACGGCAAGGGCGCAAGAAGCCGCGTGATAGTCACGCACCGGCCGCCCCTAGGGGCGGCCGGTGGTTGTAAAGAGCGCCATGCGGCGATGGCGCTGGTGGAGGGGGAGTCAGGCGCTCAGCAGGGCGTTGAGGCGCTTGACGTAGGCGGCAGGCTCGTCGAGGTGCCCATCCTCGGCAATGATCGCCTGGTCAAGCAGGCAAGGCCACCAGAGGGTTGCCGTACATGGGGTCGTCTTTCTTAGACGCCAGCGCCTGGTCAAGATCAAGCCCCAGGGCCTTGGCCACACCGGCGCCATAGGCCGCGTCTGCGGCATGGCAGTTACGGATATGACGGAACTTGATGAACTGAGCGGCATCCCCCATGGCCCGTGCCGTGTTGTCGAACAGAGCCTGTTGCTGCTCAGCCGACATCAGATTGAACAGCTTGCCGGGCTGCTCAAAATAATTGTCATCATCTTCGTGAAAGCTCCAGTGTCTGGCTTCGCCTTTCAGCTTCAGGGGCGGCTCGGCGAATTCGGGCTGCCCTTGCCACTGCTGATGACTGTTGGGCTCGTAATGCGGCAAGCTGCCATAATTATCGTCAGCCCGACCTGTGCCATCACGCTGATTGCTGAATACCGGGCAGCGTGCCTGATTGACCGGCACCTGATAGTGATTGACACCCACCCGGTAGCGCTGCGCATCAGCATAATTGAAAAGACGGGCTTGTAGCATGCGATCTGGACTGGCGCCGATACCCGCCACCAGATTAGCTGGAGAAAATGCCGCCTGCTCAACATCCACGTGGTAGTTTTCCGGGTTGCGATTCAGCTCAAACTCGCCCACTTCAATCAGCGGATAATCCCCCTGGTACCAGACCTTGGTCAGGTCAAAGGGGTTATTGCGCATTTGATCCGCCTCCATCTCAGGCATGACCTGCACGTACATCTTCCATTTGGGGAAATCGCCACGCTCGATGGCATCATACAGGTCGCGCTGATGGCTTTCGCGATCGGTGCTGACGATATCAGCTGCCTCAGCGTCAGTCAGGGTATCAATACCCTGCTGCGTCCTGAAATGGAACTTGACCCAGAATCGCTCACCCTGGTCGTTCCAGAAGCTGTAGGTGTGTGAGCCGAAACCATGCATATGACGATAGCTACGCGGAATACCACGCTCACTCATGGTGATGGTCACCTGATGCAGCGCTTCGGGCAGCAGGGTCCAGAAGTCCCAGTTATTGTCGGCGCTTCGCATGTTGGTGCGCGGGTCACGCTTGACGGCCTTGTTCAGGTCAGGAAACTGACGCGGGTCACGCAGAAAGAATACCGGGGTGTTGTTACCCACCATGTCCCAGTTGCCTTCTTCTGTGTAAAACTTGAGCGCAAAACCACGAATATCGCGCTCAGCATCCGCCGCCCCCCGTTCCCCGGCTACCGTACTGAACCTCGCGAACATTTCAGTTTGCTTGCCGACTTCACTGAACAGCTTGGCTCGAGTGTACTGAGTGATGTCATTGGTGACAGTAAAAGTACCAAAGGCACCCGACCCCTTGGCGTGCATGCGACGCTCGGGGATGACTTCTCGTACGAAATTGGCCAGCTTTTCATTGAGCCAGTTATCCTGAGCAAGCAGTGGTCCACGTGGCCCGACTGTCAGACTGTCGCGGTTGGTAGGCACCGGCGCACCGGCATTCGTGGTGAGGTGTGTCACCGGACACTGTGCTTGTTTTCTTGAGTCGCTCATCGCTTGTCTCCGATTGATCTCAATGTTGTGTCTTTAATGTATTTCCTGCCACCCGGTCAGTCACGATAATCAAAAGCATCAAGACAATAAACATTAGCTATAGCGCCAACGGCTCCACGTCTCGTGCTCAGCACCATCTACCTTGTACTCAATACGCTTCGCTTTACAAGCCTTGCCCTCACAGGGGCGGGGTTGATATCGCAGTTGGTGTAAAACGCAGAACCCCGCCATTCTAGCGGGGTTCTGCAGGGATATTAGTCCAGGCCCGGCATGATTCAAGCGCTCAGCAGGGCGTTGAGGCGCTTGACGTAGGCGGCGGGGTCGTCGAGGTGCCCACCCTCGGCAATGATCGCCTGATCGAGCAGCACATGGGCCAAGTCGCTGAAGGTCGCGTCTTCGGTTGCCTCGAGGCGCGCCACCAGGGCGTGTTCGGGATTGAGCTCGAGGATCGGCTTGACCTCCGGCATGGCCTGGCCGGCGGCCTCCATGATGCGGCGCATCTGGAAGCCCATCTCATGCTCGGGCAGTACCACGCAGGCCGGCGAGTCGGTCAGGCGGTGGGTCACCTTGACCTCCTGGACGGCATCGCCCAGCGCCTCCTTGACGCGCTTGACCAGCGCCTCCTTGGCCTTGGCGGTCTCCTCCTTGGCCTGCTTCTCCTCCTCGTCCTCGATCTCGCCGAGGTCGAGTTCACCCTTGGCCACGTCGACGAAGGCCTTGCCCTCGAACTCCTGGAGATGGCTCATCAGCCACTCGTCGATGCGGTCGTGGAGCAGCAGCACCTCGATGCCCTTCTTGCGGAAGATCTCCAGGTGCGGGCTGTTCTTGGCCGCATTGAAGCCGTCGGCGACGATGTAGTAGATCTTCTCCTGGCCCTCCTTCATGCGCGAGACGACGTCGGCGAGCGACTGGTCCTGGGTGGCGCTGTCGGTATGGGTGGTGGAGAAGCGCAACAGGCCGGCGATCTTCTCGCGGTTGGCGAAGTCCTCCGCCGGGCCCTCCTTGAGCACGCTGCCGAAGGTGTTCCAGAAGGTCTGGTAGGCCTCGGGATCCTTGGCCAGCTTCTTGAGCATGTCCAGCGAGCGCTTGGTCAGGGCCGACTTGATCTTGTCGACCTGGGGATCCTGCTGCAGCAGCTCCCGGGAAACGTTGAGCGACAGGTCGCGGGTGTCCAGCACACCCTTGACGAAGCGCAGGTAGAGCGGCAGGAACTGCTCGGCGTCGTCCATGATGAACACACGCTGCACATAGAGCTTCACGCCCCGGGCGCCGTCGCGCTCATAGAGGTCGAAGGGCGCGCGGCCCGGCACGTAGAGCAGGCTTACGTACTCGAGCTTGCCCTCGACCTTGTTGTGGCTCCAGGTCAGCGGGTCGCTGAAGTCGTGGGCCACGTGCTTGTAGAACGCCTTGTATTCGTCGTCGGTGAGCTCGCTCTTGGGGCGCACCCACAGCGCGGTGGCCTCGTTGACGGTCTCCCAGGTGGTGGTCTCGCTGCCCTCGATCTCGTTGCCCTCTTCATCGTGGGCCTTCTCGACCCTGGGCATGCGTACCGGCACCTCGATATGGTCGGAGTACTTGCGCACCAGGCTCTGCAGGCGGAAGTCGTCGGCGAACTCCTGGGCATCGGCCTTGAGATGCAGCACGATCTCGGTGCCGTGAGCCTCGCGCTCGATATCGGCGACGGTGAACTCGCCCTCGCCCCGGGAGCGCCACTCGACGCCTTCGGCCTTGTCGCTACCCGCCTTGCGAGTGCGCACCGCGACCTCGTCGGCGACGATGAAGCCGGAGTAGAAGCCGACCCCGAACTGGCCGATCAGTCGCGCGTCCTTCTGCTGCTCGCCGGAGAGCTGCTTGAGGAACTCGGCGGTGCCACTGCGGGCGATGGTGCCGAGATTCGCGATCACCTCATCGCGGCTCATGCCGATGCCGCTGTCGCGCACGGTCACGGTGCCCGCCTCGGCGTCGTGCTCGATCTCGATGCGCAGCTCGCTGTCACCCTCATAGAGCGCGTCGTTGTCCAGCGCCTGATAACGCAGCTTGTCGCAGGCGTCGGCGGCGTTGGAGATCAGCTCGCGCAGGAAGATCTCCCGGTTCGAGTACAGGGAGTGGATCATCAGGTGCAGCAGCTGCTTGACCTCGGTCTGGAAGCCGAGGGTCTCTTCATGTTGCGTGGCGGTAGTCATGTCGCGTGAACCCCTTCATTTCGATATGCCGACGGTGGGCGGGCCACCGACTCGGAACTGGCAATCGATATGGGGCTGCATTGCCGCTTTTCAAGCCTCGGGTGGCTCACTCCCGGCGACCGCCGGGGTCTCCCAGCACGAAATGCAGCCGCGCGGTGGCCACCGGCGCTGCCTCATCCTTCTGCCAGGCGGTGACCGTGACATTGGCCAGGCGCCGCCCTTCGCGCAGCAGCGAGCAGTGGGCATAGGTGGGCACCAGACGCGCGGTACGCAGATAGTCGATGGAGATATCAACGATACGCGGCAGGCGCGGCTCCCGGGCAGCCAGCATCAGGTCCAGGGTCGCCGCGGTCTCCATGAAGGCGGCCACCACGCCGCCATGCAGTGCCGGCAGCATCACATTGCCGACATTGCCCGCACGGGGGTCGAGGCGGAACAGCAGGCCCTCGCCACGCGGGTCCGGTTGTGCCGAGACCCCGATACGCTGCGCATAGGGCATCAGCGCAAGCCACGCCGCCAGGTCACGGTCGTCACGGGTCCTCGCCAGCCACTCCACACCATGCACGCCTTCAGGCATGATCACCCTCCTCGGCAAACAGCGCTTCGGCAAACTCCGCGGGGGTGTTGCGCGGCCCCAGCCGCACGAAGTTGCCGACGGCCCGGGCCACGTCACCATGGTCCGATTGCCAGACCCGCCCCTCGGTGAACACCACCGAGGCGGTGACCCGCAGCGTGCGCGCCTCCACCAGCAGGTCCCGGCCGGCCAGCGCCGGGCGGAAGTGATCGACGCGCAGGTCCAGGGTCGGGCACACCTCGGGGGCGGGCAGCGCGGGCAACACCGCCGAGCCGCAGGCGGTATCCAGCAGCATGGTCAGTACCCCGCCATGGATCAGGCCACGGGCACTGTCGCCCAGCAGCTCCTCGTGCCAGGGCAAGCGCATGCGGGTCAAGCGTGGCGATGCCTCGAGTACCTCGAGGCCCAGTTCCTGGGTATGCGGAATCACGTTGACGAAACGGGTCAGGGCACGACGCCAGTCGGCACTGCCAGGGGATGAATCGACGTGCATGGCGCGGCTCGCTAGGGCGGTGGGCGGAGGTTCAGTGATCAAACGATCGTATCAGGCCCCGGCGGCGCCGTCTTCGCCCGAATCAACGCCGCCCTCCCGCCAGGCACGATAGGGCGCCAGGGCGGCGTCCACCCGGGTCAGCAGCCAACCGACGATCACCGCGTCGTCGAGCACGCCCACCAGCACCAGGAAGTCGGGGATCAGGTCCAGGGGCGAGACCAGATAGGCCAGTGCAGCGAGCATCCACAGGATGGCCGACCAGGGCACCGGGCGATAGCGCCCTCGAATGACGTCGGCGAGCATCGGTGCGAACAGCCGCAAGGCTCGGGTGATCCGACCGATCAGCCGGGAACGCCCGCGCAGCCGCGTCTTCAGATTTGCGCCCTTGCCCGCCATCGGCACCCTCCTCGCCACTCTTGTCGATCAGGACTCCACGATAGGCGATTCCCGCTCGCGGCGACAGTCTCGACGCGCTGTCGTGAGCGAGCGACACTATCCCCGAGTCCCCCCATCGGCGAGGATGGTGGTGTATACGAAAATCGACGCTGGAAGGTTCCCATGTCCCTGTGTTTCCCCGGCCCCTGGCGTACCCTGGCCGTCGCCACCCTGGCCTGCCTGCCACTGCTGGGCCAAGCGGATGACCGCAGCATGCGCGAGGCCCTGCAGGCCGCCCGCGCCGGCGACTGGCACAAGGTCGACGAGGCGGCTATTCATGACCACGAGCTGGCCGGTTACGTCGCCTATCACCGCCTGCGTGACCGCCTGCCCGATGTCGAGCCCCAGCGGGTACTGGCGTTCATCTCTCGCCACGCCGACTCCCCCCTCGCCGACTGGATACGCAACCAGGCCATCGACCGCTATGGCCAGGCCGAACGCCATGCCTACGTGCTGGAGGTCGCCGATGGTGAGCCAGAAAGCACCGCTCGACGCTGCTACTACTACACGGCCCTGCTCGGCCGCGAGCCGGCCACGGCCGCCGCCGGGGGCCGCGAGCTGTGGCGCGTCGGCCGTTCCCAGCCCACAGCCTGCGACACCCTCTTCGACACCCTGCGCAGCCGCGGCGAGATTGGTGAGCCGCAGGTCTGGGAGCGTCGGATGCTTGCCTGGCAGGCCGGCGAGAGCGGGCTGGCGAGCTATCTGGGACGCCAACTGGGCAGCCGCTGGCAATCCGCCCAGGATGCCATGGCCCGCGTTCAGAACGATTACGCCGCGATCACCCGGGTCCCGGAGTGCCTCGGCCCCGACTGCCGCGGCAGCGGCCCCTTCTTCGCGGCCGCCATGCACGGCTATGTGCGCGCCGATACCGAAGCGGCGCTGGGGGCCTGGCGCCAGCTCGCCCCGCGGCTGGAGCTCGATGCCGAGCACCGCCAGGCCATCCAGCGTGACCTGATCTTCTATTCGCTGGTGCGCGACGTGCGCGCCAATCGCGCCTGGGTCGACGCCGTCCTCCCCGATCTGCCGGATCCCGAGCTGCTCGAGCTTCGGGTGCGCAGCGCCCTGGCCGACCGCGACTGGCGAGGCGTCATCGACTGGGTCCAGCGCATGCCGGACGAGACCCGTCGCGACGAGCGCTGGCAATACTGGCTGGGGCGTGCCCACGAGCAGCTCGGCGACGAGGCCAGCGCCATGCGCGCCTATGTGGCCGCCGCCGAGGGACGAAGCTTCTTCGGCTTCTCTGCCGCCGATCGGCTGGGTCGCCCCTACGCCCTCAACATGGAGCGCAACGGCTTCGACAGCGCCTATCTCGAGCAGGTGTCCCGCTGGCCCGCGGTGAGGCGCACCGAGGCCCTGCTGCGCATCGACGAACCGGGACTCGCCGCCAGCGAGTGGTACGCAGCGGTGCGCCGCGCCGGCCCGCGGGACGCCCGCGCGCTGGGCGATTACGCCCGCCAGCGCGGCTGGCATGCCAAGCTGGTGCAGACCACCATCGTCGGCCAGTTGTGGGACGCCCTCGAGTGGCGTTTCCCCGAGGCCTATCGCGACCATTTCCTGGAGTGGGGACGTCGGACCGGGGTCGATCCCTACCTGCTGATGGGCATCGCGCGGCGCGAGAGCGCCTACAACCCCGAGGCGGTATCGCCGGCCGGGGCCCGCGGACTGATGCAAGTGATGCCTGGCACCGCCACCCAACTGGCTCGCCAGTTGGGTATCGCCGACCCGGGCCCCTACGGCGTCCTCGACCCCCAGACCAACATTCGCCTGGGCAGCACCTATATCCGCGACATGCTCGAGCGCTACAGCGGCAACCGCCTGGCCGCCACGGCAGCCTACAACGCCGGCCCCGGCCGGGTGGATCGCTGGCTCACGCAGAGCGCTCCCCAGGAGTTCGACCTCTTCGTGGAGAGCATCCCCTTCCGCGAGACGCGCAACTACGTGCAGGCGGTGCTCACCTATCGGGCGATCTTCGACAGCCTGGCCAACGGCGGCAACAGCGAGGGCGTCTCGATGCTGACTCCCGCCGAGAAGCGAGTGCGCTATGACGGCTCGCTGCTGGCCCGCCAGTAAGCCGCAAGCCGCAAGCCGTAAGCCGTAAGCCAGGGTGTAGCCACCAGGGCTTGCGGCTAAGGTTTCCTTACAGCGTAAAGCTTATCGCTTACAGCTCCGGACGCAGTCCGGCTCAGCCGGGTGAGCGCTCGAGCGCCAGCCTGACGCCGAAGGCAATCAGCACCACCCCGGTCAGCCCGTTGAGCCAACGCGCGAAGGCGGGGCTGGCCAGCAGCCGCCCAGCCCCGCCCACCATCAGCGCCACCCCCACCTGCCAGATATTGGCGATCACGAAGTGCACCCCGGCCAGAAAAAGCGACTTGGCCAGCGCCGGATCCCCGGGCGCGATGAACTGCGGCAGGAAGGCCATGTAGAAGACCACGGTCTTGGGGTTGAGCACGTTGGAGAGCAGCCCCTCGCGCAAGGGCTTCCAGGCGGGCAACGCACGGCGCTCGCTGTTCACCCCGGCCACCGGCAGGCCCCGGCCGCGGCGGGCCGCCAACAGGGCCTGAACCCCCAACCAGATCAGGTAGGCGGCGCCGGCCAGCTTGAGCAACCCGAAGGCCCAGGCCGACTGCAGCAGGATCAACGAGATGCCCAGGGCCGAGACGGCGGCATGCACGAAGAGCCCGCAGCAGATCGCCAGGCTGGTCAGCACCCCATCTCGCACCCCGCCCCGGGCGGTGTTGCGGATCACCAGCAGGGTATCGACCCCCGGGGTGACCGAGAGCAGGGTGATGGCCACCAGGAAGGGCCAGAACTGGGCGTCGATCAGCATACCGCCTGATCTAGGCCGCGCGGCGTGCGTGGCGCATCGAGATCTGGTCGTTGAGGGTCCAGAAATCGTAGAGCACGCCCAGTCCCAGCAGACCGAAGGTCAGCAGGTAGAGTAGTCCGGTCAACCACTTGCCCTGATAGAAGCGGTGCAGGCCGAACACCCCGAGGAAGGTCAGCAACAGCCAGGCCAGGGAGTAGTTGATCGGCCCCGAGGTGAAGCGCAGGTCCGCCTGGCGATCCATGGACGGAATCAGGAAGAGGTCGATCAGCCAGCCGATCCCCAGCAGGCCGAGGGTAAAGAACCAGATGGTGCCGGTCACCGGCTTGCCGTAGTAGAAGCGGTGGGCACCGAGGAAGCCGAACAGCCACAGCAGGTATCCGAGCAGCATGCTGTGGGTATCGCGAGAGGAGAGAGGCGTGGCAGTCATGATGATCTCGAGTGAGGTAGGAACAGTAGCGCCGAGCGCGCTGGACGCCTAGGGGGTTTCCAACTAGAGTGATCTTGTGGGCTCGACATAGTCTCCCTGCGTCACACAGCGTGCGCAAGTCTTGTCGGGGCACCGCAATCGATGCACTGGCAGGCGAGCGGTCGCCATGACCTTCCCCGCCGTGCACCGCGGCAAGAGTGCGATCCACGCGCTTGCGCCGGCAACACTATCCGTATGTTAAGGAAATTGATCAATGGCAACTGGCACTGTCAAGTGGTTCAACGACACCAAGGGCTACGGCTTCATCTCCCCGGACGACGGCGGCGATGACCTGTTCGCGCACTTCTCCGAGATTCAGGCTGAAGGCTTCAAGTCCCTGCAGGATGGCCAGAAGGTCACCTTCGAGGTGACCCAGGGCAAGAAGGGCCTTCAGGCCTCCAATATCCGCTCCGCCGACTGAGCGTACACTCGAGGAACGGCACTGCCGGACCAACGAGCAAGGCCCACCGCATGGTGGGCCTTCTTGTCGGTGACGGCGCCATTGTCTGTATACCGCGCGACTACGGGACCACATGCAAGCCGCATGCTACTCCTCGGCGGCCTCTTCGGCAGACGCGGGTGCCGGCGTTTCGCTGCTCATGGGCTCCGTATCGAAGCCCTCCAGCTCAGGCACCTCCCGCTCGATCTCCTCGAACTGCTGCTCCAGCTCACGCTGGGCCTCCTCGAAGCGGCGCTCCTGCTCCTCGATGATCGCGTCGATGTCCGATTCGCCCGCACCCTCACCGGCCAGCGGATCCTCACCGAGGGAAGAGTCGATGTCGATGCTGCTCTCGAAGTCATCGCCCTCCATGGGTTCGGGCACCGAAGTTTCCTGCTCGGCCTGCTCGAACTGCTCGTCGATGCGCTGCTGGGCCTCCTCGAAGCGCCGCTCGGTCTCCTCGATGATGGCATCGACATCCTCGCGAGTGGCCTCGCCGGGCAGGGCGCCCTCTTCCTCCAGGGCGTCCTCGGGGGACTCTCCCAGGGAGTCGACATCGGCGGAGACCTCGGCGTCGGCCGACATGGTCTCGGACTCCCCCTCCTCGGCGGGAGGCGCCTCTTCCGCGGCCTGCCCATCCGCACTCGAGTCATCCGACTCCGCGACGGCCGGCGCCTGCTCCTCCGCCGCCTGCTCCTCCGGCACCTGTTCCGCCGACTGTGACGCATCGCCACCCCCGGCCGATTCATCGCCGTTGCCGCAGCCGGCCAGCCCCAGGACCAGCAGCGTGGCCAGCAGGGTCGGCTTCCAGAATGTAGTCATCATCTAAGCGTCTCCGTCACGAAAAGGGCTCATTGCAGCAGAGCGGCCCATCCCTCGCAAGCCGACTTATGCCTCATCGAGTGCGCCCAGCGGCAGCGGGACCCCCAGGGTCCAGGCCACCGCTCGCAGCAGTTCGGCCTCCCGGGGCTCGACCCGCCCATCCTGTTCCACACAGCAGACCATGGCGGCAAGCAGCGGTGCCCGCGCCTCGTTGCGCAGCCGCGCCAGGCGCTCCAGCGCCCAGTCCAGCTCGCGGGGAGTGGCCGGCTCTACGACCAGGTCCAGCGACACGCCCAGCGCCGAGGCGATCCGCTCCAGCGCCGCCTGTGCCGCATCTTGCTCGGGCTGCCCCGCCAGGGCCAGGGTCGAGAGCAGGCGGGAGAGCGGACCAGCCAGGTCGGCCAGGCGCCGGTCACGGTGGGCTCGGCGCTCCCCATCCAGCCCCGACCTGACCAGCCGGTGAAGCGCCCACTGCAGGGCACCCGGCGCCTCCTCGGCGGCCATCAGCCCATCCAGGCAGGCACGGAAGCGTGCCCCCTGGGCGGGGCTCAAGGCACGCAGTGCGGGAAGCGCCAGCTCGATCAGCGGCAGCCGGTCGCCGGGCGACAGGCCTGCCAGCGGCTCGGTCAGGGCCTCCAGCTCGGCCAGCACCTCGGGCAGCGCCTGGCGCTCGAGCACCTCTCGCTGGGCGTCGCGGCTGGCCGGGTCGACCCCCATCAGGATGGCATAGACCAGCGCCCTGGCCGCGAAGGGCTCATGGGCCGCCTCGATCAGCCGCGCATCGAGCCCGGCCAGGCGCCGGCGGGCGCTTGCCAGCGCCGCATCGTCGGGGCGGCCGACGCTGGCCACCGCGGCAGCCCCCAGTGCGGCCCCGGCCAGTGCCGCCCCACCGAGGGGAGTGGCATGGGAGGGCGTGGCCGGCGAGGACGGAGGCTCAGGAGCGGCCCTGGGCGTCGGTGCGAAGGGCTCGGGCAGGCGGCCGTCCCACCGCGGCAGCACGCGACGGATGCGCGCCTCCAGCGGCGGGTGGGTCGCCGTGAATCGGCTCAGGCTGCGCACGCCACTGCCGAAATAGAGATGGCTGAACTCGGCGGCATTGGCCGCCAGCAGGTGCGAGCCGAGGCGGTAGGCGGCCAGGGTCTGGAGGGCCCCGCCGATGCCCTCGGGGTTGCGGGTGTACTGCACGGCACTGGCATCGGCCAGGAACTCCCGCTGGCGACTTACCGCCGCCTTGATCAGTTTGCCGCACAGGGTACCGGCATAGCCCACCGCCATCAGCGCCACCCCCAGGCCCATGATCGCCACATGGCCACCGCGCCGGGAACCCCGGCGGCGCCCCCGGGTCATGCCGCGCAACAGGAAGCGCCCCGCCAGGCCGATCACCAGGATGCCGTGAAGCAGCGCCACCAGGCGCAGGTTGAGACGCATGTCGCCATGCAGGATATGGCTGAACTCGTGGGCGATGACGCCCTGCAGCTGGTCGCGGTCGAGGTGCTCGATGGCGCCGCGGGTGACGCCGATCACCGCATCATGGGGCTCATGCCCGGCGGCGAAGGCATTGATGGCGGCGTCATCCAGCAGGTAGACCGCCGGCACCGGCATCCCCGAGGCGATGGCCATCTCCTCCACCACATGGAGCAGGCGCCGCTCGTCCTCATCCCGGGTATCCAGTGCCAGGGGGCGCCCGCCCAGGGCCTCGGCCACCGCATAGCCGCCGACACGCAGCTGCAGGTGACGCACCAGGCCACCCAGCACCACGATGGCCACCACGCCCCCCGCCACCAGGGCGAAGAGCCTGGGCTCCAGCGCCGCCGCCAGCGGGTCACCGGCGCCCATCCGCTCCGGGTTCATCACCACCACGGCCAGCGCCACCAGCACGCAGGTCAGCACCACCAGGACCACGACGGAGAGCAGCAAAAGCAGGACCAGCCGAGCCGAGAGCCGCCGGGCACGGTCCTGGGCGGTAAAGAAGTCCATGCGGGGCCTCCGCTCAGAAGCTCACGCGGGGCGCGGCCTGGATCTCCGCACTGTCCTCGAACTCCAGCAGGGCGGCGTCCTGCTTGTGGCCGAAGGAGGCGGCCAGGATCACCGGCGGGAAGCTCTGCTTGTAGGTATTGTACTGCATCACGGCATCGTTGAAGGCCTGGCGGGCGAAGGCGACGCGATTCTCGGTGCTGGTCAGGGTCTCGGAGAGCTGCTGCATGTTCTCCGAGGCCTTGAGATCCGGATAGGCCTCCATCACCACGTTGAGGCGCCCCAGGGCGGCACCCAACGCTCCCTCGGCACCGGCCAGCTCGGCCATGGCGGCGGCATTGCCGGGAGCGGCGGCGGCATGCTTCAGGCCGACTTCGGCGGCATTGCGCGCCTCGGTCACCGCGGAGAGCGTCTCGCGCTCGTGGGCCATGTAGGCCCGCGCGGTCTCCACCAGATTGGGGATCAGGTCATGGCGCCGCTTGAGCTGCACCTCGATCTGCGCAAAGGCATTCTGGAAGCGGTTCTTCAGCGCCACCAGGCGGTTGTAGATGCTGACGGCATAGATCAGCAGGGCAACCAGCAACACGACAGGCAGGATCAGCGAAAGGTCCATGGCGTCCTCATGTAGCATGTAGGCGACGCCGACCACCGGCGTCCTTGCCTAACCTTAGCCGCAGACGGTGCCGATGGCGATCACGGCGGGCCAGCCAGGAGCGCTCGGCGGGGTTGAATCATCCTCGAGCGGTAACCTTCTCATGCAACGATGCCATTCAAGCACCGGCTTCCGTAAACTACTCATCACGTACGATGCATAGAACAGGGAGCGTCCATGATCGAACCGGCCTTTCTTCTCGCCGCCTTCATCGGCGGGTTTGCCGCCCTGGCCCTGCGCCTGCCCCCCTTGGTGGGCTTCCTGGTCGCCGGCTTCGCCCTCAACGCCCTGGGCTATGAAAATACCCCGCTGCTCGAGCTGATCTCCGACATCGGGGTCACCCTGCTGCTGTTCACCATTGGCCTCAAGCTCGATGTACGCACCCTGCTTCGCGGAGATGTCTGGGGCGGTGCCACCCTGCATATGCTGGGCTCGTCGCTGCTGTTCTTCGGTCTGCTGGCGCTGTTCAAGGGCTGGGGACTGAGCCTGCTGGCCGACAGCCAGTGGCAGACACTCCTGCTGCTTGGCTTCGCCTTCTCCTTCTCGAGCACGGTGTTCGTGATCAAGGTGTTGGAGAAGCGCAGCGAGACCCAGACCGCCTATGGCCGCCTGGCCATCGGCGTACTGATCATGCAGGACATCTTCGCGGTGCTCTTCATCACCGGCTCTACCGGCAAGCTTCCAAGCCCCTGGGCGCTGGGCCTGGTGCTGTTGATCCCCCTCGCCCCGCTGCTGCGCCGACTGCTGGACCGTCTCGGTCATGGCGAGATGCAGATCCTCTTCGGCATGCTGCTCGCCCTGGTGCTGGGCTACTCCCTGTTCGAAGCACTCGGCGTCAAGGGGGATCTCGGCGCCCTGATCATCGGTCTGCTGCTGGCCCCACATCCAGCCGCTCAGACCCTGGCTCGCTCGATGTTCAACATCAAGGAATTGCTGCTGGTGGGCTTCTTCCTGGCCATCGGCCTCACCGCCATGCCGGATAGCTCGCACCTGGCCATGGCGCTGCTGCTGCTGGCGCTGCTGCCGCTCAAGAGCCTGCTCTACCTGCTGGTATTCATGCGTTTCCCGATGCGCAACCGCACCTCGATTCTGGCCACCCTGAGCCTCTCCAACTATTCCGAATTCGGCCTCATCGTGGGCGCCATCGCAGTCTCCGGCGGGCTGCTGACGGAAGAGTGGCTGGTGGTCATCTCGCTGGCGGTGGCACTGAGCTTCGGCCTCTCGGCGATGATCAACGCCGTCAGCGAGGGAATCTATCGCTGGTTGGCCAAGCGACTGCCAGGACGCGACTCCATGCAACTCACACCCAGCGACCGCCCCATCGAGGTGGGGGATGCCGAGGCAGTAGTGCTGGGCATGGGGCGCATCGGACGCAGCGTTTACCAGCGACTCCAGAAGGAATACGGGCTACGAATCCTCGGCATCGACAGCAACCCGGCCAGCGTCAGGATGCTGACGGAACGTGGCTTCAACGTGGTGGAAGGTGACGCTCTCGACTCCGACTTCTGGGACAAGCTGCTGATGTCTCCCGATGTGCACATGGTGGTACTGGCCATGCCGCATCACGCAGGCAACCTGTTTGCCATAAAGCAGCTGCGGTCGCGCCAGTTCCCCGGAAAGATCACCGCCGTGGTCGAGTTTCCCGAGGAGATCGATCCGATCCGCGAGTTGGGTGCCAGCGCCGTCTTCCATGTCTATGACGAGGCGGGCCGAGCCCTGGCCGACAGCGCCGCCGAGGAGTCAGGCATCGAGCCGGTTTCAAGCCAGCTCGGCTAATTCATGCCGCACCCCGAAGATGACAATCGCTCCCGGCGTGGTTACCTTGAGCTACTTCTCGAACTGCCACGGAACCTGACATGGAAGAGTTCTTCACCTGGATCGGCAGGACCCTCGGCGAGATCATCCGCTTCGTCGTCGACCTGCTGACCGGCTTCTTCGCCAATATCGGCGACTCCGCCCGCGGCTTCCTCCAGGGGCTGGCCGGTTCGCTGGGCATCTCCACCTCCATCGTCAGCCTGCTGATCCTGGTGGTCGGCCTGTGGATGCTGTGGAAGGCGTTCCGCGCCCTCACCCGCCGCGCCATCGTCGCCACCCTGGTCTGGCTGCTGCTGGGCTTTGTCGTCTTGAGCTGGCTGATCTATTGACCGACATCCCGACGTGAAAGCGCCGCCCCGAGGGGCGGCGCTTTTTAACGATCTTGGCACTTTGGCGTGATTCAGGATGTAGGAGGGATGCTCTGCATCGCGATTGGCGCCGTCAGGCGCCCTGGTGGTGTTGCGAACCTAGAGCACTTCACCGGGAGGCCTTCGGCCTCCAGTCGCGAGGCGGAGCCTCCCTCCTACCGTTCGCTTTCACGCCGGCCTGCGACAAGCCAACCTTTCTGCCATTCAGGGAAATTTTCCTTTCCTCAGGCCAGGGCCTTTTCCACCACCTCATAGACATTGGGCGAGAGCTGCTCGGCGCGGATGCGCTCGAGCTCGCCCTTCATCAGCGCCTGGCGCTCCTCGTCGAAGCGCGCCCAGCGGGTCAGCGGGGTGATCAGCCGTGCGGCGATCTCCGGGTTGAGGCGGTTGAGCTCGATCACGGTGTCGGCCAGCAGGCGGTAGCCCGCGCCGTCGATACGGTGGAAGTTGACCCGGTTCTGGCCGGCGAAGGTGCCGATCAGTGCGCGCACCTTGTTGGGGTTCTTCAGCGAGAAGGCCGGGTGCTGCATCAGGAACTTCACCCGCTCGAGCACGTCGGGTTGCGGGCGTGATACCTGGATCGCAAACCACTGGTCCATCACCAGCGGGTCATGGGCCCACTTCTCGCCGAAGGCCTTGAGCGCCGGCTCGCTGAGCTCGTCGCGACTGCTGTGGGTCAGCAGGGTCAGGGCATGGCGCACGTCGGTCATGTTGTGGTCGGCCTCGAACTGCTCGCGGGCCAGTTGCACGCCGTCCTCGTCCTCGATGGCCATGAGATAGGCGAGCGCCACGTTCTTCAGGCTGCGCCGGGCGATCTGTTCCGGCGTGGGCGCATAGGGCTCGTCGCTCTGGTTCTCGCGGTAGACGCGCAGGAAGTCATCCCGCAGCGCCGTGGCCAGCCCGCGACGCATGAACTCCCGGGCGGCGTGGATGGCGTCGACGTCCACCAGTGGCTGCTGCTCGGCGATGTAGGCCTCGCTGGGCAGGGTGATCATCTCGGCCAGCACCGCGCGGTCCTCGGGCTCCCCCTCCAGCAGGCCACGGAAGGCCTCGGTGACCCGCGGATCCATCACCTTCTCGACACCGTTGCGGTGCGCGGCGATCAGATCGTCCAGGGCCAGCATGGCCAGGCGCTGGCCGGCATCCCAGCGGTTGAAGCCATCGGAGTCGTTGGCCAGCAGGAAGGCCAGGTCCTCGCGGCCATAGGGGAAACGCAGCTTCACCGGGGCCGAGAAGCCACGCAACAGCGAGGGGACCGGGGCCTCGGAGACGTCGGTGAACAGGAACTCCTGCTCCGCCTCGCGCAGGTGGATCACGGCGTCGCTCCCCAGCGTTTCGCCATCCAGGGTCAGCGGCAGGTCACGGCCGCTCTTGGTACCCACCAGGCCCAGGCGCACCGGGATGTGCAGCGGCTGCTTGTCGAGCTGGTCGGGGGTCGCCGGGGTGCGCTGGCGCAGGATCAGGCGATACTCGGCCCTGGCGTAGTCATACTCGCCGAAGGCATCGATCTCCGGGGTACCGGACTGGGAGTACCAGTGCATGAACTGGGAAAGGTCCAGTCCCGAGGCCTCGGCCATGCAGTCGACGAAGTCCTCGATGGTCACCGCCTGACCGTCGAAGCGCTCGAAGTAGCGGTCGCTGCCACGTCGGAAGGCTGCCTCGCCCACCAGGTTGGCGAGCATGCGCACCACCTCGGCGCCCTTCTCGTAGATGGTCAGGGTGTAGAAGTTACCGATCTCGATGTAGTGGTCGGGGCGCACCGGGTGGGCGGTGGGGCCGGCATCCTCGGCGAACTGGGCGGTGCGGAAGAAGGCGACGTCCTCGATGCGCTTGACCGCCGGGGAGTTGGTATCGGCGGAGAAGCACTGGTCACGGAACACCGTGAAGCCCTCCTTCAGGGAGAGCTGGAACCAGTCGCGACAGGTGACGCGGTTGCCCGACCAGTTGTGGAAGTACTCGTGGGCGACGATGCTCTCGACCCGCTGGAAGGCGGCGTCGGTGGCGGTGTGGGGATGGGTCAGCACCGCCGCCGAGTTGAAGATGTTAAGCCCCTTGTTCTCCATGGCGCCCATGTTGAAGTCGTTGACCGCCACGATCATGAACAGGTCGAGATCGTACTCGCGGCCGTAGGCCTGCTCGTCCCAGGCCATGGCGCGCTTCAGCGAGGCCATGGCGTGATCGGTCTTGTCGAGGTTCTCCTCCTCGACCCAGATCTGCAGGGTCACCTCGCGCCCGCTGGCGGTGGTGAAGGCATCCTCGACCTTCTTGAGGTCGCCGGCCACCAGGGCGAACAGGTAGCTGGGCTTGGGATGCGGGTCCTCCCAGGTGACGAAGTGGCGGCCGCCCGGCAACTCGCCGCGTTCCACCGGGTTGCCGTTGGAGAGCAGCACCGGCTCGCCGGTACCACCGATCACCGTGGTGGAGAAGGTCGCCATGACATCGGGGCGGTCCGGGTAGAAGGTGATACGCCGGAATCCCTCGGCCTCGCACTGGGTGCAGTACATGCCGCTGGAGAGGTAGAGCCCCTCCAGGGCGGTGTTGGCCTCGGGGGCGATGGTCACCTCGGTGTCCAGGTGGAAGCGCTCGGGCACCCGGTGCACCGTCAGGTGCGCCGCCGCCTGGGCGTACTCGTCCGCCGCGAGCGGCTCCCCATCCAGGGCGATCGCCTCCAGGGTCAGGCCCTCGCCGTCGAGCACCAGCGGCTCGCCGGCCTCACGCTCGGGATGGCGCTCGAGGTGCAGGCGCGCCTTGACCCGGGTGGCAGCGGGATCGAGATCGAAGGTGAGCTCGGTGTGGGTGACGCGGTAGGCAGGGGGACGATAGTCGCTCAGGTAGGTCGCCTGGGGGTCAGACATGCGTGATGCTCCTGTCGAGAATTGCGACCATTGTACGGCGCCGCGCCCCTCGAGCTCAAAGCACCTTCAGAGCGCCGGCTCCGGCCGGGTCAGGATCCAGGCCCCGAGCAGGGCGAGGCCGACAATCAGCACCAGCTTGAGCCACAGAAGGGTCACGGAGAGCGCCAGCACCAGCATGGAAAGGGCCAGCATGGCGGCGGCGAGCCACTTGGCGTGGCGCGGGATGGCACGCTCCCCCTCCCAGGCCACCACCGCGGGGCCGAAACGCGGGTGAGAACGGATCCAGCGGGCCAGGCGCGGTGAGCTCCTGGTGGCCGACCACACCGCCAGCAGCATGAAGCAGGTGGTGGGCATCAACGGCACGAACACGCCGACCAGCCCCAGCGCGAAGCTGACGCCGGCGATGGCGAGGTAGACGAGGCGTTTGAGCTCGGACATCCGGCGCTCCCTTTACCCGGCAATGAGTTCATTGAAGCGCAGGCAGACCGGGGGCGCCAATCGAGGATGGCTATGGGACCCTTAGCCGCGAGCCTCGGCCCACGGGCTCAGTCGCGGAAGTTGTCGAACTGCAGCGGCAGCTCGGGGCCGCCCTCTCCGCGCAACAGCGCCATCACCGACTGGAGGTCGTCGCGCTTCTTGCCGGTGACGCGCACTTTCTCGCCCTGGATCTGGGCCTGGACCTTGAGCTTGCTCTCCTTGATGCGCTTGACGATGTCCTTGGCCTCCTTCTGGTCGAGGCCCTGCTTGAGGGTCACCTCCTGGCGGGCGCGAACCCCGGAGAGAATCGCCTCCTGGATGTCCATGCAGCGGGCGTCGATGCCACGTGCGATCAGCCTTCCACGCAGCACATCGAGCATCTGCTTGAGCTGGAAATCGGCCTCGGCCTCCAGCGCGACGGTCTCGCCATTGAGCTCGAAGCTCGCGCTGACCCCCTTGAAGTCGAAGCGGGTCTGGATCTCGCGGTTGGCCTGGTCGACGGCGTTGCTGGCCTCGTGCTTGTCGAACTCGGAGACGATATCGAAGGAGGGCATGGCGGCTCCTGGCAAAGTGGGGGATGGTTGCCTGGATTCTATCAGTCCCGAGCCTCCAACGCCGCCGTCTCCAGTGCAGGGCTATCGCAGTTAGCCATGCGGCGATAGCGAAAGGCGCCGGGGACAGGTCGAAGAGGGGGTCCGAGGACCAGGGATGGCCGAGGTAGCCTACAAGGACGTACTCGTAGCGCCCCCTCGCAGGCCTGTCGCCGGGTCAGCCTTGAGCGGTGCTGCCATCTGCCATAGCCCTGGTCTCCAGTGCCTTGGCCATCTGCCAGGCGGCACAGCCATCCTCGTAGTACTCCGGCAACCAGCGCTCAAGGCGAAACCCCATGCGCCGGTAAAGCGCCAGGGCCGCACGGTTGTCGGCGCGCACCTCCAGGCCCAGTCGGTCACTGCCATGCTCCCTGGCCGCCCCCTCCAGGGCCTCGAGCAGCTGACGCCCCAGGCCGGAGCCGCGGAACTCGGGGTGCACGCAGAAGGAGTAGAGCCGGGCACGCGTGCTGCCGTGGCGAAAAAGCAGGGTACCGTAACCCAGCAGCCGCGCCGGCGTGAGCGCCGCGGCGGCACGCTCCAGGGTCCAGGTCTCGGCGTGGGCACGATTGAGCAGGTGCCAGAGCTGGCGACGGTTGAAGCGGTCGCCGGTAAAGGCGCTCTGCTCCAGGCGAAAGAGGGCGTCGAGGTCGTGGCCGGTGGCCCGACGCAACTGAATGGTCATGGGATTCTCCAGAAGATACCCGAACGATTCTGAGCGTGCTTGACGCCGCTGTCAGCGAGGCAACAGCATGAAATCTTTTCACCCACTTCCCGCCTTGCCGTGGTCGCGGGCCCGGCGCATTCTGGCGCAGTTCGGCCCGCCCCGGCCGCCCTCTCCTCTACCCGGTAGCCGCCACCATGTGCCCCTTGAGAATCGTCGTCGACCGCCTCGCCGACTGGCAACCCTATTATCCCAGCGATGACCTGATCAGCGCCGACGACTACCTGTCGCTGGACCGGCGCCACCGCAGCGGCCCCGAAAGCGAACGCACCACCCACGTGATCAACCTGTGCAGCGAGCTCGACTACCTGGGCACCGGTTACTACGTGTCGCTGCTCGCCCAGGCCCGCGGCCAGCGAGTACTGCCCACGGTGGAGACCCTCAACGAGCTGTCGCGCAAGGCGCTGATCGACCTGCAACTGGACACCCTGGCCACGCTGCTCGGCGACCTGGCACGGCGTGGACGGCTTTCCGGTGACGCCGTGACCCTGCGCGTGCTGTTCGGCGAGTGTCGCGAGCCCGGCCTCGAGCGCCTGGCACGCAAGCTCTTCGAGCGCCTGCCCTGTCCGCTGCTGGAGGCCAGGCTGGTGCGGCGCCACGACCAGTGGCGGCTTTCCCGCCTGCGCCCGCTGCGCCTGCGCGACCTGGCCAGGGAGGAGCAAGATCTCTTCGCCAGCGCCCTGAACCGCCATTCGCGCCAGGTATGGCGCACCCCCCGGGCGCGACGCCGCTACCGCTTCGACCTGGCGATCCTGGTCGACCCCGGGGAGGCACTGCCCCCCAGCAACCGCGGGGCGCTGAAGGCCTTCATCCGTGCCGGACGACGGCTGGGCATCGATGTCTCGCTGATCACCCGCCGCGATGCCGGACGGCTCGCCGAGTTCGACGCCCTGTTCATTCGCGAGACCACCGCCCTGGACCACCACACCTATCGCATGGCGCGCCGTGCCGAACACGAGGGGCTGGTGGTGATCGACTCGCCACGGGATATCCTGCGCTGCACCAACAAGGTCTACCTGCACGCCCTGCTGCGCGCCCGCGGGGTGCCGGCACCGGAGGGCGTACTGCTCAAGCGCGGCGACCGTCGCCCGCTGGCCGAACGCCCCGACGGCCTCGACTTCCCGCTGGTGCTCAAGGTCCCCGACGGCTCGTTCTCCCGCGGCGTGGTCAAGGTCACGGAGCTGGCCCAGCTGGAACACCAGGCGGACCGCCTGTTCCACGACTCGGCCCTGCTGCTGCTCCAGGAGTGGCTGCCCACCGAATACGACTGGCGCATCGGGGTGCTCGATGGCCAGGTGCTGTTCGCCAGCCGCTACTACATGGCCCGCGGCCACTGGCAGATCTACGACCATTCCGCCGGCGGCGTGAAGAGCGGCGGCTTCACCACCCATGACCCCGCCGAGGTGCCATCGGTGGTGATCAAGGCGGCTCTCAAGGCGTGCCGGCTGATCGGCGACGGCCTGTATGGCGTTGACCTCAAGCAATCCGGCGAGCGGGTCGTGGTGATCGAGGTCAACGACAACCCCAATATCGACGCGGGGATCGAGGACGCCGTGCTCGGCCGGGGCCTCTATGAGCGCATCATGGCGGTGTTCCTGTCACGCCTGGAAGCGCGAGTACGCCAGGGAGGCTGACGCGGCTCCGCGGCTCACATATACTTTTGTTTTTATTAAAAAATATTGCAAAGGACATGATACCCCGATGAGTGATCGCGATACCCGCCACAAGCAGTCGATGCAGAAACTCAAGGCCCACGTCGACGAGAAGGTCGCCGCCGCCACCGAACAGCGCGGCCTGCTGCTGGTCTTCACCGGCAACGGCAAGGGCAAGACCACCGCCGCCTGGGGCACCGTGACTCGCGCTCTGGGCTATGGCTACCGGGTCGGCGTGATCCAGTTCATCAAGGGACAGTGGGAGTGCGGCGAGCGCGAACGCCTGGTCGAGGATCCCAACCTCGAGGTGGCCATCATGGGCACCGGCTTCACCTGGGAGACCCAGAACCGCGCGGCGGATACCGCCGCCTGCCGGGAGGTGTGGGCCGCGGCGGAGCGCATGCTGGCCGACCCCGAGGTCTATCTGGTGGTGCTCGACGAGATCACCTACATGCTCAAGTTCGGCTACCTGGACATCGCGACGGTCAGGCGCGCCATCGAGAACCGTCCAGCGGAGCAGAGCGTGATCGTCACCGGGCGCAATGCCCACCGCGAGCTGCTCGCCATGGCCGATACCATCACCGAGATGCAGGAGGTGCGCCACGCCTTCAATGCCGGCCTCCAGGCGCGACGCGGCATCGACTACTGATCTCCCGGAGGGTACCCCATAAACGCAGCAGGCCCCGCGATGCGGGGCCTGCTGGATCTCGGCGGGTCAGCCGGGCTCAGCCGTCGAAGGGGTTACGCAGCACGATGGTCTCGTTGCGGTCGGGGCCGGTGGAGATGATATCGATGCTCACGCCCACCTTCTCTTCCAGGAAGCTGATGTAGGAGCGGGCGTTGGCCGGCAGGTCCTCGACGCACCTGGCGCCCAGGGTCGACTCGCTCCAGCCCGGGAGATCCTCGTAGAGCGGCTCGATCGCCTCGTAGCCCTCGGAGTCCACCGGGTTATCCAGCACCTCGCCATCCTTGCCGCGGTAACCCACGCAGACGCGGATGTTCTCCAGGCCATCGAGCACGTCGAGCTTGGTCAGGCAGATGCCCGAGACGGAGTTGATCTGCACCGCGTGGCGCAGCGCCACGGCATCGAACCAACCGCAGCGCCGCGGGCGGCCGGTGGTGGCGCCGAACTCGTGGCCCTTCTCGGCCAGGTGACGGCCGTGCTCGTCGAACAGCTCGGTGGGAAACGGGCCGGAACCGACACGGGTGGTGTAGGCCTTGGTGATGCCCAGCACGTAGTCGAGGTAGAGCGGGCCGACACCGGAACCGGTGGCGGTGCCGCCGGCGGTGGTGTTGGAGCTGGTCACGTAGGGGTAGGTGCCGTGGTCGATATCCAGCAGCGAGCCCTGGGCCCCCTCGAAGAGGATATTGTTGCCGGCGCGGCGCACGCCATGCACCAGGCTTACGGTATCGGCCACCATGGGACGCAGCTCATCGGCCATCTGCATGGCGCTGTCGAGGACTTCCTGGAAGTCCACCGGCGGCTCGCCGTGGTAGTTGACCAGCACGAAGTTGTGGTAATCCAGCACCTCGCCGAGCTTGGAGGCGAAGCGCTCGCGGTGCAGCATGTCGCCCAGGCGCAGGCTGCGGCGCGCCACCTTGTCCTCGTAGGCCGGCCCGATGCCACGCCCGGTGGTGCCGATCTTGGCGATGCCGCGGGCCTTCTCGCGCGCCTGATCGAGACGCACGTGATAGGGCAGGATCAGCGGGCAGGCCGGCGACAGGCGCAGGCGATCGCGCACCGGCACGCCCCTGGCCTCGAGCTCGCGGATCTCCTTGATCAGCGCCTCGGGAGACAGCACCACGCCGTTGCCGATGACACACATCTTGCCGGGCCACAGGATGCCTGAGGGAATCAGGTGAAGGACGGTCTTCTCGCCGTCGATCACCAGGGTATGGCCAGCATTGTGACCGCCCTGGAAGCGCACCACCGCATCGGCGGATTCGGTCAGCAGGTCGACGACCTTGCCCTTGCCCTCGTCACCCCACTGGGTGCCCAGTACGACTACGTTCTTGCCCATTGCTCTCTCATCTCTCGTTGCCGCGCGGCGGCGGGCCGTCGCGCCAAGGTGGTATCCCAGTCTACAGTGTCACGGCCTGCCAGTGGCCATCGCGAAGCACCAGTTGCCGGTCGCAGCGGTGCTCCTCGGGTCCGGTGCGCTGTCCCGGCAGCGCCTGCACCACCCGTTCGCCCCGGGCGCGCAGCGCCATCACGGCCTCGCCCAGCCCCTCGCCCTCGGCGGGCGCCCAGATGCCCTCGCGGGGCGGCTCGGCGTGGGCCAGCGTGGCCAACTGCTTGAGGTCCATGGAGAAGCCGGTGGCCGGACGCGCCCGACCGAAGGCGCGCCCGGTATCATCATAGCGCCCCCCCTTGGCCAGTGCCTGGCCGTAGCCGGGCACATAGGCCGCGAACATCATGCCGGTATGGTAGGCATAGCCGCGCAGCTCGCCGAGATCGAGGTAGAGCGCCACCTCCGGGCGGGCGGCCAGCACCCCGCGCAGCAGGGCGCGCAGTTGCTCCAGGGCGGCGCCCACGGCGGCGGGCGCCTCGGCGAAGGCCTCGCGGGCCTCATCCAGCACCTCGACGCCGCCGTGCAGGCGCCCGAGCGCCATGAACATCTCGGCCAGTGCCGGATCGCCGACGCTCGCCTCGACGCGGGCGGCCAACTCCCCCGGCGACTTCAGCTCCAGGGCCTCGAACATCGCCCGCTCGGCGTCGCCCTCGAGGCCCGAGGCCTCCACCAGGCTGCGATAGATACCGATATGGCCCAGGGCCAGGTGGATCTCTTCGGCACCGGCGGCGGACAGCGAGGCTAGCGCCAGGTTGAGGATCTCCTGGTCGGCCTCGAGGCCGGCGTGGCCGAACAACTCCACCCCCACCTGCACCGGGCTGCGGCCGCCCTGGTGCTGGTCGGGGGTGGCGCGCAGCACATTGGTGCAGTAGCAGAGCCGCACCGGCCCCTGGCGCTTGAGGGAGTGGGCATCCATGCGCGCCACCTGGGGAGTGACGTCGGCGCTGATACCCATCATGCGGCCGGTGAGCTGGTCGGTGAGCTTGAAGGTCTGCAGCGCCAGGTCGGAGCCAGTGCCGGTCAGCAGGGAATCGAGAAACTCCGTGGTAGGCGGCATCACCTGGTCGTAGCCCCAGCGGTGATAGAGGTCGAGCAGCGCGCGACGCAGCTCCTCCATGCGGCTCGCCTGGGGTGGCAGCACTTCGTCCATGCCGTCGGGCAGCAGCCAGCGGTCAGCGATGGTCATGTCAATCATCCTGCAAGGCGGTGAATGGCCGTGATAAAGACACTTTTCCGTGGCCCGGCGAGCGTCTGGCGTGCAACGGGCTGGCGCGGTCTCGTGGATAGACGGCCACAAAAAAACCGGGCCTCGCCCGGTGTCAGGAGTCTACCACGTTTGCGGCGGGGGTGAACCCCGGCCGGGCCCGCAGGCCCGGCCGGATGGCTTACTCCCCGCCAACTACCGCGGGGCTCTTCAGGTACTGGAAGAAGTCGCTGGAGGGGTCCAGGACCAGCATGTTGTCGTCGCCGGCGAAGCTGTCGCGATAGGCATTCAGGCTGCGCCAGAAGCTGAAGAACTCCTCATCCTGACCGTAGGACTCGGCGAAGATGGCCGCGGCCTCGGCGTCGCCTTCACCCCTCAGGGTCTCGGCACGCTCGTTGGCCTGGGCCAGCAGCACCTGCCGACGCCGGTCGGCATTGGCGCGGATCCGCTCGGCCTCCTCCTGACCCTGGGCGCGCCACTCGCGGGCCTCGCGCTCGCGCTCGGAGCGCATGCGCTCGTAAACCGCGGAGGAGACATCCTCGGGCAGGTCGATACGCTTGACGCGGATATCACGGATGGCCACCCCCAGCTCATCGCGCAGCAGCTGGTCGAGCTCCTCGGTGGGGCCGGTCATCAGGTCATCGCGACGCTCGGCGATGATCTGCTGCAGGTCGAGGCGACCGAACTCGTTACGCAGGCTCTCGTCGACCCGCGGCTGGATCAGCCGGCTGGCCATCAGCTCGTCACCCGCCGTGGCCTCGTAGTACTGGGTCGGGTTGATCACCTGCCACTTGACGTAGGAGTCAACGATCACCGCCTTCTGCTCCAGGGTCAGGTAGCGGCTGGGGTCGGTATCCAGGGTCAGCAACCGGGTATCGAAGGTGCGCACCGTCTGGGTGATTGGCACCTTGAAGTGCAGGCCCGGCTGGATATTCTCCTCGATGATCTCACCGAAGCGCAGCTTGACCGCACGCTCGGTCTCGTCGACCACGTAGAGGCTGTTGCTGGCCAGCCAGGCGACGGCTGCCAGGCCGCCGACAATGAGCAGGGAACGATTATTGATCATTTAGCGGCCCTCCCTGCGGATACCACCGGTGTTGCTGCTGTTGCTGGTGTTGCCGGACGACGAGGCGCCCTGGGTGCCACGCAGGCGCTCCAGCACCCGCGGGTCGAGCTCGCCTTCACCCTCCTGCTGCCCGGCGCTGCCGCCGCTGCCCATCCGGTCGAGGGGCAGGTACATCAGCGGCGCATCGTTGGCGACATCGACCAGCACCTTGGGGGTGCTGCCGAAGACATCGCTGACGGCATCGAGGTAGAGGCGCTCACGCATGATCGAAGGCGTATCCTCATACTGGCCGAGCAGTGCATTGAAGCGGCTCGCCTGACCACGCGCCTCGGCGACCACCGATTCGCGATAGCCCTGGCCCTGCTCGACGATGCGCTGTGCCTGGCCCTGGGCCTCGGGAATGATGGCGTTGGCGTAGGCCATGCCCTGGTTGATGGTGCGCTGGCGATCCTCGCGGGCACGGATGACGTCGTCGAAGGCATCGATGACCTGGTCGGGCGCCGAGGTGGACTCGATGTTGATGGTCTGCAGGCGAATGCCGGTGCCGTAGCTATCCTGGTAGGTCTGCAGGCGACTGGCCACCGAGCTGCCGAGGATCTCGCGACCGGAGGTCAGGATATCGATCATGTCGGTACCGCCGACCACGTGGCGCAGGGCGCTGTCCAGGGCGTTCTCGATGGAGAGCTGCGGGTTGCGCACGTTGAGCACGAAGTCGCGCGGGTCGGCGACCTGATACTGGGCCGAGATCTCGACCTCGACGATGTTCTCGTCGCGGGTCAGCATCGACTGGGTCTGGGTCAGCGAGCGCACACGGGTCACGTTGACCATGCGCACGTCGTCGATCAGCGGCGGGTTCCACTGCAGGCCGGGCGTGACAACCTCCTGGAACTTGCCGAAGCGCAGCACCACGCCGCGCTCTGACTGGTCGACCAGGTAGAAGCCCGAGGCCGCCCAGATGGCCAGGGCCACCACCACCAGCAGGCCCGGCAGGGTGAAGGCGTTGCGTGGCTTGCCACCACCGCCCTTGCCGCCGGCCCCGCCCTTCTTGCCCCCGCGACCACCCAGCATGCCATTGAGCTTGTCCTGAAACTTCTTCAGGGCCTCATCCAGGTCCGGTGGCTGATTGCCACCGCCCTTGCCACCGCCGCCGTTACCGCCGCCGCGACGACCGCCCCCACTCCAGGGGTCGTGCTGGTTGCCACCACCACCAGGCTCATTCCAGGCCATAGGTCTTCTCCACTATACGTTGCTGCCCCGGCCGGTGATGCCGGCCGGGGCCTCGATTGCGATCCTGTCTGTCCATGTCCCGTCTACGGAGACTCCTCCCACGCCTCGCGCTCGCTCAGCGAGGCCGGCAGGTAGTCCTCGGCCCGCTCGCCGAGCCGCGCCATCAGCTGCAGGAAATCGCGACGCGGCAGGCGCACCTGCAGGCGTGTCTGGCCATGCTCGTCGAAGCTCTCCTCACGCACCGCACCCAGCTCGTGCAGGCCGGCGCGTAGCCGTCCCTGCTCGGGCCCCAGGCTCAGCGAGAAATCGATGACATCGTCGGCCAGGCACTCCGAGAGTGCCTGCTCAAGCAGCCCGAGCCCCTTGCCTTCCCGGGCCGAGAGCCAGACCATCTCGGGGCGCCCCTCGCCATCGCGCTCGATGCGCGGGGCGCTGTCCAGCAGGTCGATCTTGTTCATCACCCTGAGCGTCGGGACCCCCAGGGCTCCGATCTCGTCGAGCACCGTCTCGACCTGCTCCACATTGAGCTCACGATCGGGATCGGCGGCATCGATGACGTGAACCAGCAGGCTGGCCTCGGCGGCCTCCTGCAGGGTCGCCTGGAAGGCCTCCACCAGCTTGTGCGGCAGGTGACGGATGAAGCCCACGGTGTCGGCCATCACCACCGGCCCCACATCCTCGATCTCCAGGCGCCGCAGCGTGGGGTCGAGGGTAGCGAAGAGCTGATCGGCCGCATAGACCTTCGCTTCGGTCAGGGCGTTGAACAGCGTTGACTTGCCGGCGTTGGTGTAGCCCACCAGCGAGACGCTGGGAATCTCGGCCCGGGCCCGGGAGCGACGATTCTGATCACGCTGGCCACGCACCTTGTCGAGACGCTTGTTGATCGCCTTGATGCGCCCACGCAGCAGCCGTCGGTCGGTCTCCAACTGGGTCTCACCGGGGCCACGCAGGCCGATACCGCCCTTCTGGCGCTCCAGGTGGGTCCAGCCTCGCACCAGGCGGGTCGACATATACTCCAGCTGGGCCAGCTCCACCTGCAGCTTGCCCTCGTGGGTACGCGCACGCTGGGCAAAGATATCGAGGATCAGGCCGGTACGGTCGATCACGCGGCACTCGAGCTCACGCTCGAGGTTGCGCTGCTGGGAGGGGCTCAGGCCGTGATTGAAGATCACCAGCTCGGCGCCATGGACGCCGAGCGCCTCGCGCAGCTCCTCGAGCTTGCCGGAGCCCAAGAAGGTGCGGGAGTCGGGGCGCTTGCGGCTGCCGGTCAGCAGGATGGCCGGCACGGCACCGGCCGAACGCACGAGCTCCAGGAATTCACCTGGATCCTCGCGCTCCTTCTCGTCCTGGAAGTCCACATGGACGAGTACCGCCGTCTCACCGGCGTCGGGGCGTTCAAAAAACAATCACAACCTCACTCATCTTCCTGCGGCGCGGCAGGATCCTGGGCCGGCAGACGCACATTGCGCGACGGCACCACGGTGGAAATGGCGTGCTTGTAGACCATCTGGCTGACGGTGTTGCGCAGCAGAATGACGAACTGGTCGAAGGACTCGATCTGGCCCTGCAGCTTGATGCCGTTGACCAGGAAGATCGATACCGGGATGCGCTCCTTGCGCAGGATGTTCAGGTACGGATCTTGAAGCGACTGCCCTTTGGACATTTTACTCTCCCTGGATGTGTCTCTGGGGTTGGGTTATTGGGGTTTTCAGGGCCCTTTTCAAGCGGCCCGGCCAGCGGCCTAAGGAACGCCGTATCTTACGCTAAGTGCCGAAATGGCGCACCAGTTTCAGCACCTGGGCCAGGGGCGCCTCGCCCTGGGTGTCTACCCAGTGCAGCGCCTCCCAGCTGCGCATCCAGGTCAGCTGCCGCTTGGCCAGCTGCCGGGTTGCCACGATGCCGCGCTGAGTGAGTCCGGCGCGGTCGACCTCACCATCGAGGTATTCCCACACCTGACGATACCCTACGCTCTTCATCGAGGGCAGTGCCGGCGTCAAATCGTTGCGCGCGCGCAGCGCGGCAACCTCCTCGACCAGGCCACCCTCGAGCATGGCCGCGAAGCGCGTGGCGATGCGCTCGTGCAGCACCCGCCGCTCGCCGGGCGCGAGCCCTATCGACAGCGTTCGCCAGGGAAAGGTTTCCGGGCGCTGTTCCGCCCACAGCGCGCTGAGGGTGCGCCCGCTGATGCGGAAGACCTCCAGGGCACGCAGCAGGCGCTGGGGATCGTTGGGGTGGATCCGCGCCGCCGAGGCGGGGTCGATGCGACCGAGCTCCTGGTGCAGGGCGGCCATGCCGCGGGCCTCGAGCTCGGCCTCGAGCCCGGCGCGCACCATGGGGTCAGAGCTCGGCAGGTTGGCGACCCCGCAGAGCAGCTGGCGCAAGTACATCATGGTGCCCCCCACCAGCAGCGGTACCCGCCCCGCGGCACTGATCTCACGCATCTCGCGCAGGGCGTCCTGGCGAAACTCCGCCGCCGAGTAGGGCTCGGCGGGGTCGCGGATATCGATCAGCCGATGCGGCGCGCGGGCCAGCTCCTGCGCCGAGGGCTTGGCGCTACCGATGTCCATGCCGCGGTAGACCATGGCCGAGTCGACGCTGATCAGCTCGACACCGAGGCGCTCGTGGAGCTCGATGGCAAGGTCGGTCTTGCCGGCGGCGGTGGGGCCCATCAGCAGGATGGCGGGCGGACGCTTATCAGGCATCTAGTTCTCGAGGTCTGTCGGGCTTTGAACCGGGAAGCTTATCCGGCGGCAGACCTACGAGGAGGCGCCGTGACCCCTTCCCTGGGCGCTAGCGATGCCATCCATGGCATAGGACCTCCTCTGCGGTCTGCCCCCGGCGCTTCTCGGAGTTCGGGTGGCTTCTATTTTTCTACTGCCCTCTCATGAAGAGGCGGTCGAGCTGCTGCATGCTCATCTCGGTCCAGGTGGGGCGCCCATGGTTGCACTGGCCACTGCGCTCGGTGCGCTCCATGTCACGCAGCAGGGCGTTCATCTCCGCCAGGGTCAGGCGGCGGTTGGCACGCACACTGCCATGGCAGGCCATGCTGGAGAGCAGCTCGTTGACATGCGCCTCGAGGCGGTCGGAGCGCCCATAGCGCTCGAGCTCGGTGAGCATCTCGCGCACCAGCGACTCCACGTCGGCATCGGCAAGCAGCGCCGGTACCTGGCGCACCAGCAGGGTCTCGGGGCCGGCGACATCGAGCTCGACGCCTAGCCGGGCAAAGGCCTCGCGCTCGCTCTCCGCGACGGCCACTTGCGCATGGCTGGCCGCCAGCGAGACCGGCACCAGCAGCGGCTGGGCCTCGAGGCGCCCGCCATGGACCTGGGCCTTCATGCGCTCGTAGACGATGCGCTCGTGGGCGGCATGCATGTCCACCAGGATCAGGCCGCGCTCGCTCTGGGAGAGGATATAGACGCCATGCAACTGTGCCACGGCATAGCCCAGCGGCGGCGCCCGGGTGTCATCCTGTTCGGGTAACGGCCCGCGCGACGCGGCCTGCGTCGCCTGGCGCTCGGCCAGGGCCTGGCCGGCCGCGGCACCACCGGCACCGGGCGCCGCGGGCTGGGGCGTGAGCAGGCTCTCCTCGTGGTCCGGGTGCAGGCTGCGATAGCCCTCCATGAAGGCCCGCACCCTGTCGGGCGTCACCTTGCCCCCCTCCTCGCGATGCGGCAACGCCATGGGCTGCTGCTGCCAGCGCCCGGGGGCCTCGGCGACCCGCTGCGGCGGGCCATCTGCCGCGTCCTCGCCACCCGCCTCGACCTCGCCGCCCTCCTCGCTCTCGCCGACACCCACGCCGACGCTGCCTGACTGGCCGGCCCGCGTCTCCCCCAGCGCGCGGTGCAGGCTGGAGAAGAGGAAATCATGGACCAGGCGCCCGTCGCGGAAACGCACCTCATGCTTGGTGGGGTGCACGTTGACATCGACCACCGACGGGTCGACCTCCAGGTAGAGGACAAACACCGGGTGGCGACCATGGAAGAGCACGTCGCGGTAGGCCTGGCGCACGGCATGGGCCACCAGGCGGTCACGCACCACGCGGCCGTTGACGAAGAAGTACTGCTGGTCGGCCTGGGCCCGGGAGTGGGTGGGCAGGCCGACCCAGCCCCACAGGCGCAGGCCGGAGGCCTCGAGGTCCAGGTACAGGGCGTGCTCGAGGAACGCCTTGCCGAGTAGCGCGGCGATACGCCGCTCGCGGCTGGCCACGTCCTCCCCGGGACGCAGTTGATGGACGGCCTTGTGATTATGGCGCAGGGTCCAGCCGATATCGTAGCGAGAGAGCGCCTGGCGGCGGAAAGCCTCCTCGACGTGGCCGAACTCGGTCTTCTCGGTGCGCAGGAACTTGCGCCGCGCCGGGGTATTGAAGAACAGGTCGCGCACCGTCACCGAGGTACCCCGGGGGTGCGGTGCCGGGGAGACACGGGCCTCCATGTCGCGGCCCTCCGCCACCACCCGCCAGCCGGCGGTGGGGTCCTCCGCGGGATTGGAGACCAGCTCCAGGCGCGATACCGAACTGATCGAGGCGAGCGCCTCGCCGCGAAACCCCAGGCTGGCCACGCCCTCGAGCTCCTCCAGGGAGACGATCTTGCTGGTGGCGTGGCGCGACAGCGCCAGCGGCAAGTCATCCTCGCCGATGCCACTGCCGTCGTCACGCACCCGGATCAACCGGGCACCGCCGGACTCCAGCTCCACCTCGATGCGTGAGCTGCCGGCGTCGATGGCGTTCTCGACCAGCTCCTTGACCACCGAAGCGGGGCGCTCGACCACCTCGCCGGCGGCGATCTGGTTGGCCAGGCGCGGGTCCAGGACCCGGATACGACGCTGTTGTGACATATCACTCCAAATTAAGCCGTAAGCCGTAAGCCGTAAGCCGTAAGCCGTAAGCCGTAAGCCGTAAGCCGTAAGCCGTAAGCCGTAAGCCGTAAGCCATGATGTCGCCGCCGAAACTCACGACACGGTTTTTTCTTACAGCTTAAAGCTTACAGCTTCCCGAAGGGGTCATGAACGGGGAATGCGCAGCACCTGGCCGACCCGGATCACGTCGCCATTGAGCTCGTTGGCCTGCTTGAGGCGACCCACCGGCACATCGTGACGCGCGGCGATCTCCGACAGGGTATCACCGGGGCGAATGCGGTACTCGTTGCCGGCGGTGCGCCGCCCATTGTCGCGCTGCCAGGCCAGCAGGCTGGCCGGTGGCGGGTTGGTGCGAAAATGCTCCTCCAGGCCGGAGAAGATGGCCTGGGCCATCCGCTGCTGGTGCCCGGAATCGCGCAGGCGCCGCTCCTCCTCGGGATTGGAGATGAAGCCGGTCTCGACCAGCAACGAGGGGATATCGGGTGACTTGAGCACCACGAAGCCAGCCTGCTCCACCCGCGACTTGTGCAGGCGGTTGACGCGACCCATGCGATCCAGCACCTGCCCACCGATGGCGAGGGAGTCGTTGAGCGTCGCGGTCATGGTCAGGTCGAGCAGCACGCCGCGCAGCACCTCGTCCTTGTCCTTGAGCGACAGGTTGCCGTCCACACCGCCGATCAGGTCGGCCTCGTTCTCGCTCTCGGCCAGCCACTGGGCGGTCTCGGAGGTCGCACCGCGCTGGGAGAGGGCGTAGACCGAGCTGCCGTTGGGCCGCGGGCTGTTGAAGGCATCGGCGTGGATGGAGACGAAGAAGTCCGCCTTCTGCTCGCGGGCGATGCGCGTACGCTGGCGCAACCCTACATAGTAATCGCTGTCACGGATCATCACCGCGCGAAAGCCCTCGGTGGCGTTGACCCGTTGCTGGAGGTGCTTGGCAATCTGCAGCACGACATCCTTCTCGCGGGTCCCCGCGGGGCCGATGGCACCAGGATCCTCGCCACCGTGGCCGGCATCGATGGCGATGATGATATCGCGCCGGGGGTGCGGCTGGGCACGCTGCAGTGGCGTCTCGGGCTCGGGCACCGCGGCCGCCCCGCCGAGGTCGGCCTGGGCCTGGGCACGCCTGGCGGCGATCTCCTGCTCGCGGATCATCGCCTCGATGGGGTCGATGGGGTCTTCCACCGCGCTCTCCCCGGGATACTCGAGGTCCACCACCAGGCGGTGGCCATACTGGTCATTGGGGGCCAGGGCAAAGTGCCGCGGGTCCACCTCGCGCTCGAGGTCGAGCACCACGCGCAGGCCGCTGCCGTCCCGCACGCCGGAGCGGATGCGGCTGATGGCGCTGCCGGTCAGGTCGAGCCCGGCGAGGTCGGCCCGCATGCGACTATCATCCAGGTCGATCACCAGGCGACGGGGGTTGTCGAGGGAGAACACCTCGGCCCGGGTGGGCGACGCCAGGTCGAAGACCAGCCGCGCATGGTCGGGCGCCGCCCACAGGCGCAGGTTCTCCACCTCGCCGGCCTGGACCCCGGCCACCGGAGCCAGCGCCAGCACACCCAGCGCCAGCAGGCGATGCAGGGCAGCAAGCCTCATGGGGCGCTCCCTGTGCTGCGGTCATCGGCGAGCCGCCACTCGGCGACGGCGGGCATGGCGCCCAGGCGCTCCAGGGCCACGCGACCATGGGCACTGAGTGCCTCCAGCCGCGCCTCGCGACCATCGCCCACCACGCGCAGCTCGACGCGCAGGTCGGGGTCGGGCAGCCAGCCGGCCCCGCGGGCGGGCCACTCGATCAGGCTCAGGGCGTCGTCGCCGAGCAGGTCGCGGCCACCGATGAACTCCAACTCCTCGGGATCCCCCAGCCGATAGAGATCGAAATGATAGACCCGCACCCCGTCGAGCTCGTAGGGCTCCACCAGGGTATAGGTGGGGCTCTTCACCGCACCGCAATGGCCATAGGCGCGCAGCACGCCACGGGCCAGGGTGGTCTTGCCGGCCCCCAGCTCACCGACGAGATGGACCCGCCCACGCCCTTCCAGGGCACGCCCCAGGCATTCGCCCAGGCCCACCTGGCACGCTTCGTCATCGAGTCGCAGCCACATTGCCCTCGCCCTTTCCATCACACGTCGCCATCAAGCCCTGTCGGGTTGACCAGAATTCGCGCATAGGATGCCAGATCGCCGGCCAGCAGACCACGCTCCCCGGCGTCCGCCGCGGCGAAATCCGCGGCCCGGGCGTGCACCAGCACGCCCAGCCGGGCGGCCATCTCCAGTGGCAGGCCCTGGGCCAGCAGGGCACCGAGCATCCCGGACAACGCATCGCCCATCCCGCCGCTCGCCATGCCCGGGTTGCCGAAGGGGCAGACGGCCATCCCGCCGGGGCCGACGACCAGGCTGCCCGCGCCCTTGAGGATGATCACCCCACCCCAGCGCTCATGCAGTGCCCGCGCCGCCGCGGGGCGATCCGCCTCCACCTCGGCGGCGCTGCAGCCCAGCAGGCGGGCCGCCTCGCCGGGGTGCGGCGTCAGGATCCAGTCGTCGCGGCGCGTCCCGGGGTAGCGCGCCGCCAGCAGGTTGAGCCCGTCGGCATCCACCACCAGCGGCCTGCCGGCATCGAGTGCCGCCTGCAGCACGCCCTGCCCCCAACTGCCCTGCCCCAGGCCCGGCCCTACCACCAGCACATCGGCAAGCGTGGGCAGCGCGCCGAGATCGGCGGCGCCACGAACGCCATGCACCATCACCTCGGGACGGCGCACCAGGCTGGCGGTAACGTGCTCGGGCACGGTCGCCAGGCTCACCTTGCCGGCGCCCAGGCGCGCGCAGGCCTCGGCGGCCAGCAGCGCCGCCCCGCCGAAGCCGGGCGCCCCGCCCAGTATCAGCGCATGGCCGCAGTCGCCCTTGTGGGCGCCTCGCCGACGGGCCGGCAACCGCGCCGTCAGCGGGCTCTCGTCGAGCAACTGCGCTGGCGGCACCAGGTCGACCTCGGCCCGGGCATCCACGCCCAGGTCACGGAAGAGCACCTCGCCGGCGTGGTCGGCGGCGGCACCGGTATAAAGCCCCAGCTTGTCGCCGATAAAGGTCACGGTGGCGGCCGCCCGCACCGCAGCGCCGAGCACCGCACCACTATCGGCATGCAGCCCCGACGGGATGTCGATGGCCAGCACCGGCCGAGCGCTCGCGTTGACCGCCGCGATCGCCTCACGGTAGATGCCGCGCACCTCGCCAGCGAGGCCGGTGCCCAGCATGGCATCCACCAGCAGTTCGCCCTCGAGGCGCATGCCGGCACGCCAGGGCCTGGCGCCAACGCCGGCCGCCGTGGCCATATCCGCGGCGCGCCGGGCATCGCCCGCGAGCTCCTCGATGCCCTTGAGCAGGACACGCTGCACGACGAGTCCCTCGCCGGCGGCCAGGGCGGCCAGCACATGGCCATCGCCGCCGTTGTTGCCGGCGCCACACAGCACCGTCAACGAGCGCACATCGGGCCAGCGCTCCCTCAGGCACTGCCAGGCGGCAGCGCTGGCACGCTGCATCAGGGCGAAGCCCGCGATGCCCCCGGCGATGGTGCGCCGGTCGAGCTCACGCACCTGCTCGGCACGGTAGAGCGGGTGCTGCGAAACGGCAGGATGGCTGTCGGCCATGCAGTGTCTCCCGGGTGGCAATGCTTTATCATGGCGATGGTTCGATGAACGAACTTATCGAACAGTGTAAAGCCTTCGTGGCCTGCGCCAAGTGGCACAGGCCCCCCTGCACGGTGTTTCCGCGATCATGTCTTCCTCGCCTGCCCACGCCGACGCCCCCGACCTGCACGCCCTGGCCGAGCGCATCAAGGCCTGGGGAGGCGAGCTCGGCTTCCAGCAGCTCGGCATCACCGACGTCGACCTCGGCGAGGACGAGGCGCGCCTCGCGCGCTGGCTGGCCGCCGGCCGGCATGGCGAGATGGGCTTCATGGCCAAGCACGGCACCAAGCGTACCCGCCCCGCCGAGCTGGTGCCCGGCACCGTGCGGGTGATCAGTGTGCGCCTGGACTATCTGCCCGCCGAGGTCGAAACCCTGGCCACGCTGGAGAACCCCGAGGCGGCCTATGTATCGCGCTATGCCACCGGCCGCGACTATCACAAGCTGATGCGCAAGCGCCTGGCGACGCTGGCCAAGTGGATCGAGGCCGAGACAGGCCCCTTCGGCTACCGCGCCTTCGTCGACTCGGCTCCGGTGATGGAGCGCGCCCTCGCCCGCAAGGCGGGGCTCGGCTGGGTCGGCAAGAATGCCATGCTGCTCAACCCCCAGGCCGGTTCACTGTTCTTCCTGGGCGAGCTCTATACCGACCTGCCGCTACCGGTGGATGAGGCCTTCGCCTCCGAGCACTGCGGAAGCTGCAGCGCCTGCCGCACGGCCTGCCCGACCGGCGCCATCGTCGAGGACCGCGTGGTGGACGCGCGAGCGTGCATTTCCTACCTGACCATCGAGCTTCACGGCGCCATTCCCGAGCGCTACCGCGAGGCCATGGGCAACCGCGTGTTCGGCTGCGACGACTGCCAGCTGGTCTGCCCCTTCACACGCTTCGCCACCCCCACCACCGAGCCGGATTTCACGCCTCGCCATGACCTCGACCGCGCCAGCCTGCTCGCGCTGTTCGCCTGGGGCGAGGAGGAGTTCCTCGACAAGACTGCCGGCAGCCCGCTGCGCCGCACCGGCTACGAGCGCTGGCTGCGCAACCTCGCCGTGGGGCTCGGCAACGCCCCCTGGAGCGAGGCCATCGAAGCGGCGCTGAAAGCACGCCTGCCCTACCCCTCCGACCTGGTGCGCGAGCATGTGCGCTGGGCGCTGGCCCGCCAGCGGGAAAAGCGCCGGCAAATAATTGCCATCAGCTGACTTGCCGCCCTTGGTCGCGGCTTTTCCGGCGACTTAACCCTTTGGAGGCAGCAGGTACTGTTCAAGTGAGCGGCGCCGGGGACAGGGCTGGAGGGGGTCCTATGCCATGGATGGCATCGGTAGCAATGGGATGGAGTCCTCCCCACCCTATATCGGCGTCGTTGCGCCACACTGGTGGGCGAGAACACCAACCAGCCTGAGGGTGAGGAGAACTCGTCATGAACATTACCCGTGTCGGCGTCGATATCGCAAAGTCTGTTTTTCATGTCCACGGCGTCGATCGCCATGATCAGGTGCAGTGGCAAGGTAAGTACACCCGCGAAAAATGGCTGAATGCGGTCAGCAAGCGGGTGCCGGCGGGAGCCGAGATCGGCATGGAAGCCTGTGCCTCGTCTCACTTCTGGGCGCGGGCCCTGCAGGCGCGGGGCTATCGCGTCAAGTTGATCGCCGCACAGTTCGTGACGCCCTACGTGAAGAGCAACAAGAATGACCGGGTCGACGCCGAAGCGATCTGTGAAGCCATGGGGCGGCCCAGTATGCGCTTCGTGGCCGTCAAGAGCGTCGCTCAGCAGGATACCCAGGCGGCACACCGCATTCGTGAAGAGCTGGTACGGCAGCGCACGGCCAAGGCCAACCAGATACGCGGGCTGGTGGGGGAGTATGGCCTGGTCGCTCCGGTGGGTATCGGTCAGTTGCGTGCCGCCCTGCCTCGCTGGCTGGAAGCGGCAGACAACGGGCTGACGGATGCCTTTCGTGTCCTGCTTGCCGGCCTTGCCGAGGATCTGCGCCACCTGGATGAGCGCATCGCGACGGTCACGGCAAGCCTCGAGCGACAGGCCAAGACCGACCCCGTGGCCAAGCGGCTGATGACGCTGCAGGGTATCGGTCCACTGACCGCCACCGCGCTGGCCGGCGCCCTCGGCGATGGCAAGAGCTTTCGGCGCGGGCGAGATTTTGCCGCCTCGCTCGGCTTGACGCCGCGACAGCACAGCACCGGGGGGCGAGACCGCCTGCTGGGCATCAGCAAACGCGGCGACAGTTACCTGCGCAAGCTACTGGTGCATGGCGCGCGCTCGGTGCTCCGGCATGTGGGCACCAAGGACGACGGCCTGAGCCAGTGGGTCAGGCACCTGGCCGAGCACAAGCATGCCAATGTGGCGGTCGTCGCACTGGCCAACAAGACGGCACGGATCGCCTGGGCGGTAACCCGCCATGAGACGGCCTATGATGCGTCGCTGGCGTCGCGGCTGTCGGCATGAAAAACGATTGGATTTAGCACGTTAGTGTAATATTGAGCATCGTCCACCACGATTGCTGAGCATGCTGCAGGATGGCGAACAGGTCGAACCGACGTCAGACAACCCCTTCTGGACGCTGAGCCTTTTGAGCTCGAGGTAGCGATTGGGAGCTGACGTGCGGATAGCCCATCAAGGTCCGATGCTCATCAGAGCATCATTAACGAGACCGGATATACGTGTGCAGTCGTACCTACCGACCATCGTGCCTCGTGCTTGCAAACGGGGAGGACTCCATATACGCCCAGGGATGGGTTCACAGCGCCCCCGATCAGGCCTGTCGCCGGAAAAGCCGTGCTTTATTCCTCAGTCGCCTACTCCTCCTCATCGCTCCACTGGCCCGGCAGGCGCAGGAAGGTCTCGCGGTAGTGGGCCAGCTCCGCGATGGACTCCTTGATGTCCTCCATGGCCAGGTGGACGTTGCGCTTCTTGAAGCCGGCCAGGGCGCCGGGGTTCCAGCGCTTGGCCAGCTCCTTGAGGGTGGAGACATCCAGGTTGCGGTAGTGAAAGAAGGCCAGCAGCGCGGGCATCTCGCGCTCCAGGAAGCGGCGATCCTGGTGGACGCTGTTGCCGCACATCGGCGAGGCACCGGCCTCGACGTGGGCGGCCAGGAACCCGAGGGTGCGGCGCTCCGCCGCGGCGGTATCGACGCTGCTGGCCTGCACCCGCGCGGTCAGCCCGGACTCGCCGTGGGTCCTGGTGCACCACTCATCCATCGCCTCGAGCAGGCTGTCCGGCTGCCTGACCGCAATCACCGGCCCCTCGGCGATGACATTGAGCTCGGCGTCGGTGACCAGGGTGGCGACCTCGATGATCCGCTCCTTCTCCGGGTCCAGCCCGGTCATCTCCAGATCGATCCACACCAGGCGCTGCTTGCGGGGATCCTGCCTGTCGTCCTGCACTGGCGCTTTCAAGCTCATGGTAAGCCTTCTCCTGCGGGCCGGCTCGCAACGTCGCGACAGCCGGTGTCATGGGTGAGTACAATGCCATCATTGTACCGAGCATCAGGGCCTCATGAGCAAACGCAAGCTGAGTCGCCAGCAGCGCTGGCGTATCGAGAAGATCCAGGCCGAACGCGCCGCGCGTGCGACCCGACATGACGTCCAGGAAGGCGAACTGCTGGCCGCGGGGGAGTACGGCCCCGAGCGGTCGGGACGCGTGATTGCCCACTTCGGCCGTACCCTGGACGTGCGGCCGGACGACGACGGCGAGGCGGTACGCTGCCACCTGCGCGCCAACCTCGAAGGCCTGGTCACGGGCGATCGGGTGGTCTGGCGCGGCAGGACGGATACCGAGGGACGCACCGTGGAGGGCGTGGTCGTGGCCCGCGGTGAGCGCGCAAGCGTGCTAGAACGCCCCAATGCCCGCGGCCAGCTCAAGCCAGTGGCGGCCAATATCGATCAGATCCTGATCGTCTTCGCGGTGGAGCCCGAGCCATACCCCAACCTGATCGACCGCTACCTGGTGGCCGCCGAGGCCACCGGGATCCCCCCGGTGCTGGTGCTCAACAAGGTCGACCTGCTGCCCGCTGACGGTGGCGAGTTGCTGGCGCTGCTGCGCCGCTACGAGGGACTGGGCTACCCGGTGGTGACCACCACCACCGAGCGTGAAGGGGGGCTCGACCTCCTCCACGCCCGCCTCGCCGGCCGCACCTCGGTGTTCGTGGGCCAGAGCGGCGTGGGCAAGTCGTCGCTGATCGACCGCCTGCTGCCCGATGAGGAACTCCGCATCGGCGAGCTGTCGAAGGATTCACGCAAGGGGACCCACACCACCACGACCGCGCGGCTCTATCATCTCCCGGAGGCGGCGGGTGCCAAGCTGATCGACTCACCCGGGATCCGCGAGTTCGGCCTGATTCATCTCGACGAGGCCCAGGTGGCCCAGGGCTTTATCGAGTTTCGCGAACTGCTGGGGCACTGCCGCTTTCGCGACTGTCGCCACCGCCAGGAGCCCGGTTGCGCCCTGCTCGAGGCGGTGGAGCGTGGCGAGATCCACCCCGAACGCTTTGCCAGCTACCGGCGCATCCTCGACTCGTTGGAATAAGCATAAGGAGACCACCATGAGTTCCGAAGCCAACCTGCTGCCGCTGATCGTCGAGCCGGAACAGCTCGCCGAGCACCTCGACACACCGTCGCTGATGGTTATCGACGTGCCGATGCGCGCAGAGAGCTACGCCGAGGGCCATGTGCCCGGTGCGCTGTTCCTCGACAAGGCCCGCCTGATGCGCGGCACGGGCGAGGCGCCCTGCCGCGAACCCAGCGTCGAGCAGCTCTCGGCGCTATTCAGCGAACTGGGCCTGACCCGGGACACCCACGTGGTCGCCTACGATGACGAGGGCGGTGGCTGGGCGGGGCGCCTGCTGTGGACCCTCGAGCTGATCGGCCACACCCGCTACTCCTACCTCAACGGCGGCATCCACGCCTGGCGCGAGGCGGGCCTGGCGACTGCCACCGAGGCCTGCGCCCCCACGGCCAGCGACTACCGGGCCGAGATCCTGAACCCCGAGGTGGCGATCGACTGGATCGAGCTTGCCGAGCGCCTGGGCGAGAAGGGCTTTGCGGTATGGGATGCCCGCTCACCCGAGGAGTACCGCGGCGAAAAGGGCGAGAACAGGCGCCTCGGCCATATCCCCGGCGCGCTCAACCTGGAGTGGACCCAGGCCATGGACCGCGAGCGCGGCCTGCGCATCCGCGACTATGCGGAGCTGATCACCGAACTCGAGGCGCTGGGACTGACCCCGGACATGGAGGTGGTGACCCACTGCCAGAGCCACCACCGCAGCGGCTTCACCTGGCTGGTCGGTCGCGCCCTGGGGTTCGAGAAGATCCGCGGCTACGCCGGCTCCTGGAAGGAGTGGGGCAACCGCGACGATACACCGGTGGAGAAGTAGCTGGTAGCTGGAAGCTGGAAGCTGGAAGCTGGAAGCTGGAAGCTGGAAGCTGGAAGCTGGAAGCTGGAAGCTGGAAGCTGGAAGCTGGAAGCTGGAAGCTGGAAGCTGGAAGCTGGAACGCAATATGATCCCCCCGCCCCTGGGGTCAAGGTTTTGCTTCAAGCTTCCAGCCGCGAAGCGGCGCTCTTCCAGCTTCAAGCTCACAGGCGCTTAGCCCACCCTCCCGATCATCTACCCAAAGCCCCCTAAAGAGACCTCCCGTCCGTGCCCCTAGCCAAGCTGTTTGCCCTGATCCAGTACCCCCTGCCCCACCACGCCCTGTCGCGACTGGTGGGGCGCCTGGCCGAGTGTCGCACGCCGTGGCTGAAGAACGCCCTGATCCGCGCCTTCATTCGCCGCTTCAGGGTCGACATGGCCGAGGCCGCCGAGCCCGACCCGACGACCTACGCCACCTTCAACGACTTCTTCACCCGCGCGCTTGTGGCCGATGCCCGCCCCATCGGCGCGGGCATGGTCAGCCCCGCCGACGGGCGGCTCTCGCAGTTTGGGGCCATCGCGGCGGGACAGCTGCTGCAGGCCAAGGGGCACCGCTTCTCCGCCGAGGCGCTGCTGGGCAGCGACGTGGACGCCGCCAACCGCTTCCTCGGCGGCAGCTTCGCCACGGTCTACCTCTCCCCCAGCGACTACCATCGAGTGCATATGCCGCTGGCCGGCACCCTGACCGAGATGGTCTACGTGCCGGGCCGACTGTTCTCGGTCAACGCCGCCACCACCGAACACGTGCCCGGCCTGTTCGCCCGCAACGAACGCCTGGTGTGCCACTTCGACACCGAACACGGCCCCATGGCCCTGGTGCTGGTGGGGGCGATGATCGTCGCCGCCATCGAGACGGTGTGGGCCGGGCAGATCACCCCACTGCCGCGGAGCGATGTGCAGCGCATCCGCCTCGACACCCCGGTGCGCCTCGAGAAGGGCGCGGAGATGGGCCGCTTCAAGCTCGGCTCCACGGTGGTGATGGCCTTCGCCGAACCAGTGGCCTTCGCCGATGGCCTCGAGCCCGGCGCCAAGGTGCAGATGGGGCAGTCGTTGGGCAGGCTCTAACAACGCGGCGTGGCGAAGGCCATCACCTCCGCCACGCGCTCCTTCCCCAGCGCCAGTTGGATGAGGCGATCCAGCCCCAGGGCCACGCCGCTGCCGTCGGGCAGGCCGGCCTCGAGTGCCGCCAGCAGGCGTGCGTCGACGTCGACCTCGGGCAGGCCCCGTGCGCGCCGGGCGGCGTTGTCCTCGTGGAAGCGCGCGCGCTGCTCGGCGGCATCGGTCAGCTCGTCGTAGCCGTTGGCGAGCTCCACCCCCTCGAGATAGAGCTCGAAGCGCGAAGCCACCCATTCGCCATCCTCGGGGTCACGGTGGCGTCGCGCCAGCGCCGCCTGGCTGGCGGGGTAGTCCACCACCGCGTCGAGCCCGTCGCGGCCGAGTTGTGGCTCGATCACCAGGCTCATCAGCAGGTCGAGGCAGCCGTCGCGATCGCTGTCGCCCATGTCGAGCCCACCGCGCTCGCCGGCCAGGCGGCGCAGGGTGTCGAGGGGGGCATGCAAGGGATCGAGGCCGAGGGCGTCGCGAAACAGCTCGCGATAGCGGCGCCGCCGCAGCGGTCCCGGATTATCCCCAGGTTCTCGCCCCAGCACGCCATGAACCAAGGCGGCGGTCTCGTCGACCAGCGCCTCGAGCGGCATGCCGGGGCGATACCACTCCAGCATGGTGAACTCGAGGTTGTGGCGGCGCCCCACCTCGCCGTCGCGAAAGCAGCGCGCCAACTGGTAGATCGGCCCCGAGCCTGCCGCCAGCAGCCGCTTCATGGCGAACTCCGGCGAGGTCTGCAGCCATAGCCGCTCGTGCCCGGCAGGCGTGGTGGCCTCGGCCGAGAGCGAAGCGAGATGCACGTCGGTGCTGCCGCCATGGCCAAGCACCGGGGTCTCCACCTCCCACACGCCGCGCTCGGCGAAGAAGGCCCGCACCTCGGCGATCAGGCGTGCGCGCTCGCGCAGGGTGGCGATCTCAGCCGTGGGCCGCCAGTCGTCTGTCATATCCTGACCTCTAAGAACCAACAAGGCCACGCCGCGGCGTGGCCTTGGAGCAGTATCAGCCCAGTGTTAGCCCTCTCCGAGCGACGCTCAGACGAGGCGAATCCCGAGTAAGGCGGCGGAGTTTAGCAGCGCTAAATGAGCAAGCCGTCTCGGGATTCAACGACGTATGAGCGAGCGCAGGAAGGGCCTCACCTTATGCGCGGGAGACGTACTCACCGCTGCGCGTATCGATCTTCAGCACCTCGCCCTCGTTGATGAACAGCGGCACACGCACCACCGCGCCGGAGGAGAGGGTCGCCGGCTTGGAGCCGCCCTGGGCGGTGTCGCCCTTGAGGCCGGGGTCGGTCTCGGTGACCTCGAGCTCGATGAAGTTGGGCGGGGTCACGCTGATCGCGTTGTCGTTCCACAGCGTGATGGTGTAGACCACCTGCTCCTTGAGCCACTTGTCGGTGTCGCCCAGGGCCTTCTTCTCCACCGGATACTGCTCGAAGGAGCCATCGGTCTTCATGAAGTACCACATCTCGCCGTCGTTATAGAGATACTCCATCTCCAGATCCAGGACATCGGCGCCCTCCAGGCTCTCGCCGGACTTGAAGGTGCGCTCCCAGACGCGGCCGGTCATCAGGTTGCGCAGCTTGACGCGGTTGAACGCCTGGCCCTTGCCGGGCTTGACGAACTCGTTCTCGACGATCGAGCAGGGGTCGCCGTCGAGCATCACCTTCAGACCGCCCTTGAATTCGTTGGTAGAATAGTTCGCCATGATTCCTCGCTGAATGATCGGCGCCCCGCCTTGGCGGTGGCGCAGGAAATGAATCGACGGGCGCCATCGCGCCTGTCCGCAATTGGTGTGCCGCATGATAACCCGAAGCCTGGCCGATGTGCAGAGCGTCCCCCTTGCCCCTCCCCAGGAGCGTGCACCCTGGCAGGCCCAACTGGCCGGCGCGATCCGCGACCCGCGCGAGCTGTGCCGGCGCCTGGGGCTGGACGAGCGCTGGCTGCCCGGCGCCGAGGCGGGGCACGCCCTGTTCGAGGTGCGCGTGCCCGAGGCGTTCCTGGCGCGCATCTGCCCAGGCGACCCCCACGACCCCCTACTGCGCCAGGTGCTGCCGCTGGATGAAGAGCGCCGCCCCGCACCGGGTTATGTCACCGACCCACTGGAAGAGGCCTCGCACACCAGGGCACGTGGGCTGATCCACAAGTACGCGGGACGCGTGCTGCTGATCACCAGTCCCGCCTGCGCGGTGAACTGTCGCTACTGCTTCCGCCGCCACTTCCCCTACACCGAGAACTCCCCCTCCCGGGCCCAGTGGGAGGCGACCCTCGACCACCTGCGCGGTGATCCGACGATCCGCGAGGCGATCCTCTCCGGCGGCGACCCGCTGGCGGCGAGCGATCGCCACCTCGCCTGGCTGGTGGCGCACCTCGAGGCAATCCCCCATGTGACGCGCCTGCGCATCCATACCCGCCTGCCGGTGGTCATTCCCGAGCGTATCGACGACGGCCTGCTCGCTTGGCTCGGTACCACGCGCCTGCAGAAGGTGATGGTGCTGCATATCAACCACGCCAACGAGATCGATGACGCCGTGATTGCCGCCTGCCGCCGCCTGAGCGATGCCGGGGTGACCCTGCTCAACCAGAGCGTGCTGCTGCGCGGGGTCAACGATTCGGTGGAGGCCCTGGCCGCGCTCTCCGAGCGGCTCTTCGAGGCCGGCGTGCTGCCCTACTACCTGCATGTGCTCGACCCGGTGGCGGGCGCGGCCCACTTCGACGTTCCCGACGACGAGGCCCGCGAACTGGTCGCGGGCCTCAGGGAGGTACTGCCGGGATTCCTGATGCCGCGGCTCGCCAGGGAGATCCCCGGCGAGGGGAGCAAGACGCCGCTCTAGCGGCAAGCGGCAAGCGGCAAGCGGCAAGCGGCAAGCGGCAAGCGGCAAGCGGCAAGCGGCAAGCGGCAAGCGGCAAGTCAGAAGCGTGTGATTGCTCAAATCAAAAGAAAACCCGAAGGTCTCAGCCTTCGGGTTTCCTTGTAGCTCGGCGCTTGTAGCTTGGCGCTGTTAAGCCAGTGACGCTGCGGTGACGTTGGCCGCCGGCGCCTGGGTCGAGAGCTTGCGGTTGATGGCGCTCATCACCGCCTTCATGGAGGCGCTGGTGATGCTCTCGTCGGTACCCACGCCGAATACTGCCTCGCCGTCGATACGCACCTCCACATAGGCAATCGCCTCAGCGTCGGAGCCCTGGCCGCGGGAGTGCTCGTGGTAGTCAATGATCTCCGCGTCGTGGCCGGCGGCGGCCAACGCCTTGATGAAGGCGGCCAGCGGGCCGTTGCCCTGCCCCTGAATGGTGCGCCGCTCGCCGCGCTCCTCGATGGTGGCCTCGAGGGTAACCGTGGGGCTGTCGGGCTCCGAGGAGAGACGATGACTGACCAGCCCGAAGGGTGAGGTCTGCTCGAGGTACTCGTCGGCAAACGCCTGGTAGATCATCTGCGAGGTGATCTCCTTACCCGTGCGGTCGGCCACCTCCTGCACCACCTGGCTGAACTCGATGGAGAGGCGCCGCGGCAGCTCGATGCCGTGCTCCTGCTCGAGCAGGTAGGAGACCCCGCCCTTGCCGGACTGGCTGTTGACGCGGATCACCGCCTCGTAGCTGCGCCCCACGTCCAGCGGGTCGATGGGCAGATAGGGCACATCCCAGGCAGCCTCGGGGTGGGCGCGGCGCTCGGCCATGCCCTTCTTGATGGCATCCTGGTGGGAGCCGGAGAAGGCGGTGAACACCAGGTCGCCCACATAGGGGTGGCGCGGGTGCACCGGCAGCTGGTTGCAGTACTCCACCTCGCGCATGACCGGGGTGATGTTGGAGAAGTCGAGCCCCGGGTGAACGCCCTGGGTGTACATGTTCATCGCAAGGGTGACGATATCCACGTTGCCGGTCCGTTCGCCGTTGCCGAACAGGGTGCCCTCGACGCGATCGGCGCCGGCCATCAGGGTCAGCTCGGCGGCGGCCACGCCGGTGCCGCGGTCGTTGTGGGGGTGCACGCTGACAATCAGCGCCTCGCGATTCTTCACGTTGCGGCAGAACCACTCGATCTGGTCGGCGTAGTTGTTGGGGGTGGCGACCTCCACCGTCGCCGGCAGGTTGACGATCATCGGCTTGGCGGCGCTGGCCCCGAAGGTGTCCATCACCGCCTCGACGATCTCCCGGGCGAACTCCATCTCGGTGGTGGTGAACAGCTCCGGCGAGTACTGGAAGGTCCAGTGGGTCTCGGGGGCCTTCTCCATGTGCTGGCGGATGCGCGTCGTGGCGTCCACGGCGATCTGGATACACTCGGGCTTGTCGACCCCGAACACCACCCGGCGGAACATCGGGTCGGTGGCGTTGTAGACGTGGACGATGGCACTCTTGACCCCCTCCAGGGCCTCGAAGGTGCGATCGATCAGGTGGTCTCGGGCCTGGGTCAGCACCTGGATGGTGACGTCATCGGGAATGCGGTCATTCTCGATCAGCGAGCGCACGAAGTCGTAGTCGGTCTGGGAGGCGGAGGGAAAGCCGACCTCGATCTCCTTGAAGCCGACCTTCACCAGCAGGTCGAAGAGTCGCTGCTTGCGCTCCTGGTCCATGGGGTCGATCAGCGACTGGTTGCCGTCGCGCAAATCGACGCTGGTCCAGATGGGCGGCTGCTCGATGCGGCGATTGGGCCACTGGCGATCGGGCAGGTCCACGGCGACGAAGGGGCGGTACTTGGCGGCGGGGTTGTCGAGCATCATGGCGGCGTTCTCCTCTGGATACGGGGTGTCAGGCGTGCTGGCGTTCGGAAACGTCAGCGCCCCGACGGCCGGGGGCCGGTCGGGGCGCTGTACGAAGGATCAGTGACCACCGGGCAGCGACCCGCTGGGACGATACCGGTACGGTCTGGAAACAAGCTGTGACGACGGGGATGGATGACATGGTACGACCTCTTGACGACCGGAGCTCCAACGGGGGAGCAGTGACTCGGCGATGCAGGCGGCATCGCCAGCGCTCAGGCTAGCGCTAGTAGTCGTAGGTCGAGGTCGTACGCGGTCAGGTTCATGTGCCTAGAGAATCAGTCCTGGAGAGAGTTGTCAACTCCGACGCTCCAGAAGTGCCTCCATCCGCGAGAGCTGGTCGCGCAGCTCGCGCACGTCACTGCGCAGGCCGTGGAGCTCGGCGGCCTCCCCCTCCCCGCTCTCGATCTCCATCTGCACGCTCTCCTTCTGCATCACGTCGAGCACGATGCCGATCATCATGTTGAGGAAGATGAAGGCGGTCAGGAAGATGAAGGTCAGGTAGTAGAGCCAGCTCCAGGCATAGACCTCCTGGGTGGCATACATCACGTCGGTCCAGTCCTCGAAGGTGGCGATGCGGAACAACGTGAGCATGGCGATGGAGATATTGCCCCACAGGAAGTCGTCGACATCCACGAACAGGAAGCTGCCGATGGCCGCGTAGATGTAGAAGATGATGAACATCAGCAGCGCCACATAGCCCATGCGCGGAATCGACTTGACCAGCGCCGCCATCAGCAGGCGCAGCTCGGGAATCATCGACACCAGGCGCAGCACCCGGAAGATGCGCAGCAACCGCGCCAGCAGCACCATTTCGGAGTCGTCCAGGGGGATCAGGCTGGCGGTGACGATCAGGAAGTCGAAGACGTTCCAGCCGCGGCGGAAGAAATCGCGCAGGCGCCGTTCGGCAGCCATGCGGATCAGGATCTCCACCAGGAAGAACACCGTCACCGCCACATCCATGACCAGCAGCCACTGCTGGAAGCGGTTGCTCTCCTCGTAGGTCTTGGCGCCGATCAGCAGGGCCGAGACGATGATGATGGCGATGACCGCCGTCTCGAACAGCTTGTTGGCGCGCAGCCGCTCGAAGCGGTCGCGCCAGGTCTGGAAGGTACCGCTCATGTTGTCGCGTCTCTCATAAGCGTTTGAGTTGTCAGGAGTTCACGCTTGGCGGCCAGCAGGTGATGCGCCGGGGGCAGGCAGAAAGAGCCCACCGCGTACAATTCGACGTACAAACCAGGCCGCCAAGCGCGGTGGATGTTACCACGCGGCACGACGGCGCTACGCGAAATCTGGGGCGGGGCAGTTGCAGGGGCTTGGTGCGCTACTTTTCGAGCAACGAACCAGCCCTTGCCACCCCACCCCCGGCATCGTGCAAGCATGAACGACGCGACCCTCTACCGGATCACCACTTGGAGAAAGCGGCTCGAACGCCGTGGCTGGACGAGCCTGCGGCGGGCGCGGCCGCCTCGGGGCCGGGTCATCGAATATCACATGGCCTGGGAGGGGCAGCTGGTCAGCGGGCGAGTGCGGCTTCCGGGTGCTGAAGAGCGACATCGAGATCGCGCCGGTCTATCACCGGCTGCCGGATCGCATCCGTGCCCATGCGCTGATCTGCTTCCTCGCCCTGGTGCCTTACCGGGTGCTGCGGCTGCGGCTGAAGGCCAGTGATCACAAGCTTTCGCCGACGCGGGCACTGGAAATTGCCCGCAAGATTCAGTTCCACCAGGTCCTGCTGCACCGTCGCAAGACGGCGAGCGGCTTGACCAAACTGAAGCCTGAACAACGCGACCTTTTCGAAGCGATTGGCCTGCCGGCACCGACTGCATCTCACTTGTAGTGCCAATTTTGAAAACGCGCTTCCAGGTTAATCAGTGCTTTACGCTTCTATCTGTCGAACTCGGGAGACCCGCGGCATGGCGGGGCTTCAATCATTCAACTGAGAAGTATCATACTCTCGCGACCAGTAGGCCAACCAGTCTGCGAACTCTTTCTCACTGTACTCATGCGTTGCCAAGCCTTCGTACATCTGCACCACATCATCGCTAGGCGCAGTCAACTCCCAACCATTCAGCATCAGGAAGTCGAAAACGCAGCCAGCGGCGGTGCGTTTGTTGGCGTTCATGAAACAGTGGTTCTGGACAAGAGAGGAGCCAAAGACCGCCGCGAGGATGAACATGTCGTCGGTCTGTTGGTAGTAGCGATAGAGACAGGGGCGCTGCTGTGCGCTTTCTAGCGCCCCATGATTCAGAATGCCAAATGGTTCTTCGGGAGTAAGAGCCAGCATGCGTTCATTCATGCTGACGATGTCATCTACTGGCAAATATCGGATGCCGTCTGCGTGTTGGTCATCGCAAGAAGACACCCAAAGTCACACCTTTGCCAGCTCACGGTATGCGCTTTCGTAGCGTGCGAAGGAGCGAGCCCGCACTTTTTCAAGCTGCTCATAGTGGTCACCCAGGCACGGGCGAGCCTTAGCCACCTCTCCTTCCTTGCGCGGAGGGATGATGAGCCGCTCTTGCTTTTTAAGTGCCTGATTCATAATGACCTCCTTAATCGGCGGCTTCCGACAAAAAAACCCTTAGCCAGATAGATAGCCAAGGGACACGTTGGAAGCTCACGTCTTCATGATACGTACCCCTGTCTCGTTAAGCAACGCGTATAGCGTATTCGCACACATAGATCGCACAGGTTTCACGCACAGATTCGACGTACATCTCTCACGTAACATGTTGATCTATAAGAAATGCAAGCGCCCTGACGACGTACATTGAAACAGCCTAAGCGGTTGATTTTCTAGGCACGGAGCGCCTGATTGGCGCGCAGCCGCTCGAAGCGGTCGCGCCAGGTCTGGAAGACCGAACTCACGACACCGGCTCCTCCAGGTCGCCCTGGCGATAGCCGATCAGGTAGAGCACCGCATCGAGGCCCAGCGTCGAGATCGAGTGCTGGGCCTGGGCACGCACCAGCGGCTTGGCGCGGAAGGCGATGCCGAGCCCGGCGGCGGCCAGCATCTTGAGGTCGTTGGCGCCGTCGCCCACGGCGATGGTCTGCTCCATGGCCAGGCCCTCGCGCGCGGCAATCTCGCACAACAGCTGTGCCTTGCGGTTGGCGTCGAGGATCGGCTCGCGCACTTCTCCGGTCACCTTGCCGTCTTCGATCACCAGTTCGTTGGCGTGGACCTCATCGAAGCCGAGCCTCTCCTGCAGGTAGCGGGCGAAGTAGGTGAACCCGCCGGAGAGGATGGCGGTGCGATAGCCCAGCCGCTTGAGCTGGGCCATCAGGCGCTCGACGCCGTCCATCAATGGCAGCTGCGCGGCGATCTCGGCCAGCACCGACTCGTCGAGGCCACGGAGCTTCGCCATGCGCTCGCGGAAACTCTGCTGGAAGTCGAGCTCGCCGCGCATGGCCCGCTCGGTGACCTCGGCCACCTCGGCATAGACGCCGTGGCGGCGTGCCAACTCGTCGATCACCTCGGCCTGGATCAGGGTGGAGTCCATGTCGAAGCACACCAGGCGGCGGTGCCGGCGCCAGATGGAGTCCTCCTGGATGGCGATATCCACGCCGTGCATGGCGCCCAGCGCCAGGGCCTTTTCGCGCAGGGCATCGAGGTCGATCTCCTCACCACGCAGCCAGCACTCCACACAGGCACCCTGGATGGCATCGCGCTCGCCGGGCACACCGCCGTCCAGCGGCTCGCGGCCGGAGAGGCGATGGATCAGCTCCACGGTCAGGCCATGCTCGGCGGTGAGCGCCCCCACCTCGGCGAGGATACCCGCCGGCAGGTGCGGCGCCAGCAGGGTCAGGATCAGCCGCGGCTGGCTGGCCTGGCTGCTCCAGCGCTGGTAGTCCTCGGCGGCGACCTGGATCGCCTGGACGTCGAGGCCCAGCTCGTCCCCCGCCGCCGCGAGCGCCGCCTCGAGCTCGGCCTCCCGCTCGAGCCCGACCAGGGCCTCCAGGGAGAGCATGCCGAAGGTCACGCTCTGGTTGATGTCCAGCAGCCTCGCGCCGCTGGCCGCCAGGGCCCGGCCCAGGCCGGCCAGCTGGCCCGGCCGCGCCGCGCCGGTGGCGCGGATCAGGATTCGTCGTGTCATGTTAACCCCTTTGATGAGCTGTAAGCTTTAAGCCGTAAGCTGTAAGAAAGACGTGCCTATCATGGGTTTACTTACAGCTTATAGCTTATGGCTTACAGCTTCCGGCGAAGCCGGGGACTTCAAGCTTCCGGCTTCAAGCTTTCCAGTCGATCCACCTTCTGCAGCCCGCGGGGCAGCTTGCTGCCGCGTCGGCCGCGCTCGCCGAGATAATACGCCAGATCGTCGGCCTTGAGGGTCAGGTGGCGCTTGCCGGCGTGCACCACCAGGCTGGCCTCGGCCGGCAGTACCACCAGGTCGCGCACGAACTCCTCTCGCCGCGCCGCCCGGGGCCCCGGAATATCGATCATCTTGTTGCCCTTGCCCTTGGCCATCTCCGGCAGCTCCGCCAGCGGGAAGAGCAGCAGACGCCCCTCGTTGGAGACCGCCGCGACCAGCGCTCCCTCGCCCTCCGGCACCGCCACCGGCGGCAGCACATTGCACCCCTTGGGCACCGTCAGTACCGACTTGCCGGACTTGTTCTTGCCGACCAGCTCCTCGAGCCGGGCCACGAAGCCATAACCGCCATCGGAGGAGAGCAGGTAGCGGGTCGCCGGCGGCGCCAGCATCACCCCGGCGATATGGGCGCCGGCCACCACGTTGACCCGGCTGGTCACCGGCTCGCCCTGGCCCCGGGCGCTGGGCAGGTTGTGGGCCTGCAGGGTGTAGGCGCGGCCGGTATCATCGAGCAGCACCAGCGGCTGGTTGGTCTTGCCCCGGGAGGCCAGGGAGAAGCGGTCGCCGGCCTTGTAGGAGAGCCCGGCGGGATCGATCTCGTGGCCCTTGGCACTGCGAATCCAGCCCTTCTCGGAGAGCACCACGGTAATCGGGTCGGCGCCCACCAGCTCGACCTCGGAGAGCGCCCGGGCCTCCTCGCGCTCGACGATCGGCGAGCGGCGGGGGTCGCCGTGTGCCTCGGCGGCGGCGCGCAGCTCCTCCTCGATCAGGTCGGTGAGCTTGGCCTCGTTGCCAAGCAGCTCCTGGAGGCGAGCACGCTCGGCCTCGAGCTCCTCCTGCTCGCCGCGGATCTTCATCTCCTCGAGCTTGGCCAGGTGGCGCAAGCGCAGCTCGAGGATCGCCTCGGCCTGGCGATCACTGAGGCCGAACGCCTCCATCAGCGCGGGCTTGGGTGCGTCTTCCTCGCGGATGATGCGGATCACCTCGTCGATATTGAGGTAGGCGATCAACAGGCCCTCGAGGAGGTGCAGGCGATCCTCCACCTTGCCCAGGCGGTGCTCCAGGCGCCGACGCACCGTGGAGCGGCGAAAGCGCAACCACTCGCCGAGCAGGTCGGGCAACGCCATCACCCGCGGGCGGCCATCGAGGCCGATCACATTCATGTTGACGCGAATGTTCTTCTCGAGATCGGTGGTGGCGAACAGGTGCGCCATCAGCGCCTCGATATCCACGCGGTTGGAGCGCGGCTCGATCACCAGCCGGGTCGGCTCCTCGTGGGTCGACTCGTCGCGCAGGTCGGCCACCATGGGCAGCTTCTTGGCCTGCATCTGGGCGGCGATCTGCTCGAGGATCTTGGCGCCGCTGACCTGGTAGGGCAGCGCGGTCACCACGATGCTGCCCTCCTCCATCGCGTAGCGGGCGCGCAGCTTCACCGAGCCACGCCCGCTCTCGTAGAGCTTGCGCAGGTCCGCACGGGGCGTGATGATCTCCGCCTCGGTGGGAAAGTCCGGGGCCGGCAGGTGCTGCACCAGGTCGGCGGTGGTCGCCTCGGGATGGCGCAGCAGGTGGCAGGTGGCCTCCACCACCTCGCCCACGTTATGGGGCGGGATGTCGGTGGCCATGCCCACGGCGATGCCGGTGCCGCCATTGAGCAGCACATGGGGCAGCCGTGCCGGCAGCACCACCGGCTCGTTCATGGTGCCGTCGAAGTTGGGCGTCCAGTCCACGGTGCCCTGCCCCAGTTCGGCCAGCAGCACCTCGGCGAACTTCGACAGCCGCGCCTCGGTGTAACGCATGGCGGCGAAGGACTTGGGATCGTCGGGGCTGCCCCAGTTGCCCTGGCCATCCACCAGCGGGTAGCGGTAGCTGAACGGCTGGGCCATCAGCACCATCGCCTCGTAGCAGGCGCTGTCGCCGTGAGGGTGGAACTTGCCCAGCACGTCGCCGACGGTACGCGCCGACTTCTTGTACTTGGCGCTGGCGTTGAGGGCCAACTCGCGCATGGCGTAGACGATGCGGCGCTGCACCGGCTTCATGCCGTCGCCGATATGCGGCAACGCCCGGTCGAGGATGACGTACATCGAGTAGTCGAGGTACGCCTTCTCGGTGTATTCGCGCAGCGAGAGGCGCTCGACGTCGCCCTCCGCTACCTGGATATCCATGGTCATACGGTATGCCCCTGATCAGGGTGTCCAAAATCGTTGGCTTTCTTACCTTGCGGCTGATCCGGCGACAGGCCTTCGGGGAGGCGCTGTGAACCCTTCCCTGGGCGTATATGGAGTCCTCCCCGTTTGCAAGCACGAGGCACGATGGTCGGTAGGTACGACTGCACACGTATATCCGGTCTCGTTAATGATGCTCTGATGAGCATCGGACCTTGATGGGCTATCCGCACGTCAGCTCCCAATCGCTACCTCGAGCTCAAAAGGCTCAGCGTCCAGAAGGGGTTGTCTGACGTCGGTTCGACCTGTTCGCCATCCTGCAGCATGCTCAGCAATCGTGGTGGACGATGCTCAATATTACACTAACGTGCTAAATCCAATCGTTTTTCATGCCGACAGCCGCGACGCCAGCGACGCATCATAGGCCGTCTCATGGCGGGTTACCGCCCAGGCGATCCGTGCCGTCTTGTTGGCCAGTGCGACGACCGCCACATTGGCATGCTTGTGCTCGGCCAGGTGCCTGACCCACTGGCTCAGGCCGTCGTCCTTGGTGCCCACATGCCGGAGCACCGAGCGCGCGCCATGCACCAGTAGCTTGCGCAGGTAACTGTCGCCGCGTTTGCTGATGCCCAGCAGGCGGTCTCGCCCCCCGGTGCTGTGCTGTCGCGGCGTCAAGCCGAGCGAGGCGGCAAAATCTCGCCCGCGCCGAAAGCTCTTGCCATCGCCGAGGGCGCCGGCCAGCGCGGTGGCGGTCAGTGGACCGATACCCTGCAGCGTCATCAGCCGCTTGGCCACGGGGTCGGTCTTGGCCTGTCGCTCGAGGCTTGCCGTGACCGTCGCGATGCGCTCATCCAGGTGGCGCAGATCCTCGGCAAGGCCGGCAAGCAGGACACGAAAGGCATCCGTCAGCCCGTTGTCTGCCGCTTCCAGCCAGCGAGGCAGGGCGGCACGCAACTGACCGATACCCACCGGAGCGACCAGGCCATACTCCCCCACCAGCCCGCGTATCTGGTTGGCCTTGGCCGTGCGCTGCCGTACCAGCTCTTCACGAATGCGGTGTGCCGCCTGGGTATCCTGCTGAGCGACGCTCTTGACGGCCACGAAGCGCATACTGGGCCGCCCCATGGCTTCACAGATCGCTTCGGCGTCGACCCGGTCATTCTTGTTGCTCTTCACGTAGGGCGTCACGAACTGTGCGGCGATCAACTTGACGCGATAGCCCCGCGCCTGCAGGGCCCGCGCCCAGAAGTGAGACGAGGCACAGGCTTCCATGCCGATCTCGGCTCCCGCCGGCACCCGCTTGCTGACCGCATTCAGCCATTTTTCGCGGGTGTACTTACCTTGCCACTGCACCTGATCATGGCGATCGACGCCGTGGACATGAAAAACAGACTTTGCGATATCGACGCCGACACGGGTAATGTTCATGACGAGTTCTCCTCACCCTCAGGCTGGTTGGTGTTCTCGCCCACCAGTGTGGCGCAACGACGCCGATATAGGGTGGGGAGGACTCCATCCCATTGCTACCGATGCCATCCCTGGCATAGGACCTCCCCTCCGACCTGTCCCCGGCGCCGCTAGCCCTTGGCGCTTGTGGCTTGTGGCTATACCTCGATATCCGCCAAGTTGCCGTAGTCCTCGAGCCAGCTCTTGCGGTCGGCGGCACGCTTCTTGGCCAGCAGCATGTCCATCATCTCCAGGGTGCCGTCGTCGGCCGCGCGGGTGAGCTGCACCAGGCGGCGTGTCTCCACGGCCATGGTGGTCTCGCGCAGTTGAAGCGGGCTCATCTCGCCCAGCCCCTTGAAGCGCTGCACGTTCACGCTGCCCCGCTTGCCCTCCAGCTTGCGCAGGATGGCGGCCTTCTCGCTCTCGTCCAGGGCATAGAACACTTCCTTGCCCAGGTCGATGCGGTAGAGCGGCGGCATCGCCACGTAGACGTGACCGGCGTCGACCAGCGCCGGGAAATGACGCACGAAGAGCGCGCACAGCAGGGTGGCGATGTGCAGGCCATCGGAGTCGGCGTCGGCGAGGATGCAGACCTTGTGGTAGCGCAGCTTGGAGAGGTCGTCGCTGCCCGGATCCATGCCGATGGCCACGGCGATATCATGGACCTCCTGGGAGCCGTAGATGTCGTGGGATTCCACCTCCCAGGTATTCAGTATCTTGCCGCGCAGCGGCAGGATCGCCTGGCTCTCGCGGTTGCGGGCCTGCTTGGCGCTGCCCCCGGCGGAGTCCCCCTCCACCAGGAACAGCTCGCTCTGGGCGGGATCCTGGCCGGAGCAGTCGGCCAGCTTGCCGGGCAGCGCCGGCCCCTGGGTCACCTTCTTGCGCGCCACCTTCTTCGAGCTCTTCTGGCGACGCTGGGCGGCGCTGATCACCAGCTCCGCCAGGGCCTCGGCCTGGTCGACGTGGTGGTTGAGCCACAGCGAGAAGGCGTCCTTGACCACCCCGGAGACGAAACCCGCCACGGTGCGCGAGGAGAGGCGCTCCTTGGTCTGGCCGGCGAACTGGGGATCGAGCATCTTCACCGACAGCACATAGCTGACCCGCTCCCACAGGTCTTCGGCGGTGAGCTTGACGCCCCGCGGCAGCAGGCTGCGGTACTCGCAGAACTCGCGCAGCGCCTCGAGCAGGCCGGCGCGCAGGCCGTTGACGTGGGTGCCACCCTGGGGCGTGGGGATCAGGTTGACGTAGCTCTCCAGCAACGGCTCGCCGCCCTCGGGCAGCCACTGGATCGCCCAGTCCACCGCCTGCTCGTCGTCGGCGAAGTGGCCGATGAAGGGCGAGGCGGGCAGCACCTCATAGCCATCGGTGGCCTGGGCCAGGTAGTCGCGCAGGCCATCCGCGTACTGCCACTCGCTCTCGGTGCCATCGGCCTCCACCAGGCTCACCTTGAGCCCCGGGCAGAGCACCGCCTTGGCACGCAGCAGATGCTTCAGGCGCCCCAGCGCCAGGCGCGGGCTATCGAAGTAGCTCGCCTCGGGCCAGAAACGCAGCACCGTGCCGGTATTGCGCTTGCCCACGCTGCCGATCACCGCCAGCTTGGAGACCGGCTCGCCATGCTCGAAGGCGACGGCGTGGCGGCTGCCGTCGCGCAGCACCTCCACCTCGAGGCGCCGGGAGAGCGCGTTGACCACCGACACGCCGACCCCGTGCAGGCCACCGGAGAACTTGTAGCTGGCATTGGAGAACTTGCCCCCGGCGTGGAGCCGGGTAAGGATCAGCTCCACCCCGGAGACACCGTGCTCGGGATGGATGTCGATGGGCATGCCGCGGCCATCGTCGGACACCTCGATGCCACCATCCTCGAACAGGCGCACGCCGACGCGGCTGGCGTGGCCGGCCAACGCCTCATCGACGCTGTTGTCGACCACCTCCTGGATCAAGTGGTTGGGCCGGCTGGTGTCGGTGTACATGCCCGGGCGCTTGCGCACTGGCTCCAGGCCGGAAAGCACCTCGATCGAGCTGGCACTGTATTGCGTCATGGGTCGTCCGGTTCCTTAGTGTTAGCTGGCCTGCCACTCCGCCGGCAGGGCGTGGCCACCCTGCGCCAGCACCGCCGGCAGGTATCGGGCGAGTACCGTGAAGGCGTGATCGGCCCCGGGGTGCAGCAGCATTCTTGCGCCACGATAGAGCGCGCAGGCATGGGCCGGGTCGAGCACCTCGTCGGCGGTGCCGAGCAGCAGCAGATAGCGCTCCGCCGTCACCGTCGCGGGCGTCAGCGCCGCCAGCTCGGCCAGGTGGTCCGCCTCGACGGTGAAGCGCTCGCCGGTGTAATCGTTCTCGAAGCGCTCGCCTACCCACTCCGCCACCAGGTCCGCCGGGCGCACCGCCGGGTTGATCAGCACGCCGTCGAGGGCGTGGCGTTCGGCCAGGCAGGTGGCCAGGAAGCCCCCCATGGAGCTGCCCACCACCAGCGGGCGCCTGCCCAGCTCGGCCAGCCGTGATTCTGCCAGCTCCAGCGCCGCGCCGGGGCGATGCGGCAGCTGGGGCGTGAGGCAGGGCACGCCCAGGGCCTCGCAGGCACGGCGCACCAGCACCCCCTTGGGCGAGGCGGCCCCGCTATTGAAGCCATGCAGGTAGAGCACGCCGCTGGCCGGTTGCGCTCGCCACGGCGCGCTTAGCATAGCGCAGCTACTGTATGAAACACCAGCCTCATGCCCTCGCCTCGGTCGCGCCGTCGTCGCCCTTCTCGGCCGCCCAGGCCGCCTCGATCAACGCCCGGGTGGAGGCGTCCATGGACGCGAGGCCCTGGTGGCTCTCGAGGATGCGCTGGGTCTCCCCGGCGATCTTCTTGCCCAGTTCAACGCCCCACTGGTCGAAGGGGTTGATGCCCCAGATGGTCGCCTGGACGAACACCTTGTGCTCGTAGAGCGCGATCAGCGCCCCCAGGGTGGCAGGAGTGAGCTCGTCGAGCAGCAGGGTGCTGGAGGGCTGGTTGCCACGATAGCGCTTGTGGCCCGGGCGCGGGCCATCGTCGGCGATGGCGTCGTCGCCCAGCATCAGCACACGAGACTGGGCGAAGCAGTTGGCCAGCGTCAGTCGGTGCTGGCCCTTGAGGTGCTCGCGAGTGGCGGCATCTTCAACATCGTCATAGCGCCGGAGCGGGGCGATGAAGTCGCACTCCACCGCCTGGGTGCCCTGGTGCAGCAGCTGATAGAAGGCGTGCTGGGCGTTGGGCCCGAGCTGTCCCCAGAGCACCGGGCAGGTGGCGTAATTCACCTCGCGACCGTCATGGGTCACCGACTTGCCGTTGGACTCCATCTCCAGCTGCTCGAGATAGGCGGCGAAGTACTCCAGGCGACCGTCGTAGGGCAGGATGGAGTGGGCGCGGATATCCAGGAAGTTGGCGTTCCAGATCCCCGCCAGGGCCAGCAGCACCGGCAGGTTCTCGACCAGGGGCGCCTCGCGAAAGTGGCGATCCATGGCGTGGGCCCCGGCCAGCAGGGCGCGGAAGTTGTCCATGCCCACCATCAGCGCGATGGGCAGGCCGATCGCCCCCCATAGCGAATAGCGCCCACCGACCCACTCCCAGAATTCCAGTTGGTGGGCCGGGGCGATGCCCCACTCGCCCATCTTCTCGGCGCTGGCCGAGACGCCGATGAAGTGCTGACGCATGATCAGCTCGGCGTCGACGCCCTCCGCTCCCGCCAGGCGCCCCATCAGCCAGTCGCGGGCGGTATTGGCGTTGGAGAGGGTGTCGATGGTGGTGAAGGACTTCGATGACAGCACGAAGAGTGTCGTCTCGGGGCTCAAGCGGCGGAGGTAGTCGGCCAGCTGGGAGCCGTCCATGGTGGAGGCGAAGTGCACCTCGACCGGGTGGACCTCCCGTGGACGATAGTCGGCCAGGGCGTGGGTCACCATCACCGGCCCCAGGTCCGAGCCGCCGACCCCCAGGTTGACCACATCATGGATCGCCTTGCCGGTCGCGCCGCGCCACTGGCCGGCGTGGAAGCGCTCCACCATGGCGGCCATGCGCTCCAGGGTGCGGTGCACCCCCGGCACCAGGTCCTCGCCCTCCACCACCAGCGAGGCGTCGGCGGGCAGTCGCAGGGCGGTGTGCAGCGCCGGTCGATCCTCGCTGACATTGACCCGCTCGCCGTCGAGCAGGCGCTGAATCGCCGTGCCCACGTCGGCCCGTTCGGCCAACGCCAGCAGGTGCTCAAGGGTCTCGGCGGACCAGCGCTGCTTGGAGAGGTCGAGGGTCAGGCCCGCGGCGTGACGAGTGAAGCGTGACTGACGGTCCGGTTCCGCGGCAAACAGCTCGCGCAGATGGGTCTGGCCCAGGGTGTTGGCATGCGCCTGCAAAGCCTGCCAGGCGGGGGTCTGATCGATCATGGCTCCTCCTTGGACGTCGTATGAACGGGCCTCCGTGCACCGCCCTACATCACAACGTAGAATGACGGATTTCCCTGCATGACTGGCTCGACGATGAGTGACGCATCTTACCGCGACGCGATCTTTTCGACACCCCTCGACCGGGTGGCACGCTTCTCCTTCGACGAGCGCGTCGTCGCCTGCTTTCCCGACATGATCCGCCGCTCGGTGCCGGGCTACGGGCAGATCCTGGGCATGCTGGGGCTGATCGCCGCCCGCCACCTGCGCCACGGTGCGCGGGTCTACGACCTGGGCTGCTCGCTGGGCGCCGGCGGCCTGGCGCTGGCCGGCCGGCTGGCCCCCGATGCCTTCCGCTACACCGGTGTGGACCTCTCGCCGGCCATGGTCACCCGCGCCCGGGAGACGCTGGCCGCCGAGTGTCCCGGGCATTCCATGGAGGTGGTCGAGGGCGACATCCGCACCCTGGAGTACGCCCCCGCGGGCATGATCGTGCTCAACTTCACCCTGCAGTTCCTGCCCCCGGAGGACCGCGAGGCGCTGATGACGCGGCTTTTCGCGGCGCTGGAACCCGGTGGCGTGCTGGTGCTCTCCGAGAAGATCCGCGCGGAGGACGAGCAGGAGAACGCCTGGCTGGTGGAGCGCTACCACGACTTCAAGCGCGCCAACGGCTACAGCGATCTGGAGATCAGCCAGAAGCGCACGGCGCTGGAGAACGTGCTGGTGCCCGACACCCTGGCCGAACACCATGCGCGCCTGGCCCGGGCCGGCTTCTCGCGGAGCCACACCTGGTTCCAGCTCCTCAACTTCGCGTCCTTGGTGGCCTTCAAGAGCGAGGCCTTCAAGAGCGAGGCCTTCAAGAGCGAGGCCTTCAAGAGCGAGGCCTTCAAGAGCGAGGCCTTCGAGGCCGACGCACCACCCCCGCCACAGGAGGCTTGAGGCGTGCCGATACCCGCCGAACACCGCGACCTCTACCGCGCCTTCCTCGACCAGGGCCTCGACACCTGGCTGGCCCGGCTTCCGGAGCAGCTCGCCGCCGGCCTCGACCGCAAGCGCTACGGCGACCTGCCCGCCTGGGAGAAAGCGGTGGCCAAGCTGCCGACGCTGCCCACCGCACGCCAGGTGCGACTGGACGCCGATACCGTGACGGTCGACTGCCCCCTCGACGAGAGCCGTCGCCGCCAGTGCGAGAACCTGCTCGGCAAGCTCGCGCCCTGGCGCAAGGGGCCCTTCTCCCTTGGCGGCATCCCTATCGACACCGAGTGGCGTTCCGACTGGAAGTGGCGGCGCGTCGCGCCGCACCTGGCGCCGCTGGCCGGCAGGAAGGTGCTCGACGTGGGTGGCGGCAGCGGCTACCACGCCTGGCGCATGGCCGGCGCCGGCGCCGCCTTCGTGCTGGTGATCGACCCCTCGCCGCGCTTCTTCTGGCAGTTCCGGGCGGTACGCCACTTCGTGGGCGACGCCGATGGCCAGCGCACCCACTTCCTGCCGGTGGGCATCGAGGATGTGCCCGAGCGGCTCGGCTTCTTCGATACGGTGTTCTCCATGGGGGTGCTCTACCACCGCCCCTCCCCGCTGGAGCATCTGCAGCAGCTCAAGGAGGCGCTCCGGCCCGGTGGCGAGCTGGTGCTCGAGACCCTGGTCGTCGAGGGCGACACCACCACGGTGCTGCTACCCGGCGAGCGCTACGCCGCCATGCCCAACGTCTACTTCCTGCCCTCCTCCGCCGCGCTCTGCCACTGGCTCGAGCGCTGCGGGTTCGAGAACGTGCGGGTAGTGGACGAGGCGGTGACCACCACGAACGAGCAGCGCGCCACCGCCTGGATGACCTTCCAGTCGCTGGCCGACTTCCTCGACCCCGCAGACCCCACCCGAACCCGCGAGGGCTACCCCGCCCCGCGCCGCGCGGTGGTCATCGCCAACCGGGCGGGATAGCCACGGGATTAGGGTTGGACTGCAAAATATGGCAGACTCGCTACTCCCTTCCCCAAGCAAGGAGTGCCAACATGGGCGTACTCGCATGGATTCTGTTCGGACTGATCGCCGGTGTCCTCGCCAAGTGGATCATGCCCGGCAAGGACCCCGGTGGCATCATCGTCACCATCCTGATCGGCATCGGCGGCGCCTTCGTGGGCGGCTGGCTGGGCTCGATGGTCGGCATGGGCAGCATGGGCGACTTCAGCCTGGGCAGCTTCGTCACCGCCATCCTCGGTGCCCTGGTGCTGCTGTTCGCCTACCGCATGATCAGGAAGTGATGCGTAGGCCAGCACCCTGGGCAGACACGCAGAAGCCGCTCCTCGGAGCGGTTTCTGCGTTCTTACCGCCTTTCAAGCGGCCGGCTTGCTCCGTCGCGTCTGGTCACCACGCCCAGCGAGCAGCCCAGCTACGGAGATATCTTCATCCAGGGCTTCCCAATGCAGCCCCTCGCCCCGTCCGATCAGCTCCCACTGCGCACGCTGCTCGGGTGCGGCATGCAGCAGTCGAGGGAACCAGGCCAGCGGAATCGACAGTTCCCGACCATCTTCGAGTGTGACGTGGAAGGCATCCGCGGTGAATTTCACATCGACGGCAATCGGTTCGGACTCAAGGTTCAAAGTGTGCATACCATGCCTCCAGGAACTCCTCTCGGTGCCGCTCCACCAGCTTTTGTAACTGGTTGATCTCATGGGCACGCAAACGCTTGCTAGATTGTAGCTCAACGGGCTCCAGCCAGAACTTCGCAACCTGTTCGCCGGCAGTCACGTGAACGTGTGGTGGCTCTCGAGGATCGCCTTCATCGCTATAGAAGAAAAAACGATACGACCCTTCGCGCAACAGTGTGGGCATCGAGGCTCTCCTCACGTCAACCTGATCACAGCCTAACGCCTGAGGATCACCAGCCAGCGCCCCAGGTTGAGAATGCTCGAGAGTGACGCCGCCACGTAGGTGAAGGCACAGGCGGTCAGCACATGCCGGGCAGCGGCCATGTCGCCCGGCGGGATGTACTCCTTGAGCAGCGGCAGGGCGCGCTGGAAGCTGGCGTCGAACTCCACCGGCAGGGTCACCAGGTGGACCAGCGCGGCGGTGCCGAAGCTGATCACCGCCGCGACCACGACGATGGCGAGTCCGCCGGGCAGGCGGGTGAGCAGGAACAGGAACGGAGCCGCCATCATCAACAGCGCTCCGAGCTTCTCGGCCTTCTGGGCCACAGCCACCAGCCGCGAACGCGCCAGCAGCGGCGCATAGCCCCGATGGTGCTGGATGGCGTGGCCGACCTCGTGGGCCGCCACCGTCACCGCGGTAAGCGAGCGTCCAGCGTAGACCGCCGGCGAGAGCCGTACCCGGCGCGCCGCGGGGTCGTAGTGGTCGCCCTGCTCAGTGGGCTCCACCTTGACCCCCTCGATGCCCAGCCGGCGCAGCAGGTGGTCGGCCAGCTCCGCCCCGGTGCCGGGGTAGTCGTCGCGGCCGCGGGCGTGGCGCTTGAGCACCCATTGGGCCCAGACGTTGGGCAACAGGAAGAGGGCCAGCAGCAGGGCAATGCCGAGAACGATCATCGAGGGTGGGCTCCGGGGCGACTGTGACGCTTTGGACACAGCCTACCAGAGCCGGTTTCCTTCGCGAGCCAGTCACACGGAGCACCCCCGGCGACAGGTCTCAAGGGGGCGCTGTAAATACCTCCATGTACGCTACCGATGCCATCCATGGCATAGGACCCCCTCTACGACCTGCCCCCGGGTCTCCTTAAGCGGGACATGCAGGACATTAACGCAGCAGCTCGCGCAGGTCCTTGGCTTCCCAGTGCGGGAAGTACTTGCGCACCAGGGCGTTGAGCTCGACCTCGAAACCGGCCCAGTCCACCTCGGTGGCGCTCGCCGGCTCGCCCTCACCCTCCACGATGGAGCGGATCATCCCCGCCCCCACGGTGACGTTGGTCAGCCGGTCGATGACGATGAAGCTGCCGGTGCCGGGGCTGCGCGCATACTCATCCAGTGGCACCTCGGCGGTGAGCGTCACCCGGCAGCGGGCGATGGCGTTGAGCTCGAGATTCTCGGCAGGGTGACGCTCCAGGGTGTTGACGTCCACCTGATAGTCGATGGCGCTCACCTGCCCCGCCACCGAGCGTCCCGCCAGGCGGATGTCGACCTGACGCCCGGGCGCGAGGGACTCCTCGTGCATCCACACGATATCCGCCTCGAAGGCGTGGGAGAGCGCCACCTCGGCATCATCGGCGACGATCCAGTCGCCGCGGGAGATATCGAGCTCATCGGCCAGGGTCACGGTGATCGCCTGGCCGGGAAAGGCCTCCTCCAGGTCGCCTTCCCAGGTGACGATGCGCTCGACCGTGGAGCGCTTGCCCGAAGGCAGCACCTTGACCGCCTGGCCGGGGCGCAGCAATCCCGCCTCCAGGGTGCCGGCATAGCCGCGGAAATCGAGGTCGGGACGGTTGACGATCTGCACCGGCAGGCGCAGGTCGCTGAGGTTGCGGTCGCGGCTCACCTCCACCGTCTCCAGCAGCTCGAGCAGCGTCGGCCCCGGCTTCCCGTCGACCGTGTACCAGGGCATGGCCTCGCTTCGATTGACCACGTTGTCGCCCTTGAGGGCCGAGATCGGCACGCAGCGGATGTCCCGGGCGGAGAGCTTCTCGGCGATCGCCTGGTACTCGGCGACGATCTCCTCGAAGCGCGCCTCGGAGTAGTCCACCAGGTCGAGCTTGTTGACCGCCACCACCAGGTGCTGGATGCCCAGCAGGTCGGCGATGAAGCTGTGCCGGCGGGTCTGGGTCTGTACGCCGTGGCGTGCGTCGATCAGGATGATGGCGAGGCTCGCATTGGAGGCGCCGGTGGCCATGTTGCGGGTGTACTGCTCGTGGCCCGGGGTGTCGGCGATGATGAACTTGCGCCGGTCGGTGGAGAAGAAGCGGTAGGCCACGTCGATGGTGATGCCCTGCTCGCGCTCGGACTGCAGGCCGTCGACCAGCAGCGCCAGGTCAACCTCCTCGCCGGTGGTCCCGCTCTTCTTCGAGGCCTGGGTGATCGCCGCCAACTGGTCGTCGAAGATCATCTTGGAGTCGTGCAGCAGCCGGCCGATCAGGGTCGACTTGCCGTCATCGACGCTGCCGCAGGTGATGAAGCGCAGCAGGTCCTTGTTCTCGTGCTCGTGCAGGTACTGCTCGATGTTGTCGGCGATCAGTGTCGATTGGTGTGACATCAGAAATAGCCCTCGCGCTTCTTCTTCTCCATGGAGCCGGCCTGGTCGTGGTCGATGGCGCGGCCGCTGCGCTCACTGGTGCGGGTCAGCAGCATCTCCTGGATGATCTCGGGCAGGGAGGCAGCCGTCGACTCCACCGCCCCGGTGAGCGGGTAGCAGCCCAGGGTACGGAAGCGCACCCACTTCTCCTCGGGCACCTCGTCCGCCGCCAGCGGCAGGCGCTCGTCGTCGACCATGATCAACATGCCGTCACGCTCCACCACCGGACGCGGCGCGGCGTGGTAGAGGGGCACGATGGGAATGCCCTCCAGGTAGATGTACTGCCAGATGTCCAGCTCGGTCCAGTTGGAGAGCGGGAAGGCGCGGATCGACTCGCCCTTGTTGACCCGGGCGTTGTAGAGGTTCCAGAGCTCGGGGCGCTGGTTCTTGGGATCCCAGCGATGGAAGCGGTCGCGGAAGGAGAACACTCGCTCCTTGGCGCGGCTCGCCTCCTCGTCGCGACGCGCCCCGCCGAAGGCGGCATCGAAGCCGTACTTGTCCAGGGCCTGCTTGAGGGCCTGGGTCTTCATCACGTCGGTATAGCCGCTGGAGCCGTGGTCGAAGGGGTTGATGCCCGCGGCGCGCCCCTCCTCGTTGGTGTGCACCAGCAGTTCCATGCCCGCCTCCTTCGCCATGCGGTCACGGAAGGCGATCATCTCGCGAAACTTCCAGGTGGTGTCCACATGGAGCAGCGGAAAGGGTGGCGGGCCCGGATAGAAGGCCTTGCGGGCCAGGTGCAGCATCACCGCCGAGTCCTTGCCGATGGAGTAGAGCATCACCGGGTTGGCGAACTCGGCCACCACCTCGCGGATGATATGGATCGATTCCGCCTCGAGCTGCTTGAGGTGGGTGAGCCGCCGTGGGTCGGGCGCGGTGACACCTGTCGCGGGCGACGCCGCACGCTGGGGAGCTTGAAGAAGGGTCATGGCTGGCTACCTCGCATGACGTGGCAAAGATGACGTGAAACATGTCGATGCCAAGCAGGGTAACGCCGACCCAATAATAACCCAAAAGAATTAATATCTATCTTTTTATAACTTATCTATGGATATCGACCCGTTCTACCCGGGTCGCAAGGCCCACGCCGTCCAGGTCGACGACGCGATAGCCGGGTCGGGCGACCGGGTCGACGGCAAAATCTTCGCTGCCCGGCAGGAAGGGGTCGATGGTGGAGGGGCAGCCGTAGACCATGATCTCGCGCTCTCCCGCTGCATGGCGGCCCACGAAGGCCTGGTGGATATGCCCGCAGAGGATCGCCTGCACCCCGGTAAAGGGTGCCAGGGTCTCCCAGAACGCCTCGGCATGCCGCAGGCCGATGGCATCCAGCCAGGCGGAGCCCACTTCCAGGGGTGGATGGTGCATGGCGATCAGCACCGGCCGCACCGGGTCTGCGGCTAGGCGCCGGGCCAGCGCCTCCAGGGCCGCCGCGCCAAGCTCGCCATGGGGCTTGCCGGGCAGGTGGGTATCGAGCAGCAGGATGCGCCAGTTGCCGAGTGTCAGCTCCGCCGGCAACGGCCGGGTGGCGGCCATGGGTTCGATCACATCGTGATTGCCGGGCAACCACTCCCAGGGGGCCTCGAGGGCGTCCAGGGTGCGCCTGGCCAGGGCGTAGGAGGCAGGGCTGTCGTCGTTGCTGATGTCCCCGGTAACCAGCACCCGATCCGGCCGCTCATGGTTGACGGCCGCCACCACCGCCTCCAGCTGGCGCAGCGGAACACCGCGCCGGCCGCGGGCCCGAGGGTCGGCACACAGGTGACAGTCGCTGATCTGGATCAGGCGGGGCATGGCAGGACTCCGGGGGCATCAATGGCTCGGGGTGAATCCGGGAGGCAGTTTCGCGGCGACGCTTGAGGCGATGTTTCAGGGCAGCGCTTCAGGGCTTCAGTCAGGGAAGCTCGGGCAGGTCCAGGGAGTGGCCGTGGGCCAGGCCATGCTCCAGCCACTCGCCGAGGAAGCGGTTGAGCTGAAGCTTCTCGTCTGGCTGGTGCATCTGGGCATTGGGATAGCGGTAGCGACCGTGGAAGTGGCGCTGGCGCTGGAAGTCGGTCACCTCGGCCATGCGCACGTCGTGGTAGAGGTGCACCCGCATGCGTGGCGTCTCGAGGTAGTCGTCGAGGATGCCGCGCTGGGAGACGCGCACGATGCTGGTATAGGGCGCACGCTCCTGGAGCTTGAGACACAGCTCGCCCACCCGGCGGCCATGGCTCACCAGCTCCACCTCACGGGTCTCGCCCGGCTCCAGCTCGCCCATCAGGCGCACAAGCCGCAGGTAGTTGACGCTGCACTCGCCCTGCAGGCTCTTGAGGTCGGTCACATAGGCGTTTCTGTTCGGCACGCTACCTCCTCGCTCGCAATGAGGCCCGCTCGCCCGCCAGCCAGTGGAAGGCGATCAGACACATGGCATTGTCGAGTCGTCCAGCCTGCAGGAGTTCCCAGGCCCGCGCAAACGGCAGCACATGCACGCGGATGTCCTCGTGCTCCTCGTCGAGGCCATGCACCCCACCGAGGCCCTGGCTGTCGATCAGGCCGCAGTAGAGGGTGACCCGCTCGTCGCAGGCCCCGGGGCTCGGGTAGTAGGTGTGAAGCTCGATGAGCTCGCCCACCTCGCAGCCGGCCTCCTCCAGCGCCTCACGGCGCGCCACCTCGGCGGTGCTCTCGCCACGCTCGACGAGCCCCGCCACCACCTCGAGCTTCCAGGGCGATTCGGGGTCCTCCAGGGCGCCGGCGCGGAACTGCTCCACCAGGGCCACGGCGTCGCGCTCGGGGTCGTAGAGCAGCACCCCCACGGCATCGTGGCGATGGTGCACCTCGCGCACCATGGGCTGGCTCCAGCCTCCCTCGAACAGGCGGTGGCGCAGGCGCAGCTCCTCGAGCCGGAAGAAGCCCTGATGCAGGCAGTGCCGCTCCAGCAGTTCCACATCGGCGCGGGTGTAAGGCGCCGCCGTTGCCGGGCCGGGTACCTCTGGCGTGTCACTCATGGCGGCCTCCGCTGGCGCAAAGACACCCATTATCGTGACCCGAGGCGTGGATGCCAACCGCCGCCGCGGCGTCAGAGCCGGGCGAGCATCTCGCGCGCCTGCTCGCGCAGCGCCTCGTCGGAGGCCTGGCGATCGAGGCGGGCCTCGCCCTCCACCGCCCGGCGGGCATGCTCGCGAGCCTCGTCCAGGCGCCCCTCCTCCTCGAGGAAGGCGGCATAGTAGAAGTTGACGTCGATGCCGTCGGGGCGAATCGAAAGCGCCTGCTGAAACATCGCCTCGGCGGTCGCGCTGTCACCGAAACCCATCAGCCCGCCCGGCACGCGATCGTAGAGGGCGCCCAGGGTGACGTAGGCGGAACCATTATGGCCCCGGGGATCGAGCTCGACGGCGCGCTCCAGCGCCTCCCGGGCACGCTTGGCGCTGGAGAGCGCCCCCAAGCCGCTGCGCTCGCGGGCCCAAGAGGCCTCGATGATGCCCTGCCACACCAGCGGCACCGCCGCGTCGGGGTGCTCCGCCACCAGCCGCTCGGCCTGGCCGGCCAGGGCCTTCAAGCCATCGCTGCGCTGCCCCTCGGGCTGCTCGGTAATCAGGCGTTCCCAGTGGTTCTTCATGCCCTCCACGCGGGCCTCCCAGGCATGGGCAGCGGCCAGCGGCAGGACGGCGAGACCGAGGCTCAGCCCCAGGCCCATGGCGGTATTCAGCAGACGACGACGCGGCATATCGGATCTCCTTCGGGGTGTTGGTATTGTGCTCCCGCCCTGAAATGTAACGAACGTTTGAATGATTGGCCAGCGGCTTGGCCACCCCGAGCGCATGGCGTATGGTCCCGCCAGACGCAATCTAGCGAGGAATACCATGAAAGGCCGCAACATGACCCGCTGGCGCGATCCGGCCAAGGACCCGCGCCAGGAGCCCAAGAGCAACCTGATCACCGCCGAGGGCGCCGAGCGGCTGCGTGGCATCCTCGACCATCTCTCGCGGGTCAAGCGCCCCGCCCTCTCCGCCAAGGTGGGCGAGGCCGCCGCCCTGGGCGACCGCTCCGAGAACGCCGACTACACCTACAACAAGAAGGAGCTCAACCGGGTCATCGCGCGCATCCGCTACCTGACCAAGCGCCTCGACGAGCTGACGGTGGTGGATCGGTTGCCGGCGGATACCGGGAAGGTCTACTTCGGCGCCTTCGTCACCCTGGAGGACGAGGAAGGCGAGGAGATGAAGGTTCGCATCGTCGGCCACGACGAGATCGCCCCGGACAAGCGCTGGATCAGTGTCGATTCCCCCCTGGCCAAGGCGCTGCTGGGCAAGCCACTCGACGAGGAGGTGACGGTAGCCGCCCCGGGTGGCGAGACCACCTGGATCATCACCCAGATCGACTACCGCGATCCGACGCAGTGAGGGGCCGCCCTTTCAGCGCCTGACCGCCCGGTAGACCCGGAAGCGGCGGTCGTCGGCGAGGATCTCGAAGCCGCCGAAGGCGCGTTCGAGCAGGTCGGGATAGGGCAGGAAGGCGTTGGCTACGATGACCAGCGCGCCACCAGGCCGCAGGTGCTCCGGCGCCTCACCGATCAACCGTGCCGCCGGCCCGTAGTCGATGGCACGCTCCTGGTGGAACGGCGGATTACTGACGATGGCATCGAAGACCCGACCATCCAGCGCCGAGAAGACATCACTCTCCAGCGTTTCTCCAGACAAGGCCTCGCCGGCGAGTTGGTTAGCCGCCAGGCTGCGCCGGGTCGCCTCCACCGCGAAGGCGTTGACATCCACCGCGGTGACTCCTGCCCCCTGACGCGCCAGCCAGGCGGCCAGGATGCCGTCGCCGCAGCCCAGATCGAGGACATCGCCCGCAAGACCAATGGGCGCCCTCCCCTCTCCTGACAGGGTCTTGATCAGCAATCGGGTGCCGTCATCCAGCTTGCCGTGGCCGAATACCCCGGGATGGCTGGTCAGGGTCAGCCGCTCGCTGCCCAGCTCGGCATCGAAGGTGGTCCAGGCGGCATCGGGGTCGATGCCGACACGCCCGAGGCGGGTCTCGAACAGCGAGCAGCGCCGCGCGCTGTCGAGCTTGCGACAGCCCAGCCCGAGTGCCGCCAGCACCTTGAGCACCCGCCTGATGCCGCCCTGGTTCTCACCCACTAGCTGCAGCGGCGTGCCCTTGGGTAGCGTGGCGCACAGCCACAGCAGCCACCACTCGCCCAGGGCATGGCTCTTGGGCCAGAACAGCACCGCCCCGGCCGGCGTACCCACATCACCTGCGGATCCCGCCGCAAAGGGCGAGAGCGCCGCGCGCCCGGCGGCCTGCCACGCCTGGCGCAGCGCCAGGTCGGCGCTGACGGCCACCCCCTGCCCCGACGCCAACCAGGCATCCTGGGGTGGGGCCACCCACCACCAGCCGCGATAGTCGGCGGCCTGGCGCTCCAGCAGCTGGCAGACCGGGCTCTCGGCAGGCGGGGTCGGGTGTGTCATCACAGGGGCTCCTCGGCGGGGGAAGGCGGTGCGTCGGGGCGCACCAGGGTGTGGAGCAGGTAGCGGCCCAGCCGCCAGTGGGGCTCGGCCCGGCAGTAGCGCCACTCGAGTTCCAATAAGCGTTCGCGCTCGTCGTCGCGATCCGGCGGCTGGCGCAGGTAGTCGTGGAAGACCCGCACGCCGGCCACGGCACGGACTTCCAGGCCGAGCTCGTCGCACCAGGCCATGACCTGGGCATGGGTCAGCGGCGAGATCGGCGTCAGCCGCCGGCGCAGCCCCTTGCCCTCCAGGCGGTCGGCCAGGGCCTTCTCCAGGTTGCCCTTGATCACGTTGGAGAAGCGCAGCGCGTCGCGATTGAAGACCATCAGCGAGAGCTGGCCGCCCGGCGCCAGCAGCCCGGCCAGGGTGGCGAGTGCAGCCCGCGGGTCGCCTAGCCACTCCAGCACCGCATGGCAGGCGATCAGCGACCAGGGGCCGCGAGCCTGCTCGGGCAGCGCCTGCAGCGGCACCGGCAGGAAGGTGACCTCGCGTTCACCCGATGTTGCCAGGAGCGCCTCCCGGGCATGCGCCAGCATCTCCAGGGAGGGCTCGGCGAGGGTGACCGCATGGCCGCGCCCGGCGAACCACGCCGCCAGCTGCCCCAGGCCGCCGCCCACGTCGAGCACCGGCTGGCCCGCGAGGTCGAGCACCTCCGGCAGCAGGCGGTCGAGCAGCGCCAGGCGCAGCTCGCCGCGCGCACCGCCGTAGAGGCTTGCGGCGAACTTGTCGGCCAGGCCATCGAAGTGGCGGTCGCCATGGGCGGAGAGCGGGGACGCGGGCGTGGTCATCGGGCTACCTTGAACGGAGATACCGGCATTCTACCCGCAAGCCGCATCGGGCTCATGCCCGCATCCGCCCGGTGTCACCGGTTCCCCTCCGCGGCCGGTTTCCCTATAATGCTGCCCCGCAGCGCCCCTATAGCTCAGCTGGATAGAGCGTCCCCCTCCTAAGGGGAAGGTCTCAGGTTCGAATCCTGATGGGGGCGCCACCCCCCTCCCCGTTATCCCCAGCCTTCGCCGCAAATTCCCCCTGCCCAGCATCTGGTTGACCACCATCAACTGGGACCATAGTACTTTCCTCGAGCAACGGGAATCCCTTGACTCTTCAGTCTAAAACAGGCTATGTTACAGCCAGTAACGAAATATTAATTATGTGAAGCCGACCCCATCGATGCCCGAGACCCCGGCAAATCGCCTGCCATCGGGCGCGTCCCTCAGCGTAGATGCCCCAAAGTTGGCGCAAGCAGCTGGGTAATCTCGCGCCGTCTCATGGGATCACGGGAAGGGGTCAAGAGGGTGGCCAATACAGGGGGGCACGCCATGGCAGACGACAAGAGCAGCGCTGACAAGGCAGGCGAAACGCCCGCCCTGCATCACTTCTCCGAGCAGGCGTCGGCCCAGCAGGTCGCCTCGTCCTGGTCGCTTATCAGCGAACTCGAACAGCTCCCCCAGCAGGCTACTCATGCCCAGGCACCAACGCCGGGGTACGGGCACCTCTCCACGGTTACCCCCTTGACCAGATCAATACCACCGGTGCCACCCGTTGGCGAACCTGATTCGGCGCCCCCAGCGACGGCTTCCAGTTGGCAAGCGCCCCTCGACACACCAACGCCTGTCGCGCATGAACCGACGCCACTGCCGGCGGCATCCTCGGCGACCGAACCGGCGCCTCACGCAGCCCAGAACACATCACCTCAGGCAGGCGGCACTTCTGGCGAACCGGCCTTCGGCAAACTTTTCAGCGGATATAGCCAACCCGCGCCAGCGCCCCAGACAGGTGAAGAAACACCGCTCAAGCCCCTACTGCACGCCATTGCGCAACAGGGTGGTTCATGAGCTGCATCTGTGTGGTGTCCCCCAAGGGTGGTGTCGGCAAGACGACCCTCACCGCCAACCTCGCCATGGCGATTCAGCAGTTCGGCCTCAAGGTCAGCGCCGTGGATCTGGATCCCCAGAACGCCCTGCGCCTGCATTTCGGGCTATCGCTAGCCCAGCGTAACGGCATTGCCGGCCTGGTGACCCCCGGCGCCGACTGGAAAAGCGCCCTGCTGGAAACCGACAGCGGCATCGCGCTACTGCCGTTCGGCACCACCTCACGTGCCGAAAGGCAGCGCTTCAACGACGCCATTCTCCACAGCGATCTGCTGTCGCGTAATCTCAAGGCCATCGCCGATGCTCCGAATGCCGTACTGCTGGCCGACCTCCCCCCGGGCGACAGCGCCGCGCTGCAAGCGGTCAAAGCGCTGTCGCCGGTTTACTGCGTGGTGCTGATGCCCGACAGCGCCTCACTGAGCGTACTCCCGGAGCTGGAATCGGGTGACTTCCTGCCGCCGGCGGCTGAGAGTCGTCGCTTTTTTGTTCTCAACCTGATGGACCTGCGCCATCACCTGGCCCAGGACATCACCCAATACCTTCGCCAACGCCTGGGGCCCAGGCTGCTGGGCACCGTGCATCGCGACGAGGCGCTGCCCGAGGCCCTCGCCGCACAGCAGCCGCTGAGGCTCTATTCACCAGGCTCCGCGGCGCTGGTCGACTTCGAGCACCTGGCCCAGAACCTGTACCGGTGGCTACTCGCATCTCAAGGAGCCGAGAGTGGGACGTCTGGTTAACTGGCTGGTAGCCATCCTCTTTCTGCTGGCGGCGGCGATATTCGTCAGCACGCCGCTGCCGATCGAGCACCAACTGGTGCTGGGCATAGCGATCTGTGTGGTTCTGCTGATCGCTGCACGGGTCAGAACCCAGCGGGTGAGGCTGTTCATCATCCTGATCACCGTACTCTCTTCCACCCGCTACCTTTACTGGCGCCTCTCGGAAACCATCGTCACGTCAAGCTGGCTCGAAAGTGCGCTCGGCGCCGGGCTGCTGGCGGCGGAGCTCTATGCCTGGCTGGTACTGGTGGTGAGCTTCTTCCAGATGGCCAGACCCATCGAGCGGCGCTCGGTCAACCTGCCGGCAGACACCCAGCACTGGCCCAGCATCGACGTCTATATCCCTACCTACAACGAACCCCTCAGCGTGGTAAAGGATACGGTCCTGGCCGCGCAGAACCTCGAGTACCCGCGCCATCTTCTCAAGATCTACTTGCTAGACGATGGTCATCGCCCCGAGTTCGGGGCTTTCGCCTCTGCCTGCGGGGCGGGCTATATCACCCGGGAGGACAACACCCATGCCAAGGCGGGCAACCTCAACAACGCCATGGGCAAAACCCATGGTGAGCTGATCTGCATCTTCGACTGCGATCACATCACCACGCGTTTCTTTCTGCAGAAGACCGTCGGCCAGTTCCTGACCGACCCCACACTGGCCCTGGTGCAGACCCCGCACTATTTCTATTCACAAGACCCTTTCGAACGCAACCTGGTCGCCGGGCGACGGATGCCCCGCGAAGGCGACCTCTTCTATGGCCCGGTTCAGCAGGGCAACGACTTCTGGAATGCCAGCTTCTTCTGTGGTTCCTGTGCGGTCATTCGGCGCAAGGCGCTGGACGATATCGGCGGGTTCGCCACCGAAACGGTCACCGAGGATGCCCACACCGCGCTTAAACTGCAGCGCCGGGGCTGGTCGACCGCCTTCATCAAGGAACCCATGGCGGCGGGCCTCGCCACCGAACGCCTCGCCCTGCATATCGGCCAGCGCGCCCGCTGGGCCCGCGGCATGACCCAGATCTTCCGGCGCGACAATCCGCTGTTCGGTCGCGGGCTCAGCCTCGCCCAGCGCCTCTGCTACCTCAGTGCCATGCTGCATTTCCAGTTCCCGCTGGCCAGGGTGGTATTTCTTACCGCGCCGCTGGCCTACCTGCTGTTCGGCCTGAACATCATCGAAGCCTCGCCCGGCATGGTCGCGGTCTACGTGCTGCCTCACCTGTTCTGCGTGGTCTATGCCAACTCCTGGATCAACGGCCGCTATCGTTACACCCTGTGGAACGAGATCTACGAAACGGTGCTGGCCTTTCATCTGCTCAAACCGGCACTGGTCACCCTGTTTGCTCCCAACAGGGGGAGCTTCAACGTCACCGAAAAGGGCGGTGTACTGACGCACAACTACTTCGACTTCCACACCACCCGACCACAGATTTTCGTGGTGGCGCTGACCTTCTCTGCCACGCTCTGGGGCATCTTTCGGCTCTACTGGTGGGATGCCGATGCCACCGAAGTCGGTGTGCTGATCTTCAACGTCTCCTGGGCAACGTTAAGCTCACTGTTCCTGCTCGCCGCCATCGCCGTGGGCAGCGAACGCAAGCAGGCCCGGCAGGCCGTCAGGCTGCCCCTGCAGCGGCAAGCAGTGCTCTATCTAAGCAACGGCCATACCCTGCACGCCACCACGGTGGATATCTCCATGACCGGTGCCCACGTCCGACTGGGGGCAGAGCAGCCACCCGCCGGCGATATCGAGCATGTCGAGATCGCCAACGACCATGAGTTGCTCATCATCCCGGTGCACAAGGTGTGCCAGGACGGACGCTCGCTGCGGTTGCGTTTCGAGGAGATGAAGGTACGCCAGAGGCGACGCCTGGTGGGGCTTGTCATGGGCAGCTCCGACGGCTGGCTGGAGCGCACGCGCACGCCCCATGATCGCCCCCTGCACTCGCTGGGCATGGTGCTGCAGTCCATCTTCGGGCTGTTCCTCTCCCGCTGGCGCGATGCCCGCCTCAACGGCAGCCCGGGGCGGGGAACGCAACCCACCAAGCGCAGCCGCGCCTGGCTATGGTGGCTGCTGCTGGTGCTGCTACTCGCCGCCGGCATCTTGCACTCCCTGCAGGCCCAGGCCCAGACCTCCCCCCAGCCTCGGCCGGCGACCACCGCGCAGCCGACTGCCAGCGGCTCCGACGCCGACCCAGTCCCCGGCGCGGAACAGGTATTGCCCTCCGCCCCGCTGGCATCGCTGGGCATCGTCGACGACACGTTGTCTGGCGTCGAAGCCAGCGCGCAAGGGGCCATGCTCACCCACACCCTGAGCCTGGAGCAGCTGACCGGTCGCGACAGCCTGCGCCTGAGCGGGCATGGTGCCCAGGCCGGCATCGCGTTCTCGCTTCCCCAGGCCCAGCTGGCCACCGCGGCTCGCCTGACACTGGCCCTTCGCCATTCGCCCGAACTGCTGGTGGATGGCAGCTACCTCGACCTTGAGCTCAACGGCATCGCCCTGGAGCGGATACCGCTGGACCGCTACTCCGCCGAAGGCACCGATGTAGAGGTCGAGATTCCGCCCGAACTGATGGTGCCCTACAACACCCTGCTGGTCAGCCTGAGCGGCGCCACCCGCGAGCAGTGCAACACGCTGTTCAACGATGCCATCTGGCTGGAGCTGGAACCCCGCACCCAGCTGACGATCGATGGCATGGTGCTGCCTGCCACCCAGCACCTGGCTGACTTCCCGCTGCCCTTCCTCGACCCCGCCGATATGGATGACTGGCAGCTGCCCATCGTGCTGCCGCAGGCCCCGGAAGACGCCGTGCTGGAAGCCGGCGGCATCATCGCCGCCATGCTCGGCGGCCTGGCCGACTACCGCCGCCTCTCGCTGCCGGTGCACCTGGGGGAGCTCCCGGCCCAGCACAGCATCCTGCTGGCCACGCCGGAGACCGAAATCGCCGGACTGGCGCTACCGCCGGTACCCGGACCGCTGATCGCCAGCCTGCCTCACCCCGCCGGCAACCAGCACCGCCTGCTGTGGGTCACCGGCCGCGACGCCTGGGAACTGGGCGTCGCCGCCCGCCATCTGGCCGCCCGCTTCGCCTCCATGGAAAGCAACGTGGTCCCGGTGACCCCCGAGGACACCGCCGAGCCAGCGCAAGCGCCATCCTCCAGCTGGCAACTGACCCGCTCGCGCCTGGCGCTCGGTGAGTTAATGGGGGCGCAGGATGAGCCCCTCATCGTCGATGGCGCCCGCCCTGAGCCGCTGGACATTCCCTTTACCCTGCCGCCGGACCTCTACTTCTGGCCCGGCCAGCGTCCCGAACTAGAACTGACATACGCGTTTCCCGATGCCGAATGGCTCGACCCCTACCGCTCCGAGCTGGAGGTGAGCCTGAATGGCGAGTACATCACCTCGCTGCCCGCCGCCGAACGCAGCCTGTGGCGCTCCCTGCGCGACCTCCTGCAGCCCGGGGGTGCCCCCCGGGAACAGCACGCCACCATCCCCATCCCCGAGGAGCGCCTCTACGTGGAGAATCGGCTGCAGCTCTACTTCCGCCACCGCCCGCGGGAAGAACAGGCCTGCAACCCCGACCTGCCGCTCAATATCAGCGCACGCATCGACACCGACTCGCACCTGGATGTCAGCCAGGCCAGTCGACTGTACGTCCAGCCCGACCTGCGCCTGATGGCCCAGGCCGGCTTTCCCTTTACCCAGCAGCCGGACCTCAGCCGCACCACGCTGATGCTGCCCGAGACACCCCCAAGCCCGCTGATCCAGACCGCCTTTGAACTGCTGGCACACCTGGGCGCCGCCAGCCAGACCCCGGCGCTGGGGCTCGGCGTCACCACCGCGCTGTCGGCCAACGCCCCCCAGCGTGACCAGCATCTGCTGGTGGTCGCACCGCTGGCGGACCTCTCCGACCATTCGCTGTTGGCGAGCTCCCCCTTCCAGGTCACCGGCCAGCAGCTACGGTTGCGTCAGCGCGGCCTGGTGGACGACCTGCGCCGCTGGCTGCGACCCGACACCTGGTTCCAACCCCGGCTCACGGGCAACACCATCCTGACCAGCGGTCAGACGGGAGGCGCCGCCCTCGGCTTCCCCTCTCCCTGGAGCGCCGAGCGCAGCGTGGTCATCTTCACCGGCAGTGAACCACAACGCCTGCCAGGCCAGGCACAGGCGCTGATGGAAGCCGACCGTGAGGGCAGAATCCACGGTGACCTGGCCGTGATCGACGCCTCTCACGCCGTCACCAGCTACCGCGTGGGGCATCTGCAGGCATTCAGCGACATGGCCTGGCACCGCCAGCTGCGCTGGTGGGTGCGACAGTACGGCACCCTCATGCTGATCGTCATGGGGCTCTTGATGGGCCTCGCCGTCATCACCCTGCATCGCTGGCTGGAGCGGCGCGCCAAGAGGAGAGTGGCCACATGACACACAAGCCGCTGATCGGTTTGCTCACGCTGATGCTGCTGGGCAGCACCGCACCGCTGCTGGCGCAGACGGACGCCACGCGTACACCGGCTCAACAGGCGCTGCTCGACCAGGCCGACTTCTGGATCGAGAACCAGCGCCCCGACCTCGCCCGCCAGGTCATGAGCCGCTACCTCGACAGCCAACCCAACGACAGCGAGGTCCTCTATCGCCTGGCGGCGCTGGCGCTCGAGCAGGGGGATACCGACGAGGCGGCCCGGCTCTCGGCGCGCCTGGAGCGGCTGAATGGCGACGACGAACGCGTGCAAAGCCTGGCCCTTGGGCGCATGGCGCGCCAGATTCCCGCCGCCGAACTCGAACGCGTGCGTACCCTGGCTCGCCAGGGCCAGGCCGAGCAGGCAGTGGCCGGCTACCGCCAGCTGTTCGGCGGCGATACCCCGCCGCCCAACCTGGCGCTGGAGTACTACCAGACCCTGGCCGGCACCCAGGGCGGCTGGGACGAAGCCCGCCAGCAACTCGAGCGCCGCCACCAGGCGCAGCCCGGCAACCGTGCCCTGGCCCGCGCCTATGCCGAAGTGTTGACCTACCGGGACGGCACCCGCCGCCAGGGCATCGAGCGCCTGGCCGAACTGCACGCCCAGGGCCAGGACGTGCAGGGCGCCTGGCGCCAGGCGCTGGAGTGGCTGGATGCCACCCCGGCCGACGAAGCCCTGTATGCCGATTTCGCCCAGGCCACCGGCGACGACGCCATGCTCGCCACCTTCGAGCAGCGCATGGTGCAGGGCAGTCGCAGCGCCGGCTACCAGGCGCTGAACCAGGGGCGGCTCAGCGAGGCCGAGCAGGCCTTCGCCCGCGCGCGAGAGGAGAACCCCGAAGACGCCGAGGCCATCGCCGGCCTGGGGCTGGCGGCACTACGACGCCAGCGTTTCAACGAGGCACGCCAACTGCTCGGCCAGGCCATGGAGCTGGCCCCCGAACGGCGTGCCGAATGGCTGGGGGCCTACCGCAGCGCCAACTTCTACGCGCGACTGGGTCAGGCGCGACGCCAGAGCGAAGGTGGCGAACTGGAGCGAGCCCTGACCACGGTGCGCCCGCTGACCCAGGAAGGCGGCGAGGCCGGCCTTTCGGCACGCCTGCTCGAGGCCGACATCCTGCGCCGCCTGGGTCGGGTGGGGGCCGCCGAACAGGCCTACCTTGGCGTGCTGGATGACGCCCCCGGCAACGTCGAGGCGCGCCTGGGCATGATCCAGGTGCTGCGCGAACAACAGCGCTGGGACGAGGCCATGGCGATGGCCGAATCGCTGCCGGCCCCCGCCCAGGAGAGCCTTGGCGACCTCAGCCAGAGCCGCGCCCAGGTGCTGCGCGACCAGGCCGCCCAGCAGCCCCGTGAAGAGGCCGAGGCCACCCTGCGCCAGGCCATCACCATCGCCCCTCAGGACCCCTGGGTGCGCCTGGACCTGGCGCGCCTGCTGGTGCAGCAAGATCGCGACAGCGAGGCCGAATGGCTGATGAGCCCCCTGCTGGGGCCCAATGCCAGCGTCGCACAGCGCCATGCCGCGGCGCTGCTGGCCGCCGAGCAGGGGCGCTGGCGCCAGGCCGAGCGCCTGGTTAGCGGCATCCCCGCCGCGCAGCGCGACCAGGAGCTCACCGAGCTGCTGCAACGCAGCCGCCGCCCGGAGCAGCTGGCGAGCCTCGCCGACATGCTGGCCACCGGCAGCTTCGCCGCCGATGCCCGCCTGCAACAGCTCTATCAGGACCCCGAACTGGACGCCGCCAGCGCCGGCGAGATCGCCCTGATGCTCAGCGATGCCGGCAGGCAGCAGGAGGCGCTCAACTGGGTTCGGCGCGATCTCGGCGCCGGCACCCCGGACGCGCCGGCCGAGTTCGCGCCGCACCTGCTGGTGCTGGCCCGCCACGGCCAGCTGGCCGAGGCCCAGGGCCTTCTCGACACCTGGCAGGCCAGCCCGGCGCTGTCGATGGGCGAGCGCCGCCAGCTCGACGAGCTTGCCCGGGGCATCGCCGTGATCAGCGCCGACCGCCTGCGCCAGCAGGGCCGCCTGGCCAGCGCCTACGACGTGCTCGCCCCGGCGCTGCGCCAGGCCCCCGACGATGAAGCCCTGCTGCTCGCCATGGGCAGGCTCTACGCCCAGGGTGACAAGCCCAGCCAGGCCGCCGAGGTGTTCGATTACGCCCTGCGCCGCCATCCACAAAGCGACGAGGCGCTGGCCGGCGCCCTGCAGGCCGCCCTGGACAGCGGCCAGCTGCCGCGGGCCCGGCAACTGCTGGGCCGGCATGGCAACCGCCTGAACGACTCCCCCGAGCTGCTGATGGTGGCGGCAGACATCGCCCAGCGCAGCGGCAACAACCGCGAGGCGCTGAGTTACCTGCAGGCGGCGCGACGCGCCCTGCCCCGCCAGACCCCGGTGGCCAGCCTGGGCGCAGGGGGCGGCGGTGGCGAACCCGGCAACCCCTTCCGGGATAGCGTGGCCAGTACCGGCGCAGGTACACAGGGCAGCGCGCGCCCTGGCTGGCTGCCGGGCGGCGTGGGCGTGGCCGACGCAAGCGGCTCGGGCCTCGGCACCACGGCCACGGCGGGCACCAGCCTTGCGGCACGCATCGACACGCGCATCGCCGAGATCCAGCGCGAGCGCGCGCCACGCTTCGATGGCGGCGTCTCCCTGGCCATGCGCAACGGCGACTCCGGGCTCAGTCAACTCGACACCCTCTCCATGCCGCTGGAGATCTCCTGGGTGCCGCTGGATGACGCCCGCCTTTCGCTGCAGATCACCCCGGTGCGCCTGGATGCCGGCACCGCCGACACCGCCTCGCTGCGCCAGCGCCTGGGACGCACCACCCTCAGCGAGGGCGCCCGCACGCTGGATGCCTCGCTGTCGGACATCAGCCCGATACTGGATCAGATCGAACAGACCGGGTCGGCCTACTTCCAGGCCGATCAGCGCGCCGCCCTGGCGCTGGAGGACCCCAACCTGCCCGCCGCCGAACAGCAGCGCCTGGTGGGCGAGGCCGAGGCCGCCCGCGAGCTGTTCGACGACGCCCTGGCGCGCAACCCGCTATTCGAAAGCGGCTTCGAACTGGTCAGCCTCACCGAGAGCCAGCGCGACCTGCTGCAACGCTTCCTCGGCGACGAACTCGACCTGGCGGCGCTTGACCAGGCCAGCCAGCTGGATGGCGACAGCGCCGCCGCCCTGGAGGCCAGCCGCGCCCGCCTGGAGGACGAGGTCGCCCTGTTACGCGGCCGCCTGCAGGCGGTGGGCAGCGCCGCCGACCCCGAACATCAACGCGACACCGGCACCGGCATCGCCCTGGGCTATGCCGGCGACAGCCTGTCGATGGATATCGGCTCCACGCCACTCGGCTTCGAGCGCACCAACCTGGTGGGCGGCATCGAATGGCACCCGGCCTTGAACGACACCACCCGGCTGTCGTTCAAGGCCGAGCAGCGCGCGGTGACCGACAGCCTGCTCTCCTACGCCGGCACCCAGGACGCCTTCACCGGCGACAGCTGGGGCGGCGTGGTCAAGACCGGCGGCAGCCTGGGCATCAGCCACGACAGCGACGACGGCGGCCTGTATGCCGAACTGGGCGCCTACCGCTACACCGGCCACAACGTCGCCGACAACAGCAGCGTCGAGCTCGCGGCGGGCGGCTATGTGCGCCCCATCAACAGCGAGCACCACCAGCTGCAGACCGGCATCCACCTCGGGCTGATGGCCTATGACGAGGATCTGAGCCGCTTCACCTACGGCCATGGCGGCTACTTCAGCCCCTAGGAGTACGTCAGCGTCTCCTTCCCGATCCGCTATCAGGCCGAACAGGGCAAGCTCAGCTACGAGGCCCACCTGACCCCCGGCTACCAGGCCTACTCCACCGACGGCAACGCCTATTTCCCAACCGACCCCGATGCCCAGGCCGTGGCCGACACCCTGGTACAGCTCGGCGGCCTGGCCGAATCGCGCTACCCTGCCACCGACGAGAGCGGCCTGGGCCTTTCCGCCGGCGGCGGCGTGGAGTACCGACTCAACCCCGCGCTGAGCGTCGGTGGCGGGCTCAACTACAACAGCTTCGGCGACTACGAAGACACCTCCGCCAACCTCTATCTGCGCTACCACCTGGGAGGAACCCCGTGATGCCCCAAGGCGACGCCATCGACAGCCAGGCACTGCTGACCCATCACGCCCGCCGGCACTGCTCGCCACAGTGGCGCGCCTTCCTGCCGCTGCTGTTCACCGAGCTCTACCGCAACACCAGCCAGGCCGACGCCGACGCCTTCCTGCGCCATCTGGGCGGCCAGCTTGCCGGCGAGCTACCGCTGGAAGAGCAGGCCACGCTGGAGGCGCTGGAGCGCGCCATCAACCGGCGCTGGAACGAGATCGACTGGGGCTATGTGCGCCTGGGCAGCGACGCCACGGGCATCGTCATCCACCACGCCGCCTGCCCCACCCCCGCCGGGCCAACGCCAGAGAGCGACGCCAGCAGTCGCCGCGCCATGGCTGCCCTGCTGGAAGGCTGTTACGGCCAGTGGCTGCAGGGTCAGGGTGGCGCGGCCAGCGTGCCGATCCACACGCTACCTGCAGCAGCCGAGGACCTCCCAGGCAGTTTCAGCCTGCGCTATGGCCATGCCAAGACCCAGGCCAGCCCATGAGTGCACACTCCTCCATCAAGCCAGCTACACACAGCGCGGCGCGTATTTCAGCGCGCCCCCCCGTCTGGTGGGCCATCGTGGCGGCTTTTGCCCTGGCCCTGGTTAGCCCGCTGGCCAGCGCCGCTGCCAACGCCGATAACGCCTGGCAGGCCTATCAGACGCGCTTCATCACCCCCGAGGGGCGCGTGGTGGATACCGGCAACGGCAACATCAGCCACTCCGAGGGCCAGGGCTGGGGCATGCTGCTGGCCCTGGCCCACGACGACCGCGCCACCTTCCGGCGCCTGTGGCAGTGGACGCGTCAGCACCTCTCGCGCCCCGACGATGCGCTGTTCGCCTGGCGCTACGAGTCGCTCGCCAGCCCGCCGGTGGCCGACACCAACAACGCCAGCGACGGCGACCTGTTCATCGCCTGGGCGTTGCAGCTCGCCGCCGAGCGCTGGCAGCAACGCGGCTACGCCTCCGCCTCACGCGCCATTCGCGAGGCCATCGCCGCGCGCCTGGTGCGCCAAGCGCACGGCATGACCCTGCTGCTGCCCGGCGCCAACGGCTTCGAGCATGGCGAGGCGCTGGATCTCAACCTCTCCTACTGGTTCATGCCGGCGCTGGTCGACTTCGCCGCGCGCGAGCCACAGGGCCCCTGGCAGGCGCTGATCGACAGCGGCCAGCGGCTGCTCGACGAGGCCCGCTTCGGCCGCTATCGCCTGCCCACCGACTGGATACGGCTAACGCCGGAGGGCGAACTCGTGCCCTCGCCGGAGTGGCCGCCGCGTTTCGGTTTCGACGCTGTGCGCATTCCGCTCTACTTCCGCTGGGCGGGGCTCGCCCACGCCGAAGGGCTGGGCAGCATCCAGGCCTTCTGGCAGGACCCCGCGCACCAGCCCCCCGCCGCCTGGATCGATGTCTTCAGCGAGGAGCGCGCGCCCTATCTTGCCTCGCGGGGCGTGCGTGCCATCGCCGGCCTGGCCACATCGCCTGGCCCGGCACCGGTGAACGCCGCCCAGCTGACCGAACAGGACTACTACAGCGCCACCCTGCTGCTGCTGGCCAGGCTGGCGCGGGGCTCCCAGGAGTGATCAGGTCTACTCCGCCACCACACACCGGTTGCGACCGGCGCGCTTGGCGGCGTAGAGCGCCTCATCGGCGCGCGCCATCAGCGCCTCGGCGCTCTCGCCCGGCAGGCGCGTGGCCACCCCCAGGCTGACGGTGATCGCCAGGCCCTCCAGGGGGTCGGCGCCGATCAGCTGGCGCACGCGTTCGGCGAGGATGCGAGCACCCGCCGCCGAGGTATGCGACAGCAAAATGCAGAACTCCTCGCCGCCCCAGCGGTAAAGGGCGTCCTCGGCGCGCAGGCAGGCCTGCACCCGCGCCACCAGCGCGCACAGGATGCGGTCGCCATGGTCGTGGCCCAGGGTGTCGTTGATGCGCTTGAAGTGGTCGACATCCAGCAACACCAGTGATACCGGCGCCCGGCCGCAGTCGTGCTGGCTCATGACACGCACCAGGTCGTGATCCAGCGCACGACGGTTGCCGGCCCCGGTGAGGTGATCCACCAGCGCCTGGCGGTTGAGCTCCTGCTCGCGCTGCTTGCGCTCGCTGATGTTGTGGAACAGCGCCACATAGTGGGTGACCGCGCCGTTGTCGTCGCTGACCACGGTGATCGACTCCCACACCGGGAAGAGATTGCCGGCGCGGTCGCGGTTCCAGATCTCGCCCTGCCAGTGGCCCTGCTCGGCCAGCGACTGCCACAGCCGGTTATAGAAGGCCTCGTCGTGGCGGCCGGACTGGAACAGCCGCGGTGTCTGGCCGATGACCTCCTCGGCGCGGTAGCCGGTGATCTCGCTGAACGCCCCGTTGACCCGCACGATGCGCTGCTCGGCATCGGTGATCAGCGCCGCCTGGCCGGTCTCGAAGGCCACCGCCAGCAGGCGTAGCTCCTGCTCCTGGCGCTTGCGCTGGGTGATGTCCTCCTTCACCGCCACGAAGCTGACGATCTCGCCGGCGGCGTTGCGCACCGGGGTGATCACCTCGTGCTCCCAGTAGAGCTCGCCGTTCTTGCGCCGGTTGAGCATCTCGCCGCGCCATACCTGACCGGCGCGCAGGGTCGCCCATAGTTCGTCATACACCCGCTGCTCGGTATGGCCGGATTGAATGATCGCCGGGGTCTGGCCCACCAGCTCCTCGCGGGTGTAGCCGGTCACCTCCTCGAAGCGGCGGTTGACGAAGCGGATCACGCCCTCGGTCGTGGTGATGGCGGTGGCCGCGGGGCTCTGCTCCACGGCGATGGTGAACTCCTCCAACCAGCCGGTTACCTCATACGGCACTGGCATTTTGCATCCTTCCTTCAATGCCCGGCATCGCCGGAGCAGGTTGGCTCGCCGGCGGGCGCGGGCAGGGTCATCGGCAATACTCGCAGCGTGGCCAGCGGCACCGGCTTGGCGAACAGATAGCCCTGCAGCAGATCACAGTGGTAGCCGATCAGCGCCTGGCGCTGTTCGGGCGTCTCGATCCCCTCCGCCACCACCACCAGTGCCATTTCGTGGGCCAGGGTGATCACGCCCTTGACGATGGCGGCGTTGTCGCGGCTGGTCAGCACCTGCTGCACGAAGGCGCGGTCCAGCTTGAGCTTGTGAATGGGCAGGTCGCGCAGGTAGCTGAGGCTCGAGAAGCCGGTGCCGAAGTCATCGATAGCCATGCGCACGCCCAGCTCACGCAGCTCGCGCAGCTGGGCCACCGCCTCCTCCACCCCGGAGAGCAGCACACCCTCGGTCACCTCCAGCTCCAGGCACTCGGGCGGCAGGCCGCTTGCGGCCAGCGCCTGGCGCACGTCCGCCACGAAATCCTCGCGGCGGAACTGCAGCGGCGAGATGTTGACCGCCACCGAATGCGGCGCCCCTGGGCCCTCCCGCAGGCTGGCCATGTCGCGACAGGCGCGCTTGAGCACCCAGCGCCCCAGGGCGATGATCTGCCCGGTCTGTTCGGCCAGCGGGATGAAGGCATCCGGCGATACCAAGCCCCGCGTGGGGTGCTGCCAGCGAATCAGCGCCTCCATGCCCTGCCGCTCGCCGGAGCGCGCCTCCACAATCGGCTGATAATATAGCGCAAACTGATCTTCCTGAAGGGCACGCTGCAGCTCATGGCGCAGCGCCACCTGTTCGCCGGTGGCGCCCAGCCCACCGCCGCGAAACCAGCGCCAGGTATTGCGCCCGCGCCGCTTGGCCTCCTGCATGGCCAGGTCGGCCACCTGCAGCAGCTCCTCCGGCTGCTTGACCTCGGCCGCGCTGCTGGCCAGCCCGATGCTGGCGCTGATCTGCACCTGCTCGCCGGCCAAGGTGAAGGGCACCGCCAGGGCCAGCAGCAGCTGCTCGGCCACCGCCTCGGCCTGCTGGGGCTCCGCCAGGCCCGGCAGCAGCACCACGAATTCGTCACTGGCCAGGCGCGCCAGGGTATCGCTGGCCGCCAGGCGCTCGCCCAGGCGCTGGGCCACCGCCACCAGCAGCTGGTTGCCCGCCTCGTGGCCCAAGGCATCGTTGATGGGCTTGAAGTCGTCCAGGTCCAGGTAGAGCACCACCAGCGGCGCTCCCTGGTGCGCGCAGAGCGCCACCGCGTGGTTCAGCCGTTCCACCAGATAGGCCCGGTTGGGTAGCCCGGTCAGCGCATCATGGCTGGCCTGGTAGGCCAGCCGCCGGGCCTGCTCCTGCTCCAGGGTGACATCCTCCTGCACGCCGATGAAGTGCGTGCAGCGGCCGCGCGCATCGCGCATGGGGCTGATGCTCAGCCGGTTCCAGAACAGCTCGCCGCTGCGCCGACGGTTGCGCAGCAGCGTGCGCACCTCGCGGCGCTGGCGCAGCGCCTGGCTGAGCTGAGCCAGCTCGGCGGCATCGGTTTCCGGCCCCTGCAGGAAGCGGCAGTTGCGCCCCAGCGCCTCGTGCGCCGCGTAACCGCTGATGCGCTCGAAGGCCGGGTTGACGTACACCAGAGGATAATCCGGCTTGGCGGCGTCGGCGATCACCACGCCATTGGCGCTGGCATCCAGGCCGCGCTTGAACAGCCGCAGCGTCTGGCTATGGCGCAGCGCCAGGCGGTTGAACCCCAGGCTCAGCGCCAGCAGGAAGCTCACGATCAGCCCCGCCAGGGCGAAGGCGGCCGGCAGCAGCTCGGCATGCCACAGCAGGCGCGGCGAATCCACGTAGGCATCCAGCACCAGCCGCCCGCCCCCCGGCAGGCCCACATGGCGCCGCGCCAGATGCGGCATGGGCGGTGCCGAGGCCGCCAAGGTGGGCAGGCCGGGGGCACGCAGGGTAAGGAAGGGCTCGGCCAGGCCCAGGGTCACGCGTAGCCCGCCCAGCTCCACCATCAGCCGCTCATCCAGCAGGCGCCCCAGGCTGACCCAGGCCACCAGGCGGCGGCCACGCTCGCCCACCGGCACCGCCACCAGCAGCGCCGAAGGCGATACCGCGGCGAGCGGCATGGCGCGCGCCTCCGCCCCCGGCAGCGCCAGCCAGGCACGCACCGCCGGCCTGCGCAGCTGACGCAGCAGCGTGAGGGTGGCGTCATCATGCTTGGCACGCAGCGCCTGGGGGCTGGCATCACGCCCCACCAGCGCCAGCCCCTGCAGGTAGCCCAGGCGCTCCACCAGCAGGCTGGCATCCATGGGCCACTCGGGATTACGCTCGCCCCCGGCCTGGCGCTCGCTGTGCGCCGCGAAGCGCTCCAGCAGGGCGATATGCTGGCCCATCAACTGCTGGGCATTGAGCTCCAGGTTGCTGAGCAGAATATGTGCCTGGCGTGCCACGCTCTGCTGGGCATTGGCACTGAGCACATACCAGCCCACGCAACTCAGCACCAGCAGCGCCAGCGCCGCCAGCCGCGAGAGCCCGCCAAGGGGCAGCGCCGGTGCCGCGCCCCTCAACGCCGCGGCCAATAGCGCCAGGCCCCCCAGCAGGGCAAAGGTAATCGCCACCAGCGGCGAGGAGACGAAGCCGGAAAGCCAGCCCAGGCGGCTCCCCGGCAGCAGCAGCCAGCCGATGCCCGCCAGGGCGGTCAGCAGCATGAACACAGCGCTGGCCAGCGCCACCTGGCGGCACAGCCGGCGGCGCATGCCCAGCAGGCAGCACAGCGCCCACAGCAGCAGTAACACCGCCGCCAGCGACAGGATGCGCGGCCCACCGCTGAGCCACGAGCCCTGCTGCCAGGGGCCGCCGGCCAAGGCGTTGTGCCACAGGGTATAGAGACATAGCGCCATCAGCGGCAACGCCGCCGCCCAGCGCGCTAGCCACCAGCCCTGCCGCCAGGCGAAGAAGGCTACCCCGGCCAGCAGGCCAGCCAGGGCAGCATCCGGCACCAGCGGCGCCTGCAGGGGAAAGGGCACCGCCAGCGCCCACACCACCAGGCCATAGCCGCCCAGCACCATGAAGGTGATGGCCACCACCATCATGCCCACATCCAGCACCAGCGCCCCCGCGCGGTAGCCGGATACCAGCGCCGCCGGCGGGCCGGGCGGTTCCATCTTGGGCATGGGGAGATCCTTGTCAGCGCAAACAACACACCATGGCATGACACCACGGGGCGCGCCAGTGAGTGGGTGGCATAACAGGACAACAACGCACGGCCAGAGCACGCCAACACCGGTGACCCAGCGTACCTGCCACTGTGCGAGAAGGGCAGCCTCACGCGTGCAAGGCTCAGGGCGCGGGACTACACTTCAGGCAACACAAGCCCACGAGCAAGGAGGTGATGACCATCGCATGCAAACGACGCGGTACGGGGTGCCCCTGCCGTCAGCCGGTGGCGACCCCGTGTGAGAACCCTGTCCCTTGAACCCGGCCTGAACGGCCGGGTTTTTTCGGGCTGGCCATGGCCCTTTCAGGCCACGGCAAGCGGGATGGGCGAAAGGCCAGGGCTCACGCCGCCTCGGCATCCTGCTGCATACCACGCAGCAGCGCCTGGGTGTTGCCCTGGCTATGCAGATGTGCATAGACCAGGCCGAGTAGGCCGCTGCGCGCCCAGGCCGCCAGGGTGGCATCGTCCAGCGCCTTGAGCTTCTCGGCATCCACTACCTTGAAGCCGTTAACTGCGACCTCCTTCTTGCCGTTGCGGGTGACGTTGAGCTGGCGCTCCACCAGCACGCCCTTGTCGACCAACGGCTGCAGCAGGCGCTGGGTCTGCTCCAGTTCGTTCTGGAAACGCAGCAGGAACTCGCGGGCGCGCGCTACCATGCCGCCCTCCGGTGCCTTACCATCCACGAACAGCGCCTCGCCCTCCTGCTGGGCCTGGTCATCGAAATTGGGCGCGGCGCGGTCGATCATCACCACATAGCGCCCCTGGGTACCGCTCTCACCCAGGATGAAGGGGTAGCGGCGAATGTGGGCGGGTATATAGTCGCCCTGCCACTCGCCCGATTCCGCCACGAAGGGGTTGCTGGCCTGGCGGGCGGAGAGCAGCACCACCGGCTTGATCGCATCGCTACCGGCAAACACCACCATCATCTGGCGCGAGGCCGGCACCACCTCGCTGGCCGACAGCGGCGCGGTGGTCAGCTCGCGGGCGAAGGCGTAACCGGTCACCGGGCGATACTTGAGCTCGGCGTGTTGCTGGAGATCCAGCGCTTCCAACGTCTTGAACATTTCGTGCTCCTGGTTCAGTTGTCGTCCTGATTGATCAACAGGGCGATCAGCGTGGCCGCATCCGGCAGGCCCGTGGTGTCAAGCCCCGCCTCTTCCTGGAAGGCAATCAAGGCGCGGCGGGTGCCGGGGCCGTAGAGGCCATCGATGGTGCTGGCGTAGTGGCCAAGCGTGGTCAGCCGCTGCTGGGCCAGGCGCAGGGTGGCGGGGCGCACCATCACGCTCTCCCCCTGGTGGCTCATTTCACGTGGCTCGCTGGCCTCGCGGGTCTTCACCGGCTCCAGCGCCACAATCACTTCCGCCAGCGCCTGTTCCACCAGCGCCTCGGTGTTGTTACGGCAGACCCACAGGGTCAGCTGCGTCAGCGGGTTGGCCGAGGCAAACGGCGAGACATCGAAGGTCTCATCGAGGTTGGCATTCAGGCCCGTGGCATAGCCCTCTATCCAACGCGTGAACAGGGCAGCCGATTCATCGTTCTGCTCCACGGCCGTAACGAAACGCTCGCAGCTCTGGCTGCCGGCACCGCTGACGGCATAGTCTCCATCGGCATTGGCGGCCAGGGCGGCAGGCGGGGTGGCCGCCACGCATAGGGTGCCCAGGGCACCGATCATCCATTTCACATGCACCTCCTGCAGACGCGACTCACTGGTAGAAGAGCCGTAACAAGGTATCGGCATCGGGGACGCCGCTTTCGGTCAGGCCCTGCTCGCGCTGGAACTCGCGTAGTGCCTGCTGCAGCGAATCATCGAACAGCGCATCACCGTCGCCCACGTCGTGGCCGAGTGTCGCCAGCCGCTGGCGGACATCGCCCAGCACCGAGGCACGCACGGCCACCGTGGCATCTCCCGAGGCAATCTGGGCCACCTCGCTGGCCTGCTCGATGCGATAGCCGGCCAGGAAGTCGGCCAGCTCCCGCAGGGCGTTCTCCAGCCGCAGCTCCGGCTGCTGACGGCACACATTGAGCAGCATGGCCGCGGTATCCGAAGCGGAAACGAACGGCGACACGGAAAAGATGCCGTCGCGCTCGCGATTGAGTGCCGTCAGATAGCCCTGCATCCACGACATGAACTGATTGATTTCCTGACGGCTTTGCGACTCCGCGCTGGCAATGAAGCGCTCGCAGGCAAAACTTCCCGCGCCCAGCACCGCATAGTTGCCTTGCGAGTCGGCGCCGTGCACCGGCGACACCGTCAACACGGCCAGGGCGGCGGCCGCCAGCCCGGTTCTGGTGCGTAGCCTCATGGTCATAGGTTTCCTTCCTGACGAGAAAAAGCCGAGGGGCAGTCAGACTGCCACCTCGGCGAGTGGCATGGTATCCAGCAGCAAACCGGCTAGCTCGATACCATGCAATCCTCAGCGTTTAACGGTTGCTCAGACGGCTGGTGGCGCTGTTGCCCACCGCGCGAGCCCCGATAGAGTTGCCGTTCATCCGTGACACGCCGCCGCTGATGTTGGCGTTGACGGACGCGCCGTTGATGCTGGCGGTGATGGAGCCTCCGTTGTACTGGCTGTTGGTGATGCCGACACTGGCGTCGTTGGGCCCGGCGCTGGACAGGCTGGCCTGATTGACCGCCTGGTTGCCGAAGGCCGAGGCCACGATGCGGTTGTTGTTGGCGGTGTTCATGCCGTTGAAGCTGCCCTGGTTATCCAGGCTGACATTGGCATCGCTGATCGAGGCGCCCACACCCGCGGTGCTGCGCTGGCTGTTGAGCACCGCGAAGTCGGCCGTCATGGTGGCGTTGCTGCCAGTGGCATCGGTACCGGAGCCGTTGACACGGGTGCCGGCGGTGACGCCCATGGCGTTCAGCGCGTTGTTGGCGCTGGCCGTAGCCTCGATGGCGTTGCCGTTGACGCTCAGGCGGCCATCATCGGTGCTACCGGTCTTGTTGAGCTCGATGCTCGGGTTCTGGATAGACGCCGACAGCGAACCACCGGTGACATCCTGACGGTTGGCCACCGCGCCGCTGGTACCCAGCGAGGTTCCTGCGCCCATGGTCAGCACGTTGCTGGCATCGTTGCCGTCGACGCTGGCGCGAATGGCGTTGTCGTTAAGCGCAACATTGCCGTTGGCCAGATCCGTGGTCACCGAGATGACCGGCCTGACATTACCGCCTCCTACTTCTGATGAGAGCCCAGATTCAATCAACTCGAGGCTCTGACGGTTCTGCACCACGAAATCGCCGGTGGCGGTATCCACCGTACCGTCGATGTTGGCTGCCACCATGGCGCCACCGGTGGAACCCAGCGTGGTGCCAGCCTGGGCATTGAGCCGGTTGGCGGCCACGTTGCCGGCGGTATCGGCATAGACCTCGTTGCCGGTCACCTGCAGGCTGGCATCCGTGTCAACCACGCCGCTATTCAGGAAGATGCCAGTATCATCGCTGCTGGCATTGACGATAGACGACAGGTCGGAACCACTCTCCAATACGCCAGTTTGCAGGTTGGTGATGGCACCGCTGCTGGTGATGGAGGTGCCGGGGTTGGCATCATCACCGGCCAGCAACTGCAGGGTGTTGGTCTGCCGGTTGAGGCCCGCCTCGGCGCTGACCGTATTATTGGTCGCCGCCAGGCTGCCCGACTCGGTCAGGCCGTTGGCCTGCAGGTCGATCCGCGACTCATTAGTAGTCGCCGTGCTGGACTGATTGTCACGCACCACCTCCTGCTGGGAGGTAATGACGTAGTCCGCCACGCTGCTGCTGATGGTGACACCAGAAGCCGCGGTGATAAGACCGTTGGTCAGCGATGTCGCGGTTCCACCATTGCCCAGCTCAATACGCCCACCGCTGGCCAGCAGGGTATTGGCGCCGGTGTTGCCGACCGCCAGGCTGCCGATGGCGTTGCCATCCACCACCGCCTTGCCGCTGTTGATGCCGCCACCGACGATCAGGCGGGTCGTGGCACTGTTCACGGTGGCGTCCATGGCGCCGGTCTGCGCCTGGGAGCTGGCAATGCCGGCGGAGGCATCCACGGTGTTGCTAGCATCCAGCGAGATGGCGTTGCTGGCCACGTTGCCACGCGATTCAGCCAGGGTGGCATTATTGTTGACCTGCAGGGCGCCGTCGTCATCCACGCTAGCCAGGCTGATCTCGGTGAGCGCGTTATTGGAAGTGGCACTTATGGTGCCATCCGCCGTCTGGCGATCGGCGATCACGAAGCTGGCACCGTTGGCCGTGGTATTGGGCGCCAGGTTGGTGGCGCCAGACACCACTGCGCTGGCCTGGCCGGCATCCAGATCGAAGCCGGTACCGGCATCCAGATCGATCACGTTCTGGCTGCTGTTGGCCGTGGCCTGAGCCGCCACCAGGTTGTTATCCACCGCCACGCTGCCGCTGTTAAGCGCACCGCCGTCAACACTCAGGGTGTTGTCGTTAGCCGTCGAGGTCAGGTCGCCGAAGGTGGTCTGGTCGCTGACGATGCCGGCGGTGGAGGCGATAGAGGTACCGGCATTCAGATCGCCGTTGTCGCCCACCCCGATCAGGTTGGTGCCGCGAGTCCCCCGCGCCTCGGCCAGGATGGCATTGCCGGTCACGCTGACGTTGCCGTCGCTGGTCAGGGCGCCGAAGTCGACGTTGACCAGGTTATCGTCAGCCGCCGCCGAGATGGTAACGGTTTCGTTAACCGGCCCGGCCACCAGCCCTGCCGCTTGGAAGCTGGCGATGGTGAAGCTGCCGCTGGCATCCACATCGAAAATGGTATCCGCACTGGCCGAGGTCGCGCCAACGCGCTCAAGGCCCGTGCCGGCAGCCAAGTCGATACGGTTGGTCAGGGTGTTGCCGGTGGCCAGGCCGCCGATCACGTTGCCATCCGCTGCCAGGGTGGCGGATTCGATATCGCCGCTGGTCACGCTGACGTTGGAGCCGGTCATGCTGCCCGACAGGGTGTCATTAGCACCGGTTTGGGTCAGGAACTGGCTGCTGGTGATGGCGCCGGTGGTGTTGATGGCCACGCCCACGCTGCCGGCATCGTCATCGTTGGTGCCCAGCGAGATGCGGTTGGTGGCACTGTTGCCGCGTGCCTGGCCCAGCAGGGCGTTATCGGAGGCGGAGACGTTGGCCTCACCGGTCAGCGCGCCCAGCGCTACGTCCACGCCGGCATCGCTGCCTGTCGCCTGGATATTACCGTCGGCCGCCTGAACGTTGCTGATGGCGAAATTGCCGCTGGCGCTGACGTCACCATTAGGCTGGATACCCGACACCGCATCCGCGGCGAAAGTGCCAGACGTCCGCGAGAGGATGCTGGTTCCCGCATTGGCCTCGATCGTATTGGTCGCCCCGTTACCCTCGGCAACGGCCGCCAGCAGGTTGTCATTCACCTGGATGGTGGAATCCGTGACGTCTGCACCACCAGCCAGCTGCACGCGGGCATCTGCCATGGTGGCCGTAGCCGATGAGTCACCGCCGTCACGCAGCATGGTCTGGGCGTTCTGGATCACGGCGCTGGTAGCACCTGCCGGGACCTCGTCACCGCCGATACTGGTGCCGGCTTCCAACTCGACGCTGTTGCTGGTGCGGTTGGCGCGCGCCTCAGCGATCAGGGTGTTTTCATTCAATGACGCGCTGGAATCGGTCAAGGACCCATCGGTCATATCGAGCAGTACGCGATCTTCCGAGGCCGAGGAGTTTGCCGTCGCCTGGGTATTATTGGCGATCTGCAGATTGCTGACGGCAAAGCTGCCCGCCGCGGTGAATTCTCCAGCAGCCGTGGCGGAGGCTTCATAGCCTTGCTGCTGAGCAGACAGGATGCTGGTATCGGCGGTGATGCTCTGGCTGTTATCCGACTCATTGGCGACTGCCTGGGCACCGACCAGGTTGCCGTCCAGGCTCAACGCGGCATCGGTCGCATCGGCGTTAAGCCCCGCACGCACGCTAAGTGACCCGGTGGAGGTAGCAGACACTTCGGCTGCGCCGCCAGGGCCCACCCCAGTGAGCTGTGCGGTGCCAATCACATTACGTGAACCGACGCTGCCGGCATCGATAATCAGCTCGGACCCGGCGGTGTTGCCGCGGGCCTCGGCCAGAATGGCGTTATCATCCAGCGAGACGGTGCCGGTCACGGTGCTACCGGCAGCGACGCCGCTTACCGCGACTTCACCGTCATTGATAGTGGCGGAGAAGGTCTGCTGGTTGGTGGTGTTCTCCTGAGTGGTCAGCAGCGCCGTGTCACTGGAGCCAACGTCAACCGTCTCTGCACCCGGATTGAAGGTGACGGAGGATACCGAAGCACCATCGGCTGCCTGGGCGGGGCTAGACACATTGCCGTCGGGAGTCAGCGAGACCGACGTATCGGCGGCATTGCCGCGGGCCTGGGCCACTAGAGTATTATCGTCCAGTGTCAAGGCACCATCGATGGTAACCACAGCTCCACCAAAGCCTGCTGCGACACGAGGAAGATCAGCACCATCACCCAAGGTGGCCGTAACGCTTACCTCACCCCCTTGTCCGCTATTGAACTGGGATGTGGACGCAGTCAGGCTGTTATCGAAGCTGCCACCTGCGAAGTCCATCTCGGTTGCAGCGTTATTGCCGTCGGCCTGAGCTGCAATACGATTGCGGCTCATATCCAGCGTGCCGTCGTTAACAATGCCACCCAGCAGCACACGCTGGTCTACACCTGTAGCCTCAGCGCTAAATTCGCTATTGACATTGTTTTGAACCGTCACACCGGTGATATCAGAATCAATATCAATTTGCGGAGCGGTGGTATCATCCAGTGCACGAACGATGGTGGTGCCACCACCGGACATGGCAATACCGTTGCCACCTTGCAAATCAATTGACGACTGGTTGCCACGGGACGTGTGTCAAGCGACATCAGAAACTGACCCCCTGGCGACAGTGAAATCTGACCCCCTTACCTGACGACCTGCTCGTGATGGTGGATGGTGTCGGGCTTGATCAGCCCGGCCTTGCGTTTGGCACGCAGTCGGTAACTGTCGCCGCGGATGGTGATGACGTGGCTGTGATGCAGCAGTCGGTCAAGGATCGCCGTGGCGACCACGGCGTCACCGAACACCTCGCCCCACTCGCTGACCGCCCGGTTGCTGGTCACCAGTAGGCTTCCGCGTTCGTAACGCCGGGTGACCAGCTGGAAGAACAGGTTGGCCGCCCCCGGCTCCAGCGGCAGGTAGCCCAGTTCGTCGATGATCAAGAGCTTGGGCTTGGCGAAGTGCCTCAGCCGCTCCTCCAGGGCGCCGTTGGCATGGGCCTGGACCAGCTGGGTGATCAGTGCCGTGGCGGTGGTGAACAGCACGGAGTAGCCAGCCTTGACCGCCTCCCGGCCCAGTGCCACGGCGAGATGGCTTTTGCCCACGCCCGGCGGGCCGAGCAGCAGCAGGGCGTCGCCGTTGGCGATCCAGCGCCCGCAGGCCAGCTCACGGATCTGACCGGGGTCGACGGCAGGCTGGGCGCTGAAGTCGAACCCTTCCAGAGTGCGCAGGAACGGGAAGCGGGCGATGCTCAGCCCCATCTGGATGCGCCGCTGCTCCTTATGGGCCACCTCCTGCTCGCACAGGTAGGCCAGCGTCTCGCGCAGGGTCAGCTCCCGGCGTGCGGCTTCGTCGAGCAGCGTGTCGAGCCGCTCGCGGATGGCGGTCAGCTTGAGACGCGTCAGCATGGCGTCCAGGCGCTCAGTCTCCGGCGTCGTCATCACCAGCCACCTCCCACCACGGCTTCGTACTCGGTCAGGTCGCGCTGCAGCGCGGCCGGCGGCAAGGTGGTCACGATCTCGCTGGACGCCACGACCTCCTCGGTGTCCGCCTTGGGTGATCGGTAGCCGACGATGCCCTGCAGATGCTCCGGCAGGCAGCGCACCTGGCGGCGCCCGCCCAGCTCCGGGTGGCGGGCCACCTCGCGGCCGGCGTGGTGCACCCGCAGTTCGCCGTCGGTCACGCTGACCTGGACAGGCTCACCGACCAGGCGCCAGGGCACGCTGTAGCGGTTGGTGTCGACCTCCACGGTGGCGTCGCGCTGAACCCGCCGGTTCAGCTCCCGGGCCTGCTCGAAGGGCGCCCGATCGTTGAGCGGTTGCAGGCTGGCCTGTTCGGCGATGAAGCGCACCGCCGGCAGCTCGCCGGTGGTGCCATGCACCCGCTGGTCGGCGATCTCGCGCATCCACCAGCTCAGGTGGGCCTCCAGCGCCGCCCAGGTGGCGAAGGTCCGGCCGGCGATGGCGTTACGCTTCACGTAGCCGACGCCACGCTCGTCCTTGCCCTTGGTGCGGGCACGGTACGGCGCACAGGCCACCGGCCGGAACCCCCAGTAGCGGGCAAAGGCCGCCAGCCGCTCGTTGAACACGACTTCGCGGGTCGCCGCGTTGTGGTGGTCGACCAGCGCCCGGGCGTTATCCAGCAGCACCTGCTCTGGCACCCCGCCAAAGTGGCGGAAGGCGCCCTCCAGGCCGGCGAACCACGCCGACTGCCGCTCGTGCCGGAAGGCACGGACGTAGAGGCGGCGGGAGTAGCCCAGGGTGGCGACAAACAGGAAGACCTTGACCGACTCCCCATTGATGGTGATGTGGCGGCTGCCAAAGTCGATCTGCAGCTGCTTCCCGGGCGGCGTCTCGAACCTCACCGTGGCCTTGGCTTCGGCGGCCAGTGCCTGGCGGAACGGCGCGCAGGCGCGTTCCACCGTACGCAGGCTGACCGTGATGCCGTGTTCGAGCTGCAGGTCCTGCAGGACCACGGCGGCGTTGCCGGCATGCTGCAGGAAGCGGGCCTTCAGCCATTCCTCCAGCCCTTCCAGCGACTTGCTGCGCTGCGGGCTCGCGTAGGGCGCCCAGCCGCCCTGGCGCAGGTAGCGCTTGACGGTGTTCCTGCTGACACCGAGTTCATCGGCGATGCGCTTGGTGCCCCAGCCACAGGCCTTCAGGCGCAGCATGGCGGCGACATCCTCTGGGCTCTGCATCGGTTCCCCTCGTACCTGAGTGTGGGGAACGTTATATCCGGATTTCTTCATGGGCGGACCCTCCTGATGAGCTCACGGAGGGGTCAATTTTCCGTGTCGCCTGGGGGTCAGTTTTACGTGTCGCCTGACATGTCCCTCAAAGCGGTGGAATCATACCCCTTGTCGCCAAGCACCGCCGCTGGAGAAAAGCCCGCCAGTAACGCTGGGGCGGCTCCGTACTCAGACGCTTGGCCCGGTGTGAGGATTAGCCGTACCGGGTTGCCGAGGGCATCGACCGCCGCGTGGATCTTGGTGCTCAATCCCCCACGCGATTTCCCCATGGCTTCGGTGCTCTGAGCCGTTTTTTTGCCGCCCCATGCTGATGAACTTTGACGATACTGCCATCTATCATCAGCTGCTCCATGTCGGGATCATCGGCTAATGTGTCGATAACCTGCTGCCAGACCCCCTTCTTAGACCACCGGTTATAGCGCATGTAGACAGTGTGCCAGCGACCGAAGGCGTCGGGCAGATCACGCCAGGGAGCGCCTGTCCGGGCGATCCACAGGACGGCTTCCACGAACAAGCGATTGTCCTTGGCCGTCACCCCGCGATCTGAAGCTTTGCCGGGGAGCATGTGCTCGATGCGCTCCCATTGGTCATCACGTAGCATTAGCCGAGGCATAGATCACCGAAAAATGCTGATATTCTAAATCAGCCCGATCTCCATCAGCAATTGTTAACGCAGCCTAGCTCCGATATTGTTTTGCACGCTCGCCGCGGAGAGGGTGCCAAGGAAGACGCTGCGCTCATCATCGCCAAGATTGATGCTGAGGCTGGCATCGTTGGCCATAAAGCTGGCATCGATCTGATTACGGTTCACATTCACCGTATCAGCCATGTTGGCGCTATTTCTAAGATTCAAGCGAACCTGGGAATCACTGGTAGAGGCGATGGGGTCTGAGCCGCCATTGCTAAGCCCCACCGTTGCCTGCTGGCTGGCCAGCTGTAGGGTCGCAGTACCTTCCAGCTCAGAATTGGCGCCACTCAGGTTCAGATTAAACGAGCCAGTATCAGAACTAGTGAAGCCGCTGGGAATATCACCCGACATGCTCATATCGACGGTGTTGCCCATGGCCGCGGCGGTGATGCGGTTGCCTTCGATGGTCACCGGGGTGCTAGTGTAGTCAATACTGGCACTGACTGCGCCGTTAGTAGTGCTAACACTGGAGGTCGTCGTGGGCGCAAAGAGCTGACCGGAGGCGATCAGGCCATCGCCACCTGCCGGATTAAGGTCATTCAGGTCAAGAGGGCCCGCGAAGTTGGTGCTCTCGAATTCGTTACCGATGCCCTCGGCGAAAATCAAATTATTGTTGACCTCAGGGCTTAGCGGAGACCCTGTCTCGGTGACATTGGCATTCTGAGTGCTAACGGTCAGGTCAGATTCTGATACCTGACGATTCTCCTCATTAAGCTGAGAGTTCGCCGTTAGCGTAATGGCATTGATTTCATTGGGTGTTGGCGGGATTGCAGAGCCATCAAGATTAAAATTCAGAGTGGTGAGATCGGCGGCCTTGGCCACGGCTAGCCCGAATATTGCACCAGGCATGAAAAAAGCGGCTGAAAATCGGTTATAATTCAAGAGCCTAATCAAGAATTAGCCGACACAGCCGCCATGACAAAATGTACCACGCCCACCGCCACCTTTCCACGCTGCAAAGGCCGTCAGATCACCGCCAGCTTCGATGGCGGCGAGGTCACCTCTGACGGTGGCATCCTGCTGCTGCGGCAGCTCGACCGCGAGATGGGCCTGACCCGCGCTATCGCTCGCCGGCTGAGTGATGACCGCGATCCTCAACGCTGCCTGCATCGCACCGAAACCCTGGTCCGGCAGCGCGTTTTCGGCCTGGCGCTGGGCTATGAGGACCTCAATGACCACCAGGCCCTGCGTCACGACATCGCCTTGCAGACCGCCGTCGATACCGATGGCGTGCTGGCCAGCCAGTCCACCTTGTGTCGCTTCGAGCAGCAGGCCGATCGGGACTGGGCGGCTACCATCCACGAGGAGATGATCGGGCAGTTCATCCGCTCGTTCCGGCGGCCACCCAAGAAGCCGCTCTACCTCGACTTCGATGCCACCGACGATCGGGTGCATGGCCAGCAGCTCGGGCGGCACTTCAACGGCTACTACAACCACTACATCTTCCTGCCGCTGTTCGTATTCTGTGGCGACCAGCTGCTGGTCAGCTATCTGCGTCCGGCCTCGCTGGATGCCGCTCACCACGCCGGTGCCATCCTCGCCCTGTTGGTTCGGCGGCTGCGCCAGGCGTGGCCTGAGGTGAAGATCGTCTTCCGAGGCGACAGCGGCTTCTGCCGTCCACTGATCCTCAACTGGTGTGACCGCCACGGCGTCGATTACATCATCGGCCTCGCCGGCAACAAGCGCTTGGCCAAGCTGGCTCTGGACATCGACTACACGTCGGCTATCCGCTTCGAGAAGAGTTGGGAGAAGGAGCGTGTCTTCGGCTTCATCGAGTACGCTGCCAAGAGCTGGAAGGAGCGTCGACGAAAGGTCATCGTCAAGTCCGAGACCAGCCGGCGTGGCTTCAACACCCGCTATGTGGTCACCAGCCTGCGCGGCTGCAGCGCCGAGTGGCTCTATGACCACCGCTACTGTGCCCGGGGCGAGATGGAGAACCGCATCAAGGAGCAGCAGTTCCTGTTCTCCGACCGCACCAGCTGCCACGAATGGTGGCCCAACCAGTACCGACTGCTGCTGTCGGGGTTGGCCTACCTGCTGCTGGAGCGGCTACGCCGGATTTACCTCAGGCGCACCGCCTTCGCCCAGGCCCAGGTCAACACCCTCCGCCTGAAGCTGCTGAAGATCGGCGCTGTCATCACCCGCAACACGCGCACGATTCGGCTGATGTTGAGCAGCCAGTACCCGGAGCAGGACCTCTTCCTGAAGCTGGCCAACAAGCTGGTGCCCGGATAGCGCCGCGGCGTGCTGTCCCCGGCACAGAAAAGACATGGGGGTGGGGGGAGGTGCGCCCTGAGCACAGGAACTTGATCAAAAAGCAGCCAAACTCCACCTCAGATCCCTTTTATCCCCACCGAGCCTGGCATCTGGGGACTTCTGACTGACCCGGTGCAACATCCGGGTTAGCACCGCGCTGCGTGTTGCGCTGCGTCGGCTCAGTAATACCCGGTGCTGTTGCCAGAATTGCCGTTGGTGTTGCCGGAGTTATTACCGGAATTCCCCGAGCTGCCTACCGAGCTGCTGGGCTGATTGTTGTAACCGCCGCTGCCACCGCCGCTGAAGGTACAGCCGGTGCTGTCGTTGATGGCGGCGGTGAGCATGCTGTCCTGGTTCTGCTGGTTGGAGTTGAGCGCCTGGTCGGTCAGCCCGCCATTGGCGTCCACGCTGCCCACGTTGCTGGAGATGGCCGAATCGGAGAGCGAGGAGCTCTGCGAGCTGTTGCTGTTGCTCTGGCCGACGTTGGCGTATTGATCCGCCTGGGTGGAGGCCACGTTGGAGGTGGAGTCGTTGCTGTAGGGCGGGTTACTGCCGGAGACATCGGTGGCGGCGTCGTTGCCCACGGTGATGGAATCCATGCCGGAACCCTGGGTGCCGGTGGTGGGCGACGAGGTGACGGCGTCCATCTGGTTGGAACCGGAATTACCGGTGGTACTGGCGCTCTGATAGCAGTTGATCTGGTCGCCGGCGAAGTTGGTGGTGTAGTTGTTGGTGACGTCGAAGGAGTCGTAGTAACCGCCCTTCTTGCGCTCGATGAGATCCAGCGTATTGACATCGGCGATGCGGTCGTTGGCGCTCTTGAACTGCCAGGAGCTATTCTCGCCAAAGCCGTTGGCCTGCACCACGGCCGCCTGCCCGATGGCCGCGGCAAGAGTCGCCGCCATCAGTACCTTGCCCGCCGTCGAGGCGGTCGTGCTTGCTCGACGCTTCATGATTCGTGTCCCCAGTGATGTTGCGCGTTGCGATGAAATGCGCGACGAAAGTCGATGCCGATGCCCTGTCATGCCATGCGGCTTGGCTTTTTTCGAACCCGGCAAGGCTCTCTTGAACATAGCAAGCGCAGGCGGCTTGTAAAGAAAGTTATCCCGATGCAACAGAAAGCTTACTTTGCTTAGCTTTCGAACAGTCGTATGACCGTAAAACAAGCCATTGCGCTACGCTTTTACCAGGCACTGGCCGCGGTATGTCGAGGCTTTCGTCGCTGGATGTGAATCAAGCTTATGCCGATATACCCGCGTTCTGCACGACATGACGCTCCCAGATAACCCGGCATTCTGTCTCAGGCGGTGACAGGGCCAGCCGGCCATTGCCAAGATATTGGCGAAACATTGGCAAGCGCTGATCAAGAGAGTAATGTAACAGCACGTATCGATAATTAACAAAGGGTAGCTCAATGTCGGCTAAGCCAGACGACGTCGCTTACCGCCGCATCGACACCCGCCCACTCGTTCCTGCGCAGGGCGAAGACACCTGGCGCGAGGTGCTCAACCCGGTCACCTCGCCCGATCGTTTGCACCGGCGCCCGTTCGGCGGGCGTATCGATGCCTGGCTAGGCGGTACGGGCATGCTGTGCGACATCCATGCCTCGGCGCAGATCACACGGCGGGATGCCACCCAACTGGCATTGGGTGGTGCACCGCTGTACCTGGTGATGCTGGTGATCCGCGGGCGTGTGCGCTATCACGACTGCGAACATGACCTGAGCCTGGGGGCCGGTGACATCCTGCTGGAGGACATGAGCCGGCCACGCCAGATCGTCACCGACGGGCTGGTATCGCTGCAGCTGATTGTGCCGCAGGAGGATGAGGAACTGCCGCTGCCGCCCGGTCTGCACGGCACGCGGCTGATGCCGCGGCACCCGGCCACGCGGCTGCTGGCCCGGCACCTGGTGGCCACCCGCGACCTGGTGGAAGGGCTCAACCGCGAGCAGTTCGAGTGTTGCCAGCGGGTCAGCCGTGCGCTGATCCTCGCCGCGCTGACCTCGCAGCGTCAGCCGCCCGGGCTTTCCCATGTGCATCAGGCCATTCGCCGCGAGATCCTCGGCTATATCGACGCCCACCTGAATGATCCGGCGCTGTCGGCGGGGCACCTGGCACAGCGTTTCCAGATCTCGCGCTCGCAACTCTACCGGCTGTTTCGCGATGCCGGCGGGCCCTCGGCGTTCATTCGCTTTCGGCGCCTGTGCTGGGTGGCCAAGCAGATGACCGAGCAGCGCGGCCAGGCCACGGACTGGGCGACGCTGGCCGACCAGCTGTGCTTCCCGTCGGAAACCGCGCTGCGTCAGGCCTTCGAGCAGACCTTCGAGATGTCGCTGGAGCACTTCAACCAGCTCTCGCGCGAGCACCTCAACCCGATTCAGGACGACCCGCTGCCCCAGCTGTTCGCGCGCCTGCCCCAGGGCCAGGCCGGCGATCTGCTGCAGCGCCTGGAGGTGTGACATGCCGCTAGCCCCGCGCCTGCTCGCCCATCTGGATGACATCCGCCTGTGGCAGATGCCACCGGCACGCATGAAGGCCCTGCCGCCCCCCTGCACCCTGCACGACCCGCACACCCAGTGGTTGCTGGTACCGCGCGACGGGCGCATCAACGTGCCCGAAGAGGGCCTGGAAAGCGACACGACGCCATTGCTGCTGGGCCCGACGGGGTCGCAGGTGGTAGCGCTGGAGGGCGCGGCCATCGCCCTGGAGGTGCCGTCCTACCGGCTGGCGGTGTCGCCTTTGACGGGAGGACAGCATCGCCTGCTGGAACACGAACAGGGACATCTGGTGCAGGCGCTGCTGGAGGAGCTGACACTGCGTATCGAGCGCATCAGCCCGGAGAGCCAGCGCTACATCGCCCAGGCGATCAGCGACCTGCTCTATTGCCCCGCCCCGGCCCTGGGGGAGACGGGTGAGTGCTCCCTGCTGGCAGAGGCGGATACGCTGATGCGCCGGCGCCTGGCGGAGCACACGCTGCGCGCCGAGGACATCGCCCAGGCCATGGGCATGTCACGGGCGGGGCTTTACCGAGTGCTGACACCCTGCGGCGGCTTCAAGACCTGCCTGCACGCGCTGCGCCTGGACCGCGTCGCCCAGCTGTTGCGCAACCCCCAGCAGGATCGCAAGGCGATCAAGGGGCTACTGTTCCACAACGGCTTCTCTTCTACCGAACAGTTCCAGCGGCTGTTTCGCCAGCGCTTCGGCGTGGCCGCCCGCGCCTTCCGCAAGGGCGCACTGTCGCCGCTGCTGGGCGATTGGCGCTTCGAGGCGCTGCCCGGCAACCTGTCATAGCGTGTTTCGACGACATAGCCCGAATATGACACCGCCGCCCGGGTGGGCGGCGGTGTGACGGCGGGTTGGCGTGGCCTCAGGCGATGCTGACGTCGCCCTCGGCGCTGGTGCCGGCGAGCAGGATCAGGTACTCGTCGCTCTCGATGAAGGCCTCGGCCACCTCGGCGCGATCGCCGCCCTCCTCCAGCACGCCCTGCCAGTAGGCCAGCCCACCGGCATCGGCCACGCGCCCCAGTACCTGCAGGTAGAGCATGGCCAGGTAGTCGGCATCGGCCAGGTCGGCATTGGCCTGCTGGAACTCGTCGCTGGTCAGGAAGCTCTCGATCAACGGCGAGAGGTCGTCGGGGTCTTCCTGCGCCGCCAGCTGCTCGAGCCAGTAGTCGCGCCCTTCGTCGTCGGGGTCACGGCCAAGGATGGCCTGGTAGATGCTGTCCACCGAGGCCTCGTCGGAGAGCCCGTTGCCGGCTGGCTGGGTGTAGTCCACGCCCTGCAGGGCGCTTTCCAGCAGGCTTTGCAGGGCATCGCGCGCCTCCTCGGAGGAGGTGAACTCGATCAGCAGATCGGAAAGCGCACGCCCCTGCTCGAGCAGGCCGGTCCAGTAGGCCAGGCCGTCTTCGTCGGCCTCGCGCCCCAGCACGTCGAGGTAGAGCTGCTGGAAGAAGGCATCCGGATCGCTCTCGGGGTCGGGCAGCCCGGCCTGGCCGAGGAAGGTGAGCGCCTTCTCGGTAAGCGCGACCGCGGTGTCGTACTGGGCACGCCACAGCTCGATAAGCTGATCGCTGGGCGTGGTCTCGAGCAGGCCGGCGTAGAGCCTGGCCACCGCTTCCACCCACTCCTGCACGCTGTCGATATCCAGCGGCGGTGCCGGGTCCGGCGTGGGGTCGGTATCGGGCGGTGTCTCGGTATCGGGCTCCTCGGCGGGCGGGTCGACATCGGGAATCTCGATGTTCTGCAACGCCTCGAGATACTCCTGGTAGAAGGGCTGCTGCATGAACGCCATGCCATAGGCCAGGGCGTTCTCCGGTACGGCAAGCCACTCCTCGATCTGCGCCTGCTCGGCCTCGGTGATCTCGTCGCGGCCGCGCAGCGCCACGCCGGTGTTGTCTTCCAGGTAGCCGATGCCCCACTCGATGATGCGATTGGCCAGGTCCGCACTGATGGTGACCCCGCTGTCCAGCAGGGTGCTGCGTAGTTCGTTGTTCAGATCGACCATGAAGATGGCTCCCTTGATGTTCTTCTTCGACTGTTCTTCATGCGGCTGCACGTCTTCCTCGGGGCTGTTGGTCTTCCCCGGGAATGCTCAGGCGATTGCCGCTTGCCCCCAGGCTCGCGCGCGAGGCACGCGAGACCCTGCGTCACTACGCCACACTCACACGACGTAACAAACTGGATAATAGGCCAAGGCGCGAAAAATGGTTCATCGCATTTTGCCGGGAAACGCGGCACGGATCTTCAGGAAGAAGTACGCCGTGTCGCGGTACCCGTAGGCCATCCGCTTGATGACCTTGATTCGGTTGTTCATACCTTCCAGCACGCTGGTGTTTAGCCGGTGGCGAGCACTGGATACGATGCCATCCAAGTAGGGCTCCAGCTTCTTGGTGAAGCGCACCAAGGCGTCGATACCGCTGCTCAACGCCATACCGGCCCACTCTTGCCAACCGCTGCGTGCCGTCGCCTCGTCCTCGGCAAACCACAGTGTCTTGAGCTGGTCTTTGAGCAGATACACCTTGGTCAGTGAGGCATTGGCGGCCAGCAGTTCCTCCAGCTTCACCGCTTGCTCAGGCTTGAGGTTGTCTTGATTGCGCAGCAGCAGCCAGCGGCTGCCCTTGATCACCTTGCGGGCCGCCTTGTCGTCGCGCAGCTGATTGGCCTGATCGACGCGCACCCGGTCCATCACTTCACGCCCGTACTTGGCCACGACATGGAAGCGGTCGTAGACCACCTCGGCGTTAGGGCACTGGTCCTTCACTTCGAGATCGAAAGACGCGTTCATGTCCATGGCGACGGCCTCGATCTGCTGTCGCGCATCACCCAACCATTCGAAGAACGGGCGGATCGCCTCCCGGGAGCGACCTTCGCCGATCCACACCACCTGCTGGGTGTCGGCACACGCAATCACCGTGGCGTAGCGGTGCCCCTTGTGGAGGGCGAACTCGTCCATCATCAGGCGACGCAGCCGCGTCGGGTCCGGCGCCGGCAGGTCACGCTGTAGGCGCTGCTTATCGATGGCCTTGACGGTATGCCAGTGCAGGCCGACCAAGTCGGCGACATGCCGGATCGGCAGCAACTCGACCAGACGCTCCACCCACTGGCGCAGCGTGGTGGTCACCGGTGAACGACCCGGCAACCAGTCAATGCGCTCGCGTGTCGGGCCGCAGACGGGGCAGCGCAGGCGACGTACCGGCACCTCCAGCTCCACCCGGTAGATCAGCAACGGCGCCTCTCGGACGCGACGGTGATGCACGTCATGGACGAGAAAGCAGGCATGGTCACAGCCGCTGCAGACTGGCGGGATCAGGTCATCAGGCGCCAACTGGAGCCGTAGTGTTTGCTCATCCAGGAATTCGTGATGGGCGACGGTGAAACCTTTCCAGAACAGGCAGAGCGGGGTAGCATCCATGGCAACGGCGGTATCCGTAGGCTGGGGTTTGTGGTGAACATCAGTTTACTCGGATTTACCGCCGTTTCTCTATCCCGCCTCTGCCTAAGGTTGCTTCGCTTTCACGCCAGTCTGCGAAGAACCCAACATTTGCCATGGTCAGTTCCTCCTGCCAGTGCTCGAAGAAGGTCACCCAGGCGGCCAGTGGGCCCGGGCAAGGCTCAAGCGATCTGCTTTTCCCAATTCGATCAGATTCATCTGCAAGATATTCCCCAACGTCACATCAGGCTGAGACTCATCGCGCATCTCAAAGCGCCAAACAGCCTGCCGCCTCTGGGCCTCGGTTGCCGTAAACAGGTCGAAGTCCAGCAGGTGAATACCGACGGAAGCCCTGAGGTGCTGGTAGTCCTCGCCAGCGTCCAGCTGCAAGCCGAGGGTCCGCTCCAATTAGACCAGTTCAGTCGCGTGGGGGGGAGGCGATCACCGACGATAACCAGATGACGCTGTTCACCGCCATGGGACTGTTGGCAACCGAGACCCAGAGGCGGATAGAGAGCTTTAGGCTGGGGCTGCTGGCAGTGGAGCGCCTGCTGGTCGGCGAGTAGATCACCAAGGCGAGGCGTGGCATATCGAGCCGTGATCCGCCGGGGGTCAATGCTTGAACAGCTCCTCTAGGGAGTTGGCCGTCAGGATCGCAGCGGACCAGTCTTCCAACTGCCCGGGGGTCGCTTGGTCCAAACGCTGCTGCACCCACTCAGGTAGCTCTCCAAACTTGATTTTTGTTTGCTTGGAAAGCAAGTGAACCTCGCCCTCACGCCGAGCATCATTAAGGAATGACACTTCATCCCGTAGCGCCCGCTCGCGCACAAACGCCAGGCGCTGTGCCTCTTCGTCAGCGCTGAGCTGCCGGATACGGCTCATGGCCTGCTTGACGGGCTCATGGGCAACATTTGCCATGGTCAATTCCTCCTGCCAGTGCTCGAAGAAGGTCACCCAGGCAGCCATCGGGCCGGGGGCAAGGTTCAGGCGGTCGGCCTTTCCTAGTTCGATCAGGTTCATCTGCAAGATGTTCCCCAGCGTCACGTCAGGCTGGGACTCGTCGCGCATTTCAAACCGCCATACAGCTTGCCGCTTCTGGGCCTCGGTGGCCGTGAACAGATCGAAGTCCAACAGGTGGATGCCGACAGACGCCTTGAGGTGCTGATAGTCCTCGCCAGCATCCAGCTGAAGGCCGAGGGTCCGCGCCAGGTAGAACAGGCCACGCTTGTGCCAGGCGCCGTAACGGCGAACCTGAATCTCCACATTGTAGCAGTGACCGTCGGCATCACGAGCCAGCACATCGAGAATGATGTACTTGCCGGTAAGCTCGCTGGGCTCGATGTTGGGGTTGAGCACTTCGACAGCTGTGATATCGGGCAGGTCCGGCCGCAAATCGTTGATCAGCGCCATCAGCAGATCCGGCGCTTCGGCAAACAGTCGCTTGAAGACGTAGTCGTTCTTGGGGTCGAGTAGGTTGGCCATGAAGTGCCCTTGCCAAATGGTCTTGCTGCAGGATACCACGCTTTGGGTGTCGCCAGGCAGGACGATCCAGCCACACGCCAAGCTAACCCCCTGATTCCATGGCGATGCATCCCGCCTCGGGGTAGTCTGATGGCTTTCCGCTGCCGCGGCCACGCCATGCCTGTGCTGCACCCTCGCCGTGATGAAGCCGGCCAGCCGGTAATCCTGGCCACGCCCTCGACGCCGACGCCTCTGGCCTGCTGGGACGACACTACCGCGATCACGCGGGTGGTGCCGGACGGACCGTTGCCGGCGAGCCTGAACGGGCTGGCGCCGCCATCAGAACATCGACCGCTTTGGCGAACCTGGCATTACCGACTACCTGACGGCCTACGGTCGCGTGGGGGAGATCACCGATAATACCCAGATGACGCTGTTCACCGCCGTGGACGTCAGGTGCACGGGGTGTGGGGTGTAGGGTGTGGGATGACCGAGGGCGGCGTCACACCACCGGCATGCCCCCAGACGACGCTGACGCATTGAGGCGGGATAAGGTGCGTTCGGCCAGCATGTCATGACCCTCGTAGTGATCCTGCAAGTCATTGAACCCGGGCAACTCCATCCCCGGTGCCAGGTGGGGAAGCATGACGCGACGTATCCACACCACGAAGGCACGCCGTAGCCTGGCCACTCACTCTGTGCAGGTAATCCAGCGACTCAGCCGGCGCCTCAGGTCGTGCAGCCTCGTCTCGCTCACCGCTCCCATTTGCCCCAGAAGCAAGGCACCGTCCAGCACCGCGACGCGTGACAGCCGAAAGACACTGGAAACCTTGAGGCCGGAGGCAGCAAACTCATCACTCTCCGACGTCAGCACCCAGTCGAGACCTGTCTCGGTCTGCTGCAGGCGAGAGGAAATCATGCAGACGAGCCAGTCGTCACGGGCGTGATCCAGCCGCCGCAGCAACAGCACAGGGCGCTTCTTACTGTGAGTGAGATCGGTGTAGGGAAAGGGCATCAAGGCAATGTGGCCAGCACGCTTCATTGCCAACGTTCCTTGAGATCATCCTCAGAGTAGAGGTCAGGCTCGAACTCCAGCCCACGCATAGCTTGATCAATGCTCAGCGCATGAAACTGGTGATCTGACCAGTCGGCTTGCTCAGCGACCTGTTCATCAGCGTAGCGCTGTTCCAGGAAGGTAACGAAATCAAGCACCTCCTGCTGGCGAGCGGCCGATAGACGACTAACCTTGGCAATGAGTTCTTCAAGCTGCATCGCGCTTACCCATGGAAGCATTGTTACCGCGATCAGAATAGCATATGGCCTGCTCGCCGCCGTCAGCTGATGTATGCGACGTCAACTACTTTGGCCGCTTGGCGACAATTAAAATGGCCGGTTGGGTGGGTAGTTGTCGTCAGTCTGACGACCCAGCTTTTCCTCCTTGTAATTGTCGTTGATAAGCACGCTTACGGTAGCTCTCCCCGCTCAGCTCCATCAGCGTGGCGTGGTGCACCAACCGGTCGATGGCGGCCACTGCCATCATGCTGTCGGGGAAGATACTGTCCCAGGCGCTGAACGGCTGGTTGGCGGTGATGATCAGGCTGGCCGACTCGTAGCGATGGGCGATCAGCTCGAACAGCACTGACGTCTCGGCCTCGCTGCGTTGGACGTAGCCGATATCGTCGATCACCAGCACGGCGTACTTGTCGAGCTTGATCAGGGCGTCGCTCAGGCGCAGTGCCTGCTTGGCAGCCTGGAGCTCCTGGACCAGGCTTGAGGCGGTGGCGTAGCGCACCCGGTAACCCTGGTCGACCAGCGTATGCCCGAGCCCGGCCGCCACGTGGCTCTTGCCGACGCCGGAGGGCCCAAACAGCAGCAGGTTGTGAGCCTGGTCGACCCACTGCGTGTCGCCGGCCAAGGCGCTCAGTTGCCGGCGCTGCTCGGCCGCGATGGCGTCGAACTCGAAGGACTCCAGCGTCTTGCCCACCGGCAGCCGGGCCTCCTTGAGGTGCCGGGCCAGCCGGCGTCGCTCACGCTCGGCCAGCTCGTGCTCGCATAGGGCGGCCAGTGTTTGTGGCAGGCTCCAGTTTTCGGCTCGGGCGCGGGTTTCCAGCTGGGGCCAGCAGGCGGCCATGGTGGGCAGGCGGAGCTGTCGCAGTAGCAGCGGCAGCGTCTGGGCATCAGGCATGGCAGCCCACCTCTGTGGTCGGCACGCTGGGCACCAGATGGTTGTAGCTGGCGATGTCATGCTGAGTCACCTGGGGGAAAACCAGCGTGGCGCTCGGCGTGGCGGCGAAGCGGGCCTGGAGCTCGGCCAGCGTCGGGCTCTTCCCGCGCGCCAGGGCGCCCAGCCAGTAACTGGCGATCGCCTCGGCCTGGTCCTGCTCGGCGGCCAACGCCAGAGCGCCAACGATGCGCTTGCAGGCCTCGGCGACCGGCAAGGCGGCGGTCAGCCGGGCGTACAGCTCGCGCCACTCCGCACTCGGCAACAGGTCGTCGCGGAACGTCAGCCCCGCCAGCGCCCGGGGCTTGCGGACCAGCCAGCCGATCACATGGCGGTAATCGATGACCCGCAACCGGCCGCTTTCCGGCGTGGCATGCAGCCGCCTCAGCGTCAGCAATGCTTGCTGTGCGTGATGCAGCACCAAGCGATCATCGTAAAGGTGCACCCGCAGGTTCTCGCCGATCAGCCGGGACGGCACCGAGTAGAGCACCTTGCGCACCTGGATAGTGCTGGAGGTAGTGACGCGCACCGTCACCTCGCTGTAGTCGGTACCGGGCCGGCTGGGCAGTGGCTGTAGCGCGCCACGCTCGACGGTGATCCGGGCCGCGTTGCGGCGGTTGATCGCGGTGGTCACCTCATCGAGGAAGGCCTGGTAGTCATCGAGGCTAGCGAAGTCCTGGGAGCCGCGCAGCGTCAGGCGCTGTTGCAGGCGCCGCTTGAAGTGGCCATGTGGCGACTCGATGCTGGCGTTTTCATGGCCGCGCCCTGGGTTATTACGGGTGGCCGTCATGCCGTAGTGAGCGCACAGGGCAGCATAACGCTCGGTGAGGTCGGCTTCCGCCTCCCGGCCGAGGTTGCGGAAGGCCGCCGACAAGCTGTCGGTGCGGTGCTCCGCGGGGACACCGCCAAGGCGCTCCAGCGCACGGGTCAGGCCTTCAGCCAGCGCCGGGTAGCTCTCGCCACCGAGCACCACCCGGACATAACACCAGCCGCTGTAGGCCAGGCGGAAGTGGTAGAGCCGGTGATCAAGCAGCTCCCCTGCCACGGTAATGACAATCCCCTTGAGTTCGGTGAAGTCGGAGAGGCCGCGCAGCCCGGGGCCATGGGTTTGCGGGAACATCACCTCTTTCTCCGGGCCATGCGCGGCTCGCCAGCCCTTGACTCGACGCTGCAGGGTACGCAGCAAGCTATCCGGATACTGGCCGGGGTGCTGCTCCTGTAGCCACTCCAGCAGGGTCAGGGCTTGCAAGCTCGGGGTGGCGGCCAGCTGGGGGACGAGTGCGGTCTCCCACACCTCAGCGAAGGGGTCGGGCCGGGTTCGCCAGTGTCGTGATGCCTGCGGCTCGGAGGACTCGGCCCGGCGTTCGAGGCGGCGAGCGGTTCTAACGGAGAGGCCGGCCTTGGCGGCGGCTACCTCCTGGGTCTGGCCTTGTTGACGTTGCGACATATAGAGCGTGACCTGTTGGCTGGTGACCGCCATACCGGCTCCCTGGTGGGTCGGGACAAGCGGTCAAGCTTAGGGCAACCGGTCACAGTAGTTGTCGTCGGCCGGCCAGAGTAATTGTCGCTCTATACAAGTCCCACTGGCTTGTCTGTGGCTAACCCCCTGATTCGATGGCGTTGCTAATCATCCTGAGCTAGTCTGACGGCTTGCTGCCGACGAGACTGCGCCATGCCAGTGTGCCACCCCCTTCCCGACGACGCCGGTGACGCTGTTCACCGCCGAGGGACTGTTGGCCACCGAGGCGCAGGGGGCGGGTGGAGAGTTTTACACTGAGGCTGCTGGCCGCGGAGCGACTTCTGGACGGCGAGTTGGTCGCCAAGGGAAGGACATGGCGGAGCGAGCCGTGGTCCGCCAGAGGCGTCAGTGTGTGAACAGCTTGTCGAGGGAGGTGACGGTCAGCATCTGCATTCCCCACTCACCAAGCTGCGCATCGGTGGCCGACGCGAGCTGCTCGTCCACCCACGGCGGCAGGTCGCCAAACTTGAAAGCCAGCTGCATACGGAGCAGCCCGGCGAAACCCTCTAGGCGCCCTTCCTGGCGCCCTTCCTGGCGTTCTTTCTTCACCAGATTTTCCAGATTCTCTGCCAACATGTCCTTATCCTCCACGAGGCTATCGAGCCGATCCAGGTTGATCCCGGCCCCCAGTCGATGCAAATGCCGCTTGAGCCAGCGGGTGATGATCCGGTCGATGCGCTCCTTGTCGGGGTCGACCTGGATGATCGCCACGATCCGGTCCACGGCACGCTGCAGGGCCTCCCAGCTCTCCCCGGCGTTCTCGACGCTGAATACGCCGCTCAGTGGCGTCTGGTGATCGCCAAAGGGGGCCGTAGCGTATGAGCCATGACGAGGGCAATACACGAGGGAAAGTCTTCAAGTGCTTAGACCATGCCGGTGCCCTGTCGCATCGGCATAGGTACGTGTCTGCATGGGAAGCAGCGCTTTGCGCAGTGGAGCGGTGGCATCCCTCAGGCCCCATCGCTTGCTGGGAGAATATCGCCCTTGGGTGGGTGTGTCGTCGCTTCCCAGCAGTTGTCGATGGAAATGCCGGGTGAGCTGCTGTAGGTATCGTGCGGTATCTCTGCGGCATACCGGGTACTGGCTTAGCAGCTCGAGCACACAGAGCGCCCGCTGGAACTCCTCACGAGACATCACGTCGCGCAACCGATCCAGCTCTGCCAGCGTCGGCCGATAGCCCCGGTACCAGACGGCTTCAGCCAGCTGCTTCACGTCATCGACTGCAAGCTCGAGAGGGCGTGAGCCGACCCGATACAACCGTTTACGTTTGAAGGAAACCATCATGACTCGCCCTCGGTGCGATGATAGTCGTCGAGTACCACGTTCAGATTGCCCAAAATACGGGGTTCATCGCCGACATAGTAGCTAATCGCCTCCCGAGCTAATCGTTCAAACTCACCGATGTCAACATAAGAAAGCGTGACTGCTCCCCGCCCTAGCGGGCGAGGCTTCCCACTTCTCAGGCAGCTGCCGACGATGTGCCGGACTTACGCAAGCCTCCATGGGCAGAGACGGACAGCCCTTCCGCCTTCAACTGGATGATGCCTTGCTGCTTGATGTTCAACGCCGCGTTGATGTCCCGGTCGTGCTGTGTGTGGCAGGCGGGGCACTCCCACGACCGGACGCTCAACGGCATGGCGTCCATCTTGTGCTGGCAGACATGGCAGGTCTTGGAGCTGGCAAACCACGGGTCAATCTTGACCAGATGCTTGCCCTGCTCCCTGGCCTTGTAGTCCAGCTTGGTCATCAAGGCATGCCAAGACGCATCGCCGATGTGCTTGGCGAGGCGGGCGTTTTTCATCATGTTGCGGACCTTCAGCGTCTCGACGATCACCGCTTGGTTATCGTCAACGATCTGTCGAGAGAGCTTGTGCTGGAAGTCGTTGCGGGCATTGGCGACCCGCTCATGCGCCTTGGCGACGAGTAACCGTGCCTTGGCCCGGCGGGCGCTGCCCTTCTTCGTGCGGGACAGCGCCTGCTGCTTGCGCTTGAGGTTCTCTTGCGCCTTCTTGAGGAAGCGTGGATTGGCGACCTTGCGACCATTTGAGTCGATAGCAAGATGGGATAGCCCCATGTCCAGTCCGACGACGCGAGAGGTATCAACGTCCATGGTCGGCGCGGGGGCCGCCTGGTCGGTATCAAAGAGCAGCGAGGCGTAGTGCTTGCCGGTGACCGTGCGCGACAGCGTGATGCTCTTGAGCTTGCCGTCAACAGGCCGGTGAACGTTGGCCTTGATCGGCCCCAGTTTGGGCACCTTGATCCAGTTGTCGCCGGCCTTGACGCCGACGCAGTGATAGCTGGACTGCTTGCCCCGCTTGCTCTTGAAGCGCGGATAGCCGGCCTTCTGCTTGGGGTCGAAGAAACGCTGGAAGGCTTGGTCGAGATTGATGCACGACTGCTGGAGAGCCATGGAATCCGCGTCTTTCAGCCAGCCATACTGGCGGGACCTCTTGGCCACCGGCAGCAACTTCTTGATGTCGTGCTTGGCGCTCAGCGACTGGCCGTGGCGCTTGTAGCGATGCGACATGATGCGAAGGCCGGTGTTGTAGACGAAACGCACCGCGCCGAACTGGCGGTTCAAAAATTCCGCCTGCTCGGTCGTGGGGTAGAGTCGTACCTTGGTAGCCTTCAGCATGGCGCGCCATTGATGCATGGATGTATGTACAGCTTATGCCGCCGTGCCCCATACCGCAAACCCAGCAGCGCTATCGCACTGCCCGCTTACCTCCCCGCCCGAGTGGGCGAGGGTTCACGCGGATTTTGCTGAGCAGCACCTGGATGTCGTGCTGGTCACGCTCGCCAAAACGGCCAAGCTTGGAGATGGCCACATCCAGCGCACTGGCGACGTAGACCTCCACGTTGGGGATGTTGCTTTGCGTCACCAGCCGAAGGACCCGGTCCTCGTAGTCTTCGTGCAGCGGAGCGAGTGTTGTGTTGAAGCTGGCATCCAGCTCCAGCATCTGCGTCACGCCCTCTTCGTCCGCAAACACATAGGCTTCTTCATCCAGCAGCGCAACGATGTCGGATCTATCGGCATAGCCGTGGGACGCTATCTCAGCGTCAACATCCGCACTACCTCGTGCCTTCGTGTGGATATGGACCGCACAACCACCGAAAACAATCACTTGGAAAACGCCCTTCTCGCCGCTGGCATACAACGGCTCCAGCACATCGAAAAAGGCCACAAGCGCACGTCCTAGCGCAGTATCAGGCTCGATGGTCGGATACATCCGCGGCTCTATGGGCATGTGCTCTCCGTGTCGCTGAGGCTTGGCAACAAGCCACTTATGATCACGAGAATACCATACCCCTACCCACTGCGATGAGTCCCACTAGCTTGTCTGTGGCTAACCCCCTGATTCGATGGCGATGCTAATCACCCTGAGCTAATCTGACGGCTTGCTGCCGACGAGACCCTGCCATGCCAGTGTGCCACCCCCTTCCCGACGACGCCGGGCAACCGGTGATCCTGAAGGCGCCCTCCACGCCCAGCCCCCTGCCCTGCTGGGACGACCCCACGGCGATTGCCAGCGTGGTGTCGCAAGGCCCACTGCCGGCGCAGCTCAACGGGCTGGCACTCGCGCCGTGGCGCGCGGCCGGCAACGCGCCCACCGCCGCGCCATGGCTTGCAGCCAGCGAACTCCCGGGCGAAACACCACCGCTGGTGGTCTCACCGGGCAAGGCCCCCGCCGCGGGTGCCGTGGTCATGGAGCCCGACGGCCGGGTGTGGGTGGTGCACCCCAGTAATGCCTTCGGCGGCTACCGGGCGACCTTCCCCAAGGGCAAGCGGGAACCGGGGCTGAGCCTCGAGCAGACCGCCATCAAGGAGACCTTCGAGGAGGCCGGCCTGGTCATCGCCCTGACCCGCTGGCTGGTCGACGTGCCACGCTCCACCAGCGTGACCCGCTACTTCCTGGCACGCCGGCTGGGCGGCACGCCGGCCGCCATGGGCTGGGAGAGCCAGGCGGTGAGCCTGGTGCCCATCGCACGCCTTCACGAGGTGCTGCATCACCCCAACGACAAGCCATTGCTGGCGGAGCTGTATCCTGAATCCGTGAGACCAGCCCCCAGGAATGCTTCTAACCTACTGAACTGCATGGCAATATAGCGAATATCGCCATTCACCCAGACAGTGCCATGCCCAACGTCAAGTTCCGCGCCAGTCGCCGCACCCTCACCAGCCACGCCGGGCTGTCCATCATCGGGCAATGCTTCGAGATCGCTGGCGTCGACAGCATCGACAGCCGCTTCCCCACCACGCTGGGCATGCGCACCAGTGACGTGATCAAGAGCTACCTGGGCCTGCTGTGTCTGGGCATGAGCGACTATGACGCTGTCGAGAACTTCCGCCGCGACAAGCCCTTCCAACAGCTGCTGACCCTGCAAAAGGTGCCGAGCACGGCGACGCTGCGACAGCGGCTGGAGAAACTTGCCGCTAACGACCTGCAGGCGCGCACCGCCACCTGGTCCACGACCCTGCTGTCACTGGTCGAGGCACCGATCACCGCCGAGACGACGCACGTCTGCCTGGACATCGACACCTTCGTCATGGACAACAGCAACTCGAAGAAGGAAGGCGTCTCGCGGACTTACCAGAAGGTCGATGGCTACACCCCGATCGCCGCCTATCTGGGCAACGAAGGGTGGTGCCTGGGTCTGGAACTGCGTCCTGGCAAGCAGCACACCATGAAGGAGAGCAACGCCTTCCTGGAGCGGGTACTGCCTCGCGCCCAAGGCCTGACCGAGCAACCGATCCTGTTACGCGAGGACAGCGGCTTCGACAGCCAGGCGCACCTGGCGCTTCTCGAACAGCAGCGCCAGGTCTTTGCCGACGAGGGGCGCCGGCTCGACTATGTCGTCAAATGGAACCCGCGCGGCTCGGCCACGGCCGATCAGGATACCTGGTTGGCTGTGGCGGCGGACTACTGGGAAGAGCTGCGTCCTGGCAAGCGCCAGGCGCTGTGGACGCAGACCGTCTCGATCCACGACGACAACAAGACCGAATACGTCGTCCAACGCGTGATGCGCCTGGTCGAGCGCACCGCCGATCGCGATGGCCAGTTGCTGCTCGAACCGGACTATGAGTTGGAAGGCTGGTGGACCAGCCTGGACGAGGCGCCGGAGGCGGTGATCAAGCGCTATCAGGCGCATGCCACTCACGAGCAATTCCACAGCGAGATCAAGACGGATCTCGACCTGGAGCGGCTGCCGTCGGGCAAGTTCGCCACCAACGATCTGATCCTGCATCTCGCCCAGCTGGCCTACAACATCCTGCGGCTGATGGGGCAGCTGGGCATGACCGGCGAGCTGAGCCCGGTGCGCCATCCCGCCAAGCGGCGGCGGATCCGCACCGTGCTACAAGAGCTGGTGCATCGTGCGGCGCTCGTGATTCACAAGGCGCGGCAGATCATCCTCGACTTCGGGCAGGACATCGGACGCATGACGGTGTTGAACACCTTGCGAAGCCGCCTGCGCTATCCCCGAGGCACGCCATGCTGATCGTCTGTCGGACAAAGGCACCACGCAGAGGGCTGACGGTCACCGGCAGCCAGCATCACCGTACCCGGCGGGTAGCAATGCATGAGCAAACGGGTCATCGTCGCCGGCCGATGCCGCTATGGTTGGCCATGGCAGATATGCATTCGGCGGTTGAGACGGAATCGGAGGTCAAAAAATGCTCGCTGACGGCGATAGGGAAAGTGTCGACGCCGGCATCACGGATTCAGGTGGAACGTCAAGGTATCGTTGGGTCCACCATGGTAGTCCAACTGGGTTCCTTCGGCCCCAGTCACGATGTTGTTCTGGAACACTAGGTTGGTGCCTGCCGACATCGAAAGCGCGTACCCATCGTCATGGTCGATGGTAAAACCGTCGATAGTGATGTCGCTGGCCGCGACATCCAGCTTGCCATTGATGATGGATTCGGTGACGCGGCCCTGATCTGTACCTGCTACACCAGCATTGGCACCGTTGAGTGTCATGCCGGTAACGTTAACCGACACGGCCCCCGTGTAGTCGACATCCTCAGCATACTCGCCCGGAGCCGCGAGCAGAGTCGCCCCATCATCGGCGGCAGCGATGGCTTTCTGGAGGGTCTGATAGCCACTCACCTCGCCGTCGTTGTCAACGTAGACCTGATTACCGCTGTCGAAGGCAAAACTATCGGCCTGCTGGAAGGCCTCGCTCTCCACGGCGGCCAACAGGGACTGCCCGCTGTCGAGCAGCGTCCAGGAGAGCAGGTCCGCCAGTTCTAAATCATCGGCGTTGGCCGCCCCCGACAGGATCGACTGCGCCTCGCTACGCATCGCCTCGGCTTCATCGACACTGAGCTCCTCCGCTGCATACGGGAGGTCCAGCAGCGCATAGTCCCCGGGGAGTTCCTCGGCGTCCAGCGCCTGCTCCAGGGTATAGAGCACGGTGGGCAACTCGCCATCGAAGTTCTCCAGCGCCTGGAGCTCCTCGGCCTGGGCCAGGGTGACCTGATCGCTGGTAACGGAGACTGTCTCGGCACCGCTGATCGCCAAATCATCGCTGGCGGAGAGAATCGCGGCAACGCCATCCTCGATGGACCAGTTCAGCAGCTCGCCAGCCTCTAGTTCACCGGCATTCTGGGCACCACCGATGAGCGCTTCGAGGTCACTCAGCGCCTGGCTCGCCTCATCAACGCTAAGCGTGCCGGCATCCACGGCGCTGCCCACCTGGATGGCATAGTCGCTATAACGGTTCTCGCCCGCGTCGAGGGCTTCTTGAAGGATGTAGCTCACCGTGGGCAGATCACCGTCGAAATTAGCCAGTGCCTCCAGCGCGGTAGCCTGTGCCAGCGTGACCTGCTCATCGGTCACCCCGACGGCGTCCGCCTCCTGAACGACAGCCTCATCGGCGGCATCAATAAGAGCCTGTGCGCTATCCTGGATCTGCCATGCCAGCAGGTTGTCGAGATCCACCGCAGCGGCGTTCTCAGCGCCATTTACCAGGCTCTGGGCGTCGGCAAAGAGGTCCTGAGCCGCGCTTACGCTGAGCGTGCCAGCCTGCAGCTGCGCTTCGGTATCCAAGCGATAGGCTGACTCAGGGGTGTTTTCCAGCGCTGCGGCCAGTGTCACGGTTGGCTCGGGAAGCGGCGTATCCAGCGCATCACCAACCGCCTTGTCGACATCTTCCAGCACTGCATCCGCTTGCTCCCGGCTGGTGACACCACCCAACAGGTCGCGCATGGCCTGGAGACCTTCCTCGCTGGAAAGCTCGGCCAGCTCTTCCGGGGAGTCGAGTGCCGCGGTGACTGCCTTGGCGACGTCGAGACGCGCATCGAGCACCTCTCGGTCGTCTTCGGCGGCACCGTTGACGATCGTCAGGGCGATCTCGGCAAGACTTAAGTCACCATCGGCGAGGGCTTGAGAATAGAAATCAAGACCTTCTTCGTCCGCATCGCGGCCAAATATCTGAAGGTATAGCGCTTCGACTTGAGCTTCAGGCTCGAGCTGAGCCAGACCCTCGGTGTACTCTTCGGAGCTGCCGAACGCTGCTACGAGGCTTTCAAGATCGCCATCATTGGCAAGTGCCTGAGCCGTCCAAAATGCCATGCCATCTGGATCACCGGGCCGGCCATAGTAGGCGATGTACAAGGTCTGGATGGCATCCGCATAGGCATCCGAAGCTGATGTAACCAACTGACCCACCAGTTCCTGCGGGGCCGCTTCATCCGCCTCTTGCGAGGTGGTGACCTGGGCTAGCCCGAATATTGCACCAGGCATGAAAAAAGCGGCTGAAAATCGGTTATAATTCAAGAGCCTAACCAAGAATTAGCCGACACAGCCGCCATGACAAAATGTACCACGCCCACCGCCACCTTTCCACGCTGCAAAGGCCGTCAGATCACCGCCAGCTTCGATGGCGGCGAGGTCACCTCTGACGGTGGCATCCTGCTGCTGCGGCAGCTCGACCGCGAGATGGGCCTGACCCGCGCTATCGCTCGCCGGCTGAGTGATGACCGCGATCCTCAACGCTGCCTGCATCGCACCGAAACCCTGGTTCGGCAGCGCGTGTTTGGCCTGGCGCTGGGCTACGAGGATCTCAACGACCACCAGGCGCTGCGTCACGACATCGCCCTGCAGACCGCCGTCGATACCGACGGCGTGCTGGCCAGCCAGTCCACGCTGTGTCGCTTCGAGCAGCAAGCCGATCGGGACTGGGCGGTCACCATCCACGAGGAAATGATCGAGCAGTTCATCCGCTCGTTCCGGCGGCCACCCAAGAAGCCGCTCTACCTCGACTTCGATGCCACCGACGACCGGGTGCACGGCCAGCAGCTCGGGCGGCACTTCAACGGCTACTACAACCACTACATCTTTCTGCCGCTGTTCGTGTTCTGTGGCGATCAGCTGCTGGTCAGCTACCTTCGCCCGGCCTACCGAGATGCCGCCCACCACGCCGGCGCCATTCTTGCCCTGCTGGTTCGGCGGCTGCGCCAGGCGTGGCCTGAGGTAAAGGTCGTATTCCGCGGCGACAGCGGCTTCTGCCGCCCGCTGATCCTCAGTTGGTGCGAGCGCCACGGTGTCGACTACATCGTCGGCCTCGCCGGCAACCCGCGGCTGGCCAAGCTAGCCCTGGATATCGACTACGAGTCAGCTATCCGCTTCGAGAAGACCCGTGAGAAGCAGCGAGTCTTCGGCTTCATCGAGTACGCCGCCAAGAGCTGGAAGAAGCGCCGACGAAAGGTGGTCGTCAAATCCGAGACCAGTTGGCGTGGCTTCAACACCCGCTATGTGGTCACCAGCCTGCGCGGCTGCAGCGCCGAGTGGCTCTATGACCACCGCTACTGTGCCCGAGGCGAGATGGAGAACCGTATCAAGGAGCAGCAGTTCCTGTTCTCCGACCGCACCAGCTGCCACGAATGGTGGCCCAACCAGTACCGACTGCTGCTGTCGGGGTTGGCCTACCTGCTGCTGGAGCGGCTACGCCGGATCTACCTCAAGCGCACCGCCTTCGCCCAGGCCCAGGTCAACACCCTCCGCCTGAAGCTGCTGAAGATCGGCGCTGTCATCACCCGCAACACGCGCACGATTCGGCTGATGTTGAGCAGCCAGTACCCGGAGCAGGACCTCTTCCTGAAGCTGGCCAGCAAGCTGGTGCCGGGATAGCGCCGCGGCGTGCTGTCCCCGGCACAGAAAACACAAGGGGGTTGGGGGAGGTGCGCCCTGAGCACAGGAACTTGATCAAAAAGCAGCCAAACTCCACCCCAGATCCCTTTTATCCCCACCGAGCCTGGCATCTGGGGACTTCTGACTGACCCGGTGCAACATCCGGGCTAGATAGTCGCGTGCCGCGGCCGCAGCACCATCGCTGCCATAGGCCTGTTCACCACCCAGTGTTTCTTCCAGGCTCTCGGTGAAGCGATCCGCCGCTTCCCGCTTGGCAGTCAGCGCCTCGGCATCCCCGTTCTGGGCGCCGCCAGCGATCTCAGCCGCAATCTGGCGAGGTTTACCTCTCCACTCTCCAATGCGGCGACGTAAGCATCTCGACCTTCCGGCTCAGCATCACGGCCAAACAGCTGCTGATACAGGTTGTTAACCAATGCCGTGTTATCAACCTGAATCCGTGAGACCAGCCCCCAGAAATGCTTCTAACCTACTGAACTGCATGGCAATATAGCGAATATCGCCATTCACCCAGATAGTGCCATGCCCAACGTCAAGTTCCGTGCCAGTCGCCGCACCCTCACCAGCCACGCCGGGCTGTCCATCATCGGGCAGTGCTTCGAGATCGCTGGCGTCGATAGCATCGACAGCCGCTTCCCCACCACGCTGGGCATGCGCACCAGTGACGTGATCAAGAGCTACCTGGGCCTGCTGTGTCTGGGCATGAGCGACTATGACGCCATCGAGAACTTCCGCCGCGACAAGCCCTTCCAACAACTGCTGACCCTGCAGAAGGTGCCGAGCGCGGCGACGCTGCGACAGCGGCTGGAGAAATTTGCCGCCAACGACCTGCAGGCGCGCACCGCCACCTGGTCCACGACCCTGCTGTCACTGATCGAAGCACCGATCACCGCCGAGACGACGCACGTCTGCCTGGACATCGACACCTTCGTCATGGACAACAGCAACTCGAAGAAGGAAGGCGTCTCGCGGACCTACCAGAAGGTCGATGGCTACACCCCGATCGCCGCCTATCTGGGCAACGAAGGGTGGTGCCTGGGTCTGGAACTGCGGCCTGGCAAGCAGCACACCATGAAGGAGAACAACGCCTTCCTGGAGCGGGTACTGCCTCGCGCCCAAGGCCTGACCAAGCAACCGATCCTGTTACGCGAGGACAGCGGCTTCGACAGCCAGGCGCACCTGGCGCTTCTCGAACAGCAGCGCCAGGTCTTTGCCGACGAGGGGCGCCGGCTCGACTATGTCGTCAAATGGAACCCGCGCGGCTCGGCCACGGCGGATCAGGATACCTGGTTGGCTGTGGCGGCGGACTACTGGGAAGAGCTGCGTCCTGGCAAGCGCCAGGCGCTGTGGACGCAGACCGTCTCGATCCACGACGACAACAAGACCGAATACGTCGTCCAACGCGTGATGCGCCTGGTAGAGCGCACCGCCGATCGCGATGGCCAGTTGCTGCTCGAACCGGACTATGAGTTGGAAGGCTGGTGGACCAGCCTGGACGAGGCGCCGGAGGCGGTGATCAAACGCTACCAGGCGCATGCCACCCACGAGCAATTCCACAGTGAGATCAAGACCGATCTCGACCTGGAGCGGCTGCCGTCGGGCAAGTTCGCCACCAACGATCTGATCCTGCACCTCGCCCAGCTGGCCTACAACATCCTGCGGCTGATGGGGCAGCTGGGCATGACCGGCGAGCTGAGCCCGGTGCGCCATCCCGCCAAGCGGCGCCGGATCCGCACCGTGCTACAAGAGCTGGTGCATCGTGCGGCGCTCGTGATTCACAAGGCGCGGCAGATCATCCTCGACTTCGGGCAGGACATCGGACGCATGACGGTATTGAACACCTTGCGAAGCCGCCTGCGCTATCCCCGAGGCACGCCATGCTGATCGTCTGTCGGACAAAGGCACCACGCAGAGAGCTGACGGTCACCGGCAGCCAGTATCACCGTGTCCGGCGGGTAGAAATGCCTGTCAAAATGGGCTGCTCTCGTCGGTCAGCGTCGCCATGGTTGGTCCTCCCCGGGATGCGTTCAGCGGTTGAGACGGAATCGGCGGTCAAAAAATGCTCGCTGGCGGTGATGGGGGAAGTGTCGGCGCTGGCTTCACGGAATCAGGATCAAGTTCACCAAACGCGTCGATGAATTCAGACGAGTTGCCGAAATCTTCAAGGATAGCCGTCAAGTCACCATCGGCTTGGTCAAGCTGATCAGCCCAGAATTGCAGACCTTTCGGATCTGCAGGTCGACCATAGTAGGCAATGTATAACGTCTGTACAGTTTGCAGAGATGCAGTTGAAGGCATGAAGAACTGCATGTGGTCTCGGATTGTGCGGCAACCGGCAACACGCCACAGGTGCCTACTTCGCAGAGTACCTGAGATGAAAAAATTCGCAAGGGTGCGAACAAATTTCTCTTAACCACGGTTGGCTAGACATACCTGAGTCCAGGCAACGAAGTGGGCCATGCTACATTTTTTCGTTACCCCTTCGGCAACATCCCTATTACCAGGATCAGATAGCCACTTCCTAGGCCTGCTCCTAGACAGGCAGCCACTAGGTAATAGTATGCCAGCTGTGCAACTCTGGCTGACGCCTGAGAGATCCATTTATCACATATCGCACCGGCGAGCAGCGCTAGTGCAAAATAAACGCTGAAAAAAAGATCAATATCAACGAACGGACCCAACTTGGGAATCATGAAAACAAAATAGTAAATCTGCCATAGCAAGAAGGCGATAAATAGCGCGCGAGGCAGACTTGGCTTGAGTGTGAACTTAAAACACCTTCTCTTTACGGCAAAAAGTGACAAACCAACCAGCAGCAGAAGTGGGATCACGACACCAGCACCAGCCAGTAGCATATAGAGCAACTCCCGGCCATGCTGAAGAGATAACGCATAGGAGACACTAAAAAAGGGCGAGTAGTCAGAGGCTGACACCCCCTGGTAGGGAGCATAGGCTGTATTGACTTCACCAAGATTCAAATCAAGGTAAAGTGCTGATACATACCTGAATCCGTGAGACCGGCCCCTGGAATGCTTCTAACCCACTGACCTGCATGGCAATATAGCGAATATCGCCATTCACCCAGACAGTGCCATGCCCAACGTCAAATTCCGCGCCAGTCGCCGCACCCTCACCAGCCATGCCGGGCTGTCGATCATCGGGCAGTGCTTCGAGATTGCCGGCGTCGACAGCATCGACGGACGCTTCCCCACCACGCTGGGCATGCGTACCAGCGATGTGGTCAAGAGCTACCTGGGCCTGCTGTGTCTGGGCATGAGCGACTATGACGCTATCGAGAACTTCCGCCGCGACAAGCCCTTCCAGCAACTGCTGACCCTGCAGAAGGTGCCGAGCACGGCAACGTTGCGACAGCGGCTGGAGAAACTGGCCGCCAACGACCTTCAGGCGCGCACCGCCACCTGGTCCACGACCCTACTGTCACTGGTCGAGGCACCGATCACCGCTGAGACGACGCACGTCTGTCTGGACATCGACACCTTCGTCATGGACAACAGCAACTCTAAGAAGGAAGGTGTCTCGCGGACCTACCAGAAGATCGATGGCTACACCCCGATCGCCGCTTATCTGGGCAACGAAGGGTGGTGTCTGGGCCTGGAGCTGCGACCCGGCAAGCAGCACACCATGAAGGAGAGCAATGCCTTCCTGGAGCGAGTACTGCCTCGCGCCCAGGGTCTGACCGAGCAACCGATCCTGCTGCGCGAGGACAGCGGCTTCGACAGCCAGGCGCACCTGGCGCTTCTCGAACAGCAGCGCCACGCCTTTGCCGATGAGGGGCGCCGGCTCGACTATGTCGTCAAATGGAACCCGCGCGGCTCGGCCACGGCCGATCAGGATACCTGGCGGGCCGTAGCGGCGGACTACTGGCAAGAACTGCGCCCAGGCAAACGCCAGGCGCTGTGGACGCAGACCGTCTCGGTCCACGACGACACCAAGGTCGAATATGTCGTCAAGCGGGTGATGCGCCTGGTGGAGCGCACCGCCGATCGCGATGGCCAGTTGCTGCTCGAACCGGCCTATGAGCTGGAAGGCTGGTGGACCAGCCTGGACGAGGCGCCGGAGGCGGTGATCAAGCGCTATCAGGCGCATGCCACTCACGAGCAATTCCACAGCGAGATCAAGACGGATCTCGATCTGGAGCGGCTACCGTCGGGCAAGTTCGCCACCAACGATCTGATCCTGCGCCTCGCTCAGCTGGCCTACAACATCCTGCGGCTGATGGGACAACTGGGCATGACTGGCGAGCTGAGCCCGGTTCGTCATCCCGCCAAGCGGCGCCGGATCCGGACCGTGCTACAAGAACTGGTGCATCGTGCAGCGCTCGTGATCCACAAGGCACGCCAGATCGTCCTCGACTTTGGGCAAGACATCGGGCGTATGACGGTATTGAACACCCTGCGAAGGCGGATGCGCTATCCGCGAGGCACGCCATGCTGATCGCCTGTCGGATAATGCCACCTGATAAAGGGCTGACCGTCACCGGCAGCCAGCCTCACCATGCCCGGCGGGTAGAAATGCATGTCAAGACGGGCCGTCGGCGCCGGCCGACGCCACCATGGTCGACTATCAGCGGCATGCGTTCGGCGGTTGAGACGGGGCCGGAGGTAAAAAAATGCTCGCTAACGGTGATAGGGGAAGTGTCGGCGCCGGCTTCACGGATTCAGGAAATAGACATACACACCCGCAATAAAGGGATAATACTCGTCGTACCCTGATGAAAATACCATCCACATCGGTGTCATCAAGGGAAACAGGTAGGCCAGCCGCCCACGACTGGTGACCATGATTGCGACCGTGAAAGCGGCCATTACCAGGCCACCGAGCACTTCGACCCATTGCGCTGCGCTGACGCCCAGCAGCGCATGGGCGGCGGGATAGGCATCCGACAGCACAGCGGTACCCAATAGCCAGCGTGAAAACCTCTCCCCCTCCGCTATCACCATGGGCAGATACCCCGCGTCCCCATAGGAGACCAAGGACACACCACCGCCCAGGGTATTGATCAGCACCGTCAGGATGCCTATGCCTAAGGCGACAAACGGTGCCCAAACGCGGCCATCAAAACAGTAGGCTTGCAGGGCGATCACCCACAGCGCGCAGAGTGTTACGACAACCCACCAGGACGGCCAGTGACCTGCATCTAATGGGCCATGTCCCAGCCCGGCCAGTATGGCGGCGCCATGCAAGGCATAGATGGCCACCCCGCCGGACAGCAGCATCACGGCGAGCGCTGCCAGGCTATGAACGACTCTTGCCGGCAGCCCTTGCCCCGGCAGACGCTCGAACGTGTGATAAACCAAAGCCCTCTTCCCCCTCCAACGCTAACCGGTACCTCGAACACGATGGAACAACAACCCTACCGATGCGGTTTGCTACTGTTTGCTTTAAGAAACAGCAGCAAAGCGCTTGCCATTCCACCGATACCCGTTGTCCGTGGCGCCCAGCATGGCGTCATCGCCTGTACTATCGCCATAGCCGAAGGTGCACTGGGCATTCCTGCCGGCCAGATACTGCATGAGTTTTACCCTTTTGGTAGCGCCATGGCAGTTGGCTCCCTGCAGGGCGCCACTGGCTCGCCCATCACGCCGTGTCGCAAGCTGGCTGGAAAACAGCGCATCGAAACCGTATCGGCGGGCCCACGGCGAAAGATAGAGATCGAGTGAGGCACTGATCAACACGCAGGCATGCCCTTGTTGCTGGTGCCATCTGAGTCGCTCCATGCCCTCTGGGCGCAGCATGGCGGGGATCACCTCGTCGCTGAAGCGCTGGCCCCGCTCGAAGAGATCATCGATGTGATAACCGGCCAGGTACTGCTTGAGCACGATCTGTTTGGCGATGTCGTTACGCAGCAGCTTGGCGAAGTAGGCCGCCAGCACCGGGCTGACCAGGGCGAGCTTGGCGTAGTAGGTCGGCGTGCCGACGACGAACTTGAGAAACGGCATCAGCGTATCGCCGGTCGTCAGGGTGCCGTCGAAGTCGAAAAACGCCACGGGGCGGGCGTTGGGAGTGTCGTTGTGGCTCATAGCGACATCCGTTTGAAGATGGCCTCGGGGATATGCTTGATGATCAGCATGATCCCCCACCAGAACCACGGCAGGTATACCTCGCCCTTGCCCTTCTGCATGGCCGTGATGATGCCCTTGGCGATCTGCTCGGGCTTGGCCCATAGCGGTCCGCCCTTGTCGAACGCGGCGGTCATGGGGGTATCCACGAAACCGGGCTTGATAGTCACCACATCGACGTTGGCCTTGGCCAGCCGGTTGCGCAAGCCTTGCAGGAAGATGGAGAGCATGCCCTTGGCGGCGCCGTAGACGTAGTTGCTCTGCCGCCCCCGGTCACCGGCCACCGAGCTGATCACGGCGATCACGCCGCGCTGCTGCTGCTCAAGGCGGTTGGCGAGCAGGGTGAGCAGGTTAATCACGCTCAGGGCGTTGGTCTCGATTTCCTGGCGGGTCAGGGTGGTATCCGCCTGGCAGGCCTGCTGGTCCGGCAGGGTGCCGTGGGCGATCAGCACGCCATCGATGCCGCCCAGCAGGTGCTCGGCGGCATCGATGAGGTGGGCATGCTGGGCGCTGTCGGTCAGGTCGGCCACGCAGCCATCGATGCGCTGTTGGCTGCTGGCCCGTACCTTGAGGTCGTCGATCAGGGCCATCAGCTTGTCGCGATTGCGCCCCACGCAGTAGAGGGAGGCGCCCTGGGCGACCAGTTGCCGGGCGGTCTGCTCGGCAATGGCGGAGGTCGCCCCGAAGAGGATCACACGCTTTAGGGAGTTCATGAGGTCACACGCTGCCAGAATCGGGAAGAGAAGCCGGGGTCGACGTACTCGCTGAAGGCTTCCCACTGGGGGAAGCCGGACTGGAAGAGGTTCGCCGGCATGCGGGCGTCCTTGCCGGGGTAGAGGGTGCCACCGGCTTCACGCACGATGGCATCCAGCGCCTCGAACAGGCGCCGGGTCTTGTCACCCCGGTTGGGGAAGTCCAGGGCCAGGGTGGTACCGGGGCGCGGGAACGACAGCATGCCCAACGACGGCTTGCGCCCGAAGGTCTTGAGCACGGCGAGAAACGAGCCCTCGCCGCGCCTGGCGATGGTGTCGAGCAGCGCCGCCGTGGCGGCCTCGGCCTCGCGGGGCGGGATCACGCACTGATACTGGTAGAAGCCCCGCCGCCCGTAGATGCGGTTCCAGTCCTGAATGGCATCCAGCGGGTAGAAGTACGGCACATAGTGAGTCAGCGCCCCCTGGGGCCGCACCGGCTGTCGGTAGTAGAGGGTATTGAAGGCGCGCAGGCTCAGGCCATTGACCAGCGAGAACGGTGGATCGACGGGAATCCGCTTGCCGCCCTCCTTGAAGGTCGGCAGGTCGGCCTGTGCCGCCGCATGCTGGCCGGCCAGCAGGATGCCCCGGCCCTGGGCCTTGCCCTTGGCCAGACAGTCGATCCAGGCCACGGTGTAGGGCCAACGGGCCTCGGCGCGGCGATTGAGCGTCCAGAACTCCTCCAGGTTGGCGAAGCGCTGCGACTCGACCCACATCCAGGGATTCTGGATGGGCATCAGCTGAAGCTCGACCCAGCGAATCAGCCCGGTCAGGCCCAGCCCGCCGACGGTGGCCGAGAACCAGCCATTGTCATCCTCCGGTCGGCACTCGATGACGCTGCCATCGCTGCGCCACAGTTCCAGGGCACGCACATGGTGGCCGAAGCTGCCCACGGCATGGTGGTTCTTGCCATGCACGTCGTTGGCGACGGCGCCGCCCACGGTGGCCAGGCGCGTGCCCGGCGTGCTGGGCAGGAACCAGCCTCGCGGCACCACCAGGGCGAGAACCTCGGCCAGGGTCACGCCCGCCTCACAGCGCACGACGCCGCGCTGCGGGTCGAACTCGATGAAGCGGTCGAGCCCGCGAGTCAGCAGCAGGGTGCCCTGTTCGGTCAGGCAGACATCGCCGTAGCTGCGCCCGTTGCCGTGGGCCAGCAGCGGCCTGGGCAGGTGGCCCGGCACGCCCGCCGTGCGCTGGGTCAGCGCATGTACCGCGTCGGGGGCCACACGTGGCAGGCGGTTCCAGGAACGCGGGGCGCTCATGCAGCCTCCTCCGCCGGGACTTCCCCGTGACGGCTACGGATCAGGGCCACCAGGCCAATCACCACGGCAAACCACAGCGTGGCCAGGCGAATGAACACCGTCGCCGCGATGGCGGCGGGCATCGTCATGCCCTTGAGGACCAGCAGCGAGACCATCACCGCCTCGGCGCCGCCCAGGCCGCCCGGCAGGAAGCTCAGCGCGCCGGCCAGCATCGACAGCGCGTAGACGAAGATGGCGAATGACAACGAGATGTCGGCGCCCAGCCAGCCCAGCATCCAGTAGAAGGCCAGTGCCTCGGCGCCCCAGGCGACCACGCTGATCACGGTGGCCACGCCCAGCAGGCCCGGACGGTGACAGCGCCGCGCGCCGCCCAGCATCTCGCTGGCATGGGCGACCAGGGCCATCAGCTTGCCCTGGCGGGCCGAGGCCCAGCGGTGCAGCCGGTCTAGCAGCGTCTGGCTCGACAGGCAGGCCAGCACCACCCCGATGCCCAGCACCCCGGCGAGCACAATACCCCGCGCCTGGGGGTACTGGGCCAGCCCCACCAGGGTGAGCAGCACGATGGCGACGAGATCGGAGAGCCGCTCGCTGATGAAGGCGGCGAAGGTCGCCGGGAACGGTACGCCACGCTGCTTGAGGAGCACGCCGCGGAAGGCCTCGCCCGCCTTGCCGGGGGTGGTGGTCAGGGCAAAGCCACTCAAGTAGATGCGCAGGCTCGGTGACCAGGGCACGCGATGGCCCAGCTGCGACAGGTAGAGCTGCCAGCGCCCGAAGCGCAGGCCATAGTTCACCAGGGACAGGCTCAGGGCGATCAGCGTGCCCAGCAGGCCGATCTGGACGAAGGCGGCGACCACCTCCTCCCAGCCACCCCACAGGGAAAACGCCAGGTAGCCGGCAGTCGCCACCACGATGGAGAGGATCAGCGCGCGCAGACGCCACCCCTCCAGGTGGTTCACCGCCGAGGTCATGTGAGCACCCACAGGGTGGTGCCCACCCAGGCGGCCACCGTCACCAGCAGGTGGCGGTCCTGCACCAGGTCCTTGGCGGTGTCATTGCCTTTGGCGCGCCGGTGCAGCAGGAACAGGTAGCGGAAGATGCCGTAGACCACGAAGGGCAGCGTCACGATCAGGTCGTCACTGCCGTGGATGGCCACGGTTTTCGGGGAGACCGTGTAAAGGCCATAAGAGATGATCGTGCAGGCGGCGGTCACCGCGATGAACTGCTCCAGCATCTCGGGGCTGTAGTCGTCCAGCACGCGCCGCGTGAGGCCGTTGTTGGCCCCGACGGTTATAGTGGACCCTGAAAACAAGACACTGGTTTAAGATATGCCGAGGCCGATTTCGAAGGGACCAGAGATGTCGAAGCAGAAACGTAACACCCACTCGCCGGAGCTGAAGGCCAAGGTCGCCTTGGAGGCGGTCCGTGGCTTGAAGACGGCCAACGAAATCGCGCAGGAATTCGGGGTCCACCCTGTCCAGGTCGGCCAGTGGAAGAAGGCGCTGCTGGCTGACTCGGCCACCTTGTTCGACAAGAAGCGGGGTCCCAAGCCCAAGCCTGAATATCAGACCGACGAGAAGCTCTACGGGGAGATCGGCCGCCTGAAGATGGAGCTCGACTGGCTGAAAAAAAAGTCCGGGATCAACCTGCCATGATCCGCCGCAGCTGGATCGATGCGACCGACCAGGTGCCCCTGGCTCGACAGTGCGCGTTGGCAGACGTCGCCAGATCAACGGTTTATGCTCAGCGACAGCCGAAGGTGCCAGCGGATCTGAATATCGAGCTATGCCACGCGCTCGATGAGATCTACACGCGCTGGCCGTTCTATGGCAGCCGTCGGATGGTGGTGGAGCTGGGGCGGCGTGGCTTTCGGGTCAACCGCAAGCGTGTTCAGCGTCTAATGCGCCACATGGGGCTGGCAGGCATGGCGCCAGGCCCTATGACCAGCCAATCGCACCCAGACCACAAGGTCTATCCGTACCTGCTACGCGGCGTATCGGTCACACGCCCGAATCAGGTGTGGAGCACCGATGTCACATACATTCGGCTGGCACATGGCTTCGTGTATCTGGTGGCGATCATCGACTGGTACAGCCGCAAGGTGTTGAGCTGGCGGCTGAGCAATACCATGGACGCCGGCTTCTGCGTCGATGCTCTGGAAAGCGCTCTGCGGCTGCATGGCGCGCCGGAGATCTTCAACAGCGACCAGGGCTCTCAATTCACGAGCCAGGCCTTCACGGGAGTGCTCAAGGACGCGGGCGTCACCATCAGCATGGACGGCCGTGGCCGGGCGTTCGACAACATCTTCGTCGAGCGGCTATGGCGGACGGTCAAGTATGAAGACGTGTACCTGAAGGGCTATGCGAGCCTCGGCGAGCTGACCCTCGGTCTATCCGACTACTTCGCGTTCTACAACGTCCAGCGCCCTCACCAGTCGCTGGAGAACCAGACCCCGGACGACGTTTATCAGTCGGGCCTCGGGGGCGGCGCTTCCATTCCTGACCACTTCGGTCGTCAGAAGGATGCCGCACAGAACCAAAACACAGGGCAGCGCTGTGCAGCTGCAACCATGGCTGAGACGATAACTTAAACCCGTTCGTTTTCTGTCTTGACGATGGGGTCCACTTTAGGTGGCCTCCAGCATCAGCAGCTCGGCGCGGCGCTTGGCGAAGCCCAGGAACAGCGTGACCATCAGGCCACACAGCAGTAGCCAGGCGGACGGTGCGATGCCCAGGCCCACTGTGCCGGCCAGGATGCGCAGCATGAAGCCGGAGGAGATCAGGAACACGTCCAGGATCACCACGTGCTTGAGGTGCCAGGAGTAGAAGATATTGATGACGAAGTAGCTCGCCACGAACAGCGTGACCCAGCCACTGACCAGCAGCGATAGAGCCACCGATCCCACCACCAGGCCGGCCAGCAGACGCTTGGCGGTGCCCAGCGAGATGGCCCCGCTGGGCAACGGGCGACGACACTTCACGGGGTGCGCCCGGTCCGCCTCGATGTCCATGATGTCGTTGAGCACATAGACCGCACTGGCCATGCAGCAGAAAGCCAAGAAGGCCAGCAGCGCCTGGCTGAGCGTGACGAGATCCCATTGGTGGGCGAACAGCGGCCCCAGAAGCACGAAGCCGTTTTTCAGATACTGGTGGGGACGGGCCAGTGCCAACGCCGGAAGCATGAAATGAACATCCTTGCAGGGAGGAGCTGATTGCCCCTTTCGCCAAGCCGAGACACGAGGGAGCGTCAGCCATGTCGAAGTCTGATTCAGATGCATGGGCAGATGCAACAGCAGGTGGCAAGGCTACCGTGGCGCTCCCCGATCCAGGGGACGTTGAGCGGCATGGGTAGTGCCCCCTAGTTTCTGAACACCCTACGCCGCTAATGAAAGGTATGCTCGGGGTGCCACATAGCCCAACGACTGATGTGGCCGTTCTTCGTAGTAGTACAGGATCCAGCGGTTGATTACCGCTATGAGGTGCAGAAGTTGCTGGGCCACCGCCAGGTCACCACCACCGAGCGCTATGCCCACCTGTCGGAGGCCAAGCTGCTCGAGGCCAGCAACCATGTCGGCACCCTGCTGGGAGCAATGTGGCGCCACCGGTGTTGACCGCCTGAGGACGAGACGCTGGCGGTATATCAGGGGATAGTGGCCACGTCATCAGGTATCCCCTCCCGGGTCGACGGGCGGTGGTTGGCGAGTAGCTGCCGAGGCTTATCACCCCAGGCATCGCTCAATAATGAGCGACGGGCAGTCTCACGTCGTGACGCGAAACTCAGGTCAACCCATCACGTCGTGAGGCAACACCATGGCCGCCAGCCACCAGCAACGCTATCGCCAGCGCCGCCAGGCGCAGGGATTCAAGGAAGTGACCGTCAGTATAGAGCGACAATTACTCTGGCCGGCCGACGACAACTACTGTGACCGGTTGCCCTAAGCTTGACCGCTTGTCCCGACCCACCAGGGAGCCGGTATGGCGGTCACCAGCCAACAGGTCACGCTCTATATGTCGCAACGTCAACAAGGCCAGACCCAGGAGGTCGCCGCCGCCAAGGCCGGCCTCTCCGTCAGAACCGCTCGCCGCCTCGAACGCCGGGCCGAGTCCTCCGAGCCGCCGGCATCACGGCACTGGCGAACCCGGCCCGACCCCTTCGCCGATGTGTGGGAGACCACGCTCGTCCCCCAGCTGGCCGCCGCCCCGGGCTTGCAGGCACTGACCCTGCTGGAGTGGTTGCAGGAGCAGCACCCCGGCCAGTACCCGGACAGCCTGCTGCGAACCCTGCAGCGCCGGGTCAAGGGCTGGCGAGCCGCGCACGGCCCGGAGAAAGAGGTAATGTTCCCGCAAACCCATGGCCCCGGGCTGCGCGGCCTCTCCGACTTCACCGAGCTCAAGGGGATTGTCATTACCGTGGCAGGGGAGCTGCTTGATCACCGGCTCTACCACTTCCGCCTGGCCTACAGCGGCTGGTGTTATGTCCGGGTGGTGCTCGGTGGCGAGAGCTACCCCGCGCTGGCTGAAGGCCTGACCCGTGCGCTGGAGCGGCTTGGCGGTGTCCCCGCGGAGCACCGCACCGACAGCTTGTCGGCGGCCTTCCGCAACCTCGGCCGGGAGGCGGAAGCCGACCTCACCGAGCGTTATGCTGCCCTGTGCGCTCACTACGGCATGACGGCCACCCGTAATAACCCAGGGCGCGGCCATGAAAACGCCAGCATCGAGTCGCCGCATGGTCACTTCAAGCGGCGCCTGCAGCAGCGCCTGGCGCTGCGTGGCTCCCAGGACTTCGCCAGCATCGATGACTATCAGGCGTTCCTCGATGAGGTGGCCGCCGCGATCAACCGCCGCAACGCGGCCCGGATCACCGTCGAGCGTGGCGCGCTGCAGCCACTGCCCAGCCGGCCCGGTACCGACTACAGCGAGGTGACGGTGCGCGTCACCACCTCCAGCACTATCCAGGTGCGCAAGGTGCTCTACTCGGTGCCGTCCCGGTTGATCGGCGAGCTGCTGCGTGTACACCTCTACGACGATCGCTTGGTGCTGCACCACGCGCAGCAGGAGTTGCTGACGCTGAGGCGGCTGCATGCCACGCCGGAAAGCGGCCGGTTGCGGGTCATCGACTACCGCCATGTGATCGGCTGGCTGGTCCGCAAGCCCCGGGCGCTGGCGGGGCTGACGTTCCGCGACGACCTGTTGCCGAGTGCGGAGTGGCGCGAGCTGTACGCCCGGCTGACCGCCGCCTTGCCGGTCGCCGAGGCCTGCAAGCGCATCGTTGGCGCTCTGGCGTTGGCCGCCGAGCAGGACCAGGCCGAAGCAATCGCCAGTTACTGGCTGGGCGCCCTGGCGCGCGGGAAGAGCCCGACGCTGGCCGAGCTCCAGGCCCGCTTCGCCGCCACGCCGAGCGCCACGCTGGTTTTCCCCCAGGTGACTCAGCATGACATCGCCAGCTACAACCATCTGGTGCCCAGCGTGCCGACCACAGAGGTGGGCTGCCATGCCTGATGCCCAGACGCTGCCGCTGCTACTGCGACAGCTCCGCCTGCCCACCATGGCCGCCTGCTGGCCCCAGCTGGAAACCCGCGCCCGAGCCGAAAACTGGAGCCTGCCACAAACACTGGCCGCCCTATGCGAGCACGAGCTGGCCGAGCGTGAGCGACGCCGGCTGGCCCGGCACCTCAAGGAGGCCCGGCTGCCGGTGGGCAAGACGCTGGAGTCCTTCGAGTTCGACGCCATCGCGGCCGAGCAGCGCCGGCAACTGAGCGCCTTGGCCGGCGACACGCAGTGGGTCGACCAGGCTCACAACCTGCTGCTGTTTGGGCCCTCCGGCGTCGGCAAGAGCCACGTGGCGGCCGGGCTCGGGCATACGCTGGTCGACCAGGGTTACCGGGTGCGCTACGCCACCGCCTCAAGCCTGGTCCAGGAGCTCCAGGCTGCCAAGCAGGCACTGCGCCTGAGCGACGCCCTGATCAAGCTCGACAAGTACGCCGTGCTGGTGATCGACGATATCGGCTACGTCCAACGCAGCGAGGCCGAGACGTCAGTGCTGTTCGAGCTGATCGCCCATCGCTACGAGTCGGCCAGCCTGATCATCACCGCCAACCAGCCGTTCAGCGCCTGGGACAGTATCTTCCCCGACAGCATGATGGCAGTGGCCGCCATCGACCGGTTGGTGCACCACGCCACGCTGATGGAGCTGAGCGGGGAGAGCTACCGTAAGCGTGCTTATCAACGACAATTACAAGGAGGAAAAGCTGGGTCGTCGGACTGACGACAACTACCCACCCAACCGGCCATTTTAATTGTCGCCAAGCGGCCAAAGTAGTTGACGTCGCATACGTCAGCCTCGATGTGGGCAGCCAGGCACGCCTACGCCGCCTGGCCCATGCCCACGGCAAAACGCGACAGGAGGTGATGAAGCTGGCGCTCCTGGCAGCGGAACGCCTGCTGGAAGGCGAGCTGATCGCCAAGGGTGGAGCGGAAGGGTCGAGACGTGATCCGCCAGGGGGTCAGTGCTTGAACATCTCTTCCAGGCTGTTGGCGAACAGCACGTCGCGCATCCAACCTTTGAGCTGATCGTGGTCGGCTTTTACGAGTCTCGCCTCGACCCAATCAGGCACCTCACCAAACTTGAAGGTAAGCTGAGTCCGCACAACCTCGCGAGCTTCTTCCAGACGCCCTTCCTGGCGCCCTTCCTGGCGCCCTTCCAGGCGCCCTTCCTGGCGCCCTTCCAGCCGTTCTTTCTTCACCAGATTTTCCAGATTCTCTGCCAACATGTCTTTATCCTCCACGAGGCTGTCGAGCTGGTCCAGGTTGATCCCGGCCCCCAGTCGATACAAATGCCGCTTGAGCCAGCGGGTGATGATCCGGTCGATGCGCTCCTTGTTGGGGTCAGCCTGGATGATCGCCACGATCCGGTCCACGGCACGCTGCAGAGCCTCCCAGCTCTCCCCGGCGTTCTCGACGCTGAACACGCCGCTTAGCGGCGTCTGGCGCAGCCCCAGTTCGGCATCAGTGTAGCGCCCTTCATCGATCAGGTAGTAGCGCAGGTGCGGCTGATAGACCTGCAGGAACGCGGGCGGTTCCGGGGTCACCATCGCGTAGATATCCAGTGGCGCCGTCCAGGGCCGTGACCCGTTGTAGAGCACGATCGGGAACACCGGCGGCAGGCCGTCGCCGGGGGTGACGACCTTCTGCTTGAGCAACTCGCTGTAGAAACAGGCAACGTAGTGCATCAACCGGATCGGCATAGTGCGATCGACGGCGGACTGGAACTCCAGGAGCAGATACAGGAAGACCCGCTGGGTGATGCCGTCCCAGGTCACCTCCACCGACCACACTACATCCTCAATCTTCTCCTCGAACATCGGCGTGATGTAGTGGCCGCTGTGCTGCTTGAGCGTCGAGAAGTCCATCAGCCCGGCGATCTCAGGCGGCGCGAAACCCTCGATCAGCTGCTGAACGAACTCCGGGTAGCTGAACAGCTCCTTGTAGCCAGTGTCGTGGTGGTGGGTAACCATGTGCCGCCTCACGTCATCGTTGGATGAGAGGATACCACGCCTCGCCGGACGGGCGGGAGTCACGGTGGCGCACCGATAGGCTAACCCCCTGATTCCATGGCGATGCTGACCGGCTCAGGCTAGTCTGGTGGCGTTCGACTACCGAGGCCACGCCATGCCCGTGCTGCACCCTCGCCGTGATGACACCGCACAGCCGGTGATCCTGGCAACACCTTCCACACCAACGCCCCTGGCCTGCTGGGACGACCCCACCGCGATCGCCAGGATGGTGCCAGACGGGCCCTTGCCGGCGCGCCTGAACGGGCTGGCGCTGTCGCCATGGCAGCCGGCCGAGGCCATGGGCTGGGAGAGCCAGGCGGTGAGCCTGGTGCCGATCACGCGCCTCGGCGAGGTGCTGCAGCGGCGCAGTTCGTGGAAGGCGTCGTCATCCAGGGCATTGAAGCGCTTTTCATCCACCAGGTTCACGCCGCGCACCACGCGGAGCTCGCCGCCGGGCAGGCGCACCTTCAGCTCCTGCTTGACCACCAGCCCGTGATGCTGCAGCCGCTCGACGATGCGTTCCAGCGCCGGCTGCTGGCGCTGCATGGCCTGCAGGGTTTCCGCCAGGTGCCAAATAAATGGGTGTCCTTTCTTTTAGGAAGTGACGATCAGCCTCGATGCAAATAGCCAGGCACGCCTACGCCGCCTGGCCCAGGCCCACGGCAAAACGCGACAGGAGGTGATGAAGCTGGCGCTCCTGGCAGCGGAACGCCTGCTGGAAGGCGAGCTGATCGCCAAGGGTGGAGCGGAAGGGTCGAGACGTGATCCGCCAGGGGGTCAGTGCTTGAACATCTCTTCCAGGCTGTTGGCGAACAGCACGTCGCGCATCCAACCTTTGAGCTGATCGTGGTCGGCTTTTACGAGTCTCGCCTCGACCCAATCAGGCACCTCACCAAACTTGAAGGTAAGCTGAGTCCGCACAACCTCGCGAGCTTCTTCCAGGCGCCCTTCCTGGCGCCCTTCCAGCCGTTCTTTCTTCACCAGATTTTCCAGATTCTCTGCCAACATGTCTTTATCCTCCACGAGGCTGTCGAGCTGGTCCAGGTTGATCCCGGCCCCCAGTCGATACAAATGCCGCTTGAGCCAGCGGGTGATGATCCGGTCGATGCGCTCCTTGTTGGGGTCAGCCTGGATGATCGCCACGATCCGGTCCACGGCACGCTGCAGAGCCTCCCAGCTCTCCCCGGCGTTCTCGACGCTGAACACGCCGCTTAGCGGCGTCTGGCGCAGCCCCAGTTCGGCATCAGTGTAGCGCCCTTCATCGATCAGGTAGTAGCGCAGGTGCGGCTGATAGACCTGCAGGAACGCGGGCGGTTCCGGGGTCACCATCGCGTAGATATCCAGTGGCGCCGTCCAGGGCCGTGACCCGTTGTAGAGCACGATCGGGAACACCGGCGGCAGGCCGTCGCCGGGGGTGACGACCTTCTGCTTGAGCAACTCGCTGTAGAAACAGGCAACGTAGTGCATCAACCGGATCGGCATAGTGCGATCGACGGCGGACTGGAACTCCAGGAGCAGATACAGGAAGACCCGCTGGGTGATGCCGTCCCAGGTCACCTCCACCGACCACACCACATCCTCAATCTTCTCCTCGAACATCGGCGTGATGTAGTGGCCGCTGTGCTGCTTGAGCGTCGAGAAGTCCATCAGCCCGGCGATCTCGGGCGGCGCGAAGCCCTCGATCAGCTGTTGAACGAACTCGGGGTAGCTGAACAGCTCCTTGTAGCCAGTGTCGTGGTGGTGGGTAACCATGTGCCGCCTCACGTCATCGTTGGATGAGAGGATACCACGCCTCGCCGGACGGGCGGGAGTCACGGCGGCACACCGACAGACTAACCCCCTGATTCCATGGCGATGTCGACCCCCTCGGGCTAATCTGGTGGCTTTCCGGTTCCGAGACCACGCCATGCTGTTCTGGTCAAGTCAGAGCGGACACATTTTCAAGCCACAGCTGCCAATTCAACCTCCCTCGGCGTCTGGTAGCCCAGGGTCGAGTGAGTCGGCAGCTGTTGTACTCCATCTCGATGTACTCGATCACGTCACGCCGCGCTGCCTGTCGGCTCACATACCGCTGGCCTGCCAGCCACTCGCTTTTCAGTGAACCGAAGAAGCACTCCATGACGGCATTGTCCCAGCAGTTTCCCTTCCGGCTCATCGAGGCCTGGAACCCGTGCCGGTCCAGCGTGGCACGGTAATCACGAGACGCGTACTGACTACCGCGGTCGCTGTGGTGGATCACCCCGCTCTTGGGCTGGCGACGACCTATGGCCATCTCCAGGGCGTCAAGAACCAACTGCGTGCGCATATGGCCCGCCATCGCCCAGCCCACCAACTGCCGATCGTGGAGGTCGAGCACCGCCGCCAGATAGAGCCATCCTTCCAGCGTCCAGATCGCCGTGATATCGGCCACCCAGGCCCGGTTCGGTGTCGCTACCATGAACTGGCGGTTCAATAGGTTGGGCGCCACCGGCAGGGTGTGCTGACTGTCGGTCGTATGACGCCAGCGCCGCCGCTGCCGTGCCTCCACACCGGCTTCCTGCATCAGGCTACGAGCCTGGTAACGGCCGACGTCGTAGCCACGGCGTCGCAGTTCTTTGGCTATGCGGCGGCTGCCATAGCTGCCGCGCTTCCGGCGTGGGCAGGGTTTCCCATCGAGCCGGGGCGTAGCGCGCCGCACGGAGCGGCGCTGGGCGTTCTGGCGCTATCCAGACGGTCAGTGCTTGGCTTCCCCACGCAGCCGCGTCACCTCGTCGACCGGAAGCCCGGCGATCTCAGCAATCATCGCATCGTGCATCTCGGTGCGGGCGATTAGGTTGCGGGCGGTCTTCTCGGCATGCAGCTTCTCGCCTTCCTCTCGCCCTTCCTCAATCCACCGTTCGGGCCACTTCTTGATGCGCTCAGCCAGCATGTCATGTACCTCGTGTAGATCCTGCAAGTCGTTGAACTCGGGTAGCTCCACCCCTGGTGCCCGATAGGGCAGCATCACGCGCCGTATCCACACCACGAAGGCACGTCGCAGTCCGGTCTGCTCCGGGGCCTTGAGCCACTCCACCAGCCGGCCCAGCACCTCGAGCATGTCCTGTTCGTCGCGGTTGTGCTCCAGCCGGAACAGCGCCGCCGCCACGTTGCGCGTCTCGTCCGACCAGTCGGGCGCCTCGACGATGGCGCCTTCGTCCAGCAACAGGTAGCTCAGCTCGGGCCGGTAGCGCTCCAGGCCACCCGGTACCCGTTCGACCAGCTCGCTGACGTTGTGTGCGGCACGCCAGCGCTCTTCGCCATTGTAGAGTACCACGGGCAGCACCGGGGGCAGCTTGCCACTGGGCGTCAGGGCTTTCTGGCGAATCAGGTCCTGATACAGCAGTCCCAGGTAGCTCATGATCCGCACCGCCATGAAGCGGTCGACGCTCGACTGGAACTCAAGCAAGAGGTAGACGTAGAGCCAGTCGTCTCCCCAGCGCGCCCGCCAGATGATGTCATCCTCGCGGTCACGCAGCTCATCGGTGACGTAGGAACCACTGACCTTCTCCAGTGTCGAGAAGTCGAGCTGAGCCACCCAGTCCTCCTTGACGAAACCAGTCAGCAGATCCCTGACCATTTCCGGATGGGAGAACAGGAGCTTGTAGCTGTGGTCGTGGTGATTGGCTATGGGGCGTCCTTGCAATCGCCTGCCGGTAGTTTACCACGCGTCGATGCCGGCAAGCCGGCTGTACTACCACCCTCACGCCGCCCGGCGTTCATACAGCTCGCGGGCGGCGCGCATCCCGCGCAGGTGGCGGGCCTGGCGGGCGGCACAGCAGGCTGTCAGGCTCTCGGGCGTGCCCACGGCGCTACCGAAGCGCGTGAGCAGCGTGGTGGAGGCGGCGATGAAGGCCTCGGGATCAATGCCCAGCCGGTCGAGCAGCTTGGGTACGCGGCCTTCGATGAGCCCGCGCTTATCGGGGCGCTGGCAACGCCCGGTGGTCTCGACCAGTTCAAGGTAATCCTCGAAGCCGAAGGGAATGGCGTTGGGTAACTGCGCAGTGGCGTCGAACGGCATCAGCGGCTGCAGCGGCAGGGTCTCGCACCAGGCGGCTGCTTGGCGACCGGACGTGGGTGCATCAAGCGAAGCACTCACCGGCTCAGGCGCCGCTCCCTCCGCCGCTTGATGATCGCCATGCAACTCGGCCAGCCGTTCGGATAACGAGGTAAAGTCCGAGGATTCAGGAGATTCCGCCATGCAGGCGTGGATCGGGTTGAGGTCCACATAGGCCATAGCGCTGAAGATCGCCGCCTCGTCGAGCAGCGCCTGGCTCTTGAAGCGCCCTTCCCAGAAGCGCCCTTTCACGCCGTCCTCGGCGTTGGCCTGGCGGGCGACCGCCTCGTTGAGCACGCGCATGAACCAGGAAACATCGACCAGCCGCTCACGGTAGGTCGCAGCCAGTTCCTTCACCGCCACCATCTCCGCCGGCAGCAGATCGGTACCGGCCCGATAGCGCTGCACCAGCAGCGGGCCGGTGAACAGCATCGTCCAACGGCGTAGCACCTCATCGTCGCTCCACTTCGCAGCACGCGCCGCATCCACCCGCACTACCAGATGGTAGTGATTGCTCATCACCGCATAGGCCGCCACATCGATGGCGAACACCCCGGCCAGCTGGCGCAGCCGGTCGGCGATCCAGCCGCGGCGATGCTCGTAGCTCTGGCCGCTGACCGAATCCGTGCCGCACAGGAAGGCGCGGCGCACGCAGCGGTTGACCAGGTGATACCAAGGCGTGGCGTCAAGCGAGACCAGCGCAGCGCGGGGAAGGGTCATGGCGGGAGCCCTCAGCGAGTCGGCGTTGCCTTTAGATTAGCGGGATACGATGCGCTGTCAAATAAGTGGGAAATAAGTGGGTGTCCTTTCTTTCCGTTTGATGGCAGAAGCCCTCGGCGAGTGGCGTTTCTTTCAAATTAGTCGGTGCCGGTGCGCCGTCAAGTAAGTGGGCAAGTAAGTGGGCAAGTAAGTGGGTGTCCTTTCTTTGGTGTGCTTTCTTTGGTGTGAACCAGGAAACATCGACCAGCCGCTCACGGTAGGTCGCAGCCAGTTCCTTCACCGCCACCATCTCCGCCGGCAGCAGATCGGTACCGGCCCGATAGCGCTGCACCAGCAGCGGGCCGGTGAACAGCATCGTCCAACGGCGCAGCACCTCATCGTCGCTCCACTTCGCAGCACGCGCCGCATCCACCCGCACCACCAGATGGTAGTGATTGCTCATCACCGCATAGGCCGCCACATCGATGGCGAACACCCCGGCCAGCTGGCGCAGCCGGTCGGCGATCCAGCCGCGGCGATGCTCGTAGCACTGGCCGCTTACCGCATCGGTGCCGCACAGGAAGGCACGGCGCACACAGCGGTTGATCAGGTGGTACCAGGGCGTGGCGTCGAGCGACACCAGCGCAGCGCGGGGAAGAGTCATGGCAGAAGCCCTCGGCGAGTGGCGTTTCTTTCAAATTAGTCGGTGCCGGTGCGCCGTCAAGTAAGTGGGCAAGTAAGTGGGTGTCCTTTCTTTGGTGGTGTCCTTTCTTTGCAAATAATCGGCACGAACGGCACGCAGCCGCCCAGGGCGAGCCCCAGGGCGGCGACCAGTACGGCACGCATCACTGCTCGGTCTTCGGCAGTTCGTCGCTCAGTGCCCGTGCATAGGCGGTGCGCGCGGTCTGGTGGATGGCCAGTTGCTGCTGCAGGCGGGCAATCTCCTGGTCGGTGACACGCAGGTTCATCACCTGGGTGCGTGCATTCTCGGAGAGATCGGCGACGTTGTACTCGGTGCCGTCGATGGTCAGGGTCTGCTCGTTGCTCATGGGGTATCTCCTCAGGTATCGAAATCGAACGTCAGGTCGTCATCCTCCATGCCATCCAGAAGGCTGTCCAGGTTTTCCGGGACCTCGCTTTGCTGGGCATGGAGCTTGGCGCGCTCCGTCAGCTGGTTGAGCTGGTGGGTCGAGAACAGCTGGGCATGGGCGAGGGCCAGCGGGCCGCCGCGCAGCGTGGCGAAGGCTTCGGCCTCCAGGCCGTTGAGGGCCTGCTCGCTCACGCGATAGAGGCCCTGCACCTTGAGCGGCTCCTGCCCTTCGCCGCGGCTCAACTGCAGGGGCCACGGCTCGATCACCCCGGCGTCACCCAACGCCTGGGCGGCCTGCCATGTTGGCTGGCGGTTGCGGTCGCACTGATTGAGGAACTGCAGCGTGCGCGCCACGGGCTCGCTCAGCTCGCCGGCCTCATCGAACAGCGGCTGCCCCTCGTCGACCAGGTGGTCGGCAGCGATGGCCAGGACCTTCTGCTTCTGACCCTGCTCGGTCTGGGCCAGGGTGAAGGGATGGCCGCGCAGCGAGGCGGGCACATAGCCGGCCAGCCAGCGGCCGTCGGCATTCAGGTAGAGGTTGCGCTGGCCGTCCAGGCTCAGCAGGGCGACGGGCTGATAGCCATCACCCTGGGCGATGAAGCCCAGCACATAGTGGGGCAGCAGGCGGCCCAGCTCGGCGAGCAACACGGGCGCCACCGCCTGCCCCGCAGTGACATGAAAAGCGTCGCGCGGCCGATAGTGCGCCTCGGCGTGATCGCTGCGCGACAGGGCGATCCATTGGGTCATCTCGCCTCCCGAATCGGATGAGAAAAAACCCCCGACCGAAGTCGGGGGTTCTGTGCTTGCCTTGACCTATCGGACGATAGGCATCCGCTCTCTGGGAGAGGGATTAGACCAGGAAGTCTGCAGTCGTAAGACCCAGACCAGTACCGGTGAGCTCGATTTGCATATCACCAGCACCGAAGGCGTTGTCACCAGAAACGTCCACATAGACGGTGGTGTTAGCACCATCGTCATGGATCGCAATCTCGTTACCACCAAACTCAGCAGCAACACCGCTCAGTGCAGCAACAGCAGTAGTGATGGCAGCCGGTGCAGCAGGACCACCAGCAAACAGTGCATCCAAGTTGACCACATCGGTACCAGCTGTGAAGTCAGTGATGGTATCGAAGGATCCAGCAGAAGAGTCAGTTGCAGCGACGTAGGTGAAGGTATCAGCACCCGCGCCACCGGTCAGGGTGTCTGCACCGCCGTTGCCGATAATGGTGTCGGCACCGCCGTTGCCGATAATGGTGTCGGCACCGCCGCCGCCAGTCAGGACGTCGTCACCAGCACCCGCAACGATGACGTCTGCGCCGCCATCACCGGTCACGTTCAGGCTGAACTGAGAACCGACGGTTGCGGCCTGGACGTTCAGGTTGGAGGTGGCAGCACCAACAACCGGGTTGTCGTTGGCTGTGATGGTCAGCGTTTCCACCTGGTCAGCGGTCGCCGTGTGGCTGGCGTCAACCAGGGCATCCACCGTGGCACTGTCCAGGGTCAGGTTCAGTGTTTGAACCGCCGCCTGGTCGTTGGTGAAGTTGATGGTGCTGAAGTTCTGGGTGTTGGCCAGATCGCCCACGGTCACTTCTGCAGTATTGAAGACCTGCAGGACGTTGTTGTTGCCTTCGTTACCTGCGGCGACGTCAGCCACGTACTGTGCATCGGCAGCTGCTTGAGTAGCGAAGGTTGCCCCCGGCAGTACGTTAGTAGCGTCTCGACCGTTGACAACGTACTCGGACACCACGTTGACGTCGCCGCCGTCGAGGATGTTGTTACCGTTCGCAGTCACATCGTCCAGAATGACCGTCTGTGCGTTACGGATACCCAGAGCGAAGGAACCATCACCATTGGCACCGGTGAAGGTCACCGAACTGGACGCGGCCAGCGCACGGGTGTCGACGGTCAGGATGTTCTCAGAGTTGAAGGTGAGGTCACCGTCGTTGTTCACGATAGTGATGCGGCCACCGTCATCAGACTGAGTCACCAGCTGATCGGTCAGACGCAGGGTGTAGTTACCACCCGCTTGACCGGCAACACGTACCTCATCGACGCCAGACAGGTTGGTCCACTCAGATGCGCCCAGGGTGATGGCAGCCGCGGCGCCGTCCAGAAGGATGGTGTCGTAGCCAGCACCACCGGAAACGGTGTCCTGAATGGTCAGACCGGACGTCGCAGCGGAGATACCTGCGCGATCGGCGAAGATCAGGGTGTCATCACCGGAGCCCAGCTGGGCATTGGTGTTGGACACACCCAGACGCGCTTCGAAGTTACCGGCGAAGTCAGCAGCATCGATGTTGGAGGCGGTCAGCACCTGGTCGCCGTTGACGGAGTTGAACACGCGATCCACGGCCGTGTCACGAGTTTCCGCAGTCGCAGCAGCGGCAGTAGTGGCATCGCCTGCAGCGCCGGTCAGCACGTGGCCGTAGCCGCCTACTGCAGTACCAACAGCAGAAGTCGCGTCCAGGTTGAGGAAGGTGCCTGCCGTGCCGCCGGTGACGCTGATGGTGCCGGTGTGACGCGCCGCCTGGGTCAGCTCGACCGTGTTGGACTCGGAGTCGTTGTCCGCCAGGGTGATGTTGGTCACGCTGTTGGTGGAGTTGGCTGCGTTGCCATCGCTGTCGGCATTCAACGTGAAGTTGAAGCGCGGATCGCTGTTGGCGCCTTCTTCGATGGCTACACCCACAGTGTCGACACCGGCTTCCACATCCACGTTGACGACGTTGTTGGCAAGACCATTGTTGCCTGTGGAGCTGTGCTGAATGCTGATGGCAGCCGCATCACCCTCGGAGGCATTGTTCAGATTGAAAGTGGTGAGAGTGTCAGTAGCATCACCATTATTGAACAGACGAGTGGCCTGATCACCCTCGATGCGGGCAAGGTCAAGGGTCAGGGTATCAGCTGTTGCAGCGCTATCGGCAGTATGAGTAACCGTAACATTCTCAACACCTGTCACCAGTGCCGCGCCAGTGGTGGCCGGGGTGAAGTTGTTGGTGGTGTCGGCCTGCAGCGCCAGCGTATCGGTACCTTCACCAGCATCGATGCTGTCGGTCGTACCGATGGTATCGTTGGTGATACGGATGGTGTCGTCACCGGCACCGGTCACGGTGGACAGCGCAATGTTGGTACCGGAAGTACCGTCCTGAGTGGCGCTCAGAACGCCGTTCAGGTTGATATCGAGATCGCCAGCCAGCGCACTGCCATCGATGGTGCTCAGGGAGCCACCAGCGTTGGCGAAGGCGCCGATCATCAGGTTCTGGTCGCCGCTAATGTTCAGCGTCTCGGCATCCTCGATGCTCAGCGCGGTCACGGAGTTGGCGGAACCAGCGCTTTCCAGGTTGATGGTTTCGTAGCCAACACCCGCCGTGGTAGCGCCAGCGGTACCCGCATCAACGCGCAGAGTGCCTACCTGGGCATTGTTCAGCGTGAGGTCAGTGCTGTCGTCATCGCCGTTCAGTGCTGATGCCAGATGAACGAAGGTAACGTTGTTACCCGGCGCATTGGTGTTGTTGACAGACATGCTCTCAACAGCGCCTGCAATATTCTGCGTCGTGTAGTTGGTGTTGCTGATACGGGAGACGTTCAGCTCGTTGACACCGGTCGCGTCCTGGAGATCCAGGACCTTGGGCGCGGCACCCACGACATCGGTATTGATAGTTTCGATACCGTTCAGGGTCGGGGCAATGATGTTGATGCCTGTATCAGCATTGTCGACGAAGGTGAGGTTCAGCGTGGGGTTCTCGCCTTCACCGGTCAAGACGTCATCATCGTCGAGCGAAGGCTTCTGATCGTCGCCTTCCGGATCATAGACGCGATGCGCGTTGAAGACATTGGCGGTCGCTTCGTCGATGCCGTTAGTCAGCGTGTAGCTGTCGAGGTTGCCGGCGTCGATGTCGGCCTTGGCTTGGGCGACGGAAGCAGAAGTGGCGTCGACATCCTCAACGGCAGAGCGCGCTTCGGCCGGCACATAGTCGGCGCCAGTCTGCTCGGTGTAGTACTGGGCAACTTCGGTCTTGTTGTCGAGCACCAGGGTGTCGCCGGCAGAAGCGCCGTCGATCAGCGCGAGTACCAGCTGGTCGAAGCTGACTTCAGCGCCGCCACCGTTAACCCAGTAGTTCAGGCCTTCGGCTTCGGCGTCACGGTTGAACAGGTTCTGGTAGAGCTGGTTGACCGCCTGGGCACGGGTCATGTCACCGATGCCACTCTGGTACTCGTCCTGCTCTTCCACAATGTTGGCGCGCAGCTGCTCGAGGGTGAGCGCTTCGCTTTCGATTTCGTTGGTCCAGTAGTCCAGGCCAGCCTGGTCGGCGGCGCGGCCCAGCAGGCCGATGTAGAGCTTCTGGATCTGTTCAGCAACAGTTGCCATGTGTTCAAACTCCATTTGGTTGTCGAATCGACAGTGCAGACGCTCGGCGGCCCTGGTGGGCTACCTGGGCCCGTCAGCCCGGTCTGCAGTACAGTCCCGCTGTGGGGACAATTACCCTTCAAGGGGTAGGCTGCATTGTGAACCATCTTCCTGGCAAAACTGTGAAGCAGTTCACACTTTGCAAAAAAACTCGCCACTTCCCCGAAGGCATGCGAAAGCAGGGCGCACCCCGCCGGCAACGGACTCTAGCCTAGCATAGCCACACGGCATGCCAATAGCGGTGCCTACCAGCGCCACCGCAGAGATGCTTCCAGGCTCCAGCGATCGGCTTCAAATAGCGCCAGATTCGCCTTGGTGCGCTCCCAGCGGGCGTCCATGCCCAGCTCAAGCCGTGACTGCAGCGGCAGCCTTGTATGCACCCCCAGTGTCGTGGTGGTCTCGCGGCGTTGAGTATTCCCGAAGAAGGCGAAATTGTAATTTTCCGTATCCCCCCTCTGCTCAAGATGGGCATAAGCCGTCGCCTCCAGCGGCCCTGCCAGCCAGGTCGGCCCCTGCCCCCCCAGCCGCCATCGCCAGGTATCGCCAGCCGGCCTACCGCGACGCTCCTGCCAGCTGGCCTGTCCCCATAGCAGCATGCCCTGCCATTCGCGCCATACGCCGCCGGTGACCCGCAGGCTGTTGCGGCCAGTGGGCTCCTGTTGCCACTGCCCACCCAGCTGGAGCAGCCAGTGGTTCCTTACCAGCCATCGATAGTCGGCATCCAGATACCAGGCGGTACCGATACCTTCCACGTGCTGATACTGCAGCAGGGAGGTTAAGCGCTCATGACGCCTGGGTGATTGCCAGGCAGCTCCCAGGTAGGCATCTCGGCGCTGCAAGCGATCGAGATCGTGATACTCCTGCGCTCCCAGCCCCCCCAGCAGTTGCCAGTCATCAAGGGCCGCGTGGTCACTTTCGACCAGCTCTCCGATGGGAAGCCGCGTGGTGGCTGCGAGACGGGTAAAGTGGCTCGCCTGGGCACGGCTGGCGTCGGCCAGCACGGCCTCATCGGGTATCAGGCCGAAGAGGTTGAGCGGAATGGAGCGGTGACGTGACCCCAGGTTGGCGTTGCTATCGAACCCCTGCGCCAGGGTAAAAGTGTTCTCCACCGCGTCCTGCGAGCTCGCCGGTGCCGGCTGTTGCTCCAGGCGCTGCTCCAACCAATCCAGGGTGTCCGCCGCCTCGGGCGGCAACTCGGCTCCCCCTCGATACGCGTGCAGCGCACGCAGGCTGGCGCGTGCCGCTTCAGGGTTGCCCAGCTCCGCATAGGCCAGGGCCAGCTCCAGCCGTGCCCCCAGCGCGTAGGGATACGCCAGCACAGCGGCTTCGAAATGTTCCACGGCGGCGGCGGCATCCCCCAGCCGCATGGCGATCTGGCCCAGCCACTGGTGATAGCGAGCGGCCTCGACCGCCATGGCCGGCTTGGGCTGCCGCTGTAGCCAGCGGTATACGCTGGGCAGAGGCTGCTGCTCCAGGCGTGTAGCCAGACGCGCTTCATCCAGGGCCAAGACAGGAGCTGCCAGTCCTAGACTTGCCAATAGCGCGCAAACCGCGGCACCGCGGCGCCATACCGGGCACCGAGTCACTGTCGTCAGGAGGTACAAGGTTGCATTATCATTGGTGAAAGGAAAGTCGTAGCTTATCATGAAGAAAAGCCCGCCGGCCCTAGCGACTCCAGGCCGCATGGCTTGTTGCCTTGCTGCCCAAACGACGTGTATCTACGCCGAAGGCTGTACCTTTCCCCTATCTATGGAGGATGGATCTTGCCATGCAACGAGCCAAACCACGCTCCGTTTACCCTTGCGTAATGGTGCTGCTATCAAGCCTGATGCTGCTATGCCTGCTATTGCCCTCCTGGGCATGGGCTGGCCAAAAGCTGTCTGGCAAGGTCACCTTCGTGAGCGGTGATGCCACCGTATGGCGAGATGCCACAGCCCACTCCCTGGCAGCTGCCGACCCCATTCATGAAGGAGACAGGCTCACCACGGGAGCCGATGGATTCGTGCATCTGCGCATGGTCGACGGCGCTCTGCTCAGTCTGCGTAGCGATAGCGCCATCACCATCGCCCATTACCGTTACACCCCCGATCAGCCAGATGCATCTCGCGTTAACCTGACCCTGCACCATGGTGTCGTGCGTTCGATCAGCGGCGAGATCGGCGCCCGCAGCCGTGAGCACTTCCGCCTTGAAACACCCATCGCCGCGATTGGTATCCGCGGCACCGATTTCAGCATTCTGTCGTTGGATGAGGTGAGTCGCTTGAGCCTGGCCCGTGGCGGCGTGGTGATGGCGCCGCTCTCCAGCGAGTGCCGGCGCGGAGGCGTGGGCCCCTGCGACAGCAGTGGCGCAGTTGAGCTGTTCGACACCCAGCGCAACATGCTGCTGGAGACCCGCCTGGGCGACAGGGCGGCCCAGCTTACCCGTGATGGCATTACCCCGGATGAGCTGCGCCCCCCCCACCCCGCGGAGTCCACGTTAAGTCCTATCGAAACGGCCATGCCCCACCAGGAGGGCGTCCAGTTGCTGACCGGCGACTCCCTGCCCGGCTCGCGCAACTACGAGGAGGCCCTGGAGCAGGCAAACCGCTATATGGAGCAGACCGGGCTCATTGCCGAAGCGGTGGAGCGTGGCAACGCGGCCAGTGAGATTCAGCCCCGTGACCAGGGGCGAGTCGCCCAGCCCACCATCCTCTGGGGCCGCTGGAGTGAATTTGTTGACGATGAAACCCGTGAAGTCGCACGCCTGCTGCACGGTGACCATCAGCCGCGCCGCTATCCCACGGTCAACAGTGTCTTCGGCATGGTGGAAAACTCCTTGCACAGACCTCAACTGCCCGATGCAGGCAAGGCCTATTTCGACCTCAACCGCTACGAGGCGTATGTGAAGCGGGGTGAGCAGCTGGAAACCGCTTCCATCAGCCACCCTGGCCTGGTAGTGGACTTTGAGCAGCAGCGCTTTGCCGCACGACTGGATGTGCATGCCGATTCGTTGCCTGGCGCCATTCCCGTGGTAGGTGGCGGCAAACTGACGCAAGACGGTTATCTGCTCAGCGATAGCCAATCGCCCAGTCAACTTGCCGGGGTACTAGGTAATGCCGCCGCGGAAGCGGGCTTGCTATTCGAGTATCAGATCGAGCCAGGCGTCGATGCAGTAGGAGCAACACACTGGGTGCTGGAGCACGACTAAACATGCCATCACCCTACCTGGATGACGCATTGGAATCGCTGCTATTGGCCCACTGCCATCGTCGTTGCTTCTCCCGCAAAGAGAGGATACTCAACGGCGGTAGCCAAGCCGACACCCTGCTCTACTTTATCAAGGGAGTCGCCAAGGTTGCGCTGATCAGCCCTCAGGGCCAGGAGATGATCGTGACCTACCTTGGCCCAGGTGAGTTTGCCGGTGAGGTAGGCATTTTCTGCCCCGAGCTGCCACGCTCGGCCTGGGTAGTGGCCCATAGCGATTGCGAGGTGGGCATGCTGCCTCACACCGAGTTTCATCAACTGGCCGAAGAGCATCCCAAACTCCTCTATGCGCTGGGGCGCCAGCTCTCCGTACGTCTGCTCAAGACCACCCAGCGCGCCAGCGATTTTGCCTTCCATGATGTCGTGGGGCGCATTCGACGCTGCCTGCAGGAACTCTCGCAGCTGGCGGCCAAGGCCAAGTACGACGGCGTGACCATCCACTACACGCGCCAGGAGCTGGCCCTGATGGCCGGCTGTACCCGCGAGATGGCCGGACGTGCCCTCAAGGTGCTGGAGCAGGGCGGCCTGGTGCGGGTGCACGGCAAGAGCATTCAGGTCAGCAGGGAGCTGATGCAGCAGACCGCCGACAGCGAGGCCTAGCGGCCGGCCTCGAGCGCTCCCCCTCCCGATACTGCCCCCTCATCGACCCCTTCGTTTGCAGGGGGCACCCTCCTTCCCGCTCCGACTAGACTGCCAGAGGACGACCGGACTCGGCACCGGTCGTGTGGCAACGTCAACGCGGAGAGAGAACAATGAACGAGACCGACTATGAAGAGTTCTGGAACAACAACGCGCTCAACCAGACGTTCTGGCAAGAGCTGACCCAGTGGGTCGACAGTTACTTCCAGCAGAACCTTGGCATCACGTTGATGGATGGCGCGTTGACCGCCGGCGAAGAAGCCCGCGTGGAGGCCTGGGCGTCAAATCCAGATAACGTCTATCACTATGCTCAGGCACTGTATTCACAGCCCTTCTTTCAGGAGTATCTCGCCACGCTGCCCGATTACGATCCGAATGACGGCTGGGAGCCAGGTGATGACGATGCCGCCTTCGATGAGCTATTCAGCGATGACGCCGCGCAGGGAGATGTCGGACTAGACGCTCTTTTCGCCAGCCTGTTCGACGGAAGTGGCGATGACCTCTTCGATGATACGCCTGACGGACCACCCTTCCAGGCCAGGCTAAACCGCGGGCAGGTAGAGGACATGGCACTTCTCTACGAGGCCGCCCTGGATCGAGAGCCTGATGAACCAGGGCTCAACTATTTCGTCGGCAACATGCGCGATGGCCAATCCCTTCAGGACATAGCACGCAGCTTCTATCAGGCCGACGAGTTCCGCAGCCAGTTTGATGATTTCGATGACGCCAACTATATCAACCAGCTCTACGAAAATGTGCTGGGACGACAGGCCGACCGAGCCGGGATCGACTACTGGCTGAATGATATCCAGAACAATGGCCGCTCCCACGCCGAGGTGCTGGTGAGCTTCGCCCAGTCCGAGGAGAACCGCAGCAATGCCGATGCCTGGCTGGCTGGGCTGCAGTTCGATACCGGCACGGATGAGTGGGTGCTTTAGTGAGGGGTGAGCGCCGCTTCGCGGCTGGTGAATGGTGAATAGTGAGTAGTTACTCCTTACTCCTCACCCCTCACCACTCACCATTCACCCCCCGGCCGCCATAGCGCCACCGGCTGGCTGATGCCCTTGAGCGACACTGCCCCGAGGGGCTCTAGCCGCTCCTCGCCTTCCACCTTCAGGGCGTCGGCCAGTCCCGGGCCAATCAGCACGGGCTGGTCGATCTGGCCGGCGTGCTCCTCCAGCCGGGCGGCCAGGTTCACCGCGGAGCCCAGGGCCGTATAGGCAAGCCGCTGCTGGGAGCCAAGATTACCGACCGTTACTTCGCCAGCCTCCATGCCAATATGCAAGGCAATGGGTGGGTAGCCTTGTGACTTGGCCCAGTGGTTGATGGTATCCAGCCGATGCTGCATGGCTTGCGCACAGGCAAGTGCGCGCGTGGCGTCCTCTTCGCTGCTCAGCGGCGCTCCCCAGAAGGCCATCAGCGCATCACCAATATATTTGTCCAGGGTGCCACCGTGGTAATGCACCACCTCGGTCAACTCGGTAAAGATATAATTGGTCAGCATGGCCAGGCGTTCCGGCTCCAGCTCTTCACTAATGGCCGTGAAGCCCACGATGTCACCAAACATGATGACCAATGGCTTTCGCTGTGGAGCGAAGCGTGCTTCGCCATCCTCCTCTGCCAGCTGACGCAGAACACTGCGCGGCACATAGGCGCCAAAGGCCCGGTAGAGTCGGCGGTGTCGCTGCCACAGCCGCCAGCGCTCCCGCCCCATCCATATGACGAACAAGGCGCCCACTCCACTCCACCATGCCCAGGGCGCTAGCCACCAGCCGTTGACCAGCAGCAGCGGCGGCAGAATTACCAGTATCACGGCAACGCCGACACCCAGTGTCCGAGTCCACAGGGCGCTGCGCGTGCTGCCCAGCAACGGAAATACTGCCAAGCCCAATAGCAGTAACCCACCCAGCAGCCACAGGCGGGCATGTGGCACAGGGCGCCATGCCAGCGTATCGAGCCACCCCGCCAGTAACACGGCGTGCAACTCAACTCCTGGCGTTAGGGGACCACGGGGGGTAGCCACCAAATCCCCCAGTCCCGCCGCCGAGGTACCCACCAGCACCAAACGGTCAGCCAAGCGCTCACGGTGTTGGCCGGCAGCCACTTCACTCGCACTCAAATAGTCAAAGCGACTGGGGTGGTGATAGGGAATCAGCAACCCGTGACCCGGCGTTACCCACTGACAGAAGTTGACCACACAGAGCTGTGTACTGCCGAGGGATTCCCTACGACGCAGTGGCGACGCTGCCCACTCTTGCAGCATCGCCAGCGCCAGTGTAGGGCGCGTCTGTCCATCGGGCGTAACAATATTGGGGTAAAGGCGCCGAATGCGACCGTCACTCTCAAACTCTGGAGTGATATGCCCCTGCACCGGCGGTATTTCCTGATAATACAGCGAAGGGTGAGGAGCCACTTCCCGGTGGGCACGCGGCAGCCCCGACTCATCTTCGACTACATCACCGAAGGCCGTAGCAGTGACGACTTGTGATGCCGCAAGTGGTTGCGCCAGCGCGTGGTCATCCGCGAATGTGGAAGACTCTGGCAACAAAATATCCAACCCCACCATGGCAGGGCCCGCGTCCAGAATGGCATCAAGAAGCTCAGCCAGGTGCGTTCGCGGCCAAGGCCAGCGGCCCATGGTCTGGAGCGAGGCGTCATCGATATCAACAATGACGATGCGCGAGTCAAGCCGCTCTCGAGGTTGACGCCATTCCATTACGGCATCATAGGTGAGCCAGGAAAGCCTTCCGAAGGGCGCCACAGGGTCGGCCTGCAGTAGCCAGCCGGCAATTGCCAACAGCAGAACCAGCAGCGCGAGACGTCCGCCGCCTAGCCCTCTAGCCCTCATCTCGCTCCTGCTTGATACCGTCCCAGGCCAGTGCTGTCATCAACCCATGCAGTCGCTGGGAGAGGCGCGGCCAGTCGTGGGCAGCCAGCCAGGCCGCGGCGTCCTGCTGCAGCCGTTCGCGGCGCCGGCGATCGTCGAGCAGCTCGCGGATGCCCGATGCCAGCTCGGCCGGCGCCGTGCCGGGCAGGAAGGCCACCGCCTCGGCCACGTCGTCGAAGATGCCCAGCGGCGTGCAGGCCACCGGGCGGCCGCTGGCCAGCCCCCAGCGTACCGCCGCCGAGGAGGACTCCTGGGTGTGCTGGTAGGGGAACACCAGCAGCTGCGCCGCCTGCAGCCAGCCCAGGGTCTGGTCGTCGGGCAAAAAGTCGTTGATCAGGGTGACCCGCCCTTCCAGCCCCAGGCGGGCGATGGTCTGCCGGCAGCGCTCCGCCTCTGCTTCGGACGGGGGAGCCGGATAGAGGGCGTTGAGCAGCAGCAGATGCAGGCCGGGGTCCTCCTCCGCCAGCATGGCGAAGGCCTCGATCAGCTCGTGCACCCCCTTGTGGGGCAGCAGGAAGCCGTAGCTGGCGATCACCCGCTTGCCTTCCAGGGCGGCATGGCGCGGGTCCGCGGGCGGCGTGACCGCGGGCGCGGCCATCACCCCATGGGGAAAGAGGGTGGCGTTGGCGTCGAGCCCCATGGCCTTGAGCCGGTTGAGGTCATCGATACCGTGAACCATCAGCCGTGAGCAGCCGGCCAGCGCCTCGCGCATCTGCAGCAGGCTCTTGGGCAGCCCGCCCCACTCCACGTCGGCGGTGGAGTGGAAGAACACCAATGTCTGCACGCCCTCACCCTGCAGACGCTTGAGTAAGGTGGCCAGCGGCGCCAGGCCGAAGAAGCTGAAGTTGAACTGTACCACCACGGTGTCGAGGCCACGCCGAAGGATCTCCGCATGCAGCGCCTCGAGGTCGTCCTCCAGATAACCCCCCTTGCCATCTGCGGCAATCTGCTCCCAGCAGCGCACTACCTCGGGCCCATCCTCGGCGATCAGCTCGGCATCGCGGTTGGCCAACACTGTGACCTGATTAGCCAAGGCCGGCGTGACCAGCAGTTTCGAGTAGGTAGCAATGCCGCACTTGCTGTTCCAGGTGCTTACCCAACCGATACGAGTTCGCGGCGTCAACACGGGGAGAGTGTCCAGGGCTTCTACCGCCGTCCGAGTGCGCTGCGCCACGGCAGCCCAGCTATGCTCACGCGCCACAAGGGCACGAGCCGCCTGGCGCCGCGAGGCAGTCCAGTCGCGCAACTCGCCGTTTTGGTGACGCGAGGTGAACTCGCTCATCAGCCCCGCAAGATGCTCCTCACTGGGCTCTACCCAGACGGATGCAAACTGCTCCATATGGGTGCGTGCGCGAGCATATTGATAGTCGATAAGCCAGGCGGTCTCGGGAGTGCAGAACTCGCACTGGCCACCGCTTCCGGTCGTGATCACCGGCACGTCACACCACATCGCCTCGGCCATGGGCAGGCCGAAGCCCTCGCCGCGGCTGGGCGCCACCAGGGCATCGACGTGATGGTAGAGGGCACGCACCGCGCCGGCGCCGAGATCGGCATTGATCAACTGGACGGGCGCACCCCGGGGATAACGTCGGCGATATTCGGCGAGTTCCGCCTCGATATCATGATGGGGGTTGGGAAAGGTCTTGAGTATCAGCTGTACGTGGTCATCGGCGGCGAAGCTGCGATACCAGGCGGCCAGCAGGACGTCGACGCCTTTGCGCGGAAAGCAGGAGGAGACATGCAGGAAGGTCATCGGTGCCTCGCCGGCCTGGGGCGCAGGCAACCAGTCAGCCAACGCCGCGGGGTCCGGTTCGATATCGCACAGATGATCAGTGCCCACGCCGACCACCGGCAGCGGCAGCCCCACCCCGCTGTCGGCCAGAACCCGGGACACATAGCGCGACATGGTGGTCACCGCCGAGAGCCGGGCATTGAAGGCCTGGGCGTGCTCATGGGGAAACACCGACTCTTCCCAGCCATAGCTGTGTATTAACCGATGTCGCCCGACAAGGCCTGTCGTGCGTGGCGGATAACATAGCCGCAGGCTGGCATCGTACCAGGCCGGCTCGGCGGCAAGCCCAACGGCATCGGCAAGTCCTGGCTCACCGTCCAAAAAGGCTGGATCCGGGGCAAAGTCGCCGCCGCCTTCGGTACTATGCAGAGCTACCTGAGCTTCACCGTCGATGCCTTGCAGGGCAAATGCCAGTTCTCGGTTAACCAGTGCCAGGCTATAGCTTGAGTCGAAGGGGCCTTCGATCCGCCAGCGGCGACGCACCGGCAGACATGCCCTCTCATCAGGCAGCGCTGGCATGGTCATGCCCCGCTCGGCAAGAAACCCGCGTAATTCCTCAAACAACCGGGCCGGTTCGAACCGGGCCAAGCGCTCACGCTGGGCCTCGACCAGCTTCGCCCGGAGCCCCGGATTACGCAGCATCATCAGTGCCGCGGCAGCCGCCACCTCGGGCTCCGCCTCGTTGAGCAGTAACCCGCCCGCCCCCACAGTGTCGCCAATGCTGCTGTCAGGGGCGGCGTAGGCAAGCACCGGAAGCTCATGGGCCATGGCCTCGATCAGCGGCATGCCGAAGCCTTCGTGCTCACTAAGGCTCAGGTAAAGATCCGCCTGCTGGTAGTGGCGCTGCAATTCGGCATCGTCGACCTTGCCGGTGAGTATCACGCTCGCGGCCACGCCGAGATCCTCCGCCAACCTTTGCAGACGGTGGACTGTGCCGTCATCGCCGCCACCCACCAGGGTCAGCTCAACTGGCCAGGCGCTGCGCCGCTGCATGGCCGCCAGGGCGGCGATCAACCCCGCCTGGTTCTTGTTGGCGGCCAGACGGCCGACGAACAGCAGACGATAGGGGGCATCGGTGGCCGGCTGGGGCGGCGGCGCCGCCGCCGGCTGGCCCGGCGACAGCCGGGCAAGATCGACCAACAGTGGTAGAGTCCGGGTGGTCTCGGGCAGAAAACCCGCCTCGAGCAGCTCGCGGCGGTTGTGCTCAGAGTCAGCGATGGCGCCGTCTAGCCAGGTGTGCCAGCGGGTCAGCTGCTCGCGGCCGTGACGCAGCACCGGTACCGCCGGGTCATCCGGCGAGTAGAAGCGCTCCGGGGTGATGTTGTGGTAGACCAGCAGCTTGCGGCAGGCCAGCCCCTCCAGCCAGCTCTCCAGAGGGTTTCCGCTGCCGTGATGAATCAGCAGCAGCTCGTCGGGCCGCGCCAGGTAGTCGCGGTAGTCGCGTACCCGCTCCGCCATGTCCCCTGGCGCGTCGATGACATAGATCTCCGAGGCCAGCCCCGACGCCCGTACCAACCGCTGGGTGAACAGCATGCCGTTGGTGATGCCGTCGCCGCTGGCGCAGGTGACCGCGAACTGATGGATGGCCGAGAGGGATGGCATGATGATATGAACTCCTTTCGCTACGTTAGGCCGAATGCGCTCACGGCCTCGCTTATCCGGCCGTAGGCACGGTCAGCGCCAGCGCACCGCGCAGAGCGGGTTCTGCCGGGGCGCCTAGAAGGTCTCGAGCCAGTCGCGCAGGCTGTCGGCCAGGACCTCGGGGCGATAGCGTTCGAGGGAGCGCCGCTGGCCGGCAATAACCTCGTTGCGTAATGCCTCGTCCTCGAGGAGCAGCGAGAGGCTGGCGGCCATCACTGCCGGGTCTTCGCTGTCCAGCACCAGGCCGCCCTCCCCCAGGGTATGCGGAATATTGGTCAGCCCCATGGCCACCACCGGGCAGTCGGCCAGCATGGCCTCGACCAGCGGCATGCCGAAGCCCTCGTGGGCGCTGGCGCAGACGAAGGCGGCGCTGCGCCGATAGAGCCCCTGCAGCAGGGCATCATCCACCTTGCCGGGCATCACCACGCTGTCGTCGAGCTGCAGCTGATGCAGGCGCTGGCGCAGGAAATGCCCGTAGTCGGAACGCTCCCCACCACCGGCGAGTACCAGCATGGCCGGGGGTCCGCCACCATGGCGCGCCTGCATGCGCTGCAGGTGCCACAGGGCTTCCAGCAGCAAGTGCTGGCGCTTGTTCTCCACCAGGCGCCCCACGAACAGCAGGTAGGGGCGCTCGGCCAGGGCCGGATGCAGCCGTGCGGCCGGCTCGGGCAGCTTCTCGGGCGCCTCGGCGAGACGCTCGAGATCCACCAGCAGCGGGAGGGTGGTGATCGCCTCGCGCGCATAGCCCAGGGCCACCAGGTCCTCGGCGTTGTATTCAGAGACTGCCAGCACTGCCCGAAACTCGTCCCGCCACTGCACCAGCTGCTCGCGCCCCAGGGTCGCGTAGTGGTGCAGGTCGCTGCCCGGGGAGAAGAACCCCGCCGGGGTGATGTTGTGATAGACCAGCGCCCGCGGCACGCCCAGCCGGCTCAGCCAGTCGCCCAGGTCATGCCCCATGGAGTGATGCTGCAGCAGCAGGGTGTCCTCGGGGTCGCAGCGCTCCAGGGCGTGACAGGGCCGCACGCGCTCCGCCATGGCGGCGGGAATGCTGGCGGCGTAGATGTGTGAGTCGAAACCAAGCTCCTGAAGGAGACGCTGGATAAACAGCAGGCTGTTGGTGACGCCGTCGCCGACGTCGACGCCGTGATGGAACTGGTGAATGGCGGTGATCGGCTGGGTCATGCGTCCTGCTCCTGGCCGGTACGGAGGGCCTGGCTGTCGAGGGCGGCGGGCCGAGTGGCCAGCAGTGCGTAGTCCTGGGGCCCGTAGAGGTAGTGGTTGAGCCGGCGCGCGGTCTCGCTCTCCTCGTGTAGGTGGTGCTGCTCGCCCACCGGATGCAGAGGACGCGCCGCGACGCCCTCGAAGCCGGCAAATTCAGCCAGGAACACCAGAAAATCGGGCGGTAGCGGACGCACATGAGTCGGGTCGAGGTAGAAGTTGCAGCTACCCACGATCAGGTTCTGGGGATTGGGGGTCTCGAGCAGCAGGCGCCCGCCCGGCGCCAGGGCGCGGTGGGCCTCGTGCAGCAGCAGGCGCAGCTGGTCGTGGTCGAGATGCTCCACCAGATGAAAGGCGCTGACCATGCCCAGGCTCGCATCGGCGCTGTCGCACAGGGCCGCCAGGGCATCCTGGTAGCGTACCTCGAGCCCCTGCTCGCGACCGGCGCGGATATTGGCGGCATTGAGGTCCACTCCCCGGGCGGCGATGCCCTCCTGGCGCAGCAATGCTAGCCATTCGCCGCGACCGCAGCCCAGGTCGAGCAGCGGCAGGCCCTCGGCCAGCGGGACGGTTGAATGCACCTCGGGCAGGTGCTCGCGCATCAGCGCGGTGATGGCCGACGGCGCACCGCGGAAGCGTGCCTCCAGGGCACGATAGAAGTCCTGCCCGGTGGCGTCCTGCTGGGGGGGCTTCCTCCCCCCCGAAGGTACAGTGACGCCCGCAGCCTCGGCATGTACCGCGGGTTCCGACGGCCGCGGCGCCATGCTCGGCGGAGGCGCATCATCAGCGGGGAGCGCATCCAGCCGCTGGCACAGCCGTCGGCTGTCGGCCATCAGGCGACGCTGCTCGTCCTCCAGCGCATTGATGCGCTCGCCCTGCTCGCGAAGCATCTCAAGCAGCGCCTGATAGCGGGTATCCTGCAGGCGCGCCGTCTGGTCAAGGCGTTCGCGCAGTCGATCCAGGCGCAGCGCGCCGAGCAGCCAGCGCACCCCACGCCCGATTCGGGGGTGGTACATCCACCGCGCCCGGGAGAGCCCGCGCGCCAGACCAGGCAGCTCATCCCCGCCGTGCTCCCCTCGGCTGGCCAGCCTCAGTAGCAGACGCTCCCGCGGTAGGCCTGCCATCAGCTGCGCCAGGTCGTGGTGACGCTCCTCGTCATCTGGCAGTCGGCCTACCAGATGGCGGTAGGCGTTATCCAGGAAGTCGCTGTCGGGTCGCCCCAGCAACGCCGCATAGTCGGCGACCGGAAAGCTGCCACGCTGTCGGCTGGCACCCAGTTCCACCGCGCGCCCCTGCAGGCTCTCGCGCCAGCGCGCCTCGCCCGGCCAGGCGGGCGGCGTCTCGGCGGCCTCGCTGCGCTGGCGGATGTACTTGCCCAGGCGCCGCGTGTCCAAGTGCGGGTTATTGTGACGCAGCATGGAGAGCCTCCTTACTCGGCGGAGCCAGCGGTTCGAAGGTACAGTCCAGCGGCAGCCGGCAAATGCCGCCAAAGGTGGGCCCGCGGATACCGGCCACATCGAAGCGCACCAGGTTGTCGCACCACTGGTAACAGCGCCGAGTGTGGTCGCTGCCCTCATGCAACGCCAGGGTCAGGGTGTACTTGCCCGGTGCCAGCCAGACCTCCAGTTCCAGCCGGCAGCGAAGCTGCTCCCCGGCCCGCATGGCCAGCGACTGACCAAGATACCAGGTGTTGGTGCCGAAGATGTCCTGGCCAAAGCGGTCGCGGATCATCAGCCCCAGGGTGATATCGTCGAGGTCTTGTTGGGCCTCCAGGTCGACGAGGATCTCCGCCGTCTCGCCGCTGGTCAGGGTGGTGCCGCCGCTATCACGGCCGGCCAGCGTGCAGGCGCTCACCACGACCTCACCACTACCGTAGCGAGCCTCCAGTACTGCCTGACCATCAAGGTCGGTCTCCTCAGCCAGCAGCCGGTTGTAGTGATTGGCACCGGCTTCCGGCTCACCCTCGAAGACCGCCTTGCCGCCCTCAAGCACGATCACCTTGTCGCAGAGCATCTTGACCGCATTGATGTCATGGGAAACGAAGATGATCGAGCCGCCTTGGGCGCGGAACTCACGGATACGACGCATGCACTTCTGCTGGAAGTGGGCATCGCCCACCGAGAGCGCCTCATCGATCACGAAGCAGCTGGGATCGGCATGGATGCCGATGGCGAAGGCCAGGCGCATGACCATGCCCGAGGAGTAGGTACGTAGCGGCTCGTCAATAAAGCTGCCCAGTTCGCTGAAGTCGACGATCGCCTGGCGACGCGACTCAACTTCCTGACGCGTCATGCCCAGCAGAAGACCGTTGGCGAGAATGTTCTGGGCACCAGTGAGGTTGCTGTCGAAGCCGGTGCCCAGCTCCAGCAGCCCGGTGATGCGGCCTTCAATGCGAAAGTCGCCACTGTCGGGCAGCAGTACGCCGGTGAGAATCTTGAGCAGGGTCGACTTGCCGGCGCCATTGCGCCCCAGGATCCCCAAGGTCTCGCCGCTGGCTACCTCGAAACTGATGCCATCCAGGGCCTTGTGGGAGTGATGACGCGGCCGACGCGTGATGATCTCGCGCAGCCGATCCGAGGGCTTGGCGTAGAAGCGGAAGTACTTGGTGATGTCCTGCGCGTGGATCATGACAGAGCCCTAGATGAAGTCGCGGATATCACGCTCGAGACGCTGCCCCAGCCACAGGCCGAAAGCGAGCAGCAGCAGCGCGAAGACCAGCAGCAGCGCCAGCGGCAGCAGCGCGGGGACGGTCTGTAGCATCAGCGCATCGCGCAAGGCGTTGACGATGTGAAAGAAGGGGTTGAGCAGGAACAGCGGCTTCCAATTCTCCGGCAGGATGGTGATGACATAGACGATGGGGGTCAACCAGAACCACAGCTGGGTCAGCACGCCCACGAACTGCTTGATGTCACGAATGAAGACACTGAGCGTGGCGAAGATGAGACCAATGGCATAGGCCAGGGTCTGCTGCACCAGCAGGATGACCGGCCACCAAAGCCAATGCCAGGTGAAATCGAAATCGATGGCGAACAGGAAGACCAGAAAGAAGCCATTGGCGATCAGGTAGACGGTCATCTCGCTGAACAAGAGATAGAGCGGCAGGGCAAACAGTGAGACGTTGACCTTGCCGATGATGGCGGCCTTATCGTGAAAAACATGGGTGACCCGCGTCAGGGTATTGGCAAAGAGGTTCCAGGCCAGCACGCCGATTACCAGGTAGACGCTGTAGCTGTACTGCCCCAGTTCAACGCCCAGCTCGCCCAGCCGCATGCCCATGATGCGCGAGAAAATCAAGGTGAAGATCAGGATATTGACCAGCGGCATGATGAAGGTCCAGGCCGCACCGAGGATGGAGCCGGCGTAGCGGTCGACCAGGTCCTGTCGGGTCAGATGATAGAGCAGCGAAAGGTTCATGGAAGGCTCACTGGTCAGCAGCGGCCACGCGCCGACGGCAGTCATCCAGCAGCCGGTCGAGCATGGCGCCGTGGGAGATGGCCGGTCGCCAGTCGGTCGCCTGACGCAGCGCCGTGGTGTCGGCGCGCACGGCCTGGATATCGGCGGGGCGCTGTCGGGCTGGATCCAAGCGATGGTCGATGGGGCAACGGGCGCGGGCCAGCAGGCCGTTGAGCAGTTCGCCCACTGGCACCGCCTGCCCGGAGGCAATGTTATAGGCCTGGCCACGCTGCTCGGCCTCGGGCAGCTCCAGCAGCGCCAGATAGGCAGCGACTACGTCCTCCACATCGAGGAAGTCACGCTCCGCGTCCAGGTTGCCGGTCTCGACCATGGGGGGCTGCAGACCGGCCTCGATACGGGCGACCTGGGTGGCGAAGGCGGCCAGCACGAAATCGTCGCGCTGTCCGGGACCGGTGTGGTTGAAGGGCCGGGCGCGGATGATCCGCAGCCCTTCGCTGGCAGCATACTGGCCAGCCGCCAGATCAGCCGCCGCCTTGCTGGCAGCATAGGGGTTCAGCGGCTGGAAGGCGGTCTGCTCAGTGGCCGGCAGACCGTCGCGAAAGGCGCCACCGTACATGTCCGAGGAGCCCACGTTGACGACCAGGCTTTGCGGGCTCTCATGCTTGACGGCCTCCAGCAAGTTGAGGGTACCCTGCAGGTTTACCCGCCAGGTCAGCGCCGGGTCACGGAAGCTGGTAGGCACATGGGATTGAGCTGCCAAGTGGATGATGGCACTGGGCTGCAGAAGCGCCATCAGTGCGTTCACGCGACCCGCGCGGCGGATATCCAGCCGATGCCAGGTTACGCCCTGATACACATTGAGGTGCTCGCCATGGGTAGTGGCATGCAATACCACCTGCGGCCAACGACGCCGCAACGCTGCCAACAGGTGACGTCCCACGAAGCCACCAGCTCCAGTGACCAGCAGTGATGCCGCTGGTGGCACGGCCTCACCCTCCGTCATCAAAGCCGCTCCAGGCGTTGAAGATCGGCGTCGACCATCTCGCGGATCATCGTCTCCAGTGAGGTCTCGGCCTGCCAGCCCAGCTGCTGACGTGCCTTGTCCGGATTGCCCAGCAGCACCTCGACCTCGGCGGGTCGGTAGAAGCGAGGGTCGATCACTACATGGTCGTCCATATCGAGGCCGGCGTGCGCGAAGGCGATGCGGCACATATCTCGCACCGTGGTGGTGACGCCGGTGGCGATGACGTAGTCATCCGGGATCTCCTGCTGCAGCATCAGCCACATGGCCTTGACGTAGTCGCGCGCATGGCCCCAGTCACGCTTGGCGTCGATATTACCGAGGCGCAGCTCGCTGGCCAAGCCCAGCTTGATGCGCGCCACGCCGTCGGTCACCTTGCGGGTGACGAACTCCAGGCCGCGCAGCGGCGACTCATGATTGAAGAGGATGCCGCTGGAGGCGTGCAAGCCGAAGCTCTCGCGGTAGTTGACGGTCATCCAGTGAGCGTAGAGCTTGGCTGCCGCATAGGGCGAACGCGGATAGAAGGGGGTAGTCTCGCTCTGGCGCGGCTCCTGGATCAGGCCATACATCTCGGAGGTTGAGGCCTGGTAGACCCGCGCGTTGGGGCGAGCGATGCGTACTGCCTCCAGGACATTGACCGCACCAATACCGGTCACCTGGCCGGTGAGCACCGGCTGGTTCCAGGAAGTCTGCACGAAGGACTGTGCTGCAAGGTTATAGACCTCGTCTGGCTGGCACTCCTGCACGCTACGGATCAAGCCGCCAAGGTCGCCAAGGTCGCCATCGAAGAGCTCGACCTGCTCCTTGACGCCGAGCCACTCAAGGCGCGACAGATTGACATCCGAAGTACTGCGCCGCGGCGCAATCCCACAGACACGATACCCCTTGTTCAGCAGCAACTGTGCAAGATAGGCCCCATCCTGGCCCGTGACGCCGGTGATCAGCGCGGTTTTACTGTGCATTCCTGCCATTTCCTGTATATTTTTCCGTGGCGTGGCATGGTCATACCAGCGGCGCATATTATCACAGCCCATAGGCCAGCACAGCCGCCAGGCACTGCGATGGATCGCGATGGTTTTCAGTTCCTACTCCTTCCTGCTGCTTTTTCTCCCGCTGGTCCTGATGCTGTACGCGCTGCAGGTACGCGACCGGATCTCCTCGGCGCTGTTGATGCGCGGTCTCATCGTCGCCTCGCTAATCTTCTACGCGGCCTGGGACTGGCACTACCTGCCCCTGCTGGTAGGCTCGGTGATGGTAAATTACTCACTTGGCCAACGCCTGAACACATGTCGCCGTCGCACCTGGTTGGTGCTGGGGGTGGCATTCAACCTGAGCCTGCTGGGCTGGTTCAAATATCGACTCTTCTTCGCCGAAACGCTGCATACCGTTCTGGTGCCGGAGTGGGCCGTACCGAGTTTTCAGGTGGTGCTGCCGCTGGGTATCTCCTTCTTCACCTTTCAGCAGATCGCCTGGCTGGTGGATCTATGGCGGCGACAGGTGGCGTTGCCGCGTTTCACCGAATATGCGTTCTTCGTGACCTTCTTCCCCCAGCTGATCGCCGGCCCCATCGTGCATGCCCGAGAGATCCTGCCGCAGGTGCGCCAGCGCTGGCCGGCCTGGCGCATGAGCACCTTCGCCGCCGGTCTGGCGCTACTGTGTCTCGGCCTGGTCAAGAAGGTGCTGATCGCCGACCCCCTGGATGCTCCCGTAGGCGTGCTTTACGCCCAGGCCGCAAGCGGCGCCGCTCTGGGCGGCGAGGCCCCCTGGCTGGCGGGCTTCGGCTACGGCGTACAGCTCTACTTCGACTTTTCCGGCTATGCCGACATGGCCATCGGTCTCGGGCTGCTGCTGGGTCTGAAGCTGCCTGTCAACTTCGACTCGCCCTACAAGAGCCGCTCGCCCATCGACTTCTGGCGCCGCTGGCATATCACCCTTTCCCATTTCCTGCGTGACTATCTCTATATTCCACTGGGCGGGCGCGAGCGACGCTATCTCAGCCTGATGCTGACCATGCTGCTGGGCGGCCTGTGGCACGGCGCTGGTTGGCAGTTTCTGCTGTGGGGAGGGCTGCATGGCGCGGCTCTCTGCCTGGCTCATGGCTGGATGAGACTGGGCGGCCAACGCTGGCCCGGCTGGATCGCCCTGCCGCTGACCCTGGGCTTCGTGATGCTGGCGTGGATTCCGTTCCGGGCCGACTCCGTGGCCAGCGCCCTGCGGCTCTATCAGGCGCTGGGGGCGCCCTGGCAGTGGTCGCCGTCGCTGCAGTGGCCGGGCTGGCCGCTGAGCGGCGAGCACGGCCGGTTGACCGGCCTGATAGCGCTGGGGCTGGGCATCGCCCTGCTGCTGCCCAACTCCCAGCAGTGGACGGCACGCTGGCGGGCGGCCATGGAGAGTCACGATCCGCGACAGGCGCGCCACTGCCTGCTGGGCGTGGGCGTCCTGTGCGGCGTGCTGCTGTTCCTGGTGCTCAAGCAGCTGTATGCCCAGCCCGAGCAGGCCTTTCTCTATTTCCAGTTCTAGGAGCCGATCCATGCGCCGACCGGAAGCCGGCCAAGGCACCCTCTGGCGACTGCTGAGCGGCGTCGCCCTGGGCATCGGCCTGGCGCTGGGCGCCTGGCTGCTGGCGCTGGCGGGTCAGCTGGGCCACCCCCATCCCGACCATCAATGGGTGCTCGAGGCCCGGGCCCACAAGCAGGCCCGCGCCGAGGCCCTACCGCCCCCTCGGCTGCTGGTGGCGGGGGGCTCCAGCGCCATGTTCGGCATCGACTCGCCGCAGCTGGGAGAGAGCTTCCGGCGGCCCGCGGTGAACCTCGGCGTGAATGCCGGGCTGGGGCTGCCGGTGATCCTCAACCAGACCCTGGCGATAGCGGAGGCGGGCGACCTGGTGATCCTGGCCCTGGAGTACCCGCTGCTCGGCTACCGCGGCGAGATCAACCACGTGATGAACGACTTCTACCTGGGCCAGCCCGAGGAACTGCTGCAGGCCTGGCGGCTGAGCCACGCGGCCCTGCCGCTGCACCGCTGGCTGCCCCTGGTGGCTGGGGAAGCCTTGCAGATCGTGATGCAGACCTCGCTCAGCCGAGTCGTGCAGGGCTATCGCGGCTTGCCCGATGGCTTCACGGTAAAGGGCACCTATGGGGCCCACCGCTTGGACGCCCACGGTGATCAGACGGCGACGTCTCGCCGGCATCGGGAAGCCTGGATGGCGCAGCAGGCCACGGCCGAGGCGCCCCGCCAGTACGGTGCAGACCACGCAGATAATGCCCCCGGCTGGGCACTGCTGCGACATTTCCAGGAGCGACTGCAAGACCGCGGTGCCTGCCTGGTGCTGGTACCGCCGGCCTTCCTGTTCCACCCCCACTACCGGGAGGATCCGGTGGAACGGCGCTTCTATTCGACACTGCCGGAACAGGCAGCCCGCCACGGCCTGACCTATCGGGGGCGGCCCTATGACTTCATGTACCCGGCGGAGGACATGTTCGATACCGACTTCCATCTGGTCGACGAGGCGCGGCGGCGCAACACCCGGCGACTGATCGAGGCATTAGCGGCGCCCGGCAATCCCTCTGAGCCAGTGATAGAGTGTCCGCGCGCGACGGTAGAGTCCGGGGTGACGCGGCAGCCACTGGCTGATCAGATAGCTGGCCTTGAGTCGAATCAACAGCCGGCGCAGCGCTGACGGCCTGACGGCGGGCTGCAGGCTGGGCAGCGGCCGCGGCGCGGCGGGCAGGGTCGGGCACTCGGCGAGGAGTTCCTCCAGGCGCCGCTCCAGCACCGCGATGTCGAGCCGCGGGTTGTTGTCGACCAGGAAGGGCCGGGTGGCGTGGCGTTCCGACACTGTCGTCTCCTTGGTGATAACGGCAATCCCCTGGCGCCGCGCGTCATATATCGATGAGGTAACCTTCGCCGCCATGAAGCTGCTGACCAACCTTGACTGCCTGCAGCCCCCCTTGACGGGGATCGGCCACTACACGAAACAGCTGGCCGCTCGCCTGGCGGGGCACCCCGAGGTGGAGGCCTTTCGAGGGCTGTATCGTAGCCGATGGCTCGACGGCGCTCAATTGCACGACTGGCCACCGACCGGGGACCCGGCCCTTGCCGGGGGCGGCGGGTCCGCTGCGCTGCGCCAGCGGCTGCGCCGGATACCGGGTAGCTACGGGCTGCGCCATCGGCTTCGCACTCTGCGATTCGCCAGCCTGACGCGCCGTTACGCCGACCATGTGTACTGGGAGCCGGGACTCGAGCTGATGCCGTTTGCCGGCCGACGCGTGGCCACGGTCTACGACCTCTCCCATCTGGCCGTGCGGGCCTCTCACCCGCCGGCACGGATCGCCTACCTGAGACGCCAGATCGACCATACCCTGCGCCACGCCGATGCCATCGTGACCATCTCCCGTACCATGCGCCGCGAGATCGCCGTCTACGCCGGGCTGCAAGAGGCGGATATTGCGGTGGCACCACCGGCCGCGGCTGCCGCCTTCCGCCCGCTGGAGGCCGCCACCCGGGACGCGGTGCGGCAACGACTAGGCCTTCCACCGCGCTATATCCTCAGCGTCGGGACCCTGGAACCACGCAAGAACCTGGAGCGCCTCGCCCAGGCCTACGCCGCCCTGCCCGGAGCGCTGAGGAGGGAGTGGCCGCTGGTCTGCGTGGGCGCCAAGGGCTGGAACGACACCTCACTAAGCCAGGAGTTGCGGCGACTCGAAGCCCGTGGCGAACTGCTGCGACTCGGCTATGTGGCGCAGCAGGACCTTCCCCTGATCACCGCCAGCGCCGGCCTGATGGCCTACCCCTCGTTGTACGAAGGATTCGGCATGCCGGTGGTAGAGGCGATGGCCTGCGGCGTGCCGGTACTGACCAGCCGCAACACCTCCATGCACGAAATCACCGGCGAGTCGGCGTTCCTGGTCGAGCCGGGCGAGACCGAAAGCATTCGGGCCGTACTCGAGACGGCGCTGGAGGATGCCGAGGCCCGTCGACGGCTGGGAAGGCAGGGCATCGCGCGCGCCGCATACTATGACTGGCAGAGGTCTGCCGAGGCGCTGTTGGCATCGCTGAAAGGGGGAGCATACGGGGCCTGAGGCAGCCACTCATCGAGATGCTTGCCCAGTTCCGCGTCGAAGACGCTCCGAGCGAAGCGCAAAGCGCTTTCACGACACGCGAGCGACGGAAAGGCGCCAGGATCCTCGGTCTGACGCCCCTCGAACATGTCTACCGCCTGGCAAAGCGCGCCTGCCTGTTGGCGCGGGACGTGAACCCCGGTCACGCCGTCGATAACCGTCTCGGCCACGCCTCCGACGCCATAACCGATGACAGGCGCGCCGGCGGCCTGGGCCTCCACCGGGAGGATGCCAAAATCCTCCTCGGCCATGAACACGAAGGCACGGGTCCGCTCGAGATGGTCGATCAGCACAGCATCTTCCTGGTAGCCCAACAGACTGACATTGGGACCGGCCAGTGCTTCGAGTCGACGTCGCTCCGGGCCGTCGCCGATCACTATCAGCTCTCGCTCAGGCATCCGGTTGAAGGCCTCGATGACCAGGTCCAGGCGTTTGTAGGGCACCAACCGTGACGCCGCCAGGTAGAAGTTTTCCCTGGGACGATCATGGCGATAGCGGTCCGTCTCGACGGGGGGGTAGACGACTTCAGCCTCACGTCGATAGAAGCGCTCGATGCGCCGCTGGATATAGTGCGAGATGGCGATAAAGTGGTCGACGCGCTGGGCGCTGGCAAAGTCCCACAGGCGCAGCTTATGCAGCTGCCAACGCATCAGCGCCCCCTTGAGGCCCCGGGCGCCAGTCTGGCGCAGATATTGATGCTGCATGTCCCAGGCGTAGCGCATGGGGCTGTAGCAGTAGCAAACATGCACCGCTCCGGGATCCGGAATGACCCCCTTGGCCACGGCGTGACTGCTCGACAGGATCAGGTCAAAGCCCTTGAGGTCAAACTGCTCCACCGCCAGGGGCATCAGCGGCAGATAGCGGCGGTAGTGACGACGCGCCCCCGGTAGGCGCTGGATAAAGCTGGTGCGGATGGTGCGACCGCGTAGCGCCGTTACCTGCGTTTCATCCAGAAAGCAGACGGTAGTGAACAACTCGGCATGGGGGAAGCGTGCCAGCAGGATATCAAGGACCTTTTCCGCACCTGCCCAGGTCACCAGCCAGTCGTGAACAATAGCAACCCTAGGTGCAGCCGGCGGCTGCCACCCCTCCTGTTCGATACTAGCTTCTCGCTGCTGCCGGCAGGTCATGAGCGACCATAGGCGTCGTCGAAACGCACGATATCGTCTTCGCCGAGGTAGCTACCGGTCTGCACTTCGATAAGGCGCAACGGTATGACCCCGGGGTTTTCCAGGCGGTGCAGGGTGCCCTGGGGGATATAGGTCGATTCGTCTTCACAGAGCAGAAAACTGCTTAGCTGTTCGGTATCACCGTGACCCTGGCTCTGGGTGACCTTGGCAGTCCCCTGTACCACGACCCAATGCTCTGCGCGGTGGTGGTGCATCTGCAGCGAGAGCTGCTGGCCGGGGTTGACCACGATTTCCTTGACCTGGAAGCCTTCGGTGAGCGCCAGGGTGCGATAGTGCCCCCAGGGGCGATAGACCTGGGGCAGGGCTCGGGACTCGCTGCGTCCGGCCTGATTGAGGCGTTCGACGATGCGCTTGATGTCCTGGGTGGCGTGGCGATCGGCCACTAGCACGGCATCCTCGGTCTCCACCACCACCAAGTCATCCACGCCCACTGTAGCCACCAGTCGCGAATGACTGTGTACCAGGCTGTTGCGCGTGGCATGTAGCAGAACGTCGCCATGCACTGCATTGCCGTCCGGAGCGTCACGACTCTGGAGTTCATGGACTGCATCCCAGGCACCGATATCGCTCCAACCCGGGGCCATGGGAACCACGGCAGCCTCCCGGGTATGCTCCATCACGGCGTAGTCGATGGAGTCGCTGGGGCAGGCGGCGAAGGCCTCGGCGTCCACGCGCAGGAAGTCGAGGTCCTCGCGCCCCGCTGCCAGGGCGGCACGACAGGCTGTCAGCATGGCCGGCGCCAGGCGCTCCAGTTCGGCGAGGAAGCGCTCGGCGCGAAACAGGAAGATGCCGCTGTTCCAGAGGTAGTCGCCACTTTCCAGGTAGCTGCGGGCGCGTTCGGCATCGGGCTTCTCGACGAAGGCGTCGACGCGGTAGCCGCCCTCCCCCAGCGCCTCGCCACGGCGAATATAACCGTAGCCGGTGTGGGCGCGCTCGGGGGTGATGCCGAAGGTGACCAGCCGGCCGGCTTCGGCCAGGACGCTGCCACTCTCCACCGCGGCACGGAAGGCATCGAGGTCGTCGATGGCGTGGTCGGCGGGCATTACCAGCAGCAGCGCCTCGGGTGCGGCCTGCAGCGCGGCCAGCGCCACCGCCGGGGCGGTGTTGCGCGCGCAGGGCTCGAGCAGGATGCGCTGAGGCGTGCAGCCGATCTGCTGGAGCTGTTCGGCGACCAGGAAGCGATGGGCAGCATTGCAGATCACCAGCGGCGGGGCGCTGCCCGTCTCGCCGTGCAGGCGCAAAACAGTTTCCTGGAGCAGGCTTACGTCGTCACGGTTGAGACACTGGAACTGCTTGGGGTAGTGCTCGCGGGAGAGCGGCCACAGCCGCGAGCCGCTGCCCCCGGAGAGGATCACGGGCGTTAGCGGGGCGTTCCTTGTGGGAGTGGGCAACGGGCGCTCCTTGCCGGGCGAAGCCACGGCCTGACAGTGGCGTGAATCGATGGCGCAGGATGATACCACTTCGCGACTGGGCTTAGGAGTGGTGAGCGGGTAGCGCTCGGCCTGCGCTCAGGAGGCGGTCAGCGTGCGCCGCTTGAGGAAGGCCTGCATCGCCGGGGCCGTCATCGGGCGGGCAAAGTAGTAACCCTGATAGGCCGGGCAGCCCATGGCCTCAAGCGCCTGGAACTGGTCGGCGGTTTCGATGCCCTCGGCAACCAGGCGCAGCGACATCTCGCTGGCCAGATGCACGATGGCCCGACAGATGGCGGCATCGCGAGGGCTATCGGCGAGCGCCTCGATGAAGGTACGGTCGATCTTGATCTTGTCGATGGGCAGCCGGCTCAAGTAGCTGAGGCTGGAGAAGCCGGTGCCGAAGTCGTCGATGGCGGTGGCGATGCCCAGCTCGGTGAGGGCCTGCAAGACGCCGATGGCGGACTCGGTGTCCTGAAGCAGGCTGTTCTCGGTGATTTCCATCTCCAGGCAGCTGCCGGGCAGCTGGGTGGCGGCCAGCAGCGTCTGCAGGTGCTCGAGGAAGCCACCGCGGTGAAACTGGGTGGGCGAGAGGTTGACCGAGATGCGCCCGGGCAGGCAGCCCTGGCGATGCCAGGCGGCGGCATCGCGGCACGCCTGTTCCAGCACCAGGTTGCCGAGCATGACGATCTGCCCCGTCTGCTCGGCCAGGGGGATGAAGTCGGCCGGGGGCACCAGACCACGCTCGGGGTGCTGCCAGCGCACCAGCGCCTCCACGCCTACCGCCTGGCCCTGGGCATCCACCTGCGGCTGGTAATGCACCTCGAGCTGGTCGTGCTCCATGGCCCGCTGCAGCTCGTTGCGCAGGGTGACACGCTGAACCAGGGCGGTGTCGAGGTCGTCGCTGAAGAACTGGTAGGTGTTGCGCCCCCACTGCTTGGCCTTGTACATGGCCATATCGGCCTGCTGGATGAGTCGCTCGGGGTCGCTGGCGGGGTCCTGGGCGAGGCTGATGCCGATGCTGGCGGTGACGTGGAGCAGCTGGCCGTGCACGCTGAAGGGGCGGCGCAGCACGCGCAGCAGGCGCTCGGCCAGGGCCTCGACGTGGCGCACGGATTCCAGCGGGCTCGGCAACAGGATGAATTCGTCGCCACCGATACGCGCCAGCAGGTCACCACCGCGCAGCTCCTGGTTGAGGCGCGTGGCGACCTGCACCAGCATCTCGTCGCCCACCTGGTGACCCAGGGTGTCGTTGATGGGCTTGAACTCGTCCAGGTCGATGAACATCACCGCCAGTTGGGTCGTGGCGTTACGGGGCTGGTTGAGCGCGCGGCTCAAACGCTTGTTGAGGGTGGCGCGGTTGAGCAGCCCGGTGAGGGTGTCGTGGGTAGCCTGGTAGGCAAGCTGGTTCTGCTGCTCCTTGTGCTCGGTGACGTCGCTCATGATGCCGACGAAGTGCGTCAGGGTGCCGCCCTCGTCGGTAACCGGCGAGAGGTAGAGTTGATTCCAGAAGGGCTGGCCGTCGCGGCGATGGGTGCGCAGGGTCAGCCCCAGGGGCTCGCCGCCGTCAAGGGCCTGGCAGATGCGCGTGACGTCGATGTCGCGGGTGCCGCGACCCCGCAGCACCTCGGGTGAAGACCCGAGGATCTCGCTCTCGACGAAGCCGGTCATGCGGGTGAAGGCAGGATTGACGTAGGTGATGGCGTAGTTGGGGTGACGGGCATCGACGATCATCACCGCATTGTGGCTGGCCTCGATGCTACGCTCCAGCAGGCGCAGGCGCTCGGCGGTGTGCACGCGTTCGGTGAGGTCCTTGACCACGCTGAAGGCCCCTTCTACCCCACCACGCACCAGGATCGGCATCAGCGTCACCGAGAAGACGCGCCGGCCGCGGGGCGAGGCAAGCCTTAACACCTGCTCGGTGGCCTGGCCCTCCAGCGTGCGACGGAAGGCGGCGGTCAGGGCCTCACGCTCGCAGGGCTCGGCGGCCTCGAGCATGGGCAGGTCGCCAACGTATTGGCCCTGCCATGCGGGTTTGTCCAGCCGCATGAGGGCGACGGCGGTGGGGTTGGCATCGGTGAGGCGGCCCTTGGGGTCAAGGGCGAAGACGGCATCCGGGCTCTGGCTGAACAGCGAGCGGAAGCGCTGTTCGCTGAGCTCGAGACGCCGCGCCTGGGTGACGCGCCCGATCAGCAGGGCACGGTTGACCACCAGATGGTAGGAGAACCATAGCCCGCTCAGCCCCAGCAACGCCGGCAGGATGCCGGAGCTGTGATAAACCACCAGCCACTGCTGCCACTCCTCGGGGCGCCCCGCCGCATAGGCCACTAGCCAGCCTGCCCCCAGCCAACCCAGCAGGCTGAAGGCCACGGCGATGATACCGACGACGATGGCCGATTCCGGCAGCCGCAGGCGCGGCCGGGTACGGATCTGCAACAGGGTGATCATGCCCACTCCCAGCACCACCAGGGCGATATGCATCAGCCAGCCGTTGCCCTGAAGCTCACCCGGCGTGACATACCAGCCGGTGAGCGAGCGCAGGAAGGCGGCAGCGCCCAGCACGAGACAGCCCAACGCCACCAGGCCCCAGATGCGCCGCCGAGCGGGAGTATCCGGCGGGCACCAGACGGCCCAGGCGAGGCTCAGCAGCAGCGGAATGATGCCCAGGGCGACACGCGAGGAGTCGATCCACCAGGAAGGCTCGCCGGTGGCCACCAGCAGACCGAGCGCCAGGGCATACAGCGCCAGCACCAGGCTCAGGGCACGCTGCACGGCGGGCCGGCCACAGGCCACCGCAAGAAGCCCCAGGCTGATCAGGATGATGCTGGCGGCAAAGCCGGCAGACATGAGCTGTGGCAAGGTGCTTGTGCGGCTCCAGGGGGAGAGCAGCAGGAGCTCGACACCGCCCAGCATCAGCGACGCCAGCAGCAGGATGTAGAGGCCGGCCTGTAGCAGAGTGTCACGCTGGTCGGTCATCATACGTAAAGTTCCACTGGTTCACGGCTGATGGTTGATAAAGCCGCGTGACACCGTCATGAAAAGGATCTTGATATCGAAGGCAAGCGACCAGTTGTCTATGTAGTAAAGGTCATATTCGACTCGTTTGCGCATGATACTGATGTCTTGGGTGATGCCGCGCAACCCATTGACCTGCGCCCAACCGGTCATGCCGGGTTTGACCCGATGCCGCTGCATGTAGATGTCGATCTCATCCTTATAATATTCATTGTGCCCTTCTGCATGCGGGCGAGGGCCCACCAGTGACATACGCCCCTGCAGTACATTATAGAGTTGTGGCAACTCATCCAGGCTTGTGCGTCGTAAAAAGCTGCCGAGCGGCGTCACCCTTGGGTCACCAGGCCGCGCCTGTGGAGTACCTTTCGTAGGGTGATGCACCATGGTGCGAAACTTATAGATGCGAAAGAGTTTACCGTCGAGGCCATGTCGGTACTGCTTGAAGAGCACCGGCCCTCCCATCTTCCAGCGCACCAAAGCGTAGATGATCAGCATGACAGGCAAGAACATGATAAACAGTATGGCACCCAGCAGCCTGTCTTCGACGGCCTTGACCCAGCGCATGGGTCCACCCAGCGGCGAGCGGTTCAGGTCTAGCGAGAACATGTCGGCCACCTGGGTGACACGGTGGTTGAGCAGACGAACATCGCTGAGGTCGGGGAAATACCGCACATCTACCGGCATCGCCTGCAGGGCGCCGGCCAGTCGCTTGACGCGCTCGCCCTCAGCCAGCGGGTAGGCGAGCCAGACTTCATCGAAATCGCGGCTGAAGATGCTGCGCCTGACCAGTTCCTCAACGCTCTTGAAGTGGGTGTCCCCCTCGCCGGCGTGGTCATCGAGGGAGCGGGTAATGCGGTAGCCCAAGAAGGGCTGTTGGTCGAGACGCTGCTGGATGCGCGCGATGTTCTCGGGTGTGCCGATGACCAGCACCCGCTTGAGGTTACGTCCACGGGACCGAATGCGGCGCAACACCAGATAGAGCACACTACGCAGCAGGGCACCTACCCCCAGCACACCCAGCGCGGTGGCACCCATCCAGGCGCGTGAGTAGACGGTCGCGCTGTGGGTGACCACCAGGAACAGGCTGATGATGGTGATGGTCAGCAGCCACCCCGCGGCATAGACGCCGAGCATGGTGAACAGGCTGCGCCCGCGCCAGGGGCGATAGAGGCCAAGCAACTCCCCGCAGGCGGGTAGCAACAGGCTGCCCACCACGATCAGCAGCGGATACTCCACCCCCTGGGTGTGATCGAGGTAGGGCATGGCATGCATGGTGAGCCATGACACCGCCAGCGCGATGGTGGCATCGAAGCTGCGCATGCCGCGACGCAGCCAGTCACTCGCGGCGGATGCGCTTGCCATGCCCGGGCTCCTCGTCAGTCGGTCGGCACGACCTGCGCCAGTAGCCGCATGGTCTGCTGAAGGTCGTCGGTGCCCAGGTTGCCGATGGCGGCTTCCAGCGCCAGGCGGTCCTGAGCATAGCGGCCAAGGGTATCGATGAATTGAATGCGCTGATCGTAGAGGCTGGAGCGGGCGTCGAGCACATCGACCAGGTCACGCAGGCCAAGCTGTTCACCACGCTCGGCGGCCTCGAGGAACAGCTGGCTGGACTCGATGGCCTGCTTGAGGGCTTCCATGCGTCGGCTGTTGCCGTTCAGCGAACGCAGACGACTGCGCACCTCCTGGGCGGTGAGATTACGCTGGTTGTCCAGCGCTTCCTGCGCCGCCATGGCGCTCAGCTCGCCCTGCTCGACATTGGCGGTGGTATAGCCACCCCGATAGATCGGCACCTCCAGCTGGACACTGGCCCGTGCATCCTGGCTCTCCCGAAACGGGTCGTTGGAGGCACGATCGCTGTAGCTGAGGTTGAGGTTGAGTTCGGGGTAGTAGCCGCTGCGCCTCACCCGGGTGTCGCTGCGTGCGATGGCCTGCTCGGCCTGGGCGCGCAAGACGTCAAGGTTATTACCGATGGAGGCCAGCCACTCCTGCTCATCCCGAGCCAGCTCATCCAGGCTTACGTCATCCACCTCGCCGAGCTGGGCCTCTCCGAAATCGGGACGCAGGCCGGTGAGGCGCTCGAGCTCGCTGAGGGCGTCATCCAGCTCGTTCTCGGCCTGCACGGCATCGGCGATGGCCTGGTCGAATCGCGACTGCGCCTCCAGCAGGTTGATGCGATCGCCGACCCCCAGCTCATAAGCACGCTGGGCCTGGCGAACCTGGAGGTCGAGCGCTTCTTGCTGGGCATTGAGGGTGGCCAGCTTGCGGGAGGCGGTGAAGGCGTTGAGGTAGGCCTCGCTGACCGACAGGGCCAGATCGCGCTCGACCAGGGCCAGGTCCAGCTCGGCGGCATCCACCTGCTGCTCGGCACGATCCACCCCGCGCCAACGCTCCAGGCTGAACAGTGGCTGGCTGAGACTGACCTGCCACAGGGTGTCGCGTGTGGTGCCCTCGTAGCGCGCCTCGTTATCCGGGTCGACGCGCTCATTGGACGGGTCATAGCTGGGGTTGTCGGTGTAGTAGTTGTCGCCCTGCTGATACTGATAGCTGGCACTGGCCGACAGCTGCGGCTTGAGCTGAGCCCAGGCCTTGTCGATCTCGCGCTCACTGGCCTGCAGCTCATAGCGCTGGCGAGAGAGGTCAACATCGTTCTGCATGGCTCGCTCGACCAGCAGCGGCAGCTGCGGCAGCGGGCGCTGTGCAGACTGCTCCGCGGCGGCCTCCAGTTCGGCAAGGGCGGAAAGCGCCTCATCGCCGGCCGGCGGCTGTGCTGCTGGCTCCTGGGCCCCTGGTTCCTGGGCCTGGGCGGAAAGCGCGACGGCAAGGGCCAGAGGCGTCAGGGCGACCAGGCGGCGGCTTCGATCTCGACGCATCACTCTTCCCTCATGGCACGCGCCAGCATGTCGGTGATCGGTTTGGCAATGTAGCTGGCGAAGGTGCGCTCTCCGGTGCGGATCAGCACCTCGGCGGGCATGCCGGAAAGCAGCTGCATCTGTTCGGTCATGTCCTTTTCTCCCTCTTCGGTCACCCGAACCCGCGCCCTATAGTACATCTGGCCGGTGGCTTCATCTTCGAAGCTGTCGGCGCTGACATGGATAATCTCGCCATCAATCTCGTTGGAGAGGCGCTGATTGAATGCAGAGAAGCGAATGGTCGCCGACTGGCCGATGAAGATGTTGTCGATATCGCGATTGGGAACGCGCGCCTCGACCACAAAGCCATCCCCTGCCGGCACGATATCCATGATGGGGTCACCACCGCGGATCACCGCTCCGATGGTATGTACCTGGCGCCCCACCACGGTGCCGGAGACAGGGGCCTCGATGGTGGTGCGGTTGACCTGGTCGGTCAGCGAGGTGATGCGCTCCTCGGCTTCGGCGATCTGGGCCTGAGCGTTGCGCAGCTGTTCGCCCACCTCGGACTGGAACTCCTGGCGGCGAACCTCCTTCTGCAGCTGGTTCTCGCTGATCTGGGACTTCAGGCTTGAGATCTGGGAACGGTGCTCGGCGATACGCCCCTCGTATTCCAGCACCTGGCGCTCTAGTTCACGTAAACGCTGATTGTCGCCCAACCCCTCACGAAAGAGAGACCGGAAATCTTCGGCTTCGGACTTCAGCGAGCTGACCCGCTGGCGGTTGATGCCGATCTGGCTCTCGAGCCCTTCGATCTGGTTGCGCATCTGCTGAACCTGCTCATCCAGCGAGTCGAGCGCACCCTGGAGCGATTCACGACGGGCCACGAAGAGGCTGCGCTGAACGGCCAGCACCTGCTGTACGCGGTCACGTTCGCTCTCCGTAAGCTCATCAGGAAACGTCAGGACCTCGGCGGCACCCTGCTGCTCGGCGAGCAGACGAACCTCCATGGCGCGGTTGATAAGATACTGGGAGCGGGCGATGTCAAGCTGGGAGCGTGCCTGGGTATCGCTGAGGATCACCAGCGGATCGCCCGCCTCTACCTTGTCGCCATCCTCGACGAGCAGCTCCCGGACGATACCACCTTCCAGGTGCTGCACGGTGCGTTTGAAGGACTCCATGGAGACATTACCAGGAGCTACCACGGCGATCGCCAGCGAAGCGGTCAGGGCCCAGGTACCGAAGCCACCGAAGGCGATCAACAGGATGATGATGCCCAGGCGACGATAGCCCTTGTCGCTGGTGGGTAGCTTCTCGCTATACTCCCCTTCAAGAGTTTGTGGCTGGGGGGTGACATCGATTTCGGGACGTGACACGGCTTGCTGGCCTGCATCAGTTTCATGCTTGTCAGCCATTACTTCTGCTCCTCGGTGATACCTGCTGCAGAGTTTGTATCGCCACGGCCACCACGGATCGCTGCTAGTCGCGCGTTAGATGCCTGACTAACCTGCCCCTGTCGCTGTACCCCCTTCTTTGCAAACTGTGCCATCACTTGATCGCGGGGCCCGTAGGCACTGACTTGGCCATCCTTCATGACCAGCAGCTTGTCCATGTTCTTGAGCACGCTGGTGCGGTGACTGATGACGAACAGTGTCACCCCTTCTTGCTTCAGATGCTGGATAGCCTGGCTCAGATGGCGTTCGCCAGCCTCATCCAGATTGGAGTTGGGCTCATCGAGCACGATGAAGACCGGATTACCATACAGTGCCCTGGCCAGTCCCACGCGCTGACGCTGACCACCGGAGAGCGCGCCACTGGTGGAGGAGATGTAGGTGTCGTAGCCGTTCGGCAATTCGAGGATCATCTCGTGAACGCCGGCCTTCTTGGCAGCCTTGACGACCTTGTCGGGGTCCACCTCGCCGAAGCGTGCGATGTTCTCACTAATGGTGCCGTCAAAGAGCTCGATGTCCTGGGGCAGGTAGCCCACATGAGGGCCAAGTTCGTCGCGGTTGTAATGCATCATTTCGGCGCCATCCAGGCGTACACTGCCCACCTGGGTCGGCCAGATGCCGAGCAGGACACGCGCCAGAGTCGACTTGCCGGCGGCACTGGGACCGATGATGCCGACATGCTCGCCCGCCGGTGTATCGAAATTGATGCCGCGGATGGTCGCCATACGCACCCCCGGGGGGGCCGCCACCACGGTCTCCACCGCAAGATCACCCTTGGGTGCCGGCAGAGACATGCGACGATTATCTTCGGGGATCTGAGTCAGCAGTTCGTTGAGTCGCCCATAGGCACCACGTGCACTGACAAACCCCTTCCAACTGCCGATCATCTGATCGATGGGCGCCAGGGCACGACCCATGATGATCGAGCCCGCGATCATCATGCCTGGCGTCATTTCGGCCTGCAGCACCAGATAGGCCCCCAGGCCCAGAATCATCGACTGGAACAGCAGGCGCAGCACCTTGGAGGCATTGGTCAGCGCGCCGGCACGGTCGCTGGCCTGTGACTGCTTGGCCAGGAACTCGTGATGCTTCTCGGCCCAACGGCCCATGATGCCAGGCAACATGCCCATGGCATGCAGCACCTCGGCATTGCGCAAGTTGGAGTTTGCCAGATCCTGAGCCTTGATATGCTCACTGTTGGCTTCAGCCAACAACCCCTTGGTGGCCTTCTCGTTGGCGATGGCCAGGATCAGCAGCACGATGCCGGCACAGGTAGCGAAGATGCCAAGCCAGGGGTGAAACAGGAACAGCACCCCAAGGTAGACCGGCACCCAGGGGGCATCGAAAAAGGCAAACAGACCATTACCGGTGAGGAACTGGCGCAGGCCGGTCAGATCGCTAAGCGGCTGGGCGCTGTGCTGGCCCTGAGTGACCACGCTGCGCCGGAACATGGCGCTATAGAGGCGCGCATTGATGTTGGTATCCAGCCGGTTGCCGACGCGCACCAGCATCCTGGAGCGCACCAGCTCGAGCCCACCCATCACCATAAACAGGAAGACGACCACCAGGGTCAGCATCAGCAGCGTCTCTTCGCTCTGGGTGGTCAGCACCCGGTCGTAGACCTGGAGCATGTACATCGGCGGGACCAGCATAAGGATATTGACGAACATGCTGAAGAAGCCGACCGAGACGAAGGAACCACGACACGCACGGAGGGCGCGCTGCAGATCCGTGGCATCTTGTTGCTTTGCCATGGGGCGATTCACCGTTGAAGGGAAAAATGCGTTGAAGCTGACCAATCGAAATTGAGCGATTAACTTTGGGAGGATACCAGAATCCCCCGTATGTCGGTAGCGGAGGCCAACCGGCATGCTAAAAACAACCGGCCCCGCATGGTCAGCGGGGCCGGTAACACCTCTACAGAGGCGTGTCAGGCAATAAGCCCCTGTGATTCATCAGACTCGGTGAACCCGACCATTACCGCACCCATACTGTCGCCCTCGGCCAGCTGCTCGATCCAGTAGTCACGGCCGGCGGCATCGGCTTCGCGCTCCAGCACATTCTGATACATGAGATCAACGAAGGCGGCATGTTCGATCGAATCGTGGAGCTGCTTGAACTCGTCTGAGACGACAAAGAAGTCAGCGATCTGCTCTGTCTGCAGAATTTCCTGGCGGTCCAGCCAGTAGCCCAGCCCGGCGCCGTCGGCATCGCGGTCGAAGGCGGCGTCGTAGAGCCGCAGCAGCACACCGGCATCGCCTTCAAGCACCGCGTCATCGCGCTCGGCCAGGTTCTGGATGCGGGTGTCTTCCGAGGCCGGGGTTTCCACTTCACTGAACGCCGTCTCTGCATGGAAGGCGGCCATGTACTCGGCGAAGGCGTCTTGCTCGGTGCCCGCCGGGGCGAAGGTGAAGGCCCCGTCATCGGTCAGCGTTTCGACCAGGTCGACGCGCTGCTGATAGCTACCCTCGCCAAGGGGATAGCCGTCACCGCCGTCGGCCAGGAAGCCGAGGGTCACCACCTTGACGAGCTTGTCGGCATTGCCCACCAAACGGCCATCCACGGCCAGCACATCGAGGGTTTCACCCTCCTCGCTCACGATGGCGGCGCTCTGTATACGCTCGCCGGCGGGCTGCTCCCAGTCGAAGCTGTACTGGATGCCACCGACCTGGGCGAACTGGCCGGCGGTGACCCCAGGCGCGGAAGCCGCCACGGCATGCTCCAGCACCTCCAGGAGCTTCTCGCGTGTCACGCTGATGATGGCAAGGTCGTTGTTGAAGCGCAGCGCCGAGGCCGCGTCCAGCTGCGATACACCGCCTTCCGGCTTGCCGATGGCGGCATCGGCGGCGGGCGCTTCATAACGCGGCTCACCGTCGTCACCTTCCACGACCACCCGACCGATAGGCTCGCGGATGCCGCCACCGTTCTTGAAGGAGACCAGCACCTCGTCATCCACCTGGCGTGCATACCAGAGGTTGGCATCGGCGGTGAGATTACCCAGGTTGGTCTCTTCGGTGCGCACCGCGCCGCGCTCACCGACCAGGTAGGTGTCGGTCAGGCCCAGGATGTTGCCATCCTGCTCGGAGACGAACTCGGCGACCGCGCCGACCAGCTCCTCGGCGATATCGCCCTTGGTGCCCTCGGCGAAGGCGCTCTCCAGGTCACCCCACAGTGCCTCCACCTGCGCATCCGTCGCGGCGTAGACACCGGAGGTCTCGGGACCCAGCGAGTCGGCGATCAGCCGCCCCTCCTCGTCGAACTCCACCACCAGCTGCCCCACGTAGCGCCAGCCGCCATCGGTGTTGATGATGGCCACGTCGTCACCGGCGGCGTCCTGGGTCAGGATGGGGTAGGCGTTGTAGGGGGCCGGAGCGCCGGGGTAAAGGCCCCGATCGACATCCTCGGCATCAGCCAGCAGGGCGTTGGAGCCGCCCGCCATCACGATATCGACACCATCGAGCAGGGTGGCCAGCTCTTCCTCGAACTGGATCTGCTGAAGATGCGAAGCCAGCACGATCTTGTTGACGCCCTGGGCCTCCAGCTGGTCGATGATCGGCTGTACCAACTCGGCCAGGGCCTGCATGTCGTTGCTGCCACCGGCCAGCACCTCGGTGCTGCCCGGCGAGGAGATGCTCTCAAGGATCTGGGTGGTCAGGCCGATGATGCCGACCTGCTCACCACCACGCTCGGTGACGATGGCCGGCGCCAGCTTGGGCGTATCGGCGCCCGCCACGACCTGCTCCGGAGAGGCACGGAAAGCATCGCGTTCAAGCAGCTCGGTGGTGGCCAGTGGAGCCAGGTTGGCATCGCCGCTGAAATCCAGGTTGGCCGAGAGGTAGGGGAACTGAGATCCCATCCACTCGAGATCCGCCAGGGTGCCACCCTCGCCCAGGACCGGGGCGATCATGTCGGCGATCAGGCCGGTGCCCTGGTCGAACTCGTGGTTGCCGAGGGTGACGGCTTCGGCACCCAACAGGTCCATCAGTAGAGTTTCTACCCGCCCCGAGGCGGCGGTCACTCCATCGAGCGTGCCGGCCGGCAAGCCATAGATCGCCTCGGCGGCGGACTGAATCGCCGGCTGTAGCGAGCTATCACCTGCGGCGGCGAGGTACGGGCCCGGCAGCACCAGGTCACCGGAACTCAGGAACAGCGAGTTAGCTTCCTGATCCTCCAGGTAATCGACGATAGCGGCGAAGTTGGGGGCGTTCAGCAGGTCACCACCGCCTCCTTCCATATCGGCGGCGTGCAGCAGCTGCAGGCGGTAATTGCTCATCGGACTCGCTCCATGGGTGTGATGGCTGGACGGCATTACCATGGCCATGGAAGGTGACGACGGGGTGACAGCTCTCCTACTGAAACATGACGCCCAGGCCAGACCCTCGCCTGCCTTGACAACGTCATTGAAGCGTCAGAGCACCGCAACATCCGAATGAAACGATACAGCGTTCATCCTCGACCGAGACGTTTCCCATGTCTGACCACGCTGTCTTGACCTCGCTCTATCGCGACCTGCTACTCCGCGAACCCGATACCGCCGGCTTCAACTACTGGCTTGGGGTTGTAGAGAGTGGTGCCCGCACGCTGGAGGACGTCGCCGGTGACTTTCTGGTAAGCGATGAATTCCAGCAAGAGATCCAGCCGGTACTGGCGCTTTACCAGCAAGAGCTGCTGCGCCCCGCCGATCCGGAAGGCTTGCGCTACTGGGTGGGCGAGCTGCGCCAAGGGGCCTCGGTTGATGACATTCGTAGCGCCATGCAGGCCTCCGCAGAGGCCAGCGAGATGGTGGTGATGCTTGACGATGCCGCCTGGCTTGAAGGTGCCTATGCCAGCCTGCTACAGCGCACCCCGGATGCAGATGGATCCGCCTACTGGCTCGAGCAGCTGGACGCCGGCGCCTCGCGAAGCGATGTCGCTTCCGCCATCCACGCCAGCGAAGAGGCACAAGGCTTGGGCCAGTCCCGTGCCCTTAGTGCCCTGCTCAAGGAAGACAATGCGCCCGCTCCCTCACTAGCGGACTATCTGGGGGCTCTGATGGAAGAGGCACAAGAGCCAGAGCCGGAACCCGAACCGGAACCCGAACCTGAGCCCGAACCGGAACCGGAGCCCGAGCCCGAGCCCGAGCCCGAGCCCGAGCCCGAGTCCGAGTCCGAGTCCGAGTCCGAGTCCGAGTCCGAGTCCGAGTCCGAGTCCATCAATCCTGACCTGGGGCTCGGCGAGCGCTACCATGCGGGCGCATCGGACGCCTCGGCGGCCATCGCCATCGGCCAGCGCCTGATGCTGGTGGGCGATGACGAGGACCAGGTGCTGCGCCTCTTCGACCGTGATGACGATGGCATGCCGCTGGCCGAGCTCCCCCTGAATACGGCCCTGGGGCTGACCGATACCCAAGAGGTCGATATCGAGGCAGTCGCCAGTCTGGGCGACACCCACTACTGGCTGGGCTCCCATGAGAGCGCCCAGCGCTCGCTGCTGTTCGCCACCCAGATCACCGGCGAGCAGGCCGACACCCTGAGTATCGAGGTATCGGGACAGTTTGCCGACCTGGCTGACCAGCTCACTGCCTGGGATGCCGCTAATGGCCATGGGCGAGGCGCCGATGCGCTCGGCCTGAGCGCAGGACTCAATATCGAGGGGGCCGCCTTCGTCGGCGAGACCCTGCTGCTGGGCCTGCGCGCTCCGCTGGATGGTGGCATGGCGCAGGTCATTCCGGTGATCAATGCCCCGGCGCTGGTGTCGGGTGAAGACAGCGAGGCCGACTTCGGCGCGCCGCTGCGCCTGGATATGGGCGGCCGCGCGATCCGCTCCATCGAACCCACCGAGGAAGACAGCTTCCTGATACTGGCAGGTCCCGAGCAGGACGGTGGCGATGCCGGCTTCGCTCTCTATCACTGGGACGGCGCCCACGCCGTTCGCCAGATCGAGGGCGTCGATCTGAACACCATTCCCGACGCCCTGGGCGCCAAGCCCGAGGCTCTCTTCGATCTTCAGGCGAGCGCCGATGGCTTTACTGCCGGCGTGCTCTACGACAGCGGCACCGTCGACTGGCTGGAGGATGGCCGCGAGTCCAAGGATCTGCCCGCCGAACAGCAGCGCTTTATTGGCGTCGATATCGACTTCGCCAGCCTCCCGGCGTTCGACCCGCAGCCGGGTGATATCGCCATCACCGCGGTCAGGACAGACAATCCCGATGACTTCCAGTTCGTGGCGCTCAAGGGCATCGCGGCAGGTGCCGAGATCACCTTCACGGATTCCGGTTGGGCCGGCGACGGTTTCCGTGCCAACGAGGGCGCCGTGACCTGGACGGCGCCAGAAGGCGGGGTGGCACCGGGGACGCGGATCTCCTACATCGAGCAGGCGGACCAATTCCGCGACGCCAACAGCGATGCCGTTGGCAATAACGGTTTCAATCTCTCGGCCAGCGGCGACCAGGTCATCGCCTTTACCGGCGACGCCGAGGCACCCACCTTCCTGTTTGCCGTGCAGACTAACAGCAGTGAGTGGCAGGAAAGTGCGTCAAGCTCCAATGACTCCGCCCTCCCCTTAGGCCTGGAGGCTGGCCTGACGGCCGTGGCGGCAGGCCAAGGGGCCGGCGAAGAGTGGGATAATGTGGCCTATGTGGGTCCGGGCACCGGCACTGCCAGCGAGCTGCTGGCAGCCATCGGTAATCCGGACAACTGGGCTGGCGATAACAGTGCGCTACCGAGCGAGGCGACGATAGAGTTCCAAGTCGGCACCATGGAGGCCGTCTATGTGCCTGGCGAGCGCGATGTTGGCCTGGCGATCACCGAGATCTGGTCCGGACAGAGCGGCCCGGACGTGACCGAGGACTGGTTCGAGATCACCAACCGCACAGAGGCAGCGATCGACTTTACCACGGCGGCACTCTTCTACGATGACGATAGTGCCGACCCCCAGGACGCGGTAGAGATCCAGGGGCTTACGGCACTGGCACCCGGCGAGTCGGCCATCGTGATCGTCGACGGCGGGCCCGAGGCGGTGGCCGAGTTCCGTGACGCCTGGCGCGATCTGCCGGGCATCGAGTCGCTGGCCATCGGTTATGCGCCGGACGCCTCGGGCCTGGGTAGCGGCGGCGATGCGGTCACGCTATGGCAGGGCGATCCGCGCATCGACGGTGACCGGGTCGCCTTCGAGGCCTATCCCGATACCGAGGGCTTCGATGCCGCCGCCTGGGATGTGGATGCCCAGCGCTTCGTCACTCTCGATGATGAAAGCGCCCAGGCCTCAACGGCCCTGGGGGGCGACGGTGGCGATGTGCCGGCGCTAGCCTCGCCGGGCTTTGCCTCCCATCCCGAGCCGGACATCACGCTGATCTCGGCGATTCAAGGCAGCGATGACGTGAGTCCGCTGATAAATGAGGAGGTTACCGTGGAAGCCGTTGTCACTATGGTGACACCGGGGCTAGACGGCTTCTTCCTGCAAGAAGAGGACACCGATATCGATGCTGACTCCAGCACCTCGGAGGGGGTCTTCGTCTATACGGGAGAAGGCAGCGTCAACTGGCTAGAGACTAACCTGAGCGCCGGCGACCAGGTCCGTATCGACGGCCGCGTCTCGGAATACTTCGACAAGACCCAGCTCAGTGCCGACCGCGACAGTCTGCAGGTGCTGGAGAGCGGCCTGGCGCTGCCCCAAAGCCAGCGTATCGAGCTGCCGTTTACCGACAAGGCAGGCCTCGAGGCCTTCGAGGGCATGCGGGTGACTATCGAGGCCCTGGATGGCGAGCCACTGGTGGTGACCGAGCTCTACGAGCTGGGCCGCTATGGTGAGGTGACGCTCTCTTCCGGAGGCCGCCTGGAGCAGTTCACCGAGGTCAATGCACCGGACACCGACGGCTATGCCGCCTGGCTAGCGGACGCCGAGGCGCGCACCATCAAGATCGACGACGCCAATAGTGCCCAGAACCCCGGCCCAGTGATCTATGCCCGCAACGGTCAGGAGCTATCCGCCGAGAACCCGCTGCGTGGCGGCGACGCACTGGATATGCTGGAGGGTGTGCTCGACTTCAGCTTCGGCGAGTGGAAGGTGCAGAACGTCGAGGGGCTGGACTTCAGTGGTCCTGAGCGCCCCGCTACTCCAGACACCGAAGCACTTGGCAACCCGGGCCTGACCGTGGCGTCCTTCAATGTGCTCAACTACTTCACCACCCTGGATGAAAACGGCAACCAGACGGTGACGCTCGATGGCAGCACCCACGGCCCACGCGGTGCCGATAACGCCGAGGAGCTGGCGCGCCAGGAGGCCAAACTGGTGGAGGCCATCAACACCAGCGGTGCCGACGTGGTGGGGCTGATGGAGATCGAGAACAATGGCTACGGCGAGGTGAGCGCCATCGCCACCCTGGTGGCGGCGCTTAACGCCGACGCGGCAGCACGAGGACTCGATGACGTGACCTGGGCCTACAGCGTGCCTGAGGATGCCGAGGGCACTATCACAAGCCCTGGTGACGACGCCATCGCGGTGGGCATGCTCTACAACAGCGACGCGGTTACGCCCCTGGGCGCCGCCGCCACCAAGACCGATGGCGCCTTCGCCACAGCCAACCGTGCCCCGCTGCTGCAGACTTTTGAGGAGAACGCCACCGGCGAAGTGTTCTCGGCGGTAGTCAACCACTTCAAGTCCAAGGGCAGCGTGGTCAACGGCGAAGATGCCATCGGCGATGGCCAGGGCAACAACAACCCGACGCGTGTTGAGGCCGCCGAGGAATTGCTGGCGTGGTTGGCCAGCGACCCCACCGGCAGCGGCGACAGCGACGTGCTGATCATCGGCGACCTTAATGCCTATGCCATGGAGGATCCCATCACCACGCTGCTTGAAGCTGGCTATACCCGACTCAACGATGACTATAGCTATGTGTTCGATGGTGCCTGGGGCTCACTGGACCATGCTCTGGCCAGCGAATCCCTGCTCGATCAGATCAGCGGCACAACTACCTGGCATATCAACGCTGACGAGGCCTCAGCACTGGACTACAACACCGACTTCACCAGCGACCGTCAGGATGAGAACCTCTACACGCCGGATGCATTCCGCAGTTCGGATCACGACCCGATCCTGGTAGGCCTTGACCTGGGCGAGGAGGTCGTCATCGCCTAAGCGCAATCGTCGCATCTTGAAAGGTAAACGGCCCCGACGTGTCGGGGCCGTTTCCTGCGTATCCGATAAAGTGAGCTAGGAGCCTCTGGAGCCCTTGGCTAACAAGAAAGCCGGCCCACGGGGGGCCGGCTTCGTTCAGACTACGCTCGCCTGGGGCGAGAGGTAGCGTCGCTTAGAAGAAGTAGCGAGCGCCGACCAGGTAGTACATGTCGTCGCCATCGGCTTCGACATCGGAGTCCAGGCCATCGATGGTGACATTGATCGCCTGCTGATCGGCCTGCTGCAGCTCGACGAAGGTCTGGAAGCTGCTGGTCAGGTTGTAGTAGCCGCCCAGCGCCCAGGAAGTGCGGCTGTCACCGCCTTCCGGATCGACATCATAGATGTCGGCGTTGACAGCCCACGGACCGCTGGAGTAGCTCATGCCGACACCCCAGGTGTCATGGCCGCCACCATGGGTGCTGCTGTCGTCCTGAGTCTCGTAACCCAGACGGCCGGAGAAGCCAGGCACAAACTCATAGGAGACGGTCGCGCCGTAGAGCATCTCGTCGTTGCCGCCGCCTTCGACGACATCGTCGACGAAACCGGCAGCCAGACGCAGGTTGTTGATCTCGTAGACCGCACCACCCTGACCCGCAACGGTGGAGCCATCGGTGGGCTCAACTTCGCCGCGAGTGCTGTAGTGCTTGCCCTGCAGATAGACCTGGAAGCCGGACAGGTTCGGGGTGATGTAGCCGACGGAGTCGCCGCGCGACTGGGTCGGGTGGCCTGCGAACTCGAGGCCACGATCGATGTATACATCGAACGGAGCGGAGACGGCCTGGTTGTAGAAGGAGTCGAAGTTACCGCCCTGGATGGTACCCCAGCTGTTGCTGCGCAGGCCGATATAGCTCTGGCGAATCTCGCTGAAAGCGTCGACGCCGTTGACAGACTCGCCGCTGCGCTCATCACCCTTAAAGCGCCACTCCAGACGACCGAAGGCGGTCAGGTCGGAGGTGACCTCGTGGCTCATGCGCAGGCCAAGACGAGAGAAGACATCGACAAACTCGGCGCCGTTGTCGATCTTCTCGTCGGCGGAGTTATACTCCGGGCCACCGCCGGCGACGCCCATGGCGATACGGCCATAGATGTCGAGCTTGGTGCCGTCCTGGTCATAAACGGTAGCAGCCTGGGCACCGGAGGCGACCATGGTGGCGGCGATAGCAGTCGCTAACAGTGTCTTCTTCATCATGATGATGTTCCTTTGACTAGCAGTCTGTTTCGATCGTTTTATGCCGACCGCTCTTGGGCGATTCGGCGGCTTGGCCGGTCTGCGCCGGCTCGACTCGGCCGGCCTCCTCGCGGAGGGTGCCGGTGCGAGCCTCACTTCGGCAAAGCCTTAGTTATATTCCAATGCTCGCAGGAGCAACCTTATACCGGGTCATGAGGGAACGCAAGAAGAAAAAACACTGTTTCCCTATGCGCTGCCCCTTCACTCGGAACTTTCCATCAATTATGCAAACACGCGCCTCACGGCGGTTGCTGAATAATGCCTTGCCGATATGACGAACACAAGTCAACGCTCATCAACCCGCCCCGATGGCGACATGGCGAGCGATGGAGATTAAAAAAAACACCCGCCTATCAGGATGTTAGCGGCCGTTATGCTTGGCCAGCAGGGCCGAAAGTTTCTCATCCATGGTGGCGGGTGCCGGCTCGGTATGCTCGCGATCAGGCCCGGCGTTACCGCCCATCCCCTGCGGCGAGGGTTGGCCCTTCGCTGGGCCCTGGGCCGCTACCCTGGCCGGCTTGCCGTTCCGCATGCGATCACGCCCCTGGGGGGTGCGGCCCTGGCCGGTGCGCTTCTCGCCCTGCAGGCGGTCGAGCTTGCGTTGGGCGTGATCGGCCGACTGGGCGTCGACCTTGCCGGCGGGCTGGCCATCCAGGTCGATGCGCTCGGCGCCGTCGCGCACCGCCTTGAGGTAGCGCGGCAGGTTGACGTAGCAGGCCAGCGCCCTTCGCACCAGCTTCTCGGGCCAGGGCTCGCGGCGGGCCAGCACCTCGTGGATGCCCACCATCAGCGGCCGGGTATGGCCCTTGAAGAAGGCGGCGGGATAGCGCGCATACCACTCCTCGAGCAGGGCCTGGGGAGAGGGAGCCTCGTCGATGGCCAGGGAATCCTGGCGGGCGCTCGACGGCTCCTGTGCAAGCTCGGGTTTTCCGGCGGCATGGCCAGCGAATAGGGGCTCGCTGGTATCACCCTTCGCCCGATGATGCCGAGCTTCTGCCTTGTTATCGCTGGTGGCGGAGTTATCGCTGGTGGCGGAGACGCTCGGTGGCGTGGTGGGTTCGGCCGCTGCTGGCGGTTCGGCGGGAGCGTTGCCTGGCGCCGTCGGGCGCCGGCCGATCAGCGCGGAAAGCCCCTGGGAGCGACGCCCGGGGCGGAAGCCGCCCTCGGCGGGTTCGCCGCCGGCCAGGCGCTCGTGGAGGTGGCGGTTATGGGCCTCCAGCTCACTGTTCTGCTCGTCGAGTTCGCGGCACTCTTCGATAAGCTCCAGGCGGGTGGCCTCGGCCTCGGCCAGGCGGCGTTCCAGTTCGGCGAGACGCTGGGCCAGCTCGCCCTGCACGGCTTCGGCGTGACGGCGCGCCTCGCGCTCGAGGGCCAGGTGCTCCAGCAGCGATCGGGTGCGCCCATCCAGGGCGTCCAGCAGCGAGTGTAGGCGTTGCTCGGCCAAACCGGTCTCCTCCCGCAGGCTCTGTGGTACAGGCGTGCCATCAAGTCTGTGCCAGAAGCGCGCCCATGACAAATGTCGTCAGCCGCCGACGCTCTCCCGGTGCTCATCGTCGCGACGACGATACTCGACGAAATCGTAGGCGGGCTGCCCCTCGGTGGGGCTGCCGGGTACGCGCTGCACCTCTTCCCATTCGGCCGGGGGGACCTCGGGGAAGCGGGCATCGCCCGCCACCTCGATAGCCACCTCGGTGAGGTAGAGGCGGCTGGCATGGGGCAAGGCCTGGGCATAGATCTCGGCGCCACCCATCACCATGATCTCCTCCACGCCGTCGATGATGGCCTGCTGGTCGGCCAGGACCAGGGCGGAGGGCAGGTCGTGGCAGACCCGCACGCCGTCATGGGCGAACCCGGTGTCGCGGGTGACCACGATATTGAGCCGCCCGGGCAGCGGCCGGCCGATGGACTGGAAGGTCTTGCGCCCCATCACCAGCGGCTTGGCCTGGGTCATGCGCTTGAAGAACCTGAGGTCCTCGGGCAGGTACCAGGGCAGCTGGTTCTCCACGCCGATCACGCGATTCTGCGCCATGGCGGCGATCATGGCGACGGGGATAAGGGTCTCGTCGGTCATACGGCCACCTCGGCCTTGATATGGGGGTGGGGGTCGTAGCCTTCGATGGCGATATGCTCGATGCCAAAGGCGAAGAGGTCGCTGACGCTCGGGTCGAGCAGCAGGCGAGGCGCCGGCCGCGGGGCGCGAGTGAGCTGCTCCTCGGCCTGCTCCAGGTGGTTCAGGTAGAGGTGGGCGTCGCCCAGCGTATGGATGAACTCGCCGGGTGCGAGCCCCGCCACCTGGGCGATCATCTGGGTCAGCAGCGCGTAGCTGGCGATATTGAAGGGCACGCCCAGGAAGATATCGGCGCTGCGCTGGTAGAGCTGGCAGGAGAGCCGCCCCTCGGCCACGTAGAACTGGAACAGGCAGTGGCACGGCGGCAGCTGCATCTCGTCGACCTGGGCGGGGTTCCAGGCGGAGACGATCAGCCGACGCGATTGGGGATTGGTGCGCAGCTGGTCGAGCAGCCCCGCGATCTGGTCGACGTGGCCGCCCCGCGGGTCGGGCCAGCTGCGCCACTGATAGCCGTAGATCGGGCCGAGGTCGCCGTTCGCGTCGGCCCACTCGTCCCAGATGCGCACGCCGTGTTCCTTCAGGTAGGCGATGTTGGTGTCGCCGGCCAGGAACCACAGCAGTTCATGGAAGATCGAGCGGGTGTGCAGCTTCTTGGTGGTCAGCAGCGGGAAGCCGAGGGAAAGGTCGAAACGCATCTGGTGGCCGAAGACCGAGCGTGTGCCTACCCCGGTACGGTCGCCACGCTCCACGCCTTGGTCGAGCACCTGGCGCATCAGGTCGAGGTAGGGCTGTTCGAGGGCGGGCTGGGTAGCGTCGGTCACGGCATCACCAAGGCGGCGGGTGGGTGGCGGATTCTACCCGAACTCAGCCGAGTTGTTGACCGGGGAGCACCAGTTCCTCGGGCAACGGGGCATCCAGCGACATGCGTTCTCCGGCGTAGGAGCGGACGTGATTGTAAGTCGCCATCAGCATCAAAGAGTAGTCTCGCGCCTCCCGCAGGGCATCGGCGAAGGCATCGGGTTCTTGCATGTATTCATGCACCAGCTGATTTCGCAGCTTACGTGCCGCCAGCCAGGCTTCGGTACTTTCCAGCACACCGAGTCGCTCAGCCCGATTGAGGTTTTCGATCTGGCTACCCACACGCTCGGCCAGACTCTGCAGCCAGCGTGGGATCAGTTTGTCGGCGATGGTGTCCTGCATGCGGCTGTAGCGGGAAACAAATGCCTCCAGGCGAATGGCATCCTCCGGACGCTGATCGAGAGTTGCGACCCAGTCACTGCTTGGCCCCTGGCCCCCTTCGAACAGGGTGTGCCAACTGTAGGCCAAGTGGTTGCCTTCACGCTGGACGATGTCCAGCGTCCACAGGAAGCGTTCGATGGGCAGTAGCTGCTCGTTCATAACACCTGTGCCGTTTTTATTGCGTGTAGATGGACGGGATTCAGAGACGTAGTTGGGTCTACCACCAGGATGTCGATGGGTTGGTCGCCAAGGCGAAGCTGCAAGCGCGCCGTGAGAGTCAGCATCTTCTGCATCTTGTCCTCGATGCTAGCCGTACTCTCCACCAGAAGGTCGATATCCCCTCCCCTCGCGCTGTCGTTGAGTCGCGACCCAAACAGCTTAACGCTGACGTCATCACCAAACACCTCATGGGCTGCCTGCTTAATGATGACAACTTGTTCGTCGGTCAGTCTCATACATCACCTCTTGCTTCGTATCACACTCGAGCATCCACCTGCTGCCTGCGCGACCAGGCGATCAGTGCCAGGCCGGCGGCGATCATCGGCAGCGTCAGCAGCATGCCCATGGTGAACCAGCCGAAGGCCAGGTAGCCGATATGGGCGTCGGGCAGGCGGTAGAACTCCACCAGGAAGCGGAAGGCGCCGTAGAACGCGAGGAAGAGCCCCGAGACCAGGCCACGGCGGCGCGGCGTGGCGGTGACGAACCACAGCACCACGAACAGTACCGCCCCCTCCAGAGCCGCCTCGTAGAGCGAGCTGGGGTGTCGCGGCTCGGACCCGAGGCCGGGGAACGGCATGCCCCAGGGCATCTCGGTCACGCGCCCGGGCAGCTCGCGGTTGATGAAGTTGCCGATGCGCCCGGCGCCCAGGCCGATGGGCACCAGCGGGGCGACGAAGTCGGTGAGGGTGAAGAAGGCCAGCCCCTTTTTCCTGGCGAACCACCAGGCGGCGACCAGCACGCCGAGCAGGCCGCCGTGGAAGCTCATGCCACCGTCCCACACCCGCACGATCCACAGCGGGTCGGCCAGCCACTGATCCAGGCCGTAGAAGAGCGCATAGCCCAGCCGGCCACCCAGCACCACGCCCAGGGCGGCGTAGAACAGCAAGTCGCCGATATCGTCGGCGGAAAGCCCGATGCGCGCGGCACGGCGACGCCCCAGGAACCAGGCGGCGACGAAGCCCACCACATACATCAGGCCATACCAGTGGACCTGGAAGGGGCCCAGGGAGATCGCAACGGGGTCGATATCCGGATAGGAAAGCATGTCAGTCCTTTAACGATGGAAGCTGGAAAGCAGCATGGTCCCGCTAACTCTGAGGTCAAGGTTTTTCTTTCTTCCAGCTTCAAGCTTCCAGGAGCGAAGCGACGCTCTTCAAGCTTTCAGCTTATAAAACAAAGGTCAGGCCGACGCTCGCCAGCAGGGCGGCAAAGGCCAGGCGCAGCACCCTGGCCGGCAGGCGATGGGCAAGCCACACACCGAGGCGCGCACAGGGCACGCTGGCCAGCACGATACCCAGCAGGGCCGGCCACATCACGAAGCCCGCAGCCCCGGAGGGCAGCAGCGCATTGCCCCAGCCCAGCACCATGAAGGTGGCCGCCCCGAACAGGGCGATGGGAATACCGCAGGCGGCGGAGGTACCCACGGCCTGGGGCAGCGACGCACCGCAGCGGGTCAACCAGGGCACGCTGAGGGTGCCGCCGCCGATCCCAAACAGCGCCGAGACACCGCCGATCACCCCGCCGGCGGCGGCCATCACCGCCCGCCCCGGCGCCACGCTGCCGGGGCGCGGCCCGCGGGAGAGCGCCATGCGCACCGCCATTACCAGCACGAAGGCGCCGAACAGCGTGCCGAGGCTGCCTGCGGAGAGGCCATCGGCGACGAACACCCCGGCCACGGCCCCCAGCAACAACCCGGGCAGCAGGGCCAGGAACCACTGGCGATGGATGCTGCCGCGGCGGTAGTGGCCCCAGGCCGAGGAGGCGCCGGTGACCACGATGGTGGCAAGCGAGGTGCCCACCGCCAGGTGCATGGTGACTTCCGCGGGCACGCCCTGCAAACCGAAGGTGAAGACCAGCGCCGGCACGATGATCAGCCCGCCGCCCACGCCGAACAGCCCCGCCATGGTCCCGGCCACGGCCCCCAGCGCCAGATAGCCGACAATCACTGGCAACAGGCTCATGAGACGCCGCGCTCCTCCAGGCGCTCGGGCAGCCAGCGGACGACCCGCTCGACCAGCTCCTGGGGGCGGTAGGGCTTGGCCAGGTAATCATCCAGCCCGGCCTCGGCGAAGCGCCGGCGGTCGGCATCGCTGGCATTGGCGGTCAGCGCCACCAGCACGCTGCCGGAGGCGACGTGTCGAATACGCTCATGTTCGCGCCAGCGGCGGCTAGCCTCCATACCGTCCATGCCCTCCATGAAGATATCCATCAGCACCAGATCGAAATGCTCCAGCTCCTGCAGGGCCAGGGCCTCGGCCCCCGAGGTCACCGCGGTGACCTCGAGCCCCTCGCGCTCCAGCACCTGACGCGCCAGCATCAGGTTGACCGGACCATCATCGACGATCAATACCCGCCCCGGGCGCCCGGCCGGGCGCGACGGCGGCTCGCGCTCACCGGCCAGCCCCTCGAGCAGCTCGGTCAGGTCGGCGAGACGCTCGCGCAGTTCATCGGCCATGTGGCGACCGGCCTCCGGGGTCGACGCCTGCTCGCCGGCCAGTTGGTCGATACGCTGGCATAGCCGCTGCAGTTCGCGGCTCATCAGTGTCAGGTAGTCCGACTTGAGGCGTGACTCCTCGCGGGCCCTCTCGCGCCCGGCCGCCAGGCGGGTGATCCGCTGTTCACGATGCGCGAGGGCGTCTTCCAGGTCGCTCACCCGTCGCCGCAGCCGCTCCTTGGCCGCCGAGGGCTCGGCAACCGAGTCGCGCACGATCCGGCGTTGCGCGGGGGGCTCGGCGGGCGATTCGGCTTGCGGGTCGTGCGGCCAACCGCCGGGCTGCAGCACGACCAGCAGCAGGTTGAGGCTCGCGACCAGCAGCAGGGCCATCAACCAGGCGGCCGCCCCGGCGGCATCGAACCACAAGATACCGCCACCGGCCAGCAGCAGGAGTAGCTGGGCCAGCAGCGCCATGATGATGAGTGCTGGAAGGCGCCGGGGGCGCCGTGACTCGTCTCGCATCCGTCATCCTTGGCCGTTAACGAGGTGGCACTGAAGTGTACGCCGTGCCAGCCATGCTGTCATCGCGGGAGCTTCCCCGCCCGGCGCCGAGCCGCTAAGCTGGCGCCATGTGCCTGATTGCCTTCGACCATCACCCCGGCAGCGCCTGGCCCCTGCACCTGGTCGCCAACCGCGATGAGTTCCACGCCCGCCCCGCCGCCCCGCTGGCCGCCTGGGAGCATGCCCCCGAGATCATTGGCGGGCGCGACCTGGAGGCCGGTGGCACCTGGCTGGCGGTGCACCGCCGCGGGCGCTTCGCGGCGGTGACCAACGTGCGCGATCCCGAGCTGCGCGTGCCGGATGGCGCGCCGAGCCGCGGCGGCCTGGTCTATGCCGCCCTCACCCACCCCGACCTGCCCGCCTGGCTGGCCCAACTGGAACGCGGCGAGGCGCTGCGCTATGCCGGCTTCAACCTGCTGGCCGGCGACGGCGAGCGGCTGTGGCACCTGCACCGCGGGCGTGAGGAGTGCGTGCTTCGCGATGTACCGCCCGGCACCCATGGCCTCTCCAACGCCTCCCTCGACACCCCCTGGCCGAAGCTGATCGATGCCCGCCAGGGGCTCGGCGCCGCCCTGCACCACGGCCGCTGGCCCGACGACGCCCTGGCGACGATGGCCGACCCCCGCCCCGCCGATGACCGCGCCCTGCCGGATACCGGCGTGGGCCTCGCGCTGGAGCGCACCCTCTCCTCGCCCTTCATCATCGGCGAGCAGTACGGCACCCGAGCCATGACCTGGCTGAACTGGCACGCCAGCGGACGCATGGAGATCGGCGAACGGCGTTTCGGGCCCGGGGGAGTGGCGCTGGGGGAGACAAGGCTCAGCATGTAGGAGCGCAGATTCTGCGCGATACGAATGCCACCACGCGCTTAGAGGATCGCGACAGGACCACACAACGGTGCCAACCCTCATCGCCGATAAATCGGGCTCCCACAATGCGGGCTAACCCTCGATGGTGGCTCCCATGGCCGAATGGTGGGAGCGATTATTCGGCGTTGGGCAAAATATCGCGCGATAAATCGCGCTTCTACGGCAACGAGGCAGGGTCAATCCCTCGGCGGCAACAGGTGGGCGAGGTCCCACTCGCTCATGCGCTGGTCGAGATGGCGGTGCACCTCGCCGGGGGAGTCGAGGTGCAGGGTCTGGTCGACCAGCGCCTGGGCATCCGCCAGCGACACGCGGCGAATGGCGGCGCGCACCCGCGGCAGGCTGGGGGCGTTCATGGAGAGGGCGCCGAAGCCCATGCCCATCAACAGCAGCGCGCCGGCCGGGTCGCCGGCGAGCTCGCCACACACCGAGACCGGCATGTCGAGGCGCCGCGATTCGCTGGCCAGGGTGGCCATGGCGGAGAGTACCGCCGGGTGGCAGGCGTCGTAGAGGTCGGCGACCCGCGGGTTGTTGCGATCCACCGCCAGCAGGTACTGGGTCAGGTCATTGCTTCCCACCGAGAAGAAGTCGGCCCGCTCGGCCAGGGCGTCGAGCTGGTAGAGCGTCGCCGGCACCTCGATCATCACCCCCACCCTGGGGCGCGGCACCACCACGCCCTCCTCCCCCAACTCGACGATGGCGCGCTCGAGCAGCCGCTGGGCGGCATCGACCTCGTCGACATTGGTGATCATGGGCAGCAGCACCTGCAGGTTGTCGAGCCCCTGGGAGGCGCGCAGCATGGCGCGCAACTGCACCATCAGCACCTCGGGATGATCCAGGGTCACGCGTATGCCGCGCCAGCCGAGGAAGGGGTTGGCCTCCTCGATGGGAAAGTAGGGCAGGTCCTTGTCGCCACCGATATCCAGGGTGCGCATCACCACCGGCAGCGGCGCGAAGCTCTCGAGCTGGTCGCGGTAGAGGCGGGTCTGCTCCTGCTCGCCGGGGAAGCGCTCGGTGACCATGAAGGGCACCTCGGTACGGTAGAGCCCCACCCCACTGACGCGCGGCTTGAGCGAGGCCACCGCGTCCACCGCCAGGCCGGTGTTGACCATCAGCGGCATATCGTGGCCGTCGGGGGTGCGGCTGGGCAGGTGCTGCTCGTGCTCGAGCACCTTGGCCAGTGCCTCCTCCTCGGCGATCATGCTGGCGTAGTGGGTCAGCAGATCCTGGCCGGGATGGATAAACAGCCGCCCACGGTGGCCGTCAAGGATCAGCTGTGAACCGGAGAGCCGCGGCAGCGGCAGGTCGACCATGCCCAGCACCGTGGGGATACCCATGGCCCGGGCCAGGATCGCCACGTGGGAGGTACTGGAGCCGCGCACCGAGACCAGCCCGACCAGCTTGTCGCGGGGCACCTCGCCGAGCAGCGCCACGCTCAGCTCGTCGCCCACCAGGATGGTGCGCTCGGGATAGACGCTGGGGCTCTGGGGGGTGTCTTCCTGGAGATGGGCCAGCACCCGTCGGCCCAAGTCACGCACATCGGCGGCACGCTCGCGCAGGTAGTCGTCATCGACCCGCTCCAGGTACTGCACGTGGCGCTTGACCACATCGGCCAGGGCGCCCGGCGCCCACTGCCCCTCGCGGATGCGCTTCTCCACCTCCTGGGAGAGTGCCGCCTCGCTGAGCATCTGCTGGTAGACCTCGAACAGCGCCAGCTCCTGAGCAGAGATGCGGTTGGCGAGACGGGCCCCAGCGGCCCGGATCTCCTCGCGCACGCGACCGATCGCCTCCTTGAGGCGGGTGATCTCGTAGTCGACATCGGTGGGAATCAGGTCGGGCACGCTGTCGAGGTCGGCGGGCGGGGTGATCACCACCGCCTCGCCGATGGCCATTCCCGGCGAGGCCGCCACGCCCTTGAACTGCACCTGGCCCTCCTGGCTCGGGCGCGCCAGGTTTCCGGTGGCCAGCGCATGAGCCAGCACGCCGCCGAGTTGAGCGGCCATGGTGACCAGGAAGGCCTCGTCCTCCTCGCCGTAGCGACGCTTCTCGGCCTGCTGTACCACCAGCACGCCGAGCATGCGGCGCTGGTGGATGATGGGCACCCCGAGGAAGCTGGAGTAGCGCTCCTCGCCGGTGGATTCGAAATAGAGGAACTGGGGGTGCGCCTGCGCGTCCTCCAGGTTGAGCGGCTCCTCGCGCCCGGCCACCAGGCCCACCAGGCCCTCGCCGATGGGCAGGGTCACCTGCCCCACCGCCTGGCTGCGCAGGCCGATGGTCTCCATCAGCACCAGGCGGTCGGTCTCCTCGTCGAACAGGTAGAAGGAGCAGACGTCGGTCTGCATCGCCTTGCGAATGCGGCGCACCATGGTGGAGAGCGCCGCGTCCAGGCTGCGGGCCCCGTTGACTTCCTGGATGATGCGGCGCAAGACCTCGAGCATGTCGAGCGGGTATCCCTGTTGTCATTGGACGTTGTTGTGGGTGACGCGCGGCTAGCCGTGCCCCAGCGCCAGGCGCTGGGCGCGCGGCGAGAGCTCCTTCAGGGCACGGCGGTAGACCTCTCGCTTGAAGGGCACCACCTGCGCCAGTGGATACCAGTAGCTGACCCAGCGCCAGCCGTCGAACTCCGGCTTCTCGGAGATATCCATGCATATCTGGCTCTCCTGGCAGCGAATCCGGAGCAGGAACCACTTCTGTTTCTGGCCGATACACACCGGCCGGGAATGCGTGCGAATCATGCGTCGTGGCAGGCGGTAGCGCAGCCACCCCCGGGTGCAGGCAAGAATCTCGACATCACCGGCCGTCAGGCCGATCTCCTCATGGAGCTCTCGAAATAGCGCCTGTTTGGGTGTCTCGTCAGCCTTGATGCCTCCCTGGGGAAACTGCCACGCATTCTGCCCTACCCGACGCGCCCAAAGCAGCTGCCCCTGGTCGTTGGCGATAATGATGCCAACGTTGGGGCGAAAGCCCTCTGCGTCGATCACGGACTTCACCTTGTTGAATCCAGTATTGTGGCCATTCTTCCACAAGGCCGTGAAGCGCATCAATACGCCTTCCGCCGCAGTGATGCAGGGGACCCCATCATCTGCCATAATCGCCGGCTTTCCACCCACCTTGTCAGCTATCTTGGGGAGTTTCCGTGAGCCTGGCCATCTTCGACCTGGACAATACCCTGCTGTCAATCGACAGCGACCATGCCTGGGGCGAGTTCCTGCTCGAGCAGGGCGCCGTCGACCCGGCGGCCTACCGCGAGGCCAACGACCGCTTCATGGCCGACTACGAGGCCGGCACCCTGGATATCCACGCCTTCCTGGAGGTCGCGCTCAAGCCCCTGGCCGAGAACAGCCCCGAGCAACTCGCCGCCTGGCACCAGCAGTTCATGGCCAGCAAGATCGAGCCGCACATCCTGGACAAGGGCGAGGAGCTGCTGGCCCGCCACCGCTCCCGGGGTGACACCCTGCTGATCGTCACCGCCACCAACCGCTTTATTACCGGCCCCATCGCAGAGCGGCTAGGCGTCGACGACCTGATCGCGGTGGAGCCCGAGATCGTCGACGGCCACTACACCGGCAAGGTGAGCGGCACGCCCAGCTATCGCGAGGGCAAAGTGATACGCCTGGAGGAGTGGCTGGCCGACAAGGACCAGACCCTCGATCAGGCCTGGTTCTACAGCGACTCACACAACGACCTGCCGCTGCTGGAGGCCGTCGAGTATCCGGTGGCCGTCGACCCCGACCCCAGCCTGCGCGAGGTGGCCGAAGCCCGCGGCTGGCGGATCATCAGCCTGAGGGACTGAGCCGGCCCGGCTTCGCCGGGAGCTGCAAGCTGCAAGCTGCAAGCTGCAAATCGATAGCGTGAAACTGCTCGAAGCAAAAGAAAACCCGAAGGCCATGGCCTTCGGGTTTTCTTGTAGCTTGGCACTTGTAGCTCGGCGCTTAGCCCAGCAGATGCTCGACGGCGGCGCGCTCTTCACGCAGCTCCTGCTCGGTGGCGTTCATGCGCCCGCGGCTGAACTCGCCGACCTCCAGGCCCTGCACGATCTCGTACTGACCGTTCTTGCACACCACCGGGTAGGAGTACATGATGCCCGGCTCGACACCGTAGCTGCCGTCGGCGGGGATCCCCATGCTGACGATGCCGTCGCTGCCCAGCGCCCAGTCACGCATGTGGTCGATGGCCGCGGAGGCCGCGGAGGCCGCGGAGGATGCACCACGCGCCTTGATGATGGCGGCGCCGCGCTGCTGCACGGTGGGGATGAAGTCGTTCTCGTACCACTCCTGCTCGACCAGCTCCAGGGCCGCCTTGCCATCCACCTTGCAGTGGGCCAGGTCCGGATACTGGGTGGCGCTGTGGTTGCCCCACACGATCATCGACTCCACGTCGGTGACATGCTTGCCGACCTTCTGGGCCAGCTGAGTCTTGGCGCGATTGTGATCCAGGCGCATCATCGCGGTGAACTGGCCCGGATTGAGATCCGGCGCGTTGCAGGAGGCGATCAGGGCGTTGGTGTTGGCCGGGTTGCCCACCACCAGCACCTTCACATCACGGCTGGCGTTGTCGTTCAGCGCCTTGCCCTGCACGGAGAAGATCGCCGCGTTGGCTTCCAGCAGGTCCTTGCGCTCCATGCCCGGACCACGCGGACGAGCACCCACCAGCAGGGCGAAGTCGGCATCCTTGAAGGCGACATTGGGATCGTCGGTGGCGACGATGTCCTGCACCAGCGGGAAGGCACAGTCGTTGAGCTCCATGACCACGCCGTTCAGGGCGTCCATGGCCGGGGTGATCTCGAGCAGTTGCAGGATGACCGGCTGGTCCTTGCCCAGCATGTCGCCGGAGGCGATGCGGAAGGCCAGGGAGTAGCTGATCTGGCCGGCGGCGCCGGTAATGGCAATGCGAACGGGGTCTTTCATGGTGGCTCCTTGGGTTGTCAACGCGCGGGTTGTCGCCGTGAGGACGAGCCGGGCAGGCGCCGGGCCCGCACTGGCCTGAACAAACCGCCAAGATGGTATGCCTGCACCGCACAAAACTCAATGCGACGTAGGGCGGGAGCGAGGTGCGACAAACGGCTGTATGAGAACGGCTCTCCAGAATAGTATGCTGACGCCTTCATGCCGCTGATGGATCACACTGCATGTCCCGCCGTCGCCTTCCCCCCTTTCCCGCCCTGCTGGCCATCGGTCTGGTCATTGCCCTGCTCGCCTGGCTGCTGCTGGGTGACATCCAGGGGTTTCGCGATGCCCCGCCACAGGCCCGGCCGGCCGCCGAGCCCGACGCGCCACGCGTCGAGGTGGAGATCCGCGCTGCCGAGCCCCATGCCCCTACCCTGGTTCTCCAGGGCCAGCTCGAGGCATACCGCGAGCTGGAGCTGCGCGCCCGCCAGTCCGGCCGCGTGGCAGCACTGCCGCTAGCCGCGGGCAGTCGTGTCGAGGCGGGAGAGCTGCTGCTGGCACTGGCCCAGGAGGAGCTGCCCGCCCGCCTGGCCCAGGCCGAGGACGACCTGGCGCTGGCCCGGGCGGAGCTCGCCGGCGCCGAATCGCTGCTCAGTCGCAAGCTGATCTCGCGCCCCGACTACCTGCGCCTGCAGGCCCAGGCGAGCCGTGCCGCGGCAGAGCTGGCCACGCTGCAGCGCCAACTCGACGATACCCGCCTCGCGGCGCCCTTCCCCGGCACCCTGGACCGCCTCGAGGTGGAGACGGGCGACCTGGTGCAGGTAGGCGAGAGCTGGGGGCGACTGGTGGACGACTCGCGGCTGACCGCCGTGGCCTGGGCGCCCCAGCGTGACGCCCTGGTCCTCGGCGAGGGGCTCCCCGCGGAGCTGCGCCTGCTGGACGGCTCGCGGCTTTCCGGCGAGGTGAGTTTGGTGGCGCGCCAGGCCGAGGAGGCCACCCGCAGCTTCCGGGTCGAGGTCAATGCCGACAACCCCGAGGGTCGTCGCCTGGCCGGCGCCAGCGCCACCCTGATCATCACCCTGCCCGAGCGCCGGGTGCAGCGCCTCTCGCCCGCCCTGCTGGCACTCGATCCCGACGGGGAGCTGGTGGTCAAGCACCTCGACGCCGCTGACCGGGTGGTACAGACCCCGGTCACGCTGGTGGATGCCGACCTCGAGACCGCTCGGGTGACCGGTCTTCCCGATCCGGTGCGACTGATCACCCTGGGGGCCGGCATGGTGGCGGTCGGCGAACGCGTCACGCCGGTGGTGGCCGACGGCAGCGCGCCCACCGTACCCGATGCCGACGCGGGGAGTCGCTGAGATGCGCCAGCTGATCGCGGCCGCTCAAGCGCGCGCCCGCACCACCCTGCTGCTGCTGACCGCCCTGTTGCTGGCGGGGCTGGGCGCCTGGCAGGCGATCCCCAAGGAGGCCAACCCCGACGTCGCCATTCCCATGATCTACGTGGCCATGAGCCTCGAGGGGATCAGCCCCGAGGACGGCGAGCGTCTGCTGGTGCGCCCCATGGAGCAGGAGCTGCGCAGCATCGAGGGGCTACGCAAGATGACCTCCCAGTCCAGTGAGGGCCACGCCTCCATCACCCTGGAGTTCGATGCCGGCTTCGATGCCGACCAGGCACTCTCCGACGTGCGCGAGAAGGTCGATATCGCCAAGGCGGAGCTGCCCTCCGAGGCCGAGGAGCCACGCGTCGTGGAGGTCAACGTCAGCGAGTTCCCGGTGCTCTCCATCGGCCTCTCCGGCAGCGTGGAGGAGCGCCTGCGGGTGGCCATTGCACAGCGCATCAAGGAGGAGATCGAGGGCATCGCCGAGGTGCTCGAGGTGGATATCGGCGGCGACCGCGAGGAGCTGCTGGAGATCGTGGTCGACCCCCTGGTGCTGTCGAGCTATGGCATCGACTTCGCCACCCTGTTCAACCTGGTCAACCGCAACAACCGCCTGGTGGCGGCCGGCAGCCTGGACACCGGTGCCGGCCGGCTGGGCATGAAGGTGCCCGGGGTCATCGAGACCCTGGAGGACGTGATGGCCATGCCGGTGAAGGTGGACGGCGACCGGGTGGTGACCTTCGGTGACGTGGCGACCATTCGCCCCACCTTCAAGGACCCCGAGGGGTATGCGCGGATCGATGGCCAGCCGGCGCTGGTGCTGGAGATCTCCAAGCGCGCCGGGGCCAATATCATCGCCACCGTGGAGCAAGTCCAGGCACTGTTCGAGCAGGCCGGGGGGCTGATTCCCGAGGGGCTTGCGATCACCACCATTACCGACCAGTCCGAGTTCGTCGAGGACATGCTCTCGGAGCTTCTCAACAACGTGGTCACCGCGGTGGTGCTGGTGCTGATCGTGATCCTGGCCGCCATGGGCACGCGCAGCGCCATGCTGGTGGGGCTGACCATCCCCGGCGCCTTCCTCAGCGGCATCCTGATGATCTGGGCGGTGGGCTACACCCTCAATATCGTGGTGCTGTTCGCGCTGATCCTGGTGGCCGGCATGCTGGTGGACGGCGCCATCGTGGTCAGCGAGCTGGCCGACCGCCATCTACGCCAGGGCATGGCGCCACGCCAGGCGTGGCTCGAGGCGGCGACCCGCATGAGCTGGCCGGTGATCGCCTCCACCGCCACCACCCTGGCGGTCTTCGTGCCGCTACTGTTCTGGCCGGGCATGGTGGGCGAGTTCATGAAGTACCTCCCCGCCACGGTGATCCTCTGCCTGCTCGCCTCGCTGGCCATGGCGCTGGTCTTCCTGCCCACCCTGGGCAGCGTGTTCGGCGCTCGCGCAGCCTCTGCGGGCTCGGCGCCGGTGGACGCCACGGCCGGCGGCCGGCTCTATCGCACGGCGCTGTCACGGCTGCTCGCCCACCCGGTGCTGACCCTGCTGTTCGCCGTGCTACTGATGGCGCTGATCTACACCGCCTATGCGCGCTTCAACCATGGGGTGGAGTTCTTCCCCAGCGTGGAGCCCGACAGCGCCCAGGTGTTGGTGCGCACGCGCGGCGACTTCTCCATCGAGGAGAAGGACGCCATGGTGCGCCGGGTGGAGGCTAGGCTAGGCGGGATGAGCGAGGTTGAGGCACTCTATGCGCGCTCCTTCGCCACCTCCAACGAGCAGCTCGGCGCCGACGTCATCGGCGTGCTGCAGTTCCAGCTGATCGACTGGCATCGGCGCCGGCCACTGAGCGCCATCTTCGACGAGATGCACGAGCGGACCGCCGACCTACCCGGCCTCACGCTGGAGTTCCGCCAGCAGCAGACGGGCCCCGGCGAGGGCAAGCCGATCGTGCTGGAGATCGGTGGCCAGACGCCCAGGCTCGCCGACCAGGCGGTGGACCGGCTGCGCGAGCTGATGGGGGAGCTGGGTGGTTTCCGCGACATCGAGGACAACCGTAGCCTGCCCGGGGTGGAGTGGCGGATCATCGTCGACCGCGAGGCGGCGGCCCGCTTCGACACCGACGTGACCAGCGTGGGCAGCGCGGTGCAACTGCTGACCACCGGCGTCCAGGTAGCCAGTTACCGTCCCGAAGGGGTCGACGACGAGGTGGATATCCGGGTGCGCCTGCCGGAGGGTGACCGCACCCTGGACCAGTTGGGCCGGCTGAGCCTCAACACCTCCCGGGGGCAGGTGCCGCTATCGCACTTCGTATCGGTGGAGCCGGCCCCCAAGGTGGGCACCCTGCACCGCATCGATGGCCGCCGCGCCATTACCCTCGAGGCCGACGTGACCAGCGACGCCAGCGCCGACGAGCGGCTGCGCGCCCTGCTCGAGGCCGCCGGCGAGCCCCCCGAGGGGGTGCAGGTGAGCATCGCCGGTGAGCAGGAGGATCAGCAGGAGGCGAGCCGCTTCCTGGCCGGCGCCTTCATGGTGGCCATCGGGCTGATGGCACTGATCCTGGTGACCCAGTTCAACAGCTTCTACCAGGCGGGGCTGGTGCTCTCGGCGATCGTCTTCTCCACCGCGGGGGTGCTGCTGGGGCTGCTGGCCAACGCTCAGCCCTTCGGCATCGTGATGGTGGGAATGGGCATCATCGCCCTGGCGGGCATCGTGGTGAACAACAACATCGTGCTGATCGACACCTACAACGAATTGCGCGGCGAGGGGCGCCCCCCCTTCGAGGCGGCCCTGGAGGCGGGCAGCCTGCGCCTGCGGCCGGTGCTGCTCACCGCGGTGACCACGGTGCTGGGCCTTGCGCCCATGGTGCTGGGGGTCAACGTCGACCTGCTCGCCCCGAGCCTTGGGCTCGGGGCCCCCTCCACCCAGTGGTGGACCCAGCTCTCCAGCGCCATCGCCGGCGGCCTGACCTTCGCCACCGGCCTGACCCTGCTGCTGACGCCCTGCATGCTGGTGCTGGAACCGCGGAGGAAAAAGCGTGAATCCAAGCAGTAGGAGGGAGACTGCGTCTCGCGACTGGAGGCCGAAGGCCTCCCGGTGATTTCGGTAATACCCCCGGGCGCCTGACGGCGCCAGTCGCGATGCAGAGCATCCCTCCTACGTGGTGCGGGAAACGGCTTCGGCGCGGGCCGCATCGGGCGCATGGCGGGCGTGAATGCGCCCGATCAGTTGGTCTTCCAGGGAGAAGCGTTCGGTGAGGCCGTGGGCCAGGCGCTCCAGCCAGGCAGGCAGGCGGGCGAGGTGCTGGCGCACGCGGCCGGGACTGGCGTACTCGGCATCGAAGTCGAGCACCAGTTCGGTGGACATCTCCAGGCGCTCCAGCAGTCGGTCGGCCAGGGTCAGAGCCGATTCATCCTCGAAGGCGCGGGCCTCCTCGCGCAGCTGGGGGTAGACCTCGAAGTGGCCGGCGCTGATGTAGTCCATCAGCAGTTCGCTGAAGCCGTCGATGCGCTCCTTGGTCACCGCTTCCAGCTCGGCGTCGCAGGCCTCCTTGAGCTCGACGAAGTTGACCAGCAGCTCGCGGCGCTCATCCAGCCAACGATCGATCAGCTTGTGTACGCCGCCCCAGCGCTCCAGGGCGCTCTTGCAATCTTCCAGCATGGGGGCCTCCATTCGTTTGGTCGAGCAAGCTCGCGGGTACCGAGGGCGTCCAGCGCCCGGCCGGGTGAGCCTCAGAGTCGCGCTACCATCGACGGCTGTCAATCCTGCGACCGCAAACGTGGAGAACCCATGGCGTCAAGAGGACCATCGCGGCCTTTTCGATTGCCTGGCGCCGGCGTTTACTTGGTAGTCTATGTCGACGCCAACAACACCAAGCCACTGCTTAACAACAACACTCCCGAGGTTCTCCATGAAACAGCTTGCTCGCCTGGGTCTCGGCCTGCTCCTCGCCGGCGGCCTTGCCACCGCCCACGCCGAAGAGGTGAAGATCGGCATGATCACCACCCTCTCCGGGGGCGGCTCCCATCTGGGTGTCGATGTGCGCGACGCCTTCCTGCTGGCCATCGAGCAGTCGGGCCGCGACGATATCGAGGTGCTGGTGCAGGACGATGCCCGCAAGCCCGACCTGGCGCGTAACCTGGCCAACGAGTTCATGCAGCGCGATGACGTGGACATCATGACCGGCATCATCTGGTCCAACCTGGCCATGGCCGTGGTGCCCTCGGTGGTGCGCCAGGGGACCTTCTACCTCTCCCCCAACGCCGGGCCCTCGGACCTCGCCGGTCGCATGTGCCACGAGAACTACTTCAACGTCGCCTACCAGAACGACAACCTGCACGGTGCCATGGGCGCCTGGATGCGCGAGCAGGGCTACGAGAACCCCATCATCATGGCCCCCAACTACCCGGCGGGCACCGACGCCCTGGCCGGCTTCAAGCACCTCTTCGAGGGCGAGGTGGCAGGCGAGCTCTACACCCAGATGGGCCAGACCGACTACGCAGCCGAGATCGCCCAGATCCGCGCCAGCGATGCCGACAGCCTGTTCTTCTTCCTGCCCGGCGGCATGGGCATCTCGTTCATGAAGCAGTGGCAGAACGCGGGCGTCGAGATGCCGGTGTTCGGCGCGGCCTTCTCCTTCGACGAGATCCTGATCAAGGCGGTTGGCGAGGCCGCCATCGGCGCCCGCAACACCTCGCTGTGGGCCCACGACCTCGACAACGCCACCAACCGCGCCTTCGTCGAGAGCTTCCGCGAGGCCTACGGCCGCATGCCGACCCTGTATGCCGCCCAGGGCTTCGACACCGCCAACCTGATCCTCTCCGCCCTGGAGCAGGCCCACCCCGATGACCAGGCCGCCTTCCGCGAGGCGCTTCGCGAGGCCGACTTCGACTCGGTGCGTGGCGAGTTTCGCTTCGGCCCCAACCACCACCCCATCCAGGACATCTATGTCCGCGAGGTGGTCGCGGGCGAGGACGGCGAACCCACCAACCGCCTGCTGGGCGTCGCGGTGGAGGACATCCAGGACGTCTACTACCCCGACTGCAAGATGTGAGCGCGCTTCGCTCTGATGAGGGGTGAGCGCTTCGCTGGTGAGGAGTGAGGGGTAAGCGCCGCTGCGCGGCTGGTGAGGGGTAACGCCTCACGCCTTACGCCTCACCCCACACCACTCACACCTCACACCTCACCACTCACTACTCACCATCCACGGATCTCAGCGCTTGTCAGCCACCCTGCTTCTCGAACAACTGATCAACGGCCTGCAACTGGGCACCATGCTGTTCCTGATGGCCAGCGGCCTGACCCTGGTATTCGGGGTCATGGGGCTGATCAACCTGGCCCATGGCTCCTTCTACATGGTGGGGGCCTACCTCACCGCCGCGGTGACCGCGGCCAGCGGCTCCTTCCTGCTCGGCCTCACGGCCGGCCTGCTGGGGGCCGCCGCGGTGGGTGCCGTGGTGGAGCTGGTGGTGATCCGGCGCCTCTACCACCGCCCGCACCTGGACCAGGTACTGGCCACCTTCGCGCTGATCCTGATCTTCTCCGAGGGCACCCGCTGGCTGTTCGGCTCCTCGCCGCTGTGGCTGAACACCCCGGCCTGGCTGTCGGGCTTCGTCACCCTGCCGGGCGATGCCCGCTACCCGCTCTACCGGCTGGTGATCATCGGCGTGGGCATCACCGTGGCCATTGGCCTCTACCTGCTGATCGCGCGGACCCAGTTGGGCATGCGGGTGCGCGCCGGCGAGAGCGATCGCGAGATGATCGGCGCCCTGGGCATCGACATCTCGCGGCTCTACACCGCGGTGTTCGCGCTGGGAGCGGGGCTGGCCGGCCTCGCCGGGGCCATGGTCGGTGCCCTGCAGTCGGTGCAGGTGGGCATGGGTGAGCCGGTGCTGATCCTGGCCTTCGTGGTGATCGTGATCGGCGGCATCGGCTCCATCAAGGGGGCGCTGCTCGGCGCCCTGCTGGTGGGCGTGGTCGACACCCTGGGCCGGGTATTCCTGCCGCTGGCCTTCCGCGCCGTGCTGCCCCCCGCGGAGGCCACCGACGTGGGCGCCGCCCTGGCCTCGATGCTGATCTATATCCTCATGGCCGTGATCCTCGCCTTCAAGCCCAAGGGACTCTTCGCCGTCAATGACTGACCAGACGCCTTCCGACACCGTGCCGAGCGGCCTTGCCCCCTGCCCGCCGCGCCGCCTCGGCCGCCGGGGCATGGTACAGCTCGCCATGCTCGCCCTGTTGCTGGTGCTGCCGGTGGCAGCCGACCTGCTGGGCCACCCCTACTACGTCACGCTGGCCTCGCGGCTGACGCTGATCGCCATGGCCGCGGTGGGCCTCAACCTGGCTCTCGGCCATGGCGGCATGGTCAGCTTCGGCCACGCCGCCTACTTCGGCCTGGGCGGCTACGTGGCTGGCATCGGCGCCTACCACGCCTTCGATACCAGCGCCTTCCTGGGCGTGCTGCCCGGCAGCGACAGCATGCTGGTACTGTGGCCAGTCGCGATGCTGGCCTGCGGCCTGCTGGCGCTGCTGATCGGCGCCGTCTCGCTGCGCACCACCGGGGTCTACTTCATCATGATCACCCTGGCCTTCGCCCAGATGGTCTACTACTTCGCCAACTCCTGGCCCACCTATGGCGGCCAGGACGGCCTGCCGATCTATATTCGCAACACCCTGCCGGGGCTCGACACCCAGGACCCGCTGACCTTCTTCCTGGTCTGTTTCGTCGGCCTCGTCCTGTCCATGGCACTCACCTCGCGACTGATGGGCTCGCGCTTCGGCGCGGCACTCAGCATGGCGCGACTCAACGACACCCGCCTGGCCACCGCCGGGATCAATCCCTACCCGGTGCGCCTGGTGGCCTTCGTCATCTCGGCGATGATCACCGGCCTGGCCGGTGCGCTGTATGCCGACCTCAACGGCTTCGTCAGCCCCAGCATGCTCAGCTGGCACATGTCGGGCGAGCTGATGGTGATCGTCATCCTCGGCGGCGTGGGGCGCCTCTACGGCCCGCTAGCCGGGGCCGTGCTGTATATCAGCATGGAGACCCTGCTCGGCGGGCTGACCGAGTACTGGCAACTGTTCCTGGGCCTGGTGCTGCTCGGGGTGGTGCTGTTCGCCCGCCACGGCGTGATGGGCTGGCTGACGGGGAGGGAGCCCCATGGCTGAGGCGGTGCTGGCCCTGGAGGGGCTCTCCAAGCGCTTCGGCGCGCTGACGGCCACCGACGATGTCTCGCTGACCCTGCGGCCCGGCGAGATCCACGCCTTGATCGGCCCCAACGGCGCCGGCAAGTCGACGCTGATCGCCCAGATCGCCGGCAGCCTGCGCCCCGATAGCGGGCGTATCCTGCTCGGCGGCGAGGAGGTCAGCGGGTTGAGCATCGCCGCCCGCGCGCGCCGCGGCCTGGGCCGCAGCTTCCAGGTCTCGTCGCTGGCCGAGCCGCTGCCCGTGATCCGCAACGTGATGATCGGCGTCCAGGCCATGGCCGGCCACAGCTTCCGTTTCTGGAAGCCGGCGGAGCGCGACCCGCGCCTGATCGAGCCGGCGTTGGCGGCGCTGGAGCGCATGGGGCTGGCAAGCCGCGCCTGGACCCCCGTGGCAGAGCTCTCCCACGGTGAGCGCCGTGCGCTGGAGGTGGCCTGCGCCCTGGCGATCAAGCCCCGCGCGCTGCTCCTCGACGAGCCCATGGCCGGCCTGGGCCCCGAGGGCTCGACACGCCTCACCGAACTGCTGGAGCGGCTCAAGGAGGAGGTGCCGATACTCCTGATCGAGCACGACATGCAGGCGGTGTTCCGGCTGGCCGAGCGCATCTCGGTGCTGGTCGCCGGCCGCGTCATCGCCCACGGCGACGGCGCTACCATCCGCCGCGACCCGCGGGTTCGCGACGCCTACCTGGGGGAGTGACCGTCATGCTCAAGGTGGAAGCCATCGAGACCCGCTATGGTCCTGCCCAGGCGCTGTTCGGCGTGGACCTGGAGGTCCAGGCGGGCCAGATGGTGGCGCTGATGGGGCGCAACGGCATGGGCAAGACCACCACCATCCGCTCGATCTTCGGACTCACGCCGCCCCACGCCGGCCGCGTCACCTTCGCGGGACGCGAGCTGCGCGGCCTGGCGCCCCACCGCATCGCCCGCCTGGGCCTGGGCCTGGTGCCCGAGGGGCGGCGCTGCTTCCCCAACCTGACGGTGCGCGAGAACCTGCTGGTGGCCGCCCGCCCCGGCGAGTGGAGCCTGGAGGCGGTCGAGGCGCTCTTCCCGCGGCTGGGCGAGCGCAACCGCCAGGCCGCGGCGACCCTCTCCGGCGGTGAACAGCAGATGCTGGCCATCGGCCGAGCGCTGATGACCAATCCACGCCTGCTGGTGCTCGACGAGGCCACCGAGGGGCTGGCGCCGGTGATCCGCCTGGAGATCTGGCAGGCGATCCGCCACCTCAAGGGCCAGGGCCAGGCGATCCTGATCGTCGACAAGACGCTCTCGGAGCTGCTGCCGCTGGCCGACCGCTGCGTACTGCTGGAGAAGGGGCGCAGCGCCTGGAGTGGGCCACCCGAGGCGCTCAGCGAGTCGCTGCGCGACCGCTACCTGGGGGTATGAAACCCCTGGATGGTCTCGGCCAGCCGCCCGCCGTCGAGGTAGTGCTCGAGGATCGAGAAGTGGTCGTCGCCGGGCAGCAGAGCCTGCTCTACCTCGATGCCCTGCTCGCCCAGGTGGGTGGCGTATTCCACCATCTGGCGGGCGAACTCGTCGGACTCCTCACCGCCGGCCACCAGGCTGACCCTGGCCGTACTACGACAGGGGAGGAAGGCGGGGCTGAACTCGGCGACGTCGCGGCCATCGAGACGCAGCTTGGGCTGCAGCCAGGACCAGGGAAAGGGACCGAGATCAAAGAGGCCGCTGACGCACAGCGCCCCGCGAATCGGGTCCGCCGGCAGGCCATAGTCGCCTTCCCAGTCGGTGGCCAGCAGCATGGCACTGAGATGCCCGCCGGCGGAGTGGCCGGAGACGCTGATGCTGGCCGGGTCGCAGCCCTGTTCGGCGGCGTGGCGATAGGCCCAGGCCAGCGCGGAGCGGGCCTGGCGCACGACCTCGGCGAAGCGCACCGTCGGGCAGAGGGCGTAGTTGACCACGCCAACCGAGATGCCGGCGGCCACCAGGTCGTCGACGACAAAGCCGAACTCCCGGTGGCCAAGCGAGCGCCAGTAGCCGCCGTGGAAGAACAGGTGCAGCGGCGCGGGTCCGCCTCCCGCCGCGCGCTCGGCGTGATAGAGATCCAGGCGCTCGGCCAGCGTCGGCCCGTAGGGCACATCGAGCGACACCCGATGGCGGGCGCGCGCAGCAACGCTGCGCGAGCGCCAGTCGGCCACCAGCGCCGCCGGGTCGCGGCCGACCATCGGGTCGTAGGCGGCGTCGATCGCCTCCTGGGTGGCGAAGTCCCGGTAGAGCACCTCAGCCGCGCTCCCGCATGGCGGACAGCAGCATCCCCAGCGGCGCCAGGGCCAGCACGATGAAGCCCACCAGGGTCCAGCCCGGCAGCGAGACGCCGAGGAACAGGAAGTCGATCTCGGCACACTCGCCGGAGCCGGAGAGCACCATGTTCATCACCTCCTGCAGCGGCAGGATCTCCAGCATGTAGTCGAGGCCGGGGCCGCAACTGGGTACCTCGTCGGCGGGCAGCGACTGCAGCCACAGGTGGCGGCCCGCCACGCCGATGCCCCCACCCACCGCGGCCAGGCCCAACACACCATAAAGTGCGGCACCGACACGGCCGGCGGGGTTGTGGATCGCCGCCAACGCGAACACCAGGCCGGCCGCGATCACCGCCACCCGCTGGAAGATGCACAGCGGGCAGGGCTCGAGGCCGACGATATGCTCGAGGCCCAGGGCCACCGCCATCATCAGCACACAGAAGGCCAGGCCGGCGAGGCTCCACTGGCGCACCGAGAGACGGGCCAGGGCGCTCACTGGCTGACCCCATCGGTAACACGGGATTCCCGGGCACGGGCGAAGTAGTCGCTCAGGAAGTCGGCGAAGGAGACGCGATCGGCGGCCTCGATCTCCGCCTGCTGTCGATGGGAGGTCTCCACCAGCTCGTCGAAGAGCCTCTCGCGGCCAGGGTCCATGGGCTCCTGGCGCAGCCGTTCGGCCTGCTCCCGGGCGATGCTCAGCATGGCACCGGAAAGCTCTTCGTTACCCTCCTGCAGGCGCGCCAGCAGCCGGCCGGAGGGAGTCAACGCCGGATCTTCCAGCCGCGGGGCCATGGCGGCCACGGCATCGGCGTGGGGCGTACCCTCCTCCAGGCGGTCGAGCAGCTCGGCCACCCGACGCATCTCGCCGAGGATCTCGCCGCCCCAGTCGGCCACGCTGCGCGGGGTGCCGGCGTGGCACAGGCGCAGCTCGGGATCACGGCCGCGCTCCACCACCAGGCGCCGGTTATCGTCGAGGGTGTCGCACTCGGCATCGGGGATCCACGGGCTCTCGGACAGCAGGCACCACATCACGAAGGTGTCGATGAAGTGGATCTGGGGCTCGTCCACGCCCAGGGTGAGCAGCGGATTGAGGTCGAGACAGCGCACCTCGATATACTCCACCCCGCGAGCCTCCAGGGCCTGGCTGGGGGTCTCGTCGTGACGGGCCACCCGCTTGGGCCGGATATCGCTGTAGTACTCATTCTCGATCTGCAGGATGTTGGCGTTGAGCTGGCGCCACTCGCCATTCTCGTTGACGCCCAGCGCCTCGTAGGCGGGCCACGGCGTGGAGATGGCGTGGCGCAGGGTGTTGACGTAGTTGGAGAGCGAGTTGAAGCAGATCTTGAGCTGCTCCTGCACCTTGTTCTGGTAACCCAAGTCCGACATGCGCAGGCTGGTGGCGTAGCGCGAGATCAGCGTCTCCTCGCCGTGGGCCTCGAGCTTGTCGGGGACCCGGCCGTCGGGCAGGAAGCTGCGGTCGATGGCCGGCGAAGCGCCGAACAGGTAGAGCAAAAGCCAGCTGTGGCGACGGAAGTTGCGGATCAGGCCGAAGTAGCGCGCCGAGCGATAGTCGTTCAGCGGCGTGGCCTGGTCGCCATCGAGATCACGCAGCAGCGTCCACAGGTCGTCGGGCAGCGAGACGTTGTAATGCACCCCAGCGATGGCCTGCATGATGCGCCCGTAGCGCACATCGAGCCCCTGGCGATAGACCCGCTTCATGGTGCCCACGTTGGAGCTGCCATAGTCGGCGATCGGGATGCTGTCGTTGCCGTCGAGGCGTGCCGGCATGCTGGCCGGCCAGATCAATTCATCACCCAGGTAGCGATAGCTGAAGCGGTGCAGGTCGCCGAGGAAATCGAGGGCGTCGGCGGGCCGACAGGTGACCGGCGTGATGTACTCGAGCAGCGCCTCGGAGTAGTCGGTGGTGATATGCGGATGGGTCAGCTTGGAGCCCAGCGCATGGGGATGCAGCGTCTGGGCGACGCGCCCCTCGCGGTCGACGCGCAGCCCCTCCTTCTCGAGGCCGCGACGCAGTCGGCTGAACTCTCCCCGGCGGGCAGAAGCCTCCAGGCGTTCGATGAGGGTAGCGAATGAGTCGGACAAGATAACACCCCTGCTGGTGGTTACGGCGCCGAGGCGGCGCGCCTCGCTGATAGTGAGACGGGCGCCCTGGCGGCGCCCGTAGAAGGCCTGATTGTATCAGCCTTTCTGCTTGGCCTTGAGCAGCGCGGCCCCCAGGGCGCCCATCTGCCCGCCCTGGCTGGCATCGCTGCCGCGCCCGGCGCCCTTGCGCGGGGCCTTGCCGCCGCGGGCCTGGCGCTCGCCACCATTCCCTTCACGTCGGCGCCGAGGCTTGTCACCCTCCTCGCCCGGCTGGTCGTCGAGGCGCATGGAGAGCCCGATGCGCGCACGCGGAAGATCGACGCTCATCACCTTGACCCTGACGATATCGCCGGCCTTGACCACCGAGCGCGGGTCCTCGACGAACTTGTCGGAAAGCGCCGAGATATGCACCAGGCCGTCCTGGTGCACGCCGATATCGACGAAGGCACCGAAGTGGGTGACGTTGGTGACGCTGCCCTCCAGCACCATGCCGGGCTCCAGGTCATTGAGAGTCTCGACCCCCTCGCGGAACTCGGCGGCCTTGAACTCGGGCCGCGGGTCGCGGCCCGGCTTGTCGAGCTCGACCAGGATATCGGTGATCGTGGGCACCCCGAAGCGCTCGTCGGCGAACTCGGCGGGCTTGACCGCCTTGAGGGTGGCGCTGTCGCCGATCAGGCTGGAAAGCTCTCGACCACTCCTCTCCGCGATGCGCTCCACCAGGGGGTAGGCCTCGGGGTGCACGGCGCTTGAGTCCAGCGGGTTGTCGCCGTTCATGATGCGCAGGAAGCCCGCGCACTGCTCGAAGGTCTTGGGGCCCAGGCGGCTGACGTCGAGCAGCTGCCGGCGACTGGCGAATGGTCCCTCGGCGTTGCGCCGGGCGACGATGGCCTCGGCCAGCGCCGGCGAGAGGCCCGCCACCCGGGAGAGCAGCGCGCTCGAGGCGGTGTTGAGATCGACACCGATGGCGTTCACGCAGTCCTCGATCACCGCCTCCAGGCTGCGCGACAGCTGCACCTGGGAGACGTCGTGCTGGTACTGGCCCACGCCGATGGATTTGGGCTCGATCTTGACCAGCTCGGCCAGCGGGTCCTGCAGGCGGCGGGCGATGGAAACCGCGCCGCGGATGGTGACATCGAGGTCGGGCAGCTCGCGGGAGGCATACTCCGAGGCAGAGTAGACCGAGGCACCGGCCTCGCTGACCATTACCTTGGAGAGCGAGCGCTTGCCAGCCAGCAGCTTGACCAGGTCGCCGGCGAGCTTGTCGGTCTCGCGACTGGCGGTGCCGTTGCCCACGGCGATCAGTGCCACGTCATGCTTCTCCACCAGCCTGGCCAGTTCGGCCAGCGAGGCGTCCCAGGCATTACGCGGGGCGTGGGGGTAGATGGTGGCGTGCTCGAGGAACTGGCCGGTGGCGTCGACCACGGCAACCTTGCAGCCGGTGCGCAGGCCCGGGTCGATGGCAAGCGTCGCCTTCTGCCCCGCCGGGGCGGCCAGCAGCAGGTCCTTGAGGTTGGCGGCGAACACCTCGATGGCTTCGAGCTCGGCACGCTCGCGCAGCCGGCCCAGCAGTTCGGTCTCGAGATGGGTATAGAGCTTGACCCGCCAGGTCCAGCGCACCACGTCGCGCAGCCACTTGTCCGCGGCGCGCCCATCGTCTCGAATCTCGAAATGCCGGGCGATGGCCACCTGGGCCGGATGGATCGGCGCCTCCTCCTCGCCGGGCAGGCGGATGGCCAGGGTCAGCACACCCTCGTTACGGCCGCGGAACATGGCGAGCGCGCGATGCGACGGCGCCTTGGCCAGCGTCTCGTCGTGCTCGAAGTAATCGGAGAACTTGGCGCCCTCGCGCTCCTTACCCGGGATCAGCCGGGCGGAGAGCTCCCCTTCGCTCCACAGCCGTTCGCGCAGCCGGCCCACCAGTTCGGCATCCTCGGCGAAGCGCTCCATCAGGATCTGGCGGGCGCCATCCAGGGCCGCCTTGGCATCCTCGACGGCCGGAATATCCCCTTGCGCCGGACGCAGGTAGTTCGCCGCCTCGGCCTCGGGCTCCAGGGTGGGGTCGGCCAGCAGCGCCTCGGCCAGGGGCTCGAGACCCGCCTCCCGGGCGATCTGGGCCTTGGTGCGGCGCTTCTTCTTGTAGGGCAGATAGAGGTCTTCCAGGCGCTGCTTGGTGTCGGCGGCCTGAATCAGCCCCTTGAGCTCATCGCTGAGCTTGCCCTGCTCGTCGATGGCGGCGAGCACCGCCGCGCGGCGCTCCTCCAGCTCGCGCAGGTAACCCAGACGCTCATGGAGGTTGCGCAGCTGGGTATCGTCGAGCCCACCGGTCACCTCCTTGCGGTAGCGGGCGATGAAGGGAACGGTCGCCCCGCCGTCAAGCAGTTCCACCGTGGCCGTGACCTGCTGCGGGCGAACGGAGAGTTCCTCGGCGAGGCGCGTGATGATGCGGTTGGTGGCGTCCATGTAACCCCTTCACTGATGCTCGAAAAACGATCGCGACAAGGTATCACAAACGCCGGGACGAGCCACGCACGGCCGCCGCCGCCTGGGGGAGATAACTTTAGTCCAAGCGTTCGCTTGGTTCTTGGACAGGCAGGCCAGAATCTGGCTAGAGTTTCTAGCCTCAACACCTTCTACACAATGCATCAACAACACGAAGGGACAGCACATGCCGACATCATCGAGCTCACCGGCGCTGGAGCGCTTCCTCGCCGCCCGCGACTTCCTGCAGGCGAATCGCGAGGACTACGACACCGCCTATCGCGACTTCCGCTGGCCGACGTTCAGCGAGTTCAACTGGGCCCTGGACTACTTCGATGTCATGGCCCGGGACAACGACGCCCCGGCGCTGTGGATCGTCGAGGAGGATGGCCGGGAGGCGCGGCTCAGCTTCGCCGAGATGGCGCGGCGCTCCAACCAGGCCGCCAACTGGCTGCGCTCCCTGGGCGTGGCGCGGGGCGACCGGGTGCTGCTGATGCTGGGCAACGAGGTGGCGCTGTGGGAGGTGATGCTGGCCTCCATCAAGCTCGGCGCGGTGATCATCCCCGCCACCACCCTGCTGACCCCGGAGGACCTCGAGGATCGCATCACCCGCGGCCAGGTAAGACACCTGGTGATCGGCCATGAGCACCTGGAGAAGTTTGCCGGCCGAAAGGACACTCTGACGCGGATCGCCGTGGGCGGCACCGCCGAAGGCTGGCACGACTTCGCCGACTCCCGAGACGAAAGCGACGCCTTCACCCCCGACGGGCCGACCCCCGCCGACGACCCCATGCTGCTCTACTTCACCTCGGGCACCACCTCCCAGCCCAAGCTGGTCACCCATACTCACCAGTCCTACCCGGTGGGACACCTCTCCACCCTCTACTGGATCGGCCTGCAGAAGGGGGACCGCCACCTCAATATCAGCTCTCCGGGCTGGGCCAAGCACGCCTGGAGCTGCTTCTTCGCCCCCTGGAACGCCGGCGCCTGCGTCTTTCTCTACAACTATTCGCGCTTCGACGCCGCCGCCCTGCTGAAGGTGCTGACAGACTACGAGATCACCACCCTCTGCGCGCCGCCCACGGTGTGGCGACTGCTGATCCAGCAGGACCTGGCCTCCCACCGGGTCGCCCTGCGCGAGGCGGTGGCCGCCGGCGAGCCCCTCAACCCCGAGGTGATCGAACAGGTACGTCGGGCCTGGGGCCTCACCATCCGCGACGGCTTCGGCCAGACCGAGACCACCGCCCAGATCGGCAACTCCCCGGGCCAGCCGCTCAAGGCGGGCTCCATGGGCCGTCCGCTGCCCGGCTACCGGGTGGCAATGCTCGATGCCGAAGGCAAGCCGGCCACAGAAGGGGAAGTCGCGCTGGCGCTGGGCGAGGAGCGCCCCGCCGGCCTGATGGTGGGCTATGCCAACGATCCGGAGCGCACGGCGGCCGCCATGCAGGGCGGCTACTACCTCACCGGCGACGTGGCGAGCGTGGATGACCAGGGCTACATCACCTACGTGGGCCGCGCCGACGATGTCTTCAAGGCATCCGACTACCGCATCAGCCCCTTCGAGCTCGAGAGCGTGCTGATCGAGCACCCCGCGGTGGGCGAGGCGGCCATCGTGCCCAGCCCCGACCCGGTGCGCACCTCGGTGCCCAAGGCCTATATCATTCCTGCCGCCGGCCATGAACCCAGCGCCGAACTGGCCCAAGACATTTTCGCCTTCACCCGCGAGCGCCTGGCGCCCTACAAGCGTATCCGCCGGCTGGAGTTCGCCGACCTGCCCAAGACGATCTCGGGCAAGATCCGTCGCGTGGAGCTGCGTCAGGCCGAAGCCGACAAGGCCAGCGACCAGCGCGGTGAAATGGAGTTCTTCGAGGATGATTTTCCGGATTTGAAGGGCTGAATCACCGGGCGCCCAGGGCTATCGCAGTTACCGGAGGCAAGGGGCGCTGGGGATAAGCCGAAGAGGAGGTCCGAGGACCAGGGGTGAGGAGCACTGCTCCGAACGGGCTGGCCATGGATGGCCAGCACCGGACCTGCAAGCGGAGCGGGACGCGAGAGCGCTGCAGGGCCGAGGTAGCGTACAGGGAGGTATTTACAGCGCCTCCTCGTAGGCTTGTCGCCAGATCAGCCCCGAGCTATCGAGCAGCCAGGCTATCTGCGATAGCCCTGACCGGGCGCCCTGATACATTGACAATGGACGCCCACCCATATGAAAAACCCGGCACCGCCAAGGCGGTGCCGGGTTCTTGTTTGTCATGACATCGGGCCGGAAGCAGGCCCTGCCAAGGCGATCAGGTCAGGCTGGGACCGGCCTTGACGATCGCATCGCTGACGCCCTCGAACTTCTTGAAGTTGTCGACGAACTTGGCGGCCAGCTCCTGGCGCTGACGGTCGTAGGCGTCCTTGTCTTCCCAGGTCTCGCGCGGGTTGAGCAGGCTGGAATCGACGCCCGGCACCGCGGTGGGCACATCGAGGTTGAGGCCATCGAGGCGCTGGGTCTCGACCTCGCGCAGCATGCCGGACTGAATGGCACTGATGATGGCGCGGGTAGTCGGGATGGAGAAGCGTGCACCGCCCTCGCCGTAGGCGCCGCCGGTCCAGCCGGTGTTGACCAGGTAGACCTGGGCGTCCTTCTCTTCCACGCGCTTGATCAGCAGGTCGGCGTACTCGCGCGCCGGACGCGGGAAGAAGGGTGCACCGAAGCAGGTAGAGAAGGTGGCGGCCAGGCCCTCGGAGGAGCCCATCTCGGTGGAGCCCACCTTGGCGGTGTAGCCGGAGAGGAAGTGGTAGGCCGCAGCCTCCTTGGAGAGCACGGACACCGGGGGCAGCACGCCGGACATGTCACAGGTCAGGAAGACGATGGCGTTGGGCTCGCCGGCGCGGTTCTCGGGAACGCGCTTGTCGACGTGCTCCAGCGGATAGGCGGCGCGCGAGTTCTGGGTCAGGCTATCATCGGCATAGTCCGGCTCGCGACGGTCGTCGAGGACCACGTTCTCCAGCACGGTGCCGAACTTGATGGCGTTCCAGATGACCGGCTCGTTCTTCTCGGAAAGGTCGATGCACTTGGCGTAGCAGCCACCCTCGATGTTGAAGACGGTGCCCGGGCCCCAGGCATGCTCGTCGTCACCGATCAGGTAGCGCGCCTGGTCGGCGGAGAGGGTGGTCTTGCCGGTACCGGAGAGGCCGAAGAACAGGCAGGTCTCGCCATCCTCACCGACGTTGGCGGAGCAGTGCATCGGCAGCACGTCGAATTCCGGCAGCAGGAAGTTCTGTACCGAGAACATCGCCTTCTTCATCTCGCCGGCGTAGCGCATGCCGGCGATCAGCACCTTCCTCTCGGCGAAGTTGATGATCACGGTGCCGTCGGAGTTGGTGCCGTCGCGAGCCGGGTCACACTCGAAGCCGGCGGCATTGAGGATGGTCCACTCCTCCTTGGCGGAGGGGTTGTAGGCCTCGGGGCGCACGAACATGGTGCGGCCGAACAGGTTCTGCCAGGCGGTCTCGGTCTGCACGCGCACAGGCAGGTAGTACTCCGGGTCACTGCCCACGTGCAGCTCGGAGACATAATGCTCGCGGCTCTGCAGGTAATCCTCGACACGCCCCCAGAGCGCACCGAACTTCTCGGCGTCGAAAGGACGATTGACGCTGCCCCAGTCGATCTTGGCGCTGGTGGTCGGCTCGTCGACGATGAAGCGATCCTTGGGCGAGCGACCGGTGCGGACGCCGGTGCTCACCACCAGGGCGCCATTGGCTGCCAGGCGGCCTTCGCCGCTGGCCACTGATCGCTCGATCAGTTCGGCGCTGCTGAGGTTTACGTGGGCGTGGGAAGCTTGGGGTGTGGTCATGTCGATTCCTGGGCCGTGGGCCGATTCTCTCGTGTGCCTGGCGTCGCCGGAGACGCGAAAAGCCGGGGGTAGCATGGCGATCGGGCCCTGCGGCTGGCTGCCTGTGGACCATGATCGCGCCTGAAAGCGGCGCCATTATGGCAAAAAGGACGAGGGCGGGGAACGCCATTTTTGGGCGAAATTCATGTAGTTTTTCTACAACATGCGCGGAATTCGCCACGCGTTCACTTGTGCACCGCAAAAAGAATGCGCCGGCTAGGCATGCCGGACGCCAGCCTCGTCATCAGTGCAGGGTCGCCGGTGGCTCGCTGGCGCCGGCCAGCAACGCCTCGACCTCCTCCTCGGAGAAGGCGTAGCGAGTGTGGCAGAAGTGGCACTGCGTCTCGATGCCGCCCTGCTCCGCGACCACGTCGCGCAGTTCCTCGGCACCCAGCGTCACCAGGGCATCGGCGATGCGCTCCCGGGAACAGGTACAGCCGAACCGCAGCGCCTTGGGCGGGAAGATGCGCACCGTCTCCTCGTGATAGAGGCGCTGGAGAAGCGCCTCGGGGGCCAGGCCCAGCAGCTCCTCCTGCTTGACGGTCGCCGCCAGGTGCACGCTGCGCTCCCAGGCATCGAGATCCTGGTTCTGCGACTCGTCAGGCATGCGCTGCAGCAGCAGGCCTCCGGCGCGCAGACCATCGGCGGCAAGCCACAGTCGGGTGGGCAGCTGCTCGGACTGGGCGAAGTAGTCGGCCAGGCAGTCGGCCAGGCTATCGCGGTCCAGGGCGACGATGCCCTGGTAGCGGTGCCCCTCGCGGGGGTCCAGGGTGATCATGATCTGCCCCTCGCCCACCAGCTCGCGGAAGCCGGCACTCTCGTCGGGGATCGCCGCGTCCTCGGCCATGCGGGCGATGGCACGCAGCTCGCCGCCGGGGTTGGACTCGGCCATCAGCAGGGCCAGGGCGCCGTTGCCGCGCACCTCGATACTCAGGGTGCCATCGAGCTTGACGGTGTCGGTGAGCAGGGCCACCGCGGCGAGCAGTTCGCCGAGCAGGTGATTCACCGCGGGGGGATAGGCGTGGCGATCGAGGACATCGGCATAGGCCTGCTCGAGGGTCACGAGCTCGCCGCGCACGTTGGTGTTGTCGAACAGGAAGCGCTGGATCTGGTCGGTCATGGGACTCGTATCTGGATATGAAGTTGGGCGCATTCTACCAGCCTCACCCCTTCTCGCGGATACCCTGCCCCGACAGGCGCTCGCGGTCGTGGGGGCGCGAAAGCTCGAGGATGGGGCCGTGGGGCACGATCCGGGTGGGATTGATGGTGTCGTGGCTGTAGTAGTAGTGGCGCTTGATATGGTCGAAGTCCACGGTCTCCTTCACTCCCGGCCACTGGTAGAGCTCGCGCAGGTAGTTGGAGAGGTTGGGGTAGTCCTCGATGCGCCGCAGGTTGCACTTGAAGTGGCCGTGATAGACGGCATCGAAGCGCACCAGGGTGGTGAACAGGCGAATATCCGCCTCGGTGAGCCACTCGCCGGCCAGGTAGCGATGCTCCGCCAGGCGTGCCTCCATGCGGTCCAGGGCCTCGAACAGCGCCACCACATGCTTCTCGTAGACCGCCTGGTCAGTGGCAAAGCCCGACTTGTAGACCCCGTTGTTGATGTGGTCGTAGACATCGGCGTTGACCGACTCGATGGTCTCGCGAAGCGCGGCCGGATAGAAGTCGAGGCGGTTGCCGGTGAGCCCATCGAAGGCGCCATTGAACATGCGCATCAGCTCGGCCGACTCGTTGTTGACGATGCGTCCCTGCACCTTGTCCCACAGCGCCGGTACCGTGACCCGCCCGGTGTAGTGCGGGTCGGTCAGGGTATAGAGTTCGCGGTGATAGGCCACGCCATTGATGGGGTCGCCACTCGCGCCCTCATTCTGGTGGTAGGTCCAGCCCTGGTCGAGCATCAGCGGGCTGACGTGGGAGAGGCCGACGAGCTCCTCGAGCCCCTTGAGCTTGCGCATGATCATCACGCGGTGGGCCCAGGGACAGGCCAGCGAGACATAGAGGTGATAGCGCCCCGCCTCGGCGGGCAGCCCCGGCTGATTATCGGGGCCGGCCCCGCCGTCACGGGTCACCCAGTCACGCAGCTTGGCAGATTCGCGCACGAACTCGCCGCCGTGCTTGTCGGTGTCGTACCACTGGTCGTGCCACTTGCCGTCGATCAACAGGCCCATGGAAATCCTCCTCTGGTGGGCGGCCTTCGCCGCGATGGGTCATTCCCCCAGAGTAAGACGAAACTATCGATGCTTCAGCGCATATTCTGGGCGCTTTCATTCGATAGCATCGAATTCCACCCTGCCCGTGCCACGCTGCGCCTCACTGGTCAGGGCACCGGCCAGGAAGCGTGTCGCCGGGCCCGCGCGGTCGCGGTCGCGATGGATCAGCTGCACGGGAATCTCACGGATACCCCCGGCGGTGAGCGGCAGCGGCTGGAGGCGTCCGGTATCGAGTGCCTGGCGAATCCGCGTCTCCGGCAGCCAGGCGAAGCCGAGGCCGCGCTCCAGCATATCGATGGAAGTCTCCAGGTGGCTCAGGGTCCAGCGCTGCTCGGCCTTGAGCCATCCCGCATCCATGGATTGCCGCAACGCCGAGTCGCGCACCACCAGTTGGCGGTGCTGCACCAGGTCCCGCAGGTCCAGCGGCCGCCCCAGGCGATGCAGGGGGTGGTCGGGATGGGCAACCGCCACGAAGCGCACGGTGGCCAGCGGCTCGCCCAGGAACCCCTGGGCGGAAAGGCCCGAGATCACCAGATCGGCTCGGGCGTCATAGAGCATCTCGATGCCGCCGTTGAGCACCGTCTCATGAAGCTGTACCCGCACATGGGGATAGGCCGCCGAGAAGGTGGCCAGGGCGCGGGCCAGGGCGTCGGGGGGAAACACCTGGTCCACCGCCAGCACCACTTCGGCCTCGAGGCCCTCGGCGAGGCTGCCGGCCACCTCCTCAAGGGCCGCCGCGCTCTCGATCAGCTGGCGCGCGCGGCGCAGCAGCATCTCGCCCGCTTCGGTCAGGCGCACCTGGCGGCCTGCCGGCTCCAGGACACGCACGCCCAGCTGCTCCTCCAGCTTGTGGACCGCGTGATTGAGGGTGGAGGGACTCTTGTGGATCGCCTCGGCGGCACGCGCGAAACCACCGTGATCGACGACCGCCGCCAACATCTGCCACTGGGCCAGGGTAACGCGGGACATTTCGACCCCCTCGAATATTTAAAGCGAAACTATGCGCTTAAGTTTCGAAAAAACCGACCTAAAATACCAGCCATGACCCGACAGATCACAAGGCAATCACCATGAGCGCATCACAACTCCGCCAAGTCCAGCAGCTGCAGCCGAGCCGCCCCAGCCAGGACGGTGACGGCGTCAAGATTCGCCGGATCCACGACTTCGGCGGCGGCCTGGACCCCTTCCTGATGCTCGATGAGCTGGGCTCCGAGCGTCCCGACGACTATATCGGCGGCTTCCCGCCGCATCCTCACCGCGGCATGCAGACGCTGACCTATGTGCTACACGGCGGGCTGACCCACGAGGACCACCTGGGACACTCCAGCACCATTCGCGCCGGCGACGCCCAGTGGATGCACACCGGCCGCGGCATTATCCACTCGGAGATGCCACTCACCGACAGCCAGGGCCTGCACGCCTTCCAGCTGTGGATCAACCTGGCCGCCAGCGAGAAGATGAGTGCCCCCACCTACCGCGACGTGCGTGCCACCGAGATGCCAAAACTGGCCGGCGTGGCGGCGAGTGAGCTGGTCGCCCTGGGTGGCCGCTGGCAGCGTGACGACGGCGAGGCCGTCGAAGGGCCGCTGGATGCCCTGGCCGGCCAGGGGGGCGTGGCCCATGCCCGCCTGGGAGCGGGAAGCGAACTGGCACTGCGGGTCGATGCCCCGACCCTGCTGGTCTATGTGTTCGCAGGCGAGCTCGATATTGGCGAGACTCGGGTACCGGCCGGCCAGCTGGCGCGGCTGGGCTCGGGCAGCCGTCTCGCGTTGACCAGCGCCGAGGGCGCCGACGCCCTGCTGCTGACGGGTATCCCCCACGGCGAGCCCATCGCTCACTACGGCCCCTTCGTGATGAACTACCAGCACGAACTGGAGCAGGCGCTGCGTGACTATCGCGACGGCCACTTCGCCGAAGGCATGGCCTGAGCGGCACACCGGGACGTATTGGCCGGGGGTTGCAATCCCCGGCCGACTTCGTTCCAATGCATACTTAGCAAACAGCGTTCACTTTCCTCTTGTGCCACCCGCGTCACGGCCACCACAGCCGCTCGGGGTGGCACAACTGTGCATGCGTACAGACTAGGCAGCCCCCCCATCATGGGTTATGGTTCAGAAGCCTTTTTCTACCTTTATCTTTATTCACTGGCCTTTATCCATGCTGCGAGTCCTCCATTCGCTGCCCCGCACGCACAAGTTATTGCTGTTACCGGTCGCCACCATGGTCACCGTGCTGGGCGCACAGAAGATCGTCACCACCTATCAGGATGTCCAGCGCGACTCCCGGTCGCTGGAGACCGTCGTCATTCCCCTCGACGCCGATGCCACCTCCCGTCTGCCCTCACTGAGCCTTCAGCGCGGCCCCGTGGGTGACGCCATCGAACTGGCCAACCAGGCGCTGGACGCCACGCGACAGCGTGTGCCCATCACCCAGTTGAAGGTCAGCGAGGTGGTCGACCTCGAGCTGATCGACGAGGCCGACGCCGCCAGCGCAGGCACTCCTCCTCCCCTGCTGGCCCGTCGCGGCGATGACGCCGCGTTGGGAGGCGACACGCCCCTGATGATGGCCAAGGGGACGACTCACGCCACCCTGGACGAGCAGGCCGTGCGGATCGCCAGCGAGATCGCTGCTCGAGAGACCGACAGACTGGATCGCGGTGCCCTGCATATTGCCACGGTGATCGGCACCATCGGCAGCGGCATGCTCGACCACGACGGCAGCCTGGTGGCCGATGCTACCTCCTACGAGGAGATCCCCGAGGGCGAGTTGAGCGTGCTCGACGACGTGCCGGTACTTCTCGAGCGTGAGATCGCCGCTCGCGAGCCCTATGTGCCGGAGTGGGAGACCTACACCGTCCAGCCCGGCGATGCCTTCGCGGCGATGGCCCAGAACCGCCTGGGCCTGGGTTACAGCGAGGTCCTGGCCCTGCTGGAACAGCTGCCCGACAGGAACATGCTCGAGCGCTGGCGAGTTGGCAGTCGCCTCGACTACCAGCTGGACAAGGACGGCAAACTGCTCTCGCTGCGCATGATGCGCGATGCCCGCAGCGGCTTCGTCGCCGAGCGCGAGGGCGAGGCCTTCGAGGTCGCCAGCATCGAGCACACCGGCGAAGCCGCCCAGCGCCTGTTCGCCGGCACCGTCAGCGGCAGCTTCACCCGCTCGGCCCAGGCCACCGGCCTCTCCAGCACCGAGGTCTCGCGCCTGACCCACGTGCTGGGCAAGAAACTCGACTTCCGCCGCGACACCCGTCGCGGCGATCATTTTCAGGTGCTGGTCGAGTCCGATGTGATCAACGGCGAGAGCTTCGATCCGCGCATCCTGGCAGTTCAGTATGAGGGCGAGCGCACCGCGCTGACCCTGGTACGCAACAGTGCCGACAACAACTTCTACACTCCGGAGGGCGAGAGCCTCGACCCCGCCTTCAATCGCTACCCCTTCGAGGGTCGCTACCGGCTGAGCTCCAACTTCAACCCGCGTCGCAAGCACCCGGTGACCGGGCGCATCAGCCCACACAAGGGCACCGACTTCGCCATGCCGATCGGCACACCGATCACCGCGCCCTCCGACGGCGTAGTCGAGTCGGTGCGTAGCCACTACGCCGCGGGCCGCTACGTGGTGATCCGCCACGACAACGGCTACCGCACCCGCTACCTGCACCTCTCCAAGCCGCTGGTCAGCCGCGGCGAGCGCGTGACCATGGGGCAGCGTATTGCGCTCTCCGGCAACACCGGCCGCAGCACCGGACCACACCTCCATTACGAGGTGCTGGTCAGCGACAATCAGGTCGACGCCATGAAGGTCAAGCTGCCGGAGAACAAGAGCCTCGCGGGCGATCGACTGGTGGCCTTCCAGCGTGAGGCAGAGCCGCTGCTCGCCGCTCTGCAGTCCGGCGAGGTCGGCCCGGTGGTGGCCAGCACCGCCGAGACGGATCCCGACGAGGAGGCCGACGAGGGCTGATCGCGCGTCGTACCATCCCCGCTGTTCCGCTGCGCCCCGCCATCGTGCGGGGCGTCTCGATTTAGCCTCCCCCGCGCCCGGAGAGCCCCGTGTCATCCTCCCTCTCGCGTTCTCCCCTCCCTGCCCCGCCGCCCGAGAGCCGCCTGGCGGCCTTCCTCGGCGTATTCCGCTACAGCCGCCGTGCCATGATCCTGGTGTGGCAGACCTCTCGCGCACTCACCGTGGGCCTGGCGATCGCCACCCTGGTGGCCGGTGTGCTGCCGGCGGTGGCGGCCTGGCTCGGCCAGTTGATCGTCGATGCCGTGGTGGCCACCATGGAACAGCATGCCGAGACGGGCAGCGTGGCCTGGTGGCCAGTGCTGCGCTACGTGCTGGCCGAAGGCGGGGTGATCGCCGCCATCGCCCTGGCCCAGCGGACGCTCTCGGCACAGCAGTCGCTGCTGCGGGCCCTGCTCGGCCAGAAGGTCAACGTGATGATCCTCGAGAAGGCCGGCACCCTCAGCCTCGCCCAGTTCGAGGACTCGGAGTTCTACGACAAGCTCACCCGGGCGCGTCGCGAGGCCTCGATTCGCCCCCTGGGGCTGGTCAACAAGACCTTCTCTCTGGCCCAGAACGGCATCTCGCTGATCAGCTTCGGGGTGCTGCTGGTGCAGTTCTCCCCCTGGGCACTGCTGGTGCTGGTGGTTGGCGCCCTGCCGGTGTTCATCTCCGAGGCCAAGTTCTCCGGCGACGCCTTCCGGCTGTTTCGCTGGCGCTCCCCCCAGACCCGCATGCAGATGTACCTGGAGACCGTGCTGGCCCGCGAGGACAGCATCAAGGAGGTCAAGCTGTTCGGCCTCGAGCCGCTGCTGCTGTCACGCTACCGGAAGATCTTCGACACGCTCTACGCCGAGGACCGCCGGCTCACACTGCGCCGGGAGGGCTGGGGCTTCGTGCTCGGCCTGCTGGGCACCGTCGCCTTCTACGGCGCCTACGCCTGGGTGGTGGTGGAGACCATCACCGGCACCCTGAGCCTGGGCCAGATGACCATGTACCTGATGGTCTTCAAGCAGGGCCAGGCGGCACTCTCGGCGAGCCTGACCTCGATCAGCGGCATGTACGAGGACAACCTCTACCTCTCCAACCTCTACGAGTACCTGGAGCAACCGGTGGCCCCGGAGGCCGGCCGCCTGACCGTAGGGACTCACCCCGGCGACGGCATCCGCTTCGAGAACGTGGGCTTCACCTATCCCGGCGCCGAGGCGCCCGCCCTCTCGGGCATCTCGCTGCACCTCAGGCCCAGCGAGAGCCTGGCGCTGGTGGGCGCCAACGGCTCGGGCAAGACCACCCTGATCAAGCTGCTGACCCGGCTCTATGAACCGAGCACGGGGCGCATCCTGCTGGACGGCAACGACCTGCGCGAGTGGGACGTCCAGGCGCTGCGCCGGCGCATCGGAGTGATCTTCCAGGACTTCGTGCGCTACCAGATGAAGGTCGGCGAGAACCTCGGCGCCGGTGACGTGGCCGCCTTCGAGGACGAGGCCCGCTGGCGCGAGGCCGCCCGGCGTGGGCTGGCGGATGACTTCATCGCCGAGATGCCCGGCGGCTACCACACCCAACTGGGGCGCTGGTTCAAGGACGGCCAGGAACTCTCCGGCGGCCAGTGGCAGAAGGTCGCGCTGTCGCGGGCCTATATGCGCGAGAGCGCCGATATCCTGGTGCTCGACGAGCCCACCGCGGCCATGGACGCCGCCGCCGAGGCGGCGGTCTATGCCGATTTCCGCGACCACAGCCAGGGCAAGATGACCATCCTGATCTCGCACCGCTTCTCCACGGTGCGCGCCGCCGACCAGATCCTGGTGATCGACGGCGGCAAGATCCTCGAGCAGGGCGACCATGCCAGCCTGATGGCCGCCAACGGCCGCTATGCGCGACTGTTCCGCCTGCAGGCCAAGGGGTATGAGTGACTACAGCGCCAGCGGCCGATCCAGCGCCCGCAACAGGGCGTCGTCGCGCGCATAGATATCCGGCCGGAAGACCAGCTGGCCAGCGGAGGACGGATGCACCGTCCAGTAGTGCAGGATCACCGGCATCGGCTCGGCCAGGGGCACGTTACGGGTGCGCCCCGCGGCCAACAGGGAGCCGAGGTCGCGGCCACTGCCGGTATCGTCGAACAGCAACTGGGCGAACTCCAGCACCCCCTGCACGCGGATGCAGCCCGAACTGAAGGCCCGCTGCTCCCGGGCGAACAGCCCCTGGGCCGGGGTGTCATGCAGGTAGACCAGGTGGTCGTTGGGGAAGCGCACCACCACCCGACCCAGGGCGTTGTTGGGCCCGGCGGCCTGGCGAATCATCACGTTGCCCGGGTTCGACCAGTCGACCTGGCCCGGGCTGAGGCGCTGCCCGGAGGGGGTCAGCACCTGCATGTTGCGCCGGGCCAGGTAGCCCGGATCGCGACGCACGCTGGGGATCACGTCCTCGCGCAGGATGGTCGGTGGCACCGTCCAGGTCGGGTTGACGGTGAGATGAGTAATCTCCGAACGCAGCGACGGGGTGCGCCGATAGGGCTGGCCCACCACGATGCGCGAGCGCCACACTTCGCCATTGGGGCGGAAGTAGCTGAGACGGTAGCCGGCGATATCCACCAGCACGAAGGCCTCGGGCAGGCCGTGCATCAGCCAGCGGGCACGCTCCAGGTTGAGGCGGATCTGGTCGACGCGCTTGCCCACCGGCACATTGAGGGCGGCCCGGGTACGCGGCCCGACGACACCATCCGTTGCCAGCAGGTGGCGGTCCTGGAAGCGCTTCACCGCCGCCTCCAGTTCGGCATCGAAGCGCCGTGGGTCTGGAGCCTCCAGCTCGGCCGCGGGCAGGATCGAGGCATCCGCCGCCACCACCGCCAGCTCGCCGATCTGGGCCAGGCGCCCGCGCAGGATCGCCACGTCGGGGTGCGTCTCGCCCAGGCGCAGGGTCGGCCCACCCTCTGGCAGCATCGGCCAGCCACCCAGGCGCTGGATATGGCGATAGCGGGCCAGGCCCTGGCGGAGCCACTCGTAGGGGGCATAGGCCGGGCGTACCGAATCGAGCAGCGCCGCGATCTCCCCCGTCTCCACCGCCCTCACGATCGCCGTCACGGGAGGCAGCTGCACGTTGACGGGCACTTCCCAGTCGGCATCGATGCTGTGCGGATCGACCTTGCCGTGGTGGAGATGGCGCAGCGCCGTGAGCAGGGCACGCGTGGCCCGGGTATCGAAACGCCCCCTGGCCATATCGCCGCCAGCCTGGGCCTGGCGAAACTCCGCCAGCAGGCGGTCGGCGCCATAGTCAGCGGGGTCGAGGCCATCCTCGGTCAGCTGCCGCAATGCCTCGACCAGCGCCTCGACCTGCGACTCACGAACCCAGGCGGCCTGGAAGTCACGCGCCGCGTAGAAGGCCTCCGTGACCCCATCACGCCCCTCGAGGGCCTGCTCCACCACGCCCACGGCGCCTTCCCGCGCCGTGGGCTGCTGCGCCTGGGCCATGCCTGACACCAGCATGATACCCAGCGCCATGACACCTATCGCGACAGATCGCCGCATGTTCGCCTCCAAAATCGTTTACTTCTAATTTGGCCGCCCCACCCCTTCCCTACATAATAGCGACAAACTAGGAGACCCCCTATGCTGCGTTCGACCCTGTTCGGCGGCCTGCTGTGCGCGGCCGGCCTGATGACCAGCGCCACCGCCGGCGCCGACACCACCCTGGCCCAGGCGCTGCACCCCCGTCTCCTCGGCGACGAGGCGCTGGTCGACACCCTGACACGCCTGGCGCCGGCGGCGAGTCACGAGGTGCTGGCACTGGCCGCCGAGGCCCTCTCCTGCGCCGACCCGCACGCCGAGCGCCTGGCGGTGATCGACTACTCGCTGCCCTCCAGCGAGCCTCGGCTGTGGGTATTCGACCTGCGCCGCAAGGCGCTGCTCTTCGAAGAACTCGTCTCCCACGGCCGCGGCTCCGGCGATGCCCTGGCCTCGCGCTTCTCGAACACGCCGGAAAGCCACCAGTCGAGCCTGGGACTGTTCCGCACCATGAACACCTACTATGGACGCAATGGCTATTCGCTGCGCCTCGAGGGCCTCGAGGCGGGTGTCAACCATCTCGCCTATGAGCGCGCCATCGTGATGCACGGCGCCGACTATGTCAGCGAATCCTTCATCGAGCAGACCGGCCGCCTGGGCCGCAGCCACGGCTGCCCGGCGGTGCGCCAGGAGGTCACCTATCCGCTGATCGACAGCCTCAAGGAGGAGCAGTACCTGTTTGCCTACTACCCCGACCCCGAGTGGCTGGCGAGCTCCGCCTACCTCGACTGCGACCGCACCCCGGACCAGCAGCTCGCCATGCAGTAGCCATCACTTTCCCTCGGCGGCGAGAAGCTGCCATGATGCGTCGCTGCATCATGGCCTGACGACCGAACGAGGGTGAGCATGAGCGAGACCAAGCATATCGACCTGGCGCTGCAGGGCGGCGGCGCCCACGGTGCCTTTACCTGGGGCGTGATGGACCGCCTGCTGGAAGACCCACGCATCGAGATCGAGGGCATCAGCGGTACCAGCGCCGGTGCCATGAACGGCGTGGTGATGGCCGACGCCCTGACCCGCGGCGACCGCGACACCACCCGCCAGGCCCTGCACGACTTCTGGGCCGCGGTGAGCCGCGCCGGCATGGCCAGCCCCATCCGCCGCACCCCGCTGGACATGCTCACCGGCAACTGGAGCCTGGACCACTCCCCCGGCTACGTGGCCATGGACCTGATGAGTCGACTGGTCTCGCCCTACCAGTTCAACCCCTTCGACCTCAATCCGCTGCGCGACATCATCGCCGAACGCGTCGACTTCGAGCGGGTTCGCCGCTGCCCCGACCTCAAGCTCTTCGTCACCGCCACCAACGTGCGCAGCGGCAAGCAGCGCGTCTTCACCCGGGAAGAGATGAGCGTCGAGGCGGTGATGGCCTCGGCCTGCCTGCCCAGCGTCTTCCATGCCGTGGAGATCGACGGCGAGGCTTACTGGGACGGCGGCTACACCGGCAACCCGGCACTGATGCCGCTGATGGAGCACTGCGGCTCCCGGGACATCGTCATCGTGCAGATCAACCCCATCTACCGTGACGAGGTGCCCACCGACGCCGCGGGCATCATGAACCGCCTCAACGAGATTACCTTCAATACCTCGTTGATCAAGGAGGTGCGCATGATCGCCATGCTCCAGCGCCTGCTCGGCGACCACGGCATCGACATCGGCTGCTACGCCGGCGCCCTGTTCCACCGCATCAGCGGCGACGAGGCACTTGCCGAGCTCTCCGTGTCGAGCAAGATGAATGCCGAGTGGCCCTTCCTCTGCCACCTGCGCGACGCGGGCCGGCACACCGCCGAGGCCTGGCTGGCCGAGCACTTCACGGATCTCGGCAACCGCTCCACCCTGGACGTCGAGTGGGTCTACCACCACGCGGAGTAAACCCGGCTGCGTTGAACCTTCGCCGACCACGCGCCCTTGCCGGCCACTGCCACGCCGACCATGCTCGAGTCAGCGGGGCACCCCATTGCCCGCCGCTAGTTGCCCAAGGCCACAGGAGGAGTTACCAGCGCTACTGATGCTGTCAGGTCGCTGTCACCTTCCTGACATCGTGCGCTGACAGTGTCGACATGAGGCCGTCACATGACGCCTGACTCGCGACAATCAGGAGAGCTGCGCCGATGGTACGCATCGACAAGAAGGCCACCCGGCTGTACGTGCTGGACACCAACGTGCTGCTGCACGACCCCGCCGCCCTCTACCAGTTCGACGAGCACGAGGTGGTCATCCCCATGACCGTGCTCGAGGAGCTCGACAAGCACAAGAACGGCATCCGCGAGATCGCCCGCACCGCCCGCCAGGTCAGCCGCACCCTATCCGACCTCACCGCCGACGTCGGCCTCGAGCAGATCCGCGACGGCATCCCCATCCGCCGCCTCAGTGGCCCCGAGGGCCGCCTGCGCCTGCTCTGCTACACCGACCTCGCCACACTGGAGCCGCTGGACGACACCCCCGACAACCGCATCCTGGCCGAGACCTGCCGCCTGCGCCGCGAACGCGCCGACGCCTCGGTGATCCTGATCACCAAGGACATCAACCTGCGCGTCAAGGCCGCCGCCCTGGGCGTGCCGGTGGAGGACTACCTCACCGACCGCGCCTTCGACGACAGCGATGCCATGCTGGAGGGCGTGCGGATCTACCCGGATGCCGGTAGCGAGCTGTGGAATGGCCTGGCCCTGGACGTCACGGTGGAGCGTGACCAGCAACGCGTGGTCTACCACCTGGTGGGCGAGATCCCCGCCGACTGGCATCCCGGCATGCTGGTCGCCGACGGCGATGCCAGCTTCGAGGCCATCGTGCGCGAGGCGAGCGGCCGACGCGCCCGCCTGGAGCTGATTACCAACTATCGCCATGGCCCCAGCGTGTGGGGCGTCCACGCCAGCGACTGCCACCAGAACTTCGCCTTCAACCTGTTGATGGATGACGACATTGACCTCGTCACCGTCGCCGGCAGCGCCGGTACCGGCAAGACCTTCATGACGCTGGCCGCGGCCTTCCAGCAGACCCTGGACAGCAAGCGCTTCGAGCGCATCGTCTTCACCCGGGCTCCCATCTCCATGAGCGAGGATATCGGCTTCCTGCCGGGTACCGAGGAGGAGAAGATGTCGCCCTGGATGGGCGCCTTCCACGACAACATGGACAACCTGCTGCGCAACGAGGACGGCGAGTCCAGCTGGGACAACGGCGCCACCCGCCAGCTGCTCGGCGCCCGGGTCCAGATCCGCGCTCCCGGCTTCATGCGCGGGCGCACCCTCAACGACACCTTCCTGATCATCGACGAGGCGCAGAACTTCACGCCCAAGCAGCTCAAGTCACTGGTCACCCGGGCCGGGCGCAACACCAAGATCGTCTGCCTGGGCAACGTGGGGCAGATCGACACCCCCTACCTCACCGCCAACACCTGCGGCATGGCGGCGCTGGTGCAGCGCTTCCGCGACTGGCCCCACGCCGGCCACGTCACGCTCAAGAGCGTGGAACGCTCGCGCCTGGCACTGGCCGGCGAGGAGCTGCTCTAGGGGCGGCGCTCCTCAGAGGCGGCCGCCTCGCAGAGCCCGGGCCTCCCGATACGCGGTGTGCCCGGGGTCAAACCTGGGGCCAGGCCTCCCTGGCCGTGACGGCAGCGGCGTGACGTGACCTACCGTCCCCTCCTCACAGGGCCCTGGGGTCCTGGATGAGTTCCTCGGGGCCGCAGATCCGGTTGCGCCCGCTGCGCTTGGCGCGATAGAGCGCGCGATCCGCCTGGGCGAGACCCGACTCCAGTGAGCCCTCCCCCCCGAGTACCGCAAGCCCCAGGCTGACAGTGAAGCGCACCACCTCTCCCTCCGACTCCAGTTCGATGGCGGCAACCGCCTGCCGCAGACGCTCCAGCACGCTCCAGGCTTCCTCGGGACGGCTGTCCACCAGCACCACCACGAACTCCTCACCACCGATGCGCGCGAAGAGGTCGTAGGGGCGCAGTGATTCACGACAGGTCGTGGCAAAGGCCTGCAGGGCCAGGTCGCCCACGGCATGGCCGTAGGTATCGTTCAAGGCCTTGAAATGGTCGAGGTCGAGCATGGCAAGGGACAGCGACTCGCCGTGGCGGGTCGCGCGGGCCAGGGCCGCCTCGCCCTGCTCGAGGAAGGCACGACGGTTGAGGGCCCCGGTCAGCATGTCGGTCCCCACCAGCCGCTGCACCCGCTGCTCGACCTGCTTGCGCTCATCGATGTCGATAAGCAGCCCATCCCACATCAGGTCACCCTGGCCGCGTGCCAGGGGCGTGGCACGCGCCTCGATCCAGCGTATTCCCTCGGGCAGCGAGAGCCGAAACTCCAGCTGCCAGGGGGCAAGCGACACCGCGGACTGGGCCAGGCTGGCCTCGAAGCGCTGCCGGTCGTCTCGGGCCAGCCGGCCGAGCAGGGCCTCGGGGTCATCCATGCACTGCTCCGGCGCCAATCCGAAGAGCGAGCGCAGGGCCTCACTGAGATAGAGGAACTCGAGCTGTCCATTGCCGCCCTGCCGGAGCCGGAACAGTGCGCTGGGGACCCGCGAGACGGTACTCTCCAGACGCCCCAGCAGCTGGCGGTCGCGCAGCTCACGTTCGCGCATGCCGGTCACGTCATACTGCATCACCAGCAGCCGCAGCGGCCCCTCGTCACGCACCAGCGGCTGGATCATGGTGGTCTGATGGCGCAGGGAGCCATCGGCACGTCGGCACAGCAACAGGCCCTGCCAGGGCCGCAGGGTCGTCACGCACTGCTCCAATGCCCGGGCGAAGTCGCCGTGCAGCGGATCGATGTCTAGGGTCACGGCACGCCGGCCCAGCAGTTGCTCGGGCGGATGGCCGGCATGGCGTTCGAAGGCGGGATTGACCCGACGCACCACACCCTGATCGTCCAGCAGCATCACGGCGCCGGGGTAGTGCTCGAGCAGCAACGCGTCGAGGCCTGGCTCTCCTGCCGCCCCGCCACGCCACCAGCGTTGCCATCTCTCCCTGAATGCAGCCATCTCCTCACTCCGAGGTTCCCTGTGCAGTAGGCGGGCCTCTCCGGACCCTGCTGTCAGCCTAACCCAGTTCGCCCCGGGACACACCCCACGCGAAGCAACCTCCGGCGACGCCCGTGGCGATCCTTGAAGGCGCCTCAGCGCCCCAGGCACTTGCCCAGCCAGTGGCCGATGTCCGCCACCTGCTGGGGGCAGACCGCATGCGCCATGGGGTACTGGCGATAGTGGGCCGGGTAGCCCAGGCGCTTGACCGTCTCGAAGCCCGCCTTGCCCAGCGCCTCGGGTACCACCGGGTCGAAGCTGCCGTGGTGGACCTCGATGGGCAGCTCGCGGTTGGCCTCGGCCAGCGCGATGCTCTCGGCGGTGGCGAAGTAGGTGGAGAGCGCCAGCAGCCCGCCCAGGGGCCGCTCGAAGGAGAGCGCCGCCTGGTAGGCCACCGCCCCGCCCTGGGAGAAGCCGGCCAGGATGATGCGCCGGCTGTCGATGCCGTGGCCGATCTGCTCGCGCACCAGGGCCTGGATGCGCTCCGCGGAGGCGTGCAGCTGCGCTTCATCGACGCGCCGGTCGAGGCTCATCTCCTTGATGTCGTACCAGGCGGGCATCACCATGCCGCCGTTGATGGTCACCGGCAGGCGCGGAGCATGGGGCAGGATGAAGCGCACGCTGGCATCCTGTGGCAGCGCCAGCGCCGGCACCAGCGGTTCGAAGTCGTGGCCGTCGGCGCCCAGGCCGTGGAGGATGAACACGCAGGCGTCGACGGGCTTGTTGCCGCGGGGGTCGATGATCAGCTCACCGGGTTCGCTCATGGGAATTCGTCTCCAGCGGGGACAAGGCTTCACCCTAGCGCAATGCGCCGGAGCTGGCCATCGGGGCCAGGGACCCAGACAGCAGAAAGGCCCGCCGTGGCGAGCCTTTCATCGACTGCAGGGCAGTCACATCATAATCGATCGACGTTCAGTCGATGAGCTTGATGTTGGAGGCCTGGAGGCCCTTCTTGCCCTGAGTGACCTCGAAGGAGACCTTCTGGCCGTCCTGCAGGGTCTTGAAGCCGTCGGCCTGGATCTCGGAGAAGTGCGCGAACAGGTCGTCGCCGTTGTCGTCCGGAGAGATGAAGCCGTAGCCCTTGGTGTCGTTGAACCACTTGACGGTACCGGTAGCCATTATCGAATTCCTCTAATAGCGTTTTGATTTTGCCGGGTAATACCCGAGTTGCAGTGGGTAGAACAAGAAACGTTCCCGGGAAAATCGAGGCGCTAGAGCCTTCGATGCCTACCTGGGGTGTTACGACTTGCTAACCAACTGTGCTCAGCATGCGCCCTCGCCGGGCGCACGTCAATACTATTTACATGGCATGGCCGAAAATTGCATGGCATGACCGAAATTTACATGGCATGGCCGAAAGCGATGCCACTCACTCCCCCGCCAGGATCCAGGCCGCCGCCTTTTCGGCGATCATCAGCGTCGGCGAATTGGTGTTGCCACTGGTGATGGTGGGCATCACGCTGGCGTCCACCACCCGCAGCCCCGCCACCCCGCGCACACGCAGGTGCGGGTCGACCACCGCCATGGGGTCGTCGTCACGGCCCATCCTGGCCGTGCCTACCGGGTGGAAGATGGTGGTCCCGATGTCGCCGGCCAGGCGCGCCAGGTCAGCGTCGCTCTGGTACTCGAGGCCGGGCTTGACCTCCTCGGGAGCGTACTTCGCGAAGGCCGGCTGGGAGACGATGCGCCGGGTGACACGCAGCGAATCCGCCGCCACCTGGCGATCCTCGGGGGTGCTCAGGTAGTTGGGCGCAATGGCCGGGGCCTGGCTCGGGTCGCGGCTCCTGATGCGTACCGTGCCGCGGCTGGTGGGGTTGAGGTTGCAGACGCTGGCGGTGATCGCCGGAAAGGTATCCAGCGGCTGGCCGAAGGCGGGCAGGCTCAGCGGCTGGACGTGGTACTCGATGTTGGGGTGCGCGAAGGCCTCGCTGCTGCGGGTGAAGGCACCTAGCTGCGACGGTGCCATGCTCATGGGGCCGGTGCGCCTGAGGACGTACTCCAGCCCGATCTTCGCCTTGCCCACCAGGGAGTTGGCCATGGTGTTGAGGGTCCTGGCCCCGGTTACCTTGTAGACCGAACGGATCTGCAGGTGGTCCTGGAGGTTCTCCCCTACCCCAGGCAGGTCGGCCACCACCGGGATGTCGTGTTCGGCGAGCAGCGCCGCCGGGCCGATGCCCGAGAGCTGCAGCAGCTGGGGCGAGCCGATCGCCCCGGCGGCCAGGATCACCTCGCGCCCGGCGCGAGCCAGCGACTCCTTTCCGTCGCGCAGCACACGCACCCCACTCGCCCTGGGCTCGCCGCGCTCGCCGGCGATCTCCAGCCCCAGCACCTGGGTGGAGTGCCACAGGGTCAGGTTGTCACGCTTCTCGGCTCCACGCAGGAAGGCCTTGGAAGTGTTCCAGCGCCAGCCCGAGCGCTGGTTGACCTCGAAGTAGTCGACCCCCTCGTTGTCGCCGCGATTGAAGTCCCGCGTGCGCGGGATGCCGGCCTCCACGGCCGCGGTGGCGAAGTCGTCGAGCACCTGCCACTTGAGGCGCTGTTTCTCCACCCGCCACTCGCCACCGTGGCCATGGAAGGCGGCGTGCTCGGGGTCGGCATCACCGTCCTCATCCAGGCGATGATGGTCCTCGTGGCGCATGAAGTCCGCCAGGCAGTTCTCCCAGCGCCATTCGGGCTCCCCGGTGAACTCGGCCCAGCCGTCATAGTCGCGGGCCTGGCCGCGCAGGTAGAGCATGCCATTGATGCTCGAACAGCCGCCCAGGGTCTTGCCCCGCGGGTAGATCAGCGAGCGGCCGTTGAGGCCGTCGTCCGGCTCGGTGCGAAACCGCCAGTCGGTACGCGGGTTGTCGATGCAGTAGAGGTAGCCCACCGGGATATGGATCCAGTGGTAGTTGTCGCGGCCGCCCGCCTCGATCAGCAGCACCCGGTTGGCCGGGTCGGCGCTCAAGCGGTTGGCCAGCAGGCAGCCGGCGGTGCCGGCCCCCACCACGATATAGTCGAATTCTTGTTCCGCCATGGCGTGCTCTCACGTCGCAATCGGCGAGAGGCGAAACCGGCGCCTCTTGCCTGGGCATTGGGTGGCCGGAGTTACTTATGGGTCGGCATGGCGAACTCGGCGCCGCCGCGGATGGAGTCGGACCAGCGCTGCATGATCGACTTCTGCTTGGTGTAGAAACGCACCCCCTCCTCGCCGTAGGCGTGGGTATCGCCGAACAGCGAGCGCTTCCAGCCGCCGAAGCCGTGCCAGGCCATGGGCACCGGGATCGGCACATTGATGCCCACCATGCCGACCTGGATGCGCCGCCCGAACTCACGGGCCACACTGCCGCTCTCGGTGAAGCAGCTCACCCCATTGCCGAACTCGTGGGCATTGATCAGCTCGATGGCGGTGGCCACGTCCGGGACCCGCACACAGACCAGCACCGGACCGAAGATCTCCTCCCGATAGATGGTCATCTCCGGGGTGACGTGGTCGAACAGGGTGCCGCCCATCCAGAAGCCCTGCTCGCAGCCCTTGCCGGTGGCGGAGGCGTCGAACTCGCGACCATCGACCACCAGCTCGGCGCCCTCCTCCACCCCCTTGGCAATGTAGCCGGTGATGCGCGCGTGGGCCTCACGGGTGACGATGGGCCCCATCTCGGCGTCGAGCCGCATGCCGTCCTTGACCTTGAGGGCCCGGGCCCGCTCGGCCAGGCGCGGCACCACCTGGTCGGCCACGTCGCCCACCAGCAGCGCCACGCTGATCGCCATGCAGCGCTCGCCGGCGGAGCCGTAGGCGGCGCCGACCAGCGCATCCACCGCCTTGTCGAGATCGGCATCGGGCATCACCACCATATGGTTCTTGGCCCCGCCCAGGGCCTGTACCCGCTTGCCGTGCCGCGCGCCACGCTCATAGATCAGGTTGGCGATGGGCGTGGAGCCGACGAAGGAGAGGGCACGCACCTCGGGGTGGTCGATCAGCGCCTCCACGCTCTCCTTGTCACCCTGCACCACGTTGAAGACGCCATCCGGCAGCCCGGCCTGCTGGAGCAGGTCGGCGATCATCAGCGAGGCACTGGGGTCGAGGGGGCTGGGCTTGAGGATGAAGGTGTTGCCGGTGGCGATGGCGACCGGGAACATCCACATCGGCACCATGGCCGGGAAGTTGAACGGCGTGATGCCGGCCACCACGCCAAGCGGCTGGCGCATCGTCCAGTTGTCGATGCCGGTGCTCACCTGCTCGGTGTAGTCGCCCTTGAGCAGCTGCGGGATGCCGCAGGCGAACTCGACGACATCGATGCCCCGGGCCACCTCGCCCTGGGCGTCGGTGAACACCTTGCCATGCTCACGGGTGATCGCCGCGGCCAGGGCGTCCCGGTTGGCGTTGAGCAGCTCGAGGAACTTGAACAGCACCCGTGCCCGGCGGATCGGCGGGGTGTCGGCCCAGGCCGGGAAGGCCGCCACGGCGGCGGCCACCGCGTCATCGACGTCGGCGGCGCTGGCCAGGGCCACCCGGCCGGTCACCTCCCCGGTGGCGGGGTTGGTGACCGGGGAAGTGCGGCCGGACTCGCCGCCGGAGATTCGACCATCGATATAATGCTGGATGCTGACTGTGCTCATGCCTCGCCTCGTCTTGTCGTATGGGTATCCCCGGGAGATGGGTCTAGGGGGCCGTATCATGGGGATGCAGCCCTGTCAGACTAGCGTGCCGCCGGGCGGGATCAATTGATAAATTCAAAATCACGATATAAGTTTTACTGATATCACTCGAGCCGGAGCGCCCCATGGCGGATCTTCAGACCCTGCGCGCCTTCGTCGGCGTGGCCCGCGCGGGCAGCGTTTCGCGCGCCGCCGAGCGCCTCTACCTGACCCAGCCTGCGGTCAGCCTCAAGCTCAAGCAGCTCCAGCAGGAGGTCGGGCTGACCCTGTTCCGCCGCCGCCCCCAGGGGCTTACCCTCAGCGAGGATGGCGAGGCGCTGCTGCCCGCCGCCGAGAAGGCGCTGGCCGCCGTGACCGCCTTCGAGCAGCAGGCCCGGGCGCTACACAGCACCCTGCGCGGGCGGCTGCGCATCGGCACCATCGTCGACCCCGAGTTCATCCGCCTGGGCGCCTTCCTGCACCGCCTGGTGGAGCGTGCCCCGCAGCTGGAGACCGAGCTCTCCCACGGCATGAGCGGCAGCGTGCTGAGGCGCCTGGCCCGCGACGAACTCGATGTCGGCTTCTACCTGGCGCCGCCGGGTGCGGGGCCCGACGAGCAGGCCGACGCCATTGCCTACCGCGAGCTGACCCACTTCGCCTACCGCGTGATCGCCCCGCCTGGTTGGGGCGGTCGCCTGGCCGGGACGGACTGGACACGGCTGGCCGGCCTGCCGTGGATCGTCACGCCTCCCGACTCGGTGCATCACCGCCTGCTGGCGGGGGCACTTGCCCCCCTGGGGCTTACGCCACGCGGGGTGGCCCGGGTCGACCAGGAGGCCTGCATGCTCGACCTGGTGCGCGCCGGCGTGGGACTGAGCCTGGCGCGGGACACCCTGGCCATGACCGAGCGCCAGGAGCGCGGCCTGGCGCTCGCCGAGGAGGTCTGCCTGCCCTGCGCGCTCTGCTTCCTGTGGCCCCGCGGGCGCGAGGAGGAGCCGGTGATCGCCGAGGCCCTCTCGGCCCTGGAGGCGGTATGGGGACGCCCCGGCGCCTGAAGGTGCCTTCGACATCGCGCCGCCGGCGGCGCATCATGAACACTTTGCCGACTACCGATCGCCACGACCACAGCCATGAGTCACGACACCACCCAACTGAATCGCCAGCGCAACCACTTCGCCGGCCACCACGCCATCTGGCTGTTCGGCTACGGCTCGCTGATCTGGAAAGCCGACTTCCCCTACCTCGAACGCCGCCCGGCCCATATCCATGGCTGGGTGCGACGCTTCTGGCAAGGCTCCCACGACCATCGCGGTACCCCGGAGGCTCCGGGCCGGGTAGTCACCCTGGTGCGCGAGCAGGGTACGGTCTGCCACGGCATGGCCTACCGCATCACCCCCGAGGTGCTGTCACCGCTGGATGTGCGCGAGAAGAACGGCTACCTGCGCGAAGTGATCACCCTGCACTTCGACGATACCGCCGGCGGCCGCGACGAGGGGCTGGTCTACCTGGCCGGCGCCGACAACGCCGCCTACCTGGGTGACGCGCCGCTGGACGCCATCGCCACGCAGATCGCCGCCGCCCACGGCCCCAGCGGCCCCAATCGCGACTACCTGGTCAACCTGGCGGCGGCGCTACGCGCCCTGGAGGTCGAGGATGATCACGTCTTCGCCCTGGCCGCGCGACTGCCCGGGGAAGGTGCCTGATGGCGGAACTCGCGGCCTGGCAGTACCTGGCAATCGCCCTGACCTTCGTGTGGAGCGGCTTCGTGCGCACCAGCCTGGGCTTCGGCGGGGCGGTGCTGTCGCTGCCCTTCCTGCTGCTGGTCCTCGACCAGCCGCTGGTGTTCCTGCCGATCATCGCCATCCAGCTGCTGATCTTCTCCAGTTGGATCGCCTGGAACGGCCATCGCCAGCTGGTGGCCGAGAACGGCGGCCACCCGCCGGCCGAGGGCAACATCGACTGGGCCTACCTGTGGCGGGCCATGAAGGTGATGATCGTGCCCAAGCTGGTCGGGGTAGTGGGCCTGCTGACCCTGCCCGGCCATGTGATGAGCGGCATCATCTTCGTGATCGTGATGATCTACGCGGTGGGCTACGTGCTCGACAGGCCCTGGCGCAGCAGAAGCCGCTGGGTGGACACCCTGCTGCTGGCCCTCGGTGGCTATGTCAGCGGCACCTCGCTGATCGGCGCCCCGCTGATCGTGGCGGTCTTCGCCACCCATGTGGCGGCCCGCCAGCTACGCGATACGCTCTTCGTGCTGTGGTTCCTGCTGGTACTGATCAAGATGGTCTCCTTCCTGATCGCCGGGGTAGACCTGCAGCTGATCCATCAGCTGTGGCTGCTGCCCTGCGCCCTGGTGGGCCACCTGCTGGGCGAGCGCGCCCACCGCTACCTGACGGGCAGCCGTGCCAACCTCTACTTCCGGGTGCTCGGCGCAGTGCTGATCCTGGTCAGCGTGGTGGGGCTGCTCAGCACCCTCGGCGGCGCGCGCTGACGCGACGCCGCAGCGGTTCGAGCGCGTTGACACGGGGGCGGAGCACCCGTGCAATGAATGTTCTCATCCCCAAGGAGTGCATCATGTCCCGCCTGTCCCGCCTGTCCCGCTTCGCTTCGCTGCCACTGCGCTTCAGCGCCTACGCAACCAGCCTGCTGGGCCTGGCCGCCAGCCTGGTAGGCGTGATGATCTCCTCGCCCCAGTGGGGCTGGGGCGTGCTCGCCTTCGGCCTGCTCGCCGCCCTGGGCACCTTTGACCTGCTGCAGCGCCATCAAACGGTCAGCCGCAACTACCCGATCCTGGCCCACCTGCGCTACAACCTGGAATCCTTCGGCCCCGAGATTCGCCAGTATTTCATCCAGACCGACACCGAGCAGGTGCCCTTCTCCCGCGAGCAGCGACGCCTGGTCTATCAGCGTGCCAAGGGGGTCAGCGACAAGAAGCCCTTCGGCTCGCTCTACGACATGAACCAGCCCGGCTATGAATGGATAGGCCACTCACTGGCGCCAGTGCATGCGCAGAAGACAGACTTCCGCATCACCGTGGGCGCGGGCCGTCCACGCCCCTACTCGGCCAGCGTGTTCAACATCTCGGCGATGAGCTTCGGTGCGCTCTCCGCCAACGCCATCAAGGCCCTGAACGATGGCGCCCGGGAGGGTGGCTTCTACCACGATACCGGGGAGGGAGCGATTTCGTCCTACCATCGTCGCGGCGGGGACCTGGTCTGGGAGATCGGCTCGGGCTACTTCGGCTGCCGCGACGAGGCGGGACACTTCGACCCCGAGCGCTTCCGTCACCATGCCCGCCAGAACGCCGTGAAGATGATCGAGATCAAGCTCTCCCAGGGGGCAAAACCGGGCCACGGCGGCATCCTTCCGGCGGCCAAGATAACCCCGGAGATCGCCACGATCCGGGGTGTCCCCCTGGGCGAGGACGTCATCTCTCCCGCGGCCCATTCGGCCTTCACCACCCCGCTGGAGATGATCGCCTTTATCAACGAGCTGCGTGACCTGGCCGACGGCAAGCCGGTAGGGATCAAGCTCGCCATCGGGCATCCCTGGGAGTGGTTCGCCATCGTCAAGGCGATGCTCGAGACCGGCGAGCATCCCGATTTCGTGGTCGTGGATGGCGGCGAGGGCGGCACTGGCGCCGCCCCGCTGGAGTTCATCAACCGTCTCGGCATGCCCCTCACCGAGGCGCTCCAGCTGGTGCACAACACCCTGGTCGGTGCCGGCCTGCGTGAGCGAGTGCATATCGCCGCGGCCGGCAAGATGACCAGCGCCTTCGATATCGCCCGGGCCATGGCGCTGGGCGCCGACTGGTGCAATGCCGCCCGCGGCTTCATGTTCGCCCTGGGCTGCATCCAGGCCCTGACCTGCCACACCAACCGCTGTCCCAGCGGCGTGGCCACCCAGGACGCCCTGCGCGGCAGCCGCCTGGACGTGCCGACCAAGGCACAGCGGGTGGCAACCTTCCACACCAACACCCTCGCCGCCCTGGCCGAGATGCTCGGCGCCGCGGGCCTGTCGCACCCCGCCCAACTGGGCCCGGAGCATGTTCTGCACAGGCTGTCGCGCCACGAGGTAAAAAGCTTCGCCGAACTCCACGAGTTCCTGACCCCGCGGGAGCTGCTGGCCGGCGGGGCCGACCGCCACCCGGTGTTCCGCGATTACTGGGAAAGTGCGCGCGCCGACAGCTTTGAGCCACCCGAGGCACTCGCCAGGCTGAGAAACAGCAAGCTCTACTAGCCGCCCCCCAGGCACAAGGCAGAGGGCCCGGCGCATATCGCGCCGGGCCCTGTTCATGATGGCCGAACCGGTGGCCGGGGAGTCCCCCGGCCGGGAATCAATCGTGCTCGACCTCGAGCACCTCGCCGTCGCGGCTCTTCACCTCAAGTTCGCGGCCATCGGCATCATAACCCTCGATGTCGATGCGGCCGTCGCGGTCGACCTGGAGCTCCTCGAACTCGACCAGGCCCTCGGCCACGGCCAGCGCCATGGCGTCGCGCACCTCGGCCTCGGTGAGGCCCCAGGCGCCGCCGTCGCGCTTCTTGCGCTCCTCCTTCAGGCTCTCGCCGCTGGTCAGGTCGAAGCTCACCTCGGCCTGCCATTCGTCGTCGAGCCAGCCTTCGACCTCGACGCGGTCGTCGCGCTTCACGTCGATCTCCCCATAGGTCTGGAAGCCGAAGGCGCTGGCCTGGGCCAGCACCTCGTCGAGGCGCTCGGTGGTCAGGCGATCATCTGCGGCCTGGGCCAGGGTGGCGGCGCCCAGCAGGGCGGCCAGGGAAGTGGTCAGGATCATCTTGCGTTGCATGGTGGTGTCCTCATCTCTGCGGGTTGCCGGGCCATTACACACCCCCTCACCTTGCCTGAAGGTGACGGCAGCGTTCATGCTCTGTTCATGTTGCGCCTGGCACCCTGAGCCCATGCTGACACGATACCCTCACACTCGCACCCACCCTCGCCCCCGCACTCGCCCCCGCCTGGTGCCGCTGGCCGGCGTGCTGATCCTGCTGGCCGCCGCCCCCGCACCGGCGGAGGAGCACTGGCACGATCTCTACGAGGCGGTACGCGAGGAGCAAATCGTGGCGCTGCCGAGTCTGCTCGACTGGCTGGAGGCGCGCTACGACGGCCAGGTGCTGGAGGTGGAGCTGGAGCGCGACGACGGCCGCCTGGTCTACGAGATCGAGATGCTCGGCCCCCAGGGGCAGAAGGTCGAGTTCGAGTTCGCTGCCGAAAGCGGCGAGCTGGTCGGCATGGAGGGCGTGAAGATCGACGCCATGCGACGCAAGGAGACACCGTGAAAGTACTGCTGGTGGAGGACGACCCGGCGCTGGCCGAGGCGCTGGGTGAAGCGCTGCGGGATGCCGGCCTGCTGCTCGAGCACACCGCCAGCGGCGGCGAGGCGGACTTCCTGGTGCGCACCGAGGCCTACGACGCCGTGATCCTCGACCTGGGCCTGCCCGACGGCGACGGCAGCCGCTGGCTCGCCCAGTGGCGCGAGGCCGGCCTCGAGCTGCCGGTGCTGGTGCTCACCGCCCGCACTCGCTGGGCCGACAAGGCCGCCGGCTTCTCCGCCGGCGCCGACGACTACGTGACCAAGCCCTTCGAGACCGCCGAGGTGCTGTTCCGCCTCCACGCCCTGGTGCGCCGCAGCCACGGCCACGCCCACCCGGTGATCCGGGTCGGCGAGCTGGCCCTCGACACCCACAGCGGCAGCGTTACCCTGGCCGGTCGCCCGATCAGCCTCACCGCCCAGGAGTCACGGCTGCTCGCCTACCTGGCCCACGCCGCCCCGCGGGTGGTCAGCCGCAGCGAACTCGCCGAGCATGTCTACGATCGCGACCACGAACCCGACTCCAACGTCATCGACGTGCAGGTCAGCCGCCTGCGGCGCAAGCTGGGGGCCGCACGCATCGAGACCCGCCGCGGCCAGGGCTACCGCCTGGTCGACACCGACGGTGCGCCATGATCCCGCACCGCCTCTCCCTGGCCAGCCGGCTGATGCTGGCGACGCTCCTGATCCTGCTGGTCTCGCTGCCGCTCTCCGGCATCGCCCTCTCCCGCCACGTCCAGGCCACCGCCACCGCCGCCTTCGACCAGCGCCTCGAATCGCTGCTGCAGGTGGTCGCCGCCGGGCTGGCCTGGGACGACGTCGAGGGCGCACTGGTGCTGCAGCGCGACCTGGGCGAGCCACGCTTCACCCGGGTCTTCTCCGGCTGGTACTGGCAGGCCAGCGACGGCGGCGATCACACCCTCACCTCGCGCTCGCTGTGGGACCAGCGCCTGGCCACGGCCGCTCACCCTGAGGTCACCTTCCGTGACCTGCCGGGGCCTCGCGACACGCCGCTGCGCGCCATCGAGCGCGACATCCGCCTCGCCCCGCTGGCCGCGCCGCTGCACGTCGCCGTGGCGATCTCCCGGGAGCCGCTGGACACCGAGATCGCCCGCTTCAACCGCCTGGTGGTGCTCTCCCTGGCCGGCCTCGGCGTGCTGCTGCTGGCCACCCTGGCGCTGCAGGTCCGCTGGGGGCTGGCCCCCCTGCGCCGCCTGCGCGCCGACCTGCGCCGGGTGGAGGATGGCGAGGCCGAGCACCTGGACACCCGCCTCCCGGAGGAGCTCGCCCGCCTGGCCGCGGCCATGAACGGGGTGCTGGAGCGCGACCGTCGACTGATGGCCCACGCCCGCCACGCCGCCGGCAACCTCGCCCACGCCCTGAAGACCCCGGTCAGCGTGCTGACCACCCTGGCCGACGGCATCGAGGAGCCACGGCGCGGGCGCCTCCGCGAGGAGCTCGCGCGCATCGACGCCGCGGTGCGCCACCACCTGGCGCGGGCCACCGCGGCGGGCGACGCCGGCCTGGCGCCGCGCATCGCGGTGGCCGCAGTGCTCGCCCCCATCGTCGAGGGGCTGGGCCGCCTGGCCGAGCGACGCGGCATTGCACTGACGGTGGCGCTGCCGGCGACGCTGCGCCTGCGCCTGGACCCCCAGGACCTCCAGGAGCTGGCCGGCAACCTGCTCGACAACGCCCTGCGCTGGGCCACGGGGGAGGTGCGGCTGAGCGGCGGCGAGGCAGCCGACGGGGTGTGGTTGGCGGTGGAGGACGACGGCCCCGGCATGGACGAGGCCCAGCGCCGGGAGGCCCTGGCGCGTGGGGCGCGGCTCGACGAGCAGCGCTCCCAGAGCGGGCTGGGGCTTGCCATCGTGAACGAGCTCGCGGAGCTGCACGGTGGCGAGCTCAACCTGGCGCGCTCGGCGCTCGGTGGGCTCGCCGCCCGGGTCTGGCTGCCGTCAAGCCCGCTGGCCGCACCATCGGCGAGGCAGGAACCTGTCGCCGCGAGACCTGTCTCGGGATGACCCCAGGAAACCGCATGACGATCACATCCATGGAAGAGACCGCCCTGCCCCCCGTACTCGCCGGCCCGCTGCTGCGTCGCCTCGCGCCCGACCGCCTGGTGCTGTGGCTGGCGGCGAGCCGCCCCCTCGCGCTGACCCTCGTCCTCACGCCGGCCGGCGAGGCCACGCGCCGGGTCACCCTCACCGAGGAGCACTGCCGTCGGGTGCCGGTGGGCCACCACGCCTGGCTGCACCTGATCGACCTGCCACTCGCAACGCCGCTGCCGACCGACACCCTGATCGCCTACGATCTCCGTGTTCACGACAGCGGGGGCCAACGCGGCATCGCCGACTGGGGCCCCCACCTGCTCGACGCCGAGGGCGAGCTGCCCGCCTTCGTGCTGGCCGGCCGCCACCATCGCCTGCTGCACGGCTCCTGTCGCAAGCCCCACCACGACGGCGGCGATGGCCTGGCACGCGCCGAGGCATGGCTGGCCAAGCGCCACACGGCCCCCGCGGAACGTCCCGCCTGGCTGTTGATGACCGGCGACCAGGTCTACGCCGACGACGTCGCCGGCCCCATGCTGGTGGCCATTCACGCGCTGATCCGCCGACTGAGCCTGTTCGACGAGCCGCTGGAGGGCGCCGTGGTGGCCGACAGCCAGGCGTTGCACGGCGAGGCCGCCCACTACTACGACCGCGAGTCGCTGCTGCCCGATGTCAAGAGCAGCGAGAACCTGCGCGAACGCTTCTTCGGCGGGGTGCGCAAGCCGGTGTTCACCTCGGCCAACGCCCGCAACCACCTGGTCACGTTCGCCGAGGTGGTGGCCATGTACCTGCTGGTATGGTCGCCCACGCCCTGGTCACTGACCGAGGTGGAGGCGCCGGCGCTGGATGACCAGAATACCGCGCTGTTCGACGAGCAGAAGGCGGTGATCGAACGCTTCGTGGCCGGCCTGCCCGCCGCCGCACGCCTGCTGGCGCGGCTGCCGACCCTGATGATCTTCGATGACCACGACATCACCGACGACTGGAACCTGACCGCCGACTGGGAACGCACCGCCTACGGCCACCCCTTCTCGCGGCGCATCATCGGCAACGCCCTGCTCGGCTACCTGCTCTTCCAGGGCTGGGGCAACGACCCCGAACGCCTGACCGCCCCACTGGAGGAGGCCAGCGAGCTGCTCGCGCGGGCCGAGGCCGGCGACGGCTGGCTCGACGGCGAGGCGTGGGATGCCCAGCTCTCACGGCTGCTGCGCTTCGAAGGCTGGGAGTTCGAGATCCCCGGCGAACCGCCGCTGGTGGTGCTCGACACCCGTACCCGGCGCTGGCGCAGCGAGCGCAGCCCCGGACGCCCATCGGGCCTGATGGACTGGGAGGCGCTAAGCGAGTTCCAGCAGGCGCTGCTCCACCACCACTCGGTGATCATCGTCTCGCCGGCGCCGATGTTCGGGGTCAAGCTGATCGAGGTGATACAGAAGCTCTTCACCCTGGCCGGCAGGCCGCTGCTGGTGGACGCCGAGAACTGGATGGCCCACCGCGGCGCGGCCAGCGTGCTGCTCAATATCTTCCGCCACTCGCGCACCCCGGGGAACTACGTGATCCTCTCCGGCGACGTGCACTACTCCTTCGCCTACGACATCCGCATCCGCCAGCGCCGCCAGGGGCCGCGGTTGTGGCAGATCACCTCCAGCGGCATCAAGAACGCCTTCCCCGACACCCTGCTCGACTGGTTCGATCGCCTGAATCGCTGGCTCTATGCGCCCTGGTCACCGCTCAATTGGTTCACCAAGCGCCGCCGCCTGGCGATCACGCCCCGCGATCCCGACCACGCCAAGGCCGGCGAGCGGCTGTGGAACGGCAGCGGGATCGGCCTGGTCGACTTCGACGACCAGGGCCGACCCCGCGAGATCCGCCAGCTCGACGCCCGCGGCTTCGACGTGCGCTTCCCGCCGCCGACTCAGGAGGAGGCCTGACGCCGCCGCCACAGCGCGAGGCCGGCGGCCATCACCAGCCACGCCATGGCCGCGGCGATGACGTCGTCCAGCACGACACCAGCGCCACCGGGCACCGCCTCGGCCAGGCTCACCGGCGGCGGCTTGGTAGCATCGAACACCCGATAGACCACGAAAGCCGAGGCCATGGCCAGCGGCTGGCGCGCTGCCGCCAGCCCCAGCACCGCCACCGGGAAGGCGACGATCTCGTCGAGCACGATGCGCCCGTCATCCTTGGCGACCAAGGCCTGCTCGGCCAGGTGACACACCGGCACCGCAGCCAGCAGCAGCGCCAGCGTCACCGCCACCTGCACCCGCCGGGCCCGCCCCAGCAGCCACCAGGCCAGCGGCACGCCGAGCAGCGCGCCCAGCGTGCCCGAGGCCCAGGGCGAGAGCCCCGTGCCCAGCCCGGTGGCCAGCACCATCAATGGCTCGGCCATCAACCGGCCTCCCGGGCCTGGTGCTCCAGCTCGACGGTAACCGCGTCGGGCAGCGCCAGTGCCTTACCGAGCTGGTCGAGCCAGGCCCGTTCCATGGCATTCTGCTCATCGACTACCGCCACGCTGATCAGGTACATCTCCCGGGCCGCCTGGGGCGAATCCACCTGGGCCGCCAGGGCCTCGGCGTCCAGCGGCGCCTGAAGCTGGCGCTCCACCCAGGCATGCAGCTCCTGATCCGCTCCCAGGGCGTCAATCTGGCCGGCGATCAGTTCGCGCTCCTGGTCGTCGATATGGCCATCGGCGCGGGCCGCCATGATCATCGCCTGCAGCAGCTCCAGGCTGCGCCGCTCGAGGGCCTGGCCGCCCAGCCGCTCCACCGGCTCACCCTCCGCCGGCACCGAGGCGCCCTCCCCTGAGCCGCTGCGCGAGCTCTGCCAAGCCTTCCAGGCCAGCGCGCCGACGCCGGCGATGGCGCCATACTTGAGCGCCTTGCCGCCCAGCTTGCGTCCGCGCTTGGAGCCCACCAGCAGCCCCAGGGCGCCACCGCCCAGCAGGCTCTTGACGTCGATTCCCGAACCTCCGCCCGAACCGCCGCCCTGGCTAGCGCCGCCCAGTTGGCGCGACAGGCCATCGAACATGCCCTTGAGATCCAGCCCCGAGCCGCCCTGACCGGCACCACCGGACGAGCCGCTGGATTGGCCACCGGCCTGCTGCATCAGCTGTTGCAGTATCTTGCTGGCGTTCATCGCGTTCTCCTCGTGATCACATGCACGGATAAAAGGTGTGCCTGGATGGACTCTATCCCAGGCGCCAAGGTTTCGACATGCGTTTCAACGCGCCTCGTGACATCCGTTGCGATGTCCATTTCGACATCAACTTTGCGACAACGCATCATGAAGGTCAGCCCAGAACCGGAGGCCCCCCACCATGAGCGTGACCCTCGACGACATCCGCACCGCCGCCGAGCGCATCCGGGGAAGTGTGGAGCGCACCCCCTGCCTGCACTCCCACACCCTGTCGCGAATCGCCGGCTGCGAGCTCTTCATCAAGTTCGAGAACCACCAGTTCACCGCCGCCTTCAAGGAGCGCGGGGCGCTCAATCACCTGCTGACGCTGTCTCCCGAGGAGCGCGCCCGAGGCGTGATCGCCATGTCCGCCGGCAACCACGCCCAGGCGGTGGCCTATCACGCCGCCCGATTGGGCATCCGCGCCACCATCGTCATGCCCCGCCATACCCCCAACCTCAAGGTGCACAACACCCGCCAGCTTGGCGCGGAGGTGCACCTCCATGGTGACGGGGTCGCCGAGGCCGGCGACTACGCCCACCGCCTCGCCGCCGAGCGCAACCTGGTGTTCGTGCACCCCTACGATGATGAGCGCATCATCGCCGGCCAGGGCACCATCGCCCTGGAGATGCTCGAGGACGCCCCCGACCTCGACGCCCTGGTCATCCCCATCGGTGGCGGCGGGCTGATCAGCGGCAACGCCATCGCCGCCACCGAGCTCAAGCCCGGCATCGAGGTCGTCGGCGTGCAGACCCAGCGCTTCCCCGCCATGCAACAGGCGCTGGCCGGGGAGCCGATCCACTGCGGCCTGGCCACCCTGGCCGAGGGCATCGCCGTCAAGCAGCCGGGCAAGCTGACCCTGCCCATCGTGCGCGAGCGGGTGAGTGATATCGTGCTGGTGGACGAACCCGAGATCGAACGCGCCATCCTGCTGCTGCTGGAGATCGAGAAGAGCGTGGCGGAGGGCGCCGGCGCCGCCGGCCTGGCCGCGGTGCTGGCCGACCCGGAACGCTACCGCGGGCGCAAGGTGGGGCTGATCCTGTGCGGCGGCAACATCGACATGCTGGCGCTCTCCTCGGTGATCCAGCGCGGCCTGGTACGCAGCGGGCGCATCGTGCGAGTGCGCGTGGCGATCCCCGACGTGCCCGGCGCCCTGGCCGAGCTGACCCGGCGCCTGGCCGAATGCCACGCCAACGTCATCCAGATCGCTCATCATCGCACCTTCACCGACCTCTCGCTGCGCGCCACCGAAGTGGAGGCGACCCTGGAGACCCTGGGCAGCGAGCATACCCGGGAGGTGATCGAAGCGCTGCGCGAGGATGGCTACGACCCGGTGCTGCCCGCCAACGAGGTCCACCCCGACGAGCGCTGGGCCGGCAGCGAGGGGTAAGGGCCCTCTCCCACTGCTGGCTATCGCGGTTACCGACAGGGCGATAGCGAAAGGCGCCGGGGACAGGTCGGAGAGGGGGTCCGAGGACCAGGGATGGCCGAGGTAGCCTACAAGGACGTACTCGTAGCGCCCCCTCGAAGGCCTGTCGCCGGAACAGCCTTGATCGGTGCTGCCATCGGCGATGGCCCTACCTTCCCCCTTGGGGGAATGGCGCCTCCCGGGCTTCCGGCGTACCCTAGGCGCACTTCCCAGCGTGCTGAAAATGAGACGAGGCGATGAGCAGCAAGATCACAGTCGACGCCCCCCTGGTCATCCTCCACGGTGACGAGATGGCCCAGGTAGCCTTCGAGAAGATCCTCGATACCTTCGTGACCTCCCGGCTGGATATTCCGCTGGTCGAGATCGACCTCTCCGCCGAGCAGCGGCTGACCAGCAACGGCCAGGTGATCATCGACGCCGTCGAGGCCCTCAAGCAGCACGGCGTCGGCATCAAGAACGCCGGCATGACGGTCAACCGGACCCAGCTCGGCGAGCTGCTGGCCAAGCACCCCGAGCTCGACGGCACCAAGCTGCATCCGCTGGCCACCAAGTCACCCAACGGCGCCATTCGCAAGGGCATCGGCGGCAATATCACCCGCGAGGACATCCCGTTTCGCAACCTGCAGTTCGACCCGCCGGCCTGGATCGGCCGCGATATCGTGGTCGACACCATGGACGTGGGCGGCATCAAGGACAGCTACAACGCCCTCTCCGACGCCACCGGGGTGGTCAAGCTGATGTTCGTCGGCGCCAGCGGCAACCCGGTGGAGCTGCACCGCCGCGAGGTCAGGAAGGGCGACCCCTGGCTGCTCGCCACCAACGACCTGGAGGACGTCAAGGCCTGGGCCCACCGCTTCTTCCAGCGCGCCATCGATGAGCAGCGCGACATCTACCTGGGCCTCAAGGACACCGTGATCTCCGGCTACGACGGGGTGATGCGTGCCGCCATCGAAGGCATCTACGAGACCCACTACCGCGAGCAGGTCGAGGCGCTGGGGCTCCACTACTTCTATGAGCTGATCGATGCCCAGGCCGCGCGCCTCGTGGCCAACCCGCCCGAACGAGCGCTGTGGGGCGTGCCCGACAACACCACCGGACGCAAGCTCTTCAAGCTGGTGGAGCAGTTGCGCCAGTTCGGCATCCCGGACCGCAAGGCCCAAGTCTCGATCTCGCGCATGAGCGCCGGCGGTGGCGACCAGTATGGCAGCTTCAACGCCCCGGCCGAGGAAGACGGCATCCTCAAGGTGATCGTCGACGGCGAGGAGCGGCACGCCCGCCACGTCAGCAAGGGCGACCCCATCCTGCTGATGTCCAACGACCGCGTGGCGATCAAGGACTGGATCCTGCAGGTGTTCCGCGACGCCTCGCGCAAGGGCAAGGAGGTCTACTTCGGGCTCAAGCGCGAATACATGGAGTACGACGAGGTCTTCAGCACCGCCATCACCGACGTGCGCCGCGAGCTGGCCGACGGCGGCACCCCGCCGCCCTCGTTCATGATCATGCGGCCCTCCAGCCAGCTCATCAAGATGATCACCGACCCGCCCCGCAACGCCCTCTATCCGGCGCAGAACCTGGACGGCGACATCTTCTCGGACATCTCCGCCGCCCTCGGCGGCAGCCTGGCCACCGCCAGCTCGATCATCGAGAGCAAGGACGGCACCATGCTGTTCGAGGCGCCCCACGGCACCGCCCACGACCTCTACCTGAAGTATCTGGAAACGGACGGCCGCGAGGCACACTTCAACTCCTCCGCGCTGCTGTTCGCCGTGGCCAACGCCCTGGAGACCCTGGGCGAGCGGGAGGGGAACGCCGCCCTGATCGACTACGCCCAGCGCCTCAAGCATGCGCTGATCGACACCGTCGACGCCGGCATCATCACCGGCGACCTCAAGGGCAAGACCACCGCCCCGGAGGCCGAGACCCTGGTCGACATGGAGGGGTTCCTGGACGCCGTGGCCAGCCGGCTCTAAGCGCCAGCCAGCCGGCTTCGACGCCGGCTTCGCCCAAGCCCAGCCACGCAACCTTCACCAGCATGACAAGGAGCGCCTCCATGGCCGTTATTCTACAGGTGCACTTCCCCTTCGATGGCCCGTTCGGCGACGCCATGGTCGAGGCCATGACACCGCTGGCCCGCTCCATCAACGATGAGCCCGGCCTGCTGTGGAAGATCTGGACCGAGGATCCCGCGGGCAAGCGGGCCGGCGGCGTCTACCTCTTCGCCACCCGCGATGAGGCCGAGGCCTATCGGCGGATGCACAGCGCCCGCCTGGAGGGGATGGGCGTGACCGGCATCGAGGCCCAGATCCTCGACGCCAACGAGGCGCTCTCGGCGATCAACGGCGGGCCGCTGTCACCGACTCACTGACTCGCCGACCGCTCGCCACCTGGAAACAGCTCACCTGGAAACAGCTCGGGAGCGAGCTGTTTCCAATAAGAAAATCCGACCTTCGCCAACGCCGCCCCGTCGAGCGGCGTCTCGCTGCCCGACCCCATCACGCAACGCCGGCCAATCTCCTCGCTGCCCCCATGAAAAGGCCGGTTCTTCCCCGGCATGCCAGCACGGCGGGAGCAATTCTTGATGACGCCCATTGTTTCCAATAGGAAACATCGTCTACTCTAGACGCCATGCTGTCCGGTTGCCGCTATCCTTGAGACACGCCGCTTTGTTTTCCCTGTTATCGGAGGCCCCCATGAGCGAGCTTAAGCGTACCCCTCTCCATGAACTGCACGTCGAGCTCGGCGCCAAGCTGGTGCCGTTCGCTGGCTACGAGATGCCAGTGCAATACCCGCTGGGCGTGAAGAAGGAGCATGAGCACACGCGCACGGCCTGCGGGTTGTTCGACGTCTCGCACATGGGGCAGCTGCTGCTGCGCGGCCCCTCTCCTGCCGAGGCGCTGGAGACCCTGGTCCCGGCGGATATCGTCGGCCTGCCCGAGGGCATGCAGCGTTATGCCATCTTCACCAACGCGGCGGGCGGCATTCTCGACGACCTGATGGTGGTCAACGCCGGTGACCACCTCTATCTGGTGGTCAACGCCGCCTGCCGGGACCAGGACATCGCCCACCTGCGCGCCAACCTGCCCGCCGGCCACGAGATCGAGGAGCTGGATCGCGGCCTGATCGCCATCCAGGGCCCGCAGACCGCCGAGATGCTGAAGAGGCTGTGCCCGGAGGCCACCGAGATGGTCTTCATGCAGCACGGGCACTTCGAGATCGACGGCATTCCGGTGTGGGTCAGCCGCAGCGGCTACACCGGCGAGGACGGCTTCGAGATCTCGGTGGCTGCCGAGCAGACCGAGGCCCTGGCACGCCGCCTGCTGGCGGAGCCGGAGGTCGAGGCGATCGGCCTGGGTGCCCGGGACTCCCTGCGCCTGGAGGCCGGCCTGTGCCTCTACGGGCACGATATCGACACCACCACCCTGCCGGTGGAAGCCGGCCTCATCTGGGCCATCGGCAAGCCACGCCGCAACGGTGGCGAGCGTCCCGGCGGCTTCCCGGGGGCCGAGGCGATCCTCCACCAGGTCGAAGCCAAGGACCACACCCGCAAGCGGGTCGGCCTGCTCGGCGAGGGTCGTGCTCCGGTACGTGAGGGCGCCCCGCTACTCGACGCCGAGGGCAACACCATCGGCGCGGTGACCTCCGGCGGTTTCGGCCCCAGCGTCGGCAAGCCGGTGGCACTGGGCTATGTGACTCTGGAGCACGCCGAGGTGGGCACCACCGTCTACGCCGAGGTACGCGGCAAGCACCTGCCGATGACCATCAGCAAGACCCCCTTCGTTGCTCCGGGCTACTACCGCGGGAAGTAGGCATCTGCTCGGGGTGATCCGTCGCCCCGGCGCGCCACCCATCGCTCCTATCGACAGAGGGGGAACTGGCATGTCCATCAGCGTCTTCGACCTGTTCAAGATCGGCGTGGGGCCGTCAAGCTCCCACACCGTGGGCCCGATGCGGGCCGCCTACGACTTCGTCGGCGAGCTCAAGGAGCGCGACCTGCTGACCCGCGTGGCAAGGGTCGAGGTAGAGCTCTTCGGCTCGCTCTCCGCCACCGGCATCGGCCATGGCACAGACCACGCCGTGATCATGGGGCTGATGGGCGAGCGTCCGGATCGCATCGACCCGGACATCATCGCCCCCTCCATCGAGGAGCTGCAGGAGGCCCAGGCGCTGCGCCTGGATGGCCGCCATAGCGTGCCGTTCATCTGGGCACGCGACATGCAGTTGCTTGAGGAGTGCCTACCCCACCACCCCAATGCCATGCGCCTGATCGCCCACGGTCACAGCGAGGAGCTCCACCGCAACACTTACTATTCGGTGGGCGGCGGCTTCGTGATCGATGAGGCCCAGGCCGCCGCGGGCTCCCTGGATGCGGACACGACCCCGCTGCCCTACGACTTCAACAGCGCCGAGGAACTGCTGCGGCTGTGTCGCGAGCACGACCTGCGTATCAGCGAGCTGATGCTGGAGAACGAGAAGGCATGGCGCAGCGAGTCGGAGATTCGCGAGGGCCTCGCCAGCATCTGGCGAGCTATGCAGGCCTGCGTCGAGAAAGGCATGGAGGCCGAGGGCATCCTGCCCGGAGGGCTCAACGTCAAGCGTCGTGCCAAGACCCTCTATCGGCACATGCTGGCCAGCAAGGACGACCATTCGCTGATCGCCTCCACCATGTCGGCCATGGACTGGGTCAACCTCTACGCCCTGGCGGTCAACGAGGAGAATGCCGCCGGCGGGCGCATGGTCACCGCGCCCACCAACGGCGCCGCGGGCATCATCCCGGCGGTACTGCAGTACTACATGCAGTTCCAGGCCGGGGCCGACGAGCGCGACGTGGTCGACTTCCTGCTGGCCGCCGGCGCCGTGGGCATCCTGTGCAAGAAGAACGCCTCCATCTCCGGTGCCGAGGTGGGTTGCCAGGGCGAGGTCGGCTCGGCCTGCGCCATGGCCGCCGCCGGCCTCACCGAGGTGATGGGCGGCACCATCGACCAGGTGGAGAACGCCGCCGAGATCGGCCTGGAGCACAACCTGGGGCTGACCTGCGACCCGGTCGGCGGCCTCGTCCAGGTGCCCTGCATCGAGCGCAACGCCATCGCCTCGGTGAAGGCGATCAACGCCGCCCAGATGGCCCTGCGCGGTGATGGAGAGCACTTCATCTCGCTCGACAAGGTGATCCGCACCATGCGCGACACCGGCGCCGATATGCAGGACAAGTACAAGGAGACCTCCCGCGGCGGGCTTGCCGTCAACGCCATCGAGTGCTGAATCGACGCCCTCCGCCCCGGGCACAAGCGCAGCAGGCCGACCCCTCGGGGTCGGCCTGCTGCGTTCTGGGCGACGTCAGGCGTCAGGGCGTCAGGTACGCCAGCGCTCCCGAGGCCAGCGCCGCCATGCCGGTGCGCATGGTGACCGCGTTGCCAGGGAAGTAGTAGGGCGAGTGGGGCATCTCCAGGTGGCGCATCTTCTGTGCCACGCCCTCCCCCGGGGTCCCGGCCCAGCGCTCGGCCGGCGTGGCACCGATGAACCAGTAGACATAGGGGATATCCTCGCCACCGAAGCCCCCCGCCTCGGCGTTGCCGAAGAAGGGGAAGTCTTCACTGCCATTCAGGCGCGGCATGGCGTAGAGGGCATCCTCGCCGAACTGGGCGGCGTGGGCCTCGCGCACTCGCGCCACCGTCGCCGGGTCGTTGTGCAGGGCGATGGTCTCGTTGAGCACCCGGAACTCCGGAGGCTTCGGCGAGCGGCCCGCCGCGCACTCGGCGCGGATGATGCGCTCGATGCTCGCCACCACCTGGCGGTGCAGGGCGTCGTCGAAGCTGCGCACGTTGATCTCCAGCTCCGCCGAGTGCGGGATGATATTGGCCTGGGTGCCGGCGGCGAGCTTGCCCACCGTGACCACCACCGTCTCCTCCGGCGGCACCTCACGGGAGACGATGGTCTGCAGCCGGGTCACGATATGCGCGGCGATCACCACCGGATCCACCGTCTGGGCCGGCATGGAGCCGTGGCCGCCGGCGCCGTGAACGGTCACCGCCAGGTTGGTGCAGGCGGCCATGGAACCGCCGGGGCGATGCCCCACGGTGCCGGCAAGTGCCGGCATGTTGTGCTGGCCGAGGATCACATCCGGCCGGGCGAAGCGCTCGTAAAGGCCGTCGTCGAGCATCGCCCGGGCCCCGCCGAAGATCTCCTCGGCGGGCTGGCAGATCAGCATCAGGGTGCCGGACCAGCGCTCCTTGAGCCCCGCCATCACCGCACCGGCGCCTACCACGCAACTGCTGTGCAGGTCGTGGCCGCAGGCATGCATCAGCGGTACCGTGCCGCTCTCGGTCTCCGCGGTACGCGTGCTGGCATAGTCCAGGCCGGTGTCCTCCTTGATCGGCAGGGCGTCCATATCGCCACGCAGCATCACCGTGGGGCCCTCGCCGTTCTCGAGCACGGCCACCACGCCGGTGCCACCCACGCCACGGGTCACCGCATAGCCCAGCGCCTCCAGTGCCTCGGCGAGGCGAGCGCTGGTCTGGTGCTCCTGGAACGGCAACTCGGGGTACTGGTGGAGCTGGCGATAGAGCGCCTGCACTTCATCGAAGGCGGCCTCCACCCGGGCGCCGATGGCGCCCCTGAGATCATTGTCACTGCCGGTGGCTGCTGCCGTATCGTGTCGCATCGTCATTCGTCGAGTCTCCTTGCCGCTTAGCGACTGGCCGGGCTGGTTTTTGATGCATCGCTGTCAGGGCGCCCGATGCACTGCCAGGCCGCCACTACCAGAATATTCAACAGGATCGCCCAGACTCCGGCGTGCCAGCCAAACGGCGAGCTCCATACGAAGTCCATCAACAGGTAGGCGAGGCTGCCGGCCAGGGCGCCGGCCATCACGCTGGCACGCCGTAGCTGAGGCATGAAGAGCGCCCCGACCACCATCGGGAACAGCTGCACGATCAAACCGTATGCAGTCAGCAGGATCATGACCAGCGAGCCGGGGTTGAGCAGTGCGATCAGGTAGGCCAGCAGCGACAACCCCAGCACGCTCCAGCGGGTCGCATTCACCGCCGCCTTCTCGCTGGCATTCTTCATCACGGTGGGGCCCATCACGTCGCGCACCAGCACCACGGCGGCGGTGTGGGCCAGGTTGGCGCCGGTGGACATCGCCGCCGCCAGGGCGCCGGAGAGCATCAGGCCGATCACCCAGGGCGAGAAGTTGGCCACGTTCATCACCATCTGCAGCAGCACGGTGTCGGAACGCTCCAGGGGCGCGTCGGCGAAGGCCAGGATGCCGGCAAAGCCGATGAACAGCAGCGGCACCAGCAGGTAGGCGTAGAGGGGATAGAAGACACTCACCTTGCGCAGGGTCTTGCCGCTGTCGGCGGAGTAGAACTTCATGAACAGGTGCGGCCACATGGCGCCGCCGAAGGCACTGACCAGCACCGCGGTGCTGAAGTAACCCCAGCCCATGCCGGTGGCACCGGGCATGGTCAGGTACTCTGGCGCCTGCTGCTGGAGCTGGGTGAACATCTCCCCCACTCCGCCATAGAGGCGCTCGGGGATGGCCAGGCCCAGGAACCAGGCGATGACGATCATCATCACGCCCTGCACCAGGTTGGTCCAGCCGATGCCGCTCAGCCCACTGGCGAAGACATAGGCCGCCACGACCAGGAAGGCCAGCAGACCGCCCAACCAGAACGGCACCGCCCCATCGGTGGCGGCCTGGAACAGCAGGCCGGCACCGGCGATCTGGATGGTCAGGTAGGGCACCAGCGCCACCACACCGATCACCCCAGCCAGCATCCCCAGCGGCTTGCTGCGGTAGTGGTCGGCGATCATGTCGCCCTGGGTGAGGTAGCCGCGCTCGCGGCCCAGCTTGGCCACCCGCGGCCCCAGCGCCCAGATGGTGATCGGCACCAGCGACAGGTAGGCCAGGATGTAGAAGGCCGGCGCGCCGCGCTGGTAGGCCCAGCCCGGGGTGCCGAGGAAAGCGAAGGCGGAGAAGATCTCGGCGCCGAGGATGAAGAACAGGATGATTACACCCACGTGGCGCCCGCCGGCGACGTAGCCCTCGAGGCTGGAGCTCGCCTGCCCCCTGGCGCGCAGGCCCACGGCCAGCACCACCAGCAGATAGGCCAGAGTGATGCCGATGACGATTGCGGTATCACTCATCGCGGCTACCTCCGTGACGGATCGAGAAGGCCACCCACATGCCGACGAACAGCAGCAGCATCCACAGGGTGTACCAGAAGAACAGGAAGGGCAGGCCCAGCACCATGGGCTCGATACGGTTGGCGATCAGGGCGCCGGGCCAGATCATGGCCAGGGTGCACAAGGCGAAGTGCAGCCCGGTCAGCAAGTGGTAGGTCTTGGTCATGGGTCGTTCCGGCTCACACGGGGCGAGACTTGTTATGGGTTGTATCCCCACTATGGAGCGCGGCCGCCGATAGAAAAAATATAGCTTTTGAATGGCTGACATACCAAACCGGTATGGGTAGAGTCTCGGACTGAATCCTTTCCAGGCCCGACACCCATGGAATTCCGCCAGCTCAGCTACTTCGTCGCCGTCGCCGAGACCGGCTCCATCTCCGCCGCCAGTCGCCGGGTGCACGTGGCCCAGCCCGCGCTGACCCGCCAGATACGACTATTGGAGGAGGACCTGGAGGTCGGCCTGCTGGAGCGCCATGCCCGCGGTGTGCGGCTGACGGTGGCCGGCAAGGCGCTGTATGAAGAGGCCGTGGTGCTGCTCGATCGCCGCATTCGGATCAAGACGCGCCTCACTGCGCTGGGTAGCGGCCTGACCGGCAAGCTCGGCCTGGGGGTCACGGTGACCCACCTATGGGTACCGGAGGTGGCCTCGCTGTTGCGCTGTTATCGCGACCGCTATCCAGAGGTCGGCTTCGAGGTCTTCCCGCTGCTCTCGGGGCCACAGCTCGACCGGCTACGCGAGGGCACCCTAGACGCCGGCATCCTGTATCTCGACAGCGCCGAGCAGCAGGGCCTGGAAACCTACCGCCTGCAGGACGACTACCTGATGCTGGCGGTGCCCACCGACTCTCACTGGGCAAGCTCACCGCCACGGCGCCTCAAGGAGCTAGCGCAGGCCGACTTCATCTGGGGCTTCCGCAGTGTCTCGCCGGTCTACTACGACCGCGTGATGGCACACTTTCAGCGCCTCGACTTTCACCCCCGGGTGGTGCAGTTCGGCGCCGACAACATCGCCATCCTCAGCATGGTGGCGGCAGGCCTGGGCATCGCCATCGTGCCCGCCGCCAGTGCCAGCCACCCCATGCCCGGCATCCGTTTCCTGGAGATGGAAGAACTGACACAAAGTGGCATGCCCCTGTGGCTGGCCTGGCGCAGCGGCAACGACTCGCCGGTGCTGCGCAACCTGGTGGCGCTGGCGGCGGGCTTCACCCCGGTGTTCGGATCTCAAACAGATGATCCCGCTTGCGACAACAGCTGACGCCGGCCCTCCGGCAACCCGGGGCGGGGGTCGAGGTGTCGGGTGCCGACGCGGCGATTGACACCCCCCACACAGCAGCGTACTGTGAATGCGAACTAAGCGCCGATTTGAATCCCAGCTTGCGGGCGCTCTACAAATCCAGCTAAAGCGACGCCAAGAGCCCGCTTTAGCATTCGCAAAGCGGGTTTCGTGTATCTGGCCTTCGGGCCACCGCCGATTTAAGCACCAACTTGCGGGCGGGATAGAAATGCAGCTAAAGCGGCGCACGGCTCCACTCCCCTGGGTCGGCGCTTGCCGAACCACGCTTTTCACAGCCCATAGGGGAACAGGAGACCGACATGACCCATCTTGCCCAGGCCGCCCACGGCCAACGCCAGGCTTCCACCACACTCGCCGCGCTCGACCTGAGCCAGGACGACATCGTGCGCCCGGAGCTTCGCGACGACGCCATCCTCACCAACCGCAGGCGGCGCGCCGTAGGCTCGCACCCTGTCCCGCCCCGCGCCACCTTTGGGCTGCGAGGCAGCGACGAGAACCTGCCAAAGCCGTTGCACCCGAAGGTGGAGTGACGACGCGTCGGTGGGAGATTGCGGCGCTCAGTCCAGCAGCGCCTCGATCTCCTCGACCAGTGCGGCCGGCAACTCCGCGCCCTGGGCAAGACTTGCGGCCCGCTCCCGGTAGCGGCGCTGGGAGGGTAGGCGCGCGCCCTGTCCCAGGACGGCTTCGAAAAGACGCTCGGCCCGCGCCATGTGCGCCGCCGAGCCGGCACCCGAAATCCGCACCGGATCCAGGGCAATGATCAGTTCGCCGTGGTAAGGCAAGCCTTGACGGCCGGCGTCATGCTCGCTGGACTCGATACTCAGCAGATCACCGATCAGCGGTCCGGCGATCAGTTCGACCATGAGTGCCAACGCCGAGCCCTTGTGCTCGCCGAAAGGCGACATGGCGCCGTGCTCGAGCACCTCCGCGGGGTCGTTGCAGGCCTCGCCGTGGCGATCGATCCCCCAGTCCTCGGGGATCGCCTTGCCCTCGCGCCGATGGAGCTCGATGTCTCCGCGAGCGATGGCGCTGGTGGCAAAGTCAAAGATGAACGGCTCTGCGCCGGGACGCGGCCAGCCGAAGGCGACGGGATTGGTACCCAGCAGCGGCTCCTTGCCACCGTACGGCGCCACATAGGCCTGGGTGGGATTACAGGCGATCGCCACCAGCCCCTCGGCGGTCAGCCGCTCCAGCTCGACCCACAGCGCGGTGGCGTGCACACAACGGTTGATCGCCATCAGGGCGATACCGTTGCTGCGCGCCTTCTCCACCAACCGCGGCATGCCGCGCTCGAAGGCGCAGGGCGAGAAGCCTCCGCCGGCGTCGACACGCACGACCCCCGGGGCCACGTCTTCCACCTCGGGCTCGGCATCGGGCACCGCTCCCCCCTGGCGGACGGTGTCGATGATGCCCAGCAACCGATAGAGGCCGTGGGAGTGGCTGGCGTCGAGCTGGGCAGCCACCAGAGTCACGCCCAGGGTCTCGGCCTGCTCGGCGCTGAATCCATGGTGGGTAAGCACCCGCCGACAGAGCGCCAGCAGCGCCTCACGCTCGAGGCGCAGCATGACCGGGGACTGTGAATTGGTAGCCTTGTTCATGGAAGCTCCTTGAAGGTTCGACGCTTACCGCCAGGAGGGGCCACTGAGCTGCTCGGGCAGCCAGGTCGCCAGCGTGGGGAAAGCGAGCACGAGGGCCAGCACGATCAGCAGGACCATCGCCGAGACATTGGGGGGGGGGTGATGCCGCGAAGGATGGTGCTCAGCACGGTGGCGAGCGCGCCACGATGGGCAGCAGCGCCCACAGAGTGACACGCATCTTCTCGCTTCGGCAAGGAGCCAGAATGAACGAAACCACGGCCCACCCCCGCCTCCGAGAGTTCTTCCAAGACTCTCTGCCGGTGGGGCTGGCCTCCTTCGGCGGCTCCATCTGTTAAGATCAAAAATTCACACCCCGACCCGACGACACCCCCACCAGCGGAGACCCCATGACACGCAAGGAAGCGATCCCCCACCGCCTGGACCGGGCGCTGGTGTGGGAAGGATTCAAGGCACTGCTGCCGCTCTCGCTATTCGTCATCGTGTTCGGGGTGGCCTTCGGCCTGGCGGCGATTCAGGCCGGGCTCGGCGACGGCGCCATCGTGCTGATGAGCGCCCTGGTATTCGCCGGCGCCTCGCAGTTCGCCGCCCTGGAGCTGTGGGGGCCGCAGGTCCCCTTCTTCACTATGCTGGTGACGGTGTTCGCCATCAACGCCCGCCACCTGCTGATGGGTGCCACCCTCTACCCCTGGCTTGAGCCGCTCCCGCCGGCCCGGCGCTACGCCATCATGCTGTTCGTCTCCGATGCCAACTGGGCCATGGCCATGCAGGACTTCAGCCGCGGCCGGCCGGGGCTTGGGCTGCTGCTGGGTGGCGGCATCGCGCTGTGGGGCTTCTGGGTACTGGGCACCTGGCTGGGCCTGAACATCGGCGGCGCGGTGAGCGACCCCGCCAGCCTGGGACTCGACATGGTCATGGGCTGCTTCCTGCTCGCCATGGTGGTGGGCGGCGAAAAGAACCTGCGCATGCTGCTGATCTGGGCGGTGGCCGCCGGCGCCTCACTGCTGGCCTTCTACCATCTGCCGGAGAATAGCCACGTGGTAGTGGGCGCCATCGCCGGCGGCCTGGCGGGGCTGGCGTGGGAGAAGCGCGAATGAGCCTCGAGACGGGCGGCATGGGCGCGTTCGCCATCATCCTCGCCATGGCGCTGGTGACCCTGGCAACCCGCTGGGGCGGTATCTTCGTGATGTCTTTCGTGCCCGTCGGCTACCGGGTGCGGCAGTTCATCCACGCCATGTCCGGCTCGGTACTGGTGGCGCTGCTCGCGCCCATGGCGATGACCGGCGACACCGGCGCCCGCCTGGCGCTGCTCACCACCGGCGTGATCATGCTGATACTGAAGAAGCCGCTGCCGGCCATCGCCGGCGGCATCCTGGTGGCGGCGCTGTGCCGGCAACTACTGCCCGCCGTGGGCTAGCCCACGGCACCCTGGGCACGGGCCCCCTGTCACGCTAACGTCATCCCCCTCCCGCAGGGTGGCAGCCTTGCACGCCGGCTTCAGGAGCGCCGCCATGTCCGACACCTCCGCCCCCCGGGGCCAGGCCCGCGAGGTCTTCCGCGCCTTCCTGCTGCTGGGCCTGACCTCCTTCGGCGGCCCCATCGCCCATCTCGGCTACTTCCGCAGTGAGTTCGTGGAGCGGCGACGCTGGTTGACCGAGCGCGCCTACGCCGACCTGGTGGCGCTGTGCCAGTTCCTGCCCGGCCCCGCCAGCAGCCAGGTGGGCTTCGCCCTGGGACTGATGCGCGGCGGCCCCTGGGGAGCACTCGCGGCATGGGCCGCCTTCACCCTCCCCTCGGCGCTCCTGCTGGTGCTCTTCGCCATGGGGGCCGCCATGTTCGAGGGACCCATCGGCCAGGGCCTGATCCATGGCCTCAAGGTCACCGCCGTGGCCATCGTCGCCCATGCGGTGTGGGGCATGGCGCGCACCCTCTGCCCCGACCGGCGCCGCGCCGGCATCGCGCTCGCCGCAGTGTTCAGCGTGGTGCTGATCGGCGGCCCGCTGGGACAGGTGGCCGCCATCGTCGGCGGCGCCCTGGCCGGCATACTGCTCTGCCGCACTCACGCCGAGGCCGAGACGCCCCCCCCCTGACACTGCCCGTCTCCCGCCGCGCCGGCCACCTAGCAGGGCTCACCTGCGTTGCGCTGCTGGTAGGCCTGCCGCTGCTCGCCTGGGCCACGCCCTCCACGACGCTGGCGGTGATGGACGCCTTCTACCGCGCCGGCGCCCTGGTGTTCGGCGGCGGCCACGTGGTGCTGCCGCTGCTGGAGGCCGAGGTGGTGCAGTCCGGCTGGGTAAGCGCCGACGACTTCCTTGCCGGCTACGGCGCCGCCCAGGCGATCCCCGGACCGCTGTTCACCTTTGCCGCCTACCTGGGTTCGGTGATGGTGCCGCTGGGCGGTGGCGTGGCGGTCGCCGCCCTGGCGCTGGCGATGGTCTTCCTGCCCGGCATGCTGCTGCTGGTGGCGGTGCTGCCCTACTGGAACCGCTTCCAGCGCTGGGACAGCGCCAAGGCGCTGATGCACGGAGCCAACGCCGCCGTGGTGGGCATCCTGGGCGCGGCCCTCTACCAGCCGGTATGGACCAGCGCCATCCTCGGCCCCCAGGAGTTCGCCCTGGCGCTCACCGGCTGCCTGCTGCTCGGCGTATGGAGGCTGCCCGCCTGGGCGGTGGTCATCCTGCTGGCAGGCGGCGGGGTGCTGATCTCGATGTGACGCGACACCCCGACCGAGAATCGAGGGACATTCCGATTACTCCGCTCGCGTCTTCCCGGTCTCCAGCAGCCACTCCCCGAGCCCGCTGTCTTCCAGGGCGTAGGCGCCACGGCCGGAGCGCCAGACAAGCGACTTGTCGCGCAGTGCATCGAGCCCCGCCTGGATCGACTGGGGGCGTACCTTGCCCTTCCCGCCTTCGGCGTGCTCCGCGGCATTGATACGCGCTACCGTGGTGTCGGAAAACATCGCCAACCGCTCCCCTGCCGCCCCGGCCTCGGCCATGACGCGCAGGATGGCACGCTGCAGCGGCGACAACACCACATAAGCCGACTCGTATTCCGCCCAGAGCCCGTTCTGTACATCCACCGCCCCCTGCGCCAGCAGCTTCCCCAGATCGGGTGCCTGGCCCAGCTCCAACGCCACCCGCCTCACCACCTCCCCCAGCAGCTCGGGACGATGGCCGACCCTCTGGAACGCCTGGTACACCTCCTCCGCGGCAAAAGTGTTGCCGGGCGCCAGCTTGGTGTTGAGGTCCGCGGTGTAGGCCTCGATAAAGTCCTCCCCGAGCAGCGGGAATGGCGTCACACTGGAGCCGAAGAACGGCTGGTCACGACTCAATACCAGCATCGCCAGCTTGTCCCGACTCGAGCCGGTGAGGATAAGGCGCAACCCCGGCGAGTCGCCCCCCAGGTTGAGGGCATCCCGGGCCGCTTTCAGCGCGAACATCGCGTTGATGCCGGCATCGGTGTTCAAGGCATGCTGGGCCTCATCCACGATCATCACCACCATGCGCCCGGAGGCTGCCTGCAGTGCCTCGAGCGCCTCCGCCAGGGATGCCCCCTCTGGCAGGCTCTCTCGATCAAGGTCCCAATGCAGCATGTGTTCCAGCGAGATACGGTGCACACCCGCGGCTTTCAGCAACCGCTTCAGCTGAGGCTCATGGCGCTTCAGCGAGCGCATGACGATGCGCTCGATCAGCTGCCCGGGATCCTCCCGGCGATTGGCCCACAGATCCACATACACCGTCTCCCAGCCTCGCTGTGCGCAGAGCGGTATCAGATCCTGCTTGAGGAAGGTGCTCTTGCCCGTGCGTCGCGGTGCCGCCAGGAAGAGCCCCGAGCTATAGTCGACCAGCCCTTCCCCGGTCAGCCCCTGGGCGATCGACTCGGCCAAGGCCTGGCGATGATAGAAAAACTTCTGCAACCCCATGGTGTTTACACCCATTTAAAGCTACGGCTGGATAATTATAGTTCCAATTATAATAGACTGGATGCACAGCCAACCCTCTGTCCTGGGGCTACTTTCCGACGTCGAGGCGACCGACACGTCACGGACGGGCACGCACCTCCGCTTCCAGGTCATGGACAGTCATCACCACCACATCATCAGCAAGGAGCAGCCCATGGCAGCGAGACAGGGCCCCAAGTTCTATGTCGTATGGGTCGGCCGGCACACCGGTATCTTCACCTCCTGGGAGGAGTGCAGCCGCCAGGTGAAGGGCTACCCCAAGGCACGCTTCAAGTCCTTCCCCTCACGGGAAGAGGCCGAAGCGGCCTTCTCGACAGGCCCGCGCGGAAACGCTCCCGCCAAGCAAGGCAAGCCCTCGAACGGAAGGAGCGTGACGCCTGCGAAGCGACCTGCACGGCGCCAGCCGCCCGCCTCACCGGGCACCTCCGCCGCCGCCAACACCTACGACACGGAGATCTACTGCGACGGCGCCTGTGAGCCCAACCCCGGCGATGCCGGCTCAGGCATGGCGATCTATCGCGACGGCGAGCTCGCGGAACTCTGGTACGGCCTCTACAACCCCGCGGGCACCAACAACACGGCAGAGTTGAACGCCATGCAGCAGGCCCTCCGTGTCGCCCAGGAGGAGATCGCCCGGGGCGCCAGCGTGCGCATCCACTGCGACTCCACCTACACCATCAATGCCATCACCAAGTGGGCCGGTGGCTGGAAGCGGCGCGGCTGGAAGAAGGCCGATGGCCAGCCGATCAAGAACCCCGAGATCATCCAGCGCACCCACGCGCTCTACGAGAGCCTGAAGTCGAAGGTGACCATCGCCCACGTCAAGGGCCATGCCGGGGTGGAGGGCAACGAACTGGCCGACCGCATGGCGATGTATGGCGCCGACCGGAAGGAGCGCGATTTCGTTCGCTACCCAGGCGACTACACCGTCGCGGATATCCTGCAGCTGAGAAGGGGCTGATGTAGCGCGATTGCAGGTCGTGCATCACCCCGGCCGACTGGGGCTGACGCCGCCGTCGTGTAGCACGGCGGCGCGGCGTCCAGCTCCTTCGTCCAGCTCCTTCGCCCGCCTCATTCTCCGATCAATTCATTCGGCGTATAGACTCTTTATGCCGCCGATTTGCTTTTTATTTTTTCTCGGGTATGGTCATGTAATCCTGCCCATAAAAGCAGGCAATTCCCCCAGCACCGCTATTATTTATTGTGAGGCATCCAATTGGCTCGCAGACGTTTTATCCTGAAAAAATCAGGGTACCTTGACTACCTATTCACCAAAGGAATGCGCCACCCTTTCTTCTTTCGCGGGCGACCCACCGACTACGCATGCGTCATCAATCGCATAGAGAGTCTAGCGGCCGGAAGCGGCCTGACGAGAGCGGCTATCAACTGCACGATCCGATACCTGGACCTCTCCTCGGGAAAGCGCCAAGTCATCACCCTCACCAACCCTAGTGAAGCCAACCCTTCGGCGGGGTTGATCTCCATCCTCTCCCCACTGGGTTCCGCCCTGCTCTCATCTGCCGAGCAGGAGGTGGTGGGCGTCCGGATTCTCGGCATGGAGCGGAAGCTCCGCGTCCTCGACGTACACCGCTGATACGCACTTCAATTGCCGCACATGCTGGCTAGCCCAGCCTTGAAAGCTTGCCGGAAAAGGCGGCATTTTTCCGGATTCTGATCAGGAGGAGTGATCGTATGAACAAGGAAAAGGCCAAGAAGACTCCCCAGAAAACGCTCAAGGAAAAGCGCAAGGAGAAGAAGCAGAAAAAGGGGCGTGAAGGCGATAGTTAATCCTCGTCAATCGTCCATCAAGATGGCCGCCCCTGGCGGCCATCTTTCTTTCTCCTTACCGGCCAGACGCTACCGGAAGACGGAGGCCTCCACCATCGAGACCTGGTCGAGCGGCATCGCCAGCGGCCGACGGCTCGACAACCGCCTCCGCTCAGTAAAGATGTACCGCCTCGAAGCGGATACGCGCCTCCCCCTCAGCGTCAACGAGAGTCAGGGTTTCACCCTCGACCCGCCAGCTGGCGACGTCGCCGAGAGCATCGAGAAATTCGCGCTCAAGCCCCATCACTTCCCCGGGACAGGCCATCATGGTGGTGGCCACCCGGCCGAAGCGTAGCCGATCGCCGTCACGCTCGTATTCGCCCATCATGCGGTTGCAGCCAGTGGAGCCTGCCAGGCGAGCATCCTCGGCATGCAGCACCAGATGCGCCTCGCGCGCTCCCTCAATGGCCACCGCCTTGCGCTCATCCACCGTCATCACCTTCCAGTAGGTATTCTCCAGGGGCTCGTTGACGGTGGCACCAGCGGAGATCGCATCACGCCCGGCGCAGCCCGCCAGGGCCAGTGTGCCGACCAGCAGCGCCGCAAGCGAATACTTCTGTTTCATCGTGGTCACTCCATTGCCATAAAGAAGCCTTGTTAGACCAGCCCACGGCATAAGGTTCCAGCGGAGAGGCGGTATCTACCTGAAGGTCTCCTATCGCCCCCTGATCAGTTTATAAGAACAGGGTATCAGAGGGCACGACACTCATCCTGACACTGGGGGCAGGCGCACGATGACCATCTCCGCGGCAGGGTCGATCCAGATGGTCTGGCCGTGTACGCCGCTGCAGACCGTCCACTTGAGCTTGTCGCCGGCGAAGTAGTCGTCGTCGGTGAAGCGGATGATACGCTCCTCCGGTGGTGGAAAGCCTTGCATCCAGTCGGTTGCGCGACGGTGGCCCCTGCCATGAACAGGGTTGCCCACCCCCTTCTGAAACCAGCCTACCCTCATCGACCAGCTGAGCGATGCATATAACCTGTGCAGCTCTGGAGGGGGTCACTTCAGAGCCGGGAGACGTGGGAGGCGATACTCTATGGTTAAGCTCGCGCCGTTGCCTTTCGGTGGCTGCTGAATGAACCGGTCACCGGGTACCATAAGGGACCGCATAGCGGAGCAGCAAACCGGCATCCGATGATGCGGTCCTGGGTAACCGCCAACGAGCCGGTGCAATTGGCCTGCTTGAACTTGAACGGAGGGCGCACCACTCCTTTCCGCATCTGCGAGTAGCGCAGAAAGCGCATTACGAAACTGCTCCGCCACTCCCGGCCGCCGACCTGGCCCGGAACCTCGAGCGACGCGAGGCTGGTCGCGTTGCTCGGATGGGTCACGCGTCGAGACGCCACGTCCATTCCATGGGGGCAGCAGCACGCCGATCAGGCGCGACTCCATGACCAACCGATCATCAGTCGGATGAAACCAAACGCGCGCTGCACTACCCCGCTTTGCTGCTTCCAAGACCCGGGAATTCAGCTTGCAATTTGTGCTCTGCCCATCGTGATGACAGTTACGCGGGTGAATCTTCCCGTACCCCGATGGCCCGAACCGCTGCGCAAGATCGACCGCTTCGCCGATGTATTGAAGCTCATCCCCAATGGTGATTGCGTACACACCGGCTGCATTCGGGGCACCGGGTAGTCCGAACCGGCAGAAGGGTCCGGCGGAGTACCGGTTCGGACGAACACCCTCCGGGAGCGTGTGTGAGTACTCGGCCAAGGAGCCATCGGTGTTCCGCTGGATCTCCAAGCTTCCAACGCTCCAGAACTCGAATCCGGCGAAGCGTCTCGTTTCGATTTGCATGGATAAACTCTTCTAGCAGTCTGTCGGGTTTTCGATAATGCCGTGAGATACTCTCAGTATGCCGCCACTATTGGAACGTCGCCATGAGTCGCTTCATCCCCGTTGACCGCCAGACCGACTATCTCCTGCCGCCTTCGGTGGATGAGTGGCTGCCCGATGATCACTTGGCGCGGTTCGTGGTGGATGTCGTCGAGCAACTGGATCTCTCGGCATTGACGCGGCGCTACGCCGGCCGTGGGCACAAGGCGCATCACCCGGCGGTGCTGCTGAGCCTGCTGGTCTACGGCTACGCCACCGGGGTGGTCTCCAGCCGCAAGATCGAGCGCGCCACCTATGACTCGGTGGCATTCCGTTACCTGGCCGCCAATACCCATCCCGACCATGACACGCTGGCCACCTTTCGCCGCCGCTTTCTGCCGGAACTGGAGCAGTTGTTCGTGCAGGTGCTGTTGCTGGCACGCGAGATGAAGCTGCTCAAGCTCGGCACCATCGCCCTGGACGGCACCAAGCTCAAGGCCAACGCCAGCAAGCACAAGGCGCTATCGTATGGCCACGCCAAGAAGCTGGAGGCGCAGTTCAGGGCTGAGGTGAAAGCGCTGACGCAGCGGGCCGAGTCGGCGGACAAGGAGGACGCGGCCGATGGCATGGATATCCCCGCCGAGATTGCCCGCCGTGAAGCACGCCTGGCGGCCATCGCCGAGGCGAAGGCCAAGATCGAGGCGCGTGCCGAGGAGCGAGACGCCACCGAGCAAGCCGCCTACCAGGAAAAGGTGGCGCGGCGAGACGCGCAGCGCAAGGCCGGCAAGAAACCTCGTGGGCGTGATCCCGAACCGCCGACTGGCGGCCCGCGTGACAAGGACCAGATCAACTTCACCGACCCGCAGTCTCGCATCATGCCGGTCACCGGCCAGGGGTTTGATCAGTGCTACAACGCCCAGGCCGCCGTCGATACCGAGAGTCTGCTGGTGACCCATGTCCACGTCACTCAGGCGACCAACGACAAGCAGCAAGTCATGCCGTTACTGACGGCCTGGCAAGGTTACCCGGAGACGCTGGGCAAGCCTGACCACCTGCTGGGTGATACCGGCTACTTCAGTGCCGCCAATATCCAGGCCTGCCATGACCATGGTATCGAACCGCTATTGGCGATGAGGCGTGATGTCCATCACCTTCCGGTCTTCGAACGTTTCGCCGCGGACCCGCCCGCACCGGAGAGCGAGGACCCTGTCGAGCACATGGCGTACCGCTTGAAGACGCAGGCGGGCCGAGCGCTCTATGCGCTGCGCAAGCACACGGTGGAGCCGGTCTTCGGGATCATCAAACACGTGATGGGATTCCGGCAGTTCTCGCTACGCGGTCTGGATAAGGTCAGCGGTGAGTGGCGACTGGCCACCCTGGCATGGAATATCAAGCGGATGCATCGCTTGGCAGCAGGCTGAGGGCCGTCCCTTAGCCTGATAGGGCGGCGTCACAAGCGCTCAGGCCACTCCAGGATCGCCGAACGACGCCAGGTTGCTGACATGGCCGGCGCCAATACGAAAATGGAGAGAAGTGGGTGTCGTTACTGTGAGCGACACCCATAATCCGACAGACTGCTAGGAAATAGCCGCCGAACGCTGGCGTAACGGGCCGGTTTGGAGCGCCAGCGGAAAACCGGTCCCGTTGACGCATTGGTTAGATTCACTTTATCCCGAGCAGCCGTTTATATGAGCTATCTTTCCCCAAGTTTGGAATCTGGGAATCGGTCGCACCCTGAATCTGCGCAAACGCTTGCTGCGTCACTTGATTAGTAGTTCTCGGTGCTAATTTACCCACCAGCGTTCGAAAATTTGAAATACAAGCTCTCAAGCCGACTCGAGAAGCGAACTCTCGATCTGCCAAGAGATGTACGACCTCTCGCAGTTCAGATTCGCCAAACTTATCTATTAGCTGATCATAATATGGTACGGCCATATCTGAGGTGCCATGCCCATTTCCTATCCTAGCCATTACCAACGTCTTGACATAAGACTTACGGACAGCATCTGGTATCGTCCCGGCTGAGGAAACATAAGCATTGAGGGCGCGAGCATGTGCAGGCTCGTTATGGAAATTATTGAATCCTGTGTGTGCGGCAAAAAGGCTGTCGATCTTATCAGCCATTTCTAGTGCTAACGTATCCTTTGGGAGAAACGGTAGCCCTCCTACGACAGACAAAAACTCGCTTGCCGCCTCTTTCCGCTCTACTTCTCCATTTGATGCAAAAGTTGCATATTTAAACCCACACTCATACTTCACCTCTTCAGGAGCAACATGCCATGCCGAGCCGGCCACCAATTTAATGTTGCTCTTAACCTGAACAGCGGCATCTTTAGTTGTGTACATGCCGAAAAGAGTTCTCAGCACAGAGGTGGCGAGTTCCGGCGGCAAGTACTCAACCCCTGCTCTAATATACTGGGCATCCTGCTCAGTGAGCGCGGTGTTCCTGATATTATTGAGAAACCTTTTAACCTCAATGACCGGCCCTTCGGGTTCTTTTGCAATTACTTCTCTTATGCAGGTTTCTAACCACGATATTAACTGAAAGCCTGTGAGGTCATTCTGATTCGGGTGAGCTGCGCTGGCCCAGTTGCGCATATCCCTTATGTAATCTAAATGCTTGTACCCGATATCAGAAAGTATCCCTGTGAGGTGGCACCCTCGGATCAGCTCCCATTCTTCTATTTTTTGAAGATCATTTTCGTCTTTTAGCTTCGACCTACGTTTCGTGTCAGTTACCACACTATCGTAAAAATATTCAAGATCAAAACGAGCTACCTTATTGCGAAGGTTTACAACGGTTTCATCCCAAATGAAATTGAGCGCGGCATCAAATAGACCGGCTCCGCATGCGGCGATGAACTTTGATAAATAAATTGAGGTAATTTTCCTGTTATCATCAATAAGTTCAATCACATCGGGCACGTTAGAAATTACCCTTTGCCGCTCTTGCACAGGGACTAGGACCTGATCATTCGGCAGGCCAAGCTCCCCCAGATACTGAGTTAAACCCGAAGTAAACTGATCGACGCCAGTTGCCACCTCGTCTTTTGAAAGCACTTTTATCTCTTTTGTCAAAACAACCTCCTTAGTGGCAACAAAAAAATCTAACGCTTGCAGCATGCGCGCCCATGGAAGGGAGCCGAAGGCGCAATGTAATGGGCGTCGCCGTGCCTGCACTTGTTATGCAACTTGACCCGGAATAGCTAGTTCTGACTGAATGACGGCCGACCACTTTTTCCAGCCAAAATAGGCGCTTGGATGACGAATAAAAAGAATATCTATATTTTTTCCATCTTTCTCAAGAATAAATTTCTTAGGCCTGGATCGCCCAACTTTTTCTAAACTACTTGACTGCACAGGAGTAATACCAACATCCTTAAAATAACTATTAAACGCCTTAATCTTTACACCTTCCAAACCATAAACAATGACTTGGTCAACATCAAAAACCGATGTTAATTTATCGAAAACCTTCCATCCAAAATAATAATCATCATACGATGGCCTATGCTTTTTCGTTTTAATAACTCTGCCTACAAGGTTGTGATAAACCACAGAATTCCAAAAATCCGCCTTTTCCTCATTTGTTGGCTTCTTCTTTGAGTATATCGCCCTTTCTATATTTCTTACAAACTTTGAATTCCTCTTGAAATCAAAAGCATGTGCTTTATGGAGCTTTCTTAGATTGTTTGAGTCAGCTATTCTCTCAGCACTAGATGGATCCTTTGGATTCCAATCATAAACACTTTCACCAAGAACTAATGTTTTTAGTTTTTTATCTTTATAATTTACCCCAACCCAAGGCAATCTATTAATTCCTTCGATATCAACCAGGTGATCATCGAAACTAGTGTCGCAATAACTCTCAATAATACCTGAATCCGTGAGACCGGCCCCTGGAATGCTTCTAACCCACTGACCTGCATGGCAATATAGCGAATATCGCCATTCACCCAGATAGTGCCATGCCCAACGTCAAGTTCCGTGCCAGTCGCCGCACCCTCACCAGCCACGCCGGGCTGTCCATCATCGGGCAGTGCTTCGAGATCGCTGGCGTCGATAGCATCGACGGGCGCTTCCCCACCACGCTGGGCATGCGCACCAGCGATGTGGTCAAAAGCTACCTGGGCCTGCTGTGTCTGGGCATGAGCGACTATGACGCCATCGAAAACTTCCGCCGCGACAAGCCCTTCCAACAGCTGCTGACCCTGCAAAAGGTGCCGAGCACGGCGACGCTGCGACAGCGGCTGGAGAAACTTGCCGCCAACGACCTGCAGGCGCGCACCGCCACCTGGTCCACGACCCTGCTGTCACTGGTCGAGGCACCGATCACCGCCGAGACGACGCACGTCTGCCTGGACATCGACACCTTCGTCATGGACAACAGCAACTCGAAGAAGGAAGGCGTCTCGCGGACTTACCAGAAGGTCGATGGCTACACCCCGATCGCCGCCTATCTGGGCAACGAAGGGTGGTGCCTGGGTCTGGAACTGCGTCCTGGCAAGCAGCACACCATGAAGGAGAGCAACGCCTTCCTGGAGCGGGTACTGCCTCGCGCCCAAGGCCTGACCGAGCAACCGATCCTGTTACGCGAGGACAGCGGCTTCGACAGCCAGGCGCACCTGGCGCTTCTCGAACAGCAGCGCCAGGTCTTTGCCGACGAGGGGCGCCGGCTCGACTATGTCGTCAAATGGAACCCGCGCGGCTCGGCCACGGCCGATCAGGATACCTGGTTGGCTGTGGCGGCGGACTACTGGGAAGAGCTGCGTCCTGGCAAGCGCCAGGCGCTGTGGACGCAGACCGTCTCGATCCACGACGACAACAAGACCGAATACGTCGTCCAACGCGTGATGCGCCTGGTAGAGCGCACCGCCGATCGCGATGGCCAGTTGCTGCTCGAACCGGACTATGAGTTGGAAGGCTGGTGGACCAGCCTGGACGAGGCGCCGGAGGCGGTGATCAAACGCTACCAGGCGCATGCCACCCACGAGCAATTCCACAGTGAGATCAAGACCGATCTCGACCTGGAGCGGCTGCCGTCGGGCAAGTTCGCCACCAACGATCTGATCCTGCACCTCGCCCAGCTGGCCTACAACATCCTGCGGCTGATGGGGCAGCTGGGCATGACCGGCGAGCTGAGCCCGGTGCGCCATCCCGCCAAGCGGCGCCGGATCCGCACCGTGCTACAAGAGCTGGTGCATCGTGCAGCGTTCGTGATCCACAAGGCACGCCAGATCGTCCTCGACTTTGGGCAAGACATCGGGCGTATGACGGTATTGAACACCCTGCGAAGGCGGATGCGCTATCCGCGAGGCACGCCATGCTGATCGCCTGTCGGATAATGCCACCTGATAAAGGGCTGACCGTCACCGGCAGCCAGCCTCACCATGCCCGGCGGGTAGAAATGCATGTCAAGACGGGCCGTCGGCGCCGGCCGACGCCACCATGGTCGACTATCAGCGGCATGCGTTCGGCGGTTGAGACGGGGCCGGAGGTAAAAAAATGCTCGCTAACGGTGATAGGGGAAGTGTCGGCGCCGGCTTCACGGATTCAGGTAATACCCAAATCGTTACCTATCCATTATTTTATATAGTTAATTTAATCAAGTTAGCACTTACAGTTTTATTGAGCCGTTAGGTAACCACTCAATATCAAGATTGCCATCACCAAAGTGGATAACGCCTTCCTTTTTAGGGAGCTCGTTGTGCTGCCCTCGATATTGAATGAAGTTATCAAGAAGCTCAATAATATGAAGCTTAAAATCCGATTCGGTGATTTTATCGAATATATCTTCCTCAAGCTTCCAAGATGTACCGCTCAGGCGGTCTTCATCCTCTTCAGCGTTGAAAACGATTTTGCCTTTTACCTTCACAATCTCTGGATGCTGTTGAGCAAGCATAGCTAAGCGAGTGCTTTCAAAACTCTGATCAAAATTCGACATATCGCTTCCTTCTGGCCTTTTTCTCAGGCTACACTAGCAAGACGACAAGATGTGTCGCATTGACGCATAACAGTTGTATTATGTAGCATGCTTGATATTCCACTTGAACGCGCACGCGCGTTCAACAATATTATGCTACGCGCCCGCCCCCTCTCATCCTATTGAAATTCCTATATATTAAGTATAGCTCGGCAGTATAGCACCAATCATCGTGCATGCTGCATATCCCCAATGAATGTGCCTGCTGCCTTTGCCCCCATAGCCGCTTTGGGTCGTTAGCAGTCATAATAGATCCCTTCCGTAGATTACTATTCTGCGCGCAAATCACGACTCGTCCTCCCCGCCAATAACCTCAGGATCAACAGCGCAAACTGCCTCCCCGTACCCTCATTCTCCAGCAGCGGCATGCTGAGCTTCTCGTGGTCGCTGAGGGCGTCGAGTACGGCGTCGGTGACCTTCTTCGGGAAGAGGCCGTGCATCACCTGATCTTCGCTGTGATTGCGAACCTGGGCCATCACCGCCTCGTCGCGCTCGATGCGGTCGGCGATGCCATTGGCGAAGTGCAGCTTGTCGTCGTCGCTGACTTCGGCGCCATAGAGGTCGTTGAGCCGGTCAATGATCTCGGCCAGGCGTTGCTTCTCGGGGTCGTGGGGCTTGCCCGAGCCCACCTCGCTGACCGGGGTGAGGCCGTAGTCGCCCTCAGCCTCTTCCAGGCGCAAACGCTTCTCCTCGCGCTTGGTGAGGCGGTAGTGGGTCAGCTCCAACTCGCTGACGTCGATGCTCTCCTCCTCCAACAGCCGGTCGGTGCTCAGCAGCGGGTGGAGATGGCGGGCATAGACGCAGAGCTGTTCCAGCTCGGCGTCGTCGAAGGTGACGATCTGGCTGAGGAATTCGTAGGTACGCACGAAGCTCTGCAGGTTCTTGCGGAACAGGTCGAGCTCATCGCGGGTGGTGCCGGCTTCCTTGAGCTGCTGCTCGGCGCGCTTCAGGCCCTTGTCGTCGCCATTCTGTTCGGCGACCTGGCGAGCCTCCTTCCAGACCTGGAGCTGTTCCAGGGCCAGCTGGTAGCGCTGCTTGAAGCGGTCCTGGGCGGGCCGGCAGTAGTAGCTGAGGCTGGAGGCCGGGGCCTTGGGATCGAAGAAGGCCTTGGCGAAGCCCTCGACCTCGGGCCAGTGATAAATGCCGCTGGCGTCCAGGGTGCGCTGCAGGTCGTAGACCACGTTGGGGTCGGAGACGTCGGCCAGCTCGGCCTTGCGGTAGTAGGGCGCGAAGGCGTCGAGGATCTCCTGCTCGTCGTTATAGAAGTCGAGGATGAAGGTCTGCTTGCCCGGGAACAGCCGGTTGAGCCGCGAGAGGGTCTGCACGCAATCCACGCCCTGGAGCTTCTTGTCGACGTACATGGCGCAAAGCTTGGGCTGGTCGAAGCCGGTCTGGAACTTGTTGGCGGCGATCATCACGTTGAAGTCGTCGGTGTCGAACGCCTCGGCCAGGTCGCGCCCCTTGAGCCCGGGGTTGAGCAGCTGACTGGTCTCGGTGACCTCCTCGGGGATCACCTCGTCGGGCGGCACGCTGCCGGAGAAGGCGACCATGGGGTGAACGTCGCCGTAGCCCTGCTCGGCGATGTAGTCGCGCATGGCCAACTGGTAGCGTACCGCCTCCTGGCGGCTGGCGGTGACCACCATCGCCTTGGCCTGGCCATCGAGCAGGTGGCGGACGTTGTCGCGGTAGTGCTCGACGATCACCTCGACCCGCTGGGCGATGTTGTAGGGGTGCAGCCGCACCCACTTGGCCAGGGTGCGCGAGGCCTTCTTGGAATCGACTTCCTGGTCTTCCCCCTCGGGATGGGCGAGCTTCCAGGCGGTAGTGTAGGTGACGTAGTTGGTGAGCACATCGAGGATAAAGCCCTCCTCGATGGCCTGGCGCATGGAGTAGAGATGGAACGGCTCGGGCAGGTTGTCGCCACTGGCCGGCAGCTCGGGATCCGGCGGGCGACCGAACAGCTCCAGGGTCTTGGCCTTGGGCGTGGCGGTGAAGGCGTAGTAGCTGATGCGCTCGCTGGGGCGGCGCGAGGCCACGGCGGCATCCAGCATCGCCTCGGCGCTTATTTCCAGCTCGCCGATGCCCTCGCGGTTTTCCAGCTCGCCGCCGCCCTCGCTCCCACTATCGCTCTCTACGGTTTCGCCTGCGGCCGCCAGCAGCGCCTTGAGCTTGCTGGCCGAGCTGCCGGTCTGCGAGGAGTGCGCCTCGTCGGCGATCACCGCGTAGTTGCCTTCGGCAAGCTGGGGGCGCCTGTCCAGGGCGTCGAACAGCGCCGGGAAGGTCTGGATGGTGACGATGATGATGCGGGTGTTGCTGGCGAGTGCCTCGGCGAGCTGCTCAGACTTGCTCTGGTTGCCAACATCGCGGGTGATCGGCCGCACCACGCCGTGGGCGTGCTCGAACTGATAGATGGTGTCCTGGAGCTGGCTGTCGAGCACTGTGCGGTCGGTGACCACGATCACCGAGTTGAACAGCTTGGTGCCATCCTCAGCGTAGAGGTTGGCCAGCTGATGGGCACACCAGGCGATGGAGTTGGACTTGCCGGAGCCGGCGCTGTGCTGCACCAGGTAGCGGCGCCCCGGCCCCTCGGCGAGGGTGGCCTGCACCAGGCGGTTGACCACTTCCCACTGGTGATAGCGGGGGAAGATCAACGTCTCCTTGGTGGTGCGGCGGCCGTGGAAGTTCTCGCTGGTCTTCTTCTCCAGGTGCAGGAAGCGGCCGAGCACCTTCAGCCAGGCGTCCGGGGCAAACACCTCCTCCCAGAGGTAGGCGGTGGCGTAGCTCTGCTCGTCCTTCGCGGGCGGGTTACCGGCGCCGCCCTCCTCCGTCCCGCGGTTGAAGGGCAGGAAGAAGGTGTCCTTGCCCGCCAGCTTGGTGGTCATCGCCACCTCGGCCTGGCTGACCGCGAAATGGACCAGGGCGCCGCGCTTGAAGGTCAGCAGCGGCTCGGGCTTGCGGGTGACGGGGTCCTTGATCGGCCGGTCCTGGCGATACTGGCGCTTGGCGTTCTCCACCGTCTGCTTGAACTGGCTCTTGAGTTCGAGCGTCGCGGTGGGGATGCCGTTGACGAACAGCACCAGGTCGAGGCGAGGGTTGTATTGCCCTTCCCGGGCGTGGGGCGAATAGGAGACCTCCGGCACCACCCGCAGCCGGTTGGCGCGGTAGCGGGCCAGCGAATCCGGGTTCATGCCGTGGTCGGGCTGGAAGCTGCACAGGTCGAACTTCACCCCCGGCACCTTGAAGCCGTGGCGCAGCACCTCCAGGGTGCCGGCCCTGTCCAGCTCGCGGACCACTTTCTGCACGAACACCTGCTCCGGGGCCTGGGGGTTAGCCTTGCAGAACTTCTCCCAGCGTTCGGGCCAGGCTTCCCGCACATAGCCAAGCAGATCTTCGGTGTAGAGCGCCGCGGTGCGGTCATAGCCGCTGGCCGAGCCGGTCTTCCAGCCGTGGGCCGTCATGGCCTCGATGATATCCTGCTGGAAGCGGGCTTCCCTGCTGTCCGCCATGTTATCCCCTGAGAATCAGGCTTTATTTCCCTTAGCCTACGCCGTTGGCGTTGGGCACACAAAAAGTAACCTCCCAAGATGCGCATCCATGGCAGGCGTGGGAGGTGTTGTCAACGGACATCGATTGTCAGGTCGATACTGACGGCAGCCTTACACATGGAGGCACATGTGTAAGGCTGCAGGCACTTACTTTACACAAGGGAAAGCCTGCGTCAATTCAGGCCCCTGTGCCTTACACGCAAGCCGAGCGATAAGGTTCATGTCCGGAATAGCCGCATGTATCGCTCGAAAGAGCTCCAGATCTCCCATCAACTCTGGCACTTCATCGGGATGAGGCGGAATGAAGGCGGCATCGGCCAGGCTGCTCCCGCCGATCCAGTTCTGGCTGACACGGAACTCCCCGGGCGACTTGTGCTCGCCACGCACCCCCTGCATCCAGCCCCTCGACCGCTTCGTTGATCGCCTGGACATAGTTCTGCACCTCCTGCCAGTCATCACGCTTTTCGGGGGGCAGCTGGCTGCTGTCCAGTACTGCCTCGTCCATTGTGACACCCAGCGCCCGGCCTCCAAGGTTTCAAACTTCATCAATAGCCTCCTTGCCTTAGCCGTAGGTGGCCCGCGTCTCAGCGGCCATCAATATCTCAGGCTGCTCAGATTGTTGATCGGCTTGCCACCCGCGAACGTCGATCTTGCCGGTCACGGCCGCGGAGATCAGGGCAGATCGACGTTCTTGGAGCAATTCAACAGATCGTTCTGCGTCTATAACTAGACGATCCAGGCGCTGGGTCTGGTCTTTTAGGTACTTAATTACCAGCTCTTGCTCATATTTCGGAGGAAGCACCAAAGGGGCATCAGCAACGTCGCTCAGGCTTAGCCCTTCCTTCAAACCATATTGCTCCACCCTAAAAAACGACTGAATTGATTCTGAAGACAGCGCATAGCCCACAAATTCAGGTAAAGCATTAACCTGATTAAGCCGAACAAGAGACAGGTGCTGATTTATGAAAGCTGAGACTGGCGGGAGGTCGGATACTGCTACTCGCCCTGTGTTGGCGCCGGTTATACAAACAAGCACATCACCACAGTTTATTCGAGTCCTGGCTCCCTCAGCACCCATGGGAGAGCGTATACGTTTCGCATTCTCAAAGTTGACGCCAATATGATCATCTAGGTCACCGCTCTGAACAAAAATCTCCTCGCCAGATTCGGTAAGATAATCAGACCAGCCCCGCGGACCAGAAGTTATGAATGAGGCTACATTCTTCACGCGCCCAACTTCCCAATGCGCCGGCACCTTACCCAGCCACTCCACCCCGGAGTCCTTCATCGTCACATCAGGGTCCAGCCCCTTGGTGACGGCATGGGAGATCACCGCCTGGCGCTTCTCCTTGAGCAGCTCGATCAGGCGCTGCTGCTCTGCTACCAAGGCGTCGATGCGGGCGGTTTCGCGGTCGAGAAAGCCCAATATTTGGCGCTGCTCTCCTACTGGGGGGAGAGGCAGCAGACATGACATCACGTTACTGGATGAAATGGAGGCCAGATTGGTGCTCTGCTTGGAATACAGATAGAAGTAGGACCGGGCTGCACTGGTGCGAGTGAACATGGACAGCCAGTAGGGCAATAAATACTGATTCGGCCTAATTGCAAAAACATGGTTCTGGTGAAGACAGTCAGCAATATCTCCCTCCCAGACAGTCCCACGCCCAAGCTTGTCGTTGTCTCCGCCTTCATTCATCAAGACATCGCCGGGCTGAAGGCGATAGCGGTCAACCTCGGATAACGCAACTGTCACAGTGTTGACTGACGAGAGATCGACATGCCCGTCCTGCACGTTGGCAACACGCAGATATGGCAGGTCAACCGTGGGCGTATCATTGGAGTAGCTTTTCCCCTTGGCGACTCCTCCCTGGATGGTTGCATACCACCGTAACGGCCCGACCACCCAATGCGCCGGCACCTCCCCCAGCCACTCAACGCCGGAGTCCTTATATTTGGGGTATTTCGGAAAACTCATGCCTTTCCCCCCTCCCTTGCGTTCATCACTGCTTCTCGCCAAAAAGGCTCCGTGTCCCAATGCCCGGGGAAGCCCATATGTGGGCGTGAAGCCTGAGGGTAGTGATCCAGTAGTGTCACCAGCCGCTCGGCCCACTGGCTGGTGGGTGACACGACCTGCATCAGCGACTCGATCACCACGAGCTGGAGATATAGCCGCCGTCTCGGGTCGAGACGCTGCTCGGGGTGCTCATTAGAGCCCGTCTCGATGCTACTAGGGATACTCGGCCAGCCGGCCGGAACCTTCTTCGGCATCTCTGGACGGCTCCCGAATTCGCGGTTCCACACTCGGCCATGGTGGGCACAGACGTTACGCAGATCGGACAGGCTGCGAAACCAGGATCTCAGCACCCGCATCTTCCAGCCAAAATGGCGCTCGATACGCTGGGTATCCTTGGGCAGCCGTAGGTTGGCCAATAGGGTCGAGACTTCCTTGAAAGTCAGCAGCTCCACCGCCATCCAGATAGGCGGCTGATTGGGGGCTGAGCGGTACTTCTTGCGATAGTGAGCCAGGAAGGTCTCGATATCTCGTCCCTTGGCCGCGTTCTCCAGCTTCTCCAACAGCCACCCATGGTTGTAGCGGGTGTCGAAGATTCCGGGATCCAGATAGCCGTGGGGACCATGGTGCTCGGCCAGGGTGTTTGTCAACTGAGCGCGTAGCGCGACCTCGAGCCGTTCGATGGCATCAAGCAGCAGCAGGCGGAGTTCACGGTCGAACACATAGAGCCTCAGCACATCCTCGAAAGAAGAGCCCTCCAGAAATCGATGCTCCTGGAGGCCTGGCTGGTAGAAGGGACGCGTGTAGGCTGAAAGGCGGAAGTAGCTGATATTGGCTAGGTAGTGACGCACCCGAGCCTCGTCGGGTATCGCCAGGCCACGGCTGCATAGCGTCGCGATCTGCTCGTCAATGCTGTGTGCAGGCTTGTGGAAGTCGCTCATGCTCGACCTCCGGACACAAAAAACCCGCCAAAGTGTGCTTCAATGAGAGGCATGGCGGGTGTGTTACCCGGCATTCTAGGGCATGACTCTTTCATTGTCAATGACAGTACAAGACAAGGCTGAACGGCGCCCTTCCTCATGCCGACAGCTCCTCGATCATCTGCTTGATACGGTCGGTGCAAGCCTTGAGGTCGGCGTCGATCTCTTCGAGCGGGCGCGGTGGCGTGAATTTATAGAAGTGCCGGTTGAAGGGGATCTCGAAGCCGACGATGCCGATACGGCCATCCAGCGGGTCGCGCTTCTCCTCGTCGATCCAGGCGTCGGGGACGTGGGGCTTCACCTCGCGCTCGAAGTAGTCGAACACCGACTCATCCAGCGGCACGTTTTCGTTGTCGCGCAGGCCAGTGTCGGGTTCGGGGTTGCCCTTCTTGTCCAGGCAGATATCCGCCTCCGGGTCGCGCTCGGATAGGGCACTGAGGATGGCCTTCTGCAGCGGGGCGCCGACCTTCAGGCCAGCGCCCTTGATGGCGGCCTTGAGCGCCTTGGTGAAGGCGTCTCGGTTGGTCCAGAGCTGCTCCGGGTCCAGGGTGGCGCAGGCGGCCTTGAGGGCCTCGCGCTCGGCATCAATGAGCCTCTGAATCGGCTTCTCGTCATCGAGCAAGGCCAGGCGGTCGGGGGAGGCCTGGAAGTTGAGGCGCAGGGGGCGCTCCACGGTGATGCGCCGGTAGCCGAAGGCCTCCACCGGGAACAGCTTGCTCTCTTCACTCTCCTGGCAGGCGCCATAGAGGCGCACGATCTCCTCGATGTCGCGGTCGGCGACGAACTGGCGCTTGCTGCCGAGCGACTTGCGCATCTTGCTGGCCCGGCCGGTGGCGTTGATCAGCTGCACCTGGCCGCGGCGCTCGGCGGGCTTGTGGTTGGAGAGGATCCACACGTAGGTGGCGATGCCGGTGTTGTAGAACAGGTCGGTGGGCAGGCCGACGATCGCCTCCACCAGGTCATGCTGCAGCAGGTAGCGGCGGATCTCGGACTCGCCGCTGCCGGCGCCCCCGGTGAACAGCGGCGAGCCGTTGAGGATGATGCCGATACGCGAGCCGCCATCCTGGCGGGCGCGCATCTTGCTCACCAGGTGCATCAGGAACAGCAGCGAGCCGTCAGAAACGCGCGGCAGGCCGGGGCCGAAGCGGCCCTCATAACCCTTGTGGTTGTGCTCGTCGGTGATCGCCTTCTGCACCTTCTTCCACTCCACCCCGAACGGCGGGTTGGAGAGCATGAAGTCGAAGTGCTGGCCAGCCAGCTGGTCGTCGGAGAGGGTGTTGCCGAGCTTGATCCGCTCCACCGCCTGGCCCTTGATCAGCATGTCGGCCTTGCAGATGGCGTAGGACTCTGGGTTGAGCTCCTGGCCATGCAGCGAGACAGTGACGTCCCGGCTGACTTGCTGGATGTACTCGTCGCTCTCGGAGAGGAAGCCGCCGGTGCCCGCGGTGGGGTCATAGACGGTGACAATGCCATTGGGGCGTAGCTTCTCGTCCTGGCCGGTCAGCACCAGCGAAGTGGTCAGGTGGACGATGTCCCGCGGGGTGAAGTGCTCCCCCGCCGTCTCGTTGGAGCTCTCGGCGAACTTGCGGATCAGCTCCTCGAACACCAGCCCCATGCCGTAGTTGGTGAGCCGCTGGGGGCTCATGTCGATGGCGGCGAAGCGCTGCACCACCTGATAGAGCAGGTTACTGGCCGAGAGTTGCTGGACGAAGCCCTCGAACTCGAAGTGCTCGAAGATCTCCCGGGCGTCCTGGCTGAACGACTGCACGTAGCTCATCAGGTCGTCGGCGGTCTGGGTGTCGGAGAGTGTGCCCAGAGCCAGCGGTGAGGCGTTGAAGAAGGGCTGCTCCGCCGCGCGCAGCAGCAGCTTCTCGCGCACCGCCTCGGGCTTGGCCTGATGGGCGTGGGCCGCGGCCAGCACATCGGCCTTGGTGGGCTCCAGCACGCACTCCAGGCGCCGCAGCAGGGTGAAGGGCAGGATGATACGGCCGTACTGGGACTGCTTGAAATCGCCGCGCAGCAGGTCCGCCACGGACCAGATGAAGGCCGCCAGTTGAGAGTGACTCTCCGTGTTCACGATGCTTCCCCGCGTGTGCTGAATCTGATGAAAATCGATGGGCACATCATACACAGCGAGGGGATGGCCACGAAGTCGCCCAGGCTGCGGGACCCTCGCCAACCCGACGGAGCGTGAACCCGGCACCTGGTCCACCCGGGGAGGGGCGGACGGCCCCTCACCTTCTTTGAAATCTTCAATTTTAGTGTACTAAAAGTACACAATAACAATAAATCAAAAAGTAGGTTTGTGGGAATCTCTTTGGAGAAATGCTAAATTGTGAACCATGAGTGCACATAAAGAAGGTAAGCTGAAGAGCACCCTGAAAGCCGTTCCTCCCGGCTTCCTGGTCGATTCTGGCTGGCTGCAACGCTATGGGGTCAGCCGCTTTCTCGCTCGCAAGTATGTCGATCACGGCTGGCTGGTGCGCGTGACGCGCGGCGTCTTCCTGCGTCCGGCGCCGGGTACGGGAAAGCCCGATACCGTCGATTGGAAGACCTGCCTGCTCTCGATACAGCACATCATGAAGTATCAGGTCCACCTCGGCGGCATGACAGCGCTCGCGTTGCAAGGCCATGGGCATTATCTCCCCCTGGGCGGCAACGCTCCGGTTTGGGTATATGGCGAAACGATACCGAGCTGGATGCGCCGGCTACCGCTGAATGCCCCGCTGGTCACGCGTACCACGCTCCTCTTCTCCGACCCGGCGCTCGGCCTCACCAAGGGTAACGCCAAGGCCGAAAGCACCCTGCCCTGGAACTGGCAACTGAGGATGTCATCGCCCGAACGAGCGGTACTGGAAGTCATGGATGAGCTGCCCGACCACGAGAGCTTCCACAACCTCGACATGGTGTTTGAAAGCCTGACGACCCTGCGCCCGCGCACCCTGTCGGCGTTGTTGCACAGCTGCAGGAAGATCAAGGTCAAGCGGCTGTTCTTCGTCTTTGCCGACCGCCACAACCACCCGTGGCGCAAACGCCTCGACCCGCAGGACTACCACCTTGGAAGCGGCGACCGCGCTCTGGTCAAGGGCGGCAGGATACACCCGCGCTACCGTATTGTGGTGCCGGAAGCATTTGCGATAACGGAAACAGCCCATGGCGCGTGAAGATTACGAAGCACAGGTCGCCCTGCTTTTGCGTATCCTTCCCCATGTTGCCGAAGAGCACACCTTTGCCCTGAAAGGCGGGACGGCCATCAATCTGTTCTACCGCAATCTGCCACGCCTGTCGGTCGATATCGACCTGACCTATCTGCCGATCAAGGACCGTGCCGAAAGCCTCGCCGAGATCAAGGAAGCGATGGGGCGCATTGCCTCTGCCATCGAGCGCGGCATCAGGGGCGCAACGGCACAATGCATCGAAGGCGGCGGCGGTGGTGCCACCCGTTTACTGGCACGTCTTGGCGGTGCCGAGATCAAGATCGAAACCTCACCTGTCGCACGCGGTGTCGTGCACAACCCTGAACTCCGTTCGGTATCGGCAGCTGTCGAGGATGAATTCGGCTATGCGGAAATGCAGGTCGTCTCGTTTGAAGACCTGTTTGCGGGCAAGCTGCATGCGGCCGTTGACCGCCAGCACCCTCGAGACCTCTATGACGTAAAGCTGCTCTACGATCATGAAGGCCTGACCGGCGACCTCTTCCGCACCTTCCTGGTCTATATCGCCGGTTCACCACGCCCAGCGCATGAACTGCTGAACCCGAACCTCATCGAGATTGACCAACCCTATACGCAAGAATTCGAAGGCATGACGAAGATTCCGATCAGCCTCGATGAACTGCTGGAAATTCGCGCGCAGTTGGTTGCGGATATCCGCTCCCGTCTCGATGATGACACCAAGCGCTTCCTGCTGACCCTGCATGACGGCAAACCGGACTTTTCAGCCATTGACCGCCCGCAGGCTGCCGATCTCCCCGCGGTGCGCTGGAAGCTGATCAACCTGAAGAAACTGATCAGGCAAAATACAGAAAAGCACATGGCCCAGCGAAAAGAGCTGGAAGCGCTTTTCTGATTTCACTCTGCCAATTGACCGACCGGGCCCGAGAGAGCGCCGTAGACAGAATGTAGACAGGTGCAGTCGAGTACTGCGGAAGGAAGGGGAAAAGGTGCCGCAACTTGTTGATAATTGGTGGGCCCAGCTGGACTCGAACCAGCGACCAAGGGATTATGAGTCCCCTGCTCTAACCAACTGAGCTATAGGCCCTTGCGGCGGGAGCGCCAGATTGGCGCCGCGGCGTATGATAGCGAATGCCGTTGGCCGAGGCCAGAGCTATGCGGCTTGCTGGAGGAGCGGCCCTTCGGCGAAGATGCCATGGCCGCCTGCGGCGACACTCCCCGGCCACCCTGCGAGACCTCATGTTCCTGCTGATTGCCTTTGCCGTTCTTTCCATCAGTGTCTCCTTCCTCTGCTCGCTGCTCGAGGCGGCGCTGCTCTCGATGACGCCGAGCTACGTGGCCCAGGTGCGCGAGACCAACCCCAGGCTGCACGCCAAGCTCAACGATCTGAAGCGCAATATCGATCAGCCACTGGCGGCGATCCTGACGCTCAACACCATCGCTCACACGGTGGGCGCCACCGGCGTCGGCGCCCAGGTCACGGTGGTGTTCGGCGAGGCGTGGCTGGGGGTCGCCTCGGCGCTGATGACGCTGCTGATCCTGTTCATCTCCGAGATCATCCCCAAGACCATCGGCGCCACCTACTGGCGCCAGCTCTCCGGCATGCTGGCCACCACGCTCAACGTCATGGTGTGGAGCCTCAAGCCGTTCATCTGGATGTCGGAACAGATCACCAAGCGCATCGGCAAGGACGCCATGGACACCGACATGCGCGGCGAGATCAAGGCACTGGCGAAGATCGGCCAGGAGGAGAAGGCGCTGGACCCCGAGGAGACCCGGGTCATCGTCAATATCCTCAACCTGCACGACATCACCGTGAGGAGCGTGATGACCCCGCGCACCGTCTCGGTGACGGTGCGGGCCGGCATGACGGTGAAGGAATTCGACGAGGCGTGCGGTGACGCCCCGTTCACCCGCTTCCCGGTGATGGATGGCGGGGAGCAGGCGCTGGGCTATGTGCACCGGGCCGACACCTACAATGCCAAGGATGACATCGACCTCAAGACGCTGATGCATCCGGTCAAGACGGTGCTGGACGGCGAGAGCGTCGAGCAAGTCTTCATGGCGATGGTGCAGGATCGCCAGCACCTGTGCGTGGTCTACGACGATTACGGCACCTGGGTGGGCCTGATCACCCTGGAGGATGTGATCGAGACCATCCTCGGCCAGGAGATCGTCGACGAGACCGACAACGTCGCCAACCTGCGCAAGTACGCTCGCCAGCGCTGGACCAAGTCGCTCAAGAAGCGGGAATCGCCGTGATGGCGAGTATCGTGTGGTGTAAAACCCTTACCGCCTCGGCAATAGCGCCATAAATAGCATCATAAATAGCGCCATAATAAAGATCGACAAGAGACAGGCTTCGACTACCTTTATCGCTTAGGTACAAAAAAAATGATGCCGCCGCGACAGGAGGTTGAATGGCTTCGTACAAGGGTGTACAGGGCGCCTTGAATGCGCTGGAGGCATTCTTCAAGGCGCAGTTGCCCGGGGAGTTGAGCGGCGGGCCGACCAATGCCCGGGTCAGCCTGCTGGGCAGCAGCGATATCGCCAGCCGACTGACCGGCAACCTGCTCGGCATCTATCTGCACCGGATCACCATCGACGACCATGGTCGTTCGCGCTTCTTCAAGCCCCAGGGCACCGACAACAGCGCCCCCCGCCCGGAACTACCCGTCAACCTGCATTTCCTGCTGATCGCCAACGCCAACAGCGCCACCGTCGAGGCGGACCTGATGAGCTGGGCCATGGTGGAGCTGGCCAATCACAGCCAGTTGGACATTTCCCACATGCAGGAGATCGACGCCGAGTGGGGGCAGGCGGAGCTCCTCAATATCACGCCGGTGGACATCACCACCGAAGACCTGATGCGCATCTGGGACGTCTTCGAATCTCCCTATACCAGCACCATGGCCTATATCGCCAAGACCGTTCGCCTGCGGCTGAATCCCCAGCGCACCGAAGGGCCCGAGGTGGTCACCCGCGTGCTGCCGGGAGGGCGCCTCTGATGTGTGCCCTGAAGATACTCGAAACCCACATCATGCACGCCAGCGATGTCCTGTACTGGCTCGACGGCAGCACGGCAGAAGTGCCGGCCCGAATGCTGAGGCTCCCCCACCCTGTCCAGCTCGAGCTGAGCAGCAAGCCCCGCGACGTACAGGTCCGCCAGGCGCCAGGCAAGACCGCGCTGTGGCGGCGGTCGGCGGCAGAGATCATCGACGGCGACGCTAGCGAAGCGGACAGGCACTTCCTCGATGCCGGCAGCTTCACATTGGCCGGCACCGCCTACGACAGCCGCGGCTTCTACAACCCGCGCACCTTTGCCGTCACGGCGGGCGCCGGCAGCGCCCCGATCCCGGGCCATGGGCTGGTGATGTACCCCAGCCCCCTGGGAACCCGCTTCGGCAAGGCCGGCGGCCTGGTCGCGACGCTGCGCTTCGCCGGCGATGGGCGCGTCGTGCCCTGGGCGCTGCTGACCGCCGTGGTCGCCATACCCGGCATCGGCCAGCAGACCTATACCGCCCAGGCGGATCACCGCGGCGACGTGCTGCTTCCACTCCACCGGCTACCGCCGCTGCCGGAGGGCGTGGCCGAATACAGCCTCAACCTGGGTGTCGCGGCGCTGCAGAGCGCCAGCGCCCACACCCCGCTGGACCCCGGCGACCTGGCGGCCATGGAGCTGGAGAGCCTCACCAGTGCCGGTACCTTTTCCGACCCCATCGGGCTCTCTATGGTGCCCGGTGAGATCCGATCAATCCGATCCGCAAACAAGGATCATTTGGCCGTGCAGCCCAGTTGACCGCAGCCGAAGGAGGAGATCATGCCTGAATATCTAGCGCCGGGGGTCTATGTCGAGGAGGTCAGCTTCCGGTCCAAGTCCATCGAGGGCGTGGGCACCAGCGTGGCGGGTATCGTGGGTCCCACCCGGTTCGGTCCACTGCGCGGCAAGCCGGAGGTCGTCACCAGCTTCGCCGACTTCACCCGCGTCTACGGTGACGTCCAGGACCTCTCCCTGGGCGGCGACGGCGTGCTCAATCACACCGCCATGGCGGCCAAGGCGTTCTTCGACGGCGGCGGCAAGCAGCTCTTCGTGTCGCGTATCGCCAACTATGCGCTGCCTACCGACGGCTTCGCCTCGGCGGCGGACAGCGGCAACAATGTCACCTTCCAGAGCCGCTTCCCCGGGGCCATGGGCAACCTCACCCTCGAGGTGGAGTGGCGCGACAGCGAGAACCTGCTCCAGTCCACCGTCACCAGCGCGCCGGCGGAAGGCAGCGTGGTGTTCCTCGAGGCCGAGGGCCTGCCGGCCGAGGCCATCGCCAATAACGCCCTGCCCGCCACCCACTTCCCGATGGCCATTCGCGGACTGGTGCAGCGGGTCGGCGCCAACTACCGCATCGTCGACGGGCTCTGCGACATCACCGCGGACGACGCCACTAGCCTCACCGCCGCCGACCTGGTCTCCGGCGACGACCACCTGCTCGGTGCCGGCCTGGTCAATGGCGTCGACACCAGCATCACCTTCACCCGGGTGGTCGCCAAGCGACCGACCAGCGGCGCGCTGTCCAACGGCACCTCGGCGGTGCTGACCCTGAGCGAGGAAACCGACCTCTCGGCCTTCTTCAGCGGCAGTCACTGGGGCACCCTGACCACCCTGCGCGGCACCCTGAATGCCACCGGCACCGTCTTCACCGTCGATGGCAGCGGCCTGAACCCCGGCGTGGGCACGGCGATCGCGCTGCAGCTGTCGGCCCTGGCGGCGGCGCCGGACAGCGTGCGCGCGATGATGGTACAGCGCACCTTCGACATCAGCGTGCACAATGGCGGCGCCAACGGCCCGGTGATCTACGGCTACGGCAACATCTCCAGCGCGCCCGACGCCGACAACAGCCTCGCCGGCGTCCTGGCCGCCGAACCGCAGAAGCGCCACGACCAGCTCACCAGCCCGGTGCAGTGCACCCTCGCCGACAGCATCAGCGGCGAGGATGTCATGGCGGCGCTGTTCGAACTGTTCGACGACGATGCCATGAACCCCGGCCCGACCTCCGTGGAAGGCCCACGCTACCTGATCACCCTCGGCGGCGGCAGCGACGGCGAGCTGCCCGCGGCAGTGCACTACGGCGGCGCCAGCGACGAGGTCAACGGCAGTACCGGCTTCGCGGCGCTGGAGGACATCGAGGATATCGCCATCGTCATGACGCCTGCCGCGGCGGCCGATGCCACCCACCACCAGGCCATCGTGGCGGAGATGCAGAAGCACTGTCGCAAGATGGGCTACCGGGTCGGCATCGTCGACAGCCGCGAGGGCATGTCGCTGTCGGAGGTGCGCGAATTCCGCGCCAACTTCGACGACTCCCGCCTCGCCCTCTACTACCCCTGGGTGGTGGCCGCGGACCCGCGCGGCATCAGCACCACCCTCGCGCTGCCCCCGGCGGGATTCATCGCCGGCGTCTACGCCAACACCGACGTCCAGCACGGCGTGCACAAGGCACCCGCCAACGAAACGGTGATCGGCGCCCTGGGCTTCGCCCAGGACATCAACCGCTTCCAGCAGGAGCTGCTCAACCCCGAGGGCGTCAACTGCCTGCGCTCCTTCCCGGGGCGCGGTCATCGGGTCTGGGGCGGGCGCACCCTGTCCAGCGACCCGGAATGGAAGTACGTCAACGTGCGGCGCTACCTCCTCTACCTGGAGCGCTCCATCGACAAGTCGACCCAGTGGGTGGTGTTCGAGCCCAACGGCGAACGGCTGTGGAGCAACGTGCGCATCACCGTGGAGAGCTTCCTCTATAACGAATGGGTCAACGGCCGGCTGCTGGGCAACGCCAAGACGGCCTTCTTCGTGCGCTGCGACCGCAGCACCATGACCCAGAACGATCTCGATAACGGCCGCCTGGTGTGCGAGGTCGGCGTGGCCGCGCTGAAACCGGCGGAGTTCGTCATCTTCCGCATCGGACAGAAAACCGCCGACAGCTGATGAACGCAGCGAAGAGGAATCAACGCCATGGCACAGTTTCGTGAGACACCCTACAGCGTTTTCAACTACCTGGTGAACCTGGACGACGGCACCGAGGGCGATATCGCCGGCGGCTTTTCGGAGGTCTCGGGCCTCAACGCCGAAGTCACGGTGGCGGAGTATCGCAACGGCAACGCGCCGGTGAACTACGTCACCAAGATTCCCGCCATCCACAAGGCCGGCGACGTCACGCTCAAGCGCGGCGTCATCGGCGCCGACAACATCTACGGCTGGCTCGACCAGGTGCGGGCCGGAAACATCGGCGCCAAGCGCAACGTCACCGTCAAGCTCAAGAGCGAGGACCCGACCAGCGCCACCGCCGTGGTCACCTGGAAGCTGATCAACGCCATGCCGATCAAGTGGACCGGCCCCACGCTGACCGCCAAGGGCGGCAGCGACGTCGCCATCGAGGAGCTGGTGCTGGCGGTGGAACACATCGAGCAGGAGTAGGCACCGAATCATGCAGGAACTGCTGGCTTCCCGAATCGCGCTGACACCGCGGCCACCGTTGCCCCGCAACGCGGTGCTCGAGGTGGCCATGCTGGGCCACTGTCCGGGCCGGGTGCGGCTGGAGCGCCTGCTGGCGCTGCATGGCGCCGTGGCGGAGCTGCGCGCCCTGGACTTCGGCGCAGCGGTGGATCAGCTCCAGGCCGGCAGCGGCGATGCCCGGGTGTTGGCATTGCAGCACCTGCCGATCCCGCTGCGCTCCAGCGCCGAGTTCCACGATATCTTCCCCGAGGCGTTAAGCGCCGACACGCACTACGTCAGCCTGCTGGCCGGGCGCCAAGCCTGGCTGCCCCGCTGCGTCGACGATTTCTTCGCCAACGGCGGCGAGAAGCTGTGGGTGATCGTGGTGCCCGAGGAAGAGGGCCAGGCGGGCTTCCTGCCGGCCCAGGACACCCGCCTGCACGAGGTCGCCACCTTGCGGGGGCTGGCCTGCGCGCTGGTGATTCCCACCCTGGGCGCGGTCACCCTTCCCGATCTGGAGCGGCTGCAGGTCCCGGCCCGCTTGCCCGACATCCCCCGGGTACGCCTGGACAACCCCGCCCCCCGCTTCGTGCCCTGCGGCACCGGGCTCGACGACGATCATCGCGAACGGCGCTACAGCGAGGAAGTGGCGCTCGGCGAGATGCCCCCGCCGGCGGCGCTCAACCGCATGCTGCAGGGCATCCTGCCGTGGCTGGCGAAGCACCGTCCGGACCTGCAGTGCCTGCTGACCCTGCCGCTGGCCTACAGCGGCGAGCAGGACACTCCCGCGCTCGACGAGCAGGCCCTGCAGTGGATCCGTGCTATCCGCGACGGCGACAGCGGCCCCCATCTGCGCCATGTGCAACTCCTGTTTCCCTACCTCCGCGGGCCCGGGTTCGACCTGCTCAGCCCGGTCGGGCTGGTCGCCGGCAAGCAGGCGGCCCGAGCGCAGGCGCGGGGCCCCTGGCGCTCCATCGCCGGCCAGCCGCTGGAAAGCCCAGGGCTGCCCTATCCGCCGTTGGCCAGCGTCGACCAGGTGCGGCTGCGCAGCGATCCCGGCGTGGGCGTGCTGCAACAGCGTAACGGCCGCGTGCAGCTGGACGACGAGCGGCTGGTGGTGCCGGCGCTGCATCCCGACGACTACACCCGCGCCAGCGCCCCGGGGCGCTTCGACGGCTACCGTTCGGCGGAAGTGATGCGCCTGCTGGGCTACCTGCGGCGGCAGCTCGGCACCCTGGGGGAGCAGCTGATCTTCAACCTGGATTACCGGGACCCTCGTCCGCGCCTGTTGCTCGAGCGCTTCTTCCGGCAGCTGCAGCAACGCGGCGCGCTGCGCGGGGCGACGGCCCAGGAGGCCTTCCACATCGAGGAGAGCCGGACCCGGGAAGGCGTGATGGTCTTCGAGATCATGATCGCGCCGGCCTTTCCCATCGACCGCATCCGCCTCACCTTCACCAACCGCCAGGGCGAATGGCAAGGAGGGGTGAACGATGTCTGAATTCGTGCCGTTCCGCTTCAAGGTGAACCTGTACAGCAGCGACAACAACCAGTTGCTGTGCAGCGGCCGGTTCAGCGAGGTCACCGGCTTCGAGCTCAGCATGGAGCCCAAGGCCATCCAGGAAGGCGGCCGCAACTGGGGCGAGCTGCAGCGCAGCGGCGTCACCAAGTTCGCGCCGATGATCCTCAAGCGAGGCGTCACCAGCGTCAACGACCTGTGGAGCTGGTTCGACGCCAGCACCCGGGGCTCCAATTACGGCTATCGCCTGCACGGGGAAATCATCGTGCTGGGCAACCCCACGGAGGACAGGAGCGAGAATCCGGTGATGACCTGGCGCCTGGAGGGCGTCATGGCGACCAAGTTCAAGGGCCCCGACCTGAACGCCACCGCCAGCCAGGTCGCCATCGAAGAGCTGCACCTGGTGCATGAAGGGCTGGAACTGGAACGGCCGGCGGCGGCCGGCAACGGCGAAGGGAGTGCAGCGAGATGATGAACCCCGAGCGCGGCAAGCTGATACCGGTCAGCGGCAACAACAACACGCCGGACCTGGACAATGCGGTCGACGTGCAGTTCAACCCGGTGTCGCTGAAGGTGTCGCTGTCCAACACGCTGAAGGAGAACCTGCGCAACGGCAACAGCCGCGCCGCCCAGTTCGTCGACAAGAGCTCGTCCAGCCTGTCGCTCGAGCTGCTCTTCGATACCACCTACATCGATGCCGGCAAAGGCGAAGCCCAGAACGATATCGAGCAGGGCTCCGACGTCCGCGACCAGACGAAGAAGATCGCCGAGCGCTTCCTGAAACCGGTGGCGTCCGGCGAGCAGATGGAAGCGCCCAGGCGCTGCCTGTTCCAGTGGGGCAGCTTCGAGTTCGTCGGCATGGTGGAAAGCTACGAGGAGACCCTCGACTACTTCTCCAAGGAGGGCCGTCCGCTGCGCGCCAAGGTGGTACTGCGCCTGAAGGAAGACCGCTACCAGTTCCGCCAGCGCAGCGATGGCGTCGCCGCGGCGCAGCAGGACACGCCCACGCTCTCCCCCACCGGCAGCAGCGGCACCGGGGCCGACCAGGGTGCCAGCCCCGTGTCCGGCGCCAGCGTGGGGCCCGGCAACTGGCGCGATACCGCCCTCTACAACGGCATCGAGAACCCGAGGCTGCCCGGCGCCTCGGTGCTGGCGGTGCCCGGCGCCTCGGCAGGCGCCTCGGCAGGCGCCACGCTGGGGATCAAGGCGCAAGGCGGCGCCGCTGTCGGTATCGGCGTCAAGGCAGCGTTCTCCGCCCCGCCGGCGTTTGCCTTCGGCGCCTCCGCGAGCCTCGGCACCCGGGTCGAGGGGGCGTTCGGTGTCGGGGCCGGCGCCAGGGCCTCGACGGCGGCCGCCGTCGAATCGAACGTCGAGGCAGGGAGCGAAGGCCCGGTCATCCGCGCGGATGCCGGCGTCGGCTTCGACTGAGGGCCACACCGTCACGCACTGGACAACGCAGGAGAGGGAGATGCCCATCGTCATCGAGGAAGTCATCGCCGATATCCAGGAGCCGGTCACCCAGCCATCCGAGGCGCTGCCGGCACACCAGCAGCAGCCGCTGGATAACACCGAAGCCGAGCTGGCCGCGAGCCTGGAAAGGATCCGGCAGCGCCAGCAACGCCTGACCGTGGATTGAGCGACCGATCATGCCCGAGAACGCCTTCATCAATGCCCGCCCGGTCATCAAGGTGGACGGGCAACGACGCGACGACCTCAGCGCTGCGCTCATCGGCATGGTGGTGAACCTGCCGCTGCACGGCTGCGCCCATGCCGAGCTGACGGTCACCAACTGGGGCACGCCGGCCGGCGGGGACGCTCCGGCCTTTGTCTTCGACGACATCGCCCTGGGGACGGAACTGGAGATCGCCATGGGCCAGCCGGAGCCGGTGCGCATCTTCCGGGGGGACATCACCGCCATCGAGGAGCAGTACGGCGATGGCGCCCCCGGCCTGGCGCTGCTGCTGCAGGACAGGCTGCACCGGCTGGCCCGGACGCGGCAGAATCGCAGCTACGAGGAACACTCCCCCGACGATATCGTCCGCGCCATCGCCGACGCCGCCGGGCTGCGCGCCGATGTCCAGGTCTCCAGCATCACCCAGAGTTGGCATCAGCTCAACGAAAGCGACCTGGCGTTCCTGCTGCGCCTGCTCGGCCGTTTCGACATCGCCCTGCGGCTGGAGGACGATACCCTGCGCGCGCGGCCGGAAGCCCCCGACGGCGCGCCGGTCGAGCTCAGCGCCCAGGACAGTGCCCTCAGCGTGCGGCTGATCGCCGACCTGAACCACCAGCCGGTGGCTTCCCGCAGCCAGGGCTACAACGTCGACACGGCCGAGGCGGTGGACCACAGCAGCGACCGGCTGACCCCCGCGCCCGAGGCGACCAGCGCCGCCGACACCCTGGCCCGGCTGGGCTGGGCCGGCGACGAAACCGTGCCCCACCCCTTCGCCCGCAGCCAGGCGGAGGCGGATGCCTATGCCGACGCCCACTTCCACCGCATGGCCAAGCGCTTCGTGCAGGGCGAGATCGTCTGCCTGGGGGAGCCAACGCTGCAAAGCGGCCGTGAGATCCGGCTCGGCGGCGTGTCGCCGCGCCTGCGCGGCACCTACCAGGTGGTGCATTGCTGCCACCGCTTCGATAGCCAGAACGGCTACGAGACCCATCTCAAAGTGAACCGAGCCGACTGGAGCCCTGCCCCATGAACGCCCATACCCTTGGCCACCTGCACAGCCTGCAATTGGCGCAGGTCACCGACAATGCCGACCCAGACAGCCGCGGCCGGGTCAAGGTCCGGCTGCAGGCCGCGCCGATGGAGATGTGGGCCAGCGTGGTGGCCCCCTCGGCCGGTCACGGCTATGGCGCCAGCTTCGTCCCCCGCCTGGAGGAAATCGTCGTGGTGGCGTTCGTCGACCAGGACACCCCGCTGGTGCTGGGCAGCATCTGGTGTGGCAGCGGCAGCCGCCCGCAGGATGCCGACCCCCAGGAGCAGCACTATGTGGTGCGCACCCCGGGCGACACCGTGCTCGAGTTCGACGACAACGACCCCAAGGTGGAGCTGCGCACCCGCTCCGGCTACCGCGTCACCGTCACCGAGAGCGGCGGCGGCGAAGTGACGATCGAACGCGGCAGCCAGAGCGTCACCATGACCGCCGCCGAGATCAACGTGGACAGCGCCGGCCCGGTGAACATCAGCGCCTCACAGGTCAACCTGTCCGCCGCCCTGGTCCAGGTGGACGCGGGCATGTCCCGCTTCAGCGGCGTGGTCCAGTGCGACACCCTGATCGCCACCTCGGTAGTGGGGACCGCCTACACCCCCGGTGCGGGCAACATGTGGTAACGAGGAGAGACAATGACCAGCGTCCAGATGCTCCACGACGTTCGCCTCAAGGCCCCGTACTTCGAGAACGGAGAGCGGGCCACGCTGCTGCGTTACCTGGATGCGGATTTCGTCGCCCGCTTCCAGCAGGACATACAGCAGCGACGCTTCGGGCAAGCGCAGTTCGCCGACTGGGCCCAGGAGGAGACCCACAGCCCGTTCGACAGCAAGCCGGTATTGCGCCTGCCGACCCATCGCGCCTTCCACCTGCTGTGCTGCGAAGTCGTCTGCGAACGCTTCGGACGCCCGGCGCTGGATCCTGCCCGCATCACCTCGGCCGGCTTCGTGATTCGACGCCTGCGCGACGGCCGGGAACAGGCCTGGACCCTCGAGGAAGGAGAAGCCCTGGGCTGGCGCGACGCCAGTGCCGGCCCCAAGGACCCGGACCTCGACCGGCGGCTGTGCGCCAACGGCGTGCTACGCCCGCGCGCCAACCAGGCCACCTATAGCGGCGAGCAGACCCATCCGCTGCACGTCCTCGACACGACCGACGCCAAGGGCAAGCGCCATACGCTGCTGTTCGGTTACGTGCCGCTGGGAGGCTTCTACTACGAACGCGACCCCCAGGGCCTGTTCGATGCCCAGAGCCGCCGGGTGGTCGAGGACGTCGCGGCCCGCTCCCTGCCCTGGCCCTTCGGGTACCGCGACGACGTGCCAGCGGCATGGCGGACGGACGACAGCGTGCAGGTGGATGACGGCGTGCCCAGCACCTCGCTCTTCGAGCTGCTGCGCCTGCTGGTCAACCGCTATCACCTGGGGGAGGCCGGGCGCACGGCCAATGCCGAGCTCGAGGCCCTGTTTGCCGACATCTGGTTCTACGACGACGCTCGCATTCCCGCCCGGCTGCGCGGCGCCCCCTTCACCGAGCACAGCCGCGAGCTGATCAGGGGGGCACGGCGCTTTCCTCTCACCGCCTACCTGCAGGACTGTTTCGCCCGCGGCGATGCCAACCCCCTGGTGCGATGGCTCATCGAGCAGGACGAGGCCGCCGACCAGGCCGGCGGCCTCGACCGCCTGGCACGGCTGGCGCCGCTGCCCGCTGCCGACGGCAACGGGACCCTGGCCCTGTCGCTGAAGCTGCTCGCCAGCGATGCCGAGGATATCCGTCACCGCCTGGGCCAGCGTTTTCGCGAGCAGACCCTGGCCCAGGCACGCGAAATCCCGCTGCCCAAGTTCGGCCAGGGCGAGCATGACGTCTACCAGATCCTGCCCTTCGTCCGCTCCCGCAACGACCAGGGCAAGGAGCAGCTCCAGTGGGGGGATGGCCACTGCCGGTCCCTGCAGTTCCGGGTCGCCGCGCCGCTGGACCCCGAAGCCAGCCGGCCATCGCTGATTCCCATGCCGAGCCTCAGGGACCTGAAACGGGGCCTGGCGAAGGGCGCCGCGGTCCTGACACCCGGCGACACCTTCGATTTCATCAACGGCTTGAGGTTGAAGAAGGGGGCCAGCGAGGACGTCATCGGCAAGGGCCCGAAACTGGGCGTCCAGTGGATCTGCTCGTTCAGCCTGCCGGTGATCACCCTGGTGGCCATGATCCTTTTGATGATCATGATCTCGCTGCTGAACATCGTCTTCTTCTGGCTGCCCTGGGTGCGGATATGCCTGCCGTTTCCCAAGGTCGACAAGTAGGCAGGAGGTGACACCGCGATGAGAACCCCGATGCCCCATGTTCGCAGTTGGCCGCTGGGCGGCGTCGACGAGGACGGTGCCCTGAGGTGGGCCGCGGACGACCAGAGCGTGCGCGAGGTGATGCTGAATATCCTGCTGACCCGCCCCGGCGAGCGTCTGCAGCGGCCGGATTTCGGCGCCGGCCTGCTCGACTTCGTCCACCAGCCCAACAACGAAACCACCCGCAACCTGATCGCCGGAGTGGCGAGGAAGTCCCTCGCGCTGTGGGAGCCACGGGTGGTGGTGGATGCCGTCGACGTCAGCCCGGGGCCTGACGCCTCGTCGGAGGTGCACATCAATATCCGCTATCGCCTGCGCCACAACCCGGCCCCCGCCGAACTGGGGCTGACCCTGAACCTGGGCGTCTAGCAGATGGCTGAAAAGCGTAACCGAGGCAGCCGAGGCGAGGCCAGAACCGGCGAGAACCAGAACCGGCAAGAAAGCGCAGTTTAGTCGGCTAAATGAGCCTTTATAGCCTGTTTTAACGCAGCATTCGGCAATGCAGATAGGTTGTCAGCTGTCTGCCAAGGAGGACGAGAGAGCATGCCACTACCGGTCCCCAACCTGGATGATCGCCGCTTCGATGACCTGGTCGCCGAAGCCAGGGAGCGCCTCGCCACCCACCTGCCGGAATTGACGCAGATAGCACCCGGCGATCCGGTGCATGGTTTCATCGACCTGTTCGCCTGGCTCACCGAGACGATCCTCTACCGCGCCAACCTGATTCCCGAGCGGCAGCGGCGCATCCTGCTGAACCTCTTGCAGATCCCGGTGCGGCCGGCACGCCCGGCCCGGGGGGTCGTCTGCGTCGATGCCGGACCCACCAGCGTGACGCTGCCACCCCTGCTGAGGGATGGCAGCCAGCTGCGCGGCGGCAAGCAGAGCCTGACCACCCAGGGCGAACTGCAGCCCACCTGCCTGTCCCTGCAGGTGCTGATCAAGCAGCGCCTGACTCCCGACGACCTGGCAACGCTGGGCATGACGCTGCAGGACCTGCACGAGCAGTTCGGCCTGCGTAGGGGCGAGACCCCGAAGCCCTTCCAGCCACGGCGCTTCGCGCCGGGCCGCGAACGGCTCAGCCTGGCCCGGAGCCTGGATCACAGCTTCTACCTGGCCTGCATCGCGCCGAAACCACTGGATGACAACCTGGACCTGCTGCGCGACAACCTGGCGGGCATTCGCCTGAACCTGGCCATCGCGCCGGCGGACGACCTGGAGGGCGACAGCGTGGGCGACCTGGAGGCGCGCCACCTGCTGTGGGAACTGGTCGCCGCCGGTCCCGACGGCACTACCCGCTTCCTGCCGCTCGACGTCATGTCCGATACGTCGCTGGGGGGGCGCCAGGCCGGCGTGGTGCGGCTACGCCTGCCCAACAACAGCGCCCTGTTCGAGGACTTCGCCAACGCCGACCCCATGTTCGACGGCAGCAAGAACCTGCCGCCGGCGCTGGACGATGCGGTCGAGGCGGCCCGGGTGGCGCTGTGGCTGCGCCTGCGCTGCCCGGACGACCCCGACCTGCAACTGGGCTACCTGGGCCTGAACGGCGTCGACGTCGTGGCGCAGGGCCTGCGGCGGGACCGCATCGTCGGGCTCGGTACCGGGCTGCCGGATCAGGTCGTGGCCCTGCCCGATCAGCAGATCGACGCCGGCAGCCTGGACCTGCAGGTCGAGGAAGAGGGCGCCTGGGTGCCGTGGCAGGGGGTGGACTACCTCGCCGGCCAGGGACCGGAGGCCCGGGTCTATCGCCTCGATCCGGCATCGGGCTACGTCTCCTTCGGCGATGGCCTGGAGAACGGCCGGCGCCCGCCCCGCGGGGCCCGCATCCGCATCGCCCGCTACCGCCATGGCGGCGGTGCAGGCGGCAACCTGCCCGCGGGCAGCATCAGGGAGATCGTCGACGCCAGCCCGCGCTTCAAGCTGCGCCATGAGTGGCCGCTGCGCGGCGGTCGCGACGCCGAAACCGTGGAACAGGCGGAGCAGCGCATCCCCCAGTTCCTGACCCACCGCAACCGCGCGGTGACCGCCACCGACTTCCAGCTGATCTGTCGCGGCAATCCGGTGAACCCGGTAGCGCGCGCCGAGGTGATCGAAGGCTTCCTGCCGGGCAACACCCTGGATGCGGCGCGCCGGGACGTGCCCGGCGCGGTCAGCGTCTTCGTGCTGCCGCCGGCCGAGGTCGGCATCGGCAACTGGCCCAAGCCCAACAAGGCGCTGCTCAAGGACCTGTTCCACTACCTGCTGAGCCGCATCCTGGTCGGCACCGAGCTCTACGTGCTGAGTCCGCAGTTCGTCCCCCTCGCGGTCAGCATCCTGGTGCAGGTGCGGGAGGCGCAGACCGAGCAGCAGACCCTCAAGGCGGTACAGGCCGCCGTGACCGAGTACCTCTGGCCGCTGGCACCCGGCGGGGCCAACGGCGACGGCTGGGCCCTGGGCCGCGCGGTGCGGGCCAACGAACTGCTGACCCGGGTGGCGCGGGTCGAGGGCGTGCAGTCGGTCAACGCCGTGGCGCTGTTCGAACTGACCTCCCGGGACGGCCAGGCCCAGTGGCGACGGCTGCCCGAGGCGGAAGCCCTGGCCCTGACCAGCTACCAGCTGCCGGAACTGATGGGCGTGCGGGCAGGCATTGGCGGCGCCGGGGACACCCCCCCGCTGCCCGGCGGGGTCGGCCCCTTGCAGGGTGCCCCGGGTGACGATGGAGACGGTATCGCCGTGCCGGTGATACCGGACCTATGTTGATGGATAGACGCTGATGGACGTTAACAACACCCCCTACTTCCTGCTGCGCAGCGAAGCAGAGTTCGCCGAAGGCTCGCGACGGCTGCAGTGGCACGCCGGCCGGCAGGCCCTGACCCTGGCGCAGAATCAGCACCTGCGCCTGCCCGCCAGCGACCCGACATCAGCGCTTGCCGCCTGGCAAGCGGCGACGCCGATGGCGGTGGACGCCCACTATCAGGTCGCGCGACTCGGCGCCGATGCCCGCTCGGTGGAGTTCAACAGCGGCCGGGGCTGGCGGCCGCTGAAGGATGGGGATCTGAACACCCTGCGCGCGCCGGCCGGTACCCTGCGGGACCTGAGCCTGAACCGCGAGGGCCTTCTCGCGGTGCCGTTCAGCGACGATGCCGACCAGCATGGCCTGCTGCTGTTCCACCTGCGCCAGCGCTGGCTGGCCCAGTGTGCCCTGCCGGTGGCGCCGCGCCGCGCCTGGGTGGATGCAGACGCTCGCATCTGGTGCCTCGCCGCCGACCGGCTGATGCTCTGCCAGGGCGCGCCCCTGCCGCTGCCCTATGCGCCCCGCGAAAGCCGCTTCGAGCCGGTGACACCCAATCCCGATGCCCTTGGCCTGCGCTGGCAGCAGCTGCTGCCGGCCGGGTGGGAGGCTCTGGCGCTGTGCGGCGACCGGGAGCGGCTCTATCTCCTGGTGCACGACGGCGCCGGCCACCAGCGGATCCTCGGCCGCTCGCGTTCGACGGTCCGCGACCGTCCGTACCGGGGCTATGCGCTGGGCGACGACGTCCCCTTCGCCGTCGACCTCGAGATGGTCGGCCCCGGCCGGCTCGCGGCCCTGGCGCCACGCCAGGCGGACGATGCCGGTTTCCGCCAGCGCGACTGCCCGGTGCTCGGCCTGCAGCGAAATGCCGCCAGCGACGGCGGCGAGGCGCACCTGATCCACGAGCGCTATCCCATGCTGTCACTGGCGGTGCCCCGCTTCGCCAGCAGCGCCGACGGTCAGCTGCGTTACCAGGCGGAGCCTGACCCGGACTACCCGAACTTCGACCCGCGGCCGCGGGAACTGCACGCCCTGCGCCAGCCCCGTTACCACCTGGAGGCGACGGCCCTGCTGCAGGAGGTGCTGGATTCGGGCACTCCCAACACCCTCTGGCACCGTGTCTACCTCGATGCCTGCATCCCGCCCGGCTGCGGCATCAGCCTGGCGGTGAGGGTCTTCGACACCCCGCAACAACGGGGCAGCGCCGAACTGATCGAGCAACCGCTGCCGGTGTGGAACCCCCTCCCCTCGGAGCTGGCGTTCCAGCAGGCCCTGTCCGGTCACGAGCACGGCCAGCGGGGGCTGTTCGAACTGCTGCTGCAGCGCCCCGGCGGCCCGGTACGCCGCCTTGCCGGCCGGTATCTGCAGCTGCAGGTGCGGCTGCAGGGCAACGGGCGCGCGGCGCCGTCCCTGCATGCCATCCGGGTGTATCAGCCACGCTTCTCCTACCAGGAGGCCTACCTGCCGGAGCTGTTTCGGCAGGAGCTGCGTTACGACCCCGCCAACGCCAGTGGGCCGGCCAACGGCGCCGATACCCGCGAGCGGCTACTGGCGAGCTTCGAAGGGATGCTCACCCCGATCGAGGGCCGCATCGCCGCCAGCGACCAACTGCTCCATCCCGATTCGGCGCCGGCGCACAACCTGCACTGGCTGGCCCGCGCCCTCGGCACGGACCTGCCGGAGCACTGGCCCATGGCGCGGCGACGGCGCTGGCTGAAGGAGGTCACCCTGATCCAGCAGTACAAGGGGAGCCTGCCGGCGGTGAACCTGGCGCTGGACATCCTCACCGACGGCGGGGTGCAGCGGGGCGAGGTCGTGGTGCTGGAAAACTTCCGCTTGCGCCGCACCCTGGCGACCATCCTCGGCCGCCACATGGACGACGCCGACCACCCCCTCACCCTCGGCACCGGCATGAGCGGCAACAGCATCGTCGGCGACAGCCTGATCCTCTCGGACATGGACGCACGGGAATTCCTGGCGCTGTTCGCGCCGGAGCTGGCAACGGAAGAGGAAGCCCGGGCGGTCGAGGCCTTCTTCGAGCGCTACGGCCACCGCCTCAGCGTACTGCTGCACGGCCCCGCACGGCAGCAGCGCCACGCCGTCGAGGAGATGCTCACGCAGCAGCTACCGGCGCACCTGCAGTGGCACATCATCGAGACCGAGCGGCCCTTCATCCTGGGCACCTCGCCGCTGCTCGGCGTGGACACCTATCTGGAACGCCGCCCCGGCGCCGAGCCGGTCGTCCTCGACACAACCCGCATCGGACAGGACGGCCAGCTGCATAACCCGGTGGCGTTCTCGCCGCGGGACATCAACGCCGGCGCCTGGCAAGGAGACGAACCATGAGGAGGCCCCATGAGTAACCAGGACGACCTGCCGACCCTGAAACAGGACGACCAGCTGGCGGAGCCACTGCGCCGGGTGTCCTACGAGGCCGGCATGATGCTGGGGCTGGAGGCCACCCGCGACGAGCAGGCCTACCACCGGCGCCGCCTCACCCGCCACCAGTACTGGCTGCACGGTTACGGCACCCTGGCGGGGCTGCACGTGAGCATGGCCCCGGACAGCCATGAAAACGACACCGACGATGTGCTGGTGCGGCTGCAGGTGAGTCCCGGGATCGCCATCGACGGACTCGGCCGGGAAGTGCTGGTGCACGAAACCTACTGCATCAACCTTCGCCAGTGGCTGGAGGCCCAGAGCGAGGGCGACCTGCTCGAAGGCTTCGATGGCGACACCGAGCGGCTGTGGCTGAGGGTCTCCGTGCGCCAGAAGGATTGCCCGCTGGCACGCCAACCGGTGCTGACGCGCAAGCTCAACCTCAGCACCGATGCGGTCCAGCCCAGCCGCACCGCCGACAGCGTGCAGCTCGAGCTGAGCCCCGAACTGCCGCCTGGGCCCGATGAGCGCTTCGCGCCCTGGGCCAGTCACCCCCCGGTGACGGATGCGGTGCCCGGCCTCACCGCCGTCGAACAGCAGACCCTTGACGCGCTGGAGCTGGACAACCCCGCCGCGGCCGCCCAACTGAGCCTGCACGCCAGGCTGCTGCACGCGCTGGACGCCGGCGGCGTGGCCACCACCAACCTGGCGGACGAACTCGAGGCCGGCGCCCGCCTGCTGCTGGCCCGGATCAGCATCAGTACCCCCGACCCGGTCAACGTCGTGGTGAACCCGCAGCGGATCAGCATCAACAACCTGGTGCGCCCTTTCCTCACCACCGCCAGCCAGCTGGCCTGGCTCCATCGCCAAGGGTGAACCGACATGACACTGCCGCTCCTGTTCACAAGCCGGGTTAACCAAGCATGCGAGGAGGGACCATGAGCGAGATTCTGTTTCAACCCCTGGGGGATCCCATCGCCGCCGGCGAGAGCCTGGAGCATATCGCCGACATCGACCCACGCATGACCCGTACCCACTACTTCGACGGCCGCCTGCTCACCGCCGAGGACCTGGAGCGGGACCAGATCTACCTGGACCAGCGCCTGCGGGAGATCGGCAAGGTGCTGGGCCAGGGCGTGCTCTCCGGCCTGGCGCTCGACTACGACCCCTTTTCCGGCCTGCTGACCCTGGGGCCGGGGCTGGCCATCACGGCCCTCGGCCGGGTGCTGCAGCTCAACCGCCAGCTGCTGGTCAGCCTCGGCGACCGGGCCCTCATCGCCCAGCTCAACGACAGCAAGTACCGACGCTTCAACCGCGGGCTCTATGCCGTGGTGCTGAAATACGTCGAGGTGGCCACCGACATCGCCGAGGTGTTCCCGACGGACCTGGCCTCCAGGCGCGGCGCCGATTACGCCCTGGTGACGGAGTCGGTGCAGCTGGGCCTAGTGCCCCTGCCCCTGGCGTTGCCGCAGCAGGACCCGCTGCACGTCCGGGCCAACCTGATGCGCGAGCTGCTGGGCAGCGAACAGGCCGCTGCGCTGCTGCCGGAGGACAGCGTGGCGCTGGGGGTCCTCGCCATCCAGAACGACACCCCGCAGTGGCTGGACAGCGAGCTGCTGCGCCAGCCGGCGCGGCCGCAGGGGGGCGCGACGGACCTGCAACAGGACCTGTCGCGCCAGTACGAGGCCCTGCTCGCCGATATCCTCACCGCCCGCGCCGGCGGCAGCCTCGACAACCACTTCGCCGCCCGTGACTACTTCGGCCTGCTGCCTCCGGTGGGCAGCGTGCCCCGCGACGCCATCGACGCGGTCGGCGGCCACCAGGGCTATTTCCCCGAGCATTTCAACGTCCATGTCGCGCCGGTCCGACTGTCGGAGCTGGAACTGATCCGGGCCGAGTCGCTGCGGCTGCCGAATATCGACCTGAACAGCCGCGAAGGCGTCGACATCGTGGTACTGGCGCCGCTGTCGAATCAGGACTATGGCCTCTACGCCAGCCAGCTGGAGCGCGATATCGATCCCGAGAGCCGACGCCTGCCGCAGCTGGATCTGCTGCGCCTGAAGCTCTACCCGATGCAGCCGGTACACCGCCTCGATACCGATGCCAGCGTCTGGCAGAGCATCTGGGATGCCGTGGCCGACGGCCGGCTGATGTACGTGCGGCGCCCGGTCCGGACGGCGGAAACCGCGGTGAGCGGGATCGTGCTGGCGCTCGGCAGCCACGTGCCGGAACCCGCCGAGCCCCCGCCGACGGATGATTCGGCGCCGACCACGCCGTCCGACCCCGGCAGCGTCATCGAGGATGAGGAGAGCGTGCTGCTGCGCTTCATCGACTTCGAGCGGTTGGCGCAGATGCGTCCGCCCCGGGATGGTCGCGGCAAGGAGGCCCTGGGACAGCTGATCGACAGCGTCGGCAAGGACGCACCGCTGGTCCTGCAGGCCAACGAATTCCTGATCCGGGTGGAGCGCCACTACGACGCCGTGGTCTGGCCGACCCTGCGCGTGCTGATCGAGCGGAAGACGCTGCCGGTGCTGCTGGAGAGGTTGCGGAAGACCGACGAGCGGCACCCCGCCGTGACCGGCAAGCGGGTGGTGGAGGCCGCCGCCGAACTCGGCATCGACGGCGACCTCGCGGACCAGTGGGAAGCACTGGTGGGACAGATCAACTGAGGAGCCGACCATGTCGATGATCCTGCTGCACCGCCCCATCGCCAGCGCGCCCGAACTGGAACGGCTGCACCTGTTTGCCGGACGCCACCTCGGGGAAGAAGAGTTCGATCGTCAGCAGGCCTATGCCGATGCGCGCCTGGCCCCGCTGCTCAAGACCCGACCCGCGGGCGTGGTCCATGGCCTGCGTCTCGGCAGCAGCGGCGCCGGTGGGCTCACGGACCATGCAACCTTCGTCGTCAGCCCGGGACTCGCCGTCACGCCGCAGGGCCAGACACTGAACCTGCAGATGCCGCTGAAGGCCGAGTGGCAGGCCCTGATCGAGTACTACCTGACCCGCACGGCGACGTCGGATGCCACCGGCGTCTATTACCTGACGCTGCAGCAGGCACTGGACACCATCGACGCCCCCGGCGTAGAACCCTGCCAGCGGATGGAGTTCGACCCCACCAGGGATTCACGCCTGGTGGCGGTCACCAGCGTGCGGCTCAAGCGGTTGGCCATCGCCTCGGAAGTGGTCACCGCCACGCCACCGGAGCGGCTGCAGAACTGGGTGGCCGCGGACCGCGTCGACGGCGAGTTCCTGGGCGGTTTCCAGCAGGCCATTCCGCTGGCCCTGCTGGCGATCACGGCCAGCGGTGACAGCCACAGCGTGGCCTGGGTGTCGGAGGCCGCCGGCCGCTACGAGGCCAGCCCCCACTCAGGCTATCGGGTCCTGCTGAACCAGACCAGCGCCACGCTGCGCCGGACGATGCAGGCCGCCAGTGAACCGGCCAATGCCGCGACGCCGCTGGCGGACTTCCTCGACGCCAACCTGCACCTGGATTATTTGCCCGCCGCCGGCCAGTTGCCCGTCAACTGGCTGCAGCGCCCGGCGGCCGTCGCCCCCGACCTGCTCTGGCTGCCCGCGCACCTCGGGGTCGACATGGTGCCGGTGCCGGCGGACTCGGTGCCGGAACTGATCGACCGGCACCTGCCGCGCCGGGTGATCGACCTGCGCCGCCCCGCCGGCGACAGGATCCGCCTGCTGCTGGCGCTGGAGCGCCGCGATTACCGCGCCGACCTGCTGGACATTCCTCCCACGGAGGCGCGGCTCGAGGCCGATATCTACCGCTTCTACATGCGCGCCTACAACGCCTGGCATCGCTGGCGGACGCAATTCGACCGGCTCTACCACGTGGAGCCGCTGCCCCCACCCGAGGACCTGTCCGCCATCGAACACCGGGGGCTGGACCCGGCGCAGTTCAAGCACCTGGACCTGCCCAAGCCGACCCTGCCGCCCATCGACCCGGCCAGCCTGTTCCAGAATGTCATCCAGCGGGCACGGCAGGCATTCGGCACTCTCGACCCCGAGACAGCTCCCCCCTACCCGTACGCCAGGGGGATCCCGGCGCAGCCGGCCTTCTACCGCGACTGGCTGGTGACGGTCGACAAGGTCCCGCTACCGCCGCCGGTGTCCACACCGGAAGACGACGGCCTGGTGATCCAGTACGCGGTGGCCCTGGTGGAGCTGGAGGCCATCGAGAACCAGATCAGGACGATCCGCTCGCGGCTGGAGAAGACCCGGGACCTGGTGTTGCTGCAGCGCCAGCAGCTGGACTCGCAGACCGTGGCGCTCTCCGCCCTCGCCGGTGGCGTCGCCGGCGACGGCAATGGCCTGCAAGTGGCGCGCTGGCTGCCCTATGCCAGCCTCAATACCAACCTGATCCCGGAGGAGCTCACGGCGGCCCCCGCCAGCGCGGCGCCAACCGTCAGAGCGGCGGCCCCGGTGGTGCGGACGACCTCCACTCGCGCTGCCAGTCCCACGCCAACCGGCGACACCGCCCCCCGCCTCGGCAGGGGCCTCAGCAGCAACCTGATGTCATCCGCGTTGAACACCAGCATCAACAGCATCCCCACTTACCTGACCACCAAGCCCGAGACGTACTCCGCCTTCGAGCTCGGCATCAACAAGCAGCGCCTCGACCTGCTGGCCAACCTGGCCAAGAACCCCGTCAGCAAGCCGGCCTTCGATACCCAGGAGTTCCGGTTCGGCGTGCTTGACCATATCAGCCCGGAAATCAGTGAATACCAAACCGCGTATTGCGGCATGCGGGACCTGGTGACCACCATCCGCGACCTCTTCGACCCCACCGACGCCGCCGCCCTCAGCAAGAGGCTCAGGGTCAGCGAGAAGGATTTTGGCCTGCTCGCCCCCGCTCGCCTGGAAGAGGAGATCGACACCCGAACCCAGCAGCTTGCGGACCAGCAGGCAGAATCGACAGACGGGGAAAGCCAGGCAAGCAAGCGGCTACGGCTGCGTGGCCTGGTGGCCAGCCAGAAGCGCTACGAGGCCCTGTTCAACGCCGGCAAGGTGCTGACCCACTGGATCTCGATCGTCGAAGGTCGCTACAACCAGATCGAGCGCAAGTTGCAAGGCAAGCTACGCGAACACACCCGCAAGCAGGCGCAGATCGAGAAGCTCAGCGGCCTGATCCGGGTGGCCCGAGAAACCCTGGAAAACCTCGATCGCTACCTGGATGAACAGCTAGGCGACTACGGCGTGGCCCAGCGCCTGCTCGAGGAGGACTGGCGCCAGGCCCATGACGCCAACCTCGAGCGCTCGCGCATTCTCACCACGGCGGTACAGGGGCTCTACTACGTGCGAGTGCGCAATACGCCGGTCTCCCTCGCGCTGCCGGACCCACTGGCACTGCGCCACCGCGGCCGACACGATCTCGTGCCGGGCTGCGACGGGGACGTCGAGGCGAGCCTGCCGCAGGAGCTGGATGGCTTCTTCGATGCCGTGACCGAGATCCCGATGGACGACTGGGCGGGCCTGAAGCCCCTGCGGGCCAAGCTGCCGCCGTTCGACAAGTACGATTATCTGGGCCAGCTTCGCCAGGCCCGTTTCGCCGCCCGTCCGGCCCGTACCGATCTTGAGAGTGGGACCGGCACGCTACAGGCCCGCCTGCATACCGTGCAGTTGCAGACCCAGGCGGTGCTGGCGCAGTGGGCCGGGTTGAGGCTGCCCGCCTTCACCCGCAGCAGCCTGCAGACCCAGCAGCAGGCGGCGAAGGTCTTCTCGCTGGAGGATCTGACCCAGGGTGGCCGGGGCGGGCTGCGCAAGCAGGCACAGACCCTGCGCGAACGCCTGGAGCAGTGCCAGGCCTGCCTGTTGGAGAAGCTGGCCCTGCTGCCGGGCTCCCTGCGGCTGCAATGGGGGCAGCTGGCGGAAGACGACCGCCTCCGCGTGGAACAGGTCGGCTGGTGGCCGGGGCTGGAGCGCGCCGAACAGGACGACTTCAACGCCACCCGGACCATCGCCGAGCTGATCGACTGGTGGTTCCGGCAGCTGAGCGACGACGCCGACGCCGCCAGTCACCACGCCATGCGCAACATGATCCGCGCCAGCCTGATCTTCGCCTCTTTGGGCGACCCCCAGGAGATCGTGCGGGGGACAGTGTTCGTGCCGCCGCGGGTGGCTCGGCCCGGCGAGCGCTTCCGGGTCCAGCTCAACCGCGCCGTCCTGCCGGGGGTCAAGCTGCAGCTGCTGGACCTGAATCAGCAGGTGGCGGCCGAGTTGACCGTGGAGGACCACAGCCCCGACAGCACCCAGGTGCGCATTCTCGACCTGGTGCAACCCGACCTGACCGTCGACTCCCGCTTCGCGGTGGTCGGCAAGGCTCGCCGGTAGCCCCGCCATGGCGACCCCGGGCCGCGACACCACCATCGGCACCCTGCGCATTCGCGGCCCCGCCGGTGCGCAGGACCGGGTTAGCCGGACCCTGCAGCAGGCTGACTGGCCCGACGCCGGCGGGGACGAGATCGTCTTCGTGCGACGACTCCACGTGACGGGCAGCGCCGATCGCATCGGCACGGCACTCCGGGAGCAAGTTCAGCAGTGTCTTCGCCACGGCACCGACCCGGCCAACGTCATGCGCTTCGCCAACCGGCTGGAGATGCTGGCGGCGCTGCTGGCCGACCTGGCCCAGGGCGTCGCGGCCCGGCACTGGTACTGGCGGCGCTGGTCACGCCTGCTGTCCCTGCCGCCGAGCCGGGCGCTCCGCTCGGTGCTGGCGGACCATCAGACGCAGCTCAACGGACTGGCGGAGTCGCTGCATGCGCGGCGACAGCTGCCCCTCGTCTGGCGGGCGCTCGCCGACCCGGACGCCGAACAGCTGATGCAGGAACTGTGCTGGCATAATGATTACCGTATCGCCGACCCGGCATCGGCGCCGCCTTCGGGCACCGCCCCCCTGCGCCTGCCGCAACGGCTCAGGGAGCGCTGGCAACCGGCCCTGGCGACGCTCCCTCCCGCCGGTCCCCGCTTCCGCCTGGCTGCCCTGCTGATCGCGCAGGAAAGCGTCCCGCTGATGCTGATGCAGTCGGCGTCGGCAACGCTCTCCGCCATCACCGAGCAGCTGACCGGCGAGAGTGCGCCCGGGAGCTCTCCGGCTCGGCGCGCCAGCGAGCACCGCTCCCCGCTCCCGCCGCCAGACCGGCCCTCGCCACCAGACCCGCCCGCGTCCAAGGCGACGGAACGCCCGGAGCACAGCAGCCCTTCCTCTCCTCCTCGGGGAGGCTCGGGCCCCCCCGGACCGGCGCGGCCGGCGGAGCGTCATCGGGTTGCGGGCCGGGCAAGCGACGAGTCGCCCGGCGGGGCGCCGCCAGCGCACCCCTTGAGCCGGGTCGCGGTTCGCACGGAAAGCGGCGCCGAGGCGCCGTCTCTGCCGGCGCCGGAGTTCCAGACAGCGCAGGGCGGCGTGCTCTATCTGCTGAACTTTCTCGATCGTCCGCCGCTGCGGTCCCTCATGGGCGATTACCGCGAGGCCCTGCCCAGCGGCTGGCTGTGGCTCTATCGGGTGGCGCAACTGCTGGCACTGGACGACCGGGACCCGCTGGTGCCTTTCCTGGCCACCCAACTGGGACTGGACGATTGGCGGGATCTCGAGGCGCAGCCGCCGTTGCCCGAACGCGAGCGCATCGAAGCGCTGGCACGACAGTGGTATGGCCCCTCCTCGCTCTGGCAGCCATCGTTGCTGAGGCTGCCCGCCCGTATCCGCTTCAGCGCCAGCCATCTCGACATGCATACGGCCTTGTCCCGGACGCGGCTGGAGGTGCGCCTGGCGGGGCTGGACCTGAATCCGGGCTGGCTGCCCTGGCTGGGCCGGGTGGTACAGTTCCACTTCGAGCAGCACACACCGGGAGGAGCCTGAGATGACGGACCTGGCACTGCTGTCCATACCGGATTCCAGCCTGTCCACCCTGCTGCAGTGGGTCGAGACGGGCATTGCCCATTACGGCAACCCGGATCGGGACGCTGACTGGGAAACGGCCGAGCGTGCCATCCGCGAGCACTGGCCGCCGCGGGGGGGCCGCCTGGCCGACTGCATCGACGAGCAGGGCCTCGGCCGAGCGGATGCCTTCGTGCTGATCCTGGTAGGACTGGCGGAGACCCGACCGCAGATAACCTTCGCGCTTAACGAACTGCAACACCCCGACGGGTCCGGCGCGGTCGGCGTGCACCTGGCCTTGGAACTGATCAACAGCCTGTTCCCGCAAGGGGCCGCCTGGAACGCGCTGGATCTGCTCAACAGCCCACTGCTGACGCAGTCGCTGCTGGAGCTCGAGGGGGAGGGTCCCCTGCCGTTGCAGGCCCTGCGCATGCCGATGCCCTTCTGGTCGGTGCTGAACGACCGCGACCGCCCCTGGCCAGGCACCCGGCCGATCGCCGGCGGTGACCGCGGCCTGCTGCCGAAGAGCGCCCGCCAGGCGCTGCCGACCCTGGCACGGCCGCTGCTGGACGGGCAGCTGCGACACCTGATCCTGCGCGGCCACCCCAACAGCGGACGGCACCTGATGGCCCGGGCCCTTGCCGAGCTACTGGGCATGGAGCCGCTGTCCACGCCGCTGTCGCTGTGGCGGGAGCAGGCGTCTTTCCCGCTCGCCTGCCGTTACGCCGCCTGGCTGCCGGTGATCGAGGTGGAACTGAGCGCCGGCAAAGCCCTGCAGCTGCCGGCACTCCCCCACCATCATCCGGCCGTCATCATCCTGAACGCGGACGGTGCCGTCGCCGACGATGCCTGCCTCGAACACTTCATGGACCTGCCGGACCAGCAGCAGCGCTTCGAACTCTGGCGACAGGCCCTGGGACAGGAAACGCTGGCTCGCCAACTCAGCGGCAGCGTCCTGCTCAGCGGCCCCACCATCGTCCAGCTGGCAAACAGTGCTCGCCGCCATGCCGAGCAGAGCGGCGAACCCCTCGGCGCCGATCATGTCCGGCGGGCGCGCCAGGACCATGGCACGGAAAAGCTGCGGCTGCTGGCTCAACCGGTGCGGCGCCATGTCTCCCGTGACGCGGTCGTCTTTCCGCCGCTGATCGATCAATACCTCGAGGAGATGATCGCCCGGGCGCAGCAGCGCGAGTCGCTGTGGCGCAACCTGGGCACGACCCTGCAGGCGAGCCGGAGCAGTGGCCTCAGGGCGCTCTTCGTCGGAGAGAGCGGCACCGGCAAGACGCTGGCGGCCAGTTATCTGGCCAACCGGCTCGGCACCCCGCTCTACCGCGTCGACCTCGGCGCGGTGATGAACAAGTACATCGGCGAATCGGAGAAGAATCTGGGGCTGCTGCTGGACCAGGCCGCGGCGAGCGACGTCATCCTGCTGTTCGACGAGGCCGACTCGCTGTTCGGCAGCCGCACCGACGCCAAGCAGACCGGTGAACGCTACGCCAACAACCTCACGAACTATCTGCTGGCCCGCATCGAGAACCATCCCGGCATCGTCATCCTCACCACCAACAGCCGCGAGCGCATCGACAGCGCCTTCAACCGCCGCATCGAGATCATCATCGACTTTCCCCTGCCGGGCTTCGCCGAACGCCAGCGCCTGTGGCACAGCCATCTCGGCGAGCGGGCGCCGGATGGCGACGTCGTGCGCAGCCTGGCGAGCCACTGCGACCTGACCGGCGGACAGATTCGCAATGCGGTGCTGGCCGCCGCCGGCACCCAGTCGGCCGACGCCCCCATCGAGCCTCCGCGCCTGGTGCAGGCGATAGAGCGGGAATACCAGAAGCTCGGTCGCAGCATGCCTTCGGCGCTGGACAACCTGAAGGGCTGATCATGGACAGCAAGCAGACCAACAAGGCCAAGCCGGCAGACCCGCACAAGCCCCAGGGGCCAGCTAGGGCCCGACGCAAGGCGAGCACGCCGGCCTACCTGCAGCGCAAGCTCCGGGTCAGCGATCCTAAGGATGCCGAGGAGAAGGAGGCCGATGCCGTGGCGGCGGACGTAAAGCGGCGTGCCCGCCCGGCCCCCGACGAGGCAACGCCTCCGCTCGCCTCCGCCCAGCGTGTCGTCGCCCGTTCGGTCGCGCGCCAGGCTGGCGAAGAGGAAGAAGAGGCCATGATGCCGAAGGTTCGGCGTCAGGAAGAAGAAGAGGCTGCGCAACCGAAACTGCAGCGCGAGGAAGAAGAGGAAGCCGCGCAACCGAAGCTGATGCGCCAGCCCGCAGAGGAAGAGGAAACGGCACACCCCAAACTCTGGCGAAAGGGCGAAGAGGAGGAGGCCCAGACCAAGCTCTGGCGAAAGGCGGCCGACGAGGAAGAGGCGCCGTTGATGACGAAACTGTGGCGGCAGGAGGAGGAAGAGCCACAAGCCACGGCACCCAGCGAGGGACAGCAGGACACCGCCACGGCGATGGTCGAGCAACGCATCCAGAACAGCCGGGGCAACGGCACTCCGCTGCCGGATACCGTCCTGAAGGACATGGAGCAGCAGTTCGGCCAGGACTTCTCCCGTGTCGTCATCCACACCGACAACGAGGCCGCCGAGCTCTGCCAGAAACTGAATGCCCGCGCCTTCACCATCGGCAGCGATATCTACTTCGCCCCCGGCGAGTTCACGCCGGAGACCGAGACCGGTCGCGAACTACTGGCCCATGAACTGACCCATGTGGTCCAGCAGGGGCGCCATGTGGCACGCAAGATCCATCGTTCAATCGATCCCGCCGATACCCCGGCAGACAACGACAATGTCACTACAGCGCTGGAGAACCTTTCCAATCTGCGTATCCCGGCGATCAAGCAACGACATTTGCCGCTTTACACGCAACTGGCCAACAGCGGCCAGTTGGCCAGGATACGAAATTACACGCGCCCCAGCAGAGGCAGCAATACAACTCGGCAAAGTAGTGCCTGGAAACGTGATATACAGCCATCCGAAAGCGATGTGGCGGCTAAATTGCAGGCACTCGAACCTTCGATTAACTGGCCCACCAACAGAAATCATGCCGTAACCTTCTCGCTACCCAATCACTCAGAACAACTTTCATTCAGCAAATCAAAGTTTCTTCGCAATATTGTTAAAGTCCCGAAATGGGATCGAGAGGGCAACTATGTTCGGCAATATCAGGTTGACCATATCGTAGAACTACAAACTTCCGGCGCCCACGGAACCCGGAATGCCGTCGGTAACAACTTGGAAAACATGGAGTTGCTTGACCAGCCATCCAACAGCTCATCTGGAAGCAGCATTATGTCCGGCATTTACAGCCGGGTTGATGACTACCTCGACACCATCCCCGAGGAAGTGCGACTGCCCAAGAGCGAGTGGCTGAGAACGCACGATATCATTTTTGATCGAGTATCGGTCGATAGTGGCATGGGGATGTCAGAAGGCGATTCATCTTGGTGGACACGTGCTGAAGTTCAGGCTCTCGACCCGCTGGACTCGATACGCGGCGTGCCTCCGATGAGCTACGAGGGCGACGATCGCTCCTTCGTCCTTTATTCCGGACCTGGCGGAATCGAGGTCGGACGCTTTGGACATCCTCGCGGCGCCCTGGAGTTTCAGCCACGTCAGCGCAGCGCTCGTTGCCTGTCCGGTATCATTATCGAATCAGTTCAATTAACGGATCAGACTGAACTAAATTTCCGCGAAGCACCGGGGCCAATTATCGGCAACCTGTCCGGAAGATGGGATTTACCGCCCTTGTGGCAACCAGATAACCCACAGGTTACGCTGCAAATCGGCGGTCTGGGCCCCTATGCGGGTTATGCCCTGCCCCCGCCTCCACCCGCAGTGGATTTTTCCCCCACCAGTCCCGCCCTTTTCAGCGAGCTTGAGATAGGATCGGAGGGGTTCGTTGCCGAAGGCGAAATCCCAACACCGTCGATCCCGTTACTTTCCAACACAGCACTGAATCTGAGCTGGATCGGCAATGACATTCTGCTACGTGCCGAATATCGACCGGATGACTTGAACCTTCCATTACCGGGTCTAACGATTACCGAAGGCGCCATCGCCTTGTCCTACGGTCGACAACAGGGCTTCGGGGTGGATGGCACCATCTATTTCGGTATCGAGAATCTAGGTAGCGGCAACCTTACCGCGGGTTATACCCAAAGTAGGGGATTTCATGCTTCCGGCAGCTTCGATTTTGACTCAAAGCTGTTCGATGAAGCATCGGCAACTCTGCGATATCAGAACAACCAGTTTAGTGGAGACGGCACACTACGTATCAGCAACCCGGACAAGATCAGGGGCATTCACTCCGCCGAAATCACGGTGGAGTTTTCGGACGACTCATTCGCAGCTAGCGGTGACGTGGACCCCGACATTCCCGGCGTCGAGCAAGTGGGCCTGGCCGTCGACTACTCGGAGGAGGCGGGCCTCACCATCGGCGGCAACCTGCAGCTCACGGCCAATCCGGCCATCCGCTCCGGCTCCATCGAGGTGACCGTCAACAAGCGCGGGGACGACTGGCGAGTCAGCGCCACTGGCACCGCCCAGCCGGCCATTCCCGGGGTCGACTCCCAACTCACCGTCGGTTACGACGATGGCGCCTTCACCGCCGAGTTCAGCGGCGCCTACCAGCGCGGCATGCTGTCCGGCCGGGTCACCGTCGGCGCCACCAACCGTGCCGTCGGCGAGGATGGCCGCCCAAGCGGCGACCCGCTGCCGGAGGGGGCGCTGAATATCTACGGCGCCGGCTCCGCTACCATCCAGATCGCGCCCTGGCTGCAGGGCACCGCCGGGATCCGCTTCGACCCCAACGGCGAGGTGACGGTCTCCGGCGAGATCGGCATCCCCAACGAGGTGGAGATCTTCGCCCGCCGCGAGGTCAACAAGTCGATCTTCAGCATCGCCGTGCAGGTGCCGATCGTGCCCGGCATCGTCGCCGAGGTGGGCGGCGGGCTCGGTGCCGTCGCCGGCATCGGGCCCGGGATGATCGACGAGATGCGCATCGGCATCACCTACAATCCGGCCCACGAGGAGGACACCCGGGTCACCGGAGATGCGCACCTGAGCGTGCCGGCCGATGCCGGGCTCAGGCTGTCGGTACGGGCCGGCATCGGCCTCGGCATCACCGGTGCCAGCGCCACGGGGGGGCTGGACATCGGCGGCACCCTCGGCATCGAGGGCGCTGCCGAGGCCGGCGTCCATATCGACTGGACACCCTCCGACGGCCTCGATCTCAGCGCCAACCTGGCGATTCACGCCCAGCCCAGCTTCACCTTCGACATCGGCGGTTACGTCAGCGTCCGCGCCCTGGGCTTCAGCGTCTACGACGAACGCTGGCAGTTCGCGTCCTACTCCTTCGGCTCCGGTTACCGCTTCGGCATCCGCCTGCCGGTGCATTATCACGAGGGCGAGCCCTTCGACATCTCGCTGGACGACGTCCAGTTCGAGGTGCCGGATATCGATACCAATCAACTGCTGCGCGGCCTGATCGGGAGGATTGCCTGATGAACAGCGTTGCCGATTTTCTGAGAAAGGGACTGCAGGCCCACGGCGCGGGGGATCTCGACGCCGCCGCCGAGGCCTATCGGGCCGCGCTGGAACTCGACCCGGACAGCGCCAGCGCCCATAACAACCTGGGGTTCCTGCTCAGCCAGCGGCAGCAGTGGCAGCCGGCACTGCTGCACCTGCGCAGCGCCATCGCCCTGGACCCCCACTCCTCCATGGCGCACTGCAACCTGGGACAGGTGCTGATCGCGCTGCAGCAGGTGCAGGACGGCATGCACCATATCGAACAGGCGGTGGCGGAAGATTCGCACAATCCCATCGCCTGGGACGCCCTGGCCCGCTTCAAGGTGCTGCTGGGGGATTTCACCAGCGGCGAGTACGCCGCACAACGGGCCATCGGCCTGCAGCCGCACAGCAGCCCGCTGCATGTTCGTCTCGGCATCGCCCAGGCGGCGCAGAAACGCTATCCGGAAGCCCTGCGCAGCTACCAGACCGCCCTGTCGCTGGATGATCGCAATGCCGAAGCCTGGGCCCAGTTCGGCATCACCTGCTTCCTGAGCAACAACTTCGGCGATGCCCGCCAGGCCCTGCACAACGCCTTGCACCTCAATCCGGCCGATGCCAATGCCCTGCGCCACCTGGCGCTGACGGAGCTGAGTCTCGGCAACCAGGAGCAGGCCATGACGTATCTGCGGCAGATCGTCGACCAGCTCCCGGAGGAGGACGAAGCCAGGATCGAGCTGGCGGTCCTGCACCTGTCCCGGCACGAGACCGAGCAGGCCCAGCAACTGCTCGACCAGGTGCAGGAAGCGCACCGTGACAGCAACCGCTACCGCTTCTACCTGGCGCTCAGCAAGCAGCAGGGCCGGTCATGCGAGGAGAGCCAGGCGATACTGGCGAGCCTGGCACAGGGCACCGATGCCTACGCCAGGAAAGCACGGGAGATGCTGCAACGGGTGCACTGACGTGACGCTCGGCATCGCCGTTGCGCGGCCTGCAGGGAGGGACTACAGTTTTCAGTGAGCACTGCTGCGGTGTGAACGCCTTCAGGCTCGATGACGGCTGGAACAACTAAGCAACTGCGTGTCCAATAGTATCCGCAAGAAGTCGCGAAGAGGCATACCAAGCGGTTTCCTACATGGAACTCGTGCCTCACGGTAACATTCCGGCTTCCCAAGGATTTTTCCGTCAACGGCATCGGCGGTAGGCCGGTGGAGCCGGTGAGCCCACCGATCGGCGATACGGCTGTGGTCGATTCAGCTCACCGAGTGATGCTGCTGACGAGGTGTCTGCTTGCAGAGCGCTACACGTTAGTGACTCATCATGTAAAGCGGCACAACTTTCGAAGCAGTTGATCTCCCAGAGCCTGGTCAGATGACAGTTCGGATCCCTGTGAATGTGGATTCACGTCCACCGGCATGCTCAATTTTGACGGCGACACACGAGCGCCCGATGATATCCTCCCCGCGCCTCGGGGCGGCCTGCCCCACCACCGCGACACCCGCCTCCCTGTCGCCTCCCTGTGCCACGCTGCTCGGACATTGTCCCCGGCCGATAGCGAATGTCGCGAGGACACGGGGACCCCAGCACGCCCCAGACGCTAGGCTATGTCCGAAAACTGGCTGCGCTCGGCGACTTTTCAGACAAAGCCTATGGCTCGACCTCGCACGTCCCAACCTCACCGGTCTGCACCCGCCATTGGGCGGCATAGCGGCCGTCGGCGGCAAGCAGGCTGCGATGGGTGCCGCGTTCGGCGACTCGGCCACCCTCGATCACCACGACCTCGTTGGCGTGGACGATGGTAGAGAGGCGGTGCGCGATCATGATCACGGTGCGGCCGTGGCCGATGCGCCGCAGGGAGCGCTGGATGGCGGCTTCGGTCTCGTTGTCCACGGCGCTGGTGGCCTCGTCCAGCACCAGGATGGGCGGGTCCTTGAGCAGCGCCCGGGCCAGTGACAGCCGCTGGCGCTGGCCGCCGGAGAGGCGCACGCCACGCTCCCCCACCAGGGTGTCGAGCCCCTGGGGCAGTGCCTGGATGAAGTCCCACGCCTCGGCGGTCCTGGCCGCCTCGACAATCGCGTCCTCCGAAGCACCCGGCTTGCCGTAAGCGATATTGTCACGCACGCTGCCTTCGAACAGGTAGACGTCCTGGCTGACCAGGCCGATGGCGCCACGCAGGGAGGCGAGGCTCACGGCGTCGATGGGCTGACCGTCGATCAGCACCCGCCCGGCGCCGGGATCGTAGAAGCGCAGCAGCAGCTTGACCAGGGTCGACTTGCCGGAGCCGGTGGCGCCCACCAGGGCCAGGGTGTTGCCGGCGGGGACATGGAGGCTGACGTCCTCCACCCCGACGTCGCTCGCCGCATAGCGAAAGCTCACCCCCTCGAAGACCACCGCGCCACGCACCGGCTCGGCCAGCGGCGTGGTAGCGTTGTCGCGCACGGCGATGGGCACCGCCAGCAGGTCGAGGATGCGCCGAGTACTGGCCATGGCGCGCTCGAAGAGGTCGATCACCTCGGCCAGGCCCGTCAGCGGCCAGAGCAGGCGCTGGGTCAGGAACACCAGCACGCCGTAGGCGCCCACGTTGAGCTCGCCCGAGAGCGCCAGCATGCCACCCACGGTGAAGGTGGCCAGGAAGCCGGCCAGGATCGCCATGCGGATCACCGGAATGAACGCCGAGCTGACCCGGATGGCACGGCGGTTGGCCTCCACGTAGGCCTCGCTCACCTCGCGCAGGCGCGCCGCCTCCCGGGCCTCGCTGGTAAAGCTCTTGATGGTGGCGATGCCGGCCAGGTTATTGGAGAGCCGGCTGGCGAGGTCGCCCACCTTCTCGCGCACGTCGGCGTAGAGCGGCCCCGCCTTGCGCTGGAAGAAGAAAGCCCCCCAGATAATCAGCGGAATCGGCGTGAAGGCGAGCAGCGCGATCAGCGGCGAGATGACGAAGAACACCGCACCGACCGCCACCACCGTGACCCCTACCTGGATGAGCGAGTTGGCGCCGCCGTCGAGGAAGCGCTCCAGCTGGTTGACGTCGTCGTTCATGGTGGCGACCAACTGCCCCGAGCTCATCGACTCGAAGTAGGCCATGTCCAGGCGCTGGGCATGCTCGTAGGTATCCAGGCGCATGTCCGCCTGGAGCCGCTGGGCGAGGTTGCGCCACAGGATCTTGTAGAGGTACTCGAAGATCGACTCGCCGGCCCAGATAAAGAAGGTGAGCACGGCCAGGATCATGATCTGCTGCTCGGCCGAGGTGAAGCCGAGGCGCGCCACGAAGCTCGCCTCCTGGTTGACCACCACGTCGATGGCCACGCCGATCAGGATCTCCGGGGCGATATCGAAGAGCTTGTTGATGATCGAGCAGCCGGTGGCGGCGATGATGCGCCGGCGGTAGCCGCGAGCGTAGCGCAGCAGGCGTACGAGTGCCTGGAAGCTGCTGGGAGTGGCGGTGGTCATGGCGTGTCCTTGTGGTTGGCCCGGTCAGGATAGCGATTCGCCCTCGCGCCTCCAACATGAACGCCGGGGGATTAGGGGAGCCGACGCAGGTCGGTGAGGATGGGGGTGCCCGTCGCCGGGTCGTGGAGCAGGGTGCAGGCGACGCCATAGAGCTCCGCCACCAGCGCCTCGGTGACCACTTCCTCCGGCGCGCCCTGGGCGACGATGCATCCATCGCGCATGGCCACCAGGTGGTCGGCGTAGCGGCAGGCGCTGGCCAGGTCGTGGAGCACCAGGGCGATGGTACGCCCGCGGCTGGCCAGCGAGCACACCAGCTCGAACACCTCCAACTGGTGGCCCAGGTCCAGCGCCGAGGTGGGCTCGTCGAGCAGCAGCAGCGGAGTCTGCTGGGCAATGGTCATCGCGATCCAGGCGCGCTGGCGCTGGCCGCCGGAGAGCGCCTCCAGGGGGCGCTCGGCCAGCGCCTCGAGGCCCGCTGCGGCCAGCGCCTCGGCCACCGCATGGCGGTCGTCTGCCGACCACTGCCGCAGCCAGCCCTGGTGGGGCTGGCGACCGAAACGCACCAGGTCGCCCACGCTCAGCCCCTCGGGGGCGCTGGCCTCCTGGGGTAGCAGCGCCAGGCGCCGCGCCAGCTCCCGCGCCGGCAGGCGCTGGATATCCTCGCCGTCGAGCAGCACCGCCCCACCGACGGGGGCGTGCAGGCGCGCCAGGCCGGCCAGCAGGGTCGACTTGCCGCAGCCGTTGGGACCGACGATGGCGGTGACCCGGCCCGGCGGCAGGGTCAGGGCCAGGTCGTCGATGATAGTGGTACGGCCATGGGCCAGGCACAGCTCGCTGGCCTGCAGCAGGTTGGGGGGGTGGGCAGAAGCGTTCATGCGGGGCTCCTCGAGGGGCGCAGCAGGATCCACAGCAGCCAGGGGCCGCCGACGATGGCGGTGACGATGCCCACCGGCAGCTCGATGGGCGCCAGCAGCAGGCGCCCCACCAGATCGGCCAGCACCATCACCAGGGCGCCGGCCAGGGCCGAGGCGAGCAGCGGCACGCCACGCGGCGGGGAGAGCGAGCGGGCGATCTCCGGACCGATCAACCCCACCATGCCCACCGGGCCGGCGACCGCTACCGCCAGCGCGGTGAGCAGCACCGCGAGGGTCAGTACCTGAAGTCGCCGGCGCTTGAGGGGAATGCCCAGGCCGCTGGCCACGGCATCGGAGAAACGCAGGCCGGCCAGCGAACGGCCCAGGGCGAGAGCCAGCGGTAGTCCCAGCGCCAGCCCCGCGGCCAGCGCCGTCACCGCCCCCGGCGAGCGGGCGTTGAGGGTACCCACCGTCCAGGGGTAGGCGGCGTTGGCGCTGTCGATATCCACCTGGGCCAACAGCAGTTGGGTCACGGCGCCGAAGGCCGCGCCGATACCGATGCCGGCGACGATGAAGCGGTAGCCGCGGGTGTCGCCGCCGCTGGCCAGGCCGAAGGTGATGGCGGCCGCGGTGGCCCCCCCGGCCAGGGCCATGGCAGGCGGCGCCAGGGAGACGCCAAGCCCCACGATGGAGGCCACCGCGAAGGCGGTGGCGCCGTTATCGATGCCGATGATGCCCGGAGTGGCCAGGCGGTTGCGGGCCAGGGTCTGCATCAGGCAGCCGGCCAGGGCGAAGGCGGCACCGCTGAGCCAGGCGGCGACCAGCCGCGGCAGGCGCAGCTCCTGGACCATGAAGGCGGCGAAGGGGTCGCCGCCGCCCTGCAGGGCAGGCCACAGCGCCGCCAGCGGCAGCCGCTCGGTGCCCAGGACGAGGTAGGCCAGCGACGCCGACAGCAGGGCCGACAGCAGCAGCACGCCAACCCACAGGGCTCGGCGCTCGAGCAGCAGGCTGGCGCGCCCAAGGGTGAGGTGCCAGTAGCCGGAAGGGACCCCGCCGCTGCCGGGATCAGCCCCCGGCAGCGGCAAGCCCCCTCGCCAAGGACCTCTCGACAGGCAGGCAGACTGGGCCGGGGGCTGCCCCCACGAGTTCAGCTCCGTGTTCATGCTTGCTTCCTCACAGGGTCGGCAAACGCCGGGCACGCACCACGGCCACCAGCACCGGGGCGCCGAGCAGTGCGGTGAGCACCCCGATGGGCAGCTCCGAGGGGGCCACCACCAGGCGCGAGACGATATCGGCGACCAGCACCATCAGTGGCCCCAGCGGCAGACAGAGCCACAGGGTGCGGCGGATGTCGGGGCCGGCCAGGGCCCGGGCGGCGAAGGGCACCACCAGGCCGACGAAGGCAATGGGGCCGGCCACGGCGGTGGCTGCCCCCACCAGCAGCGCCACCGCCAGGATCACCAGCAGGCGCACGCGTCCCGGGTGGTGCCCCAGGCCCGATGCCACCCGCTCACCCAGCGCCAGGGCGGCCAGGGGGCGGGCGATGACGGCGATGATCCCTAGCGCCAATGCCAGGCTGGGCAGCACCGCGATCAGCTCCTCGAGACGACGCCCGGCCAGGCTGCCCACCACCCAGAAGCGGATCTCGTCGGCGGTACGCTGATCGAACAGCAACAGCAGCGAGGTGAGCGAGGCGAGCAGCGACGAGAAGGCGGCACCGGCCAGCACCAGGCGCACCGGGTCGCCGCCCATGCCGCGCAGGCGCACCACGCCGAGCACGGCCAGACAGCCCAGCAGCGCCCCCAGCTGCCCCACCGCGATACGCAGGGTGGCGGCGCTGGCTCCCAGCCATAGCGACACCCCCACGGCGAAGGCGGCGCCGGCACTGACCCCGAGCAGGCCGGGTTCGGCCAGCGGGTTGCGCGAGACGGCCTGCAGCAGCGCCCCGGCCAACCCCAGTGAGATACCGATGACGATGCCGATCAGGGTGCGCGGTGCACGCAGCGCGCCCACCACGAAGGTCGCCTCGTCATCACCGTGCCCTGTCAGCACGGCCAAGGCGCGACCCGGGGTTACCTCGCCGGCGCCCAGCAACAGGCTGACGATGGCAACCGCTGCCAGCAGCACCAGCAGAAACATCATGACACGCCAAAGCCCCGCCGGGCGGCGGGGGTGAAGACACAAGCCGCTCGCCGCCATCAGGGCAGCAGCGCGGCTTCGATATCGTCGAGGATCGCCTGGGCGGCCAGCGGGCCACTGGCGCTGGTCCACAGCTGACCATCCACCGGAACCACTCGATCGCTCTCCACGACCGGCAGGCGGGCGAAGGCGGCTGACTGCTTGGCCGCTTCCAGGGCCTCGTCGCCCTCCTCGTTCAGCGTAGCCAGGAACAGCCAGTCGCCCTCCAGCCGCGAGAGGTTCTCGAGGCTCAGCGGATCGCTGTGCACCCCGCGCTGATTGACCAGGCCGGCGGCGTCGACCGGCAGGCCGGCGGCCGCCAGCACGCCACTGGCGAACAGCGCCTCGGACATCACCAGCGGCCCCTGGGGCATCCAGCGCACCAGGTTGGCGCTGCCGTCCACCCCCGCCTCGGCGAGGTCCACGGCGAGGGCGGCGGCGCGCTCCTCCACCTCGGTAATGGCCTTCTCCAGCGCCTCGCCACGCCCCAGGGCCTCGCCGAACAGGCGTGCCTCATGTTTCCAGTTGTCGGCGGCCAGCTCACGGGCCTGGGGCACCACGGTGGGGGCGATCCGCGACAGCAGCGCGTACTGCTCGGCGGAGAGCTGCGGCGCCGCCAGGATCAGGTCCGGCCGCTCGGCCAGCACCGCCTCCAGGTTGATCTCGCGCACCACTCCGACGATGGCCGGGCGGGCCTCATTCTCGAGGTGGGCCTCGATATAGCGCGCCACGCCATCGCCGCCGCGGGTGGTAACGGCACCCACCGGCGTCACGTCCACCGCCAGGGCTGCATCCAGGGCACCCTCATAGAGGGTCACCACCCGCTCGGGGGCCTCGGGGGCCTCGGGGACCTCGACCTCGCCGTGGGCGGTGGTGACGCTGGCGGCCTGGGCCGTCGCCAGGGTCAACAGGGTGGTCAAGCCGGCGATCGCGGCGGCAATGGGGGGTAACTTGTGCATCGATGGGGGCTCCTTGGCTGGCCGATATGATAATGACTATCAGAATCTCTTGCATGTAGCCGAATTGGCAACACGTCGTTCAGCATCGTGCAACGACCACCTCTTAATGGGAATTTGTCGCAACAACTGGAGAAAGCATACCCGTTAACGCGTTGCAACACTCGGAACAGGGCCTTCGATGAAACAGACTTTCAAAAACAAATGCGAATCTTTATCGTTTTTTGAGAATAAGGTCACCGACCAACACAATCTCCACGAGCAAGGAACCCGCAAATGTCAGCCTCACCCCCCCTTCTCTTTCGACGCTCCAGCCTGGCCCTGGCGATCTCCGCCGCCTGCGCCAGTGGCGCCTCCCTGGCGCAGGAGGGCGCCGAGCTGGAGCCCGTGGTGGTCACCGCCTCGGGCTTCGAGCAGGCGATCTCCGATGCCCCGGCCAGCATCTCGGTGATCAGTGGCGAGGAGCTCAACAAGCAGTCCTACTCGAGCATCGTGGATGCCATGGACAACATTCCCGGTGTCTATGTCACCGGTGGGGGACTGTCGCAGGACATCAGCATCCGCGGCATGGATGACAGCTATACGCTGTATCTGATCGATGGCCGCCCGATCAACGACGGCCGCACGGTCAACACCAACGGCACCGACAGCGGCAAGCAGATCGGCCTGCCACCGATCTCGATGATCGAGCGGGTGGAAATCATTCGCGGGCCGATGTCGTCGCTCTATGGCTCCCAGGCCATGGGCGGCGTCGTCAATATCATCACCAGGAAGGTCAGCGACGAGTGGATGGGCTCGGTCACCACCGAGTACACCCACTCGCTCAACGACATCAACAACAATGGCCAGCAGGTCAACTTCTTCACCGGCGGCCCGCTGATCGAAGGGCTGCTCGGCGCCCGCTTCCACGGCAGCTGGGTCGGCCATGAGGAGAGCGACCATATAGGTGGCGGCGACAACGCCGAGAGCACCCCCGAGAGCGATACCCGCCAGGGCGGCATCGAGCTGATCCTGACACCCGACGAGCGCAACGAGTTCTCCCTGGGCTATACCTCCTCCACCAAGGAGTACACCCATACGCCCGGGCGTAGCATTGACTTGGTGGATAGCCGCGGCAACCCGGCGGAAACCAACACCACCCGCTACGACAAGGACGTCTACACCCTGTCGCACAAAGGCAACTACGGCGGCTTCCTGACCGATACCTACCTGCAGCACGATATCTCCGACCGCCACCTCAGCGAGGCCGGTGAGGAGAAGACCAATGAAATGACCACCTTCAACACCCAGTCGACCTACTTCTGGGGCGATCACATGCTGACCTTCGGCGGCCAGTACAAGTACGAGGACCTGACCGACGACACCAATGGCCTGCTCTCTTCCAACGTGCCCGGCGCCGTCAATCGCGTGGATCGCTGGCTCGCCTCGCTGTTCATGGAGATGGAGTGGAGCCTCACCGACGACCTCAACCTGACCACCGGGGTGCGCTACGACGACGACGAACTGTTCGGCGGCCACCTCTCGCCCCGCGTCTACGCCAACTATCACCTGACCCCGGAGTGGACCCTCAAGGGCGGCGTCTCCACCGGCTACAAGCAGCCAAGCCTATCGGATGCCACCGAAGGCTTCGGACGCGGCACCGGCGGCGGCGGCTCCCCCGCCCCGCATCCGCGCGCCCTGATCATCGGCAACACGGACCTCGACCCGGAGACCAGCACCAACTACGAGCTCGGTGTCGCCTACAACGATGCCGCAGGGCGCCTGAACGCCAGCGCGACGCTGTTTCACACCCGCTTCGATGACAAGATCGCCGAGGATCGCCTCTGCGAGACCCCCGATGCCGACCGCAACGACCCCGCCACCTGGACCTGCTCCTACGCCGGCAACGAATTCGTCTTCCTGAGCACCCGCAAGAACATCGACGAGGCGGAGATGCAGGGGGTGGAGCTGGCGCTGGGCTATGACATCACGCCCCGGCTGAGCCTCACCTCCAGCTACACCTACACCGACTCCGAGCAGAAGACCGGGGAGTTCGCCGGTGAGCCGCTCAACAAGATCCCCGAGCACATGTTCAACGTGCTGCTCGACTGGCAGGCCACCCGCGACCTCAACCTCTGGGTGCAGAACAATATTCGCGGCGAGACCAGCGATTACCTGGGCCGCAGCAGCATGAGCGACGGCACCCCCGGCTACGGCTTCGTCGATGCCGGCCTGGTCTACGCCCTGAATGACAAGGCCCGCGTCAAGGCCGGCCTCTACAACATCGGCGACAAGGAGGTCACCAACGACGACTACGAGGTCGTGCTCGATGGTCGCCAGCTCAACCTGGGACTCACCGTGGACTTCTAGGCCTCGCGCCCTGCCGCGGTCCCCGCCGCCTCACCGCCAGGCCTCCTATCCTCCCAACCTCCCCCCGATGCTGCGCCCCGGCCACGCCGGGGCGTTGTCGTGGCTCGTATCGCCCCTACGCCAGACGTTCCACTCCCTGCAACACGGCGTTTCATGAGAAAGGCTATCAATTAGGGAGCTTTCTCTTATAGACTCTCAACACTTCTGATAATCACTATCATTCAAGGAATGCCATGAACCGCTTCACCCCTCATGCCCTGGTCAGCGCCGTGGCCCTGGCCACCGCTTCCACCGCCCTGGCCCAGGAGAGCCAGCAACTGGATAACATCGTGGTCACCGCCGCCGGCTTCGAGCAGGCCATGGCCGAGGCACCGGCCAGCATCTCGGTGATCAGCCGCCAGGAGCTGGAGGAGAAGCGGGTCACCAGCATCGCCGATGCCCTGCGCGACGTGGAGGGCGTCGACGTGGGCGGCCAGGTGGGCAAGACCGGCGGTCGCAACATCAGCATCCGCGGCATGCCCAGCGACTACACCCTGATCCTGATCGACGGTCGCCGTCAGAACACCGCCGGCAGCGTGACGCCCAACGGCTTCGGCGAGACCTCCACCAGCTTCTTCCCGCCGGTCTCGGCGATCGAGCGCATAGAGGTGATCCGCGGCCCGATGTCGACCCTCTACGGCTCCGATGCCATGGGCGGGGTGATCAATATCATCACCCGCAAGGTGGGCGATGAATGGAGCGGCTCGGTACAGGCCGAAACCACCCTCAACGAGCACGACGAGTTCGGCGACAGCCGCGAGACTAGCGTCTATGCCAGCGGCCCACTGGTCGAGGAGACCCTGGGGCTACAGGTCCGCGGCCGCTTCTATGAGCGTGATGCCTCGAGCCTCACCTATACCGAGGCGGACGGTACCGAGGTGCCGGTCAGTCAGCGCGGTCCAAGCCCCGTGGAGGGCGACATCTATAGCCTGGGGGCCAAGCTGACCCTGACCCCCCACCAGGATCACGAGCTGTGGCTCGATGGCGAGACCAGTCGCCAGCGCTTCAACAACGATGACTGCCAGCTGGGCACCCTGGACGGGCGCACCCGCAGCTGCGAACCCGCCCCGGGCAAGGCCAACGGCTACAGCGATGAGCTGCGCTTCGAGCGCCACCAGCTCGCCATCGGGCATACCGGGCGCTTCGCCTCCGGCACCCTGGAATCGAGCCTGATGCACAACACCACCGAGACCACCGGGCGCACCATCCCCGGCACCATTGGGCAACCCTATGCCGGCTTCCCGAGCATCATCGGTGGCGGGGCCCGCGAGCTTGAGACCACCAATACCGTGCTCGACAGCAAGTTCGTGATGCCGCTGGGCGACCATATGACTACGCTCGGCGGCCAGTGGATGGATTCCGAGCTGACCGATGGGCTAGCCACCGAGGAGTTCTCCCAGACCACCTGGGCGTTGTTCGCCGAGGACGAGTGGTGGCTGGCCGAGGACTGGGCCCTGACCCTGGGTGGCCGTTACGACCACCACGACGCCTTCGGCAGCCAGTTCAGCCCGCGCGGCTACCTGGTATGGAGCGCTACCGACGACTGGACGCTCAAGGGCGGCATCAGCCGCGGCTACAAGACACCCTCACTCAACGACTTGCACAATGGGGTCAACGGCGTCACCGGCCAGGGCACCATCCTGACCATCGGCAACCCGGACCTGCAGCCGGAGACGAGCACCAGCAGCGAACTCGCCGCCCAGTACGATAACGGCGAGGGTTTCATGGCCAGCGCCACGCTGTTCCATAACCGCTTCGACGACAAGATCGCCTCCGGCCCGGATATCGTGGTCAGCGGTGACCCGATGATCCCCGATGGCACCTACTCTCAGGATATCAATATCGACGAGGCCGAGACCCAGGGCATCGAGCTCTCCACGCGCATCCAGCTCTCGGAGAGCGTCAACCTGAGCGCCAACTACACCTATACCGACAGCGAGCAGAAGAGCGGTGCACAGAAGGGCGAGCCGCTGACCGATACCCCGGAGCATGCGGTCAATGGCACCCTGCGCTGGCAGACTACCGAACGGCTCAGCACCTGGCTCTCCGGCGAGTACCGCAGCGAACGCTACCGCAACCGTGAGCGGGTACGCGGCGCACCCTCCTTCGATGACCTGGGCGACTTCGAGTCCTATGCCCTGTTCCACCTGGGCGGCAGCTATCAGGTCTCCGATGCCTTTACCGTCAGCGCCACGGTCCAGAATCTGTTCGACAAGGACTTCGTCGACTACCGTGCCTACGATGGCGGCGCCAGCTACGGCAACGTCTACGCCAACAGCGAGGAAGGTCGCCGCCTCTGGCTCTCCGCCCGCTACGAGTTCTGAGCACGACCGAGACACTGTCTCGCTGTTTCGATCGATCCGTCCCTTCGCCCTGGCCACGCCGGGGCTTTTTGATGACAGACGAATGCATCCCAAAGCCAAATGGCAATGATTTGTATTATTTTGCTTGCATGCCATACTGCCGCCATCGCCATCGCGAGCCTTTACCGCCATGCATGACTTCGACGAGCTGGCCGCCTTCGATGCAGTGATGGCCTCGGGCAGCCTGACCCGCAGCGCGCGGGAGCTGGGCCTGGCCAAGTCGACCCTGAGTCGGCGTATCAGCCAGCTGGAGAGCCGGCTCGGCCAGCCCCTGCTGCGCCGCCAGGCCAACCGCCTGATTCCCACCGAGGCGGGGCTGCTGTTCCACGACTACTGCCGCGAGATGCTGCGCCTGGCCAGCCGCAGCCGCGAGGCGCTGGCCGACCTCTCCGAGGCGGTCCGCGGGCGCCTCACCCTCGGGGTGCACTGCGGATTGGCGCGCAGCTGGGCGGCGGGGGTAGTGGAGAGCTTCCTGGCACGCCATCCGGAGGTAGAGCTGACCCTGCAGACGCGTGAGCAACCGGAGTGCTCGCCGGAGAGCCAGTGTGTGCAGGTGTGGCTGGGCGCGGTGCCCACCGAGGCCGGCCTCAGGGCAGAGCCGCTGGGGCGACTCTCGCGTCATCTCTATGCCAGCCCGGACTACCTGGCACGCCACGGGGCGCCGGCACATCCCGAGACCCTCCCGCATCACCCCTGGATCGACCTGCTGGGCGCGACGCACGCGGGGCTGACGCTGCATCATCCTGAGCAGGGCGCCTTCTGTTTCCGTCCGCCACGCTCACGGCTGCGGGTCGACCTGCCGGTGCTGCATGTGGATGCCATCGCTCGCGGCCAGGGCATCGGGGTGCTGCCGGAGTGGATCGTGGCCGCCCGCGAGGCCCACCATCCCGGCGAACTGGTGGCCTGCCTGCCCGCGTGGCGACCGACGCCGCTGGCGGTGACCCTGCTCTACCCCTACGGCCAGCGCCCGCGCCGGGTCAACGCCCTGCTCGACTGCCTGCGCCGGGCCGTGCCCGATGCCTGGCAGACCCACCAGTGAGCACTCGCCTTGCCAGGCCGGCTGCCGCTTCCGACAATAGTCTCCCACTCCTCGCCTCAGGGACGACCGCATGCTTGCCGAACTCTTCGCCGTGATGGCCCCGGTGCTCACCGGTGCCGGCCTGGGCTATATCTGGATCCGCCGGGGTCAGCCCTACCCGGTAGAGTTCGTCACCCGCCTGGTCTTCAATATCGGCACCCCGGCGCTGATCATCGCCTCGCTGGCCAATGCCGAGATCGATGCCGGCAACGTCGGCCGCACCATGCTGGCCGTCGCCCTGGTGATCACCGCCATGGCGGCGGCCACTCCGCTGATGGCGCGCCTGCTGGGCAAGGAGTGGCGGGTCGTGCTCGCCCCCATGATGTACCCCAATACCGGCAACATGGGCCTGCCGGTGGTGCTCTACGCCTTCGGCAGTGCCGGTTTCGCCTACGGCATCACGGTGATGGTCACGGTGTCGCTGTTCCAGTTCACCCTGGGCTCGGTGATGGCCAGCCGGGACAACCCGCTGCGCACCCTGGCGCGAACCCCCACGGTCTACGCCATTGTCATCTCGCTGGCGCTGCTGCTCACCGATACCGCCCTGCCGCGCTGGCTGGCCAACAGCGTCGACCTGATCTCGGGCTTCACCGTGCCGCTGATGCTGATCACTCTGGGGGTCTCGCTGGCCAGCATCCAGGTCCGCAGCCTCAAGTCCGGGGTCGGCTTCAGCCTACTGCGTATTCCGGTGGCAGCGGCGCTGGCCTGGGGCATCGGCGCCTTGCTCGGGCTACCGGCCATGGCCCAGGGCATCCTGGTGCTGCAGATGAGCATGCCGGTGGCGGTATTCAACTACCTGTTCGCCCAGCAGGCGCGGCGTGAACCAGAGTACGTGGCGAGCCTGGTGTTCTGCTCGACCCTGCTCTCGCTGCTCTACCTGCCGCTGCTGCTGGCCTGGCTGATGTAGCTCGTCGCGGCATGGCGACAGGGAACATCGATTCCATGGCGCAGTCCCTACCCTGTTGAGGCAAGCTCACACAAGCGAGAGCACCACCTGACGAGGGGGACACGCCATGCCTGCCACTCTGCACCGTCTGTCCGCGGCGCTGCTTGCGGGCGGACTCGCCCTCGGCGGCCAGGCCACGGCCGCCGAGACGCTGGTCGAACGACTCGAGAGCGACCACCACGAACTGCGCCTGGAGCGGATCACCACGGGCCTCGAACACCCCTGGTCACTGGCCTTCCTTCCGGATGGTGACCTGCTGGTCAGCGAGCGCCCCGGACGCCTGGCTCGCATCGACCAGGCGGGGGAGATCACCCGCCTCGACGGCGTGCCCGAGGTCAGCACCCGCGGCCAGGGCGGGCTGCTCGACCTGGCCCTGCATCCCGACTTCGGCAGCGGTGAGGGCGAGGACAACTGGCTCTACTTCACCTGGAGCCAGCCCGGGAGCGGCGGCAGCGCCACCACCCTCTCCCGCGCCCGCCTGGCCGAGGACACCCTGACCGACATCGAGACGCTGTTCGCCCAGGACCGCTTCTCCGACCCCGGCCGCCACTACGGCTCGCGGCTCGCCTGGCTACCCGACGGCAGCCTGCTGATGAGCATCGGCGACCGCGGCCGCGAACCGCCTCGGGCCCAGGATGGCGGCGACCACGCCGGCAGCGTGCTGCGCCTAACTGAGAGCGGTGGCGTGCCCCAGGACAACCCCTTCGTCGCCGACGGCGCGGTGCTCGACGAACTCTACACCCTGGGCAATCGCAACCCCCAGGGGCTGGCCGTGGCGGCGAATGGCTCCGCCTGGTCCACGGAGCATGGCCCGCGCACCGGCGACGAGCTCAACCGGCTGGTGCCCGGCGAGAACTACGGCTGGCCGGTAGTCAGCCGCGGTAACGACTACGCCACCAACCTGCCCATCGGCCGCGACAGCGCCCCGGGCATGCGCGACCCGGTGCATGTCTTCGCGGGGCGCTTCGCCCCCTCGGGGCTAGCCGAGGTCACCGGCGAGACCTTCCCCGCCTGGTAGGGTCACCTGCTGGCCGGCGGCCTGGCCAGCGAGTCGCTGGTACGCCTGGTCCCGGATGGCGACAGCGTGGTCGAACACGAAGTGATCCTCGAGGGCGAGATCGGCCGCATCCGCGACATACGCCAGGGCCCGGACGGCGCCCTCTACCTGCTCAGCGACCACGTCGACGGCGGGCTCTACCGCCTGATGCCCGCCGACTAGCCATGCCACGGGCCGCACCGGACGCGGCCCTGACGACCACAGGGATCCCCCATGCGCCTGCGCAACCTGATCATCGTCACGGTTATCGTGCCGCTCTTCCTGGTGCTGATGGTCTTCAGCCTGGTGGCCATCAAGTCGCTGGAGGACAACGTACGCTCCAAACTGGAGACCGAGGTCCAGACCATCAGCCGCGCCATCGGTACCTCCCTGGGCTACTCCCTGACTCGCGAGAGCCCCGAGTCGCTGCAGGAGACCCTGCAGTCGGCCTTCTCCTACAACCGCATCTACGGTGCCTATGTCTTCGACATCAAGGGCAACGAGATCAATGGCCTGGGGCTTGGCGAGGCGCTCTACGACGCCTCCGAGCTGCAGGCGGTGGTCGCCGAGGGGGAGATGCACAGCGACCATCGCGAGGAGGACGGCTGGACCTACTTCTCGACCCTGATGCCGCTGAGATCCCCCGACGGCAATATCCTCGGCGTGCTGCAGGTCAACCGCCTCAATACCGGCATCGAGAACTACATCGGCTTTCTCAGCCAGGTCGCCCTGGTCGCCTTCGGCATCGGTGCCGCGGGCATCGTGCTGGGCATCTGGTGGATGTTCCGGCGCCATATCGAGCGCCCGCTGAGACGGCTGCTCAAGGTGATGGAGCGAGTCGCCCGCGGCGAGCACCGCCAACGGGCGACGATCCACGGCCTGGACGAGTTCCGCCGTCTCGGCCTGGCCCTCAACCACATGCTCGACGCCCTGGCCGAAAAGGATGCCGACATCGAGGCTCGCCAGCGGCGCGAGATCGAGCTGGAGCGGCGGCTGCGCAAGTCGCGCAAGCTGGCCGAGCTCGGGGTGCTGGCCGCCGGGGTGGCCCACGAGATCGGCACGCCGCTCACCGTGATCGAGGGCCAGGCCCAGCGCCTGGCGCGTTGCGATGGCATCGGGGAGCACGAACGGCGGCGCCTGACGCGCGTCCGTGGTGAGGTACAGCGCATCGTCGAGATCGTGCGCCAGCTGATGGACCTCGGGCGCCAGCACAATGTCGAGAAGGAGTGGCTCGTCCTGGACGACCTCGTCCACGATGCCCGGCAACTGGTCGAGGCCGACCTCGAGGCGCGCGATATTCATCTCGAGCCGGTGCTGCCGAACCCGCCGCTGATGCTGCTGGTCAACGGCCAGCAGCTGGTCCAGGTCCTTACCAATCTGCTGTGCAACGCCACCCAGGCCGAGGGCGTCCGGCACGTGCGGCTCACGGCCCGCCGTCACGATGACACCCTCTGCCTGACCGTCGAGGACGATGGCCGCGGCATTGCCGAGGCCGACCGGCCCCGCGTCTTCGACCCCTTCTTCACCACCAAGCCCGTGGGCCAGGGCAGCGGCCTCGGGCTCTCCATGGTCCATCGCATCATCAACGACCACGGCGGATCCATCGGCACCTTCGAAAGCGCGCTGGGAGGAGCCGGGTTCGAGATCTTGCTGCCACTCGAGGACACCCCCCCATGAATGGACACGCCACGCCAGACACGGAACACGACACGCCCACCCTGCCCCTGCTGGTCGTCGAGGACGATCCGGCGATTCTGGAACTGCTCGAGGAGGAGCTCGCCGACGCCGGCTACCCGACCCTGACCGCGACCAGTGCCGAGCAGGCCCTGGCCACGCTCAGCCACAGCGAGGTGGCCCTGGTGATCTGCGACGTGCGCCTGCCCGGCATCGACGGGATGCAGCTGCTCGAGCGGTTGAGGCGCGAGGGCAGCTCGGTGGGCTTCATCGTGATCACCGCCTTCGGCACCATCGACCAGGCGGTGGAGGCGCTCAAGCAGGGTGCCGACGACTTCCTGACCAAGCCGCTGGACCTGGAGGGGCTGCGCGAGGCGGTCTACCGGGTGCTGGAGAGCCGGCTGGCCCCGCACCTGGCGAGCGACGGGGCGGCGAACACCTTCCACGGCATCGTCGGCGAGAGCGAGGCCATGCAGTCACTGTTCCGCGACGCCGCCCGGCTGGCCGACAGCGACGCGCCCATGCTGCTGCTCGGCGAGAGCGGCACCGGCAAGGAGCTGATGGCGCGGGCCGTGCATGCCGAGAGCCCGCGTCGCGATGGCCCTTTCATCGCCGTGAACTGTGCCAGCATTCCCGCCGAGCTGATGGAGAGCGAGTTCTTCGGCCATGTGAAGGGCGCCTTCACCGGTGCCGACGAGTCCCGCCAGGGGCTCTTCCAGGCTGCGCGGGGCGGCAGTCTCTTCCTCGACGAGATCGGCGAGATGCCCGTCGCGCTGCAGGCCAAGCTGTTGCGGGCCCTGCAGGAGAGGAGCGTGCGCCCGGTAGGCGCCGAACGGGAGGAAGCGATGGATGTGCGCATCATCGCCGCTACCCACCGTCACCTGGAACAGGAGATCGAGGAAGGCCGCTTCCGCAACGACCTCTTCTATCGGCTGGAAACCTTCTCGCTGCGCATCCCGCCGCTGCGCGAGCGAGAGGGAGACATTGCACGACTGATCCCGGCGCTGATCGACAAGCATGCCGGCCAACAGGACAAGGGCATCCAGCGGATCGAGCCCGCCGCCCTGGGGGCCCTGCTCGGCTACGCCTACCCGGGCAATGTGCGCGAGCTGGAGAACGCCATCATGCGGGCGGTGACCCTGGCCGAGGCGGGTCAGCTCTGCCACGCCGACCTACCCCAGCGGATCCGCGATCAGGGCGAAGCACAACGGCACCACTGCCGTGAGACCCGAGCCGAGGGAACGCTGGCGAACGCAGCCGCGCGGGCGGACTGGCCGAGCCTGGAAGAGGTGGAGAAGCGCTATATTCGCAAGGTGCTGGAGGCCACGGGCGGCAACAAGCGGCGTACCGCCGAGGTGCTGGGGATCGCCCGGCGCACCCTCTACCGTCGCCTCGAGGAGGAGTAGCCAGGCCAATGCGCTGAACAGGCGCAAAGAGCCCCCGCCGCGGCGGGGGCCAAGAGTCACATCCCGGGCCGTTCGGAAGGGAATACGCTGAAGCGGCCGGGGAATGGCAGGTATACGGAGAGTGGACGAGTGGACTTACCAGCCCTGCTCCTCATCCTCGCTGTCGTCGCCCTCCTCGTCCCAGGGCGCTTCCTCTTCCTCTTCCTCGTTCTCGTACTCGTACTCCTCTTCTTCACCGCCTGCGGCCGGGTCGGCGGCGCCGGGCATCGCCTCGGGGTCGTCACCGAAGCCGGGAGCCTGGGCCGGGTCGCCGGCAGCGGGATCCGCCTGCTGGGTCGAGGGGTCGGCCGCGGGATCGCTGCCCTGGGCCGCGGGGTCGCCACCCGGCACGGCCGGGTCTCCCTGGGCGTTCGGGTCGGCCATCGGGTCATCGGCGGCGGGATCCGCCTGCTGGGCAGCAGGGTCCTCGTGCATGTCGCCGAAGGCCAGCGGACTGGCAATCAGGCCGAACGAGACACCGAAGATACCGAGCTTCTTGAGGGTTTCCTTGGACATCATCTTGCACCTCCTTCTTTCATGAAGGTCGAGGGTGGATCGGGCATGGCATGCCCGGCGGGTGACCGGTAGGCCGGTCACCGATGAGAGATAACGGTCAGTTGCCGCTCTGGTCGTCGTTTTCCTGGCTTCCGGAGGACTCCGGATCCATGACCCGGCCCTGCTGCATGACAGGAGCCTCGCTATCCATGCTCGAGCCCTGTCCCATGCTGGTCTCCTCACCCCTGGTGGTAGACTCCTCGCCGGCCGGCTCTTCCGTCGGCGGCAACGCCTCCTCGCCGTCGCCACAGCCGGCCAGGGCCAGGCTACCGAGCCCCAGAGCGGCGATCGCGGCGAGGTTCGTCAGTCGGCGCCATTGCCTCCTGCGGGGCATATCTCGGTTCAACTGTGGGTCGGTCATCGCTTTCTCCCTGAGTCATGGGGCTTCACCCAACACCAAGCAGACAGCGTGCCAAATTCTGCTAAAAAACTCACAAACCAATAAAAAACAAATAGTTAAAATCAATACGAAGCATGGAAAGCGCGTCTCACCGAGGCCCGCAGGGTGGTCAGATTCGACACATGGGTCACCCTTGCGCCATCGTGCGGGCCTTCGATCCTCCCCCAGGCTTTAATTTGAACGACCATTCAGAAAAACGTAGGGTAGAGAGCCTTTCGCACCCATCAACGCTTGCGCATGCCAACCTAAGCAGCGCCGGCACAGTGCATTCTGTGCCATGTGCGTTACGCCAGGGGCTGATAAGAAGGCAATTCAATGAACGAGAACCGAAACGTCAAGATTCGGGTTCGCAACCTGAGCAAGGTCTTCGGCAGCAATCCGAAGAGGGGGCTTGAGCTGCGTGACCAGGGCCTCAAGCGCGCCGAGATCCATGAGAAGACCGGCCAGACACTGGGCCTCTCCAACATCAATTTCGATGTCTACGAGGGCGAGCTGCTGGTCATCATGGGGCTCTCCGGCTCCGGCAAGTCGACCCTGATCCGCTGTCTCAACCGGCTTATCGAGCCCACCGAGGGCGAGATCATCATTGACGACGAGGACATCCCCAAGCTGGATGACAAGGCATTGCTGGAGTGCCGTCGCCGTCACTTCTCGATGGTGTTCCAGAACTTCGCGCTGTTCCCCCACCGCACGGTGCAGCAGAACGCCGAGTTCGGCCTGGAAATCCGCGGCATGGACAAGGCCGAGCGCGCTGAGATCGCCCGCAAGGCGCTCAAGCAGGTGGGCCTGGACGGCTGGGAGGACGCCTACCCCAACCAGCTCTCCGGCGGCATGCAGCAGCGCGTGGGCTTGGCCCGGGCGCTGGCCAACGACTCCACCGTGCTGTTGATGGACGAGGCCTTCTCGGCGCTCGACCCGCTGATCCGCGGCGACATGCAGCAGGAGCTGCAGGAGCTGCAGAGCCGGATGCAGAAGACCACGGTGTTCATCACCCACGATCTCGACGAGGCGCTCAACATCGCCGATCGCATCATCCTGCTCAAGGATGGCGAGATCGTGCAGATCGGCACGCCGGAGCAGATCCTGACCCATCCGGCGGATGACTACGTGAAGCGCTTCGTGGAAGGCGTGGACATGTCCAGGATCCTCACCGCCGAGCATGCCATGCGCAAGGTGCGCGCCATCGCCCGCGAGGGCGACGGTCCACGTACCGTGCTGCGCAAGATGCACGAGAACAACCTCGACTCCATCTATGTCACCCGCCGCGACCGCACCCTGCTCGGCCTGCTCGAGGTCGATGCCGCGGAACAGGCTGCCCGGCAGGGCGCCGACACCATCGGCGAGGCCATGACCCAGGACTTCCGCAAGGTCGGCCCCCAGGAGCCGCTGCACAACCTCTTCGCCATGTTCAGCGAGAAGAGCTTCCCCATCGCGGTGGTGGATGACAGCGAGCGCCTGCTCGGGGTGGTCGTCAAGGGCGCCGTGCTCGACCAGCTGGCCCAGGCCGCCGAGGAGAACGCCACGGCACACGCAGATACCGACACCGCAGCGGCAGGAGAACAGTGATGGCGATCGAGATTCCCAGCATCCCGCTGGGCAAATGGATCGAGGGCGGCCTCGACTGGCTGACCAGCGAATACTCCATCGTTACCCGCGGCATCTCCCGGGTGACCCAGACCGGCATCGATGTCCTCAACGATGCCCTGATGTGGCTGCCCGAATGGGGCCTGCTGGCGATCATCGTCGGCCTGTGCTGGTGGGTGGCGAACCTGCGGCTGGGCATCGGTGCCGCCGCGGGCCTGGCGCTGATCTGGAACCTGGGCCTGTGGGAGCCGATGATCGAGACCCTCACCCTGGTGGTGATCGCCACCCTGGTGGCGGTGGTGATCGCCCTGCCGGTGGGCATCGCCGCGGCGCTCTCCGAGCGGCTCTACCGCTTGATCATGCCGGTGCTGGACTTCATGCAGACCATGCCGGCCTTCGTCTACCTGATCCCGGCGATTCCCTTCTTCGGCATCGGCTCGGTGTCGGCGATCTTCGCCACGGTGATCTTCTCCATGCCACCGGCGATTCGCTTCACCACCCTGGGCATCCGCCAGGTGCCCGGTGAGTTGATCGAGGCCGCCGACGCCTACGGCGCCACCCGCGGCCAGAAGCTGATCAAGGTGCAGCTGCCGCTCTCCCTGCCCACCGTGATGGCAGGCATCAACCAGACCATCATGCTGGCCCTCTCCATGGTGGTGATCGCGGCTATGATCGGCGCCGACGGCCTGGGAAGCGAAGTATGGCGCGCCATCCAGCGCCTGCGCCCGGGCGACGGCTTCGAGGCGGGCATCGCCGTGGTGATCCTGGCCATGCTGCTCGACCGCCTGACCCAGTCGCTGCGCAAGGAGCGCAAGACATGAGCCGGCCTTGCGGGGCGCGAGCGTTGAGGCCGCGCCTTGAAAACCGCATCCATGATCTTCATGGTGATATGTCGAATACTTGGACAAGAGGTAACCGATGATGAAGCATCCGCTGAAGCGTCGTATCCGTCTCGCCGGCCTGGCACTGGCCACCGGCGCCGCCTTGACCGCCGGTGCCGCCCAGGCCCAGGACAAGGGCAACGTCCACCTGGCTTACGTGGAGTGGTCCTCCACCGTGGCCTCCACCAATGTCATGCGTGCCGTGCTCGAGCAGGCCGGCTACGAGGTGAAAACCTCCTCGCTCTCCGCCGCCGCCATGTGGCAGTCGGTCGCCTCCGGTGACACCGACGCCCTGCTGGCCGGCTGGCTACCTACCACCCACGAGGACTACTACGCCCAGCTCGAGGACCAGTTGGTCGATACCGGGGTCAACCTGGACGGCACCAAGCTAGGCCTGGTGGTACCGAGCTACGTGGAAGCCGAGAGCATCGCGGACCTCAACGAGTACGCCGATGATTTCGACGGCGAGATCGTCGGCATCGACCCGGGCGCCGGCATCATGCGCTTGACCGAAGAGGTGATCGACGCCTACGGGCTCGATCTCGACCTGCAGACCGGCAGCGGCGCCATCATGAGCGCGGCGCTCAAGGCGGCCATCGACAACGAAGAGGCGATCGCCGTCACCGGCTGGACCCCGCACTGGATGTTCGCGCGCTGGGACCTCAAGTATCTCGAGGATCCGCAAGGCGTCTACGGTGGTGCCGAACAGATCCACACCATCGTCCGCCAGGGCCTCAAGGAGGATATGCCTGAAGCCTACGCCATTCTCGATGCCTTCGAATGGACCGCAGAGGACATGGGCGAGGTCATGCTCATGAACCAGGAAGAGGACTCTGACCCTTACGAGAACGCCAAGCAGTGGGTCGAGGAGAACCAGGAGCAGGTCCAGGAGTGGCTCGACGCCGCCACCTGATCCTGCTGACACGCGGCGCTCGCCGCACCCCGACGGGGGAGCCACCGGGTGGCTCCCCCGTTACATATGAGGGGCGCGGGGTGTGCCTGGACGCACGACGCACTCGCCAACACCCTGCCGCATGGCGTACAGCTAGCGTCGAGGATTGTGGGTGCGTTGAAGAGGGGCTCCCGATTGGCGTCTACGCTCAATGTGCCCCTTCACGATCAGGACCCGGCCGGGCACTCCACCCATGAAGCCCGCCTGGCTGATCGCAACCACAAGGAGGTATCGCGATGCATCGCAAGATCATGGTTCCGGTCGACCTGGCCGGCGACTGAGCCCCAAGAAGAGCCAACCGGTCATTCATCGATAAACGCAAGGGAGACGTCTCGTGGCCAATCCGACCAACGATGACAAGCCCCAGGAGCCGGATGCCGGTTCCCAGGGGATTCCGGCTCCGGAGGGGGCCGCCAACCTGATCGACACGGACTACGTGATCGGCCAGGACAACATCACCGCCTCGCCGATGGGGATCAGTGTGGACCTTCACGGCAAGGTCTTCCTCTTCTCCTCCATCGTGATCCTGCTGTTCGTGATCCTCACACTGGCCCTGCAGGCCCAGATGGAGCCGATCTTCAACAGCATGTTCAGCTTCCTGACCACCAAGCTGAGCTGGGTCTTCCTGCTCGGCGCCAACGTCTTCGTGATCCTGGCGCTGGTGCTGATCTTCACCCCCATGGGGCGGGTGCGCATCGGCGGGGCCAACGCCACGCCGGACTTCGGCTACGCCGGCTGGTTCGCGATGCTGTTCGCCGCCGGCATGGGCATCGGCCTGATGTTCTACGGCGTGGCGGAACCGTTGGGCCACTACGGTACCGCCCTGGGCGGCATCAGCATGGGCGAGGACGGTGTGCGCACCGACTGGGCGCCGCTGGGAGGTGCCGAGGGTGACCAGGCCGGCGCCGCCTCGCTGAGCATGGCCGCCACCATCTTCCACTGGGGCCTGCACCCTTGGGGCGCCTATGCCATCGTTGGCCTGTCACTGGCAATCTTCGCCTTCAACAAGGGGCTGCCGCTGACCATGCGCTCGATCTTCTATCCGATCCTGGGCGAGCGCATCTGGGGCTGGCCGGGGCATGTGATCGACATCCTGGCGGTATTTGCCACCCTGTTCGGCCTGACGACCTCGCTGGGACTGGGGGCGACCCAGGCCTCGGCCGGTCTCAACTACCTGTTCGACATTCCCGACAACAACGTCACGCTGGTGCTGCTGATCCTGGGCATCACCGTCGTCGCCCTGGGCTCGATCATGCTCGGCGTCGACAAGGGCGTGCAGCGCCTGTCACAGCTCAACATGGGCCTGGCCCTGCTGCTGCTGGTGTTCGTGATCGCCGTGGGCCCGACCCTGATGATCGCCACCGGCGTGCTCGAGAACCTGCTCGGCTATGTGAAGAACCTGCCGGCGCTCTCGATGCCCTTCGGGCGCGAGGATGCCAACTTCAGCCAGGGCTGGACCGCCTTCTACTGGGCCTGGTGGATCGCCTGGTCGCCCTTCGTCGGCATGTTCATCGCCCGCGTCAGCCGTGGCCGCACCGTGCGCGAGTTCCTGATCGCCGTACTGCTGGTACCCACCTTCGCCTCGGTCGTGTGGATGACCGCCTTCGGTACCACCGCCATCGACCAGGTGGTCAGTTCCGGCATCACCGAGGTGCAGGATGCTGCCCTGGAGCTGCAGCTGTTCACCATGCTGGAGTACCTGCCGCTGACCTCCATCACCTCCTTCGTCGGCATCGTGCTGGTGATCGTGTTCTTCGTCACCTCGTCGGACTCCGGCTCGCTGGTGATCGACTCCATCACCGCCGGCGGCAAGGTCGACGCACCCAAGCCACAGCGCATCTTCTGGGCGCTGCTCGAGGGCGCGCTTGCCATCGCCCTGCTGCTGGGGGGTGGCCTCGCCGCCCTGCAGACGGCGGCGCTGACCACCGGCCTGCCTTTCACGATCGTGCTGCTGGTGGGCTGCTACGCCATCGTCAAGGGACTGATGAGCGAACCCAGGGCCAAGTGACCGGCCGACAGACGGTGGCTCGCGACGAGCCACCGGCATAACGCAACGAGGCGGCCTGCGGGCCGCCTCGTTGCGTTACGCTTCAGCCATGAAGCCGACGGTCGAGGTGTTCAGCTCCATAGCTCGCTCACCGGCGTCTCGGTGGAGAAGCGGCTGGCCACCTGGGCCTGCAGCAGCTCGGCGGTGGCCAGGGCGTCCACCAGGGCGTGATGCCCCTGGTAGGGCGGCAGGCCATAGCGCTCACGGCTGGCATTGAGGCGAATCGAGACCGGCGGTCGCCCCAGCCAGCGCCGAAAGCGTGCCCACAGCGACTGTCGGTGCAGCCGCGCCTCCAGCGACATGGTGTCGATCACCGGGTAGAGCAACCCCTCCCCCCACCGGTGGCGCACGGCCGCATCGATGAAGCCGCGCTCGATATGGCGGTAGTGTACCACCGCCAGGCGCCCCCTCAGGACCTCCAGCACCTCGGGCAACACCTCCTGCAGGTCGGGCGCATCGACCACCTCGCTATGGGTGATGCGGTGCAGGGTCACCGAGCTGTCGGTAAGCTCACGGTAGGGCTTGAGCACCCAGTAGCGCGCCTCGCGCAGCGGAATCCGCGTCATGCTGAAGGGCACCACGCCGATGCTGACGATGGCGTGGCGCCGCGGATCCAGGCCGGTGGTCTCGATATCCAGTGCCACCAGCGGCACCTCGCCGATGGGGGTAGTGGGCGCCGGACAGCCGGCGGCAAAGTAGTCGACCAGCGGGGGACAGTGCACCCGACCGGCACGGTCGGCAAGATACTCCGGCCAGCCCGGGGTAGGCTGGCGCACCCTCCTGAACATCACGCCTAACGCCTCCGCCGCTGCGAGGCGGCCGGCGGAGGGTAGCGGAACTTGAGGAACTTCTGGGCATTGCTCAGCACCTGAAAGGCATCCTTGAGGGTATGTCGATCGCTGTCGCTGATATTTTCCGGCTCGATATTGTTATCCGGCTCATGATCGGCCTGAACATCGATCACCTGATGGTGGACTCGCGTCATGCTCAGAAACTCCAGCGCATGGCGCAGCTTCTCGCCTACACCATCCGGCAACAGCTGGGTGTGGCTGATATCGTCCAGGCGCGCGAAGCTGTTCTGGGCGTGGGAGCCGCAGGCCAGGGCGTGCACGCGAATCAAGTCGGTCAGCGGTGCGGTGCCGCGTCGCTTCAGGTTGATGGAGTTGTTGTGCTTGCCATCCTTCTCCATCACGAAGGTGCGGAAGAACCCCAGGGGCGGGGTGCGGTTGAGGGCGTTACGCGCCATGGCCGCCAGGAACAGCTTGCTGTGGGGCGCCTGAGTGGCAACCAGGTCCTGAAGCTGTTCCACGAACCTGTGCTCGCCATAGACCGCGTCCAGGTCGAAGAAGATCGAACTGTGTAGCAGCCGTTCGGGCGTAGGGTCGCGTATCCACTCCTGGAAGTAGCGCTTCCACACCGACAGCGGCTGCCGCCAGCGGGGGTTGGTCGCCATGATATCGCCGGTGCAGTAGGCATAGCCGCAGGCGGCGAGGCCATCGCTGACCCGCTTGGCCAGCGCCATGAAGTAGCCGTCGTGGCGCTCTGGATCGAAGTCGTCAGACAGCACCAGGGCGTTGTCCTGGTCGGTGACCAGGGTCTGTTCATTGCGCGCCATGGAGCCCATGGCCATATAGCAGTAAGGCACCGGCGGGGGCCCTAGCTCCTTCTCGGCCAGTTCCAGCAGGCGGCGCGTGAAGCTGCGAGCAATGGTGGAAAGCGCGCTGCCGATCATCAGCGAGTCGGCACCATCCTCGACCATGCGCACAAAGGTGCCCTTCACATCCGGCGCCAGCCGGGCCAGCCCCTCCACCGTGGACTGGCTGTAGATATTGCTGACCAGGTAGAGGCTGGAGTGGGTCTCGTAACGGATGATATCGGAGAGGTGCACGATCCCCACCGGGCTGCGGCGATGCATCACCGGCAAGTGGTGAATATTGTTGCGTAGCATGGTGAGCATCGCCTCATACACCGACTCGTCGGACTGAACCGCCACCAGGCGGTCGCCCGTCACCGCCCCGATGGGGGTGTCGGGGGGGCGTCCCTGGGCCACCGTGCGTCGAAAATCGCTGTCGGTGAGGATGCCACGCACCTGCCAGGCGCGCTCCTCGCTATCGCGGAAGGTGTAGCGGGGGTTGTCACCGGGGGCATCCAGCACCAGCACCGCCGAGGCGCCGAAGTCACCAAGCTGCCGCGCGGCCTCCTGCAACGAGGTATGCGCCTCCAGCATCAGCGGGTAGCGGGTAAGCAGCTTGCGCACCCGAGTGATCATCATGTCGTTCTGCTGCTTCTGTTGCTCCACCGCGGTCTCGAGACGCGGCCGCCCCACCTCGACGAAGTCGGCGAAGTGCTCATCCTCCTCGCACAGGCGCTGGAAGATGGCATCGGGGATGAAGTAGATCAGGGTGTCTTCCAGGGCACGGGCAGGAAAGCGCGTCTTGCGGTTACGCAGCAGGCTCGATTGACCGAGGATACTGCCCTCCCCCAGGCGGTTGTAGAGCTGGCCGTTGCGCCGGTACACCTCCACCGCACCGCTGCGCACATAGCCCAGGGCGTCGATCTCCTGGTCGATCACGAAGATATCGCTGTCGGCGCGATAGTAGGCCACCTCCACCTGTCCGGCGATCTCGTCGAGCAGCTCGTCGGAGAGCGTGTCGAAGGGCGGGAAGCGCCCCATATGCTGGCGAATCTCCAGCCATTCCACTTCCATGCGCCCTCTCCCCATCGCCGGCCATTTGCGCCAAGTCTGGAAGCTTGCCGGGGTACTGTAAAGCACCTTCGCGCAACCGCCCTGCAGACACGAGAACGGCCACCCCGGAGAGTGGCCGCGAATGCCGATGGGAGTCGGCGACGGGTCAGAAATGACTTACGACTGGGCCATCTCCTGGACACGCTGCATCAGCTCGGGGTTCTGCTGGATGGCCTGGCCGATGGCATTGAAGGTATCCACGTCGAGACCACTCTCCTCGACGACCTTGACCATCTCCTCGTTAGCCTCCAGGCGTACCTCCTGCTGGGCCTCCTCGCCTTCGGTCGACTGCAGGCGCTCGGTGTACTCCTGGGACAGCACCGCGATCTCCTTTGAAGCATCGGCAAACTGCTGGAGCTGGGCATCGGAGAAGTCCTGGACCGGGACCGCGGCCTGGGATTGCTCGGCCACATTGGCTGCAGAGTCCTCCTGAGCGTTTGCAGTAGCCGACATCAGGCCGGCGCTGAGCAGGGCGGCGGAGAACAGGGCAGTCATGCGCTTCATAGATACCTCCGGGGATATTGCATCGTGTATGTGCCCCCTTGTGACGACCCGTGTCCCGAGGAGTTCAGATCGTTTTGTGTTGGAGTGTAACGAGGACGCCCGCGACCGGCTGCATGCTCGACGCCATTGAGCATCGGTGCAAAAGCTGGTCGGACCAGCTGGCGGGTCGGCTTTTTCCCTGCGCCCAAGGCACCAGCGCGAGGCGCTCCGGGCGGCGGTTGGCAAGCCGGTCGACAGAGGCGATGATGCCCCCTCCCCCCACCGCAAGGATGCCCCCATGCCCGCCATCTTCTCTCATCGCCTGTGGCTCGCCGCCATGCCGCTGCTGTTCGTGGTGCTATGGAGCACCGGCTTCATCGGTGCCAAGTTCGGCCTGCCCTACGCCGAGCCTTTCACCTTCCTGTTTATTCGCTCCGCACTCACCCTGGCGCTGCTGGCCCCGCTCGCCCACTGGCTCTCGGGCGAGTGGCCCCGCGATTCCCGGCTGTGGGGACATATTGCGGTCTCGGGCCTGCTGGTGCATGGCGCCTACCTGGGGGGCGTGTTCTACGGCATCTACCTGGGCATGCCGGCGGGGCTCGCCTCGCTGCTGGTCGGACTGCAGCCGTTGTTGACGGCGGGTCTCGCCGGCCCACTGTTGGGTGAGCGGCTGACGACACGCCAGTGGCTGGGGCTGATGCTGGGGCTGGTGGGGGTCGCCCTGGTGCTGGGCGGCAAGCTCGACCCGGGCGAGGGTCTCTTCCAGGGCTTCGGCCTGGGGGCGCTCGGGGCCGTGCTGGTCGCGCTGCTGGGCATTACCGGCGGCACGCTCTATCAGAAGCGCCACTGCACCGGCATGCCGCTGCTCTCCGGCACCGTGGTGCAATATCTGGCCACCGTGACGTTGTTCGGCCTGGGCGCTCTGCTCTTCGAGGAGCGCAGCGTGGAGTGGGCGCCCGTTTTCACCCTGACCCTGGGGTGGCTGGTGCTGGTGCTCTCGATCAGCGCCATCCTGCTGCTGATGGCGCTGATCAAGCGCGGCGAGGCCTCGCGGGTGGCGAGCCTGTTCTACCTGGTGCCACCGGTCACCGCCCTGCAGGCCTGGTGGCTGTTCGACGAGGCCCTGCCTCCCGCCTCGCTTGCCGGCATGGCCATCGCCATCGCCGGCGTGGTGCTGGTGGTCAAGGGGCAGCCGGCGAGAGCCGACCGGCGGCGTACTTGACCCCCGGTCCGCCCCGGCGGTGACGCCTGGGGTGGGGGGAGCTGCAGGGTCATGGCGTCCGCGTTGTCATCGTGGTGTCGGGCAGGCTCGCCGACGACGACGGGAACCCTTGCCACTCAGAACTTCTCCAGATAGGCGACGCCTCCCAGGTTACCCATCTGCCGGCGGATCCAGGCGCTACGCTGGACCACCCCCGGAGAGGGCCGAGCGGCATCGCGCCCCCGGGGGTCGGGCAGGATCGCCGCCAGCCGACTGGCCTGGGCCGCACTCAGCCGGTCCGCCGAGACACCGAAGTAGTGCTGCGCCGCGGCCTCCAGGCCGAACACCCCGGTGTCCCACTCGGCGATATTGAGATAGACCTCGAGGATCCGCTGCTTGGGCCATATCAGCTCGATCAGCAGGGTGAACCACGCTTCGAACCCCTTGCGTATCCAGCTGCGCCCGCTCCACAGGAAGAGGTTCTTGGCGGTCTGCTGGCTCAGGGTGCTGGCACCACGCAGCCGACCACCATTACGGCTCGCCTGCCAGGCACGCCGAATCTCCACCAGGTCGAAGCCGTGGTGCTCCAGGAAACGCTGGTCCTCGGCGGCGATCACCGCCAGCTTGGCGTGGTCGGAGAGCGCCTCCCAGGGGCGCCAGCGATGCTGGATATCGATGGGTTCCCGGGCCATCCAGGAGTGCACCTTGCGCTCCACCATCACCATGGAGCCGAACACCGGCGCCTGGCGAAACAGCAGCACCAGCAGCACCGAGAGCACCACAAATCCCAGGGCCGCGCGCCACAGCCAAGCCCATAGCCGCTGCCTCCACCTGGCGATCATCGCCGACCTCGTCGCATGCGTCTCTCCCCGCGTCGTGGGCCCTGATCCCGGGCCCGCGTTAGCCTGCGGCCAGTATAGGGCCCGGGAGGCAGCGGGGGGAGGCGCGGGGCTCAGCGCTTCCTGTGCAGCCGCTCGGCGTGGTAGCGCAGGTGGTCCTCGATGAAGCTGGCGATGAAGTAGTAGCTGTGGTCGTAGCCGGGCTGGCGACGCAGGGTCAGCGGATGGTCATGCTCGGCGCACACCGCCTCGAGGCGCTCGGGGCGCAGCTGCTCCTCGAGGAAGTCGTCGGCCTCGCCCTGGTCGATGAACAGCGGCTGGCTGGAGGCGCCGCGGGCCACCAGCTCGCAGGCGTCGTACTGGGTCCACTTGCCACGATCCTCGCCCAGGTAGCCGGAGAAGGCCTTCTGCCCCCAGGGGCACTCGGTGGGATTGACGATGGGCGCGAAGGCCGACACCGAGCGGTAGTGGCCCGGGCGGCGCAGCGCCATCACCAGGGCCCCGTGGCCGCCCATGGAGTGGCCGCTGATCGACTCGCGGCCGTTGACCGGAAAGTGCTGGCGCACCACCGAGGGCAGCTCCTCGGTGACGTAGTCGTACATGCGGTAGTGCCGCTTCCAGGGCTCCCGGGTGGCGTTGACGTAGAAGCCGGCGCCGGAGCCGAAGTCGTAGCTGTCATGCTCGCCGGGCAGGTCGGTGCCCCGCGGGCTGGTGTCCGGGCAGACGATGGCGATGCCGAGCTCGGCGGCGAGTCGCTGGGCGCCGGCCTTCTGCATGAAGTTCTCGTCGGTGCAGGTGAGCCCGGAGAGCCACCACAGCAGCGGCACCCGCTGGGTCTCGGCCTGGGGCGGCAGGTAGATGGCGAATACCATCTCGCAGTCCAGCGCCCGGGAGCGGTGGCGGTAGCGCTTGTGCCAGCCGCCGAAGCTCTTGTTGGCCGCTACCAGCTCGAGGTTCTCGGTCATGGTCATGGGCAGGCCTCCCGGCTCAGTAGTGAAGGACGGTGCGGATGCTCTCGCCACGGTGCAGCAGCTCGAAGGCCTCGTTGATCTTCTCGAAGGGCATGTCGTGGGTGATGAAGTCGTCGATGTTGATCTCGCCCTTCATGTACTGGTCCACGTAGCCCGGCAGCTCCGAGCGCCCCTTGACGCCGCCGAAGGCGGAGCCCTTCCAGACCCGGCCGGTGACCAGCTGGAAGGGCCGCGTGCTGATCTCCTCGCCGGCGCCGGCCACGCCGATGATGATCGACTCGCCCCACCCCTTGTGGCAGCACTCCAGCGCCGAACGCATCACGTTGACGTTGCCGATGCACTCGAAGGAGTAGTCGACGCCGCCATCGGTGAGGTCGACGATCACCTGCTGGATGGGGTCGCCGTACTCCTTGGGATTGACGAAGTCGGTGGCGCCGAACTGCTCGGCGAGCTTGAACTTCTCCGGATTGACGTCGATGGCGATGATGCGGCTCGCCTTGGCCATCACCGCGCCCTGGATCACCGCGAGGCCGATGGCGCCCAGGCCGAACACGGCGACGGTGGCGCCGGGCTCGACCTTGGCGGTGTTCATCACCGCGCCGATGCCGGTGGTCACGCCGCAGCCCAGCAGGCAGATCTTGTCCATGGGCGCCTCCCTGGAGACCACCGCCAGGGAGACCTCGGGCAGCACGGTGTACTCGCTGAAGGTGGAGGTACCCATGTAGTGGTGCAGCATCCTGCCGTCCAGGGAGAAGCGGCTGGTGCCGTCGGGCATCAGGCCCTTGCCCTGGGTGGCGCGCACGGCACCGCACAGGTTGGTCTTGCCGGAGAGGCAGAACTTGCACTGGCCGCACTCGGCGGTATAGAGCGGGATGACGTGGTCGCCGGGACGCACGCTGGTGACCCCCTCGCCCACCTCCTGGACGACGCCGGCACCCTCATGGCCCAGCACCGCCGGGAAGTTGCCCTCCGGGTCGGCACCGGAGAGCGTATAGGCGTCGGTGTGGCAGACGCTGGTGGCGGCCATCTTCACCAGCACCTCGCCGGCCTTCGGGCCTTCGACGTCGATCTCGACGAGTTCCAGGGGCTTGCCCGCTTCCAGGGCAACGGCGGCGCGTGACTTCATGATCGATCTCCTCACTGGGGGGAATGTTGTCCCCAGTCTAGGCAAGATCGCCATACAAGATAAACTGCACCAAAGGCACGACATTATTGCCACACAGCAATAATGCCGACAACTGGTAACCGAGCTGCGTGAGAGGCGCCGGCGACAGGTCGCAGAGGGGGTCCTACGCCAGGGATGGCGTCGGTAGCGCCCAGGGAGGGGTTCACAGCGCCCCCTCGGAGACCTGCCGCCGGATCAGCCTCGAACAGCTCTTGATCAAGGTGCTTGAATGCAGCGCTGGGATAGAATCGAGGCCTTCGTCGAGGTGGTGCGTCTGGGCACTTTCGTCGCCGCGGCGCGGGAACTGTCGGTGTCGCCCTCCCACGTCAGCCGGCTGGTGGCCCAGCTCGAGCAGCAACTGGGCACTGCCCTGCTCTACCGCACCACTCGCCAGATCCATCTGACCGACGCCGGCACCCTCTACTACCGCCAGTGCCGACAGCTGTTCGACGGCTTCCGCGAGGCCGAGGCGGCGATCGGTGATCTTCAGGAGCGCCCCCAGGGGCGGCTGGCGCTGACCTCGGCCACCACCTTCGGCGAGCGCTACATCGCCCCGCTGGTCAACGACTTCCAGCTCGCGCACCCGCAGCTGGAGGTGCGCATGCACTTCTCCAACCGTCGGGTGGATATTATCGACGAGGGCTTCGACGTGGCGATCCGCATGGGCCGGCTGGAGGACTCTAGCCTGGTAGCCCGACGCCTGTGCGAACGCCGCGAATACGTAGTGGGGGCGCCCGCCTACTTCGCACATATCTCCCAGCCCCACGCCCTGGCCGAGCTCTCCCACCACCGCTGCCTGATCGGCAGCCGCGACCACTGGCGCTTCGCCGTGGAGGGGGTGCGTCGCGAGGTGCGCGTGCAGGGGCGCTGGCGTGCCAACTCGGGGCCGGCCCTGCTCGACGCCGCCCTCAAGGGGCTAGGCCTGGCCCAGTTGCCCGACTATTACGTGGAAGAGCACCTGGCCAGCGGTGCGCTGATCTCGGTGCTCGATGCCTACCGCCACGCCGACGCCGCGGTATGGGCGGTCTTTCCGCGACACCGCCAGCGCTCGCCCAAGTTGCACCTCTTCCTTGAGCACCTGGTGTCGCGGCTACCGAGCAGCCTGCCCCGCCCCCAACAAGACGGCGCCCCGCAGGGCGCCGTGAGTCCGGGAAGCGAAGCCGGACTTACTTGAAGTTCTTCTTCGCGATCTTCTGGATCTCGCCGACGATGCCGCTGCGGAAGCTCAGCACGCAGATCACGAAGATGGCGCCGAGGATCACGCTCACCCAGTTGCCCAAGGGCGACTGGGCCAGTTGGGTCTGCAGGCTGACCACCACCCCGGCCCCCACCAGCGGGCCGAACAGCGTGCCCACCCCGCCCAGCAGGGTCATCAGGATCACCTCGCCGGACATGTGCCAGTGGGCATCGGTCAGCGAGGCGAGCTGGAACACCACCGTCTTGGTGGACCCCGCCAGCCCCGCCAGGCCGGCGGAGAGCACGAAGGCCACCAGCTTGTAGGCGTCGACGTTGTAGCCCAGCGACACCGCGCGCGGCTCGTTCTCGCGGATCGCCTTGAGCACCTGGCCGTAGGGCGAGTGCACGGCGCGCTGGATGATCGCGAAGCCGATCACGAATACCGCCAGCACGAAGTAGTACATGTTGAGGTTGCTGTTCAGGCTGATCAGCCCGAACAGCTCGCCACGCGGCACCCCGTGCAGTCCATCCTCGCCGCCGGTGAAGGGCGCCTGGACGAAGAAGAAGAACATCATCTGCGCCAGCGCCAGGGTCACCATGGCGAAGTAGATCCCCTGGCGGCGAATCGCCAGGGCGCCGAACAGGGTCCCCAGCACCACGGCGGCGAAGGTGCCGATCAGGATGCCCAGCTCCGGGGTCAGCCCCGGGTAACTGGCCAGCATGATGCCGGTGAAGTAGCCGCCGGTGGCCAGGAAGGCGGCATGCCCGAAGGAGAGCAGGCCGGCGTAGCCGAGCAGCAGATTGAAGGCGCAGGCGAACAGCGCGAAGCACAGCACCTTCATCAGGAACACCGGGTAGGCCACGAAGGGCGCCACCAGGGCGATGCCGATCAGCACCAGATAGAGAACGTTGCGACGCAGCCTGGCCTGGCGGCGACGCTGCATGGCGAGGGTCAGGGTCTGGGTTGCCGACATGGCGTCACGCCTCCTTGCCGAAGAGTCCCGCAGGACGCAGCATCAAGATCACCACCATCACCACGAAGATCACGGTGTTGGCGGCCTCGGGGTAATACACCTTGGTCAGGCCCTCGATCAGACCCATGGCCAGGCCGGTGATGACCGCGCCGATGATCGAGCCCATGCCGCCGATCACCACCACGGCGAAGACCACGATCAACAGGCTCGACCCCATGGTCGGCGACACCGGATAGAGGGGGGCGGCCAGCACCCCGGCGAAGGCGGCCAGGGCCACCCCGAAGCCGTAGGTCAGGGTGATCAGCTGGGGCATGTTGACCCCGAAGGCCTGCATCAGCGCCGAATTCTCGGTGCCGGCGCGCAGGTAGGCGCCCAGGCGGGTGCGTTCGATGATGAACCAGGTGGCCAGGCAGACCGCCAGGGCCGCCAGCAGCACCCAGCCGCGATAGATGGGCAGGAACATGAAGCCGAGATTCACGCCTCCCTGCAGAGCCTCGGGCGTGGGGTAGCTGGAGCCCGAGACACCGAAGAAGTTGATCAGGGTGCCCTCGAAGATCAGCGCCAGGCCGAAGGTCAGCAGCAGCCCGTAGAGGTGGTCGAGGTGGGCGATGCGACGCAACAGGAAGCGCTCGATCAACATGCCCAGCGCGCCTACCACCAGCGGCACTACCAGCAGCGCCGCCCAGTAGTTGAGCCCCAGGTGCTGCAGGCCCAGCAGGGCCACGAAGGCACCCAGCATGTACATGGCACCGTGGGCGAAGTTGACGATCTTCAGCAGGCCGAAGATCACCGCCAGCCCCAGGCTGAGCAGGGCATAGAAGGCACCGTTGATCAGGCCCAGCATCAGCTGGCCCATGAACACCATCAACGGCACCCCGAATATCATTGTCATCTCATGGACCTCCCGTCAGGGGCGGCGGCCGTCGCCGCCGCCACGCCGCATCCGCTCAGTTGTTGACCAGCTCGCATTGGCTCTCGGAGAGCGGGCGGTAGGCCTCTTCCGCCGGGATGGTGGCAAGGATCTCGTAGACGTCCCACTCGCCTTCGGACTCCTCGGGCGTCTTCACGCGCGCCAGGTACATGTCGTGGACCATGCGGCCATCCTCACGGATGCGACCATTGCGGGCGAAGAAGTCCTCCACCGGGCGCTCGGCCATGGCTGCGCGGATCGCCTCGGGGTTATCGGTGCCCTCCTCGGCCACGGTCTCCAGGTAGTGCATGGTGCTGGAGTAGATGCCGGCCTGCACCATGGTCGGCATGCGACCCACCCGCTCGAAGTAGCGCTCGGCCCACTCGCGTGACTGGTCATCCATGTCCCAGTACCAGCCGGTGGTGAGCAGCAGGTTCTGGGTATCCTCGAGGCCCATGGAGTGGACGTCGTTGAGGAAGATCAGCAGGCCGGCGAGCTGCTGGCCGGACTGGGTCAGGCCGAACTGGCTGGCGGTGGTGATGGCATTGACGGTGTCGGCGCCGGCGTTGGCCAGGCCGACGATCTTGGCCCCGGAGCCCTGGGCCTGGAGGATGTAGGAGGAGAAGTCGCTGGTCGGGAAGGGATGGCGCACGCCACCGACGATCTCCCCACCGTTCTCCTCCACCACCTTGGTCACGTCCCCCTCGAGGGCATGGCCGAAGGCGTAGTCGGCGGTGAGCATGAACCAGGTGTCGCCGCCCTGCTCGACCACCGCCTTGGCGGTGCCGTTGGCCAGCGGGTAGGTGTCATAGACCCAGTGGATATGGTTGGGGGTGCAGTGCTCGTTGGTCACGCTGGAGGCGGCAGAGCCGGAGACAATCCCCAGGCCATCGTTTTCCTCGATCACCTTGGTGGCAGCGATGGAGACCGAGGAGGCCACCAGGCCGGCGACCAGGTCGACGTTGCGGGTGTCGAACCACTCGCGCACGGTGTTGGCACCCACGTCGGCGCTGTTGCGGTCATCGGCGCTGAACACCTCGATGGGGGCGCCGTTGACCTCGCCGCCGAAGTCCTCGATGGCCATCTCCAGGGCCGCGAGGCCGCCGGGACCGGCGAGGTCACGGTAGGTGCCGGACATGTCGGCCAGGTAGCCGATGCGCACGGCATCATCACTCATCTGGGCCTGGGCACCGGTAGCCATCAGGGTGGCGGTGGCCAGGGCAACGCTGGTAGCGAGAATCTTGCGGTTGAAGGTCATGATTGACTCCGTGGCCCACGAGGGGCGGTTTGTTGTTGTCGATACGGTTGGCGGTGGTGAAACTGCCGGGCGACGGGCGCGCCGTCACACCCCCAGCAGGGCGTTGAGGTGGTCGCGACGCGACGGCAGTTCGGCGGCGCTGATCTCCTCGATGATGCGACCGTGCTCCATCACGAAGTGACGGTCGGCCAGCGGCGCGGCGAAGCGGAAGTTCTGCTCCACCAGCACGATGGTCATGCCCCGCTCCTTGAGCTTGACCAGCACCTCGCCGAGCGCCTGGACGATCACTGGAGCGAGCCCCTCGGTGATCTCGTCGAGCAGCAGCAGCCGCGCCCCGGTGCGCAGGATGCGCGCCATGGCCAGCATCTGCTGCTCGCCACCGGAGAGCCGGGTGCCCTGGCTGCGGCGGCGCTCGTGGAGGTTGGGGAACATGGCGTAGATCTCGTCGAGGCTCATGCCCCCGGAGCGCACCGTGGGCGGCAGCAGCAGGTTCTCCTCGACATCGAGGCTCGAGAAGATGCCGCGCTCCTCGGGGCAGTAGCCGATGCCCAGCCGTGGAATGCGGTGGGGCTTCATGTTCAGCGTCTCGTTGCCGTTGATCATAATCGAGCCGGTGCGCCGGCCGACCATGTTCATGATCGCCTTGAGGGTAGTGCTGCGCCCGGCGCCGTTGCGGCCGAGCAGGGTCACCAGCTCGCCGCGCTTCACGTCGAAGTCGACGCCGTGGAGGATGTGCGACTCGCCGTAGAAGGCGTGCAGGTCGCTGACCCGCAGCATCTCGGCACCGTCGAGGTCGCGATACTCGGTGATCGCCTCGGCTGCCTGGCTCATGCGCTGGCCTCCTCTTCCGCCGCTTCACTGCCCATGTAGGCCTCGCGCACCTGGGGGTTGCGCGACACCTCCTGATAGTCGCCCTCGGCCAGCACGCTGCCGCGCGCCAGCACGGTGATGCGGTCGCACAGCCGGCTGACCACGCTCAGGTTGTGCTCCACCATCAGCACGGTGCGCCCCTTCGAGACGCGGCGGATCAGCTCGACGATGCGATCGACGTCCTCGGCGCCCATGCCCTGGGTCGGCTCGTCGAGCAGCATCACCGTGGGCTCGAGCGCTAGGGTGGTGGCCACCTCCAGGGCGCGCTTGCGGCCGTAGGGCATCTCCACGGTGAGCACGTCGGCGTACTCGGCGAGGCCCACCTGGTCGAGCAGCTCCAGGGCGCGCGCATTGAGGTGATCGAGGCTGCTCTCGGGCTTCCAGAAGTGGAAGGAGGTGCCCAGCTTGCGCTGCAGCGCCACCCGCACGTTCTCCAGCGCGGTCATGTGACCGAACACCGCGGAGATCTGGAAGGAGCGCACCAGGCCCAGGCGCGCGATCTCGTTGGCCTTCATGCGCGTGATGGGCTTGCCGCGATAGAGAATCTCGCCGCGGGTGGGCGGCAGGAACTTGGTGAGCAGGTTGAAGACGGTGGTCTTGCCGGCCCCGTTGGGGCCGATCAGGGCATGGATATGCCCCTCCTGAACCTGCAGGTTGACGTCGTCCACGGCGGTGAAGCCGCGAAACTCCTTGGTCAACCCGCGAGTCTCCAGAATGAACGCCTGGGTCATGGATCGTCCTCTCGGGGCCCCGTGGGACCCGCCGTGGTGCTTGTTGTCGTTGTTGTGCCATCCGCTTCGGACGGCGCCGGCATCGCGCCAGTACTTTACGTTAACGTAAGCTAGAGAAGAGCCCGCGGCGGGGCAATAGGCCCAAGGTGCAAACTCGACTAATGGTGTAGACCCCGAAATATCAATAGCTTGCAAACAAGTCGCCATCCGGGTTCGCCGCGGCGCACAAAGCCCGGTAAAATGATGCGCTTACACGTCAAGCCGGACCCAGCACCATGTCACCTCCGCCTCCCGCCTCCTGGCCGATCGGCTTCGGGGCCACCTGCCTGCGCGCCACACTCTATATCCTGCTGGTGGGCGCCCTGGCCCAGGGCGTCTACCTCGAGGCCCTCCACTTCCCCGCCGACCGCTTCTCCGAGCGGGGCCTCACCGAGCTGGCCCAGACGGCCCTGCTGGCCATCGCCTCGATCCTGCTGCTCTACGTAATGCTCGCGCTTCGCGAGCTGCGCCTCGTCGCCCTGCTGCTGTTCGGGCTGCTGGCGGCCTCGCTGATCCGCGAGCAGGACGTCCACCTTGACACCCACGTCTTCGATGGTGCCTGGCAGCTGCTGGTCAGCCTGACGCTGCTGCCGATCCTGTTCGTGGTCATCCGCAACCGGCGCGCCTTCGTGGCCGAGTTCGCCGCCTACGCCAACAGCCTCTCCTTCGGGCTGTTCGCGGCGGGCTTCTTGACCACCTACGTCTTCTCGCGCCTCTACGGACGTGGCGACTTCTGGCAGGCGATCCTGCAGGAGAACTACCTGCGCGACTTCAAGAGCGCCGCCGAGGAGGTGGTGGAGCTGTTCGGCTATGCCCTGCTGCTGATCGCGGTGATCGAGCTGGTCCTGCTGGCCCGCCGCTGGGCACTGGCGCGCCGGGCCAGCTGACCCCGGGCGAGCCACTCGCCCGCCGCCCTCCAGCCAGCAAAAAGCCCCCGCAGCCTGAATGAACCACCCCACTATTGGGGGTCAGTTCAATTCAGGCTGCGGGGGCTTTTCATCAACGGGCAGTGCCCGCCTCGCTACTCGTCCAGGAAGGAGCGCAGCGGCTCGGAGCGGCTCGGATGACGCAGCTTGCGCAGTGCCTTCGCCTCGATCTGGCGGATCCGCTCGCGGGTGACGTCGAACTGCTTGCCGACCTCCTCGAGGGTGTGGTCGGTGTTCATGTCGATGCCGAAACGCATACGCAGCACCTTGGCTTCACGCGCGGTGAGGCCACCCAGCACGTTGCGCGTCGCCTCGATCAACCCCTCACCGGTGGCGGAGTCGATGGGCAGCACCATGGAGCTGTCCTCGATGAAGTCGCCCAGGTGCGAGTCGTCATCGTCACCGATGGGCGTCTCCATGGAGATCGGCTCCTTGGCGATCTTGAGCACCTTGCGCACCTTGTCCTCGGGCATCTCGAGACGCTCACCCAACTCCTCGGGAGTGGGCTCGCGCCCCATCTCCTGAAGCATCTGCCGGGAGACCCGGTTGAGCTTGTTGATGGTCTCGATCATATGCACCGGAATGCGGATGGTGCGCGCCTGGTCGGCGATGGAGCGGGTGATCGCCTGGCGAATCCACCAGGTGGCATAGGTGGAGAACTTGTAGCCACGGCGATACTCGAACTTGTCCACCGCCTTCATCAGGCCGATGTTGCCTTCCTGAATCAGGTCCAGGAACTGCAGGCCACGATTGGTGTATTTCTTGGCGATGGAGATCACCAGGCGCAGGTTGGCCTCGACCATCTCCTTCTTGGCGCGCCGTGCCTTGGCTTCACCGATGGAGAGACGGCGGTTGACCTCCTTGATCTCCTGCACCGGCAGGCGAACCATCTCCTCCTCGAAGGCGATCTTGCGCTGGGCGCGCTGGATATCCACGCGCAGCGGCGCGAGGCGGTCAGCATACTTGGGATGCCCGTCGGCGAAGGCATCCAGCCACTCGGGGTCGGATTCGCTGCCCGGGAAGGCCTTGATGAAGGTCTTGCGCGGGATGCGTGCCGTCTTGACGCACAGCTGCATCACCGCCTTCTCCTGGGCACGCACCTGCTCGACGCTGATGCGCACCTGGTTGACCAGGCGCTCGAAGTGCTTGGGCACCAGCTTGATCGGCGAGAACAGCTCGGCCAGGCGCGCCAGCTCCTCCTGGGCGGGCTTGGCGTGGCGGCCGTGGGCCTCGATGGCCGCCTGGACCGCGGCGTTCTGCTCGCGGATCTGCTCGAAGCGGGCACGGGCTTCCTCGGGATCCGGGCCGCCGGAGCTCTCCTCCTCGGCCTCGCCGTCTTCATCATCATCGCCCGCCGCCTGGGGCTCCTCCTCGGGAACCTCGGCCTCGGCTACGCCGGGAATGCCCTCATCGGGGTCGATGAAGCCGGAGAAGAGGTCGGAGAGGCGGCCCGGGGCCTCCTCGTCCTGGGTGGCATCGTAGGCCTCGAGGATGGAGTCCACCGCGCCGGGCAGGTAGGCCAGCGCCGACATCACCTCGCGGGTGCCCTCCTCGATGCGCTTGGCGATCTCGATCTCGCCCTCGCGGGTCAGTAGCTCCACCGTCCCCATCTCACGCATGTACATGCGCACCGGATCGGTGGTGCGACCCACGTCGCTTTCCACCGCCGCCAGAGCCGCCACGGCCTCCTCGGCCGCCGACTCGTCGGTGGACTGATCCGACATCATCAGGGTGTCTTCATCGGGGGCTTCCTCGACGACGCTGATGCCCATGTCGTTGATCATGCCGATGATATCTTCCACCTGATCCGGGTCGGCGATATCCTCGGGAAGGTGGTCGTTGACCTCGGCATAGGTCAGGTAGCCCTGTTCCTTGCCGCGCGCGATCAACTCCTTCAGACGCGACTGCTGCTGCGCATTTCCAGCCATAGAAACCCTATCTCGACGAAGAAGAATGAAGCACCTGAAGCGCTGGGTGGAGAAAACTCGTAAAGCCGAACATTATAGCGCCAGAAAGCACCTTTCTGCCAGTTCGATCTATTTGCGCGGTCATTCAGGTGTGTTAGGTTGTCAGGTTACGCCGGTGCCAAGCGCCGTCTCCTATGTGGGGATATTAGGAGAGAAATCAACCGCAGGGCCAATCCATGGCCACTTTTTTTGACCTCCCGGTCAGCGGTGCAGTTCGGTGATCAGCACCATCAGCCGCTGCTTCTCCTCCCGCGACAGCCGCTCCCCCGCCTTCTCCCTGGCCAGCAGTGCGTCGAACTCTTCCTGGGGCGAGCGCCGCTGGCGATGCCGCCGGAAGTGACTCACCAGCCCCTCCAGCTCGTCGCCCCGCGCCGACTTCGGAATCAGCAGCTCACGCCGCGCCAGTGCCGCCAGGCGCTCACCCTCCGGGCTGCCATGGAAGTGCGCCAGCAGTACCTGGGGGCTACGGTAGCCGCCTGCCCTCAGCAGGCGAATCACCTCACGACACAGCACGCCATCGGGGTCCTCCTCCGGGCACCAGTCGTCCTCCTCGGGTAACCGCGCCACCAGCGCCGGCTCGTGCAGCAACAGTTGCAGGGTGCGCGACGCAAGGCTCAAGGCCCCGCCGGTGCGGCGCGCCTGCACGGCAGCACCCTCGCCCCGGGGCGAGGGCGCCTCCGACACGCCGCCCTCCAGCCCATCCATGGAGGGTGACTCCTGCCGGGCGTCGCGCGCCTCTCGTCCCGCGACGCCAGCATCCCTTGCCAACAGGGCCGAGAAACTCGCCGCCTCGACACCGGTACGCCGCGACAACTCGCTCAGCATCAGCGACCGAAGCACCCCGTCCGGCAAGCGCCCGACCGCCTTCAGCACCTGGCTGGCGTAGCGCTCACGCTCCTCGATGCGCGCCAGGTCGCGGCCTGCCGCCGCCTGGTCGAAGAGGAACTCCGACAACGGGCTGGCGCAGGTGATGCGGTCCTGGAAGGCCTCGCTGCCCTCGCGCCGCACCAGGGTATCCGGATCCTCCCCCTCGGGCAGGAACAGGAAACGCGCCTGGCGCCCGTCGATCATCAGCGGCAGCACCGTCTCCAGCGCCCGAGTCGCAGCCTGGCGGCCGGCACGGTCACCGTCGAAGCAGAACACCACCTCGTTGACCAGCCGGAACAGTCGACCGAGATGCTCCTCGCTGGTGGAGGTGCCCAGGGTGGCGACCGCATTGCGGATGCCGAACTGGGCCAAGGCCACCACATCCATGTAGCCCTCGACGATCACCACCCGCTCCAGGCGGTGATCGGCCTGGCGCGCCTCATAGAGGCCGTAGAGCTCGCGCCCCTTGTGGAACACCGGAGTCTCCGGCGAGTTGAGGTACTTGGGCTTGGCATCGCCCAGCACCCGGCCGCCGAAGCCAATGGTGCGCCCCTTGATATCGCGAATCGGGAACATCACCCGGTCGCGGAAGCGGTCATAGGTGCGCCCACTCTCCTCGCGATGCACCAGCAGGCCGTATTCCACTTGCACCGCCTCGCCGATGCCGCGCTCACCGAGATGCCGCTTGAGGCTCTCCCAGGCGTCCGGGGCGTAGCCGACACCGAAGGTCTCGATCACCTCCGACGCCAGGCCGCGACGCTCCAGGTACTCCCGGGCCCCCTGCCCCTCGGGCATCTTCAGCCGCTCGCGGAAGAAGCTCGCCGAGAGCTCGAGGAGGTTCACGCCCTCCTTGCGCTTGCGCTCCCGGGCCTGGGCACGCGGGTCGTCGGCGCCCTCGCGGGGCACCTCCATTCCCAGGCGGCCGGCCAGCTGCTCCACCGCCTCGGGAAAGCGCAACTTGTCATACTCCATCAGGAAACGCAGGGCGCTGCCGTGGGCGCCGCAGCCGAAGCAGTGGTAGAACTGCTTGTCGGCACTCACGGTGAACGACGGCGTCTTCTCCTGATGGAACGGGCACAGGCCCGAGTAGTTGCGCCCTGCCTTCTTGAGCTGGACTCGCTCACCCACCACCTCGACCACGTCGACGCGGGCAAGCAGCTCATCGATGAAACGCTGGGGAATCTGTCCGGCCATTGAAGTCGGATCACCTCGACGACTGCGGTGTGATCACCCTGGGCCGACGGCAGTCGCCACCGACCCGGAAAAAACAAGCGGCCACCGGATGGCGGCCGCTTGGCGTCCTCCTGAGACCGCCCGGGCCCGGGGCCCCGACGTCTCCAGTACGGATCAATAGAGCCGTTCGAAGCGCTTGCGCTCACGCTGGAGCTTCTTGGCGTGACGCTTGACGGCAGCCGCCGCCTTGCGCTTGCGCTCCGCAGTCGGCTTCTCATAGTGCTCGCGACGACGCACCTCGGAGAGAACACCGGCTTTTTCACAGGAACGCTTGAAGCGACGCAGCGCGACGTCAAACGGCTCGTTATCTCGTACTTTGACAGAAGGCATTAAGCACTCACCTACCTTAGGTAACTAGAGTTCGGTTAGTACGCACACCCCTGCGGGTGGCACGTTTCGCGACGAACAGCCGCCCGGAACGCCCTGAGCGTGCCGGAAATCGGGGCATCGTTCGCAGAATTTCGCCACCTGGGTGCACGACCCAGTCTTGCAGCGCACGATAGTCTAGACCTCACGCCCGGCCTATGCAAATGCTTTCCGCGCCCATTCCACGTAGAATGGCGGCCTTTTCCGAGACACCGAGCCGACACCATGCGCGTACTGGGCATCGAGACCTCCTGCGACGAAACCGGCGTCGCCCTCTTCGACACCGAGCGCGGCCTGCTGGCCGACGCCCTCTACAGCCAGGTCGCCATGCACGCCGAATACGGCGGCGTGGTGCCCGAACTGGCCTCCCGCGACCACACCCGCCGGCTGCTGCCGCTGGTCGAGCAGGTGCTGGATGCCGCGGGCCTGGTCCGCTCGGATCTCGATGCCATCGCCTACACCGCCGGCCCCGGCCTGGTGGGCGCGTTGATGGTGGGGGCCGCTACCGCCCACGGCATGGCCCGGGCGCTGGGCATCCCGGTGCTCGGCGTCCACCATATGGAGGGGCACCTACTGGCGCCCATGCTGGAGGAGGATCGCCCCGCGTTCCCCTTCGTGGCCCTGCTGGTCTCCGGTGGCCACACCCAACTGGTCGAGGTACGCGAGCTGGGCGACTACACCCTGCTCGGCGAATCGGTGGACGACGCCGCCGGCGAAGCCTTCGACAAGGCCGCCAAGATGCTGGGACTCGACTACCCCGGTGGCCCCCAGGTGGCGCGCCTGGCCGAGCATGGCGATCCACAGCGCTTCCGCTTTCCGCGCCCGATGACCGACCGCCCGGGGCTCGACTTCAGCTTCTCGGGACTCAAGACGCACACCCTTACCACCATTCGCCAGCTCGAGGCGGCCGGTGCGCTCGATGAGCAGGCCCGCGCCGACGTGGCCCGCGCCTTCGAGGAGGCGGTGGTCGACACCCTGGTGATCAAGTGCCGCCGCGCCCTGGACCAGACCGGGCTCAAGCGACTGGTGGTGGCCGGCGGCGTCAGCGCCAATACACGGCTACGCGAGCGCCTGGAGCGGGAGTGCGAGAAGCGCGCTGCCCGGGCCTACTATCCTCGCGGGCGCTTCTGCACCGACAACGGAGCGATGATCGCCTATGTGGGGGCAAGCCGGCTGCTGGCCGGCGAACGCGACGAGACCGGCGCGATGCGGGCGGTGCCACGCTGGCCGATGGATACCTTGAGCAGGCCGTAAGCCGCCTAGAGGGGCGGCTCGTCGCCCCGGCCGAGGCGCTGGATATTGAGCACATGACGCACCAGCACCAGTACGGTGAAGGCGATCACCACGACGACGTAGTCCGGCGCCAGCCATAGGCTGGCCAGCGGGGCGACGGCGGCACTGGCCAGCGAAGCCACCGCGGCGGTGCGCACCCGCCAGGCGAGCAGGGACCAGAGCGCGGCACACAACAGGGCCACCCCTGGGGTCAGCACCAGCATCACACCGAAGGCACTGGCCACGGCCTTGCCGCCGCGGAAACGGTGCCATGCCGGATAGCTGTGACCCAGCAGCACCGCCAGGCCCACCACCCCCTGGGCCCAGGGCGGCAACCCCGCCAGCTGGGCCAGCAGCAGCGCCGGCATCCCCTTGGCGGCATCCACCAGCAGGGTCGCCAGCGCCAGTCGACGCCCGTGCAGGCGCAACACATTGGAAAACCCCGGATTGAAGGAGCCCGCCAGGCGCGGGTCACCCACCCCGGCCAACCGGCAGACGGTAAGCGCGCCGAGCCAACTGCCGCTGAGGTAACCCAACAACGCCAGCGGCAGCAGCGTAATCAGTGGCGCCTCCACGACTGCCCCTCCTGCGACGAGAACCCGGCCATTCTGACAGCCCCGCCACGAACTGCCCAGCCGCCAAGGTATTCGGTGCCGCGCCGCTCGCGTACAATCTGCGCCACCTTCACCATAGAGCCGCCCGGAACTCCGCCATGGATCTAGTGCTGATCGAGTCTCTCGCCGTCGACACCGTCATCGGGGTCTATGACTGGGAGCGCACCATCACCCAACGTCTGGTGCTCGACCTGGAACTGGCCACCGATATCCGCCCCGCAGCGGAGCATGACGACATCGCTCGCACCCTCGACTATGCGGCGATCAGCGCGCGCATCCAGGCCTTCGCCACCGAGCATGACGTTGCCCTGGTGGAGACCTTCGCCGAGCGCCTGGCCGAGGTGCTGCGCGAGGAGTTCGGCATCCCCTGGCTACGCCTGACAGTGCGCAAGCCGGGAGCCGTGTCGGCCGCGGCCGCGGTGGGCGTACGCATCGAGCGCGGCTCCCGCCCGGGAGCAGTGTGATGGCCCTGGTCACGGTCAGCATCGGCAGCAATATCGAGCGGGAGCACCATGTGCGCGTCTGCCTGGATGCCTTGGCGGCATCCTTCGAGGGGTTGCGGGTCTCGCGGGTATTCGAGAGCGAGCCGGTGGGCTTCGAGGATGGACGCAACTTCTACAACCTGGTGGCGGCCTTCGAGAGCGACGCCTCGGTGGGTGAGTTGCAGGCCTGGTGCAAGCGCCTCGAGTTCGCCAACGGGCGCAGCGAGGGCAGTCACAAGTTCAGCCCCCGCACCCTGGATGTCGACCTGCTGACCGTAGGCGAGCTCAGCGGCGAGCACGATGGCGTCAGCCTGCCACGCGGCGAGATCACCCACCACGCCTTCGTACTCCAGCCACTGGCCGAGTTGCTACCCGCGGCGCGCCACCCGGTGAGCGGCGAGACCTACGCGAGCCTGTGGCGCCGCTTCGAGCCGGGCGACCAGCGCCTGTGGCCGGTGGCCTTCACTTGGGCCGGGCACGCGATCTCACACCCCGACTGACCCGCCCCATATCCCAGGGCGACCGCAGAGGGAAGCACCGCTCCAGGCTTTCCCGGCGACAGGCCTGTCCTCTACCTCAAGGCGGCATCGATCGCCTCGCGGCGGCGCCGGGCGAGCTCCTCGCCCAGCTCGCGCCCCTTGAACCCCTCCTCCACCAATGACGCCGGCAAGACCTGAGCGGCAAGCCGCCAGGCCACGGCCAGCTCCTCGGCCAGCGCCGGCATCTCCAGGCTCACCAGACTGATCAGCGGCATCACCCGCTCGCTGCGCCGCCAGGCATCGATAGCGTCCAGCCAGGCCAGCAGCCGCGCCCCCTCCGGGGGCGCGTGGCGCGCCTGCGCGACCAGCGCCCGAGTCTTCGCCACCCGACAAGCCAGCTCGAGGTAGGCCTTGGGCTGGCGCAGGCACTCGGCCAGCTCGAGCCGTGCCGCCTCGTCCAGGTGCTCTACCAACCGCGCCCAGCGCCAATGGGCCAGGGCCTCGCCCTCCCCCTCCTCGGGCAGCCGATGCAGCCGCCCCAGCGCCTCGTCCAGCGCCTCCCGGTCGGCGGCCAGCGCCGGCATCAGCACCGCCAGGGCGCCACAGTCGTCGAGCGCCTGGAAGTAGACCTCGGGCCAGGGCTCGGCCAGGGCCTTCTCGGTCTCGACCCAGACCCGCTCGGCCACCAGGTGGGCGATCTCACCGCTCTCCACCAGCTCGCGCATCAGCGCCCGGGTTGTCTCGGCGATGGTGAAGCCCAGCCCCGCGTAGCGGGCCAGGAAGCGTGCGGTACGCAGCACCCGGAGGGGGTCCTCGATGAAGGCCGGCGACACATGCCGCAACACCCTCGCCTCCAGGTCCGCGAGGCCACCGAAGGGATCCACCAGCTCGCCCTGCGGGGTCTCGGCCATGGCGTTGATGGTCAGGTCGCGGCGTGCCAGGTCCTCCTCCAGGGTCACCTCGGGGCTGGCATGCACCACGAAATCGGTATAGCCATGGCCCGCCTTGCGCTCGGTGCGCGCCAGGGCGTACTCCTCGTGGGTCTCGGGGTGCAGGAAGACCGGGAAGTCACGCCCCACGGGACGGAAGCCCCGGCGGCGCAGCGCCTCCGGGGAGGCCCCCACCACCACCCAGTCGGTGTCGGTGACCGGCCAGCCGAGGCGGGCATCACGCACCGCCCCTCCCACCCGGTAGACGGCGAGCCCCTCGACGGCGGCATCGCGAGCCATGCTCAGGCCTCTACCCGGTTGGGGTGGCGCAGTTGCCAGTCGGTGAAGCCGCCATCGAGGCTATAGACGGCCGCGAAGCCCTGGCCGGCCAGCCAGGCGGCGGCCTGCTGGCTGGAGTGGCCGTGGTAGCAGACCACCACCACCGGGCGCTCGACGGGGGTCGTCTCGACAAAGTCGTCCACCGTGTCGTTGTCGAGCCGCTGGCTGCCGGGAATGTGGCCACGGGCGAAGCTCAGGGCGTCGCGGATATCCACCAGCGCCGCATCGCGGCCCTCGTCGAGCCAGGTCGTGAGGGTGGCACTATCGAGATGCTGGAAGCTCATGGAGGCGCCTCGTGTCGGGGGTGAGAGTGAGAAGGGGTGAGAGTGTGAAGGATAGCCGCGTTCAACGCCGCCGGCTGGGTACGCTGATACGCTCGCCGCTCGCCAGGTCCAGGGCCGTCAGGGAGCCTCCCCACACGCAGCCAGTATCCAGCGCACAGGCGTTGACGCGACTGCCGGGGGTCTCGCCGCGCAAGGCCGCCCAGTGGCCGAAGACGAGCCGGGCGTCGTCGCCGCGGGGATAGCGAAACCAGGGGGCGAAGCCCGCCGGGGCGCTGTCGAGGCCCTCCTTGGCGGCGAAGTCCAGGCGTCCCTCGGCATCGATGAAGCGCATGCGGGTAAGGACGTTGACGATGGCGCGCAGGCGGTCGATGCCATCGAGGTCATCGCGCCACTGGTCCGGCGCGTTGCCATACATGCGCTCGAGGAAGGCCCCGGCAGCGTCACCCCCCAGCACCTCCGCCACCTCCGCGGCCAGCGCTGCGGCCCGGCCGGGCGACCACTGGGGCAGCAGGCCGGCGTGGGTCATCAGGGTCTCCTGCTTCTCCAGCGTCTCGCGCAACAGCAGCGGGCGCGACTGCAGCCAGTCGAGCAGCCGCTCGCGATCCGGGGCGGCGAGGATAGCGTCCAGGGTATCCTTGGACTTGAGCGTGGCGCCGCCCCGGGCCACCGCCAGCAGGTGCAGGTCATGGTTGCCGAGCACCGCCAGGGCGGCATCACCCAGGGCCTCGGCCTCGCGCAGGCAGGCCAGCGACCCTGGGCCGCGATTGACCAGGTCACCAGCCAGCCACAACCGGTCACGGCGCGGGTCGAAGCCCAGGGTCTCGAGCAGTTCGACGAACTCGGCATGGCAGCCCTGGAGGTCGCCGATGGCATAGGTGGTCATGGGCTCTCCCGGTATTCGTTTGGGGCTCGAGTGCCGTGAATTCAGTGGACCTGGTTGGGGCAGGCCAGGCGAAAGGGGGCGATGGGCACCTCGAAGGGGCGCTGGGTGGCGGTATCCACGCAGGTGTAGTCGCCCTGCATCACCCCCACCGGCCCATCGAGGATCGCCCGGCTGGTGTAGCGGAAGTGCTGGCCGGGGCCGATCACCGGCTGCTGCCCCACCACCCCCTTGCCGCGCACGTCCTGGACCTTGCCGCTGCCCTGGGTGATGGTCCAGTGGCGGGCCATCAACTGGACGCTGTGGCGCGAGGCGTTCTGCACCGTCACCGTGTAGCTGAACACGTAGCGCCCCTCGCCGGGGGCTGACTCGTCGGCACGAAACTCCGGCTGAACCTCGACACTCACGCCTCGCGCCTCATCCATGGGGGCATCGCCGCTGGCGGCTCGATCGCTCATGGGCTGGCCTCCCCTGTCGCCTGGGCCAGGTGATCGGCGATACGCACGAACTCCGCCACTGAGAGTGTCTGGGGGCGCCGGCCGGGGTCGATGTCCAGCGCCTCCAGCGCCGCGGCGGAGATGCGCGCCTTGAGGTTGTTGCGCAGGGTCTTGCGACGCTGGCCGAAGGCCTCCTTGACAATCGCCGCCAGCAGCGCCTCGTCGCGAGCCGGGTGGGGCAGCACGGCATGCGGCGTGAGGCGCACAATGGCGGAATCCACCTTGGGGCGCGGCACGAAGGCCTCGGGCGGCACCACGAACAGTGACTCGACCCGGCAGCGGTACTGGGCCATCACCGAGAGGCGTCCCCAGTCGGCGCCGCCCGGCTCGGCGGCCAGGCGCTCCACCACTTCCTTCTGCAGCATGAAGTGCATGTCGGCGATGGCAGCGCCGGCCTGGAGCAGGTGGGCGATCAGCGGGGTGGAGATGTTGTAGGGCAGGTTGCCGACGACACGCAGCGGCTCCCCCTCGCCACGCAGGGCGCAGAAGTCGACCTTGAGGGCGTCGCCCTCGTGGATGACGAAATCGGGATAGTTGAAGAACTGCACGCGCAGCCCGGGAATCAGGTCGCGGTCGAGCTCGATCACCTCCAGGCGACCGCCGGCGGCCTCCAGCAGCGGCTCGGTGAGCGCCCCCTGGCCGGGACCGATCTCGACGATCCGCTCGCCGGGGCGCGGCCCGATGGCCCGCACGATACGCGAGATGATGCCGCGGTCGCGCAGGAAGTTCTGGCCGAAGCGCTTGCGGGCCTGATGAACCGGGGGGCGAGATGCCATTCAGGGGTGTCCTTCTATCACTAAATAGTCCAAATATCGCAGTGCCGCTGTCTCGGAGCTGATCCGGCGACAGGCCCTTCGCGGAGGCGCTGTGAATACCTCCCTGTACGCTACCGATTCCTTCCCTGGAATCGGACCTCCGCTACGGCCTATCCCCGGCGCCCCTCGGGCGACACTCGCTTGCGTTCAGCTTCACGCACCGCGGCCGGCCATCTCCGCGGCCAGCGCCACGGCGACCCGCAGGCTACCCGGATCGGCGCGGCCCGTGCCGGCCAGCTCCAGGGCGGTACCGTGGTCCACCGAGGTGCGCACCAGTGGCAGGCCCAGGGTGATATTGGCCGCGCGACCGAAGCCGGCATACTTGAGTACCGGCAGGCCCTGGTCATGATACATGGCCAGCACCGCATCGACCCCCTGAAGATGGCGCGGGGTAAACAGGGTGTCGGCGGGCAGCGGGCCGTCGAGGCGCAGCCCCTCGGCGCGCAACGCCTCCAGGGTCGGCTCGATCACCTCGATCTCCTCGCGCCCCAGGTGGCCCCCCTCGCCGGCATGGGGATTGAGGCCGCAGACGGCAATGCGCGGCGCGGCCAGGCCGAACCAGCGGGTCAACTCGGCATCGAGAAGGCGCAGCACCCGCGCCAGGCCTTCGCGGGTGATGGCCCCGGCGACCTCACGCAGCGGCAAGTGGGTGGTGGCCAGCGCCACCCGCAAGGCAGCGCTCCCTGTCCCGTTGGGCCGATCGGCGTGCAGGGCGGCATCGGTGGCGAGCATCATCACCACCTCCTCGACGCCGCAGGCGTCGCGCAAGTACTCGGTATGGCCGGTGAACCCGGCGTGGCCCGCATCAAGAATCACGCCCTTGTGCAGCGGCGCGGTGACCATGCCCGCGGCCTGGCCCGTGCGACAGCCGCGGATCGCCACGTCCAGGGTCTCGAGCACATAGTCGGCATTGGCAACCTCGAGCACGCCGGGGCGCACCGGGGCACGCAGTGCCACCGGCCATACCGGCAGCCGACCGAGGCGCGCCGCTGGCACCGCCTCGCCCGGGGCGAGCTCGACCAACTCCACCGCCAGGCCGAGGGCGGCGGCGCGCTCGGCGAGCAGGCCGGGGTCACCCACCGCCACCGGGCGGGTGCCGGCCACGCCCTCGGCGGCCAGCATCAGCACGAGTTCGGGCCCGATGCCCGCGGGCTCACCGCTGGTCAGCGCCAGGACCGGCGCGGCGAGGGTCGTCATCAGCGCTCGTCGAGGCGGTTGTCGACGAAGGCCTGGGAGCGGATCTCCTGCAACCAGGCGCCGAGCTCCTCGTTGGCCTTGCGCTGGAAGAGGGCCTGCTGGGCCTGCTCGCGGCCGACGCCTTCCTGCTCCATGAAGCGTTCCACCTCCCGCTCGGAGAGATTGACCCGGCTGCCCACGCGACGCTGCTGCAGCTGGCGCAGGGTCAGCTCGCGGCGGATCTCCTCGCGTACGCCGGCCAGCGTCAGGCCGTCGGCCTCCAGGGTATCGGCGAACTGCTCCAGGCTCATGCCGTTGCGCTCGGCGATGCCACGCACCTGGCGGTTGAGGTCGGTGTCATCCACCGTAAGTCCGGCCTCATCCGCCATCTGCCACTGGATCTCCTCGAGGATCATCTGCTCCAGGACCTGCTCGCGCAGGGTCCCGGCGGGGGGCAGCTCCTGCTGCTGGGCACCCATCTGGCTGCGCACCTGGGCGAGGCGATCCTCGAGCTGGCTCTGCATGATCGCCCCCTCGTTGACCACCGCCACGATACGGTCCAGCGACTGGCGCTGGGTGGACGGAAACTCCTGGGCCTGGGCGCCGACCGGCACGGCGGTGAGGCCCAAGGCCATGGCCAGGCCGGCGGCCAGGAAGGGGGTGCGGCGACTGCGCATGCTGTGCTGTCCTTTCATCATTTCTCTCTAACGGGCCATCCGGCTCAGAAGGCGGTACTGCGGTAGCCGGGGATGGCCTCCTCGAAGTAGCTGTCGGCCCCGCGGCCCACGCCGCCGAGGCCCTTGAACACGAAACGCAGGAAGACCCCGCGATCGGTGAAGTCATCGGCCAGGATGCCGGTGTCGTTGTCGTCGATCCACTCGCGCCACACCAGCTGCACGCCGTAGCAGCAGTCGTTCCACTGCACCCCGGCGAGCTGCTCCAGGGCGCGGTCGTTAGTGTTGTCGTAGAGCAGGCGACCGATCAGGTCGACGCGCCGGCCGGCCTTCCAGGCGAAGGAGGCGTCGTACTCCTCGCGATCATAGTTGCGAAAGTCGTCGTCGAACTGATCCAGCGAGGGATCGAACCCTTCGAGCTCCCAGCGGTAGCCGAGGTTCAACGCGTGCCCTTTCGGCGAGCGGTACTGCAGGTCGACCCCGGCGCGCTCGGTACGCTCCAGGTCGTCGTCATACAGCCACTGCCAGCGGGTGCGCCAGCTCTCGGTGAGCTGCCAGTCGGCGTTGGCGACCAGCGGCGAGCGATCGCGGGTGGCGCGATAGTAATCCGCGCCGTTGGTCGGCAACTCGTCGGGGTTGCCATCCATATCGATGCTGCGGTCCTCGAAGTAGAGCGCCTGGCCCAGCCCCAGGGAGAGCCGCTGGCGGCCGCTGTCGTCATCCAGCAGCCGCGACTCGAGACCCAGGGAGAGGCGATTGAGGTCGCCGACCCGGTCGCTGCCCGAGAAGCGGTGCGGCGACCACAACTGGTTCCAGGAGAAGGCGCGCTCGCTGGTGTCGAAGTCGGGGAAGTCGCTCTGGTCCCGGGCCGGCACATAGGCGTAGTTGGCGCGGGGCTCAAGGGTCTGGCGGTAACCCCGTCCTCCCAGGTCGAGCTCGCGCTCGAACACCAGGCCGGCGTCCACGGAGGTAACCGGCACGCTGCGGGTCAACGAGGTGTCGCGGTCGGTGTCGCGCTCGCCGTAGTCCAGCGCGTAGGCAGTGCCGAGCCACTCCAGGCGCGGCTCCAGGTGACCCCAGCTCTCGTCGAAGCGCCAGCCCACGGCCGGCGCAAGATGCAGCCGCGAGCCGGTGGCCGATTCACGATCAAAACGCTCGGTATTCGGTAACGCTGCCTCGTCGATGTCGCGCCAGAAGTAGCTGTAGTTACTCTGCCACTGCTGGTAGAAGCCGCTCTGCTGGTTCCAGCGCGCCGCCGCAGTCAAGCTGGGCAGGCGATAGAAGGGCTTGTCCAGCTCCTGTAGCGGGTCGTCGAGCTTCTGGAACCCCTGGGCCCGAGCATCAAGGCGCCAGGTGTCGCCGCGGTAGTCGATCTGGGCCAGGCGCTCCATGGCCGTGGTGTTCTGCTCGGCGAAGTCGCTGCCGAAGTCGTCGAAGTAGCGGCCGTCGCTGGCCGCGCCATAGCGCAGCTGGTAGCGGCTGCGCGGACTCAGGGTGCCGGCGTGGCGGTAGTCGAGATACCAGCGCTCCTCGCCCTCGAAGCGACGCGCCGCATCGTTGGGGTTGTCACTGTCACCGCCATCGTCGCTGTCCAGCCAGGCGCCCTCGATCTGCCCGGCCGACTCGGCGAACAGGTAACGGTACTGCCCACCCAGCAGCAGGCCACGATCGCTGATCCAGCGCGGCGTGATGGTGGCATCCTGGTCCGGGGCGATGTTCCAGTAGAAGGGCTGGGCGTAGTCCAGGGAGTCGGTGGAGAAGCCCACCGCCGGCCACAGGAAGCCGGTATGGCGACGGTCATCGATGGGAAAGCGCACCCAGGGCCAGTAGAAGACCGGCACATCCTTCACCTCCAGCCGGGCATGGCGGGCGGTGCCGAACCCGCTTTCGCGATCCAGCACCACATCGCCCCCCACCAGGCGCCACAGGTTGTCGCCGGGATCGCAGGTGGTGAAGCTCGCCGCAGAGAACCGATAGCGGCCGTCCTCCAGGCGCGCCAGGCGCTGGGCATCGCCGCGCAGATGGCGGTCGTGGATAACGTAGTGCGCCTCGTCGACACTGGCGGCGTCGTTCACCAGCGAGAGTTCGCCGGCACTGCCACGCACCAGCAACCCCTGGTCGCGCAGCGTCAGGGGGCCCTCGGCGAAGGCGCGCTCCCGGCTGGGCGGCACCCGCACCTGGGGGGTCTCGAGCTGGGCGTTGTCGCGGCGCAACACGACCTCGCCGCGCAGCAGGGTCCCGCCATCCTCGCCGTAGCTGGCGCTTGCCGACTCGCTGGCCACCTTGCCGGGCTCGGGGCGGGGCAGGCGGTAGTCGGGCATCACATAGACGCCGCGGCACAAGGAAGCCCCCGGGTTCTCGCTGCCCCAGGGGCGGAAGTCGAGTTGCTCGGCAGGCAGGGGCTCCGGCGGGGCCGCCAGCAGCGGGCCGCCGCAAAGACCCGTGGCCACCAGGCCTGCAAGGGCCTTCCATGAGAGTCGCTTGCCCATGTTGGTCGATGTCCTTGGCGAGGTGAAACGCTATTATACAGGCCGCCGTCGGCCTGTCCTGCCGGCGGTGGCGGCGCAGCGCCCAGCATGCGGCGCCCGCCTACGACCGTCAACCGGACACCCCGACCCAGGAGCCACCTCATGACCGACGCCGCCCTCGACGCCTCGCGCCGCGAACGGCTCGCCCGCTGGGCTGCCGAGCGCCACGCCCTGACGCCCGCCACCCTCGACCTGCGCCTGGCCGCCGGCGACGCCAGCTTCCGCCGCTACTATCGCCTGACCCTGCCCGGCGGCACCACCCGCATCCTGATGGATGCCCCACCCGAGCAGGAGGACAGCCAGCCCTTCGTGGCCATCGCCCGCCGCTGGGAGGCCGCCGGCCTGCCGGTACCGCACCTTCACGCGGTCGACCTGGAGCTGGGATTCCTCGAACTGGAGGATCTCGGGGACACCCCCCTGCAGTGTCGCTTCGGCGATGAAGGCGAGATGCTGGCCTGGCACGAGCATGCCTTCGCGCTGCTTCACGACCTGCAGAACCGCGCCAACCCCGAGCCGCTGCCGCGCTTCGATGCCGCCCTGCTCGAGCGTGAACTGGAGCTCTTTCCCGAATGGTGCCTGGGCGAATGGCTGGGCCTGGCGACGCCGCCAGGGTGGGCGGCGCTGCGCCAGTCCCTGGTGGAACAGGCGCTGGCCCAGCCGATGGTCACGGTGCACCGTGACTTCGACGCCATGAACCTGATGGTGCGAGGCGATGCGCTGGTGCTGATCGATTTCCAGGACGCGGTGGCAGGCCCCATCGGCTACGACCTGGTCTCGCTGCTGCGCGGCCGCTACTGCCGCTTCGATGCCGCACGCTTCGCCGCCTGGGTCGAGGCCTTCCGACACCGTGCCGTGGCCGACGGGCGCCTGCCCTCGAGCACCAGCGCCGCCGCCTTCCTGGCCCAGGCCAACGCCATGGCCGCCCAGCGCTCGCTCAAAGTGCTGGGCATCTTCTGCCGCCTGACCCTGCGCGACCACAAGGCGGGCTATCTCGAGCGGCTGCCCCACTTCCTCGCCCACCTCGAGGACAGCCTGGGCGGCGTGGCGGGGCATGAGGGCTTCAAGGCCTGGCTGGCCGACGCCTTCCGTCCCACCCTGCTGGCACGCCTGGAGGGCATGCCATGAAGGCGATGATCCTCGCCGCGGGGCTCGGCACCCGCATGCGTCCGCTCACCGACCACTGCCCCAAGCCGCTGCTTCCGGTGGGTGGCCGGCCGCTGATCGTCCACCACCTGGGGCGCCTGCGCGCGGCGGGCATCACCGAGGTCGTGATCAATGTCAGTTACCGTGCCGAGCAGATCATCGCGGCGCTGGGCGATGGCGCGGGCCACGGCGTGAGCATCGCCTGGAGCCGCGAGGCGACGCCGTTGGAGACCGGCGGCGGCATCCGCCAGGCGCTGCCGCTGCTCGGTGCCGCCCCCTTCCTGCTGGTCAACGGCGACGTCTGGTGCGATCTCGACCCGGCCACCCTGCCCGCGCTCAGCGACGGCGACCTGGCACGGCTGGTGCTGGTGGACAACCCCGACCACCACCCGGCGGGCGACTTCCACCTCGACGCCGCCGGCCGGCTCCACGCCGGGGGCGAGCCACGCCTCACCTACGCCGGCATCGGCCTGCTCGACCCGGCGCTGGTGGCGGCCGAGCCCCAGGGCGCCTTCGCCCTGGCGCCGCTGCTGCGCCGCGCCATGGCCGAGGGGCGCGTGGCCGGCCACCACTACCGCGGCCGCTGGGTCGACGTGGGCACGCCGGAGAGACTCCGTGCGCTCGACGTGGAGTTGACTCGATGCTGAGCGAGAGGCGCCGGAATAGCCTCGAGCGGATCTGCGCCGCGCGGGTGAGGCTGAGCTAACGCGGCGCAGCTGCTATGCTGATCGTCATTTTTCACCGCGGCTTCAACAAGCCCACAACCAGGGGCGCCGGGGACAGCCCCGGCTATTCTGCAAGCGACCGACAAGGACACTCGAGACATGAAAGCCACAGTGAAATGGACCGACGGCCGCCAGTTCGTCGCCGAATCGGGAAGCGGCCATAGCGTGGTCATCGACGGGCCGCCCGACCACGGCGGCCGCGACACCGGCCCCCGCCCCATGGAGCTGCTGCTCATGGGCATGGGTGGCTGCACCTCCTTCGATATCCTCAATATCCTCGAGAAGGCCCGCGCCGACGTCAGCGACTGCGTGGCGAGCATCGAGGCCGAGCGCGCCGATGCCACCCCCAGCGTGTTCACGAAGATCCATGTCCACTTCACCGTCACCGGCAAGGGGCTCAAGGAAAAGCAGGTCGCGCGCGCCGTGGAGCTCTCTGCCGAGAAGTACTGCAGCGCCTCGATCATGCTGGTCAAGGGCGGGGTCGAGGTGACCCACTCCTACACCATCGTCGAGGGCTGACCCGCAGCGGGCCCATGACAGGACGGCGCCACCCGAGGGTGGCGCCGTCCTGTTATCGGTAAGCGGGATGCACCTGATGCGCCGAACACCGTAGATCGCGCGGTTGCCCGCAGGAACGCCGACTACCCAGCCGGCCAGGTAAAGCGTCGGCCGCCCATCAGGTGCATGTGAATATGATAGACGGTCTGGCCGCCAAGGTCATTGCAGTTCATCACCACCCGGTAACCCTCCTCGGCGAAGCCTCGCTCCTTCGCCAGGCGCGAGGCGGTGAACTGCAGGCGTCCCGCCAGCGCCAGGTCGCCCTCCTCGAGGTCATTGAGGGTGGCGATATGCTTCCGGGGAATGATCAGCAGGTGGGTCGGCGCCTGGGGATTGATGTCCTCGAAGGCCACCACCTGGTCATCCTCGAAGACGATCTCGGCGGGAATCTCGCGGTTGATGATCTTGCAGAACAGGCACTCCATCTCTCGAGCCTCCTCTCTCGTCGGGTTGGTCGCGCTCAGCGGAATCGGCGCTGGGCCAGCAGGTGACGCACCAGCGGCCCCAGGATCAGCTCCATGGCCAGGGAGACCCGCGCCCCGGGCACCACCAGGGTATGGGGACGGCTCATGAAGGCATCCGGAATCATCGCCAGCAGGTAGGGGAAGTCCACCGTGGCCGGTTCGCGGAAGCGAATCACCGCGAAGGACTCGGCATCGGTGGGAATGTCCTGCACCTCGAAGGGGTTGGAGGTGTCCACCGTGGGCACCCGCTGGAAGTTGATATGGGTACGCGAGAACTGCGGCTGGATATAGCGCACATAGTCGTCCATGCGCCCCAGGATGGTGTCGATCACCGCCTCCTGGGAGTAGCCACGCAGCTTGGTATCGCGATCGATCTTCTGGATCCATTCCAGGTTCATGGTCGGCGCCACGCCCACCAGCAGGTCGACGTGACGGGCGATGTCGTGCTCGGGGGTGACCAGGCCACCGTGCAGTCCCTCGTAGAACAGCAGATCGGTACCGTAGGGTAGCGGCTGCCACTCGGTAAAGGTGCCGATCTGGTACCCCGCCTCGATCATCTGCTTGTCTTCGGCGTGGATGTACTGGCGATAGGTGCCACCACCGCCATCGCCATACTCCTGGAAAAGCGTCTCGAGCTCCTCGAGCAGGTTGGCCTCCACGGCGAAGTGGGACAGCTCCCCCTTGTCGGATGCCTCGCGGAAGGTTCGCGCCAGCTCTTCACGGGTATAGCGGTGGAAGGCATCGCCGTCGACGAAGGCGGCATGCACATCTTCCCTGGCGAACATGCGCTCGAAGGTGCGCCTGACGGTGGTGGTGCCGGCCCCCGAAGAGCCGGTCACGGCGATGATCGGGTATTCACGGGACATCAGGACCCTCCCGTCCCGGCGATGGCCGCGGCCACGGCCTCGGGTATCGTCACCGGGCGGCCCGTCGCGGGGTCCACCAGCAGCAGGTTGAGGCGCGCCGTGGCCACCGGCCGCCCCCCCTCGGCGTGACACACCCGCTGAAAGACGGTGAGCGCCTTGCCACGAGGGGCGGGGATCGCCGTCTCCACCAGCAGGGCATCGGGCCAGCGCGCCTCGGACTGATACTGCACGGCGAGGTCCGCCACCACGCTGGGATAGCCGCCCAGGTCCCATTCGGTGAGCCCCAGCGCGGCCAGGGCCTGGATGCGCGCCTCGTGGAGCAGCGCCACCAGGGCATCATGGCCCAGGTGGCGACCGTAGTTCATGTCGGTGACGCGTACCGTCAGCGGCTGACGGTGGACGATGGCCGCCTCGGGAAAATCGAGCCTGACACGCTCCATGCTTGCCTCCCATGTTGCTATTGTTATGACGCGAGGCCGGAAGTCAGCGCTCGTCGCGCTCACGGACGATGGCGCGATGGGCGATGTCACGGCGGCAGAAGGCGCCCTCCCAGCGGATGGCGTCGACCCCGCGGTAGGCGTTCCCGGCGGCCGCCGAAACGCCTTCGCCCAGGGCGGTGACGCAGAGCACCCGGCCACCGGCGCTGACCAGTTGGCCGTCTCGCTCGGCGGTACCGGCATGGAACACCTTGCAGCCGGTGGCCTCGGCGGCCTCGAGCCCCTCGATGGCATCGCCCTTGCGATAGCTCCCCGGATAGCCCCCGGCGGCGAGCACCACGCCTACCGCGGCGCGCTCATCCCACTCGCAGGCCTGGCCAGCCAACTCGCCCCGCGCTCCTGCCAGGCACAGCTCGGCGAGATCGGAGCGCAGGCGCAGCATGATCGGCTGGGTCTCGGGGTCGCCGAAGCGGCAGTTATATTCGATCACCTTGGGGTTGCCCACGGCGTCGATCATCAGGCCTGCGTAGAGGAAGCCGGTATAGGGGTGCCCCTCTGCGGCCATGCCACGCACCGTCGGCATGACCACCCGCTCCATGATGCGCTCATGCACCTCGGGGGTGACCACCGGCGCCGGCGAGTAGGCGCCCATGCCTCCGGTATTGGGGCCACTGTCGCCCTCGCCCACCCGCTTGTGGTCCTGGCTGGTGGCCATGGGCAGCACGGTCTCGCCGTCCACCATGACGATGAAGCTGGCCTCCTCGCCGTCGAGGAACTCCTCGATCACCACCCGGGCGCCGGCATCGCCGAAGGCGTTGTCCTCGAGCATGTCGCGCACCGCCGCCTCGGCCTCCGCGAGGCTCATGGCGACGATAACGCCCTTGCCGGCCGCCAGGCCGTCGGCCTTGATCACGATGGGCGCGCCCTGCTCGCGCAGGTAGTCGAGGGCCGGCGCCACCGCGGTGAAGGTTCGGTAGGCGGCGGTGGGGATGGCGTGGCGCGCCAGGAAGTCCTTGGTGAAGGCCTTGGAGCCCTCGAGCTGGGCGGCGCCGGCGGTAGGGCCGAAGATCGCCAGGCCCGCCTCCTGGAAGCGGTCCACCACGCCGGCCACCAGCGGCGCCTCGGGGCCGACGATGGTGAGGTCGACGGCGGCATCGCGAGCGAAGACCAGCAGGCCCTCCAGGTCATCCGCGGCGATCGCGACATTGGTCAGCCCGGGCTCCCGGGCGGTGCCGGCATTGCCCGGCGCCACATAGGTCATCGCCACACTGGGCGACTGGGCGACCTTCCAGGCCAGAGCGTGTTCGCGGCCACCGCCGCCGATGATCAGCACCTTCATTCTCTTCCACCTTCATGCTGCTGGCCGACTGTGCGGCGTTGGAAATCGAGGCGGCATTATGTCAGAAAGTCGTGTCGCCTGCGTCGCGACAAGCGCTCACGCCTTGTCATCGCCGCCCTTGCCACCGGCACCGGGACCCTGGCCGATGGTCTGCTGCCAGAAGCGCATGTTCTCCTCGGCCATCTCGCGCATCAGGTCCATGGGCGAGTGACGCAGGGCCTGCTGCCACTGGTCCTGCATGCGCTGCTGCTGCTCCAGCATCAGCTTGGTGCCCTGCTCCAGGTAGCGCGACAGGGGCAACGGGTGGGCCATGTCGTAGACGCGGATGAACTGGGCCAGCAGGTCGTTGGAAAACACCTGGGCATCGCCATCGGCCTGCTCCTGCTCGATGATGATCGAGAGCAGGATGGTACGGGTCAGGTCCTCGCCGCTCTTGGCATCCTCGACGCGGAACGGCACTTCGTCGAGGATCAGCCCACGCAGGTCCTCGAGGGTCACATAGCGGCTCTGTTCGGTATCATAGAGCCTGCGGTTGGCATACTTGCGAATCACGCGCACGGCGCTGCTCCTCATTCAACGTGGGAGGGGCGGCTGCCCCTATGGCTCCATTGTGCACCGCGACACTCACCATGCAAGGTATACCCATCATTCCGTCTCCAACGCGGCGAGGCACCATGAACCTGATACTGCTCGTCCCCGACGACATCGAGAACGACCGCCTGGCACGAGTGCGCGACCCGCGGCGCCTGCGCCACCTGCGCGAAGTGCACCGCGCCACCCCCGGAGACCGCCTCATCCTCGGCGTCGCCGGCGGGGCCATCGGCCGGGGCGAACTGCTCACCCTCGGCGAGCAGGAGGCGACCTTCGCGCTGGAATCCCTCGACCAGCCCCCGCCGCCAGCGCTGCCGGTGCACCTGGTACTGGCGCTGCCGCGGCCACGCATGCTGGCGCGCAGCCTCGAGCACGCCACCACCCTCGGGGTCAAGCGGATCACCCTGCTGCATACCCGGCGGGTGGAGAAGAGCTACTGGATGTCGCCGGAGCTCGACGCGCAGAAGATCCACCACCACCTGGTGCTGGGCCTCGAGCAGGCCCGGGACACCCGCCTGCCCGAGGTCACCCTGGAGAAGGGCTTTCGCCCCTTCGTGGAGGACCGCCTGCCCGACCTCCTGGAGGGGCGGCGCGGGCTGCTGGCTCATCCCGGCATGCCCAACGACTGCCCGCGGGGCCTCGACGAGGAAACGCTGCTGCTGGTGGGTCCCGAGGGGGGCTTCATTCCCTGGGAGGTGGAGAAGCTGCTGGCGGCGGGCTGCGAAGGCATCCACCTGGGCCAACGCATCCTGCGGGTGGAGACCGCAGTCACCGCCCTGCTGGCGCGACTCTTCTAGTCAGTCGTCGACCTCCTCCTCGTCGGGGTCATGCTCCACCAATGGCGAATCATCGTCGCAGAGCGGCTCGGAAAGGAAGGTCTCACGCACGTCCAGCAGGCCCAGATGGCCGATGGTGCGCCGCCCCAGCAGCAGCGGATAGTTCATGTCGCCGCGATCGCGCAGGCTGAACTGCTCCTCGTAGATGGTATCGCCGAGACACACCTTCATCAGCACCACCGGGCGGCGGTCGGTGCCGCCGGCACCGCGCAGGCGAAGGCTGCGATAGAGCGGCAGCTCCAGGCGCTCGCTGAACACCTCCCCGCTCTCCTCATCCTCCAGCTTGAGGCGGAAGCGTACCCAGCGCTCTCCATCGCGCGTGAAGCGCTCGATGTCGCGGGCGTCCAGCGAGGAGGTCAGGGCGCCGCTGTCGAGCTTGGCCTTCACCTCCACGCCCCAGGGCTCCACGATCGCCTTCTCGACCCAGCCGAACACCCTGTCGTCGGCCTGGACCGTCGCGGCCAGCAGGGCCACTCCCAGACCCGCGGCCAGGGCATGCTTGATGCGCATCATCTCTCTCCTCCTGCGGCCGGTCCTCGCGACCGGTGTCCTCGGTGAATTCAGCGGATCAGGCGCTCCAGCAGGCGCCGGGTGGCGAAGCCGTCCGGCACCTCGCCGATGGAGGCCTGGTACCCACGCAGGCCACGCCGGGTGTTGGGACCCAGGATGCCGTCGGGGGTTCCCACCTCGAAACCGCGGGCGTTGAGGGCGTGCTGCATCTCGCGCACCTCGGCGCGTGCCAGCGGCTGCTCGTCACGGGGCCAGCCGCCAATGATCCCGTCGCGCCCGGCGATCTCATCGGCGAGACTGCCCACCGCCAGCGCGTAGCTGGTGGCATTGTTGTAGCGCAGGATGGCCCGGAAGTTGGGCCCCACCAGGAAGGCCGGCCCCCTCGCCCCGGCGGGCACGATCACGGCGGCCTCGTCATAGCCGGGTAGGTCGCCGCCACCCACGGCACGCACGCCCTGCGCGGACCAGGCGGCGGACGAGCGACGCTGGGAAAGCTCGGTCTGGGCATGGTCGAACCCCTCCGGCAGGATCACCTCGACGCCCCAGGGCTCTCCCTCGCGCCAGCCGGCTTGCGCCAGATAGTGGGCGGTGGAGGCCATGACATCCGGGATGCTGCCCCAGATATCGCGACGCCCGTCGCCGTCACCGTCCTTGGCGTAGGCCTCGAAGCTGGAGGGGATGAACTGGGTATGGCCCATGGCGCCAGCCCAGGAGCCGAGCATGCGCTCGGGGGCGATATCACCGGCCTCGATGATGCGCAGGGCGGCGAGCAACTCGCCGCGGGCGAAGTCGCGGCGCCGCCCGTCATAGGCCAGCGTCGCCAACGCCTCAAGGGTCGAGAAGTCGCCGAAGTTACCGCCGTAATTGCTCTCGATGCCCCAGATCGCCACGATCACCTCCGCCGGCACCCCATAGCGCTGCTCCATGCGGCGCGCGGTGTCGCGATGCGCGGCCAGGCGGGCCCGCCCCGTGGTAACACGCTGGGCGGAGACGGCGCTGTCCAGGTACTGCCAGATGGGACGCACGAACTCCGGCTGGGAGCGATCCAGCTCGATCACCCGCGGGCGGTAGCGCACCCCCGCCAGGGCGCGGTCCAGGGTCACCGGCGAGATCCCCTCGCCCCGCGCCTCCCGACGGAAACGGGCCAACCAGGTGGAAAAGCTCTCGGCGGCGGCGGGCTCCCGGGCAGCGGAAGCCACGGAAGAGGCCGGGGCAGCCCCCTCACTCAGGGTAGTGGTCGCCTGTTCGGCGGCACTCGCCTCACGGGCCGGGCCGCTCTGGCAACCGGCCAACAGGGCCAGTGTCAGGCAGCAGGTCAGTGTCATCCGTTGCATGGTGGCAGGCACTCCTTGGCGTTATGGCAACAGGCAACGATCATCGCGCAGTTGGCGCGCCGCGGGAAGCGTGTTCGGTTTCCGGCGAGGCGCCAGGTCGCCGCCGCGAGGCCAGTGAGGGCCGCCAGGGCGCGAGGCGGGTGGAGAGTCAACCCACCGGAGCACTCAGGAAGCGTCGCTTTCCCCGGGCTCGCGGCGCGCCTCGTGTTCGGCCTCAAGGCCGCTCTTGAGCTCGTGGGTCAGGGGGTCATAGTGGGGCCTGAGCTCATCCTTGAGCGTGCCCTCCCACAGCCGGGAGCCGACGAAGTAGCCGGCACGCCCGATCACGTGGGCGGCCACGGGTGCCGTCATCATGATGAACAGGATCACGCCCAGGGCCCGCGCCACCACCGCCACCTGAGCGAAATGCAGCGCCACCGCGAGCATGATCAGGGTCACGCCCAGGGTGGCCGCCTTGGTGGTCGCGTGCATGCGGGTCAGCAGGTCGGGCAGGCGCACAAGGCCCAGCGCCGCCAGCAGCATGAACAGCGCCCCCACCAGAATCAGCCCCTCCTTGAGGATCTCAGTCATCCCGCGGCCCTCCCCGCTCCAGGAAGCGCGCGAAACCAATGGTGGCCATGAAGGCCATCAGCGCCATGACGATGGCCACGTCGAGCAGGCTGGCCACGTCGGTGGCGATGGCCACCACCCCGATGAACCCCACCAGGATCGACGAGAAGAGCTCCAGGGCCACCACCCGGTCGGGCAGGCTCGGGCCACGCCACAGGCGCACGAAGGTCAGGCACAGCGCCAGCGCCATCAGCGCCAGGCTCAGCAGAATCAGGGGCGACATCGGCGCTCTCCTCCACGAATCGGCAAGGGCATCAATGGAACAGCTCCAGGGCGCGGCGCTCCAGCTCCGCCAGGTTGCGGCGCAGCGCCGCCTCGTCGTCCAGGAACATGGCATGGATATAGAGCACCCGGCGGTCGTCGGAGACATCCAGGCTCAGGGTGCCCGGGGTCAGCGAGATCAGGTTGGCAACGAAGGCGATCTCGAACTCGCTGCGCGCCCGGAGCGGCATGGCGATCACCCCGGGCTTCATGTACCAGGGCGGGGTGATGATATCGAAGGCCACCTTGAGGTTGGCCATCATCAGCTCCTTGATGAAGAAGCCGATGAAGGCCAGCAACCGCGGCAGGCGCTGGGCATAGCCGGCAAGCGCCGGCACCTGGGGCTGCATCAGCGCCAGCACCAGGTAGCCGAAGAGCAGGCCGGCAAGCAGGTTGAGGCCGCGGAAGTCGCCGGTGAGCACCACCCAGGCGCCCCCCAGCAGCAGGTTCCAGGCCGCGCCGATCATGGCCCCTCCCCCCCCGGGTCGCCCAGCACCGCCTGGATGTAGCCCTCCGGGTCGAGCAGTTGGGTCGCCGAGGCCTCGGCCAGGGCGTGTATCGGCGCCGGATAGAAGCCGATGGACAGGGTGCACAGCGCCAGCCCCGCCACCGGCGCCACCATCAGCCACAGCTCCTGCTGGCGCACCCTGGGATAGGGGTCGACCTCGCCCTCCGGCGGCACCGACTTCCAGAACACCTCTGACCAGATCTTGATCATGGAGTAGAGGGTCAGCAATCCCACCAGCAAGGCGATGGCGGTGACACCGTAGGCCTCGGCCTCGAGGCCGGCGCGGATCACGATGAACTTGGCCAGGAACCCCGAGAGCGGCGGGATACCGGCCAGCGACAGGGCCGGGATCAGGAACAGCACGGCAAGCCACGGGTGGCTGCGATAGAAGCCCCCCAGGCGCTTGAGCTGGTAGCTGCCGCGCAGCCGGTGGACGATGCCACTGACCAGGAAGAGGTTCGTCTTCACGATGATGTGATGGATGATGTAGAAGACCCCACCGACGATCGCCAGCGGCGTGAACAGCGCCAGACCCAGGATCATGTAGCCGATCTGGCTGACGATATGGAACGACAGGATGCGCCGGAACTCGTACTGGGCCGCCGCCCCCAGCACCCCGGTAAGCATGGTCAATCCTGCTCCCCACAGCAGGATCTCGTGCGTATAGCCCGGGCTGTGGTGAAAGATCAGCGTGAACACCCGGAACAGCGCGTAGACGCCGACCTTGGTCAAGAGCCCCGCGAACAGCGCCGACACCGCCACCGGCGGGGTGTGGTAGGAGGCCGGCAGCCAGAAGAACAGCGGGAAGGCCGCCGCCTTGATGCCGAAGGCGACCATGAACATCATCGCCAGGGCATCCACCATGCCCTGCTCCTCTACTGTGGCCAGGCGCCTGGCGATATCGGCCATGTTGAGGGTGCCCACCATGCCGTAGAGCAGCCCCACGGCGATCAGGAAGATCACCGAGGAGAGCAGGTTCAGTGTCACGTACTTGATCGCCCCCTCCATCTGCGCCTTCTCGCTGCCGAGAATCAGCAGCGCGAAGGAGGCGACCAGCATCACCTCGAACCACACATAGAGGTTGAAGATGTCGCCGGTGAGGAAGGCGCCGGCCACCCCGGCCAGCAGCAGGTGCATCAGCGGGAAGTAGCCGTAGGCCTCATGGCCACGGCCGGCGGTGGCCAGCGAGTAGATCGCCACGGCGAAGCCGATGATGCCGGTGAGCACCACCATGATGGCGCCCAGCAGGTCGGCCACCAGGCTGATGCCGAAGGGCGCGACCCAGTCCCCCATGTGCATCACCAGGATGCCCTCGCGGCTCACCGAGGCGAGCAGCCATAGGGCAGTGGTCAGCAGTCCGGCAGTGCCACCCACGGCGACCAGCCGCTGCATCAGGCGCGAGCGCCAGAATACCAGCGACACGGCCCCCGACATCAGCGGCATCAGGATGGGCAGCGCGATCTCGGGACTCACGTGTCGGTATCCTTCATCTTGTCCAGGTCATCGGCACGCACGATCTCCCAGGCGCGCCGCACCAGCACCACGGCGAACGACAGCACCCCGAAGGCGATGACGATGGCGGTGAGCACCAGCGCCTGGGGTAGCGGATCGGCGACCGCTCCCTCGGGGGCGGTGAGCCCCTCCGGCACCAGCGGCGGCGCCCCGCGGGTCATGCCGGCGGTGGCGAAGATCAGCAGGTTGGCGGCGTTGGAGAGCAGCATCAGACCGATCACCAGCTTGACGATGGAGCGGCGCAACATCATGTAGATGGCGGTGGCAAACAGGATGCCGATGACGACGGCCATCAAGGGTTCCATGGGACCTCCTCAGCGTTCGTCGTCCGCCTGGTCGGTCTTGACCAGAGCGGTGATGGCGGTAAGCACGGAACCCAACACCACCAGGTAGACCCCAATGTCGAAGATCAACGGTGTCGAGGCCTTGAAGTCGATGGCCGGGATGGTCCACCACTGGGCGGTGAAAAAGGGCTCCCCCTGCCACCAGGCGGGCAGCGTGGAGGCCACCCCCAGCAGCAGCCCCATGCCCACCAGGTCACGGGGCGAGACCTTGAGCATCGCCCCCAGGGCGCGCCGCCCATAGGCGAACAGGTAGAGCGCGAAGGCCCCCGCCGCCACCAGTCCGGCGATGAAACCACCGCCCGGTTCGTCGTGGCCACGCAGCAGCAGGAACAGCGAGAACATCAGCTGCAACGGCAGCAGCAGCCGTGCCGCCACATTGAGGATCAGCGTGCCCGATCTAACCATCGCCGTCCCTCCGTCGCCGCGAGGCGCTCCTGACCTCATACTCCTCGGCGTGGAAGCGCAGCATGGCATGGACCCCGATGGCGGCCAGTGCCAGCACGAACATCTCGCCCAGGGTGTCCAGGGCGCGGAAGTCCACCAGGATGACGTTGACGATATTGTGGCCATGGCCCAGCGGCTGGCTGTTCTCCACCATGTAGTCGGAGATACGCGGAAGACGCTCGCCGGAGAGCACCGCCAGCATCAGTAGTGTGATCAAGCCGCCGGACAACCCCGCCACGACCAGGTCGCGCAGCCGCTCGACGGGAGTGGAGAGGGTGGCGAATCGCGGCAGGCGGAACAGCACCAGCACCAGCAGGATCACCGTCAGGGTCTCCACCAGCAGTTGGGTGATGGCCAGGTCCGGCGCACTGAACAGCACGAAGGTCAGGGCGATGGAGTAGCCCATCACCCCCACGGCCGCGACCGCCGCCAGGCGCGAGCGCATCACGCAGGCCGCCACCGCCCCGGCGATCATCAGCCCCGCCACCACCGCCTCATAGAGGTAGACATCCGGCGCAAAGGCGAGGCTCGGCGTATGCCGCACCAGCAGCGCATGCCCCACAAGCCCCAGCAGCACCAGCAGGGTCATCACCAGATAGTTGCGAAGATAGCCGCTCTGCAGGAAGCGGGTCTGCCACTCGGCGAGGCACACCATGCCCGCCATCAGCGCATCGAAGCCCGCCTCGGGGCCGCGGGCCGTCAACGGCTCGAGGCGCGCCAGCCGCGAACGCAGGCGATCCCAGCGGCGGGCCACCAGGAGCCCAAGCGCCAGGCTCGCCAGAGAAATCAGCAGCGCCAGATTGATCCCGTGCCACAGCGCCAGGTGCGTCTCGCCGCCGCGCACCCCGAGCCCCGCCAGGGTAGCGTCGACCAGCGGATCAAGCCGCCCCGGGGCCAGGCCGAACAGCAGCGACAGTGCGGCCAGCAGGGCGGGGCCGACGAGCATGCCGCCCGGGGCCTCGTGGGGCACCCTGGGCGTCTCGCGCACCGGCCCAAGGAAGGGACGAATGGCCACGATGGCCGCCACCGCCAGGGTCAGGAAGGCGGCGACGAAGACCAGCGGCAGGAGCACCCCGCGGTAGTGGGCCGCCCCCAGCACCGACTCCAGCAGCAACTCCTTGCCGATGAAGCCCAGCAGCGGCGGCAGCCCCGCCAGCGACAGCGCCGCCACCGCCGCCACCAGGGCGGAGCGGGGCATGGCGTGGCGCAGCCCGCCCATGGCAGTGACGTCCTTGGTGCCGGTCTCGTGGTCGAGGATGCCGGCCACCATGAACAGCGCCCCCTTGTAGAGGGAGTGGCCGAGCAGGAAGACCACGAAGGCGATGAGCGCGGTCTCGGTGCCGATACCCAGCAGCATCGTCAGGGTGCCCAGCGCCATCACCGTGGAGTAGGCCAGCAGCTTCTTGACGTTGGTGTGCTGGATCGCCAGGAAGGCCCCGGTAGCCATGGTCAGCGCCCCCACCAGCGACAGCGTGACCACCCAGGGCTCGGTGCCGCCCAGCGCCGGGTGCAGCCGCGCCAGCAGATAGACGCCCGCCTTGACCATGGTCGCCGAGTGCAGATAGGCCGAGACCGGCGTGGGGGCTGCCATGGCATTGGGCAGCCAGAAGTGGAAGGGGAACTGGGCCGACTTGGTGAAGGCACCCAGCAACACGCAGATCAGCAGCGGAGCGTAGAGCGCATGCTCCTTGAGCTGCCCCCCCCGGGCATTGAGCTCGGCCAGCGACCAGCTGTCGCCGGCCAGGGCCAGCATGACGAAGCCGGCGAGCAGCGCCAGCCCGCCGCCCACGGTGACGAAGAGCCCCTGCTGGGCCGCCTTGCGTGCGGCGAGATCGGTATGGTTGAAGCCGATCAGCAGATAGGAGGTGATGCTGGTCAGCTCCCAGAACACGAACAGCGCCACCAGGTTGTCGGCCAACACCAGGCCGAGCATCGACATCATGAAGGCGGTGATCACTACCAGGAAGCGCGGCAGGTCGCGATGGCCGCGGAGGTACTCCCCGGAGTAGACCAACACCAGCACGCCAATCACCGAGATCAGCATGGCGAAGAGCCACGCCAGGCCGTCGATCAGGAAGCTCAGGGTGATGTCGAGGCCCGGCACCCAGGCCCACTCCAGCCACAGCGTATCGCCGGCGGCGATGGTGGGCCACTGGCCGATCAGCCAGGCGGCGATGGCCGCCGGCAACAAGGCCATCACGCTTGCCGTCCGCGCGGCGAACCAGCGGTGCAGCAGCGGCGCCATGGCCGCCAATACGAACCCTCCCAGCACGGCGAGCTGCATCCGGTGCCCTCCCGTCGGTCGATCGAATCACCTTATCTACACAAGGTCTTGAAACACAAGGGTAGGGCGTGAAACAACTCTTTGCGTTAGGATAAACGGCATACCGCCGTGGACGGGCCAGCGCCCCAGAACGGATGCGAGCCCGATGACGCTCGCATTCTCTGGCTCAGCAGGCATCCTGCGCCCTCCCCTCACTTATCACTTGCAGGATGAGCGACCAATGACACTGATGTGGATAGCCCTGCTGCCGCTGGCGGGCGTGCTGGTGCCGATGGTCACCGCCGACCGCGGACGACGCGCCTGCTCGCTGGCCACCGCTGTACTACCGGCCCTGGCCCTGCTGCTGATGCTGGCCCAACTGCCGGCCCTCTCCGCCGGTGAGGCGCTGCGCTTCTCTACAGCCTGGATACCCAGCCTGGGGCTCGACCTGGCCTTCCGCCTGGATGGCCTGTCGCTGCTCTTCAACCTGCTGATCCTGGGCATCGGCCTGCTGATCCTGCTCTATGCACACTATTATCTCTCGCCGGAGGAACCCTTCGGGCGCTTCTACGCCTACCTGATCCTGTTCATGGCCTCCATGGTCGGTATCGTGATGGCCGATAACCTGATCCTGCTGTGGCTCTACTGGGAGCTGACCAGCCTCTCCTCCTTCCTGCTGATCGGCTTCTGGTCCCACCGCAGCGATGCCCGCAAGGGCGCCCGCATGGCGCTCACCGTGACCGGCGCCGGCGGCCTGGCACTGCTCGCCGGCCTGCTGCTGCTGGGCGACATGGTGGGCAGCTACGCCATGGACGACGTTCTGGCCGGCGGCGAGGCGATCCTCGCCGACCCGCGCTACCCGATCATGCTGGTGCTGGTGCTGCTGGGGGCCTTCACCAAGTCGGCCCAGTTCCCCTTCCAGTTCTGGTTGCCCCATGCCATGGCGGCGCCGACGCCGGTCTCGGCCTATCTGCACTCGGCGACCATGGTCAAGGCAGGCATCTTCCTGATGGCACGCCTGCACCCGGCCATCGCCGGCAGCGACCTGTGGTCGGCGGTGGTCTCCCTGGTGGGCATGGCCACCATGCTCTACGGCGCCTGGTTCGCCCTGGTCAAGACAGACCTCAAGGGCATCCTGGCCTTCTCCACGGTCAGCCACCTGGGGCTGATCACGGTACTGCTGGGCATCGGCAGCCCGATGGCGGTCCTCGCGGCGCTGTTCCATATACTCAACCATGCCACCTTCAAGGCGGCGCTGTTCATGAGCGCCGGGATCATCGACCACGAGACCGGCACCCGCGAGCTCGGCCGCCTGGGCGGCCTGAGGAAGGCCATGCCGGTCACCGCGCTGCTGACCAGCGTGGCGGGGGCGGCCATGGCCGGGGTGCCGCTGCTCAACGGCTTCATCTCCAAGGAGATGTTCTTCACCGAGACCCTGGAGACGCCGGCGCTGGCCGGCCTCAGCTGGGTGCTGCCGGTACTCGCCACCCTGGGCGGCATCCTCTCGGTGGCCTATTCGCTGCGCCTGGTCCACGCGGTCTTCTTCAAGCCCGCCAAGGAAGGGCCGCCGAAGGCGCCCCACGAGCCGCCGTGGCTGATGCGAGCACCGGTGGAGCTACTGGTAGCGCTCTGCGTGATCGTGGGCCTGGCACCGGTGCTCGCCGAGGGGCTGCTGGGGCTGGCCGTGGAGGCGGTACTGGGCGAACCCCTGGCGTTCCACCTGGCCATCTGGCACGGCCTGAACCTGCCACTGGCGATGAGCGCCATCGCCATCGTCGCCGGGGCTGCCGCCTACTGGCGACACGCCGACCTGCGCCACTTCCATCGCGGCTTCGGCCCGGTGGATGCCCGCCTGGTGTTCGAAGCGGCGCTGCAGTGCCTGGGCCGCTGGTCCGAGCGTGGCCTGGGCCGCTTCGACGGTGGCTCCCTGCAGCGCTACATGACCTGGCTGCTGTTCGCCTCGCTGCTGATGGGCGGGCTGGGCCTGGCGCGCATGAGCGGGCTGACCGGCTCCCAGGGCAACCAGCCCATCGACGGCGTGGTGCTGCTGGGCGCCGCCCTGCTGGTGTTCGGCGGTATCGCCACCGCGGTCACCCACCGCTTCCGCCTGATCTCGCTGATCATGCTCTCGGTGGTGGGCCTGGTGGTCTCGCTGACCTTCGCCCGCTTCTCGGCCCCGGACCTGGCGCTCACCCAGCTGTCGGTCGAGGTGGTGACCATGATCCTGCTGATGCTGGCGCTGTTCTTCCTGCCCCAGAAGACACCCACCGAGTCCTCCAACCGTCGCAACCTGCGCGATGTGGTACTCGCCGGTAGCCTGGGACTGGTGGTGGCGAGCCTCAACTACGCGGTGCTGACCCGCGACAACGCCTCCATCTCGGGCTTCTTCCTGGAGAACAGCGTGCCCGGCGGCGGCGGCCACAACGTGGTCAACGTCATCCTGGTGGACTTCCGCGGCTTCGATACCCTGGGCGAGATCACCGTGCTGGCGCTGGCCGGCCTGGCGATCTTCAAGCTGCTCAATCGCCTGCGGGTGTTCATGCCCCACAGCGACGGCGAGGGGCGCGTCTGGTCGCCGGACCGCTACCCGGCGATCCTCACCTCCATCTCCATGGCCCTGCTGCCGCTGGCACTGCTGGTCTCGGCCTTCATCTTCCTGCGCGGCCACAACGAGCCGGGCGGCGGCTTCATCGCCGGCCTGGTCACCGCGGTGGCGCTGATCCTGCTCTACATGGCCCGCGGCGTGGAGTGGGCCCAGCGGCGCCTGAACTTCCCCTACCAGCCGGTGGCGGTGGCCGGTGTCGGCATCGCCACCCTCACGGGGCTGGGCAGCTGGCTGTTCGGCTACCCCTTCCTGACCTCCTCGTTCGGCTACTTCTCGCTGCCACTGGTGGGCAAGTTCGAGCTGGCCACCGCCATGCTCTTCGACCTCGGCGTCTACCTCGCCGTGGTGGGCGCCACCCTGATGATCCTGGCCAACCTGGGCAAGGTCACCACCCCCCACCGCCCGGCCAAGGCGCCCGCCACCGAGGCCGCATCGCCCTCTGACACTCCCAAGGAGTCCTCCTGATGGAAAGCCTCTACGCCATCACCACCGGCGTGCTCACCGCCTGCGGGCTCTACCTGACCCTGCGCGCGCGCACCTTCCCGGTGGTGGTGGGCCTGACCCTGCTCTCCTATGCCGTGAACCTCTTCCTGTTCTCCATGGGCGGGCTGACCACCGACGGCGCCGCCCTGGTGAATGGCGCCGGCGACTACGCCGACCCCCTGCCCCAGGCGCTGGTGCTCACCGCCATCGTGATCGGCTTCGCGATGACCGCCTTCGTGGTGATCCTGGCCATGCGGGCGCGCAGCGAGGCCGGCAACGACCACGTCGACGGCCGCAAGCATGAAGCCGGGGAGGGTCGCCGATGATGTCTCACCTGATCGTGCTGCCGGTGGTGGTGCCGCTGGTAGCCGGCCTGCTGCTGCTGTTCCAGCGCCAGGGCAGCGTGCGCGTCAAGCGCCTGGTGGGCGTCGGCGCCACCCTGGCCCTGCTGCTGGTGGCCATCGCCCTGGTGGCGCGTGCCGCCGGCGGCGAGGTGACCTACTACGCCCTGGGCGACTGGCAGCCCCCCTTCGGCATCGTGCTGGTGCTCGACCGCCTCTCGGCGCTGATGGTGCTGCTCACCGCCGTGCTCGCCCTGGGCGCGGTGGTGTTCGCCTGCGCCGGCGACGACGAGCGTGGCAGCAACTTCCACGGCCTCTTCCAGTGGCAGCTGATGGGCCTCAACGGCGCCTTTCTCACCGGCGACCTGTTCAACCTCTTCGTGTTCTTCGAGGTCCTGCTGCTCGCCTCCTACGCCCTGCTGCTGCACGGCGGCGGCCGCAACCGCATCATGGCCGGGGTCCACTACGTGGTGCTCAACCTGGCGGGCTCGTCGCTGTTCTTGATCAGCGTGGGCATCCTCTACGGCGCCACCGGCACCCTCAACATGGCCGACATGGCCACGCGCCTCGCCGGGCTTCCCGCCGAGCGCGAGGGGCTGGTGGTGGCCGGCGGCCTGATGCTGCTGGTGGTGTTCGGCCTCAAGGCCGCCATCCTGCCACTCTACTTCTGGCTGCCCAGGGCCTACGCGGCGGCGCCGGCGCCGGTGGCCGCGCTGTTCGCCATCATGACCAAGGTCGGCATCTACGCCATCCTGCGGGTCTACTCCCTGGTGTTCGGCGAGGGCGCCGGTCCCCTGGCCGACCTGGAGCAGGGCTGGGTGTGGTGGTTCGCCCTGGCCACCCTGGTGGCCGCCGGCGCCGGCACCCTGGCGGCGCGCGACCTGCGCCTGCTGGTGGCCTATCTGGTGCTGGTCTCGGTGGGCACCCTGCTGGCGGGCATCGGCATCGGCACCCCGGCGGCGATCTCCGCCCTGCTCTACTACCTGATCCACACCACCCTGGTCACCGGCGGCCTCTTCCTGCTGGCCGAGATGATCGGCGCCCAGCGCGGCAAGGCGGGCACCCGCATCGTCAAGGGCCGGCCGCTGCGCCAGGGGCGCTGGCTGGCACTGCTGTTCTTCGCCGGCGCGGTGGCGGTGGCCGGCATGCCGCCGCTCTCCGGGGCGATCGGCAAGGCGCTGCTGCTGGTCACCGCCGAGGGCGGCCAGCGCGCCTGGCTATGGCCGATCCTGCTGCTCTCGGGGCTGGCCGCCATCGTCGCCCTCTCCCGGGCCGGCTCGACGCTGTTCTGGCGCAGCAGCGGCGAGGCGGACGGCCAGCGCCTGCCAACCCGCCAGTGGTTCGGCGTGGGCTGGCTGATCGGTGCCTCGCCGCTGCTGGTCATCCTCGCCGGGCCCCTCGCCGACTACACCGACGCCACCGCCGAGCAGCTGGCACGCCCCGAGGCGGTGACCCGCGCCCTGCTGTCCACCGAGGGAGACGCCCCATGATCACGCCTCGCCCCTGGCTGCCCACCCCGCTGCTGTCGCTCCTGCTGCTGGTCGTCTGGCTGCTGATGGTACGCAGCATCGCCTTCGGCCATATCCTGCTGGGCGGTGCCCTGGCGGTGGCGATCCCGCTGGTGACCCACCGCTTCTGGGACGCCCAGCCCCGCATCCAGAAACCCGGGCTGATGCTGCGCTTTGCGCTGCGCGTACTCGGCGATATCGTGATCGCCAACGTCCAGGTGGCCTGGCTGATCATCAATCCCTGGCGACGCCTGCGGCCTCACTTCCTGGAGTATCCGCTGATGCTGGAGGATCGCTTCACCATCACCCTGCTGGCCAACACCATCAGCCTGACGCCGGGCACGGTGTCGGCCAACCTGCGCCTGGACGGCAAGTCGTTGCTGATCCACGCCCTGGACGTGGACGACGACGAGGCGCTGATTGCCACCATCCGCGAGCGCTACGAGCGCCCCCTGAAGGAGATCTACGAATGCTAGATATCGCGCTATGGATCTGCCTGGCGCTGGTGGTGGCGGCGCTGTCGCTCAACGTCTATCGCCTGACCATCGGGCCCGACATGCCCGACCGCCTGCTGGCGCTGGATACCATGTACATCAATTCCATCGCGCTGATCGTGCTGCTGGGCCTGTGGCTCAACACCAAGACCTACTTCGAGGCGGCGCTGCTGATCGCCATGCTCGGCTTCATCAGCACCGTGGCGGTATGCAAGTACCTGCTGCGCGGCGACATCATCGAATAGGAGACGCCACGATGCTGTACGTGATTCTGGAGGGGGCCATCTCGCTGCTGCTGATCGCCGGCGGCGCCTTCGTCTTTATCGGCTCACTGGGCATGGCGCACCTGCGCGACTTCTACATGCGCCTGCACGGCCCCACCAAGGCCACCACCCTGGGGATCGGCTGCATACTGGCCGCCTCGATGCTCTACTTCTGGGTCACCGAGGGCAAGCCCGATATCCAGGAGATGCTGATCACGCTGTTTTTGTTCATCACCGCCCCGGTCAGCGCCCACCTGCTGGCCAAGACCGGCCTGCACCTGAAGCTCAAGCATGCGGAGAAGACCACAGGGCGGCCGATCGAGCTGCGCCCGGAGGAGGTTGGCAAGAAGCCGGTACCGCACCCGGATCGCGGCCACGGCTGAGCGCATCGGGCCCGCCATTGGCGGGCCCGATGCGTTCCGACTTCCGGCCACGACGACTACACCCAGCCGCCCAGCTCGTTATCGATGATGGCGAGCAGCGCGGCAACATGATCCTCGCGGTCATTGAGACAGGGCACGTAGGTGAAGGTCTCGCCGCCGGCCTCGAGGAAGGCATCGCGAATCTCCTCCTGGATCTCCTCCAGGGTCTCCACGCAGTCGGCCGAGAACGCCGGCGATACCACGGCGATATGCTTCCTGCCCTGGCGTGCCAGCTCGGCGACATGCGCAACGGTGGCCGGCCCCACCCACTCCTCGGGGCCGAACTGGGACTGGAAGGCGGTCTGGATCTGCTCCTCCTCCCAGCCGAGCCGCTCGCGCAGCAGTCGCGTGGTCTTCTGGCACTGACAGTAATAAGGATCGCCTTCCATCAAGAACCGCTTGGGCACGCCATGATAGGAGGCCACCAGCACCTCCGGTGGCGTCTCGGCGGCGTCATACGCCTCGCGCACCGAACTGGCCAGCGCCTCGATATAGAGTGGCTGCTCGAAGTAGGCGGGCACGGTGCGGATCGCCGGCTGCCACTTGAGCCTCATCAGGGTGCGGAAGGCGTGATCGTTGGCGGTGGCGGTGGTCGGCGAGGCGTACTGGGGATAGAGCGGGAAGAACAGGATCCGCTCGCAGCCCGCCGCCTGCAGGCGCTTGAGCACGCTGTCGGTGGAGGGGTTACCGTAGCGCATGGCGAAGTCGACCATCACCAGGTCGCCGTAGCGCGCCGCGAGCCCCTCGGCCACCTTGCGGGTCTGGTTCCGGGTGATGGTCAACAGCGGACTCTCATCCTGCTCGGTGTTCCAGATACCGCGGTAGGCCTCGCCAGACTTGAAGGGCCGCCGCGAGAGGATGATCAACTGCAGCAGCGGCTGCCACTTCCAGCTCGGATAGTCCACCACCCGCTTATCGGAGAGGAACTCGCTCAGGTAACGACGCATGGACCAGTAGTCGGTGGCGTCCGGGGTGCCCAGGTTGACCAGCACCACCCCGACACGGGCGCGTGGGACGAGGGGATGGTCGGCCGGGGCGTGGGCCAGGCGGCCCTCGCCGGGCCGGGCCATCTCGGGGCGGGCCGGGTCCTGGGTCGGGGTGGTCATGGGCGAGGCTCCTTGAGTCGATGCGAGGGCGCGTCTTGAAGAGAGGCTAGTGTACCAGCCTCCTCGCTCGCAGCGGGATGGCGTTGTACTATCAGGTTAATTTGTACAACTCAGGATCAGCCCATCCCGCGGCCCGGGTGCTCGGCTATCGACGCCTGGCGTGGCTGACCTGGCTGACCTGGCTGACCTGGCTGACCTGGCTGACCTAGCATGGCTGACCTGGCGTGGCCGAGCAGCCTGCCCGGGGTCGCAGGCGCGATGGACGCGGGATATCGATGGCCTGCCCGCCGCCGGGGGCGTCTAGGGCGCTGGCCGGAAGGAGCGGCGGTGAATCGTTCGCCGGGTAGCGGTCGACGGAAGGAGGTCCGGCCATAGCGCCGGAGCGATGCTCAGAAGACCAGCGGCATGCGTGAGGTCAGCGGGTCCTGGTAGTGAGTGGCGCGGCCGATCACCTCATCATGAGGCACCTGCTGCACCAGGTAGGCGCGGTGAATGCCGGCACGCTTGAGCTCCACATAGACGTCGTCCAGGGCGCGGAAGAGCACCGGTTTGCCCTGACGGGTCAGCATATGACGCTGCCCCTCGATATCCTCTAGCTCAACCTGATAGAAGCGACTGCCGGCATGGCCGATGACGCGAATCTCGTAGTTGTCATGATGGGCCGCGAAGGCCTTGAGGTCGTGAAAATCCATGGATCCCTCCTGGGTGTCTTGTAGTTGCATGCCCTCACAGACTGGCGCCGAAGGATGACACCATGGTGACGACTGCATGTCAAAAGTGTGACCCTGTCACCCCGGGAGAGTTCCACAAGCTATTGATAATCTGAGGGATCGATGGCCTTGCCCAGGGAGTTACGGTCGACCCACTTGCCGGCCTTGGTCTCCTTGTAGCGGAACACCACACGGTCCCCGACTGCCACCGGCAACTCGGCGTCCTCGGTCTGGTAGCTGTAGGTCTCGCCCTCCACCACCAGCTGGTAGCGGTAGAGGTCGGGCATGCCCAACCACTCCTTGAACGGGCCTTCCCGCTCTACAGACTGGAGCTCGCCGCGCGCCTCCAGCTTGGGGGTGCGGCGTCGATTGCCGCGCTGAAATCCGCCTGCCATGCTGCCTCCTTCCTGTACTCGTTCGAGGGGAGGGCATTATACGGGGCCCTCGCCCGGGCTCAACCCACGACGCTCGCACTCACTCGCCGAAACCGTCCCCATAGCTGTCAGGCGCCAGGTCCTCGAAGCGGGTATAGCGGCCGATAAATGCCATGTGTACCGTGCCGATGGGGCCATTACGCTGCTTGCCGATGATCAACTCGGCGAGCCCCTGATTGTCGGGGTTGTCAGGATTATAGACCTCGTCGCGGTAGACGAAGGCGATCACGTCTGCGTCCTGCTCGATGGCGCCAGAGTTATGAGTGACGATGCCATCAGCCAGCCAGCAGGCATTGCCTGGCACCGTCAGATCGAAGACCTCCTCTTCCCCCTCGGCCACAATCTCGACAATACGATCCCAGAAGAGATCATCCGTCGCGCGCGCCCGCAGTGCCCCGTCTCCCAGCAAATCGGCATAGCTTGCCAGGGTGGTGCGGGAGGGGTCGAAGCGAAAGTGCGAGGTTCCTCCATAGGCCGTCCCGCGCAGGCGGGCCATCTCGCGCTGACTAACGCCACGCGCCGCCATAAGAGCCTTGACCTGCTGAAAGGCCTCCCTGGGCAGGGTATCGACATTGGTATTGGGAACAATATCGACCAGGCGAGCCAGCAGTTCGGCAGCGCGAGGCTGCTGCTCGCCGAAGGCACCGATGCACTCCAGGAAACGACGCTGCTGCACGGTCCCCGAGACATCCGCGGTGAACCAGCCGACGCCGCTTCCCGCAACGCTATGCTTGATCCTGGCAAGGATGCCGAAGCGCATCAACAACGCCGCCACATCATCGATCAGGCCACGGCTCGCGGTGCTGAAATAGATGCGCCCTCTTCCCTGCGAACTCAGGGTGATACTGCCATCTGTCGCCCACAGATGACGGAGGAAGAGCGCCAACTGTTCCTGATCGAGACGGAAGATGCCATCTGGCAGACGCTTCTCACGCGAGCGCTGTCCGAAGATGCCTAGCTCCTTCAACCACTTCCCGACCCCTGCCGGGTGCCAGCGATTACCGTTGCCGGCAATCACCAGCTGGTGCCAGCTGCCACGGCCCGCGTGACGACTCACCCGGGAGCCCAGCGCCTCGGCAGCCTCGGTGACCGCGGTACTGTTGGCCTCGCTCGCGGTGGTATAGCGCAGTGGTTGGCCCGATACGTAACTACCATCTCCCACCAGGTGGGCCAGCAGAATCAGCGCCTCCTCGGACCAGCGCTCCGGAGAAGCGGGTGCCGGCAGGTGGTTGGACAGGGCGAGGCGATCTCCCACTCCGAGCTCTGCCAGCTTTCTCCAACCATCCCAGGCCCGCAACCGATGTTCGGCGGTGCAGCGAAGAGTGCGCCCGCTGGCTAGACGGACTCGCCATACGGGACGACGCCCTACCGACCACACCTTGTCACTTGCCGCGGGCTCGAGTCGCCCAGCGGCATTGACCGACCACAGCCTCGGCGACTGGCCCACCAGCTCCGCAATAGGCCGGCGCGTGCCATCCGTCAGCATGACAAGTGTGTCTCCGGTCACACACTCACGCAGGTCCGACATCACCGGGCGCTTGTTGGGGCGCTGCTCGAGGGAGCGGTTGAGCTGGGAGAGCGCCACCACCGGGCAGCCGAACTCCTTGGCCAGCCCCTTGAGTGAGCGAGAAATCTCGGAGATCTCGCCGGTGCGGTTCTCGGAGAAGCCGGGGATCTGCATCAGCTGCAGGTAGTCGATCATCACCAGCCCGACATTACCGTGCTCACGCACCAGGCGACGGATCCGCGAGCGCATCTCGTTGGGCGAAAGCGCCGCGGTGTCATCGATGAATAGCTGCTTGTCCTTGAGCAGGTTCACCGCCGAGGTCAGCCGGGGCCAGTCCTCGTCTTCCAGTTGACCGGTGCGCATCCGGGTCTGGTCGATGCGCCCCAGTGACGACAGCATGCGCAGCATCAGGGCATCGGCGGGCATCTCCATCGAGAACACCATCACCGGCTTCTCGCTGGAGATAACCGCGTGTTCCACGAGGTTCATGGCGAAGGTGGTCTTGCCCATGGAGGGCCTCCCGGCGATGATCACCAGGTCCGAGGGCTGCAGGCCCGAGGTCATCTCGTCCAGGTCGCGGAAGCCGGTGGAGAGGCCGGTCATCTCGCCTTTCATGTTGAACAGCTCGTCGATGCGGTCCACCGCCTTGGCGAGCAGGTCGCTCATGCCGATGGGGCCACCCGACTTGGGGCGCTCCTCGCTGATCTGGAACACCAGCCGCTCGGCCTCATCGACCAGCTCATCCGCCGGCCGCCCCTGGGGGCTGAAGGCGCCATCGGCGATCTGGCTGGCGGCACGGATCAGCTTGCGCAGGGTGGCACGCTCGCGGACGATATCGGCGTAGGCGCGGATATTGCTGGCGGAAGGGGTGTTGCGAGCGAGTTCGGCGAGTGTGGCCAGGCCGCCCACGGTATCGAGCTGGTCGCGCCCCTCCAGCGCCTCGGAGAGGGTCACCACGTCCAACGGCCGCGCCGACTCGGCCAGCTCGGCCATGACATTGAAGATCAAGCGGTGTTCGTAGCGATAGAAGTCGTCGGACACCAGGCGGTCGGCGACGTTGTCCCAGGCCTGGTTGTCGAGCATCAGTCCGCCCAGCACCGACTGCTCCGCCTCCAACGAGTGGGGCGGCACCTTGAGGGCGGCGGTTTCCTGGTCGTGCTCGAGCATTTCTGACATGGCGATGGTTCACCCTGGGAATTGCGAGGGGCGCCATTCTACCCCAGACGGACACAATAAAAACGCGACGAGGGGCGCGAGAATCTCTCCTCGCGCCCCTCGTCACCAGCGACCGTCAGGACTTACTCGGCCACTACCACCACGCGCACGGTGGCTTCGACCTCGGCATGCAGGCGCAGCGCAATGTCGTACTCGCCGGTGGCGCGGATCGGACCTTCCGGCATGCGCACTTCGCTCTTGGCCACATCGATACCGACCGAGGCGATGGCATCGGCCAGGTCGCGGGGCCCGATGGAGCCGAACAGCTTGCCTTCGTCGCCGGACTTGGCGACCAGGGAGAGCTCGATCTCGTTGAGCTGGGCAGCACGCGCCTCGGCCTCGGCCTTGCGCTCGGCGGCCTGGGCCTCGAGCTCGGCACGCTGGGCCTCGAAGGCTTCGATGTTGTCCTTGGTGGCCGGCACGGCGAGACCGTAGGGCACCAGGTAGTTGCGGCCGTAACCGGGCTTGACGGTGACCTGGTCACCCAGGCCGCCCAGCTTGCCAATATTGTCGAGCAGAATGACTTCCATCTCGTAAACCTCTTGTCAGTTGCGGCTGACCAGGCGCCCGCGAACATTCGCGAAGACGTCGATGACGGCCAGCAGCAGCACGATCAGAATCATGGGCCAGGTGGTGATCAGCAGCAGGTAGAAGGCGACCAGCCACAGCCCGTTCATCCCTTTCAGTCCGATAAAACCATGCACCAGGGCGATGCCGGCGACCAGCAGCGGGACCCACAGCAACATGCCCAGGCCGGGCAGCCCGAGCACCGCGCCGATCCCCCCGAGTACGGCCAGCACGACGAGCTCACGCGGCGCCAGGCGCAGGGCGTGGAACTCCTCGCGGAAGCCGCCGGGGTTGTAGAGCCCCGCCTGCCAGCTGCGCGCCAGGGCCAGGCAGGCCACGGCGGCAACCAGCACGATGAGCCCGGTGACCCCGCCGATCAGCAACCCTGCCAGCTGCTCGGTATCGAGCCCCTGACTGCCCAGCTCGCTGAGCAGGCGCTCCACCTCGGGCGAGGCCTGGCGCAGCTGGTCGAGCATCTCCCCGGTGCCCCCGGGGGGCAGGAAGATACCCAGCTGGATCATCACGGCACCGGCCAGGGCGCCGACGATCAGCGCCTCGCTCCAGCGCAGCCGCGCACGCAGCACCACCGCCATCAGGGTCACCAGCAGCACGCTGGAGAGCGGGATCACATCCCCCTGCACCCACCACCAGCCCGCAGGCACGGCGGCAGCCACGATCACCGGCAACGCCGGAGAGAGCCCCCGGCGCAGGGTGACCAGGGCCGCGATGGCGGCCCCCAGCCAGAACAGCCAGGGAACCAGGGCAGCAACGGCGGCCCCGCCGGCGGCGTGGGGCGTACCGCGCATCATCCAGCGGGCAATCGTCAGCATCTTGCCGCTGGCTTACTGGTGGCTATCGGAGTAGGGGAGCAGTGCCAGGTAGCGCGAACGCTTGATGGCGGTCGCCAGCTGGCGCTGATAGCGGGCCTTGGTACCGGTGATGCGGCTGGGGACGATCTTGCCGGTCTCGGTGATGTAGGCCTTGAGGGTGTCCAGATCCTTGTAATCGATCTGCTTCACGCCCTCGGCGGTGAAACGGCAGAACTTGCGGCGACGGAAAAAGCGTGCCATGTGAAGACTCCTTCAGACGTGCGATGGGGGTGATCAGGCGGACTCGGCGCGGGGCTTCTCGTCGCGGGGCTTCTCGTCGCGACGTGCACGCTTCTCTTCCGCCGGCTTCATCATCGGCGAAGCCTCGGTGATCGCTTCATTGCAGCGCACCACCAGGCTGCGAATGATGGCGTCGTTGAAGCGGAAGATGTTCTCGATCTCGTCGAGGGTCTCGCCGCTGCACTCGACGTTCATCAACACGTAGTGAGCCTTGTGGATCTTGTTGATCGGGTAGGCCAGGTGACGACGGCCCCAATCCTCCAGGCGATGCACGGTGCCGCCGTTCTCGGTGACGAGGCTGGTGTAGCGCTCGACCATGGCCGGAACCTGCTCGCTCTGGTCCGGGTGGACCATGAACACGATTTCGTAATGACGCATGGGTTCTCCTTGCGGTTTGGCAGCTTCCTCTGGAGGTCTCGGCGCTCCGGGGAAGCAAGGAGGTGATAGAAGAAACACGAACGCCCGCTCGAGGGACGAACGGGCGCAAGCATTCTAAAGAGTGCGTGCAAAAAGCACAAGCTCGAGGCCGGACCGGGGTTTCGTCCAGCTTATGGCTTATGGCTTACAGCTCCCGGCGAAGCCGGGTGGCGTTGACGAACCGCCTCGAAGAGGCTGATGCCGGTGGCCACAGAAACGTTGAGACTGGAGACGCTGCCGGCCATGGGCAACTTGACCAACTGGTCACAGGCCTCGCGGGTCAGGCGGCGCATGCCCTTGCCTTCGGCCCCCATCACCAGCGCCGTGGGACCGGTGAGGTCAACCTCGAAGAGCAGCGACTCGGCCTCACCCGCGGTACCGGTGACCCAGACACCGAGCGACTTGAGCCTGGCCAGGGCACGGGAGAGGTTGGTGACCTGATAGACCGGCACACTCTCGGCGGCACCACAGGCCACCTTGCGCACCGTGGCATTGAGCGGTGCGGCCTTGTCCTTGGGCACGATCACCCCGTGCACCCCGGCGGCATCGGCGCTGCGCAGGCAGGCGCCGAAGTTGTGCACATCGGTGATGCCATCGAGCACCAGCAGCAGCGGAGGCGTCGCATGGGGCCATGCCTCCAGGCGGAACCACAGCGCATTCTCGGCCTCGAACGCCAGCGGCGTGGCGAAGGCCACGAGCCCCTGGTGGGCGGCCCCCTGCGCCAGGCGGTCGAGCTCGTCACGCGGGCGCGACTGGATGCGGGCACCACCACGGCGGGCGGCCTCCACCAGCTCGGAGAGGCGCGCCCCCGCACCGCCCTCCTGCACCCACAGCTCGCGGGGCGTTTCGCCACGCTCGATCAGCGCACGCACGGCATGGACACCGAATACCGCCTCCAGGCCACCTGGCATCGCCGGCTTGCCAGTGGCAGGCCGCTGAGATCGCTTGTGCTTCATGGTTCTCGCTTCATTGCGGGTCACACGGCGGGCCTTGAGGCCCGCCACGGGATTCAGCGCCGCGCGCGGCGCCGACGGTTGCCGCTGCGCTTGCGGCCATCGGGCTTGTCGCTCCTGGTGGACTCGCCCCCCTTGCCGGAGGAGGGGTCGCCAGGCGAGGCTTCGGCCTTGGGCGGCTTGCCGCCGGCGCCGGCGCGCCCCTTGGCGGGGGCATCGTCTAGCGCCCGGCGACGGCGCGGCGTCCGCTGGGGACGCGGCTGGTCATCGGCCAGGGCGAAATCGATCTTGCGATCATCCAGGTCGACGCGAGCCACCTGCACGGTGACACCGTCGCCGAGACGATAGCTCATGCCGCTGCGCTCGCCCTTGAGACGGTGCTTCTCAGGCTCGTAGTGGTAGTAGTCCGAAGGCAGCGACGTGACATGCACCAGCCCCTCGACATAGACCTCATCGAGCCTCACGAAGATGCCGAACTGGGTCACCGAGGCGATGGAGCCCTCGTAGACCTCGCCGAGCTTGTCGGACATGAACTCGCACTTGAGCCAGTCCTCCACGTCGCGGGTGGCGTCGTCGGCGCGGCGCTCGGTCATCGAGCAGTGCTCGCCGAGCTCGAGCATCCGCTCGAAGGTATAGGGGGCCCACTTGCTGGGCGGTTCCACCACCGCCCCCTCCGCGCGCAGCACCGTGTTGGTCTGGCGCGGCCCGCGGATCACCGAGCGAATGGCGCGGTGCACGATAAGGTCCGGATAGCGGCGGATCGGCGAGGTGAAGTGGGCATAGGCCGGATAGGCCAGACCGAAATGACCGTCGTTCTGGGGTGAGTAGATCGCCCGGCTCATGGAGCGCAGCATCACCGTCTGGATGACATCGGTATCGGGGCGATCCTTGATGGCCTCGGCCAGGTCGCGGTAGTCCTGAGGACTCGGGTCATCGCCGCCACCCAGGGTCAGGCCCAGCTCGCCGAGGAACAGGCGCAGCTTGTCGAGACGCTCCGGCGAGGGCTGCTCGTGGATACGATAGAGGGCCGGCAGGTCATGCTTGTCGAGGAAGCGCGCCGTGGCCACGTTGGCCGCCAGCATGCACTCCTCGATGATCTTGTGGGCATCGTTACGCGAGCGCGGCACGATCTTCTCGATCTTGCGCTCGTCGTTGAAGACGATGGCCGTCTCGGTGGTCTCGAAATCGATGGCGCCCCGCTCGACCCGAGCCTCGCGCAGCAGCCGATAGAGGGCATGCAGGTTCTTCAGCGACGGCACCAGTTCGCGGTACTCCTCGCGCAGGGCCTCACCCTCCTGCCCCTCATCGTCAAGGATCGCCGCCACCTTGTTGTAGGTCAGGCGCGCATGGGACTGGAACACCGCCTCGTAGAAGCGGTAACGGCTGATGGCGCCGCTCTGGGAGATATTCATCTCGCAGACCAGTGCCAGGCGATCGACGGCCGGGTTTAGCGAACAGACTCCGTTGGAGAGCAGCTCCGGCAACATCGGCACCACCTGCCCCGGGAAGTAGACCGAGTTGCCGCGGCGAATCGCCTCCTGGTCCAGGGCACTGCCTGGGCGTACATAATGGGAGACATCGGCGATGGCCACCAGCAGCTTCCAGCTACCGGACTTGGTCTTCCAGGCGCACACGGCATCATCGAAGTCCTTGGCGGTCTCGTCATCGATGGTCACCAGCGGCACGTCACGCAGGTCGATGCGATTCTGCTTGTCCTCCTCGGCAACCTCGGCGGACATGCTGGCGATCTGGTCATGGACCTCCGGCGGAAACTCGGCGGGAATCTCGTAGCTGCGAATGGCGATATCGATCTCCATGCCGGGATCCATCCGCTCACCCAGCACCTCGACCACCTCACCGACCGGCTGCACCCGGGTCTCGGGCTGCTTGACGATATGCGCCGAAACCACCTGACCATCCTGCGCCCCGCCGCAGGCGCTGTGCGGGATGATCACCTCCTGGGTGATGCGCGGATTCTCGGGAATCAACACGCCGAACTCGGGGGTATTCTCGCGGTAGACACCGACGATGAACTGGGTATTGCGTGCCAGCACCTCGGCGATGGTGGCCTCGTCGCGACCGCGCCGATCGCGTCCGCTGACGCGCACCAGCACCTGGTCGCCGTGGAAGACCCGGCGCATCTGCCGCGGCGGCAGTATCAGGTCGGGCTTCTTGCCGTCGTCACGCAGCACGAAGCCGAAGCCGTCGCGGTGACCAAGCACCTTGCCCTTGATCAGGTCGAGCTTGTCGATCAGCGCGTAGGCTTGCGCACGATTGCGCAGCACCTGGCCATCGCGCTCCATGGCCGCCAACCGACGTCGCACCGCCTCCTGCAACTCCTCATCCTCGAGGCCAAGCTGCTGGCTCATCTTCTCGTGGGTGATCGGCTTGCCGATGTCTTCCAGGCGCGCGAGGAGATATTCACGACTGGGGGCGGGCTTGTCATACTTGTGGGCTTCACGTTCCGCGTGCGGATCGTCGCTGAGCGTCCAGTGGGTCATGCGCTGTGCATCCTTGGCAGGGTCGGGGACGACATGTGTAAGGAGGCGCTCGAGCGCCGCGGGAACGGGGTCTTGCTTGGGGAGTCATTGATCATGGGCGCAGTATAGCGCCGCGGGCCCGGCCACCCAACCTTGGCGAGCCGCCCGATGAGGGAAAAAATCACCTCGCCGCCCTCCCGCCCCTTGCAAAGCCCTGGAATTCGGGTACCATACGCGTCGCCTGCCCAGATGGCGGAATTGGTAGACGCGCTAGCTTCAGGTGCTAGTGTCCTTACGGACGTGGAGGTTCAAGTCCTCTTCTGGGCACCATCGCTCTTTTTACAGTTCGACTCGCTCGTGTACGCCCAGGTGGCGGAATTGGTAGACGCGCTAGCTTCAGGTGCTAGTGTCCTTACGGACGTGGAGGTTCAAGTCCTCTCCTGGGCACCACTCCTCCGGGAGACGCGAACACGACGAGATGCATGATGCGCCCAGGTGGCGGAATTGGTAGACGCGCTAGCTTCAGGTGCTAGTATCCTTACGGATGTGGAGGTTCAAGTCCTCTCCTGGGCACCACTCTAAAGCGTCATGCAGGCTGGACCAGACGATGCTCACAGGAAACCGCGACAGGGATCGCGGTTTTTTTGTGCTCGTTCAACACGCCCTACTCGAAGCGCCCGGGGCGATGCGCCACCTCCTCCAGCCCCCACCCCCGGGCACTCACCCGCCCCTCCAGCACCTCGGCGGCCGGCATCGGCAGATTGGGAAAGAAGTCGAGCCCGGTGCGTGCCTCTATCTCGTCGATGCTCACCAGGAAGTCGTCCAGCGGCTCGTCGCCCCGCACCCCCTGGGGCATCAGGAAGGCCAGCGCCAGGGGACGCTCGGCGGGCACCACGATGATCTTGTAGAAGGCCTCGGGGACCTCTACCAGGCCGACTCGGTTGAAGACGTTGTCGAGGAAGCGCGCGGGGAACACCGGCCCGGTGATGACCTGCACGGCGCCGAAGCGCGGCACGAAGTGATCCATCACCGCCTCCTCGAGCCGCTGCCAGAGCCGGCGATTGAGCTCGGGTCGCTGGGGCGACATGTTGCTCATCAGGAAGGTGTCGCGCTGGGCCCGGCTGCCGTGGACCGCCGCGATGGCATAGTTAGGCGCGAGATGGCCGCGGTCATAGCCGCTACCGAAATAGCTCTCAGGATCGATCGGCCATAGCGCCCGCCAGTCGCGGCGAAACCCGGGACGCGGCCCGGAGCGGGGATCCTCCACCGCCTGGAGCCGATAGCTGACCCATAGCGGATTGACCCGCACGTCCGACCAGCCCACCAGGAAGCCGTCGTTACTCAGCACCCGGTGGAAGCTGGTGGGCGACACCTGCTGCCACACCGGCACCCCCATCCACACCAGGGAGTCACGCAACTCGCGCGCCTGGAAATGCCACAGGCCGGTACCCACGGCCACGAACAGCAGACTGATGGCGAAACGCCGCAGCGGGCGGCCACGGCGCAACAGGAAGGAACGTCGAGGACTCATCCGTGAATGGCTTTCCGGTCAGAAGATGAAAGGGCCGCTGGCGGCGAGCGGCCAGGTGAGGCTACCAGCCCAGCGAGAACATGGTCTCCAGGTCGTGGCGAGAGTGGACCTGCATGGCATTGAGGGTCTCGGTGTCGCGGATGCCCTCCACCGCATTGAGGCGCTCGGTGACCAGCTCCGCCAAGCTCTCGAAGTCACGCGTGCGGGCGATGGCGACCAGGTCATAGCGACCACAGGTGGAGTAGACCTCGCTGATCCCCTCCACATCGGCCAGGCGCTCGGCCACCGACTTGACCTGCCCCTTCTCGGCATTGATCAGGATCACGGCATTCTGCATCGGACTCTCTCCAGCTTGCGCCCCGAGGGCGGAGTGGGCGGCGAGCAGTCGTCGACGGCTGCCCGGGATCTGGCCGCGAGTATATCAGTGCCGGGGGCCGGGAAGCATCACTCCTCGCCTGGCACCAATCGAGGCTGCGACAAGGCGCCGCGGTCACGCGATCGCATGTACGAGCCACCTTGACTACCATGAACTGACGAACTCGACCGGCAGCCGACTGTCGGAGCGATTAGGGTGGAGCACCACCCCCCAAAGCATCACCCCCAAAGCACCACCCGAAGAGAGTGGGCAAGTACCCGACCTGACAACGAGACAACAAGGAGATTCCATGGCTAACCACAGCCGTCGTGATTTTATGCGTAACAGCCTGCTGGGCATGGCGGCCCTGCCGCTGGGTGCCGGCATCCTGTCCAAAAGCGCCTTCGCCCAGGACCTGCCGCCGCTGGACCCCGCCAACGAGCAGACGCAGGCCCTCAACTACGTCAAGGACGCCGCCGAGGCCGCCGACCACCCGGCCTACGCGAAGGGAGAGCGCTGCGACAACTGCATGTTCTTCCAGGCCGATAGCCAGGGCTGCCAGCTCTTCCCCCAGAACAGCGTCGAGCCGGCGGGCTGGTGCCAGTCCTGGACCGCCCAGAGCTGATGCCCGGGCGGCCCCCGGCCGCCACTCGGCTATTGCGAGGACCCGCGCCCCGGCGCGGGTCCTGTCGTCAGGGATGAGGGCGCACCGCGTCAGGCGTGCTCGGCCTCCTCTTCGTCCGGCAGCGGCCACTGGTAGCGCCGCACCACATGCTCGCCCTGGATCGACTCCAGGCGTACCGGGAAGCCCCACAGCTGATGCAGGTAGCGGATCACCGGATAGACACTGCGCGCCAGCGGGCGACGATCGTCCTGCACATGACGCAGGGTCAACGAGCGGTCGCCACGGATATCCGCCGAGTAGACCTGGATATTGGGCTCACGCACGGATAGCGCATAATGAGCCGCCAGCGCCTCGCGGATGCGCCGGTAGCCACGCTCATCATGGATCGCCGTCACCTCCAGCATCTCCTCCTGATCGTCATCGAGCAACATGAACAGCTTGAGGTCACGGATCACCTTGGGCGACAGGAACTGCTGGATGAAGGACTCATCCTTGAAGTTCCTCATGGCGAACTCCAGGGTCTCGCGCCAGGCGCTGCCGGCGGCATCGGGAAGCCAGAGGTAGTCCTCCTCGGTGGGCGCCTCACAGAGGCGCCGCAGGTCGCTGAAGATGGCAAAACCCAGCGCATAGGGGTTGATGCCGTTGTACCAGGGGCTATCGAAGGGGGGCTGCTGCACCACCGCCGTGTGGGACTGGAGGAACTCCAGCATCAGCCCCTCATCCACCGCCCCCTCCTCATAGAGCCGGTTCATCAGGGTGTAGTGCCAGAAGGTCGCCCACCCCTCGTTCATCACCTGGGTCTGGCGCTGCGGATAGAAGTACTGCGCCAGCTTGCGCACGATGCGCACCACCTCGCGCTGCCACGGCGCCAGCAGCGGCGCATTCTTCTCGATGAAATAGAGCAGGTTCTCCTGGGGCTCCGGCGGGTAGCGCCCCCCCAAGTGCAGGCCGAGCGGATCCTCTGCGTCGCTGATGCCTGGCAACGCATCCTCGTGCAGCGGCTCCGGAATGGTGCGCCACAGCATGTTGACCTGGGCCTGCAGGTGTTCCTCGCGCTCCTTCTGGCGGCGCTCCTCCTCCTTGGCGGAGATCGGCGAGGGGCGCTTGTAGCGATCGACGCCGTAATTCTGCAGGGCGTGGCAGGCATCCAGCAGCTGTTCCACGGCGCTGACGCCGTGGCGCTCCTCGCACTCGGCGATGTACTTGCGGGCGAACACCAGGTAGTCGATGATCGAGCCGGCGTCGGTCCAGGTACGGAACAGGTAGTTACCCTTGAAGAAGGAGTTGTGGCCATAGCTGGCGTGGGCCATGACCAGCACCTGCATCATCAGGGTGTTCTCCTCCATCAGATAGGCGATGCAGGGATCGGAGTTGATCACCAGTTCGTAGGCCAGACCCATCTGGCCACGCCGATAGGCCTGCTCCACGGCCAGAAACTGCTTGCCGAAGGACCAGTGGTGATACCCCACCGGCATGCCGACGCTGGCGTAGGCATCCATCATCTGCTCGGAGGTGATCACTTCGATCTGATTGGGATAGGTATCCAGGCGATACTCGTCCGCCAGCCGCGCGATCTCCCTCTCGAACTCGGCAAGCACCTCGAAGTTCCAGTCCGATCCTGTGGCGATTGGCTTGCGTCGGGTCATCTTGCCTCCTCGGCCGCTGTCCGGCCCTCAGCCGCCAACGGCGCGGCGCTTGAACAGCTCGCGGAACACCGGATAGATATCGCCGCTCTCGACGATCTGGCGCATGGCGAAGCGCGCCGGAAACTCGGCGGCCACGCTCTCGTACTCTTCCCACAGCGCCTGGTGGGCGTGAGGGGTGATCTCCACGTAGGTGAAGTACTGCAGCCGCGGCATAAGCTTGCGGGTCAGCAGATCGCGGCAGGCCACCGAATCGTCGTCCCAGTTGTCGCCATCCGAGGCCTGGGCCACGTAGAGGTTCCACTGGCGCGGGGGGTAGCGCTCGGTGATGATCTCGTCGACCAGCGACAGGGCGCTGGAGACGATGGTGCCGCCGGTCTCCCGGGAGTAGAAGAACTCCTCCTCGTCGACCTCCCTGGCGGCGGTGTGGTGGCGCACGAAGACCAGCTCGACTTTCTCGTAATTACGCTCGAGAAACAGGTAGAGCAACAGGAAGAAGCGCTTGGCGATATCCTTGTGGGCCTGGGTCATGGACCCGGAGACGTCCATCACACAGAACATCACCGCCTTGCTGGAGGGCTGAGGCTGATTGACCAGGCGGTTGTAGCGCAGGTCGTAGGTGTCGATGAAGGGCACCGCCTCGAGACGCTTCTCGAGACGCTCCACCTCGGCCCTGAGCTCATTGATACGCGCCGGATTGCGCAGCACGGGGTCCTTGCGCTCCTCGGCCTCCAGCGCCTCGCAGGCCTCGCGCAGGGCGCGGCGGATGGGGGCACGCATGGCGATGCGACGGGCATGTGCCTCGCGCATGGAGCGCACGATATTGATCCGCGCCGGCACCCCCTCCCGGGAGACCCCGGCACGCACCGGACGCACCTCGTCGAGGTCCACCAGGTTCTTGCGCTCCAGGTGGGGCAGCTCCAGGCCATCGAAGACGAAGTCGAGGAACTCCTCCCGGGAGAGGGTGAAGGCGAACTCGTCGACCCCCTCGCCCTGGTTGGAGGCGCTCCCCTCCCCCGCGCCGCCGCCGCCGCCCCCCCCCGGACGGCGCAGGCGATCACCCTCGACGAACTCCTTGTTGCCCGGCGCGACGATGCGTCGCCTGCCGCCCGAGCCGTGCTGGAACACCGGCTCCGAGATATCGCGGGCGGGAATCGAGACCTTCTCGCCACGCTCCATGTCGGTGATCGAGCGACGATTGACCGCCTCCTCGACCGAACGCTTGATATGGGTACGGTAGCGGTCGAGGAAGCGCTGCCGGTTGACCGCGCTCTTGTGCTTGGCATTCGCCCGCCGATCGATAAAGTAGCTCATGGCAACTCTCCTGCGCGCCGGGAGTCCTGCCGCCACGGCGCGGTGTCGGGCTACTGTGACTTGCGCACCCGCAGGTACCACTCGGAGAGCAGACGCACCTGCTTCTCGGTGTAGCCGCGCTCCACCATGCGCGCCACGAAGTCCTCATGCTTCTTCTGATCGGCGCTGGAAGCCTTGGCATTGAAGGAGATCACCGGCAGCAGCTCTTCGGTGTTGGCGAACATCTTGTGCTCGATCACCCCGCGCAGCTTCTCGTAGGACTGCCAGCTGGGGTTCATGCCGTTGTTCTGGGCACGCGCCCGCAGCACGAAGTTGACCACCTCGTGACGAAAATCCTTGGGGTTGGAGATACCAGCCGGCTTCTCGATCTTCTCCAGCTCCTCGTTGAGGGCCTGGCGGTCGAGGAACTCGCCGGTCTCGGGGTCGCGGTACTCCTGGTCCTGGATCCAGAAGTCGGCGTAGGTGACGTAGCGGTCGAAGATGTTCTGGCCGTACTCGGAGTAGGACTCCAGGTAGGCGGTCTGGATCTCCTTGCCGATGAAGTCGACATAGCGCGGCGCCAGGTACTCCTTGATGAAGCGCAGGTAGCGCTCGAAGGTCTCCCGGGGCAGCTGTTCCTGCTCCAGGCGCTGCTCCAGCACGTAAAGCAGGTGCACCGGGTTGGCGGCCACCTCGTGGCTGTCGAAGTTGAACACCTTGGAGAGGATCTTGAAGGCGAAGCGGGTGGAGAGCCCATCCATACCCTCATCGACCCCGGCGGCGTCGCGGTACTCCTGGATCGACTTGGCCTTGGGGTCGGTGTCCTTGAGGTTCTCGCCGTCGTAGACCCGCATCTTGGAGTAGATGCTGGAGTTCTCCGGCTCCTTGAGCCGCGAGAGCACCGAGAACTGGGCGAGCATGCGCAGGGTATCCGGGGCGCAGGGCGCCCGGGACAGCGACGAGTGCTCCAGCAGCTTCCTGTAGATATTGATCTCCTCGGAGACCCGCAGGCAGTAAGGCACCTTGACCATATAGACCCGGTCCAGGAAGGCCTCGTTGTTGCGGTTGTTGCGGAAGGTCTGCCACTCGCTCTCGTTGGAGTGGGCCAGCACGACGCCCTCGAAGGGGATCGCCCCCATGCCCTCGGTGGGGTTGTAGTTGCCCTCCTGGGTCGCCGTCAGCAGCGGATGCAGCACCTTGATCGGCGCCTTGAACATCTCGACGAACTCCATCAACCCCTGGTTGGCTCGACACAGGCCGCCGGAGAAGCTGTAGGCGTCGGGGTCGTCCTGGGAGTAGAGCTCGAGCTGGCGGATATCCACCTTGCCCACCAGCGAGGAGATGTCCTGGTTGTTCTCGTCGCCGGGCTCGGTCTTGGAGATGGCGATCTGGTTGAGTCGCGAGGGGTAGAGACGCACCACCCGGAACTGGCTGATGTCGCCGCCGTACTCCTTGAGGCGCTTGGCCGCCCAGGGCGACATCACGCTCTTCAGATAGCGGCGGGGGACCCCGTACTCCTTCTCCAGCAGCTCGCCATCCTCCTCCGGCGAGAACAGGCCCAGCGGCGACTCGTAGACCGGCGAATCCTTGATGGCATAGAAGGGCACCTTCTCCATCAGCAGCTTGAGGCGCTCGGCCAGGGATGACTTGCCGCCGCCCACCGGCCCCAGCAGGTAGAGGATCTGCTTGCGCTCCTCCAGCCCCTGGGCGGCATGGCGGAAATAGGCGACGATCTGCTCGATCGCCTCTTCCATGCCGTAGAACTCGGCAAAGGCCGGGTAGCGGCGGATCACCTTGTTGGAGAAGATGCGTGACAGCCGCGGATCCTTGGCCGTGTCGATGACCTCAGGCTCGCCGATCGCCTGAAGTATGCGCTCGGCGGCCGATGCATAGGCCAACGGCTCGTCGCGACACAGCTCCAGATACTCCTGCAGGCTCATCTCCTCCTGCTGGACACGGGCGAAACGGTTCTGCACATGGTCGAAGATGCTCATCGATGTCTCCTTAAGCCCGATGGCTCGGCGCCGGCCGGCGGGCGCACGAGAACAGGGTCACCTTCAGCGTAGGTCAGCCCGGCACACTATCGACTGACATCCTGTCAACGCTTGTCTGTATCCCTATGAGCCCGCTACGGACTCATGGTTCGACACCGCCGGGGACACGGCATTCAACGCAGCGGGCCTGCCATCACGACGCTGGCAGGCCCGCAAGAGGACGACCAGGCAACGCTCAGAGCATGGCGGCCACCCGGGTACCCTGGTCGATGGCACGCTTGGCGTCGAGCTCGCCGGGCTCCAGGGCACCCCCGACCAGGTGCACGGCCACGCCGGCCTCGCACAGCGGTGCGTGGAGCTCGCGCACCGACTCCTGGCCAGCACAGACCACCACCGTATCGACCTCCAGCAGGCGCGGCTGGCCAGCATGCCGGACATGCAGTCCGGCATCATCGATATGCAGGTACTCGCAGCCGGCCAGCGCCTCCACGCCACGCTGCCGGAGCGATGCCCGATGCACCCAGCCGGTGGTCTTGCCGAGCCCCTTCCCGGGCTTGCTGGACTTGCGCTGCAGCAGGTAGACCCGACGCGCCGCCCGGGGATGACGCGGCGCCTTGAGCCCACCCGAAGAGGCGACGGCGAGGTCTACGCCCCACTCCGCGCACCAGGCCTCGGCGTCCAGCGACGGCTGGCCGACCTGGGTCAGCCGCTCGGCGACATCGAAGCCGATGCCCCCCGCGCCGATGATCGCCACCCGGGGCCCCACCCGCTCGGGATACTGGATAGCCTCGGGGTAGCCCAACACCTTGGGGTGATCGCTGCCGGGAAGCGCGAGCCGGCGCGGGCGCACCCCGCTGGCCAACACCACGCCATCGAAGCCGGCCAGCGTCGCCACATCCGCGGCATGGTTGAGCCGCACCTCGACGCCGTGCTTGTCGAGCATTACCCGGAAGTAGCGCAGGGTCTCGGCGAACTCCTCCTTTCCAGGGATCTGGAGGGCATAGCGGAACTGGCCGCCGAGCGCCTCCTCCCTCTCGAAGAGGGTCACCAGGTGGCCGCGCCTGGCCGCGGTCAGCGCCGCGGCCAGGCCCGCCGGCCCGCCGCCCACCACGGCGATGCGGCGCGGCGCTTGCGCCGGCTCGATGACCAGCTCGGTCTCGTGACCGGCGCGCGGGTTGACCAGGCAGGAAGTGAGCTTGCCGGCGAAGGTATGGTCGAGGCAGGCCTGGTTACAGGCAATGCAGGTGTTGATCTCGTCGCTGCGCCCCGCCGCGGCCTTGCTGACCCAGGCCGGGTCGGCGAGGAAGGGCCGCGCCATGCTGACCATGTCGGCATGCCCCTCGGCCAGCACCCGTTCGGCGACCTCGGGCATATTGATGCGATTGGTGGCGATCAGCGGCAGGGAGACCTCCCCCTTAAGCCGCCGGGTCACCTCGGTGAAGGCCGCCCGGGGCACGCTGGTGACGATGGTGGGCACCCGGGCCTCATGCCAGCCGATGCCGGTGTTGAGCGCGTCGGCGCCGGCCGCCTCGAGCGCCCTGGCCAGGGCCACCACCTCATCATGGGAACTACCCTCCTCCACCAGGTCGATCATGGAGAGGCGGAAGATCACCAGGAAGTCGTCGCCAACCGTCTCGCGGATGCGTCGCACGATCTCCAACGGGAAACGGATCCGGTTCTCGAAAACGCCTCCCCACTCATCGTCGCGATGATTGGTGCGTCGGCAGATGAACTGATTGATCAAGTAGCCTTCCGACCCCATCACCTCCACGCCATCGTAGCCGGCCCGCCTGGCAAGCGCGGCACAGCGCACATAGTCCTCGATCTGGCGCTCCACCTCAGCGGCGGCGAGCGCCCGGGGGGAGAAGGGATTGATGGGCGCCTGGATCGCCGAGGGTGCCACCAGCTCCGGCGTGTAGGCGTAGCGCCCGGCATGCAGGATCTGCATGCAGATCCTGCCGCCCTCGCCATGCACCGCCTCTACCAGCCGACGGTGATCGCCCAGCTGTGCCTCACGCTCCAGGGTCGCCGCCCCCTGGAACACCGCCCCCTCAGGGTTGGGGGCGATGCCCCCGGTGACGATCAGCCCGACCCCCTCCCGGGCGCGCTCGGTGTAGAAGGCCGCCAGGCGTTCGAAGCCACCCGGCACCTCCTCCAGGTTGGTGTGCATGGAGCCCATCAGCACCCGGTTGGGCAGGGTCAGGTGGCCAAGCACTAGGGGGCGAAACAGGTGCGGGTAGGCGGTCATGGCGGCGCTCCGGTCATTATCGGGGAAGTTGTCATCGGGCCGAATCAAACAACTGTATGATAGCTGACGCGCAGGTGCAAAGCGGCTGCCGCGGGGCGGGGGGGGGAGACGAGGGAAAATGAGATGGCGGGCGATCGGCGCGGGAGGGCCGTCGGGTACCGTGCAATCCGGCGCATACGAAGAAGCCCCGAGCGAATGGGCTCGGGGCTTCAAGAATTCGTGGCGACGATGGCGGACCGGACGGGACTCGAACCCGCGACCTCCGGCGTGACAGGCCGGCATTCTAACCAACTGAACTACCGGTCCGCGTGGTGGGTGATACCGGATTCGAACCAGTGACCCCCAGCATGTGAGGCTGGTGCTCTAACCAACTGAGCTAATCACCCACGTTATCGCACTTTGGATACTGCACTTTCTCAAGCAAGCTGCCAGGCCTTGATGGCGGACCGGACGGGACTCGAACCCGCGACCTCCGGCGTGACAGGCCGGCATTCTAACCAACTGAACTACCGGTCCGCAACAGGGCTGACTGATCGGAAACACGTTGGCGGACCGGACGGGACTCGAACCCGCGACCTCCGGCGTGACAGGCCGGCATTCTAACCAACTGAACTACCGGTCCGCTGCGTGCTACCTACATGATCGGGACTGCCTGAGCAGTGGTGGGTGGTACAGGGTTCGAACCTGTGACCCCCAGCTTGTAAGGCTGGTGCTCTCCCAGCTGAGCTAACCACCCCCGGTCATGTGGCGCTGCATTCTACAGGGGCGGCCTCCAAAGTCAATGCTTTTTGTCACCCGGCGTCGATACCGCATTCACCAGCGGATTCACTCACTTGGCCACGCATGGCCGCTGGCCTGGGCGGCCATGCAAGCAACAATGGCGGCGCACCCCTCATCGATCAGCTGTACCTGACTCCTGCCGCTGGCACGACGCGGCTGCCAATCATGATCGCCATCCTCCAGCCAGTGCAGCCGCACACTCCCGGGCAACGCGTAACTCGCCACCTCATCACGGGTGCCGAAGGGGTCGCGAGTGCCCTGGACCACCAGCGTGGGGCAGGCGAGCCGCGGCCAGTGATCGAGCCGCAGCCGTTCGGGCTTGGCGGGCGGATGGAAGGGGTAGCCGCACAGAACCAGGCCCGGGGCGCCGTCGCGGGCGGCGAGAAGACTGGCCACTCGCCCGCCCATGGACTTGCCGCCCAGCCACAGGGGAGGCAACCGAGGGTGTGACAGAAGGTCGCACCAGGCCACCATCTCCTCGACCAGGCGATCGACACGCGGCGGGGGGCGCCGGCGCCCCTCACGGCGCATCTGCTGGAGATAAGCGAACTCGATGGCCAGGGTCTGGACGCCGCCTTCGGCCAGGCCGGCACGCAGCCGTTGCAGGAACGTGGAATCCTGGCCCGCCCCCGCGCCATGGGCAATCAGCAGTCGACCAACCGCCGCCTCGCCGCGGACTTCGAGGGGCCCTTCGGGCAACCACCAGCGGCCATGTTCGCCCCTCAGCAGGCGCGCACGACACTCGGCCGGGGTAATGGGCTCATCATGCTGATCGGAATGATGCGACAAGATATCTCCTTGCGAGTTCTACGATTACGCCGATAGGCGTGTTCAGGATATGGCTCGGCTGGGGTAGAATCTCACGCGAATTGATCTGCATCATCCTCAGGGAGGCCGCGTCTGTGACAGACTGACGCAGCTTTAATCTCCTACCGCGTTCGATGGGAACCCGACATGAGCACAGCATTTGAACACCCGACCTACAACTACAAGGTAGTTCGGCAGTTCGCGATCATGACCGTGGTCTGGGGCATCGTGGGCATGACACTCGGTGTCATCCTCGCCGCCCAGCTGGTCTGGCCGCAACTGAATCTCGATCTACCCTGGACCAGCTTCGGCCGCCTGCGCCCGCTGCATACCAACGCCGTGATCTTCGCCTTCGGCGGCTCGGCACTGATTGCCACCTCCTACTACGTGGTGCAACGCACCTGCCAGGTGCGCCTGTTCTCCGACCGGCTCGCCGCCTTCACCTTCTGGGGCTACCAGGCGGTGATCCTGCTCGCCGTGGCGACCCTGCCGCTGGGCTACACCACCACCAAGGAGTACGCCGAGCTGGAGTGGCCGATCAATATCCTGCTGGCGGTGGTCTGGATCGCCTATGCGATCGTCTTCCTGATGACCGTCAAGCGCCGCAAGGTGTCGCATATCTATGTGGCCAACTGGTTCTATGCTGCGTTCATCCTCACCATCGCCGTGCTGCATATCGTCAACAACGCGGCGATTCCGGTCACCGCCTGGTACTCCACCTCCCTCTACGCCGGCGCTATCGATGCCATGGTGCAGTGGTGGTACGGCCACAACGCGGTGGGCTTCTTCCTGACCGCCGGCTTCCTGGGCATGATGTACTACTTCGTGCCGAAGCAGGCCGAGCGTCCGGTCTACTCCTATCGCCTCTCCATCGTCCACTTCTGGGCGCTGATCATGGTCTACATGTGGGCCGGCCCGCACCATCTGCACTATACCGCTCTGCCCAACTGGACCCAGTCACTGGGCATGGTGCTGTCGATCATCCTGCTGGCACCCTCCTGGGGTGGCATGATCAACGGCATGATGACGCTCTCCGGTGCCTGGCATAAGCTGCGCACCGACCCGACCCTGCGCTTCCTGGTGGTCGCCCTCTCCTTCTACGGCATGTCCACCTTCGAGGGACCGATGATGGCGGTGAAAACCGTCAACGCCCTCTCCCACTACACCGACTGGACCATCGGTCACGTCCACGCCGGCGCCCTGGGCTGGGTGGCGATGATCACCATCGGCTCCATGTACCACCTGATCCCGCGCCTGTTCGGCCGCACCGAGATGTACTCGGTCAACCTGATCGCCGTGCACTTCTGGCTGGCGACCATCGGCACCGTGCTCTACATCGCCTCCATGTGGGTCAACGGCATCCTCCAGGGCCTGATGTGGCGTGCGATCAACCCGGACGGCACCCTGATGTACACCTTCGTCGAGTCCGTCGAAGCCAGCGGACCCGGTTACATCGTGCGTCTGATCGGCGGCTTGTGCTGGGTCACCGGCATGCTGATCATGGCCTATAACGTCACCCGGACCATCAAGCGCGGCGAAGAGGCCCGTCAGCCGCTTCCCCAGACCGCCTGAGCCTATAGGGAACGAGACTTCCAATGAGACACGAGATCGTCGAAAAGAACGTCGGCCTGCTCGCCGTGCTGATTCTGGTGGTAATCAGCTTCGGCGGCCTGGCCGAGGTGGTGCCACTGTTCTTCCAGAAGCAGACCACGCAGCCGGTAGAGGGGCTCAAGCCGCTGACCGCCCTGGAGCTCGAGGGGCGCGATATCTATCGCCGCGAGGGGTGTGTCGGCTGCCACTCGCAGATGGTGCGCCCCTTCCGCGCCGAGACCGAGCGCTATGGGCCCTACACCGTGGCCGGCGAAACGGTCTACGACCACAACTTCCTGTGGGGCTCCAAGCGCACCGGGCCCGACCTCGCCCGCGTGGGCGGCCGCTACAGCGACGACTGGCACCGCGCGCATATGTACAACCCGCGTGATGTGGTGCCCGAGTCGGTGATGCCCGCCTACCCATGGCTGTTCGAGAACACCGTCGACGGCGAGGCTACGCCCAAGAAGATGCGTGCCCTACGCGCCCTTGGCGTGCCCTACACCGACGAACAGATCGAAAACGCCACCGGCGAGGTGCGTGGCGAGCAGGAGATCACCGCTCTGATCGCCTATCTGCAACAGCTGGGCACCGTCCTCAAGGACCAATGACATGGATAGCGGCACCGTCAGCGGCATCGTCACCGGCACTCTGATCGTGGTCTTCATCGGCATTACGGTGTGGGCCTACTCGAAGCGGCGCAAGCCGGACTTCGACGAAGCGGCCAACCTGCCCTTCGCCGACGATGACCAGCAACCGAACCGTGACACAAGCGCCTCGCCTGACGGGGCCGATTCCCGCAAGAACGAGTCTTGCAAGCGCAAGGGAGACAGGAACACATGAATAATCTCTGGGGTGACTCCCTTTCCGGGTTCTGGAGCGCCTGGATCATCGTCATCACGCTGGGCTCCATCGGTATTGCCTTCTGGCTGCTCTATGCCAACCGCAAGACCGACAAGACCCCCGATGCCCAAGGCAATGTCGACACCACCGGCCATGCCGCCGACGGCATCGAGGAGTACGACAATCCGCTGCCGCGCTGGTGGTTCCAGCTCTACCTCGGCACCGTGATCTTCGCGCTGGGTTACCTGGTGCTCTATCCGGGCCTGGGCAACTTTGCCGGCCTGCTGGGCTGGAGCCAGGAGGGGCAGTGGGAGCAGGAAGTGGCGCGAGCCGAGGAGCGCTTTACACCGATCTTCGCCCAGTACCAGGAGGTGCCGATTCCCGAGCTGGCCCAGGATGGGGAGGCGATGCAGGTCGCCGAGCGTATCTACCTCAACAACTGCGCGGTATGTCACGGCTCGGGCGCTCAGGGCGGCTACGGCTTCCCCGACCTGACCGACGACGACTGGCTGTATGGCGGCGAGCCGGAGAATATCCTGGCGACCCTCAACAACGGCCGTAACGGTCTGATGCCCTCCTGGCAGCAGCTGGGCGAGCAGAACATCGAGAACGTTACCCAGCACGTCCTCGCGCTCTCCGGCAACGAGCATGATGCCGAACGCGCCGAGAGTGGTGCGGCGACCTTCGCCTCGGTGTGTGCCGCCTGTCATATGCCCGACGGCACCGGCAACCAGGCACTCGGCGCGCCTAACCTGACCAACAATATCTGGCTCTATCAGCAGCCCGGCCAGAGCGTCGCTGACTCGGTGCGCCAGACCCTGCGTAATGGCCGCAACGGTCATATGCCGGCCCAGGCCGCCTATATCGGCGAGGAGCGCGTGCATCTGGTGGCTGCCTATGTCTACAGCCTGCGCGACCAGGACTGAGACACTCCACTCTGGTAAGCCTGGAAGGGTGCGACCTCAGGTCGCACCCTTTCTCGTTTGTGCGACGCATCGATACAATAGCCCTATCATGCCCCGAAGCAACCCGGGCCCCACCTTCCTGCCGTGAGCCAGCCATGAGCGACAAGATCCCTACTCGCGATGTCACCCCGCAATCCGTGCAGCACCATACGCCCCAGGAAGCCGTCACCCAGGAGATGTATACCCGCCGGCGCCATATCTATGTGCGCGAGATCAAGGGCCTATTCCAGAAGATTCGCCGCAGTGCCAACTGGGCGCTGATGTTGGCCTTCTTTCTGCTGCCCTGGGTGCCCTGGGGCGGTCGCCCCGCCATCTGGTTCAACCTGCCCGGTCGCGAGTTCCATATCTTCTCGGCCACCTTCTACCCGCAGGAGTTCATGCTGCTCTCCTGGCTGCTGATCATCTGCGCCTTCGGGCTGTTCTTCATCACCGTATTTGCCGGTCGCGTCTGGTGCGGCTATACCTGCCCACAGAGCGTCTGGACCTTCCTTTACATCTGGGTCGAGCACCGCCTGGAGGGCTCGCGCAACCGTCGCATCAAGCTCGACAAGCAGCCCATGAACGCCGACAAGCTGTGGCGCAAGGGGGCCAAGCACGCCATCTGGCTGCTCATTGCCCTGGCCACCGGCATCACCTTCGTCGGCTACTTCACCCCCATCCGTGATCTGGTGATGGAGCTACCCACCCTGGAGGCCCATGGCTGGTCCTACTTCTGGGTCGGCTTCTTCCTGGTCTTCACCTACCTCAATGCCGGCTGGCTGCGTGAGCAGGTGTGCATCTACATGTGCCCCTACGCCCGCTTCCAGTCGGTGATGTTCGACCGCGACACCCTGATCGTCTCCTACGACAGCGCGCGAGGCGAGCCCCGCGGTCGTCGCAAGAAGAATCTCTCTCATCAGCAGGCCCAGGCGGCAGGCCACGGTGACTGCATCGATTGTGACCTCTGCGTGCAGGTCTGCCCCACCGGCATCGACATCCGCGACGGCCTGCAGTACGAGTGCATCACCTGTGCGGCCTGCATCGACGCCTGCGACAGCGTGATGGACAAGATGGGCTATCCCCGGGGCTTGATCCGCTACACCACCGAGAACGCCCTGGAGGGCAAGCCGACCCATATCCTGCGCCCGCGCCTGATGGGCTATCTCGCCGCCCTGCTGGTGATGATCGGGCTCTTCGCCTGGTCAGTGGGCGACCGCACACCGCTCTCCTTCGACGTCGAGCGAGACCGCAACCGGCTGTTCCAGACCACCGCCGACGGCGGCATCAGCAACAGCTATGCCATCACCGTGCGCAACATGGATGGAGAGGCCCATGTGTACCGCCTGGAGGCCTCCGGCCTGCCGGGGCTGACACTGGACATCGATCGCATCCAGGTCCCGGCCAGCGACTCCCGCCAACGGGTGGTCACCCTCACCGCCCCGGCCGCGGCCATCGAGCAGCCGAGCCACGCCATCACCCTGCGACTGACCGCCGAACAGTCCCCTGACATCAGCCTGGAGCGCGAGGCACGCTTCCTCGGCGACCTGCGGAGATAAGATGAGCGACGACATCAAGCCCTGGTACAAGCAGTTCTGGCCCTGGTTCCTGATCGGACTGCTGCTCTCATCGATCACCTTCAGCCTGGTCTACCTGGCGCTATCGATCCGCTTCTACGATGGCTCGGTGGGGGGCGACTACTACGAGCGCGGCCTGGCCATCAACGAGCAGTTGGCCAAGCAGGAGCACGCCCTGGAGCTGGGGCTCGCGGCCCGCCTGCGGGTCGACAACCGCACCGGGGACGTGGTCGTCGACCTGTCCGGCCCGCGCCAGCCACAACGGTTGCACCTGGCACTGATCTTCCCCACCGACAGCGACTTCGACCGCGAGCTGACCCTCGAGCACGTGCGCGAGGGGCGCTACGTCACCACCCTGGATGAGCCCCTGCGCCACCGCTGGTACCTGCAACTGCAGCCCGAGGCCGGGGAGGGAGCCGAGTGGCGGCTGACCGGCGAGGCGAGCTTTCCCAGCGACAACGAGGCAACCCTGGAACCGGGCCTCTAGCCCGGTATCTGCAACATGACGAGCGATACCTCCGAGACCTCCCGCGACACGCCCTGCTATCACTGCGGCAACCCGGTGCCCGCCAGGGCACCCTGGTCGATCACCCTGGACGACACCCGCCATCCGCTGTGCTGTCCCGGCTGCGAGGCGGTGGCCCACGCCATCGTGGATGGCGGGCTGGCCAGCTACTACCGCTTCCGCACCGAGCTGCCGGAGCGCCCCGATGATCGCGACGCCGCCCGGGCCGAGACCTGGGCGGTATTCGACGATCCCGGGCTGCAGTGCCAGTTCGTGCATCCCGAGGGGGACGACAGCGGCCGCGTCCACGCCACCCTGGCGGTGGACGGCATCACCTGTGCCGCTTGCGCCTGGCTGATCGAGCACCGGCTCAATGGCCTCGAGGGCATCGCCGCAAGCGCGGTCAACCTCACCCACCACAGGGTACGCGTCAGCTGGGACCCGAGCCGGGTCACGCTGTCGCGGATCCTCGCCGAGATGGCTGCCATCGGCTACCAGGCTCAGCCCTGGGAGCCCGACGAGGCCCAGGCGCGACTGCAGCGCGAGGAGCGCATGACCGTGCGCCGCCTGATCGTCGCCGCGGTGGGCATGGCCCAGGTGATGATGTTCTCGATTCCCATCTACGTGGCCGGCCCCGGGGAGATCAGCGAGGACTTCCTCGCCCTGTTCCACTGGCTCTCCTTCGCCCTGGCCACCCCGGTGGTGTTCTTCTCCGCGTTGCCGTTCTTCCGCAACGCGCTGCGCGACCTGCGCACCCGGGTGCTGGGCATGGACGTGCCGGTCTCCATCGCCATCGGCGGCGCCTATCTGGCCAGCGGCTATGCGGTGATCAGCGGTATGGGAGAGGTCTACTTCGACTCGGTGGCGATGTTCACCTTCTTCCTGCTCTTCGGGCGCTATGTGGAGGCCCGCGCCCGGCGCCGCAGCGGCCATACCGGCAACGCCCTGGCCGGCGCCCTGCCCCCCTCGGCGATCCGCCTGACCGACGCGGGCGAGGAGAGAATCCTGCCCGCCGGCGAGCTCTCCGCCGGCGACCGGGTACTGGTCAAGCCCGGCCACACCGTGCCCGCCGACGGCGTGATCGAGGAGGGCGAATCGAGCCTCGACGAGTCGATGCTCACCGGCGAGTACCTGCCCGTGATCCGCCGCGTCGGCGACACCGTCACCGGCGGCAGCCACAACATCGAGAGTCCACTGGTGGTGCGCGTGACGCATGCCGGCCGCGACGCCCGGGTCTCCGGCATCGTCGACCTCACCGACCGCGCCTTCGAAAGCCGCCCGCGCCTGGCCCAGATGGCCGCGCGCATGGCCCACCTGTTCGTGCTGCGGCTGCTGTTCGTGGCCCTGGGTGTGGCCATCGTCTGGTGGTTCATCGACCCGTCACGCGTGCTGTGGGTCACCCTCTCGGTACTGGTGGTGACCTGCCCCTGCGCCCTGGCCCTGGCGACACCCACCGCGCTCACCGCCGGCCATGGCCAGCTGCGCCGACGCGGGGTACTAGTCACCCGCGCCGATGCCATCGAGGCCCTCTCCCAGGTCGACCGGGTGATCCTCGACAAGACCGGCACCCTGACCACCGGCCGCATGAGCCTGGTGGAGACGCGTCCGCTGGGCGGGCTCGATGCGGCCTCGGCCCGCGCCCTGGCCGCCGCCCTGGAGGCACGCTCCGAACACCCCATCGCGCGCGCCTTCCACCCCTACCGCGATATCGACCGGCGCGCCGAGCAGATCACCAATCGCCCGGGCAAGGGTCTCGAGGGGCGGCTGGACGGTCGCGCCTGGCGACTGGGCCGCGCGGACTTCGCCGCCCCCGAGGCCTCCCAGGAGCCCCCCGGGGAGGGCCAGTGGCTGCTGCTCGCCGAGGCGGGCGAGCCGCGCTGCTGGTTTCGCCTCCAGGACCAGGTGCGCGAGGATGCCGCCGAGACGGTGGCCATGCTGCAGGCACTGGGCCTGGCCGTGGAACTGCTCTCCGGCGACACCCCCGAGGCCGCCGAGGGCCTGGCCCGGCGGCTGGGCATCACGACCTGGGAGGGCGGCGCCAGCCCGGAGCGCAAGCTTGCGCGCATCCGCGAGCGCCAGGCCGGCGGCGAGAAGGTCGCCATGGTCGGCGACGGCATCAACGACGTGCCGGTCCTGGCCGGGGCCGACGTGGCCATCGCCATGAATGGCGCCACCGACCTGGCCCGCACCAGCGCCGACGCCATCCTGCTCAGCCCACGCCTCTCACGCATCGCCGAGGCGGTGGAACTGTGCCGCGCCACCCGTCGGGTGATGCGCCAGAACATGCTATGGTCGGTGATCTACAACGCCTCGGCCATGCCACTCGCCGCCATCGGCATCGTGCCGCCCTGGCTGGCCGCCATCGGCATGTCGGCCAGCTCCCTGGTGGTGGTCGGCAACGCCCTGCGCCTCAACCGCTTCCACAGCCGTCTCGCCGACACGCCAGCGCCAGCGGCACCGGCCGGCGCGCCCTCGGAGGTGAGTCCGTGAGCATTCTCTACCTGCTGATTCCACTGTCTCTGACCCTGCTCGGCCTGGCCGTCTGGGCCTTTTTCTGGGCGGTGAAGCACGACCAGTTCGAGGACCTCGAGGGGCCGGCCTACCGTATCCTCTTCGACGACGACGCGAACGACCGCCCCTCCGAGCTGCCCCCCACCGAAGACGTCGACGCCCCGACGCCGCCGGACCGCCGTCCGGACGACGAGGTGCGCTGATGGATCCTACCGGGCTCGACCTGCCGCCCTTCGCCGCGGCCGTCGTCTTCGGCCTGCTGGGCGGTGCCCACTGCATCGGCATGTGCGGCGGCATCATGAGCGCGCTCTCCTTCGCCGTGCCCCCCAGCATGCGCTCATCCGCCCGTCTCTCCGGCCTGCTGCTGGGCTACAACCTGGGCCGCATCACCAGCTACATGGTGGCGGGCGCCCTGGCGGCGTCACTCGGCACCCTGCTCTCGCTGACCGCTCCCGCGCGCCTGATCCTGCAGGGGCTCGCCGCACTGATGCTGATCCTGATGGCCCTGTATATCGCCGACTGGTGGAAGGGGCTGCTCGGGATCGAAACCGTTGGACGGCGCCTGTGGCGCCACCTGGAGCCGTTCGGGCGCCGGCTGATGCCGGTGGTCAGGATTCCCCAGGCCGTGGCGCTGGGCGCGGTGTGGGGCTGGCTGCCCTGCGGGCTGGTCTACTCGATGCTGGCCTGGAGCCTGGCCATGGCCGACCCGCTGCGGGGCGCACTGCTGATGGGCGCCTTCGGCCTCGGCACCCTGCCGGCACTGCTGGCCACCGGGCTCGCCGCCCGCCAGCTGGCCGGCCTGATTCGCCACCGTGCCACCCGCAGCATCGCCGCGCTATTGATCATCGCCTTCGCTCTCTGGCAGCTGTGGCAACTGCTCCCGGGAGGCGGAGCGCCTCTCGGCTGACGACTATTCCACGCGGGATTGACACAGCTCAACGCTTGCCTGGCCGCGGCACCCTAGCATGGGGAGTATGTCCACGACCCGGAGTCGCCCATGTCCGTTCACGCCAAGCGCACTGCCCCCCAAGGGGCCTCGAGCCCGCCTCGAGAGCCGCTGCCCGGCGCGGGCGATCTGGTATCGGCCACCGAGGTCGCCTATCCCGCGCCCCACCACTATCACCCGGGCGTCGCTGCTCCCGCGCTGGAGGCGGCCCTCGCCGAGCGCCCGGCCGATGCCTCCCTCGCGGTAAGGGTGCGCCTGCCCTTCTGCCGTCATGCCTGCCGCTTCTGCGCCAGCCTGTGCGTGCCCTCCCACGACAGTCGCCAGGCGGAACCCTACCTGACGCGACTCGACCGCGAGATGGTGCTGGCCCGGCGCCGGCTAAGCGGACTGCCCCCGGTGTCACGCCTGCACTGGGGCGGCGGGACGCCGACATTCCTCACCCTGGACCAGATGAGCGACCTCTTCGATCGCCTGGACGCCCGCCTGGGGCTCTCCGCTGCCCGGGAGCGCGACTTCAGCATCGAACTCGACCCCCGCGAGGCCGACATGCTCACCCTGCGCCACCTCCAGGCGCTGGGCTTCAATCGCCTCAGCCTGGGCGTGCATGAGCTCGACCCCCGGGTACAGCGGGCGATCAACCGCATCCAGCCCCGGGCACTGACCGAGGCGCTGGTCGATGAGGCCGACCGACTGGGCTTCCGGGAACTGACCCTGTCGCTGATGCTCGGCCTGCCCTTCCAGACCCCGCAAGCCCTCGCCGATACCCTCGAGCAGGTGCTCGGCATGGCCCCGGCACGCATCCGCCTCCACCGTTACAACCACCGCCCGGAGCGCCACCTGGCCCAGCGCGCCATTCATCGCGACTGGCTACCCGACGCGGCGACGCGGCGCCAGCTGCTGGCCGTGGCACGTGCCCACCTGGAGGCATCCGGCTACGTGCATATCGGCCTCGGCCTCTTCGCACGTCGCGACGACCGCCTGGCCCAGTCGCGGGCCAGCGGCACCCTGGGGCACGGCCCGTTGGGCTTCACCCAGGACACCGCAGGTGACCTCCTGGGGCTCGGCCTGGGCGCCACCAGCCGCATCGGTGAGCTCTGGGTTCGCAACACCGACACCCTGGCGAGCTACGAGGGGGCCCTGGATGCCAGCCGCCTGCCCACCGCACGCGGTATCCGCCTGACGCCCGACCAGCAGCATCACCGGGCGATCCTCGAAGCCCTGCTCTGCGGCCGTTCTGTCGACCCTGCCGTGCTGTCGACGGGCACCGACCTCGAAGCACTATGTAGCGAGGGGCTTGTCGATCTTGCTGCCGGCCGGGTGGCGCTGACCGCCGAGGGGCACTGGCGACTGCCCCGCATCCTCGAGGCACTCGCCCCCCCGCCTGGCCCCTGACGCCCCCCCCCCCGGGATGGCAACGTTCTCCATCACCCTGCCCAGGGTGGTTTGCCCTGCCCTCGCTTTGCTCCATAATGGGCCCATGACCACGATCAAGAAGGATAGGGCCATGGCGGACACCCTCACCGGCCGACGGCGCTCGGTGCTACAGGAGACGCGCTGTCAGACCTGCAGCCTGAGCTCGCTCTGCCTGCCTCTGGCGCTGGAGGTGGAGGACATGGACCAGTTCGACGCCATCATCCGGCGCCGCGCACCACTCAAGAAGGGCGAGGCGCTGTTCCGCCAGGACAGCCCCTTCACCAGCGTCTTCGCGGTTCGCTCGGGTAGCCTCAAGCAGGTGACCACCGAGGGCAGCGGCGAGGACCAGCTGACCAATTTCTACCTGCCCAGCGAGCTGGTGGGCCTCGACGGCATCGACGAGCAGCACTACCCGGGCACCGTGGTAGCACTGGAGACCACCACCGTCTGCGAAATCCCCTTCGATCGCCTCGACCACCTCTCGGAGTCGTTGCCGGAGTTGCGCGGTCAGCTCTACCGCAGCATGAGCAAGGAGCTGCGTGCCGACCGCCGCATGATGCGCCTGCTGTCACGCAAGACCGCGGACCAGCGCCTGGCCAGCTTCTTCACCAGCCTCTCCGAGCGCTTCCGCCGCCGCGGCTACTCTCCCTACAGCTTCCGTCTCTCCATGTCCCGGGCCGATATCGGCAACTACCTGGGCCTGGCGGTGGAGACGGTGAGCCGCATCCTCGGCCGCTTCCAGACCCAGGGCGTGGTGGCCGTCTCCGGCCGCGAGGTCAATATCCTCGACCTGCCGGCGCTCACCCGCCTGGCCGAGGAGGAGGGGGCGCACTAACGGCGTAAGCCGTAAGCCGTAAGCCGTAAGCCGTAAGCCGTAAGCCGTAAGCCGTAAGCCGTAAGCCGTAAGCCGTAAGCCGTAAGCCGTAAGCCGTAAGCCGTAAGCCGTAAGCCGTAAGCCGTAAGCCGTAAGCCGTAAGCCAGGGTATCGACGCCAAGCCTAGCGGCAAAGAGTTGTTCTTACAGCGTAAAGCTTATAGCTTACCGCTCCCGGCGAAGCCGGGTTTACAGCTCTTGCTGGATATCGATCCGGCTGGCCTGCATCCTGGCCTGCTTCTCCTCCAGCCCGGCGAAGTCGAACAGGTCGCGATCGGCCAGCTGCGAGGGGGCGACGTTGGTCACCGCCTTGAACATGCTCTCCAGGCGCCCGGGATGCTTCGCCTCCCACTCGGCCAGCATTTCCTTGACGACCTGGCGCTGCAGGTTGGGTTGGGAGCCACACAAGTTGCAGGGAATGATCGGAAAGGCCATCTGCCGGGCGAACTCGGCGATATCCTCCTCGCGGCAGTAGGCCAGCGGGCGGATGACGATATTGCGACCATCGTCGGAGAGCAGCTTGGGCGGCATCGCCTTGAGGCTGCCACCGAAGAACATGTTGAGGAACAGCGTCTCGAGGATATCCTCGCGGTGATGGCCCAAGGCGATCTTGGTGGCCCCGATCTCCTCGGCGAAACCGTACAGGGAGCCCCGCCGCAGCCGCGAGCAGAGCGCGCAGGTGGTCTTGCCCTCGGGCGTCTTCTCCTTGACCACCGAGTAGGTGTCACGCTCGAGGATATGGTACTCGACGCCGGTGCCTTCCAGGTACTCGGGCAGCACGTGCTCAGGGAAGCCGGGCTGCTTCTGGTCGAGGTTGACCGCCACCAGCGAGAACGCCACCGGGGCGTTGCGCTGTAGGCTGCGCAGGATCTCGAGCAGGGTGTAGCTATCCTTGCCCCCGGAGAGGCAGACCATCACCCGATCCCCCTCATGGATCATCCCGTAGTCGATGATCGCATTGCCCACCTGGCGTCGCAGGCGCTTGTGCAATTTGTTGAACTCGCGCCTTGCCCGGGCATCGAGGGCCTCGGTGTCTTCCTGGATGGCGGGCTCTTGCGGGGCGCTTTCCTGGATAGCGGAAGCGAGGGCGCGGGGGTCGAAGGTCACGGCGTCTTGCATGGGTCTTGGCGCTGCCAGTGCGGGCGGAAATGGGGAGGGCGCCATCCTACCATCGGCGGCGCCCCCAGGCGATGCCGATAGCCCTCAGGCCAACTGGTCGCCGGTGTCATGGCCCCGCTCCAGGCGCAGGAACATCAGCGCGGTGGTGACGGCGTCGCCCAGGGCGGTGTGACGCCCCATCACCGGCACGCCCAGTCGCTCGGCCACAGCCTCGAAACGCGGCCGGCTGTCGATCTGCGGGTGGCGGCGACGCAGCCGGCGGCGCCACAGCTGGGCCACGTCCACGGTGGCGTTGGGCAGCTCGAAGCCGAAGCGCGGGCGCAGCTCGCGGTTCAGGATCGCCAGGTCGAACCCCAGGTGCCAGCCCACCAGCGGGCGATTGCCGACGAAGTCGAGCAGCCGCTCCAGGGCCACGTCGAGGCTCTCGCCGTTATCGAGATCCATGCCGCGCAGGCCGTGGATACGAATGGAGTCGCCGGTCAGCGAATCGGGGCGCCTCAGGCGCAGGTCCAGGGAGTCGCTGGTCAGGATGCGGTCACCACGCACCCGCACCGCAGCAATCGACACCAGCTCGGCAGTGCGGGTATCCAGGCCGGTGGTCTCGGTGTCGATCACCACCATCTCGTCCCCGGTATAGGGGTGAAACAGCCAGGCGTACTCGCCGTTGGCATGGCGTCGCTGGTCGGCGACACGCCTCAGGGTCTTGAGCATGACGGTCTCCTTGTGTCGTTGTCGCTCCGTCGGTTCATGAGTACTCCAGGTGGAAGCGGTGCGAGAGTCGCTGCTTGAAGTCCTTGACGATATGCAGCGCCTCGCGCAACAGGTCACGCTCCAGCGACGAGAGCTCCTGGACCACGACCCGGTCGGGGTTACCGCTCTCGTCATCGTCCTCGCGCCGGGCCAGCTGCTGCTTGAGGCGCAACTCGGTGAACAGCGACAGCGCCTCGGCCAGGTCCTCGGCGAAGCGTGGCTCCAGGCGGCCGGCGGCGGCCAGGGTCTCCAGGCGCTCCAGGGTCGAGGTGGGCCGGATGCCGCGCTCCAGGGCCATCACCCGCACGCCGTGGACGATGGGGAAGATGCCCCCCTTCTTGATGTCGATGCCGTGCTGGGGCCGCTTGAGCGAGCCAAACAGGGTCAGCGGCGTGGAGAAGCGCAGGATGGTGCGGGCGAAGTAGGAAAGCAGCAGTTCGTTGCCGGCACACTGGGCGAAGAGATCATCACGCACGCGGTCGAGCAGTGCCGGGTTGCCCGCTACCGCATGGGAGTCGAGCATGATCGCCAGCTTCATCAGGCTGTCGCCGTCACGGGCCTCGATCCAGCGGGCGATGCGCCGTTGCCACTGGCTGACCGTGCCCACCCATTCGGGGTTGGAGACCATGATATGGCCGGGACAGGGCGGATAGCCCAGCTCGATCAGGGTCTCGGTCAGGCGCTGCATCTGCTCGGCGCAGTCGGGCCACTCCAGGTCATCGGACAGGATCAGGCCATTGTCCTGGTCGGTCTTGAGAATCTGCTCGCCGCGCCCCTCGCTGCCCATCACCATCAGGCAACTGTCGCCGTGGTAGCGCTCATCCACCAGGAAGCCCCAGGCCTTGTTGATGATGCGCCCGTTGAGGGCCGCGAGCAGCCCCATGGCGAAGCGCAGCTTGACCCCCTGGGCCATCAGCGCACTGACCAGCTCAGGCGTGCGGCGACTGGCAGCGGCCAGTGCCTCGAGGCTCTCCGCCTGCTCCACCTGCAGGCTGACCACATAGCTGCGGCTGGAGAAGTAGCTGAGTACGTCGGTCAGCTCCACCACCCCCACCGGCGTCTTCCCCTTCACCACCACCACCCGCTCTACCTTGTGGCGGGTCATGACCACCAGCGCCTCGAACAGGTACTGGCCCGGTGTCACCGTGATCAGCTCGGCCCGCCCCAGCCCCTCCAGCGGGCAGTCGCGGCCACGCTCGTCCACCACCAGGGCATTGAGCAGATCGGTCTTGGTCACCATCCCGTGGCCGCCGTCACGCGCCACCAGCAGCGAATCGGCGCGCCTCTCGTTGATGGTGGCCACGGCCCCGGCGATGGTCGTGGCGGCGGGCACCACCAGCGGCTCGCGCATGCATTCGTCCACCGTCGCGAGCATGAAGCCGGCCATGGTCACCCCGCCCTCGGCGCGCTGCTCGGTGAGCAGGCGGGCCTTGTGGGCCAACGTCTGGCGGAAGAACTCGGCGAACGGCGGGTAGTCGTCGCAAAGCTCGAGAAACAGCGCCTTGGGCAGCAGGTAGCAGAGGCTCTCCTGCTCGGCGCGGAAACGATAGCGGCTCTTGCCGTTGAGGATGCTGATGGCACCGAACAGGTCACCCCGGGTGTAATGACCTAGGCGGTCCCGGGCCGCCGGCTGGGTGGTATCGATCTCGGCCACCTCGCCCTTGTGGATCAGGAACACGTACTCGCCGGGCTGTCCCGCCTCGAGGATGATCTCGTCGCGGTCGAAGTAGGCCAGGTCGACACCCTGACGCACGCGCTCACGACCGGCGTCGTCGAGCAGCATGAACGGCGGCTGGGAAAGATCGAGATCGACCATGGCATGACCTCACGGCTCCTCCACCGCAGCGATGACTCAAGGGGGGTCGATCGGCGGAGGCGTTGTTATTGATTTCCGCAGGCGTGATCGGCTGTCGATGAAGCCGAAGACACATCGGTACTTACCCGGAGCATAACAACCACGACACCTCGCCGATAAGCTAGACCAACGTATCGACCGGCCGCCGTTTAGACCAATGTCCCATCCCGCCCTTTCAGCCTAGACAAAGGTCCAAGGAGCGCGGGATATACCATGGTTCTATCCCGCCCCCCAGCCTCTCGTCATTTCACGAAATACATCAATACAAATAACTGTAATATATGTGTTTTTTATAAAAATCGTTGAATGACTTTATTCTCATGATACGAAAGTCTGGGATTCATTTTCGCCCCTCATTGACCACTATCCACCTGCATCATGCAGGGCAATCGCACGACACCAATGCGCCTCGTGGCCGGGGGCGTGCGATTGCCCTGGTGATCCTCAACCAACGACTGCACAAGTTCCCTAGCTCAACAACAAGTGGAGAACACGACATGGCAGAAGAGAAAGTCGACTCAACCGAGTACTGGAAGGCCAACGTGCGCCTGATTACAGGCTGCCTGGTCGTCTGGGCCTTCGTCTCCTACGGCTGCGCCATCCTGTTTCGGCCGCTACTCGCCGGCATCCCGGTAGGCGGTACCGACCTGGGCTTCTGGTTCGCCCAGCAGGGTTCGATCCTGACATTCATTTGCCTGATCTTCTTCTACGCCTGGCGAATGAACCAACTCGACAAGAAATTCGGACTCGGGGAGTAAGACAGCATGAGTCAATTTGCCATCAACCTGCTGTTCGTAGGGGCCTCGTTTGCCCTCTACATCGGCATTGCGATCTGGGCCCGGGCGGGCTCGACCAAGGACTTCTATGTGGCGGGCGGCGGTGTCCATCCGGTCACCAACGGCATGGCCACCGCCGCCGACTGGATGTCCGCCGCGTCGTTCATCTCCATGGCCGGCCTGCTGGCTTCCGGGGGCTACGCCAACTCCACCTTCCTGATGGGCTGGACCGGCGGCTACGTCATCCTGGCCATGCTGCTGGCTCCCTACCTGCGCAAGTTCGGCAAGTTCACGGTGCCGGACTTCATCGGTGAGCGCTTCTACAGCAATACCGCGCGCCTGGTGGCCGTCGTCTGCCTGATCGTCGCCTCGGTGACCTACGTCATCGGCCAGATGACCGGCGCCGGCGTGGCCTTCTCGCGCTTCCTCGAGGTCTCCAACACCTGGGGCATCTGGATCGCGGCCTTCATCGTGTTCCTGTATGCGGTCTTCGGCGGCATGAAGGGCATCACCTACACCCAGGTGGCCCAGTATGTGGTGCTGATCATCGCCTACACCATCCCGGCGGTGTTCATCGCCCTGCAGCTGACCGGCAACCCGATCCCCATGTTCGGCATGTTCAGCACCCACGCCGAGTCCGGCGTACCGCTGCTGGCCAAGCTCGATAGCGTGGTCAACGCGCTGGGCTTCCGCGACTACACCGCCGACGTCGACAACAAGCTCAACATGGTGCTGTTCACCCTGTCGCTGATGGTCGGTACCGCGGGCCTGCCCCACGTCATCATCCGCTTCTTCACCGTGCCCAAGGTCGCCGATGCGCGCTGGTCGGCCGGCTGGGCGCTGGTGTTCATCGCCCTGCTCTACCTGACCGCTCCCGCCGTGGGCTCCATGGCGCGCCTCAACCTGATGACCACCGTCTACCCGGAAATGGCCGGCGAGGTGGAAGACTACAGCGATGAGCTGAACCGCCCGATTCTCTACGAAGATCGCCCGGGCTGGATCCGTACCTGGGAAGAGACCGGCCTGATCAACTTCGAGGACAAGAACAACGACGGTCGCATCCAGTTCTACAACGATAGCAATCCCGAGTTCGCCGAGACCGCGGCCTCTCACGGCTGGGAAGGTAGCGAACTGACCGTCAACAACGACATCCTGGTACTCGCCAACCCCGAGATCGCCAACCTGCCCCCGTGGGTCATCGGCCTGATCGCCGCCGGTGGTATCGCCGCCGCACTCTCTACCGCCGCGGGCCTGCTGCTGGCCATCTCCTCGGCGATCAGCCACGACCTGATCAAGACCATGATCAACCCGAAGATCACCGAGAAGGGCGAGATGCTGGCCGCTCGGATCTCCATGGCGGGCGCCATCCTGCTGGCAACCTACCTGGGCCTCAACCCGCCGGGCTTCGCCGCCCAGACGGTGGCACTCGCCTTCGGTATCGCCGGCGCCTCGCTGTTCCCGGCGCTGATGATGGGGATCTTCTCCAAGCGAGTGAACAACAAGGGCGCCGTGGCGGGCATGCTGACCGGCCTGGTCGCCACCCTGCTCTACATCTTCACCTACCTGGGCTGGTTCTTCATTCCCGACACCAACATGCTGCCCAATACTCCGGACAACTGGATCCTGGGCATCTCGCCGCTCTCCTTCGGCGCGGTGGGTGCGATCTGCAACTTCACGGTGGCCTACCTGGTGTCCACCGCCACCGAAGAGCCCCCGCAGGAGATCCAGGACCTGGTGGAGAGCGTCCGCTATCCCAAGGGCGCTGGTGCCGCCAGCAGCCACTAACGCCTCGCTACCTTCTGGGTCATAATGACCCCCTGGCCCGGCTCGCCGGGCCAGCCAACCCCAACCGATCGGGCTTCCCAAGGGAAGCCCGATCTCTTTGAAAAAGGTGAACCATGATTTGGCACTTGATTGGGGCGATCTTTGCCGGTCTCGGGGCGGCGGGCATCGGCCTGCTGCTGCGCAAGGTCAGTGGCAAGCGCCTGCCGCGCTGGATCATCCCCGCCCTGGGCGGCCTGGGAATGCTCGCTTACCAGATCCAGGCGGAGTACAGCTGGTACGAGCACAAGCGCTCGCTACTGCCGGAAAGCGCCCGCGTCGTTCAGGCCGAACAGGACGCCATGTTCTGGCGCCCCTGGACCTACCTCTTCCCCATGACCACCGCCTTCAGCGTGGTCGACAAGCAAGGCATGGCAACGCAGTGGCAGGAAGGCGAGAAACGCGTCGAATTCCTGCTCTACCGCTTCGAGAAGCAGGCCCAGGACAGCGTCAGCCACCAGACCTGGCTGATGAACTGCGCCACCCGCGAGACCCTGCCGCTTGAGGGAGAAGAGCGCCAGGTGCAACTGGGTGCCATGCGCCGCCTGACGGAGGAGGCCCCGCTCTACCGCGCGGTCTGCGAAGAGACCGACTGAGCCATGTGCCTGCCCTCTGGCGCGCCATTGCCCTAGAATAGGCGGCGACACCGGGGGAGGAAGCTCATGTTCTCAGGCTGGCTGCTGGTCGCCGCATCGCTGCTCTACATCGCCGTGCTGTTCGGCATCGCCTGGCGTGGCGATCGCCATGCTCGACGCCACGGTGCCAGCCAGCGACGGCCGGTCATCTACAGCCTGGCACTGGCCATCTACTGCACCTCCTGGACATTCCATGGTGCGGTGGGCCAGGCCGCCAGCGGCGGCTGGTCATTCGCCAGCATCTATGTGGGCCCGATTCTCACTTTCCTGCTGTTCTGGCCGGTCCTGGCCAAGATGACCCGGGTCGCCAAGCACCAGAACGTCACCTCCATCGCCGACTTCATCGCCTCGCGCTACGGCAAGACCCAGTCGCTGGCCGCCTTCGCCAGCCTGGTGGCACTGGTCGGCACCCTGCCCTACATCGCCCTGCAGCTGAAGGCGGTGGCCACCTCCTTCAGTGTGCTGACCGCCGACAGCGACATCACCCGCGCACCGCTGTTCGCCGACACCGCCTTCTACGTGGCGCTGGTGATGGCCGTCTTCGCCATCCTCTTCGGCACCCGCCACACCGATGCCACCGAGCACCACGAGGGGCTGATCCACGCCGTGGCCTTCGAGTCGCTGGTCAAGCTGCTCGCCTTCATGGCGTTGGGGGCCTACGTCACCTGGGGCATGTTTGACGGGCTGGGTGACCTGCTGGCACGCGCCGAGACCCAGCTGGAACTGCAGCAACAGCTGGCCGACCAGGATTTCGGCCAGAGCTTCTGGGCCCAGACCCTGCTGGCCATGCTGGCGATCCTCTGCCTGCCGCGCCAGTTCCATGTGGCGGTGGTGGAGAACACCCACCGCGACGATGCCCGCACCGCACGCTGGCTGTTCCCGCTCTACTTGCTGGCCTTCGCGTTCTTCGTCATCCCCATCGCCGCGGCCGGCCTGACCGTCTTCTCCGAGAGCCGCATCGAGCCCGACACCTACGTGCTCGCCCTGCCGATGGCGGCCGACAACGTCTGGCTGACGCTGCTGACCTTCATCGGCGGCTTCTCGGCGGCCACTGGCATGGTGATCGTCGCCGCCGTGGCGGTATCGATCATGATCTCCAACGAGATCGTGATCCCGGCGCTGTTCCGGCTACGCTGGTTCGACACCAAGGCCCGCGACTACGGCCGCCTGGTGCTGCGCGCGCGGCGCATCACCATCGGCGCGGTGCTGGCCATGGCCTACGGCTTCTACCAGTTGATCGGCGAGTTCACCTCACTTGCCTCCATCGGCATGCTGTCCTTCGCCGCCGCCGGCCAGTTCGCCCCGGCGCTGATCGGTGGGCTCTACTGGAAGCGCGGCAATCGTCTGGGGGTGATCGTCGGCATGAACGCCGGCTTCGCCATCTGGGCCTACAGCCTGCTGATACCGGCGATGATCGGCGCGGACGTGTTGCCCGCCGACTGGCTGGCCGGCGGCCCGCTCGGCGTGGCCTGGCTCTCGCCCACCTCGCTGTTCGGCCTCAACGTCGGCGACGGCTTCACCCACGGCGTGATGCTGTCATTGGGGGTCAACCTGTTCTGCTATATCTTCGTCTCGCAGGTCACCTCCCAACGGGTGGTGGAGCGCATCCAGGCCTCGCTGTTCGTCGACAGCGTCGAGACCCGCCAGACCTCGGTGAACCGCCCCTGGACCGGCGCCACCACCGTGGGCGACCTCAAGGTACTGTGCGAGCGCTTCCTGGGTGCCCAACAGGTGAACCGCGCCTTCGACGACTACGCGCGGCGCAGCGGCAAGCCGCTGGAGGATGGCACCCGCGCCTCCATCGACATCATCCAGTTCACCGAGCGCTTCCTGGCCTCGGTGCTCGGCGCCTCCTCGGCACGCATCGTGGTCAATTCGGCGCTGCAGGGACGCGGCATCGGCATCTCCGACGTCATTTCCATCGTCGACGAGGCCTCCCAGGTACTCGAGTTCAACCGCGCCCTGCTCCAGGCCACCATCGAGAACATCAACCAGGGCATCAGCGTGGTCGACCAGAACCTGCGGCTGGTGGTATGGAACCAGCGCTACCTGGAGCTGTTTCGCTTCCCCGACCACCTGATCCGGGTCGGCGCCCCGATCGACAAGATCTTCCGCTACAACGCCCACAACGGCGAGTACGGCCCCGGCGACCCCGAGGAGCACGTCCAGCTGCTGCTCGACAACATCCGCGAGGGACAGCCCCACCGCTACGTTCGCTACCGCCAGGACGGCAGCGTGCTCGAGGTCCAGGGCAACCCCATGCCGGGCGGCGGCTTCGTCTACACCTATCAGGACATCACCCAGCAGAAGCGCATCGAGGAGGCACTGATCCGCTCGGAGAACAACATCCGTATCTATACGGACAACGTCCCCGCGCTGATCGCCTATTTCGACAAGGATTGCCGCTACCTCTTCACCAACCGCGCCTATGAACAGGCCTTCGGCATCGATCGCAACGCGGTGATCGGCAAGCGCGTCCAGGAGGTCATCTCGCCCGAGATGGCCCTGGAGCGGGAGCAGTGGATCGAGCGCGCCCTGTCCGGCGAACGGGTCAGCTTCGAGGTCTCGATCCGGCTCTCCGAGGGGCGACGCTACATGCTGGTGACCTACACTCCCCACTTTGGCGACAGCGGCGCGATACTCGGCTTCTTCGCCCTCTACCAGGACATCACCGAGCGACGCCAGGCGGAGATCGCCCTGAAGGAGACCAACGAGACCCTGGAGGAGCGCGTCCGGGAACGCACCCAGGCGCTCTCCGAGGCCAACGCGGCGCTACGCCAGGAGAACCGAGTGCGCGCCGAGGCGGAGCAGGCACTGCGCCAGGCCAAGCAGCTGGCCGAGGATGCCAACGCCTCCAAGACCCGCTTCCTGGCCGCCGCCAGCCACGACCTGCTGCAGCCGCTCAACGCCGCCCGGCTGTTCACCTCGGCGCTCTCCCAGGAGATGGATGCCAGCGACATGAAGCGCACCATCGGCCATATCGACGGCTCGCTGCAGGCCGCCGAAGAACTGCTGGGCACCCTGCTCGACATCTCCAAGCTGGATGCCGGCGCCCTCACCCCCCGGCGCAACCACTTCGCGCTGGCCGATATCATCCGTCCGCTGCGTGCCGAATTCGAGGTGATGGCCGAGAACCGCGGCCTCGACCTGATGGTGGTACCGACCGCCGCCTGGGTCGACAGCGACCCCCAGATGCTGCGTCGCATCGTGCAGAACTTCCTGTCGAATGCCATTCGCTACACCCAGGAGGGCCGGGTGCTGCTGGGCTGTCGCCGACAAGAGGGCCGCCTCTCCATCCAGGTGTGGGACTCCGGCCCCGGGATTCCCGAATCCAAGCAGGTGGAGATCTTCCAGGAATTCCGCCGCCTCGACCAGGCCTCGCGCCACAAGGAGAGCGAGAAGGGACTGGGGCTGGGACTCTCCATCGCCGACCGCATGAGCCGGGTGCTGGACCACCCCATCACGGTGCGCTCTCGGGAAGGCTGGGGCACCATGTTCGCGGTCAGCGTGCCGGTCGTTGCCGCCCAGACGCCGACCCAGCAGGCCGAGGAGGCGGCCTTGCCACGCCGCGCCGGCAACAAGCTGGCCGGCACACGCATCCTCTGCATCGACAACGAGACGCTGATCCTCGAGGGCATGAAGGCGATGCTCTCCGGCTGGGGCTGCGAGGTATTCACCGCCACCTCCATCGGCGGTGCCAAGTCGGTGCTGCGCCACCTGGACGGCGACCCCGACGCGATACTGGCCGACTACCACCTGGACAACGAGGTGACCGGGCTCATGGCCCTGGAGGCCCTCGCCGAGCGGCTGCAGGGCGCCGTGCCCGGCATCGTGATCACCGCCGACCGTACCGAAGAGGTGGCCGAGGAGATCAAGCGCTCGGGCTATCAGTTACTGCTCAAGCCGGTGCGCCCCGCCGCCCTGCGCGCGTTGCTGACCCGCACCCTGCAGGCCAGCCGCGCGGCGCAGTAGGCCAAGGCGCACTGAACCACAGCCTTGAACGCAAAAACCCACCAAACGGTGGGTTTCTGGCACTTCCTTGAAGCTTGCGCCTTGGCGCTTGCAGCGCGGCGCTACGACTGCACCTTGGGCGGTTCGACCTCGAGCCTCTGGGCGGCGATCACCGCCTGGGTACGGGAGTGCACGCCGAGCTTGCGCAGGATGGCGGTGACGTGGGCCTTGATGGTCGCCTCGGAGACGCTGAGCTCGTAGGCGATCTGCTTGTTGAGCAGCCCCTCGGTCAGCATGTTGAGCACCCTGAACTGCTGGGGGGTCAGGGAGGCGATCGCCTCGGCAAACCGGGTCTCCTCCTCGTCGGCATCGCCGATCGAGATGGCGAGCTCCGCCGGCAGCCACACCTCCCCCTCGAGGATTTCGCCCACCGCCTCGGCGATCAACTGCAGCGAGGAGGACTTGGGGATGAAGCCGGAGGCACCGTAGTCGATTGCCCGGCGCACCACATGCGGCTCATCGCTGCCCGAGACCACTGCCACCGGGATGTCCGGGGTCTGACCGCGCAGCTGAATCAGGCCCGAGAAGCCGTGGGCGCCAGGCATGTGCAGGTCGAGCAGGATCAGGTCCGCGTCGGGGTGGCGAGTCACCACTTCAGCGGTGGCCTCCATCGTGTCGGACTCGACGATCTCGGCCTGGGGCGCCAGTTGACGCAGTGCCTGGGTCAGGGCTGCGCGGAACAGCGGATGGTCATCGGCGACGATGAATTTCTGGGCAAAGGCCATGGATTCTCCTCCGGTTCCTTCTGGCAGCCGATCGATGACCGCCACACGGGCTCTTCTTCGTTGAGTCGCATGTTACCCCATGGCAGAGACGATTCCCAAGCATCACGGCACATTGTCGACAACTTTCGCGATCGCTGAAAAGAAGCCGGCCCCGTGGGGCCGGCTCGACAGGCGCGATCAGTGACGAGATGGGCTCGCCGCGACGCCTCAGCGGTTGGCGCGGTGCTCGATCAGATCATCCACCACGGATGGATCCGCCAGGGTGCTGGTGTCACCCAGCCCCTCCGTCTCGTTGGCGGCGATCTTGCGCAGGATGCGGCGCATGATCTTGCCGGAGCGGGTCTTGGGCAGGTCGGCGGCCCACTGAATGACGTCGGGAGACGCGATGGGACCGATCTCGGTGCGAACCCACTTGACGAGCTCCTTCTTAAGTTCATCGCTCGGCTCGTGACCGTCGCTGAGGGTCACGTAGATGTAGATGCCCTGGCCCTTGATGTCGTGGGGGAAGCCCACCACGGCCGCTTCGGCCACTGCATCATGGGCCACCAGCGCCGATTCGATCTCGGAGGTACCCATGCGATGGCCCGAGACGTTGATGACGTCGTCGACGCGACCGGTGATCCAGTAGTAACCGTCCTCGTCGCGGCGGCAACCATCACCGGTGAAGTACATGCCTGGATAGGTCGAGAAGTAGGTCTGAATGAAGCGCTCATGGTCGCCCCAAATGGAGCGTGCAATACCCGGCCAGGCGTCGAGGATCACCAGGTTGCCCTCGGCTTCGCCTTCCAGGAGGTTACCGTCGTTATCGACGATACCCGGCTGAACACCGAACAACGGTAGCGTGGCGGAGCCGGGCTTGAGGTCGGTGGCACCGGGCAGCGGTGACAGCAGAATGCCGCCATTTTCGGTCTGCCACCAGGTGTCGACGATGGGACACCTGGAGTTGCCGATTACGCGGTAATACCACTCCCAGGCCTCGGGGTTGATCGGCTCACCTACCGAACCAAGCAGACGCAGACTCTCCCTGGTGCTGGAAGCCATGACGTCATCACCGTGGGCACGCAGGGCGCGAATGGCGGTGGGCGCCGTGTAGAGGATGTTGACACCGTGCTTGTCGACGACCTCGCCCATGCGGCCAGGCGTCGGATAACTGGGCACACCCTCGAACATCACGGTGGTACCACCATTGGCCAGCGGCCCATAGACGATATAGCTGTGGCCGGTGACCCAGCCCACATCGGCGGTGCACCAGTAGATATCACCGTCGTGATAGTCGAAGACCTGCTGATGGGTCATGGCAACATGCACCAGATAACCGCCAGTGGTGTGCTTCATGCCCTTGGGGGCACCGGTGGATCCGGAGGTGTAGAGGATGAACAGCGGATCCTCGGCGCTCATCTCCTCGGCGGGGCAGTCGCTGGACTGGCCGTCGACCTGCTCGTGGAACCACAGGTCGCGCCCTTCGTTCCACTCGATCTCGCCGCCGGTGCGCTTGACCACCAGCACCTTCTCGCACACCTCGGTGCCTTCACGGGTCAGGGCCGCGTCGACGTTGTCCTTGAGCGGCACCTGCTTGCCGCCGCGCACCGACTCGTCGGCGGTGATCACCAGCTTGGATTGTGCACCAATCACCCGCTGGGCGACGGCATCTGGCGAAAACCCGCCGAATACTACCGAGTGAATCGCCCCGATACGCGCACAGGCCAGCATGGCCACGGCCGCCTCGGGAATCATCGGCATGTAGAGCGTGACCACATCGCCCTTGTTGATCCCCAGCTCCTTGAGTGCATTGGCCAGCCGGCAGGTGCGCTCATGCAACTCACGGTAGCTGATGTGGGCAGACTCGTTGGGATCATCACCCTCCCAGATGATGGCAGCCTGATCGCCACGCGTCTCCAGGTGGCGATCCAGGCAGTTGGCACTGGCGTTGAGCGTTCCATCCTCGAACCAACGAATGTCGACGTTATGGGTATCAAAGGAGGTATTCTTGATCTTGGTCGGCGCCTTGATCCAGTCGAGGCGCTTGGCCTGCTCCTTCCAAAAACCCTCCGGATCCTCGACCGACTGACGATAGAGCGATTCATACTTAGCCTTGTCTATCCAAGCACTCTTCGCCAGCGCTTCGGGAACCGGATAAATGTTCTTGTGCAGCTCCGTCATACAATCAGACCTCTTGATCAGAAAGAGAGTCGGTCAAACAGTCTCCAATCCAAAACGGATGGGCCGTGCCGGCTCCAGGAAAAGCACTGCCAGCATATAGGTCTCGAGACCACCTTCCATTTAGACCTTGGTAGAAAAATTAAAACCTTTAATATCAGCAGGTTATTTCTGTTTCTCAGACACTTTCTGGCCACGATAGACCAACGTCTGAGCGCAATGACGACAGCGATAGCGCCGTCCCTGGCGCGCCAGCGCATGCCGGCGCGGAGTAAAGTCGTGTTCGCGGCAGCCGCAGACGTAGCGATGAGGCGCCGGGCTGGCACGGCCGGTATCGAAGCGGTGGGTCGTGCGCGGCTCGAGCCCAAAAAGCCGGCGCATCACGGTCTGCCATTCGCGGCCGTGGGGGCGCGCCTGGGGGCCGTCCTCGAGATGGTGGACCAGCCAGTGGGCCATCTCGTGGGGCACCACCTCGACTAGAAAGTCGACCCGATTCTCGGCATACAGCACCGGATTGAAGCGCAGCCCGCCGCGCCCGAAGTGCGCCTGCCCCGCACTCCGACCGCGCAGGTCGAGCCACACCCGGGGCATGGGCAGATGGGGATGTACCTCGCGGCACAGCCCCCAAGCCGCTGCGACCCGCTCCTCGAGGGCTCGCGCGAGATCAGAGTCAGCCAGGGAGGCCAATGTTTCAGGGTCGGGGTGGGGCAACGCGGCACGGTTCATGGGTGCTAGAATGGCGCCTGGCCCCGCAGGCGTAAAGCCCCGTTACCCGCGTGAGTCCGTCAACCAGCGTGAGAGAGTCTCAATGACCGATACCCCGCAACCCGAACCCCTGCTCGACGATGACCAGCTCGACCACCTCGACGACTTCCTGGCCTCGGAGCGGGTTCCCGAGGATGCCTTGGACCTGATCGGCACCCACGGCTTCCTGGTCGCCCTGGCCGTCAGTCCTCGGGAGGTACCGCCGGCGGCCTGGGTGGCGGAGCTGTTCCAGGGGGAGCCTGACTTCAGCGACGACGGTGAGCGCGAGGTCATCCTCGGCCTGCTGGAACGACTGCGCCATAACGCCATCGCTGCCCTGGAGCAGGGCCTGCTGCCGGAGCTGCCCTTCGAACCGACCCTGGATGGCCTTGTCCCGGAGGAGACACCCATCGGCGACTGGTGCGCCGGCTTCATGGAGGGCGTCTTCCTCGACGAGGCGGCCTGGTTCGAGGAGGACGAGGAGGCCACCGCCGCCCTGCTGCTGCCCTTCATGGCGCTCTCGGGCCTGTTCGATGAGGAGCCAGACATGGCGGAGTTCGTCGCCGATGGCGCGCGTCTCGAAGGGCTGGTGAGGCAGCTCCCCGAGCTGGTGCTCGACCTCTACCTGCACTATCGGGTGCCGCCGGAGACCCCCAAGCCCACTCCACGCCGCAAGCAGCCCGCCGGTGGCAGGAAGGGCCGTAAGCCGTAAGCCGTAAGCCGTAAGCCGTAAGCCGTAAGCCGTAAGCCGTAAGCCGTAAGCCGTAAGCCAGAATGTCAACGCCAAGCCTGGCGGCGAAGGGGTTTTCTTACAGCTTAAAGCTTATAGCTCCCGGCGAAGCCGGGCTATTTGAGGCGGGTCAGCATCCCGTCCAGGATACCGAACAGCCACTCCTTGACGCGCTGCCAGCGCGGCCGGCGAACCCAGGCCTCGTGATCCATCTCCTGGCTGGCCACGAAGTTGCGCTCGAACAGCGCGGCCACCTCGTCGGCGAAGCGGCGATCCTCGACCTCCTGATTGGCCTCCAGGTTCCAGTGCAGGCTCCAGTGGTCGAAGTTGCAGGAGCCGAGACTGACCCAGTCGTCGGCCAGCGAAACCTTGGCGTGTATGAAGGTCGGCTGGAACTCGTAGATACGCACCCCCGCCCTGAGCAGGCGTCCGTAGAAGCGCTGCCCGGCATAGCGCACGCCGGGGTGGTCGTGCTGCTCCCCGGGCAGCAGCAGGCGCACCTCGACGCCCCGCCGTGCCGCCCTCGCCAGGCGTAGACGCAGGCTGAAGGTGGGGGCAAAGTAGGGGGTGCAGATCCAGATGCGGCGGCGCGCGCGCTCCACATGACCATGCAGCGAATGGCGGATTGCCTGGTAGCGGTACCCCTGCCCCCAGATCGCCCGGCCACGCATGCCGCGGTAGCCATCCACCGCGCGGGTCGCGGTGGAGAGTCCGCGAACCAGTCCCGCGGGCCCGGAGCCACGGGTCAGCGGGGAGTCCCACAGGCGGCTGAACAACCGCATCCAGTCGGCCACCACCGGCCCCCGGATGCGCACCGCCACCTCGTACCAGGCATCGAGAAACTCATCCACGGCACCAAAGCCGCCGGTGAAAGCGATGTGGCCATCGACCACCACCAGCTTGCGATGGTCTCGGGTCAGGTTGCGCGCCAGGGAGTGGAGCCCCAGCGGGTTGAAGAAGCGCAGGGCCACGCCGCCCGCTTCCAGCCGCTCGCGATCGTGCCTCGACAGGCCCATGGCGCCATAGCCATCGAGCAGCAGCAGCACCGTCACGCCACGCTCGACGCTCCTGACCAGGGCGTCGATCAGCGCCGACGCCAGCCGCCCCGTCTCCATCAGGTAGAGCTCGATCAGGATCGACGTCCGCGCCTGCTCGATGGCCTCGAACATCGCCGGCAGGAAGCGGCTCGCCTCGGGGAGCAGCTCGAAGTCATTGCCATCTCGCCAGATCCCGTGCATCGCTGCATCCCTGTCCGCTTCGTCACATGCCCGTCGCTGCGGGTCACCACTGACCCGGCGTCTCCCGACGACTATACTGGCCTTTCCTCTCCCTTTCCTGCACCCGGGGCAAACGGATGGCCTTGCTGCACACCCTTACCACTCCCCTGCGCGCGGTCATGACCCGCGTGATCGCCGCCTGGGTTCAGCCGCGCCTGATCGAACCCCCTCCCGGTGACCTGGGGATCGTCCCGGAGCTGCCGGTGGTCTATATCCTGCCTCGCACCGCCTGGAGCGATGCCCGGCTGCTCGGCGCGCTGACATCCCGCTACGCCCTGCCGGCCGCCGACCGGCCATGGCGCCTCGCCGGACGGAAATTCCCCGGCAGCCTGGCCCTGCCGCGGCCACGCGGGAGGCGTCGCGGCGCGCGCAACCCGCCGCCCTTCCAGGCGCTGATCGAGCGCCTCGAGGCCGACCCGGCGCTCGAGGTGCAGCTGGTACCGGTCAGCATCTTCTGGGGGCGCGCACCTGGCAAGCGCTTCGGCTTCTGGCGGATGGTCGCCGCGGACACCTGGCAGTTGACCGGCCGCCTGCGCCGCGCCCTCTCGGTGCTGGTCAACCGGCGCAATGTGGAGGTGCACTTCGGCGCCCCGCTGAGGCTACGCCAGCTGTGTGACGGCCGTGACCCGGCGCTCACCAACCGCAAGGCGGCACGCCTGCTGCGCGTGCACTTCCGTCGCACGCGCACCCGGGTGCTGGGCCCGGACCTCTCCCATCGCCGCACGCTGATCGAGGGGGTAGCGTCGAGCCCCGAGGTCGGCCGGGTGATCGACGCGCTGGCCGGCGAGGGCCGGCAGGCGCGGCCACGCCTGGAGCGGCGTGCACGCCGCTACGGCCACGAGATCGCCTCCAACATGACCTACCCGGTGCTGCGCTTCATGGATGGCCTGCTGCGGCGCTTGTGGAACCGGCTCTATGACGGCGTCGACGTGCGTGGCCTGGAGGCCATCAAGCCGCTGGCCGAGGACCACACCCTGGTCTACGTGCCCTGCCACCGCAGCCATGTCGACTACCTGCTGCTCTCCTATGTGCTCTATCAGGAGGGCCTGATGCCGCCGCATATCGCCGCCGGCCGCAACCTGGACATGCCGCTGATAGGCCCGCTGCTGCGCCGCGGCGGCGCCTTCTTCCTGCGCCGTAGCTTCCGCGACAACCGCCTCTACGCGGCGGTCTTCAACGAGTACCTGCATCGCCTCATCGCACGCGGACACCCGCTGGAGTACTTCATGGAGGGCGGCCGCTCACGCAGCGGCCGCATGCTGCCGGCGCGCCCCGGCATGCTGGTCATGACGCTGCGCTCCTTCCTGCGCAGCCACGCCGCCGGCCAGACGCAGCCGCTGGCCTTTGTACCGGTCTATATCGGCTACGAGCGGGTGATCGAGGGCTCCAGCTACCAGCGCGAACTGCGCGGCGGCAAGAAGCGCAAGGAGACTCCGCTGTCGCTGCTGCGGGTGCTGGGCAAGTTGCGCCAGCCCTTCGGCCGGGTCACCGTCAACGTCGGCGAGCCGCTGGCGGTGGCCGACTACCTGGACGAGACGCTGGGCCGGGGCTGGCGACGCTGTGCCGAGGAGCGCCCGGCGTGGCTGGGCGAGCTGGTGCCGCGACTGGGCGAGACGCTGTGCCGGCGCATCAATGCCGCCGCCGCCCTCAACCCGGTCAACCTGATCGCCCTGGTGTTGCTGGCCACCCCCCACCACGCCATCGAGGAGCGCCTGATGGAACGCCAACTGGCGCTCCTCGCAGCACTGCAGCGGCGCCTGCCAGGCAGCGAGCGGCCGAGCCTCCCGGAGGGAACTCCAGCCGAGTGGATCGCCCATGCCCTGGCGCTGGGCATGATCCAGCGCCGCGAGCAACCACTGGGCGATATCCTGCTCGCCGATGCCGACCAGTCCAGCCGGCTGGGTTGGTACCGCAACAACGTCCTGCACCTCTTGGCCCTGGCCGGGCTCACCGCCTTCGCCTTCCGCCACCAGCCGCGGCGGCAACTGGATGAACTGGAGGCCCTGCTGGCCCCCGGCTGGCCGATTCTCGCGCGGGAGCTGATGGTCGCCCCGCCGCCTGTCTTGCGCGAGGCACTGGCGGCGACGCTCGACACTCTGGTCGAGCTGGAGCTGGTGACACCGGACGGCGATGATGCCTGGCAACGCCCCGACGACCGCCTGGAGGCCGGCGAAAGCCTCGACCTGCTGGGGAGGGTAATGCAGCCGTCGCTGGAGCGTGGCTACCTGCTGCTTACGGTGTTGATCAACGCGGGACCGGGGCGCCTCACCGCCGAAGCGCTGGCCGGGCACAGTCGACTGCTCGCCGAACGCCTGGCACTGCTCTCGGGACTCGACTCCCCCGAGTTCTTCGACGCACGGCTCTTCGACCGGCTGGTGGAGAGCCTGGCGCTGGAGGGCTGGCTGTGGCGCGACCCCGAGGGCCTGCTGGTGTTCGATGACCGGCTGCGCGAGGCGGCCAGGCGCGCGCACCGCCTGTTCGACCCGGCATTGCGCCACCGGCTGCAGCTGATCACCCTGCGCGGTGACTGATCAGCCGGCCTTCAGGCTGCGATGCACATAGAGGTCATAACGGCTGGTCTTGCCCTCGATGACATGGCGCGGGGCGGGCCCCTCGATCGGCGGCGCCTTCCTCGGCCGCTTGACCACCACCCGGTGGGTGGCGACATCCAGCGCCGCCTCCAGCAGCCGCGGGGCGTCCGCATCGTCGCCGGCGAGGGTCCGGAACAGGCGCATCTCCTTCTTGACCAGTGCCGACTTCTCGCGGTGGGGAAACATCGGATCCAGATGGATCACCTGGGGAGAAAAGCCCGCCTCGGCCACCAAGGCATCGAGATCACGGCCGGCATCGCCCTGGACCAGATGCATGCGTGCGGCGATCTCGGCGGTGTCGGCATCGGCCAGCGCCCTGGCCAGGCCGTCCTCGAGCAGGGCGAAGATCGCCGCCACGCGCTCCACCAGCAGTACCGAAGCCCCCAGGCTCGCCAGCACGAAGGCGTCGCGGCCCAGGCCTGCGGTGGCGTCCACCACGCAAGGCGTCACCCCCGGGGAGAAGCCGCAGGCACGGGCGATGAGCTGCCCGCGACCACCACCGAAGCGACGACGATGGGCCGCCCTGCCGCTGGCGAACTCCACCACCAGAGGGTGGCCGTAGCGCCTGGCGTCACCGGCCAGCACCAGGCGCCCCTCCTGCCGCGCCAGGCAGAGCTCGGCCGCCTGGGCGAAGGGCAGCCCGAGCCGCTCGGCCAGCGCCGCCAGCGCCTCCCCCTGAACCGCCACCGGGACACTCATCTTGCCTTCTTCCACGCCACCTCGTTGCGCAGGTAGACCGGCTGGGCGAGGTGCGCCGGTAGCCCGCCGCCGCTCTCCAGCTCATGCATGGCGAGCAGCGCCATGTCGGCGGCGTCCGCCTCCACCTCGGGCAGACGCTGCCCCAGCGCCGCCTGTACCCCGGCCGGCATCCGCTCCCACAAGCCCCATCCCGAGCCCACCCCGACCCAATCGTGGTCAGCGTGGCCATTGGGCAGGCGTAGACGCTCCGGCGCCATGACCGCCTCATCGAGCAGCGGCTCCGGCAGGCCATCGCGGCACTGCCAGGCAGCCACGTAGATCTCGCCCATGCGCGCATCGAGGGCGGTGACCAGCCGGCGGAAATGGTGGCGACGATGGGCTCCCAGGGCCAGGGCCGCCAGGGTGGAGACCCCGATCAGCGGCCGGTCGAGGCCGTAGGCGAGCCCCTGGGCGGCACCCGCGGCGATGCGCAGCCCGGTGAAGGAGCCCGGGCCGCGGCCATAGGCCACGGCATCGAGCTCGGCGGGGGCCACCCCGGCCTCGGCGAGTACCTCGTCGACCATGGGCAGCAGCCGCCGGGTATGCTCGCGGGGAGTCAGGGCGAAGCGGGAGAGCAGTTCATCATCGGCGCCGGGGCGCCGCCGCAGCAGGGCGGCGGAGCAGGCGCTCGAGGAGGCATCCAGGGCCAGCAGGATCGACATGGGGTCACCCTCTCGGGAAAACGGGCCGCCATTATACGCGGCCGGGCCCATAACGACGATGGCCCGCATAAGCGGGCCATCCGAGTGGAAGCGCTGTCGTAACTTCGAGGGGCGCCGGGGACAGGGCTCGATCAGCCCTCCAGGGCCTTGAGCACCTGGGCCTTGATATCGTCGACGCTGCCGATGCCCTCGACGCGGTGGTAGGCAGGCGCGCTCTCGGCATCCTGCTCGGCCCAGGCCTGGTAGTAGTCGACCAGCGGTGCGGTCTGCTCGTGATAGACCGCCAGGCGGTTGCGCACGGTGGACTCACGATCGTCGTCGCGCTGGATCAGCGCCTCGCCGGTGACGTCGTCCTTGCCCGCCTCCTGCGGCGGATTATGGTCGACGTGATAGACACGCCCGGAGCCCGGATGCACGCGACGCCCGGCCAGTCGGCTGACGATCTCCTCATCATCCACGGCGATCTCCAGCACATGGTCGAGCTTCACCCGGGCCTCCTTCATGGCGTCGGCCTGGGGAATGGTGCGCGGGAAGCCGTCGAACAGGAAGCCGTTGGCGCAGTCGGGCTGGGCGATACGCTCCTTGACCAGGGCGATGATGATATCGTCGGACACCAGGCCGCCGCTGTTCATGATCTCCTTGACCTTGACGCCCAGCTCACTCCCCTCCTTGACGGCGGTACGCAGCATGTCACCGGTGGAAATCTGCGGAATGTTGAAGCGCTCGCAGATGAACTGGGCCTGGGTGCCCTTGCCGGCACCGGGGGCGCCCAACAGGATCAAACGCATGTTAGAGTCCTCGTGGTCAAGTGGTTGTCAGCTATGAAGAATTTTCTTGGGGGAACGATAACCGCGGCCCACGACCAGCACAAGCACCCGCCCCTCCCGGCGCCCCTCCTCTGCATAAAAGCACTTTGCATTTCAATGGCCTCCAGCCGAATAGCACTTTGGTCTTGCCAACCGTAACGGGCCCGAAAATGACGACGGCGCCCGCAGGCGCCGTCGTGTAGCGGACTCGAGTCCGCGCCCTACAGCAGCAGCCGACGAATATCGGTCAGCAGTTGACCCAGCAACGCAGTGAAGCGTGCCGCATCGGCGCCGTTGACGGCCCGGTGGTCATAGGAGAGGCACAGCGGCATCATCAGCCGCGGCTGGAAGGCGGCGCCATCCCACACCGGCTTCATCGACGCCTTGGAAACGCCGAGGATGGCCACCTCCGGGGCGTTGACGATCGGCGTGAAGGCGGTGCCGCCGATGGAGCCCAGGCTGGAGATGGTGAAGCAGCCACCGGTCATCTCCTCGCGCTTCAGCTTCTTCGACTGCGCCTTCTTGGCCAGCTCCACCGACTCCTTGGCCAGGTCAATCAGCGACTTCCGGTCGGCATTGCGGATCACCGGCACCATCAGGCCGTCCGGGGTGTCCACGGCGATGCCGATATGCACGTACTTCTTGTGCACCACCGTCTCGCCATCGCTCTTCAGGCTGACATTGAACTGCGGGTACTGGCGCAGCGCGAAGGCACACGCCTTGATCAGGAAGGGCAGCGGTGTGAGCTTGGCGCCCTGAGCCTCCGCCTCGGCCTTCATGGACTTGCGGAAGGCCTCCAGCTCGGTGATGTCCGCCTCGTCGAACTGGGTGACGTGGGGCAGGTTGACCCAGCTGCGATGGAGGTTAGTGGCACCCATCTTCATCAGGCGCCCCATGGGCTTCTCTTCCACCTCGCCGAACTGGCTGAAGTCCTGGTCCGGAATCGGCGGAATGCCCGAGCCAACCGCCGCGGGAGCTGCGGCAGCTGTCCCGGCCTTGCCCTGGCTGGCCATCACCTGCTTGACGTAGGCGTGGACATCCTCCTTCAGGACACGCTCCTTCGGGCCGCTGGGCGTGACCAATCCCAGGTCGACGCCCAGCTCGCGGGCCAGCATGCGCACCGCGGGGCCGGCGTGGACCAGCTTGCCCTCGCGAGGCTTGTGGGCCGCCATCTGTGCCTCCGGGCTCGGCGTGCCCGCCGGGGTCGGCGCAGGCGCGGCGGCCTTGGGCGCAGCAGGGGCCTTGGCGGCGGGGGCGGCGGCGCCTGCGGTCTCGATGATAGCGATCAGATCACCCTCGGAGACGCTGTCGCCCTCCTTGACCTTCAGCTCGACCAGGCGACCCGCATGGGGGCTCGGCACGTCCATGGAGGCCTTGTCGGACTCCAGGGTGATCAGCGGCGCCTCCTCCTCGAGCTCGTCGCCCACGGCCACGGCCACCTCGATGATCGGGACGTCGCTGGCACCGCCCAGGTCCGGGACGCGAACCTCCTGGCGCCGAGGCTCGCCGCCGGCCTGCGGGGCGGGCTCCGGCTCGGCGGCCGGTGCCGGCATGCTCGCCGCGGGCGCCTCGGCCTTTGCCACCTCGCCACCCTCGTCGATGACCTCCATGGTGCCGATGACATCGCCCTCGGAGACGGTATCGCCCTCCTTGACGGTCAGGGAGAGCAGCTTGCCGGCATAGGGGCTGGGCACGTCCATGCTGGCCTTGTCGGACTCCAGGGTAATCAGCGGCGCCTCGAGCTCGATCTCGTCGCCCTCGGCCACTCCCACTTCGATCACCTCGACGTCGCTGTCGCCCCCCAGGTCGGGCACGGTGATCTCCACGCTGCGCTTGCCACCGCCGGTCTTCGCCGCTGGCTTCTCGGCGCTGGGCTCCGGTGCCGTCTCGGGTGCCGGCGCGGCCTGCGCCTCGGCGTGGCCGGAAGCCGGCTCGGCGGCGTCACCGCCTTCGATTTCCAGCTCGACGATAGCGTCACCCTCGGAGACGGTATCGCCCTCCTTCACCAGCACCCTGGCCACCTTGCCGCCCTTGGGCGAAGGCACGTCCATGCTGGCCTTGTCGGACTCGAGGGTGATCAGGGTGTCCTCGGCCTCGATGACGTCGCCTACCGACACCGCGATCTCGATGATCTCCACATCGGTATCGCCGCCGATGTCCGGTACTTTGATGATTTCGCTACTCAAGGTCGCGCTCCTTCCAAATCGTGCCTGGAAGGGGCAGGCATCCGCCCGCCCCACCGGATCAGTCGGTCAGCGGATTCGGCTTGGCCGGATCGATGTCGTACTTCTTCAGCGCCTCGCCGATCACCTTGCGGTCGAGTTCGCCGCGCTCGGCCAGCGCCTTGAGTGCGGCCACCACCACGAAGTGACGGTCGACCTCGAAGAACTCACGCAGCTTCTCGCGGGTATCGGAGCGGCCGAAGCCGTCGGTTCCCAGCACGTGGTAGTCGGTGGGCACCCAGGCACGCACCTGGTCGGCGAACAGGCGCATGTAGTCGGTCGAGGCGATGGCCGGCCCCTGACGCCCTTCCAGGCAACGGGTGACGTGCGGCTTGCCCGGCTCGGCCTCCGGATTGAGGAACGCCTCGCGGTCCAGGGCCAGTGCCTCGCGACGCAGCTCGTTGAAGCTGGTCACGCTCCAGATGTCGGCGCCCACGCCCCACTCATCACGCAGCAGTTCGGCGGCGGCCTCGACCTCGCGCAGGATGGTGCCGGAGCCCATCAACTGCACGCGGGCCTTGTCGCCCTGAGTCTCGCGCAGCAGGTACATGCCCTTGATGATCTCCTCGGCAGGCACCTCCTCGAGCTCGGGCTGCTCGTAGTTCTCGTTCATGACCGTCAGGTAGTAGAAGCAGGGCTCCTTGTCGACGAACATCCGCTTCAGGCCACTCTGCACGATCACCGCCACTTCGTGGGCGTAGGTCGGGTCGTAGCTACGGCAGTTGGGAATCATCGACGCCTGCAGGTGGCTGTGACCATCCTGGTGCTGCAGGCCCTCGCCGTTGAGCGTGGTGCGCCCGGCGGTACCGCCCACCAGGAAGCCACGCGCCTGCAGGTCACCAGCGGCCCAGGCCAGGTCGCCGATGCGCTGGAAGCCGAACATCGAGTAGTAGATATAGAACGGCAGCAGCGGCAGGCCATGGTTGGCGTAGGAGGTGGCCGCGGCGATCCACGAGGACATGGCGCCCGCCTCGTTGATGCCCTCCTCGAGGACCTGACCGGCCTTGTCCTCGCGATAGAACATCAGCTGGCCCTTGTCCATGGGCTCATACTTCTGGCCACCGGGGCTGTAGATGCCCAGCTGGCGGAACATGCCCTCCATGCCGAAGGTGCGGGCCTCGTCGGGCACAATCGGCACCACCTGCTTGCCGAACGACTTGTCCTTCACCAGCCCATTGAGAATCCGCACGAAGGTCATGGTGGTAGACACCTCGCGCCCCTTCGAGCCACCCAGCTGGCTGGCGAAGACCTTGTCGTCCAGGCCAGGGATATCCAGCGGCTCGAAGTCGTGCTGGCGTGCCGGCAGGTAGCCACCGAGGCGTTCACGCTGGAGGTGCATGTAGCGCATCTCCGGGGTGTCGTCGGCCGGCTTGTAGTAGGGGATCTCATGCTCGATCGCTTCGTCGGAAACCGGGATGCCGAAGCGGTCGCGGAAGCGCTTGAGCACCTCCGGGTCGTCGATGGACTTGACCTGGTGGGCCTCGTTATCGGCCTCGCCACCGTCGGCACCCAGGCCATAGCCCTTGACGGTGTGCGCCAGCACCACGGTGGGTCGGCCGTTGGCGTGATTCACCGCCTGGTGATAGGCCGCATAGACCTTGAACGGGTCGTGACCGCCGCGGTTGAGCTTCCAGATATCCTCGTCGGACAAGTCCTTGACCATCTCGGCGGTCTCGGGGTACTTGCCGAAGAAGTTCTCCCGGGTATAGGCGCCGCCGTTGGCCTTGTAGTTCTGATACTCGCCATCGACGGTCTCGTCCATGACCTTCTGCAGGATGCCCTTCTTGTCCTTCTCGAAGAGCGGATCCCACAGGCGGCCCCAGACCACCTTGAGCACGTTCCAGCCGGCGCCACGAAAGACCCCCTCGAGCTCGTCCATGATGCGCGAGTTGCCGCGTACCGGGCCATCGAGGCGCTGCAGGTTGCAGTTGACCACGAAGATCAGGTTGTCGAGCTGTTCGCGGCTGGCCAGGTGGATGGCCCCCAGGGACTCCGGCTCGTCACACTCGCCGTCGCCCATGAAGCACCAGATCTTGCGATCCTGCATCGGCTTCAGGCCGCGCTGGTCGAGGTACTTCATCACGTGGGCCTGGTAGATGGCCATGATCGGGCCAAGGCCCATGGACACGGTGGGCAGCTGCCAGAAATCGGGCATCAACCAGGGGTGCGGGTAGGACGACAGACCATTGCCATCGACCTCCTGGCGATAGTTGTCCATCTGCTCCTCGGTCAGCCGCCCCTCGAGGAAGGCGCGGGCATAGATGCCCGGGGAGCTGTGCCCCTGGATGAACACCAGGTCACCCATGAAATCGCCGTTGGCGGCCCGGAAGAAGTGGTTGAAGCCCACTTCATAGAGTGTCGCACTGGACATGTAGCTGGCCAGGTGGCCGCCGATGCCCTTGTGCTTGCGGTTGGCCCGGGTGACCATCGCCGCCATGTTCCAGCGGATCATCGAGCGGATCTTGCGCTCCATGAAGAGATCGCCCGGCATCGGTGCCTCACGATGCACCGGAATGGTGTTGCGGTGCGGCGTGGTCGCCGAGAAGGGGGGCTGCGTCCCGTCGCGCCGCAGGCGGTCGGCCAGGCGCGTGAGCAGGTGCCGGGCACGCTCCTCGCCCTCATGATCCAGGACCGATTCGAGGGATTCCAGCCACTCCGCGGTCTCGACCGGATCGAGATCCTCTCTTGCCTCCAGACTCATAGACGTCTCTCCGAATGACGATGGATGTTGCGTGCCCGCTGCGCGCGGAAAACAGGGTGCCCTCTCCTCAGAGAGACAACGCACCCCGGTTACTGTGTAATTTTATTACGTCACGACCCAAAAAAACCGTCGTTTCTGTGCAAAAGATACCGTATACCTCGCCTCCTGCCAAAGCAAGTTTACATGGAATGGATTTCCACATAATCCTCACCGCACCGCAACACAACGGGTTAGCGGCACCTCAGGTGGGAAACTCGACGAAGGTCAAGGAGATGTAGCTAAACTACCGTTTGACTACTCTCCCCCCTTGCTGCTGATGCGGCTCAGGGGGAGGGCTCCCAAGGAGGCTCATTCGACGCACTCGCGGCCGGCAAGCCGCTGGCGATAGTAGGCCCAGTCGAAGGCGGGCCCCGGATCGCTCTTGCGCAGTGGCGCTACCCGTGCGTGGCCGGTGACTCGCAACGGGTCCAGCGCCGGATAAGCGGCGAAGAGGTCGAGGGTCACCCCGGCCAGGCATTCATACTGTGCGCTGGAGTAGGCCGAGACCTCGTTGCCCTCCAGCTCGATGCCGATGGCGAAGTCATTGAGGGCATGGCGCCAGCGATCGCCGTCGCGCCAGCACGAGCGCCCGGCGTGCCAGGCGCGGCGCTGGAACGGCACGAACTGCACGCACTCGCCATCGCGGCGAATCAGCAGGTGGGCCGAGACACGCAGCTCCCGGATGGAAGCGAAGAAGGGATGAGCGTCGGGATCCAGGCGATTGGTGAACAGTCTCTCGATATGCTCTCCGCCGAACTCCCCGGGTGGCAAGCTGATGGAGTGCAGCACCAGCAGCGACACCTCGCCTTGCGGCCGCTCATCGCAGTTGGGGGATGGCACCCGCCGCGCCGAAGCCAACCAACCCTGTTCGATTGCCATGCGTCTCCCCTGACGTGACCGGTGTGGATTCCCTATAATGGACGCCCTCGATCACCCCGGCCACCCCACGTCAACCTCGCGAGTGACCCGCATGGACTACCAGGACAGCCAGCCCTACCACACCAAGCTCGTCGAAGAGATCCGCGATGCCGCCGCTCGCCTACTGGCCGAGGACATCGGCCCCGGCGACATCACCGCGCGGCTGATCCCCACCGAGCAGCTCGCCCGGGCACGAGTCATCACCCGAGAGGCCTGCGTACTGTGCGGCGTGGCCTGGGTCGACGAGCTATTCCGGCGCCTCGATGCCTCGGTGGTGCTGCATTGGCAGGCCGCCGACGGTGACGCCCTGGACGCCGGCCAGTGCTTTCTCGAACTGGAGGGGTCGGCGCGCAGCCTGCTCACCGGCGAACGCGCGGCACTCAACCTGCTGCAGACCCTCTCCGCCACCGCCACCCGAACCCGCCACTACGTCGAGCTGCTCGGCGACACCGGCGTGCGCCTGCTGGATACCCGCAAGACCCTGCCCGGCCTGCGCCTGGCCCAGAAGTACGCGGTGGCCTGCGGCGGGGGCCACAATCACCGCATCGGGCTATGGGATGCCTTCCTGATCAAGGAGAACCATATCGCGGCCTGCGGCGGCATCCAGGCGGCGGTCCATGAGGCACGGCGCATCGCCAGCGACCTGCCGGTAGAGGTGGAAGTGGAGACCTTCGACGAGCTGGAGCAGGCACTGGCGGCCGGTGCCGACGTGATCATGCTCGACAACTTCAGCCTCGACGAGATGCGCGAGGCGGTACTCCGCACCGCCGGCCGGGCGACGCTGGAGGCCTCCGGCAATGTCGACGCGAGCACCCTGCGCGCCATCGCCGAGACCGGCGTCGACTGCATCTCCAGCGGCGCCCTGACCAAGGACCTCAAGGCGGTCGACCTCTCCATGCGCCTGCTGGACTGAGCGCCAGCGGGGAGGTGCCTTCAGGTTTCCAGCGCCACCAGCGACCGCTCCAGGCGGTGGCGCGACAGCCGCTCCCCACCGCGCTCAACCCACTCCTCGCCCAGGTCACGCCAGCCGCGGCGCACGAGGCCCTCGGCCAGCATCAGGCTCGCCTCGATGCTGGCACGGCCCAGCCCCCGCTCGATCAGCAAGCGCTCGGCATGGACCAGCAGCGTCGCCCCGATGCCGCGCCGCGCCAGGGACGGCCAGACATAGAGCGTCACGATACGCCCACTGTGGGGTTCCAGCTCGAGGAAGCCCACGCAGCGACCATCACAATCCGCCACCAGGGTGGTGTAGAGGGCCTGGCGCGCCGCCCAGGCGCTGGCATCTCGTGGCAGTGCCGAGGCCCAGGCCTCACGCTGCTCCCGAGTGTAGTGCGCCGCGGCGCCCTGCATCACGGCATGGTGGAAGACCTCGGCCTGATCACCGGCGTCTCGCGCCAGGGCCTCGCGATAGCGAATCCGCGGACCACGGCGACGCGGGGGCGCATCGCCCGACGCTGCTACAGTCTCGTTCATGAAAATCTCGCGACGCTGGATGTTGCCGAAAGACTACACAACGCCAGCCGGCAGGCCAACTGTGGTCGCCGCCCCGCCGGGGGCCAGGCATAATGCTGGCCATGAACGATCCTGCCCCCCTCCCCGACGTCACCCTGTCGCCGCTCGGCGTCATTGAGAGCGACTTCCCCGACAAGTTTGGCGTGCCTCGTCAGCCCGGCCTGGCGCCGTCGGCCCGCGCCACGCTCCGGCTACTGCCTCCCTACGACGACCCGCTGGCAGTGCGCGGGCTGGAGGCGTTCAGCCATCTGTGGCTCACCTTCCTCTTCCACCTCAGCCCTGAACGAGCCGGGCCCGAGGGCTGGTCACCGCTGGTGCGGCCGCCACGCCTGGGAGGCAACCGCCAGATCGGGGTCTTCGCCAGCCGCAGCACTCACCGCCCCAACCGTCTGGGGCTGTCGCTGGTCGAACTGCTCGGGATCGACACCCGCCGCGGTGTCAGGCTGCAACTCGCCGGCGCCGACCTGGTGAGCGGCACCCCGGTGCTCGATATCAAGCCCTACCTGCCCTGGGCCGAGGCCAGGCCCGAGGCCCGCGCGGGCTTCGCCCCCGAGGCCCCAGACAGGCTGGCGGTGCACTTCACCCGCGCGGCCGAGACGGCGCTGGCCAGGCGGGAGGACGGCGCCTCGCTGCGCGCCTTGATCGAGGAAGTGCTGAGCCAGGACCCCCGGCCGGCCTATCGAAACGGCGGCGAGGCACGCCGCTACGGCGTGCGCCTGCGCGACCTGGACGTGCGCTTTCAGGCCGTGGCGACCGCCGACGGCACTACCACCCTGGAGGTGGTGGATATCGTCCCGGCAGAAATAGCGAAGGGCCCTATGGGATAGGGCCCTTCGTGAGACGGGTTCGGCACGGCGGCGTCAGTCGAAGTCGACACCGATGCGGCGGCCGACTTCCTCGTAGGCCTCGATCACGCCACCGAGGCCCTGGCGGAAGCGATCCTTGTCCATCTTGTTGCGCGTCTCGGCGTCCCACAGCCGGCAACCGTCCGGCGAGAACTCGTCGCCCAGCACGATCTGCCCCTTGAACAGGCCGAACTCGAGCTTGTAGTCCACCAGCAGCAGACCGCCATCGGCGAACAGCTGCTTGAGTACCACATTGACCCGGAAGGTCAGCGCCTTCATCTCGGCCAACTGCGCAGGCGTCGCCCAGCCGAAGGTCTCGGCCAGCGACTCGTTGATCATGGGGTCATGCAGCGCGTCGTTCTTGAGGAACAGCTCGAAGGTGGGAGGCGTGAGCTCCTGCCCCTCGGTGACGCCCAGGCGCTTGACCAGGCCGCCGGCGGCGAGGTTGCGCACCACGCACTCCACCGGGATCATCTCCAGCGCCTTGACCAGGCTCTCGGTGTCGGAGAGGCGCTTCTCGAAGTGGGTCGGCACCCCCGCCTCGGCGAGCTTCTCCATGATGAAGGCATTGAAGCGGTTGTTGACCATCCCCTTGCGGGCCAGCGACTCCATGCGCTCGCCATCGAAGGCGCTGGTATCGTCGCGGAATTGCAGTATCACGCGATCGGGGTCATCGGTGGCAAAGACCGACTTGGCCTTGCCGGCGTAGAGTTCTTGACGCTTTTCCATGGAAGCCTCCGGAGGCTTGGTCAGGTGGAAGGTTGCAGGCTCAGGCGATGGCCTGCCATGCCAGGCCGTCGTCCTGGCAGGCCACCAACAGCCGCGAGTCGTCACCATCGAGCAGCGGCACCAGGGCCTCCAGCGCCAGCTCGGGGCGGTTGTTGTGTTCCGACAGGTGTGAACAGGCGATGCGCTGCAGCCGGTCGAGGCCGAGCCTGGCCAGCAGCGCCGCTGCCTGGGCATTGGCCAGATGCCCCCAGTCGCCACCTACCCGGCGCTTGAGTCGCGGTGGATAGGGGCCCTCGGCGAGCATACTCACGTCATGATTGCACTCCAGCACCAAGGCATCACAGCCGGCGAAGGCCTGAACGACATGCTCGGTGGGGTGCCCGAGATCGGTGAGCAGCCCCAGTTGGCGACCGCCGCCGCCCTGGATACGGAACTGCACCGGCTCGCGAGCATCATGGGGCACGGTTACCGGGTCGATGCAGAGGCCCTTCACGGCAAACCGCGCCTGGGGAGTGATCCAGTGGCGCTCGGGCAGCTCCCCAAGGCGCCCGGAGGCCCAGGTACCCGGGGTCAGCCACACCGGCACCCCGTAGCGCCGCGCCAGGGGCCCCACCCCGCGGATATGGTCACCGTGCTCGTGGGTCACCAGCAGGGCGTCGAGCTGACGCGGGTGCATGCCCAGCCGGGCCAGCCGGCGTTCGGCCTCGCGCAACGTGAAGCCGCAATCCACCAGCAGGTGGGTCTCACCGTCGCTGACCAGGGTGGCGTTGCCCTTGCTGCCGCTGCCCAGGGAGGCGAAACGCAGCCGCCCGGCGAGCGAGGCGGCGCTCTTGCGGGCGACCATCATCAGCGCAGCAGGCCCGTCACCCGCTCGAGCAGCTCACGTCGGTCCTCGGCGCTGAAGTCACGTTCGCTGGCGTTCTCGGCGCGCAGCAAGGTGCGCTGGGCTCCTTCGCTCTCCAGCACCAGGCGCAGCTGCTGATGCATCTTGCGCACGTCGGGGCTGAAGACGATCTGCAGCGGGTTGCGGTTGCGCTCGGTCACCGTCATGTAACTGATCAAAAACGCGAAGTCGGCAGCATCGCTATCGAGCAGTTGGCGTCGCTCCTCGATGGTGAAGTCCCGGCGCAGCTGATACTCCAGCTCGGCCCAGGTGCGCTCGATGTCCAGCGGCACCTCGACCACCCACTCCCCACCCACCTGCGTCAGCCGCAGACGCTCATTGCCGGCCAGCCGCTGGGCCTGCAATGAGGCGCTGCCGGACGCCGCGGCGCTGCGGGCGCCGAGATACTGCTCCAGGGCCTCCAGGCAGGCACCCACCGGGCGACCGGACTGGTCACAACGCACTTCGCTGTCACCGGCGCGCAGCCCCTGGCGGACACTCAGACGCCCCTGCTGGGTCTCGAGCACTCCGCGGGAGCTGTCGCTCTCGACCACGCCCAGGCCACGGCTGCGGGCAAAGCCCTCCAACTGTGGCCAGACACTCTCCGGAGCGGCCGCCACTACCAGCCAGGCATCGCCACCCACGCGGCGCGGCTCGACGAAGTCGCGCTCGATACGCCCGGCGCCCAGGGGCTGCGGTGCTGGCGCCTCGAAGCCATCGCCGCCGGCGTGAAAGCCGCCGGCGACGTCGGGCACCGGCATGACGTCGCGGTAGCGCTGGGAATCGCGCCCCTCGGGCAACACCAGGGGCACCGCCTGGCGGGCATCGGCGTAGTCGATATTGCGATCGTGGTAATAGCCGTCGTCACGGGCACAGCCGGCCAGGGCGACAAGCGCCGCCAGCGGCAGCCATTTCAGCGCTGAGTTCATGGGTCTACCTTGCATCCAATTCTCCAGGGTCCGGCACGGCGCCGATCAGTCGTCGATCAGCCCGGCCAGTTGCAGGGCTTCGCTGATGGTGGAGTGGTACTTCTCCGAGAGCCAGGTAAGCGGCAGGCGTATGCCCGGCTCGATCAGCCCCATGCGATGCAGCGCCCACTTGACGGGAATCGGGTTGGATTCGATGCCTAGGTTGGTATGCAGCGGCATCAGCCGGGTGTTGAGCTGGTGGGCACGCTCGACGTCGCCGTTCACCGCGGCCGCACACAGGTCGTGCATGGCCTGGGGCGCGACATTGGCGGTCACCGAGATATCGCCATGGCCGCCCATCAGCATGAAGTCGCAGGCGGTGCCGTCGTCACCCGAGTAGAGCATGAAGCCGCTACCCTTGAGGCGACCGATCAGGTCCTCGGCGCGCTCCAGGTTGCCGGTGGCATCCTTGAGACCGACGATGTTGTCCACCTCGGCGAGGCGCAGCACCGTCTCGTTGTAGAGGTCGGAGCAGGTACGACCGGGCACGTTATAGAGGATCACCGGCAGTTCGCTGCCCTCGGCCACCGCCTTGAAGTGGCGATAGAGCCCCTCCTGGGTCGGCTTGTTGTAGTAGGGGCAGACCGACAGGCAGTAGTCCGCCCCTACCTCGCTGGCGTAGCGCGCCAGCTCCACCGCCTCGGAGGTGGCGTTGGCGCCGGTGCCGGCGATCACCGGGATGCGGCCGTTGACCTCTTCCACCACGGCACGAATCACATCGAAGTGCTCGGCGAAGGACATGGTGGTGGGCTCGCCGGTGGTGCCGGCGGCAACGATACCATCGGTACCATGGTCGAGATGGAAGTTCACCAGGCGACGCAGCGCCTCCCAATCGATATCGCCATTGACCTTCATCGGCGTCGCCAAGGCGACGATGCTTCCCGTGACCATCCTCTCTATCCTCTCGGTTCTACTGCTGCCGGTTCGATTGCCGCACGGCGCCCCGGCCGCACCGGAGCGAAAACAGGGCGACACAGCGCCCCAGGAAACAAATGGTACTCAGGCGGCCTGAGCCTGTACAGCGGCGGCACCACTTTCCGCGGACCACTTTGACAGGTGGGCGACGGTTGCGTGTAATCGACGCCTCGCCACTCTCACCCAGGAGACTCCCATGAGTGTCAGCATCGGCCAGACGGTTCCCGACTTCACCGCCCACGCCACCGGTGACGCGAGCGTCACCCTCTCCGAACTCGAGGGCCGCCAGGTGGTGGTCTACTTCTACCCCAAGGCCAGCACCCCCGGCTGTACCACCGAGGGCGGCGACTTCCGTGACCGCAAGGCGGACTTCGACGCCGCCAACACCGTGATTCTCGGCGTCTCCCGGGATGGCATCCGTGCCCAGGAGAACTTCAAGGCCAAGCAGGCGTTCAACTTCGACCTCATCTCCGACAAGGACGAGAGCGTGTGCCGGCTGTTCGACGTCATCAAGCTCAAGAAGCTGTATGGCAAGGAGCACCTGGGCATCGAGCGCAGCACCTTCCTGATCGACAGCGAGGGCAGGCTGGCCCGGGAGTGGCGCGGCGTAAAGGTCAAGGGCCACGCCCAGGAGGTCCTGGAGGCCGCCCAGGCCCTCGACGGCGGCAGCCTCGCCACCGACTGATACCCGACCGGGCCGCCAGCGGCGGCCCTCACTTCTCCGCCACTACCTCGCCACTCTCATCCTGCCGGCGGCGCTTGATCCCCCTCGGCCAGGCATAGACCAGCGCCTTGAGCAGGGTCGCCAGGGGAATCGCGAAGAAGATCCCCCAGAAGCCCCAGATCCCGCCGAAGAACAGCACCGCCACGATGATCGATACCGGGTGCAGGTTGACCGCCTCGGAGAACAGGACCGGTACCAGCACGTTGCCGTCCAGCGCCTGGATGACCCCGTAGGCGACCAGCACATAGAGGAACTCGTCGGTCATGCCGAAGTGGAAGCCGGCCACCGCGGCCACCGGCAGGGTGGCCACTGCCGCCCCGATATAGGGCACCAGCACCGAGAACCCCACCATCACCGAGAGCAGGGCGGTATAGGGCAGCCCGAAGAAGGCGAAGGTGACGAAGGCCACGGTGCCCACGATCATGATCTCGATGAACTTGCCGCGCACATAGTTGGCGATCTGGCTGTCCATCTCGTGCCAGATGCGGGTCATCAGGGTCCGCTTGCGGGGCAGCAGCGAAAGGATGAAGTCCACCAGCCGCTCGCGATCCTTGAGCAGGAAGAACACCAGGATCGGCACCAGCACCAGGTAGATGATCAACCCCAGGACATTGCCCAGCGAAGCCAGGGACAGCGTCAGGGCGCGCTGCCCCAGCTGGGTCAGCTCGCGCCCGGCGGTGGCGATCCAGTTCTGGATCTGGTCCGGGGTAATCAGCTGCGGGTAGCGCGCCTGCAGGCCGTCGAGCAACTGCTGGCCACTGGCGAACATCCGCGGTGCCTCCTGCACCAGGGTCACCAACTGGTTCCAGATCAACGGCATCAGGATGAAGGCCAGCGCCAGCAGCAAGCCCATGAAGCCCAGGAACACCAGGATCACCGCCAGCAGGTGCGGCACGTGTCGCCGCTCCAACCAGTTCACCGCCCCCTGCAGCAGGAAGGCGATCACCAACGCGGTGAGGAAGGGGGCCAGCATGCGCCCCAGGAAGATCACCACGGCGAAGCCCAGCACCAGCACCACCAGCAGGATCACGGCCTCCTCGTCGGAGAGGTAGTGGTCGACCCAACCCTTTAGCACCGCCCGCAGCGTCATGTGGCGCGCTCCCCGCCCTTGCGGATCCAGTAGAGGTAGACCCTGCCACGCTCCTCCCGGGCCGGCATCTCGTGGACGCTCTGCTCGATATAGCTGGCGAAGTCCCGCCAGGAGCCGGCATCGGTGGCCCTGACCTCGAGAAGCTGACCGACCTCGAGCCTGGAGAGCGCCTGCTTGGCCTTGAGCAGGGGGAGCGGGCACGGCAGTCCACAGACATCGAGCACTTGGTCGGGTTGCAGAGACATGGAGACTCCCGGAAGAATGCAGAATGACGCCGCCGACGTGCCGGCAGCGGGAACTCTAGGGATTTAAAGGCACTTTGCGGGGCGAATCAATGTCAGAGAGTGGGCCCGCCTCGCCCGAAGGAGAGCTTGTCCATGTTGTCGCGTCATCTCCCCCGCGTTTTCGCCCTGATGATGGGCCTGTCCCTGGCCCTGCCTGCAGCCGGTCAGTGGACCGAGCCCGCCTGGGAGAGCGACGCCGGCCTGCCCAGCCTGTCATCCCCCGGCAGCCGTGCCGCCGATGGCGAGGAGTACCGCCTGGGCCGCGCCTGGCTGCGCCAGTTCCGTGCCCGCGCCCCGGAGTGGCAGGACCCCTTCGCCCAGGCCTATGTCGAATCGCTGGTGGCGCGGCTGGCCCCGCACAGCGGCCTCGGCGGCAACGAGTTGGTCGTGACCCTGGTCGACAGCCACCGCCTCAATGCCTTCGCGGTACCGGGCGGCGTGATCGGCGTCAACGCTGGGCTGTTTGCCTTCGCCCAAAAGGAGGCGGAGCTGGTCTCGGTGCTGGCCCACGAGCTCGGCCACCTCGCCCAGCGCCACTACACCCGCGGCCGGGCCCGTGCCGAACAGACCCAGGTCCCCACCATGGCTGCCATGCTGGCCGGCATGCTGATCGCCGCCGCCGGCGGAGGCGATGCCGGCATCGGCGTCGCCATGGGCTCCCAGGCCGCCTTCATCCAGGACCAGCTGGCCTACTCGCGGCGCTACGAGCAGGAGGCCGACCGCGTGGGCCTGCAGGTCATGGCCGAGGCCGGCTACGACCCCGAAGCCATGGCCTCGATGTTCCGGGCAATGCAGCGGCTGGCCAGCCTGCAAGGAGGCACACCCCCGGAGTTCCTGCTCACCCACCCACTCACCGAGTCGCGCATCAGCGATACCGCCTCGCGCGCCGCCCGGTTCGCGGCGCAGGGTGACCGTGAGGACCTGCAGTATCACCTGGTGCGCGCCCGGGCACTATTGGCGATCCACCCGCGAGACCCCGACCAGGCCATCACGCGACTGGCCCAGAGCGAAGCGCCCCAGGAGGCCAGGCACTATCTCGACGCACTGGCACTCGCCGAACGTGGCGATACCACGGCAGCGCTGCGGCGGCTCGACACCCTGGCCCGTGAGTTGCCCGACCTCACCCTGATCCCGGCCTCGGCGGCCGAGGTGGCCTTCAAGGGCGGGCGCACCGATGACGCCATCGAGCGCAGCCGGCGCCTATTGCGCCTGGTGCCAGGGCATGTGCCGACCACCCTCATCCTCGCCGAGGCGCAGCTCCAGCGCGATGCCGACGACGCGTGGCGACTGCTGCGTGAGCTGGCCGAGCGGCGCCCCGAGGATCATCGCGTGTTTGCGCTGCTGGGCGAGGCCGCAGGGCGCAGCGACCGCGAGGCCCTGGGTCACCTGGCCCGCGCCGAACACCAGCAACTCACCGGGCGCATCACCGATGCCATCCGCCAGCTGGGCGTGGCCCGCCGGGTGGCCGAACGTGAGGGCAACAGCGCCGCCACCGCGCGCATCGAACAGCGCTACGAGGCGTTTCTCGGCTACCGGGAGACGCTGGAGGAGTTTCAGTAGCTGCAAGCTGCAAGCTGCAAGCTGCAAGCTGCAAGCTGCAAGCTGCAAGCTGCAAGCTGCAAGCTGCAAGCTGCAAGCTGCAAGTCCGCAGCATGAAAACGCCCGCGGCAAAAGAAAACCCCGGAGGCCTTGGCCTTCGGGGCTTCCTGTCACTCGGCGCCTGTAGCTCGGCGCTTACTTCTGGAAGTTGAGCATCCGCTCCAGGGGCTTGAGCGCCGCCTGGCGCAACTCGGCATCGACATGGATCTCGCCGTGGCCGTGGCGCAGGGCATCGGCCAGGTTGTCCAGGGCATTCATCGCCATCCACGGACAGTGGGCGCAGCTCCTGCAGGTGGCACCATTGCCGGCGGTGGGCGCCTCGAACAGCGTCTTCTCCGGCACCGCCTGCTGCATCTTGAAGAAGATGCCACGGTCGGTGGCCACGATCAGCTTGTCGTTGGGCAGCTCCCTGGCGGCCTGGATCAGTTGGGAGGTGGAGCCCGCCACGTCGGCCAGCCCCACCACCGCCGCCGGAGACTCCGGATGCACCAGCACCGCGGCCTCGGGATAGAGCGCCTTGAGATCCTCGATTCCCTGGGCCTTGAACTCCTCGTGAACGATGCAGGCACCGTCCCAGAGCAGCATGTCGGCGCCGGTCTGTTTCTGGATGTAGCCGCCCAGGTGCTTGTCCGGGGCCCACAGGACCTTCTCGCCACGCGCCTGGAGGTGCTCGATCACATCCACAGCGATCGAGGAGGTCACCACCCAGTCGGCACGCGCCTTCACCGCCGCCGAGGTGTTGGCGTAGACCACCACCGTGCGGTCGGGGTGCTGGTCGCAGAAGGCGGCAAACTCGTCCGCCGGACAGCCCAGGTCCAGCGAGCAGGTCGCCTCCAGGGTCGGCATCAGCACCCGCTTCTCCGGCGAGAGGATCTTGGCGGTCTCGCCCATGAAACGCACCCCGGCCACCACCAGGGTATCGGCCGGATGGCGGGCGCCGAAGCGGGCCATCTCCAGAGAATCGGCTACGCAGCCGCCGGTCTCCTCGGCGAGCTGCTGGATGGCATCGTCGGTGTAGTAATGGGCCACCAGGACGGCATTGTGGGCCTCGAGGAGCCGCTTGATCTCCTCGACGCGCGCCTCGTCCTCGGCGGGAATACGGGTGGGGCAGTAAGTGCGGGTCAGGTGCTCGCGCACCTGGGCACGGGAAGTCATGGTCGCCATCGTGTCTACCACTGTGACTGGCAGGGGCTCCCCCTGCGTATTACGGGAGCACCACCACCACGCACTCCGCGTGGTGTGATGCGCCAACGAGCCTGGCCGCGTCTCTCGCCTGCCGGCTCTTACCGCCATTCTAGCCCACAACGCCCGGCAATTGGCCACTCCCGGTCAAGAAATCGCCACCTCGGCGCAATCGCCCGGCCCGCAAGGCGACCACAGCAAGACGCCCCGATCTCAAGGAGACCGGGGCGTCCGAATTGGTGGGTCGTGTAGGATTCGAACCTACGACCAATTGGTTAAAAGCCAACTGCTCTACCAACTGAGCTAACGACCCGAGCTTGCAAGCAAGCCAGAGTCCGGAGTGGTGGGTCGTGTAGGATTCGAACCTACGACCAATTGGTTAAAAGCCAACTGCTCTACCAACTGAGCTAACGACCCTTCCGAACGGGGGCAGATAATACTGGCGTCCCCACGGTCTGGCAAGGATTTTTTTGTCTTCTGCCGCCTCAGGCGATTAACGCCGGGGCTTGGGCTTGCGCATCGCCTGCACTGGCTTGCGCTTGTGCTTGTCGCGGCTCCAGCGATTCTTCTCGTCAGGCGTCAGCTCGGGCACCTTGCGCGCCGGCAGCTCCGCCAGCTCGGCCAGGTCGTCGACCTCCTCCTGGGAGAGCTCCACCCACTCGCCGGCCTTGGCCCGCTTGTCCAGGAAGATGTTGCCGTAGCGTACCCGTTTGAGGCGACTGACGGTGAGCCCCTGGGACTCCCAGAGCCGGCGCACCTCGCGATTACGCCCCTCCATGATCACCACGTGGAACCAGGTATTGATGCCCTCGCCGCCGAACTCCTGGACGTCGGTGAAGCGCGCTGGCCCGTCCTCGAGCATCACGCCCTCGACCATGGCCACCACCTGCTCACGGGTCACCTCACCCATCACCCGCACCGCATATTCCCGCTCCACCTGGGTGGAGGGGTGCATCAGGCGGTTGGCCAGCTCCCCATCGGTGGTGAACAGCAGCAAGCCGCTGGTATTGATGTCGAGGCGTCCGATGGCGATCCAGCGCTCACCCTTGAGGCGCGGCAGGCGGTCGAATACGGTGCGGCGCCCTTCGGGGTCCTTGCGGGTGCACAATTCGCCCTCGGGCTTGTTGTACATGATCACCCGCCGCGGCACTTCCTCGGCGGCGCGCAGGGTCACCGGGCGGTTATCGAAGAGCACCCTGTCGCGGGTCTCGACACGATCGCCCAGGGTCGCCACCTGGCCGTTGACCTGGACCCTCCCGGCAGCGATGGCGGTCTCCATCTCGCGGCGCGAGCCGAGCCCGGCGCGGGCCAAGACCTTCTGCAGTTTTTCGCTGGTATTACTCATGAATCGTCGTTCTCACTGGGTGTGGATTCCGCACCCGGGGCAGCGTCATCGTCGACGCGGCCCCGGGCACGTTCGGACAGACGAGCCTCGAGATCGGCGAAGCTCAGCCCTGTCCGCTCGGACGCCGTCCCGGCGTGGTCTGCGTCGGCCCTCCCGGCCGTCGTATGGGGAGCACCGGGCTCGGCCGGCGCTTCCTCGAGTAGTGTAGCGTTAGCGGACGCCTCGTCGGCCCCCTCCTTCTCGTCATCCTCCGCCGAGGCCGCATCCGCCTGGGCGAGGATCTCGGCCTGGCCCGGCGGCGGGCCCTCCTCCTCAAGCGCCTTGACCGCCTCCGGCTCCTCGAACTCCTTCAACTCATGCATGGGGGGCAGTTCGTCGAGGGTCTTGAGGCCGAAGTCATCGAGGAAACCGCGTGTAGTGGCGTAGACCGCCGGTCGCCCCGGCACGTCGCGATGCCCCACCACGCGGATCCAGCCGCGCTCCAGCAAGGTACGCATGATCGAGCCGCTCACCGTGACCCCACGCACCTCCTCGATGTCCCCGCGGGTGACCGGCTGGCGGTAGGCGATCAGCGCCAGGGTCTCGAGCAGTGCCCGGGAGTAACGCGGGGGCCGCTCGTCCCACAACCGCGACACCCAGGGCGAAAGTCGCGGCCGGATGCGCAACTGATAGCCCGAGGCGGTCTCGATCAGCTCCAGCGCCCCTCGCTCGTGGCGCACCCCCAGGCGCTCCAGCGCCTCACGCAGGGCCCGCCGCGGCGGCCGCTCGTGATCGTCAAACAGCGCCGCCATGCGCTCCAGGTCCAGTGGCTCGCCGGCGGCCAGCAACGCCGCTTCGAGGATCTCGTCCAGAGCATCGGGAAACTCCATGGCGGTCATGGTGCCCTCTCTCCATCATCATCCTCGAAGGCGCCCTCTCCCTCGCCCTCCAGGTCATCCAGGTCATCCAGGTCACCACCCTCCGCCGTGGCCGCCCGGGCACGCACATGCAGCGGCGACAGGGGCGCGTTCTGCACGATCTCGATCATCGCCTCCTTGGCCAGCTCGAGGATCGCCATGAAGGTGACCACCACCCCGGCGCGCCCCTCCTCCATGGAGAACAGGGCCTCGAAGGGCACGAAGCGCCCATCCTCGAGCCGTGCCATGATCGCCAGCATGCGCTCGCGGGTCGAGAGCGTCTCGCGACTGACCTGGTGGGTCTGGTTGAGCTCGGCGCGGCGCAGGATACCCGCCAGCGCGCCCAGCAACTGGTCCAGCTCCACATCGGGGTGGATCACCCGGCTCTCCAGCGCTGGCAACGCCGCCCGGGCCGGGAACCAGTCGCGCCCCAGGCGGGGCAGCTCGGCTAGCGACTCGGCGGCGCTCTTCAACCGCTCATACTCCTGCAGGCGACGAATAAGCTCGGCGCGTGGGTCCTCCTCCTCATCGCCCCCCTCCTTCGGCGGGCGCGGCAGCAGGGTGCGCGACTTGATCTCGGCCAGCATCGCCGCCATCAACAGATACTCCCCGGCCAGTTCGATCTCCATGGCCTTCATCAGCTCCACATACTCGATGTACTGGCGAGTGATGGCGGCCACGTCGATGGCCAGGATATCCAGATTCTGGCGACGAATCAGGTAGAGCAGCAGGTCGAGCGGTCCCTCGAAGGCTTCGAGGAACACGCGCAACGCTTCCGGTGGAATATAGAGATCCTCCGGGAGCTCGGTAATCGGCTCATCGAACAACCTGCCCAGCACCCCGGCATGGCCGGCGCCGGCAGCGGTCTGTTCGAGGCTGGCGGTATCGGGGGTAGCGCTCACGCGGCGTGCCTCTCCCGGGACGCAGAATCAACGGCGAAGTCTAGCAAGAGCGTGCCCGTGGAGACAGCGCGATCGAGCCGCCGGAGCCCCCTCCGGCGACGGCCACCCTGAAAAATAAATCACGAAATCCTTTGACCCGAACCGCCAGGAATGAGACCTTAGCGCCAGTAGGTTGGCAAGCAGCATGGTTTCAGCAGCATTCGAATTCTTTCGACCGCCTGTATGATCATTCTTGTTTTACCCGCTATGACATCTGGGTGACACCAGGAACTTTGCAAGGCGCTAAGCGCGAAAGGATTTAACATGGCAACTGGTACCGTGAAGTGGTTCAACGACTCCAAAGGCTTCGGCTTCATCTCTCCGTCCGACGGCGGTGATGATGTCTTCGCCCACTTCTCCGAGATTCAGGCTGATGGCTTCAAGTCCCTGCAGGAAGGTCAAAGCGTCTCCTTTGACGTGACTCAGGGCAAGAAGGGCCTCCAGGCCTCTAACATCAAGCCGCTTTGATCCGCGATCAGAAACGCTGACGAGCCTCAGGGTTCGTAAAAACAGGGCTCGCTTCGGCGGGCCCTGCTTCGTTGCTGCCCGCCCCGCGGCCACTCCTGCCTACCAGCCAATGGGCCACCCCCAGCGCCGGCACCTCACTGAGCCTCGACTGCGCAACGCTAGCGAAGAACCACCCGCTCATGACTGCCCACAGCAGGCCTTGAACTTGCGCCCGCTGCCGCAGGGACAGGGCGCGTTGCGGCCGGGCTTGAGCCGGTGCAGGCCGGGGTTGCCATCGACGTAGAACCAACGCCCCGCCTCAAGCACGAACCGCGAGCACTCCTCGAGCACCGCCCAGCGACGCCCCTCGCGGAAGGTGGCACGAAAATGCACCCTGCCCCGCTCCCCCTTCTCTCCGCTCTCGAGAACCTCGAGGCGCTTCCAGACGGTCACAGGGTCCGAGTCGATAGTCTGTGGCCGGGTGCTCGGGTGCCAGGTCGCCATCAGGTAGTCGGTCAAGCGCAGCACGAAGGCGCTATAGCGTGAGCGCATCAGCGCCTCTGGGGTCGGTGCCGGCTCGCCGGCATGGTAGCGCCCGCAGCAGTCGGCGAGCGCTCGGCCGCTGCCGCTGCCGCAGGGGCAGGCCCCAGGCCGAGAGGCCAGGGCGGCCTCGAGGGAGGTCCGATCCGCGGCGGGCGTCACGCCGCCGGCTCCTCGGCACCTTGGCGCACGTAGCGCGTCAGGCGCACCTCCACGGTGACGCTGAGGGCGTCGAGCACCGCCGCCCGTTCCCGGCCCTCGACGCTGGCGCGATAGAGGTGCGGCGTCATCGCCAGCAGGTCGGCGATGGAGGCGGCGCCGTCGAGCGCGAGGGGATAGCGCAGGGTCTCGGTATCGAGGCGCGCGAAGCCCGCCGGCGCGGCGGGCTCTGCGGCTCGCTCGGGCTTCAGCCGGGGGTAGATGATCTCGCGCAGTTCACGCAGGTGATCCGGCCCCGCCTCGGCCATCAGCAGCACCCCGCCGGGTCTCATCACCCGGGCGAACTCCGCGGCCACCGGGAAGCCGAACAGGCAGAGCAGCCGGTCGAGCGCACCCGTCTGCACCGGCAGATGGGCGTTACTGCCTACCACCCAGCTCGCCGACACCCCCGCCTGCTTGCCCTGGCGGGCGGCCGCGAGCACCGCCCACTTGGAGATATCCAGGCCCAGCAGCGAGAGCGACGGCGCCTCGCTCGCCGCGTCGCGACTCTCGTCATCACACCGCTCATCACAGGTGCGGGCGAGCTCGCGCAGGTAGTAGCCCTCGCCGCAGCCGGCGTCGAGGCAGCTCAGCGGCTCGCTCCCCGCCCCGGCCAGCACCGCGCGGCCGACCGCCTCGGCCAGCGGCCGATAGTGGCCGGCCTCGAGGAAGCGCTGGCGCGCCGCGACCATCGCCTTGCTGTCGCCGGGATCCTTGGAGCGCTTCTGCTGCACCGGCAGCAGGTGCACGTAGCCCTGCCGGGCGATATCGAAGCTGTGCCCGGCGGCGCAGCGCCAGGCGCCATCGTGGCGCTCTAGCGCCTCACCGTCGAGCGGACAGGCCAGTGCCGCGAAGGGGATGCTGCTCATGAGGCGTCGCCCTGGCCGGCGGCGGCCGCCTGCGGGGCGACGCGGGCCTCGATGCGCTCGCCCTCGCTACGGCCGATCACCGCGGTGCCGACCAGGTCGCCGGTGACATTGAGCGCCGTGCAGCCCATGCCGACCAACGCATCGATGGCGGTGAGCAGCGCCACGGCCTCGATGGGCAGGCCGACCTGGGAGAACACCGTGGCGATCATCACGATGCCGGCGCCCGGTACCCCGGCGGTGCCCACCGAGATCAGCGTGCCCACCACCACGATCTGCAGCATGCTCGACCAGTCCAGCGGCGCGCCCATCACGTTGGCGGCGAACACCGCCGAGATGGCGATGCGGATCGCCGCCCCGTCCATGTTGAGCGTCGCGCCCAGCGGCAGGCTGAAGCCGTAGAGGCTTTTCGGCAGGCCCAGGCGGCTCGCGGCGTTGAGGGTCAGCGGCAGGGTGCCGGAGCTGCTCTGGGTGGCGAAGGCGGTGGCCATGGGCGTGCGCGCCTCGCGGAAGAAGGCCCGCACCGGCACACCGAAGCCGCGCAGCAGGCCGATATAGACCAGCAAGTGCACGCCCAACGCCAGGTAGAGCACCACCACCATGTCGCCCAGCGAGAGCAGGGTCGCCAGACCCTGGTCGGCGACGGTACCGACCACGATGGCGAAGACCCCGACCGGCACCACATGCAGGATGCCGTCCATCACCTTGAGCGTGGCGGCGTTGAGCGCCTCGATCAGGTCATAGAGCCTCTCGCCAAGCGCCGCCTGGGACTCGGACTGGCGCAGCTTCGCCACGGCGAGGCCGAACACCAGCGCGACGAAGATGATACCGAGCAGGTCCTGCTCGGCGAAGGCGGCGACGATGTTGTTGGGCACGACGCCGAGGATCACCGAGAGGATGCCGGGGTTGTCGGGCACCGAGACCGAGCCAGCCCCCTCGAGGGACATGCCCTCCCCCGGCGACAGCAGGGTCGCCACGGCCAGGCCCACGGCGATGGCCAGCGCCGAGGTGGCCAGGTAGTAGAAGAACACCTTGCGGCCGATTCGCCCGAGGCTGCCGGCCCGCCCCTGGTTGATGCCGGCCATCAGGGTGAACAGCACGATGGGCAGGATGATGAACTTCAACAGCCGCATCAGCAGCTCGCCCAGCGGGGCCAGCCATTCGGCCACCGTGGGCCCGCCGACCAGGCCGACCACCACGCCCAGCACCAGGGCGAGGCTCACGCGCAGGATCAGCGAGGCATCGCGATAGCCGTGCCACAGGGGGGACAGAAGAGTAGACATCTTGACCTCTTGGGAAACGATAGGCGCCGCGGACCTTAGGCCCACGGCGCTCGGTGTGCAACAACCGGAAGGTTAAGAGCTTATAACGTCCTGCGTCCTGTGTGCGAAGTCGCTGGCGACGTGGCACTCATGGAGCGCCATGAACGGCTCGCCGAGGGCGAATCGATCCTCGACGGCTTCTTCGTGCTCATGCCCTGGCACAGGGCCGCTCCCACCGCTCAGCGCAGCGTCGGGTAGCCCTCGACGAAGACCCAATCGGCCTGCTGCGCCGGCACGTGGCAGCCCTTGCAGGTACCCTCAAAGCTCTCGGACACGTTCTGCTCCGGCGCCTCGGCCTTGAACAGCGCCCAGCCCCAGCCTTCGCCCCAGTGGGGACTGTCGAAGCGCCCCTGGGTGTCCTTGACCATCACGAACCAGATCTGCGGTTCGCCGGCCCACAGCGCGGGTCCGGTGGTCTTTTCACCGGCCTCGATGCTGCGAATCTCCTTGACCAGGACCGTGCCATCGGCGAACTCGCCGCTCTCCTGGTAGGCCCGCGCGGCCTCGGGCTGGGTATAGACATCATGGAAGCCGGCCCCGGGGGCCTCGGTGTCGTTGACCACCCAGGACCCCAGGTGAACCCAGTGGTCCCGGACCCCTGCCGGGAGCGAGATACCGCCCTCGCCGTCCACGTGTTCGCTATAGGTCGTCGTCGCCAGGTCGGCAGCGAGGACGGGAAGGCTAGTCAGGGCCAGAAGTGCCGCCAGGCCAAGGGCATTGGTTGTTGTCATGGTCCGTTCCTCCTGTTCGGGTGCCGGCGATTGACAGTCTAGGCGGCACGCTGGACGATTGGATTCCAGGAGTCTTCAATATGTGTCCAGGAGTCTCAAGATGGACCGACTCGCCGCCCTGCTCGACCACTTCCATCTTGCCGCCAGCGTGCTCAACGCCGGCCCGCTGTGCTACAGCGCGCGCCACCCCCCGCAGGAAGGCACCGGTTTTCTGCATATCCTGACCCGCGGCACCATGGACCTGACGCTGGCGGACGGCCCGCCACGCCGCTTCGGCGCCCCGGTGCTGATCCTGCTGGCCGCCGGCGATGCGCACCACCTCGGGCCGGGGCCGGAAGGCGCGGAGACGCTGTGCGGTTCTTTCCGCTTCGGCGCCGGCAACATCTGCCCAATCTATCGCGCCCTGCCCTCGATGCTGGTGACGCCCCTGGATCGGCTGAGCGGCATGGCCGGCCTACTGGCGCTGATGCAGGCAGAGATGCGGGAGGAGCGCTGCGGCCGACAGGCTGCCCTGGATCGACTGTGTGAGCTGCTGGTGATCCAGTTGCTGCGCTATCTGATGGATGCCGGCGAGGTGGAGTCGGGGCTGCTGGCGGGGATGGCCCATCCCAAGCTGGTCAAGGCGCTGATCGCCCTGCACGACCGGCCGCAGGCCGACTGGACACTGAACGGGCTGGCCAGCGAAGCGGGCATGTCCCGGGCGCGCTTCGCCAGCCAGTTTCGCGACACCCTCGGCCAGCCCCCCGCCGAATACCTGGCCCAGTACCGGCTGGGGCTTGCCAAGAGCCTACTGCGGACCGGCGTGCCGTTGGACGCCATCGCCGGCCGGGTAGGCTACAGCAGCCCCTCGGCGCTGGCCAAGATGTTCCGCCGGCATGCCGGCTGCTCGCCGCGGGAATGGCGCCGGGCCGACGCCCAAGCAGGCGTCGAATGAACGACCCCAAGTGCCCCCTCCAGAGCTGCGCAGGCTATTGTCTAGCTTCTCATAGTGACGGAAGACAGTGGCGGCTTAATTTTTATCAATCCGGCGGTCTCAATGACCAAGCGCAACACGTGACCCATCAGGTACGGTGTTGCCATGACCCCGGCTTATTCATGAGGCCGGCCTGAAAACGAAGATGGCGAGTGGTTTTCTCTTGTAGAATCAGGATGTTCCTGCCAGAACACGACTCAAGAGGACCACTCGCCATGGGTGAAACCCTAACGACCTGGTCGCCCTCGTGCAACGGCTCTGTCCGTGTTGAGCTGAGCGGCCATCGCACCACCAGCGACAGCGGCGCTCTGCTGCTGCGTGAAGCCCTCGACAGCAGCGGCGTGATCGAGGCGCTGGAGGACAACCTGGTCGATCCGCGCCACCCGCTGCGTATCCGCCACTCGCTGGCCAGTCAGCTGCGCACCCTGGAAGGGTTCGACTTCAGCGCCCAGCCTGCCGTCGATCCCGGTCAGATCCGTGAACTGGCCTGCGGACGCTGGATCGCCAACGGCGATGCCCTGCTGCTGCTCGGCCCGCCGGGCGTGGGCAAGAGCCACCTCGCCGTGGCACTGGGCCGGGAGGCGGTCAAGGCTGGCTACTCCGTGCTGTTCACCACCGCCACGGCACTGATCACCCAACTGGTCCAGGCCTATGCCAATGGCGCCCTGGAGGAGCGGCTGAGGCACTTCGCCAAGCCCAAGCTATTGATCATCGACGAGCTGGGCTACCTGCCGCTGGAGCCGGGTGCGGCCAACCTGTTCTTCCAGTTGGTCACCCGGCGTTACGAACGTGGCAGCCTGCTGGTCACCAGCAACCGGGCGGTCAGCGAGTGGGGTGAGGTGTTCGGTGACGCCGTGGTGGCCACGGCCATTCTCGTCCGACTGCTGCATCACAGTCACGTCATCACCATCCGCGGTGACAGTTACCGACTGCGTGCCAAGCGCAAGGCCGGGCTGATCAAGCCCGATACCAACCACCATCACGAGCAGGTCGTCAGGTAAGGGGGTCAGATTTCACTGTCGCCAGGGGGTCAGTTTCTGATGTCGCTTGACATTCAATCGTGCATGATGACCATCACCACCAGCACTACCGTCAGCAGTAATAGGTAAACCCAAGTATGAATACGATCGGGAATTCGCCCGATCCATAGCGACGCCAGGCGGATACCAAGCCATGACCCCACCGCCAGCGCTAGCAAGGCCCGCAGGTCCACATACCCCGTATACCAGGCGCCCAGAGTGGTATCGCTAGCTGGCAGCAACACATAAGTCGCGGTGCCACTCACCGCCATGGGCAACGACAACGGACTGGCCATCGCCGTGGCCGCCGTCATGCTGGCACCTCTGCGGCGCATCAGCGGCACGGTCATCACACTCCCGCCAACACCCAAAAACGCGGCCACAGTGCCGATGAAGGTACCGGTCATCGCTGTCACCAAGCGACCCAGGGGACGCACATCACCACCCACCTGATGCAGGAAACCGGGCCTCAGGATGGCATCCGCAATCGTGAGCCCCAGATAGCCGATGAACACCCAGCGTACCCAGCCCCCACTCAACGACACTGCCGCGGTCGCGCCGAGCACGGCACCGATGGCGATATAGCCGACCAGCGGGCGCACCAGGTGCCATTGCACGGTCCGTCGCCGATGGTGACGCCATGTCGACAAAGAAGCCGCGAAGATCATCAGTGCGGTCGAGGTAGCCACCGCGATATGCATGGCCGCCAGACCAGCCGCGCTATCCGGCCCATGGACGGCAATCAGCAAGGTATACATCAAGGGAACGACGACGAAACCGCCACCGAAACCGAACAATACGGTGGTAACCCCAGCCAACCCGCCGCAGAGAAGCAATACGCCATACACCGGAACTCTCCTGGTGAACTCAACGACAGGAACGATATTCCGATAAGGGGTGGCCGACATTCGCCAGTTGGCCAATAATCGTTGTATTTCGGCCACTCTGAGGACAAATGCTCAATATCCCTCTGGCGGAGGTGGACCATGTGGCCCGGCCCATCGTGGCCATCGGCACCGACTACAGCCCCGGCACCCTGCTCGACTTTCATACCCATCGCCGCGCCCAGTTTCTCTATGGCATGACGGGCTTGATGGAAGTCGATACCGATGACGGCACCTGGATGGTCCCGCCCTATAGCGGTGTCTGGTTGCCTGCAGGCAAGCGCCACCGGGTGCGGATGAACGGCGTCAGCACCCGCAGCCTGTATATCGAGCCGCTCGCGGTTCCACGTTACTCACCCACCTGCGAGGTGCTGGTCGTGACGCCGCTCCTGCATCACCTGTTGCTGGCCTCCGCCAACATGCCCGCGCTCTATGACGAGAGCGGCCGCGATGGTGCCCTCGCCCAACTCCTGCTGTACGAACTGCAACTGGCGCCGGCACTGCCGCTGTTTGCTCCTCTGCCCCGGGATCCTCAACTGGCCAGCTTGTGCAAGGAGTTTCTCGGCCAGGCGCATATCCGCAGCCTGCCCGAGGACTGGGCGCGGCAACTGCATCGCAGCCAGCGCGCCTTCAATCGCCTGTTCCGTCAACAGACCGGCATGTCATTCGCGGTATGGCGCCAGCAGGCCTGCCTGATGGCCGCCCTCCCCAAACTGCTATCCGGTAGCTCCGTTACCCGAACCGCGCTGGAACTCGGCTACGACAGTCCGGGAGCCTTCTCCAGCATGTTTCGCAAGGTGCTCGGTCAATCCCCTACCGCCTTTGTTCGCGCGGCTACCCGCCAAGGGAAGGAGCTACCCAAACATGATTCGCAGACATTGGCTGGCTTGCCATCCACTTGCTAAAAACACTCGCCGTCATTCGATCCACTCGCTACGCGCATACGGCTTTGAAAAAGCCAGATAACCAACCTGAACCGTACCGGGATTCCCGGAGGCTCCAAACCTTGAGAGGATGGAGCCATGAGCACTTCCAAACGATATGCCCCTGAGGTCCGCCAGCGGGCCGTCCGCATGGACTTTGACCACGAGGCCGATTACCCCTCCCAGTGGGCCGCCATCGGCGCCATTGCCCCCAAGATCGGCTGTACACCGGAGACGCTACGTAGCTGGGTCCGGCAGGCCGAGCGTGATGCGGGGCGCCGTGAAGGCACTACGACGTCCGAGCGTGAGCGGATCAAGGCGCTGGAGCGTGAGAACCGCGAGTTGAAGCAGGCCAACGAGATCCTGCGCAAGGCCTCCGCGTATTTTGCCCAGGCGGAGCTCGACCGCCGCGGCAAGTGATGATCGAGTTCATCGATGATCACCGGGAGTCATACGGGGTCGAGCCGATCTGCCGTGTCCTGCCGATCGCCCCGTCGACCTACTACGAGCACAAGGCCCGTGACGCCCAGCCTGATCGCGTGCCACCCCGCATCCAGCGTGATCGTTGGCTGAGCGGCGAGATCCAGTGGGTCTGGGACGAGAACTTCGGTGTCTATGGCATCCGCAAGGTCTGGCGCCAATTACACCGAGAAGCGATCCCCACCGCTCGCTGCACCGTCGAGCGCCTGATGCGCCGTATGGGGCTGCAAGGCGTGGTGAGAGGCAAGTCGGTTCGTACTACGGTGCCAGATCCCAACAAGGCCTCTCCGGCGGACCTGGTGCGGCGGCAGTTTCAGCCGGCTCAGCCGAATGCACTGTGGGTGTCGGATTTTACCTATGTCGCCACCTGGCAGGACTTTGTCTATGTCGCCTTCGTCATCGATGTCTTTGCCCGCCGGATCATCGTAAGCAATGGGATGGAGTCCTCCCCACCTACTCCGGCGTCGTTGCGCCACACTGGTGGGTGAGTGCATCACTGGCCAGCTTGAGGATGAGGAGAACTCCACATGAACATTAGTCGGGTCGGCGTCGATATCGCAAAGTCAGTTTTTCACGTCCACGGCGTGGATCGCCATGACCAGGTGCAGTGGCGTGGCAAGTACTCACGGGACAAGTGGCTGGACGCCATTGCCAATCGCGTCCCTGTCGGTGCCGAGATCGGTATGGAGGCGTGTGCCTCCGCCCACCACTGGGCGCGTGAGCTGCAGGCGCGCGGTTATCACGTCAAGCTGATCGCCGCTCAGTTCGTCAAGCCCTACGTCAAGAGCAACAAGAATGATCGGGTCGATGCCGAGGCCATCTGTGAGGCCATGGGTCGTCCCAACATGCGTTTCGTCGCAGTCAAGACCGTTGGCCAGCAGGATGTCCAGGCAGCTCATCGGATCCGTGAAGAGCTGGTTCATCAACGGACGGCCAAGGCCAATCAAATCCGCGGCCTGGTCGGCGAATACGGAATAGTGGCGCCTGTCGGTATCGGCAAGCTTCGGGCGGCGCTGCCCCGTTGGCTGGAAGATGCCGAGAATGGCCTGACCGATGCCTTCCGTGTGCTGCTGGCTGGACTTGCCGAGGATCTCCGTCACCTGGATGACCGCATTGAGACGGTCACGGCAAGTATCGAACATCAGGTGCAGACTGACCCGGTGGCGAAGCGCTTGATGACATTGCGGGGTGTCGGCCCGCTGACGGCAAGCGCGCTATCCGGCGCCCTTGGGGATGGCCAGGCATTTCGCCGCGGCCGGGACTTTGCCGCCTCGCTGGGCCTGACACCGCGTCAGCACAGCACCGGCGGACGAGATCGTCTGCTGGGCATCAGCAAACGGGGCGACAGCTATCTTCGCAAGTTGTTGGTGCACGGTGCCCGAGCCGTTCTCCGTCATGCCGAGGGCAAGGACGATGGGTTGAGCGACTGGGTTCGGCGGCTGTCCGAACGGAAGCATGTCAATGTCGCCATCGTCGCACTCGCCAACAAGACGGCACGTATCGCCTGGGCGATAACGCACCGGGATGTAGCCTACGATCCCGCCTTGGCTTCGCAGGCTGCGTAAAAACAGTAACACTCTGTATTTCATGATTTTGTTCGAAGAGGTGATCCACCACCACGATTGCTGAGCATGCTGCTAGATGGCGAACAGGTCGAACCGACGTCAGAAAACCCCTCTGGAGCGCTGAGCCATAAAGCTCGTGTAAGCGAATGGGAGCTGACGTGCGGATAGCCCGGATGTTGCACCGGGCCGACCAGACGCTCCCAGATCTCAGGCTCGGTGAAGACGATGGCGCTACGGGCTTGAGATTGGCTATTTATTGATCAATTTTCTGCGCTCAGGACGCACTGCCCCCAACCCCCATGTGTTTTCTGTGCCGGGGACAGCACGCCGCGGCGCTATCCGGGCACCAGCTTGTTGGCCAGCTTCAGGAAGAGGTCCTGCTCCGGGTACTGGCTGCTCAACATCAGCCGAATCGTGCGCGTGTTGCGGGTGATGACAGCGCCGATCTTCAGCAGCTTCAGGCGGAGGGTGTTGACCTGGGCCTGGGCGAAGGCGGTGCGCCTGAGGTAAATCCGGCGTAGCCGCTCCAGCAGCAGGTAGGCCAACCCCGACAGCAGCAGTCGGTACTGGTTGGGCCACCATTCGTGGCAGCTGGTGCGGTCGGAGAACAGGAACTGCTGCTCCTTGATGCGGTTCTCCATCTCGCCCCGGGCACAGTAGCGGTGGTCATAGAGCCACTCGGCGCTGCAGCCGCGCAGGCTGGTGACCACATAGCGGGTGTTGAAGCCACGCCGGCTGGTCTCGGACTTGACGATGACCTTTCGTCGACGCTCCTTCCAGCTCTTGGCAGCGTACTCGATGAAGCCGAAGACACGCTCCTTCTCCCAACTCTTCTCGAAGCGGATAGCCGACGTGTAGTCGATGTCCAGAGCCAGCTTGGCCAAGCGCTTGTTGCCGGCGAGGCCGATGATGTAATCGACGCCGTGGCGGTCGCACCAGTTGAGAATCAGCGGACGGCAGAAGCCGCTGTCGCCTCGGAAGACAATCTTCACCTCATGCCACGCCTGGCGCAGCCGCCGGACCAACAGGGCGAGGATGGCACCGGCGTGGTGAGCGGCATCCAGCGAGGCCGGACGAAGGTAGCTGACCAGCAGCTGGTCGCCACAGAACACGAACAGCGGCAGGAAGATGTAGTGGTTGTAGTAGCCGTTGAAGTGCCGCCCGAGCTGCTGGCCATGCACCCGATCGTCGGTGGCATCGAAGTCGAGGTAGAGCGGCTTCTTGGGTGGCCGCCGGAACGAGCGGATGAACTGCTCGATCATCTCCTCGTGGATGGTAACCGCCCAGTCTCGATCGGCCTGCTGCTCGAAGCGACACAAGGTGGACTGGCTGGCCAGCACGCCATCGGTATCGACTGCGGTCTGCAAGGCGATGTCGTGACGCAGGGCCTGGTGGTCATTGAGATCCTCATAGCCCAGCGCCAGGCCGAAAACGCGCTGCCGGACCAGGGTTTCGGTGCGATGCAGGCAGCGCTGCGGGTCGCGCTCGTCGCTGAGCCGGCGAGCGACGGCGCGGGTCAGGCCCATCTCGCGATCGAGCTGCCGCAGCAGCAGGATACCGCCGTCGGAGGTGACATCACCGCCATCGAAACGGGCGATGACCTGACGGCCTTTGCAGCGTGGAAAGGAAGTGGACGGCGTGGTACATTTTGTCATGGCGGCTGTAGCGGTTGATTCTGGATTAGGCCCTTGAATCATAACCGATTTTCAGCCGCCTTTTTCATGTCTGATGCAATATCCAGGATAGCCCATCAGGGTCCGATGCCATTGGCGTCATTTACGAGACCGGATATACGTGTGCAGTCGTACCTATCGACCATCGCGCCTCATGCTGGCAAACGGGGAGGACTCCATATACGACTTCATGGAAGTGCTGCGTATGGAATCTGCGCTGGAAGGCACCAATATTCGCACTGCCACCCTGTACCCGGCGGCCATCAACACCGAGCTGCTCACTACCATAACCGACCAGGGCTCCCGGGAGCAGATGGAAGGGCTGTACGAGACCTACGGCATTGCCCCGGAGCGCATTGCCGATGTGGTGGCCTTCGCCATGGACCTGCCCGACGATACCACTGTGAATGAATTCACCGTCGGTCCGGCCAATCAACCCTGGTAAGCGCAGGCAATAAGGAGAGCCGCCATGATTCACCACAAGAACGGTTCCCGCCCTTCCGCCGAAGGGCCAGCCGACTGGTTTACCGGTCGTGTCCGCATCGATCCGATTCACCTGCAGGCGGAAGAACCTTCGCGGGTAACCGCGGGACTGGTGACCTTCGAGCCCGGCGCTCGCACCCACTGGCACACCCACCCCCTCGGGCAGTTATTGATCGTGACGGCTGGCAAGGGCTGGACCCAGTGTGAACACGGTGAACGGGTAGAAGTGAATGCCGGTGACACCATCTGGTGCCCGCCGGGCCACAAGCACTGGCATGGCGCCACCAGCGACACCGCCATGAGCCACATCGCCGTGACCGAAATGCTGGACGGCAAGAACGTGGAGTGGCTGGAAGCGGTCACCGACGCGCAATACCAGGGAGACTGATACCGGTGAGTGTCGCCGCATCGCCCGCCCCTGCTGTGTCGAAGAGCACGGCTCAGGCCACCCTGATTGCGGCCTTGCTGGGGTTCTTCGTGATCACCCTGGACGCGGTGGTGGTCAACGTGGCCCTGCCGACCCTGGGGCATGAGCTGGGCGCCAATATCACCGGCCTGCAATGGGTGGTGGATGGCTACACCCTGGCGTTTGCCGCCTTGCTGCTGTCCGCCGGGGCGCTGACTGACCGCCTGGGGGCCAAGCGTTCCTTCGGGCTGGGTGTGGGTGTCTTTGTGCTGGCGTCACTGGCCTGTGGGCTGGCACCGAACCTGGGCAGCCTGATTGCCGCGCGTTTTGCCCAAGGCGTGGGAGCGGCGGTGATGATGCCGTCGTCCATGGCGCTCATCCGCCAAGCCTATGCCGACCCGGTCAAACAGGTACATGCAATTGCCTTGTGGGCCATGGGCGGGGCGGTAGCGTCAACTTCCGGCCCGGTGATCGGTGGCCTACTGGTCCCCCTGGACTGGCGCTGGATTTTTCTGGTCAACCTGCCGGTGGGCCTGGTAACCCTGTGGTTTCTGAGGCACTCGGCCCCTTCATTAACACGCGTTGCACCCTTTGATGGCTGGGGCCAACTCACCGCGATGATAGCCATGGGCTGCCTGATATACGGTGCCATTGATATCGGCAGCCATGACAGCCACCCGGTTCTGGCGCTGCTATCGCTCACGGTTGCGGTATTGATGTTTGCGCTCTTTATCCTGCTGCAACGGCGCGGAGCCAGCCCGATGATACCGCCTGCGGTATTGCAGGCCCGCAATGCCCGCATCTCCATGGTGGTGGGGTTCACCTTCATGGTGGGTTACTTCGGGCTGCCGTTCGTCATGAGCCTGTATTTTCAGCAGGAGCGAGGATTGACAGCAGCAGCCACCGGCGTTGCCTTTCTGCCCATGATGCTGATCGGGCTGATGCTCACCCCGTTCACCTCACGGTTGGTACAACGCTTCAGTGCCCGCAAGCTGATCACCACCGGCTTGCTGTGCATGGCCGGAGGCCTGCTGGCCATTGCCGGGTTACCCATGTCGGCCCCGATCTGGGTGGCATCGGCGTTGATGTTTCTGGTCGGTCTGGCCGGGCCGTTAATTGCACCACCGATCACGGCAGTACTGCTCAGCAGCGTACCCAACGCCTTAACCGGCACTGCCAGCGGCGTGTTCAATACCAGCCGCCAGGTAGGCGGCGCACTGGCGGTAGCCGTGTTCGGTGCCTTGCTGGCGCAGTCCTCCAGTTTCATTAGTGGGCTGCGGTTCAGCCTGGTGCTGGCGGCGGTGGTGGCATTGATTACCGCTGTTATCAGCCTGCGCTTGCAGCCACCCCCGCGCCCGCAAGCCGAATGAAGAATTCATTCTCACTTACCAGGGAGAACTATCCATGAATCGCCCTTACATCATCATTCATACCCATACCTCCATCGACGGCGGCATCAACAGTGCGTATTCCGGGCCATCGTGACCGCCCGTTCCGATCTATCGTGACCGACCATTCCGGGCCAACGTGACCGGCCATTCCATTTCATCGTGACCGATTTCGGCCTCTTTCCCGGAATCCGCGGTCACGATGTCGGAATCCTCGGTCACGTTCCCGGAATCTCACCTAACTCGCTGGAATGATTCGGACTTTTACGGCATACCCCTCCTTTTGTCTTTGCCCTGGAGGTGGACATGCCAGCACCGAGGATTCCAGGGAAAACGCATGAAAAATCCTACACCGCAAGAATGTCCGCCAGGTAGGTCTCATCCAGCGCCGCTTTCTTCTGTTTTCGCCGGATGCCGCCTTTGAAACGGGTCTCCCCTTTCAGGTAATTCAGCGCGATATGCCGGATCCTGGCGAGGTTTTCCGCCGCCTGTCCTCGGTGAATTTTGCAGGCGTCCTCGCGGAGAGCGACGTCCAATGACCAGTGAAGCTTATTTTCCACGAACCAATGCTGGCGAGCCGCTTCGGCGAGCTTCTTGGCGCTCAGCTCCGCAGAGCTGATGTAGTAACGGATCATCGGGGCTTCTGGCACCTCATCGCCTTCCTGGCGGAAACTCATCACCACGCCCACCGTTTTCAGGCCTGGCCATTCATAGCTAAGCTCCTGAAATTCTTCAGTAACCTTGCTGACAATATGGTATCTGGTCTCTTGCCGCCCTCGGTTCTTCTCGTCCGTGACATAGGCATCCCCTTCGAAGTTGACCACCTTGGCCATGGGAAACGCCGCCTCGAAGGCATCCGCTAGGGCTGGCTGATTTTCCTTCACCGACAGCAGGTAATCGGCGCCCTTCTGCAGCACCTGAGTGGCGATCTTCTTTTGGCAGCCCATAGCATCGATCGTCACCAGACAGCCTTGCAGATTGAGAAGCTTGAGCAGCTCGGGAATCGCCGTGATCTCGTTGGATTTCTCGGCCGTCTTGACCTGGCCCAGCACCACACCATTTGCCGCACTGAAGGCACTGACCATGTGTATCGCCCCTTTGCCCTTCCCTCGGCAGTACGACCCACGCAACGTCTTGCCATCGATGGCTACCACCGCTCCTTCGGTTACGTCGTGACAGGCCTTCATCCACTCGGCAAACGCGCTTTGCAGCTGCTCGGCATTCACCAGGGCCATCACCCTGGCCAGGGTGTCATGGCTGGGCACGCCGGCCTCAAAATTGCCGTACTGGCGAAGAAAATCGAGCTTTGCGTGGCCAAAATCCTCGATTTCGTCCCAACCTTCGGCACCACAGATCACCGCACACACCGTCAGAAACAGGATATCCGACAGCTGATGCTGCACTTTCCAAGCCTGGCGGAAGTCGGGAACGATCGATAAATGGTGCATAAGGGACGGTGTCAGCATCGGGTCATCCATGAGCAAAAGCCGTTAGATGACCACATTAGCTCCTACTGGTAAAGCGCTACGAAGCCCGTCGTAGAGCGGTTTTTCATGCGTTTTCCCTGCCGAGGATTCCCATGCGAACCATCACCGAGGTGTTGCGCCTCAAGTACGACGCCGGCCTCAGCCACGAGAAGATTGCGCGGGCCTGCGGCCTCTCCAAGGGCGTGGTCAGCAAGTACGTCAGCCTGGCCCAGGTGGCCGGCATCCGCTGGCCGTTGCCCGACGGCACCGACGAGGCGGCGCTGGAGGCGCGGCTGTTCCCGGCCAAATCGCCGCCGATGCGCTTCTCGGCGCCGGACTACTTCCAGGTCCACCAGGCGCTCAAGCGCAAGGGCGTCACCCTGCAGCTGCTGTGGGCCGAGTACGTCGAGGTCCACGGCGACAAGGCCTACCGCTACAGTCGGTTCTGCGATCATTACCGCGCCTGGCGGGACCGCCAGCGGCGCAGCATGCGTCAGGTCCACCGCGCCGGCGAGAAGCTGTTCATCGACTACTGCGGCCCGACCGTGCCGATCATCAACCAGGCCACCGGCGAGGAGCGACGGGCCCAGGTGTTCGTTGCCGTGCTGGGCGCCTCCAGCTACACCTACGCCGAGGCCACCTGGAGCCAGGCGCTGCCCGACTGGATCGCCTCTCACCAGCGCGCCTTCCAGTTCCTGGGCGGTGTCCCCGAGCTACTGGTGCCCGACAACCTGAAGAGCGCCGTGACGCGGGCATGTCGCTACGAGAGCCAGCTCAACGCGACCTACGCCGAGATGGCCCAGCACTACCAGGTCGCGGTGCTGCCGGCGCGGCCTTACAAACCCAAGGACAAGGCCAAGGCGGAGGCCGCGGTGCTGTTGGTGGAGCGCTGGATCCTGGCCCGACTGCGCCACCACACCTTCTTCACGCTGGCCTCGCTGAACCAGGCCATCCGCGAGCTGCTGGAGGATCTCAACCGCCGACCCTTCCAGGGCCGCGAGGAGAGCCGGCGCGATTTGTTCGCGGCCATCGACCGGCCGGTGCTGCGCCCGCTGCCGGAGACGCCCTACGAGTACGCCGAGTGGCGCAAGGCCAGGCCCGGCATCGACTACCACCTCGACCTCGACAAACACTTCTACAGCGTCCCTCACAGCCTGGTCGGCCAGGTGCTGGAGGTGCGCCTGACCCACGCCATGGTGGAGGTGTTCCACAAAGGGCAGCGGGTGGCGGCGCACCCGCGCCACGCCCCGGGACGTTTCTCGACCCTGGCCGAGCACATGCCCAAGCGTCACCAGGCCCACCGCGACTGGTCGCCAAGCCGCTTCCTGGACTGGGCGAAGGACATCGGCGTCGCCACCCTGGAAATGACCCAGCGACAGCTGCAGGACCGCCCCCATCCCGAGCATGGCTACCGTGCCTGCCTGGGCCTGTTGCAGCTCAGCCGGCGCTACGGCAAGGCCCGGCTGGAGCAGGCCTGCGCGCATGCCCTGGCGATCCCCACCACCCGCTACAGCAGCATCGCCTCGATCCTCAAGCAGGGGCTAGATCAGCAGCCGATGCTGACGCTCCCCGAGGCGCTCGATGACTTGCCGCCCCACACCAACGTGCGCGGTGCCGAGTACTACCACTGATCCGAGGAGACGACCGATGATGACCCAGCCCCTGCTCGACACCCTGCGCCGCCTCAAGCTGACCGGCATGTATGACGCACTGGCCCACCAGCTCACCCAGCCGGACACCTACGACCTGCCGTTCGAGGATCGCCTGGGCATGCTGCTCGACCGAGAGGTCCTGCATCGCGATAACCGCCGCCTCGACCGGTTGCTGAAGACCGCCAAGCTGCGCGTGACGGCCTGCGTCGAGGACATCGACTACCGCCACCCTCGCGGCCTGGAGCGGGGCCGCATGGCGCCGCTGGCCACCGGCGAGTGGATCGGCCAGTCCCTCAACCTGTGCATCACCGGCCCCACCGGGTGCGGCAAGACCTGGCTGGCCTGCGCGCTGGGCAACCAGGCCTGCCGGCAGGGTTACTCGGTGCGTTACCTGCGGGTGCCGCGCCTGTTCGAGCAGCTGCGCATCGCCCAGGGCGACGGCTCCTACGCCCGGCTGATGGGCCAGCTGCAGAAGACCGACCTGCTGATCCTCGACGACTGGGGCATGCAGAAGATGACCGCCCCGCAGCGCCAGGACCTGATGGAGGTGATCGAGGACCGGCACGGCCGGGGTTCGACGCTGATCGCCAGCCAGCTGCCCATCGAGCACTGGCACGACTACATCGGCGCGGCGACGGTGGCCGACGCCATCCTGGACCGGCTGCTGCACAGCGCCCACCGCCTGACACTCAGAGGAGAATCGATGCGCAAGAGCGCCGCCCCGCAAGCGGCAGAAGTTGACCCATCGTGACCGGTCAGCTTACAAAACCAGAGCCAGCGAGAGAGGAGTGAGCAGATCGGTCACGATCCCCGGAATGACCGGTCACGTTCGTCGGAATACGCATCAACAGCATGGATCTGCCGGAATTCCGCGCTGCCAGTGAGTGTTACAAGGATATCGGCTGGACGCCCGAAAAGCAGGTTCTGAACCTGAACGCGTATCTGAACGGTAAAACAGCCACCGAAGACAACATTACCCACTACCAGAAACCGGATATTGTCAAGCGACATCAGAAAGTGACCCCCTGGCGACAGTGAAATCTGACCCCCTTACCCTCTGACGACCTGCTCGTCATGGTGGATGGAATCGGGCTTGATCAGCCCGGCCTTGCGCTTGGCGCGCAGTCGGTAACTGTCACCGCGGATGGTGATGACGTGACTGTGATGAAGCAGCCGGTCGAGGATCGCTGTGGCGACCACGGCGTCACCGAACACCTCACCCCACTCGCTGACCGCCCGGTTGCTGGTGACCAGCAGACTGCCGCGTTCATAGCGCCGGGTGACCAACTGGAAGAACAGGTTGGCCGCCCCGGGTTCCAGCGGCAGGTAGCCCAGCTCGTCGATGATCAATAGCTTGGGCTTGGCGAAGTGCCTCAGCCGCTCCTCCAGGGCGCCATTGGCATAGGCCTGGACCAGTTGGGTGATCAGTGCCGTGGCGGTGGTGAACAGCACGGAGTAGCCAGCCTTGACCGCCTCCCGGCCCAGTGCCACGGCGAGATGGCTTTTGCCCACGCCCGGCGGGCCGAGCAGCAGCAGGGCGTCGCCGTTGGCGATCCAGCGCCCGCAGGCCAGCTCACGGATCTGACCGGGGTCGACGGCAGGCTGGGCGCTGAAGTCGAACCCTTCCAGAGTGCGCAGGAACGGGAAGCGGGCGATGCTCAGCCCCATCTGGATGCGCCGCTGCTCCTTATGGGCCACCTCCTGCTCGCACAGGTAGGCCAGCGTCTCGCGCAGGGTCAGCTCCCGGCGTGCGGCTTCGTCGAGCAGCGTGTCGAGCCGCTCGCGGATGGCGGTCAGCTTGAGACGCGTCAGCATGGCGTCCAGGCGCTCAGTCTCCGGCGTCGTCATCACCAGCCACCTCCCACCACGGCTTCGTACTCGGTCAGGTCGCGCTGCAGCGCGGCCGGCGGCAAGGTGGTCACGATCTCGCTGGACGCCACGACCTCCTCGGTGTCCGCCTTGGGTGATCGGTAGCCGACGATGCCCTGCAGATGCTCCGGCAGGCAGCGCACCTGGCGGCGCCCGCCCAGCTCCGGGTGGCGGGCCACCTCGCGGCCGGCGTGGTGCACCCGCAGTTCGCCGTCGGTCACGCTGACCTGGACAGGCTCACCGACCAGGCGCCAGGGCACGCTGTAGCGGTTGGTGTCGACCTCCACGGTGGCGTCGCGCTGAACCCGCCGGTTCAGCTCCCGGGCCTGCTCGAAGGGCGCCCGATCGTTGAGCGGTTGCAGGCTGGCCTGTTCGGCGATGAAGCGCACCGCCGGCAGCTCGCCGGTGGTGCCATGCACCCGCTGGTCGGCGATCTCGCGCATCCACCAGCTCAGGTGGGCCTCCAGCGCCGCCCAGGTGGCGAAGGTCCGGCCGGCGATGGCGTTACGCTTCACGTAGCCGACGCCACGCTCGTCCTTGCCCTTGGTGCGGGCACGGTACGGCGCACAGGCCACCGGCCGGAACCCCCAGTAGCGGGCAAAGGCCGCCAGCCGCTCGTTGAACACGACTTCGCGGGTCGCCGCGTTGTGGTGGTCGACCAGCGCCCGGGCGTTATCCAGCAGCACCTGCTCTGGCACCCCGCCAAAGTGGCGGAAGGCGCCCTCCAGGCCGGCGAACCACGCCGACTGCCGCTCGTGCCGGAAGGCACGGACGTAGAGGCGGCGGGAGTAGCCCAGGGTGGCGACAAACAGGAAGACCTTGACCGACTCCCCATTGATGGTGATGTGGCGGCTGCCAAAGTCGATCTGCAGCTGCTTCCCGGGCGGCGTCTCGAACCTCACCGTGGCCTTGGCTTCGGCGGCCAGTGCCTGGCGGAACGGCGCGCAGGCGCGTTCCACCGTGCGCAGGCTGACCGTGATGCCGTGCTCTAGCTGCAGGTCCTGCAGGACCACGGCGGCGTTGCCGGCATGCTGCAGGAAGCGCGCCTTCAGCCATTCCTCCAGCCCTTCCAGCGACTTGCTGCGCTGCGGGCTCGCGTAGGGTGCCCAGCCGCCCTGGCGCAGGTAGCGTTTGACGGTGTTCCTGCTGATGCCGAGCTCGTCGGCGATGCGCTTGGTGCCCCAGCCACAGGCCTTCAGGCGCAGCATGGCGGCGACATCCTCTGGGCTCTGCATCGGTTCCCCTCGTACCTGAGTGTGGGGAACGTTATATCCGGATTTCTTCATGGGCGGACCCTCCTGATGAGCTCACGGAGGGGTCAATTTTCCGTGTCGCCTGGGGGTCAGTTTTACGTGTCGCCTGACAGGATATCGACCCCAATGCCGCCGAGGTGCCCGCCGGGGATTTTATCGTCGACACCGATGCTCCCATGTTCTATGTGTCCATCGATGCCCGTGGCGAGTTGGCCTGGCCGCTGAACAGCTTTACCTGGGGTGACGTCAAAGCCCATGTGCTGGAGGTGCTGACCGAGGCCGCCAGCAACGGCTACAAGGATTTCCTGCGCCGCCGGCACATTTCTTACATCATTGCCGGCAAGAAACAGATCGACTACGCCGTCATGCTGGACAAGCTCTACCAGTTGGGCATCAAGCGCCTGGCCATTGGCGGCGGCGGGGCCATCAACTGGTCCTTCGTACAGCAGGGGCTGGTGGATGAAGTCAGCATGGTGCTTGCCCCCATTGCCGATGGCGATGCCAACCAGCCGCGTTTTTTCAAGGCACAGGAACCCTACAGCCAGGTCAGCCCGGTGGCCTTCAAGCTACTCGGCGTGGAAGCGCTCAACGATGGCGTGGTCTGGCTGCGCTATTCGGTTAAAAAACAGGAAACATCGTGATCGAGTGAAGTGCCTCTTGACGAGACGAAGGAAAGGCCACCCGGCTTCTCGAGTGGCCTGTCGACGACTACCGGCAGGAAGACCGCGAAGGCCTGGCTGGTCCACAGAGCCATGACTCAGAGTCCGGCCATCACCTCCGAGGATATGGAAGCTTGAGGCTAGATACGGGCAACCGCTAGCCGCATCGGAAGGTGTGGGGTTGCCATGGGGCCACGCGCCGCGCAAAAAAGAATCCGCCTTGTGGCGGGTTCCGATGCTGTTCATCTCAAGGCTCGCGCAACGATCACCGTCAGCGCTGCTCCTTGGCCTGATCGAGGACACGCTTCTGGCGGGCAATGGCGTTGTTGATCACCTTGCTACGCACCGCCTGCTTCTGTTCCGCGGACGCGTGGCGCGCAAAATGGGTCAAGGGGGTCGACTTGGCGACGTGTTCTTTCATGCTCAATCCTCACCTACGAGCAGGCGTTCCAGCTGTTCACGAGTGTAGCGCTCGGGCAGGTAGTCATCAATCGAGTCGATGTCCGTCTCCCACTGCTGATTCGTGCCATCGTTGTCCTTGATGATCATGTCCAGCATCACCCGATCGCCGTACTCCTGCTTGATCCACCGCAATACGTCCTGAACGCCCAGGAACTGGCGAATGAAACCATCGAGCGGAATATTTCGACCTTCGACCTCTTCACGACTGCACACGAACTGCCAAGCGAGCTTAGGATTCTGATATACAAAGAATATCTGTACATCCCTGCCTTTCCGGAGCGAGCGTTCGATGTTCTTCCGTGCCACGTCGAGACTGGCAAGCGTCCCATCGAGGATGAACGACTGTCGCTGCTTCAGCATCAGGTCGTGAATCCGTTCCACCAGGATCGACACGGCCCTCTGGAACAGCCAAGAATTGTCACCGGTGTAGCCCGGCAGCTCTTCTCTCAGGTCGTCGGGGTCGATCCGTAGTATGTTGCCCAGGCCATCCATGCCTTCTTCTCGGAGCTCACCGAGGGCTACCACATACTCCTTGGATATCTCGGTCTTGCCCGCCCCAGGCGAGCCCGCCATGAAGATCGAGACGGGTTGCGCTTCGGGGACGTAGCGCTCCCTATCCGTCCGCTCCCGAGCTATTCGCTGCCTGTGCCGCTTGGCAAACGCCAGCGCCTCGGCCGTGATCTCTTCGTCGCTGACCATCGCTAACTCCGCATCAAGCGGCTCAGGACGAGCCAATGAAAAGGCCACCCGATGTCTCGAGTGGCCTCGCGAAAACTACCGGCTAATGTCCGGCAGCGCTTCGATCACTCCCACTCGATGGTAGCGGGCGGCTTGCTGCTCACGTCGTAGGTCACGCGGGAGACGCCGCTGATCTCGTTGATGATGCGGTTGGAGACCTTCTCCAGCAGCTCGTAGGGCAGGTGCGCCCAGCGGGCGGTCATGAAGTCGATGGTCTCCACGGCGCGCAGGGCGATGACCCACTCGTAGCGGCGGCCGTCGCCGACCACGCCGACGGTCTTCACCGGCAGGAAGACGGCGAAGGCCTGGCTGGTCTTGTGGTACCAGCCGGCGTTGTGCAGCTCCTCGATGAAGATGGCGTCGGCCTCGCGCAGGATGTCGGCGTACTCCTTCTTCACCTCGCCGAGGATGCGCACGCCCAGGCCGGGCCCCGGGAAGGGGTGACGGTAGACCATGTCGTAGGGCAGGCCGAGCTCGACGCCGAGCTTGCGCACCTCGTCCTTGAACAGCTCGCGCAGCGGCTCGACGAGCTTGAGCTTCATGGTCTCGGGCAGGCCGCCCACGTTGTGGTGCGACTTGATCACGTGCGCCTTGCCGGTCTTGGCGGCGGCAGACTCGATCACGTCGGGGTAGATGGTGCCCTGGGCCAGGAAGTCGACGCCCTCGATCTTGGCGGCCTCGGCATCGAACACGTCGATGAAGGTGTTGCCGATGATCTTGCGCTTGGCCTCGGGCTCGTCGACGCCCTCGAGCTTGCCGAGGAACAGCGCCTCGGCATCGACGCGGATCACCTTCACGCCCATGTGCTTGGCGAAGGTCTCCATCACCTGGTCGCCCTCGGCCTTGCGCAGCAGGCCGTTGTCGACGAACACGCAGGTCAACTGGTCACCGATGGCCTTGTGCAGCAGGGCGGCGACCACGGAGGAGTCGACGCCGCCGGAGAGGCCGAGCAGCACGTGGCGGTTACCCACCTGCTCGCGCACCCGACTGATCTGGTCCTCGATGATCTGCGCCGGGGTCCAGTTGCGCTCGCTGCCGCAGATGTCGAGCACGAAGTGCTCGAGGATGCGCTGGCCCTGCAGGGTGTGGGTCACCTCGGGGTGGAACTGCACGCCGAAGAAGCGCTTCTCCTCCCAGCTCATGGCGGCGATCGGGCAGCTCGGGGTGGAGGCCGTCACGGTGAACTCGGCGGGCACCTCGGCCACCTTGTCGCCGTGGCTCATCCAGACGTCGAGCAGGCTCTTGCCGGTCGCGTGGTCGATGTGGTCCGAGATGTCCTTGAACAGCGCGGTCTCGGCATCGAGGCGGATCTGGGCGTAGCCGAACTCACGCACGTTCGATCCGGCCACCTGGCCGCCGAGTTGCTCGGCCATGGTCTGCATGCCGTAGCAGATGCCGAGCACCGGCAGGCCCATCTCGAACACGCACTGCGGGGCGCGGGGCGAATCCAGCTCGGTGACCGACTCGGGGCCGCCGGCGAGGATGATGCCGTTGGGGGCGTACTCGCGAATCTCGGCCTCGCTGATGTCGAAGGCACGAACCTCGGAGTAGACGCCGATCTCGCGCACGCGGCGGGCAATCAGTTGGGTGTACTGGGAGCCGAAGTCGAGGATCAGGATCTTATGGGCGTGAATATCGGTCATGGGAACGTCTCGGTGTGGCGGCAGGCCGGATCCAAAAGCGAGCGGCGGGGTTGCCCCCGCCGCGGTCGTACTGAGGTCGGAATCACCCGGCCCGGTAGTTGGGGGCTTCTTTGGTAATTTGCACATCATGCACATGGGACTCGGCGAAGCCGGCGCTGGTGATCTGCACGAACTGCGGCTTGGTGCGCATCTCCTGGATATCGCGGCAGCCGGTATAGCCCATGGAGGCGCGCAGGCCGCCCATCAACTGGTGGACGATGGCACCCATCATGCCCTTGTAGGGCACCCGGCCCTCGATGCCTTCCGGCACCAGCTTCTCGGCACCGGCATTCTTGTCCTGGAAATAGCGGTCGGCGCTGCCCTGGGTCTGAGACATGGCACCCATGGAGCCCATGCCGCGGTAGGCCTTGTAGGTACGCCCCTGGTAGAGCTCGATCTCGCCGGGAGCCTCTTCGGTACCGGCCAGCAGGCCACCGACCATCACCGCGCTGGCCCCGGCAACCACGGCCTTGGCCAGGTCACCGGAGAAGCGCACGCCACCGTCGGCGATCAGCGGAATATCGAAGGGCTCGAGGGCCGCGGCCACGTTGCAGACGGCGGTGATCTGCGGCACGCCCACACCGGCGACGATGCGCGTGGTGCAGATGGAACCGGGGCCGATACCCACCTTGACGGCATCGGCACCGGCCTCGGCGAGGTCCTTGGCCGCCTCGGCGGTGGCGATGTTGCCACCGATCACCTGGATCTGCGGGAAGTTCTCCTTGGCCCAGCGCACCCGATCGATCACACCCTTGGAGTGGCCGTGGGCGGTGTCGATCACCACCACATCGACGCCGGCCTCGGCCAGGGCGGCGATGCGGTCCGGCGTCTCGGGGCCGGTGCCCACGGCGGCGCCGACCAGCAGGCGGCCGTCGGCGTCCTTGGCGGCGAGCGGGAAGGTACGGGCCTTCTCGATGTCCTGGAAGGTGACCAGGCCGCGCAGGCGGAAGGCGTCATCCACCACCAGCATCTTCTCGACGCGGTGCTCCTGCATCTTGCCCTTGATGACGTCGAGGGTGGTACCCACCGGCACGGTGACAAGCTTCTCGGCGGTGGTCATGATGTCGGCCACGCTGTCGCCATGGTTGGGCTGGAAGCGCATGTCACGCTCGGTGACGATGCCCACCAGGGTTTCGCCCTCCACCACCGGGAAGCCGGAGAAGCCGTGCTCTTCGGCCATGGCCAGCAGGTCCTCGAGCTTGGCCTTGGGGCTTACGGTGACGGGGTCCTTGACGATCACGCTCTCGTGCTTCTTGACCTTGCGCACCTCGGCGGCCTGGTGGGCAATGGTCATGCTCTTGTGGATGATGCCGATGCCCCCCTCCTGGGCCATGGCGATGGCCAGGCGGGCTTCCGTCACGGTATCCATGGCCGCGGAGACCAGCGGGATATTGAGGTAGAGGTCGCGAGTCAGGCGAGTCCGCAGGCTGACGTCCTTGGGCAGGACATCGGAGTAACCGGGCACGAGGAGGACGTCATCGAACGTCAGGGCTTCTTGGGCCATACGTAGCATAGTGGCAACACCCAGTGAGCTGGTGGGAAGAGGCAGCTGAAGTTAATCAACCATTATAACGGCCGAGGGTGGGTCTCGTCACGGTCCAGCGAAACGTCATGCTACCCTGAGTCTCCGATCCCCACCGAGCCGACGCCATGCCCCTCCCCGATACCCCGCCCCTCTCGGTCAGCGAACTCAACCGCAGCGCCCGCCTGCTGCTGGAGGGGCGCTTCGGCGAGGTCTGGGTCGAGGGCGAACTCTCGGGGGTGTCGCGACCGAGCTCCGGCCATGTCTACTTCACCCTCAAGGATGATCAGGCCCAGCTGCGCGGCGCCCTGTTCCGCAGCCGTGCGCGCTTCGTGGGTGCCCCCATGCGCGACGGCGATCGGGTCAAGGTGCGCGGGCGGCTGTCGATCTTCGAACCCAGGGGCGACTACCAGCTGATCGCGGAAGCGGTGCAGGCCGCCGGCGTGGGCGAGCTGCTGGCGGCCTTCGAACGCCTCAAGGCCCGGCTCGCCGACGAGGGCGTGTTCGCCAACGCCCGCCCCCTGCCCTGCCCGCCGCGCCACCTACTGGTGATCACCTCGCCCAGCGGCGCGGCGATCCGCGACGTGCTGGCGGTGCTCGCCGCACGCTGGCCCATGGTCAATGTGACGCTGATCCCGGTAGCGGTGCAGGGCCGCGAGGCGGTGCCGACGATGATCTCGGCACTGGGTCTGCTCAATCGCCAGTCGAGCCTGGACCCGAGCCGCGATGCGATCCTGATCACCCGTGGCGGGGGCAGCCTGGAGGACCTGTGGGCCTTCAACGACGAGCACCTGGCCCGGGCGATCTTCCATTCGCGGCTGCCGGTGATGTCGGCGGTGGGCCATGAGGTAGACATGACCCTCGCCGACTTTGCCGCCGACGTGCGCTCACCCACCCCCTCCGCGGCCGCGGAACGCCTGGTGCCGGACGGCCGAGAGCTGGCCCAGCGCCTCGAGGCGCTGGAGGCTCGCCTGCGACGAGCCGTTCAGGCACGCCTCGACGCCGAGGGCCAGCACCTGGATCACCTGCGTGCACGGCTGCGCCACCCCGGCGATGGGCTGGAGCGCCAGCGCCAGGCGCTGGCGCAGCTCAGCGGGCGGCTGGCACGCTCCATCCAGGCACGCCTGGCCGAGGCGCAGCGGCGCCAGGCGCAATTGGCGCGCCGCCTGGCGGCCCATCCCCCCGGCCGCCAGCTGGCGCTGGCCGACCGCCGGCTCGCGGCAGCAAGCCAGCGCCTGACCACCGCCGCGCCACGGGAACTGGCGCGCCATCGCGAACGGCTGGCCGGGGTGGTACGGGAGCTGCAGGCAGTCAGCCCACTGGCGGTGCTCGGCCGCGGCTACGCGATCCTTCAGGACGCGCAAGGCTACGTGGTGCGCCGTGCCGACGACACCGCTCCCGGAGACCGCCTGGCCGCCCGCCTGGGCGATGGGCGCCTGGTCCTCCAGGTGCTGCGCCGCGACACCACACCACGGGCCGGGGTGCAATCGAACTGATAGGTTTAAGCTTAGTCACAAGAAGTCTTGACGCGGCCGACCAGATGCCGTTTGGTCGATGCTCATCACCACGTTCCCGTCGCCGGCGGGAACCCATCACCACGCAACAGGGAGTACCACCATGTCTCTGCGCATCAATGACGTTGTTCCGGACTTCGAGGCCGATACCAGCCAGGGTCCGATCCGCTTCCACGACTGGATCGACGGCAACTGGGCGATCCTGTTCTCTCACCCCAAGGACTTCACCCCGGTGTGCACCACCGAGTTCGGCGCGGTGGCCAAGCTCGACGAGGAGTGGAAGCAGCGTGGCACCAAGGTGATCGGCATTTCGGTGGACGGTGTCGAGGAGCACAAGGGCTGGGTCAAGGATATTGCCAGCTTCGCCAGCTGCGATGTCGGCTTCCCGATCATCGCCGACGAGGACCTCAAGGTCGCCAAGCTGTTCGACATGCTGCCAGCCGACGCCTATCTCCCGGACGGCCGCACCCCGGCGGACAGCGCCACCGTACGCTCGGTGTTCATCATCGGTCCGGACAAGCAGCTCAAGCTCTCGATGACCTACCCGATGAACGTCGGCCGCAACTTCGCCGAGGTTCTGCGTGCCCTGGACGCCCTGCAGACCGCCAGCGGCGAGAACGTGGCCACCCCGGCCGACTGGAACCTGGGCCAGGATGTGATCATCCCCACCAGCGTCTCGGATGAGGATGCCAAGGCCAAGTTCGGCGAGTTCGAGACCGTCTTCCCCTATCTGCGCCGGGCCAAGCTGCCGCAGAAGTAAGCGACCTGGCAGACCCCGAGCCCCCGCCCCCTGGCGGGGGCTTGCGTTGGTGCCTTAACGGCCGGGCTTGAAGCTTGCGGGCTCCAGGTCGTGACGCGCCAGCAGCTTGTAGAAGTCGGTGCGGTTGCGCCCGGCGATACGCGCGGCCTGGGTAACGTTGCCATCGGTGAGCTTGAGCACCTTGATCAGGTAGCGCCGCTCGAAGGCCGCCCGGGCGTCGTTGAAGGTGGGCAGGGCCTGCTCCTCGGCGGCCAGGGCCTGGGCCACCAGCGCCTCGGGAATGATCGCCGTTCCGGTCAGCGCCACGCACTGCTCCACCACATTGACCAGTTGACGGACATTGCCCGGCCAGGCACTCGCGGCGAGCAGCTTCAACGCCTCCGGCGAGAAGCCCTTGACGAAGGGCTTGTGGCGCTCGGCCGCCTGGGCCACCAGGTGCTTGGCCAGCAGCGGCACATCCTCGGCCCGCTCCTTGAGCGGGGGGAGGCGCAGATTGACCACGTTGAGGCGGTAGTAGAGATCCTCGCGGAACTCGCCTTCGGCCATGGCGCGATCGAGGTCGCGATGGGTCGCGGAGATGACCCGCACGTCTACCGGCACCTGAGTGGTGGAGCCCAGCGGGCGGATCTGGCGCTCCTGCAGGGCACGCAGTAGCTTGACCTGCAGCGACAACGGCATGTCGCCGATCTCGTCGAGGAACAGGGTGCCGCCATCGGCCGCCTGGAAGAGCCCGCGGTGTTCGCTGACCGCCCCGGTAAAGGCGCCCTTGGCATGCCCGAAGAGTTCGCTCTCCAGCAGTTGTTCCGGCAGTGCACCACAGTTGATCGCCACGAAGGGCTTGTCGGCGCGACGGCTGGCACGATGAATGGCCTTGGCCATCAACTCCTTGCCGGAGCCAGAGGGGCCGGTGACCAGCACGCTGACATCGGAGGCCGCCACCATGCGCGCCTGTTCCAGCAATCGCTCCATCTCGGGGCTGTGGGTGATGATCCCGGCACGCCACGCCTCGTCGCCCTCGGGGGTGACCCCCGGAGCCTGGGCCAGCGCCTCCTCGATGGCCGCGAACAGCTCATCGCGATCCACCGGCTTGGTGAGGAAGCTGAACACCCCCTCGCGGGTAGCGGCGACCGCGTCGGGAATCGAGCCGTGGGCGGTGAGCAGGATTACCGGCAGTCCCGGCGCCTCTCGCTGCACCTCCCGGAACAGGGTCAAGCCATCCATCTCGTCCATGCGCAGGTCGGTAAGCACCAGGTCGGGGCGATCGACCTCCAGCGCGCGCAGCGCCTCGCGACCGCTCTCGGCGGTGGTCAGCCGGTAGCCTCGGCTCTCCAGGCGCATGCCCAGCAGCTTGAGCAGGCTGACATCGTCATCCACCAGCAGGATATGCGCAGGCTGCCGACGACCAGCGCTCCCGGCGGCCGCCATCCGGGTCGATTTCGCGCGGGCTTGCAGGGGGGGCAGGGTCTTCACGTCGGGGCCTCCATCACTCTTCGGTCTGCTGTCGCAGGTTGATGCTGCGCTCGATGGCGGTCAGTGCCTCGAGCTTCTTCTCCAGGTCGGCATTCTCCTCCTTCAGCGAGGCGCTGAGGGCCTCGCTCTGGGCCTGGGCCGACTGGGCGGCACTCAGCCGTCCGGCCATGGCACGCCGCCCCTCCAGCTCGTTGAGCCAGTAGCGCAGCAGCGGCTGCAGAGCCACCGGCGCGGCCGAGAGGTCGGCCTTGTAGAGCTCCGAGGCGTGATCCCACTGGCCCTGGCTGCCCCAGGAGAGTGCCACGGCGCGGGCCAGGCGACGCTCAGCGGCCGCCCCTTCCAGGCGCGTGAGCATCGCCTCGCGCCAGGCACGATCACCGCGCTGGGAGGCCAGCCCGAAGGCCACCCACTCCGGCAGCAGGCAATCATCGTCGGCGAAGCTCGGCAGCTCGGCACGGCAGCCATTGGCCGCGGCGGCCGTTTCGGAGGTGGTGCGGCCGGAGGGCAGCTCGAAGGGAACCGCCGGCAGCAGCTCACAGCCGGCCAGCCAGACGGCCAGCATGGCGACCAGCAGAGGGCGAAGGGTCATGGCATCAGCTCCTTGCATCCTGGCCTGCCATCCGGGCAGGCGTGCGGTTATGGTCATCCCTGGGCAGGGCGGCCTGCGGCAGCGTGAGGCGGAAGCAGACCGCCAGGCGCGGGTCCACCACCAGCGCCAGCTCTCCCTCCTGGAGGCGTGCGCAGTCCGCCGCCACCGAGAGGCCGATGCCCGAGCCCTTGAGCGGCCCCTTGCGTCGGGTGCGCCCCTGGTAGAACGCCTCGAACAGGCGCGGACGATCGACCTCGGCGATGGGCTCACCGCTGTTGGCCACCTCCAGCTCCAAGCTGTCGCGGCGCTGGCGAGCACGAATCTCCAGCTCACCACCATCGGCACCGTAGGCAATGGCGTTGGACACCAGGTTGTCGAGGATATGGCCGGTCGCGGTGCGGTCCAACACCCACGTCACCGGGCCGTCGAAGCACTCGACGCGCATCCCCTTGTTGGACAGCGCCAGGCGGTGCTTGGCCAGCACCTCGCGCACCAGGGTGGCAACGTCGAGCCGTTCGACCTCCACGCGCCGACTCTGCTGCAGCAGGTTGTAGTCGAGCAGTTGCTCGATCAGCCGCTGCAGCTCGCGGCCGCTGCCATCGATCAGCTCGAGGATCTCCAGCTGCTGAGGGGTCAGCTCGCCGACCACCCCGTCGGCGAGCAGCGCCGAGCCTTCACGCACGCTGGCCAGCGGGGTCTTGAGCTCGTGGGACATGTGGCGCAGGAACTGCTGCTTCTCGGCCTCCAGCTCGGCGAGCCGCGAGGCGAGCCAGTCCAGGCGCTCATCCAGCTTGATCAACTCCGCCGGCCCCTGCACCGGGCGCGGCGGCTCATCGCGGGCGCCGCTGCCGATCCGCAGGATGCGGCGCTCCAGCTGGCGCACCGGGCGGATTATCAGCCACGAGAACAACAGCATCATCACCAAACTGGCGGAGACCAGCGCACCGGTCTGCCACCACAGCCGGACCTGGACGCCCTGGGCGCGTCCGCGGATTGAATCGATCCGGGCGTCGATGCGCCGATTGGTGGCCTGGCGGATCGCCTCGGTGCGCCGGGCGAACTCGGGAAACTCGGTGAGCCTCTCCCGGAACGCCTCCAGGGGCAGCCCCGGCAACGCAGCCAACGCATCGAGCTGGCGCGCCTGTGCCGCCACGTCGGGGTCCTCGGGGAGCAACCGAGCCTGCTGCAGCCCCAACAGCTCGCGATACTCCGCCAGGCGCTCGCTGTAGATCTCCAGCAGGCTCGGTTGCTCGAGCACGGCATACTGGCGAGCTCTGCGCTCCATCTCCAAGGCCAGGGCGCCCAGGGTCCGGGCACGGCGGGTCTCCTCCACCGCCTGGCGGGCGCTGACATCGGCCAGCCGGGAGAGCTCGGAGAGCGCCTGGGCGGCCTGGAACATCAGCACGGCCAGCGGCAGCATCACCACCAGGAAGGCGATCAACACCAGCTGCAGCAGGGAACGGGGGCGCCAGCGACGGGCGGCTCGAGTGGTCATGTCCAGCGTTCTTTGCAGGAGGCCGAGGGGCGGGGCGGTGGGTGAGGCTGCCATCATGTCGGACCTTCAGGATACCAGAGTTTGCTCGGGAGCCGTGCCCTTCGCCCGAGCCCGGACGGCGAAAAAAAAGGGCCGGCAAGGCCGGCCCAAGTACGCAGGGAACTGAAGGGTCTGAAAGGATCACCGCTGGCGGCCTGGTCCATCCATCGTTCACCCTTCCAAATGGGCCGGGGAGGGCCCTCGAAGCCATGAGTCGGCCATCTGCCACCAGGGGCTGACCTTCCTCATGCGGACGGCGAGTCATTGCGCGGCCCACCGTCCTGCTCCGTTTCTGGCAGTGTCGCCCGAGTCAACCGCGTCGAGCCGTGGCGCCACTGCGCGATTCGATCCCCCGCCAGGGGGAGAGGCATCCATGCCAGGGCATCCTTGCCCGTAGGGTACGCGTCCTTGAGCGTGTCGGTACCCGTCTCATCGCAACCTAAGTCACACATCGCTAGGAGCAAACGCTGATCGCCAGGTGACGAGGCACAGGGCAGTGTGGTTCCGCCCCCTGGACGATCGAAACGGTTCGAGCCGTAATGAACCGCTCCCGTTGCTCACCAAGTGTATTGCGATCGCCGTGCCAGAAAATTAAAAACCATTTCATTTCAATGAATTGCAAAAAATTCGGCCTCGTAAAATGGCAAGACGTGGGTAACGGAAGGCGTCGAGGCGAGGGTTCCGTCGCCAGGTGGCGACGGCGAGGGAGCAGCTTTATATAAGCCCTTTATTTTCAGCTAGTTGAAGAGTCTCCAAATGGAGACAGCGGAACCCCTGATGGCGCCATGCGGCGACACCCCGGCTCAGTCCAGCGGCTTGACCAGCACCTTGGACTTGCGGGCGTGGTTGTAGGTGTCCCGGCGCAGCGGCGGCAGCGCCTCGAGGTCGGCCAGGCGAAAGCCGTGCTCGAAGAACCAGTGTGTGGTGTGGGTGGTCAAGGCGAACAGCGCCGTCAGTCCCTGGCGTCGGGCGCGGCGTTCGAGCTCGGCGAGCAGCAGCTCTCCCCGGGCACCGCCGCGGTAGTCGTCGTGAACCGCCACGCAGGCCAGCTCGCCCATCTCGGCATCGTCGAAACGGTGCAGGGCCGCACAGCCGATAATCATGCCGTCACGCTCGATCACCACGTAGTCCTCGACCTGGTGCTCGAGCCGCTCCCAGGAGCGTGGTACCAGCATGCCACGCCGCTCCAGGGGCTCGAGCAGCTCCAGCAGACCACCGATATCCGCCAGCTCCGCCGGGCGCAGCTGCTCGTAGCGGTGCTGGGTGATCATGGTGCCGACCCCGTCGCGGGTGAAGAGCTCACCGAGCAGGGCGTCATGGTCATGCCAGGAGAGCAGGTGGGTGCGCGCCACGCCGTGACGGGCCGCCTGGCAGGCGGCCTCCAGGTGGCGCGCCAGCTCGCTGCCGGGGGCCGCCTGGGCCAGCAGCGGCCCCGCCTCGGCGGGGGTCAGCTGGCGCTGCAGCTGGCCGCTGGCGTCGAACAGGCCGCTGGCTTCGCCGAGCAGGATCAGCTTGTCGGCCGACAGCGCCATGGCGGCATGCTGGGCCACGTCGGAGGCGTCGAGGTCGAACACCTCGCCGGTACTGGAGAAGCCCAGCGGCGGCAGCACCACCAGCGTCCCCTTCTCCAGCAGCCCCTCGATGGCCTGGGTACGCACCCGACGCACCTCGCCGCTGTGATCGAAATCGACCCCCTCGCGGACCCCCAGTGGCTTGGCCATCACCAGGTTGCCGGAGGCCGCGGTGAGCTCGACGCCATGCATGGGCGTGTTGGGCAGTCCCAGCGAGAAGCGCGCCTCCAGCCACAGCCGCTGCTCGGCGGCAACCCGCTCGATGCAGGCCATGACCGCACCGTCGGCGACCCAGCGCCCCTGGTGCTGTCCCGGCGTGATCCCCGCGGCATCCAGCGCTTGTCGCACCTGGGGGCGAATGCCGAACACCACCACCAACCTTACCCCCAGGGTATGCAGCAGGGCCAGGTCCTGTACCAGCTGCTCGCCGCGACCGCGCGCCATCGCCTCCCCCTCGATCAGGATGACGAAGGTTCGCCCCCGGTGAGCGTTGATGTAGGGCGAGGTGTTGCGAAACCAGTCGACGAAGGGGAAACGTGTATCCAAGAGCCGCTCTCCGGCAGCGGGTGAACGAAAGGAGCCGAGGGAGCCTCGACTATAGCAGAGCGACGAAAATGGCGGCACCACCACCGTGGTACCGCCGATTGGCAAGAAATACCCACTGAAGGAATTTCGATTTACGTCGCGAGCGACGTCAGGCTGACCGCCGCCGCAGCGCAGCCGCCGGAGTGTAGCCCGCTACATGAGGACGGCGAGCAGCGCCGGCGGCCAGGATGTCGAGCGCAGCAGTAAATCGTTTTCCTTCAGCCGAACATGCCCTTGAAGGTGAAGAAAAACAGGATCGCCAGGCCCGCACCGGCGGGCAGGGTGATCAGCCACGACATGGCGATGGTGCCAATCACGCGCAGGTTCAACGCCGCCATGCCGCGGGCCAGGCCCACACCCAGCACGGCCCCCACCAGGGTATGGGTAGTGGAGATCGGCAGGCCCGTGCCCGAGGCCAGCACCACGGTGACCGCGGCGGCCAGGGTGGCGGCGAAGCCACGGCTGGGCGTCAGCTCGGTAATGCCGGTCCCCACCGTCGCGATCACCTTGCGGCCGTAGGTGACCAGGCCGACGACGATGCCGCCTCCACCCAGTACCAGCACCCACCAGGGCACCAAGGCCGCGGCCTCGATCTCGCCGCCGCTCTTCACCACGCTGATCACCGCCGCCAGCGGGCCCACGGCGTTGGCCACGTCATTGGAGCCGTGGGCGAAGGCCATGGCGCAAGCGGTGAAGATCATCAGTACGCCGAACACCCGCTCGACCCCACTGAAGCCGAACTGGTCGGTCTTGCGGTTGCTGGCCTGCACTCTCCGCTCCATCAGCCCTCCCAGGGCCGCGACCAGCAGGCCGGCGAGGATCGAGAGCAGCAGGCTGGCGCCGAAGCCGAGGTCCAGCCCGACATGCTTGAGGCCCTTGGTCAGGGTCACCATGGTCACCGCGAAGCCGACCAGGAAAACGTACATGGGCACATAGCGCTTGGCCGCAGCGAAGGGGTCCTTGGCCTCGAAGATCAGGTGTTGCACCGACTTGAACAGGGTGAAGGAGATGCTACCGGCGAGTACCGGCGAGATGATCCAGCTGGCGGCGATCTTGCCCACCCCGCCCCAGTCCACCGCGGCGGTGCCGAGGCCCGCCACCGAGAAGCCGACGATGGCGCCGACGATGGAGTGGGTGGTGGAGACCGGCCAGCCCTTCATGGAGGCGACCAGCAGCCAGGTGGCGGCCGCCAGCAGCGCCGCCAACATGCCGTAGACCAGCAACTGCGGATCCTGCTGGAGCAGCTCGGGGTCGATGATCCCCTTGCGAATGGTGTTGGTGACCTCGCCGCCGGCCAGCCAGGCACCGAGGAACTCGAAGATCACGGCGATGATGATCGCCTGCTTGATGGTGATGGCGCGTGAGCCCACCGAGGTGCCCATGGCGTTGGCGACGTCGTTGGCCCCCACCCCCCAGGCCATGAAGAAGCCGAATAGGCAGGCCAGGATGATGAAGACCTCGCCATGCTGCGCAATGATCGACATGAGGATGCGTCCCCTCGTTGCGGTCGTTTGTTAGCGTGCTCGCAACGGCCCCGGCACTGCCGGGGCCGCGGCACTCAATTGGCGGTCATGATCTGCAGGCGACTGCCCACACGCTCGGCGCGGTCGGAGAGCTGACCGACCCAGTCGATGATCGTGTAGAGGAACATCACATCGACCGGGGGCAAGCGATCCTCAAGGCCGAACAGCTGACGGCGGATGGCGATCTGCTGGGCATCGGCCTGATGCTCCAGGCGGTCCAGCTCACGGATCAGCTTCTGCATCACGTCGCTGACGTTGCGACCGAAACCGGAGTCGAGCAGGTCCCTGAGCTCCTCCAGTGCGTGGCGAGCCTGGGCCACGCAGGCCACGGCGGTATGCATGTAGTCACGCATCGGCTGGGCCAGTTCCTCGGGCACCTGCATGCGCCTGCCCAGCATGATGCCGGTGATATCGCGAACCTTGTTGGCGATCTTGTCCTGGACACTGATCAGGTCGAGCAGGTCGGAGCGCGACACCGGCAGGAACATGGTGTTGGGAAGGTTGAGGCGCAGCTTGGTCTTGAGCTCATCGGCCTCGTGCTCGAGGCGCGTCACCGTTTCGCGGTGGGCCGCGGCCGACTCCCAGTCACCCTCGAGGGTCGCCTCGAAGAATGGCAGCAGCTGGTCGGCGCATTCGCTCGTCTTGACGATATGGGCCAGCAACGGCTCGAATGGCGAACGACCGAACATCGCGGAGAAGGGATTGGATGTCACCATGGGGCATCTCGAAACCTTGAAAATGGCGGCGACAGTATAGTGACCCCTGCCGTCATCGTCATGAATTATTCATATGATTTGCAAACTCCCCACCTGATCGAGGCTGCCGACGCATGAGTCAAGAGATCGAATTGAAGCTCGCCCTGGGCCCCGAAGGCCCCGACGCCCTGCGCCACCACCCCCTACTCGTCGACGTCACGCCGGGGATCGCCTGCCTCGGCAACACCTACTTCGACACCCCCACTGGGGAGCTGGAAACGGCGCGCATGGCGCTGCGCCTGCGCCGCCTCGATGACCGGCTGCTGCAGACGCTGAAGACCCGCGGCGACGGCGGCGGCGGCCTGTCGCGGCGCGGCGAGTGGGAGTGGCAGGTGCCGGGTCCCGGGCTCGACCTGGCCGGCCTTGCGGGGCTGGTGCCGGCCGCGCTGGGCCGCGATGTGCTGGAGCGGCTGGAGCCACGCTTCACCACGGACTTCCGTCGCGAAACCCGGGAGCTTACACACCAGGGCGCGCGTATCGAGCTGGCCCTGGACGAGGGAGAGATCACCGCGGGGGGGCGCCGCGTGACGATCCGCGAACTGGAGCTGGAGCTCAAGTCCGGCGACCCGGCGGCGCTATGGTCGCTGGCGGAGGCGCTGGCAGAGCGCGTGGCACTACGCCCCTCGGACACCAGCAAGGCGGCTCGCGGCAGTGCCCTGCTGGCCGGCGAGTGGCAACTCTCCGCCGCCGACTCGCCCGCGGCCTGGCTGCAGCGTGCCGTGGTGGCGCTGGACGCCTACGCCGACAGCGGCGCTGGCGGCTGGCGTGAAGCGGCGCGTGAGGCCTTCCAGCACCTGGCCTCCCAGGGCGACGCTGACGCGCGTGACGACGCTCTCGCCGTGGCGGCGGCCCTCGACGACGACGCCTGGCTGACGCCGCCCCTGGGTCGCCGCCTGCTGCACCTGTCGCGGCGCCTCGACGGCGTCTCGCCCCTGGCCCGAAGCCCTCACCCCTCTCCACAAGGATGGCGCCCGTGAACCACCCACCCAAAGCCGCCGGCGAAGGCCTGCGCACTCGGGTCTTCCAGGTCATCTTCGAGTCCGACACCCCACTGGCCAAGGGCTTCGATATCGCCCTGATCGTGGCCATACTGGCCAGCGTGCTGGTGGTGATGCTGGAGAGCATCGGCAGCCTGCGGGCCGACTACGGCACCCTGTTCTTCTGGCTGGAGTGGGGGTTCACCATCGCCTTCACCGTGGAACTGGCGGCACGCCTGTACTGCCTGGAGCGGCCGCTTCAGTACCTCAAGAGTTTCTACGGCCTGGTCGACCTGATCGCCATTCTGCCCACCTGGCTGACGCTGATCGTGCCCGGGGCCCAGACCCTGGTGATGGTGCGCCTGCTGCGCACCCTGCGCATCTTCCGGGTGCTGCGGCTGATGGAGTTCGTCGGCGAAGGACGCCTGCTGATCGGGGCACTGAAGCGCAGCAGCCACCAGATCTTCCTGTTCCTGTTCACCGTCTTCATGCTGGTCTCGATCTTCGCCTCGATCGTCTACCTGATCGAGCCCGCCGAAGCCGGCTTCACCAGTATCCCCACGGCGATCTACTGGGCGATCGTCACCCTGACCACGGTGGGCTTCGGCGACATCGTGCCGGTGACCCCGCTGGGCCAGGCGATCTCGGTGCTGGTGATGCTGATCGGCTACTCGATCATTGCCGTGCCCACCGGGGTCTTCTCGGCCGAGGTGATTCGCTCGATTCGCGCCGATCGCTACTCCGACGAGGCCTGCCCGGGATGCGGCCACGACCGCCACGAGCAGCGCGCCAAGTACTGCCTGCTGTGCGGCACCTGGCTGGATGAGGATACCCCCGACCCGCAGCTCTCCGAGGAAGAGCAGGAGGCCTGGTGGGAAGAGCATGGCGGCAAGGGCAACGACGCCTAGCCGCTCTCGGGCGAGGGCTACTCGCGGAAGGGAGCGACGTCGCCGCGGCCCTCGCGCAGGATCACCGGCGGCAGCTCACGCAGGTCCACCACGCTGGTGGGCTCGAGGTGGCAGGCGCCGCCATCGATGATCAGGTCGAGGTGGGCTCCGAAGCGCTCGCGGATCTCCTCGGCATCGGTCATCGGCAGCTCCTCATCCACCGGAATCAGGGTCACGCTCATCAGCGGCTCACCGAGGGCCGCCAGCAGGGCATGGGTGATGGCGTGATCGGGTACGCGCACGCCGATGGAGCGCCGCTTGGGATGCAGCAGTAGCCGCGGCACCTCGGTGGTGGCGTTGAGGATGAAGGTGTAGGCCCCGGGGGTGTGGGCCTTGAGCAGGCGGAAGACGGCATTGTCCACCTTGGCGTAGGTGCCGATCTCCGAGAGGTCGGAACACACCAGGGTGAAGTTGTGCTTGTCATCCAGAGAGCGCAGCCTCTTGATCTTGTCGATCGCCTTCTTCTCGCCCAGGGAACAACCCAGGGCGTAGCCGGAGTCGGTGGGGTAGGCCACCACGCCACCCGCACGAATGATCCCGATGGCCTGGTCGATCAGGCGCTTCTGCGGGTTCTCGGGGTGAATCTGGAAGAACTGGCTCATGGTCACGCTCCTGAGGTGAGTCGCGGCGCCAGCCGCGGGTGGGTCCATACCGGCGGCGTGGCGGTACGAGGCACGGGGCTCATGCTGCCCGGCGCCAGGTGGCCACCGGGAAAGTGGAAGTCGCTGCCCAGGGAGGCGTAGAGATCACGCTCCTGGAGCTGGCGCGCCAGGTCACGTGTCACGTCGGCATTCTGGAAGCCGCTGACCAGCTCGGCGGCCTGGCCGCCGGCGGCGGTGAAGTCGTCGAGTAGCAGCCCACGCTTGCGTCGCGTCAGGGAATAGCGAAGGGGATGGGCGAGCACTGCCACGCCCCCGGCATCGACAATCCAGCCCACCGCCTCGCCGATCTCCGGCCACAGCGCCTTGACGTCACCGGGCTTGCCGTCGCCCAGATACTTCTTGAAGGCGGTCGCCACATCGGGGACCAGCCCCGCCGCGACCAGCGCCCGGGCGAAGTCGGGGCGGCCCAGGGGGCGTTCGCTGCCGGCCTGCTCCCGGGCCCTGGCCAGGGCATCGGCGAGGCCGATCTTTTCCATGCGGGAGGCGATGGTCCAGGCGCGCTTCTCGCGGGCCTCGGCCTGGGCCGCCAGCCCCTCGACCAGCGGGCCCCGGGCGCCGTCGGGCAGCAGCCCCACCACATGGATGCCGATGCCGCGCCACTGGGTAGAGAGTTCGGTGCCAGCGATCAGGACAAGTCCCTCGCGCCTGGCGGCGGCCGCCGCCTCCGCCACCCCCTCCAGGGTGTCGTGGTCGGTCAGCGCCATATGGGTCAGGCCGCGCGCGGCGCAAAGGGCCACGACCTCCGCGGGCGGCAGGGCACCATCCGAGGCGGTGGAGTGCATATGCAGATCGATGCGGAGGGGCTCAGGGTCGCCCTCGAAGCGAACGGGAAGTGGAGGCATTGGCATGACGCCGACCGGCGACTTTGTCAGAATGGCCTACCATGGTGCGCGCCTGGCCGATGCCGGTCAATGGCGCCCGCCCCGACCCAGCCCTCCACAGGAGAAAGCCACCCCATGCTCTACGCCATCATCAGCGAGGATGTGAACAACAGCCTGGAACGCCGCCTGGCCGCCCGCCCCGACCACCTGGCACGCCTCGAGGCGCTACGCGACGAGGGGCGCCTGGTACTCGCCGGCCCCCACCCGGCGATCGACAGCGAGGACCCGGGCGAGGCTGGCTTTTCCGGTAGCCTGGTAGTCGCAGAATTCGACAGCCTCAAGGCGGCCCAGGCCTGGGCAGAGGCCGACCCCTACATGATCGCCGGCGTCTACGCCGGGGCCACGGTGAAGCCCTTCAAGAAGGCCCTCCCCTGAACAGCCCGGCTTATCAACAGCCGGTTTTGCACAGAGGCTGTGGATAACACTGTTGAAACGCCGCGGATGCCTGCCGCCAGCCCCCTGGCCCCGGCCCCGCGGCGCGATCGATCAAATTTTGAACGCTTCCGGAGCTCCCCTTGACCGCCGCCCCCGATGGCCTGCCGCCCCTCGCCGCCCTGGACACCGCCCGCCTCGATTGGCGCCACGCTGCCAGCGGCGAGACCGCTCCCCACTCCCCCGCCTTCGACGACGTCTATTTCTCCCGGCATGACGGTCGCGCCGAGACCGAACACGTCTTCGTCACCGGCAATCGCCTGGCGGAACGCTTCCGGGAGTGGCGGGAGCCACGCCCCTTCGTGGTCGGCGAGACTGGCTTCGGCACCGGACTCAATATGCTCTGCGCCTGGGCCTGCTTCGACGCCCATGCCGCACCGGGGGCCCGGCTGCACCTGGTCTCGACCGAGAAGTTTCCGCTCAGCCGCGAGGACCTGGCCCGGGCACTGGCCGCCTGGCCCGACCTGGCCGAGCGCAGCGAGTCGCTCGTGGCGCAATGGCCCGAGCCGGTGGCCGGCGTGCATCGGCTATGGCTCGACGCGCGGGTCACCCTCGACCTGCACCTGGGCGACGCCACCGAACGCCTGGCGCTGCTCGACGGCCGGGTCGACGCCTGGTTCCTGGACGGCTTCGCGCCCGCGAAGAACCCCGAGATGTGGCGGCCCGAACTCTTCGACGCCATGGCGGCCCGCTCACGACCGGGTGCTACCTTCGCCACTTTCAGCTGCGCTGGCGTGGTCAAGCGCGGCCTCGCGGCGGCCGGTTTCACCTGGCGCAAGGCCCCGGGCTTCGGACGCAAGCGCGAGATGCTATGTGGCGAGATCGCCGCGCCACCCAGCGATGTGCGCCGGCGACAGACCCCCTGGCTCACCCCGCCGGCGCCTCGTCCACCACGCCATGTCACGGTCATCGGTGCCGGCATCGCCGGTGCCAGCGCCGCCGCCGCCCTGGCCCGGCGCGGTATCGCCGTTACCTTGATCGACCGCTTCGCGCGTGCCGAACTCGGGACCACCCACCTGCAGGGCGCCCTCTACGTCAAGCTCGCCGCCGACACCAACCGGCAGAGCCGGACCTACCTGGCCGGTTTCCTGCACAGCCGCCGCTGGCTGGCATGGGTCGACCCGCGGCGGGAGCTGTGGCGGGCGACGGGTGTGCTGCAACTGGCCAGCAGCGAGAGGGAGCAGTCGCGCCAGGCGCGCTTCCTGGCCAACCACCCCCTGCCCGAGAGCGTGGTACGGGGGCTGGATGCCGAGGCGGCCAGCGCCGTCGCCGGCGCCAGGATCGACTCACCGGCACTGGACTATCCCGACGCCGCCTGGGTCAGGCCCATGGAACTCTGCGTGCGCCTGGCCGAAACACCAGGCATTACCTTCCACCGTGGAGAGGTAGCGACACTGCGCCGCCAGGATGACGGCTGGATGCTGGAGATGCGCGACGGCGAGGCCATCGTGGCCGATCAGGTCATCATCGCCGGCGCCATGGAATCCGTGGCCTTCGCCCAGAGCGCCTCGCTGCCGCTGCAACCGGTTCGCGGCCAGCTCAGCCAGCTCAGGCTCCCCCCAGGCGCTCCCGAGCTGGGCCGCGTGGTCTGCGCCGGCGGCTATGTACCCCCGGCGGCAGACGGCATGCTCAACTTCGGCGCCACCTTCGGCCCCGGCGATAGCGACAGGACCCCACGGGATGCCGATCACCAGGCCAACGTGAAGGAGCTGGAACGCGGCCTGCCCCACTTCGTCGCCGCCCTGCGCGACGCCGGCGCCGACCTCTCCCCCGAGCAGCTCACCGCGCTGGTCGGCGTGCGGGCGGCCAGCCCCGACAAGACACCCTACTGTGGTCCGCTACCCGACGCCGACGCCTGGCGTGAAGACTACGCGGTACTCGCCAAGGACGCGTCGCGCATCCCCGAGAAGCCCGGACGCCACCATGCGGGCCTCTGGATCAGCACCGCCCACGGCTCACGCGGCATGGCCAGCGCCCCGCTGTGCGCCGAGCTGCTCGCCTCACGCATCTGCGACGAGCCGCTACCCCTGGAGCAGCCCTTGGTGGACCACCTGCATCCCGGGCGGCGGCTGATCCGCGACCTGATCAGAGGAAACTGACCTTCGGAGTGACCAGTAGGCCCCCTCGGGTCAGACCCACGGGGGAGGCGCTACCCCTCCTCGTCGTCGGCCAGGTCACGCCCGAAGGCGCGCCACTGGGCGAGGGTCATCACCTCGGTGGTCTCGGTACGCAGGTCATGGGCGATGATCAGCTCGCCGCGCTCGAGCTGGCGCTTGAGCTCGGCGACCCAGCCGCGCATGCCCTCGCCGGTATCGGTGGTGTCGTAGCCCTGGCGGGTGACGAAGGCCTCGAGCAGCGCCTCCAGGGTCTCGCCCGGCAGCATGCGGTGGGGTACCTCGATAAAGCGATCGCCACTCATGCCTCGCCCTCCGCGTCGGCGCCCTCGCCGGCCTCCCAGGCGGCCAGGCGCGCCAGGAAGGCCGTCTCGTCCAGCACCGGCACCCCCAGCTGCAGCGCCTTCTCCAGCTTGCTGCCGGCGGCCTCACCGGCCACCAGCATTGCGGTTTTACTTGAAACACTTCCAGCGACTCTTACTCCTAATGCCTCAAGGCGCTGAGTAGCCACATCGCGGGACATGGATTCTAAAGTTCCTGTTATAACCCATGCCCCACCCCCACCACCGCCAGTGTTTTTGTTATTTTTCTTACGAAGCAAAGATTCACTCTTTACGGATTTACGACCTTTCTCACCCCCCCTCAAACACACACTTAAATCTTTCATCAATATTCTTTCAGCCAACCCAAGACTATTTATTAACTCAATAAAATTGAGCAAATCATCACTTGGCTGACTGCACGCCACTTCACCAGTCGCGACAGAAATCAAGTGCTTGCATGGCCTATGCGAACCTAGACTATAGGCGGGGCAGCTACAAGAAACTAAAAGATTCCCGCCTTTCCTCAAAACCCTGACATAATAAATCTCACGCCCCATATAAGGTGCTTTAGAAACCTCATGCATTACTTCCCCCGGCAGCCATTGAAACCATTTCTTCCTCTGTGACGATGGTTACACCCAATTCATCTGCTTTATCTCTCTTTGACCCAGGGCCATCTCCGCATAACAAGTAGCTTGTGTTCTTAGAAACACTCTTCGTGACTTTTGCCCCATACTTTTCAAGATAACCTGCAGCTTCGTCACGAGTCATATTCGGCAGGACACCCGTAACCACCCACACTTGCCCTGAGAATGGAAGCTCTTTTTCCTCTTCAAGCCGGACGTGCTGTGTCCAATGGCAGCCAAACTCGAAAAGCTGATTTTCAATATTTAAAAATTTATTTTTCACGCTATCGTCTGAGAGCTTTTGTTTTATCCCAACCATAGCCTTCTTTGACACCTTGACCTCTTTAGTTAGCACACCACTTTCTGCTGCTGAAAAGAAATCTCTCAGTGTCGGACAAACAAGTGCCACATCATTAGCAAGCTTATTCCCAACCCCGTCAATTTCCATAAAAGAAATAATAGCCGGCATGCTAGTGTTTTTCACAAAATCTCTACCCAGACCATAATCAACAGGCTCAGGCACCCCCTGTTCAATCAAACCATCCAGAACAGAAAGGTTATGCTCATCAGAGAAGAAATCATAAACACCTTCTGCGACAGTTCTACCAATATCAGGTATCAACCTCATAACTTCAGGGTATGCGATTCGTATCCTACTGAGGCTGCCGAGAGCACGCACAATTGCTCTAGCTGTCTCAAAGCCAACACCTGAAATCCCCAACGCAAACAAAAACCGATCTAGAGGAGCATTTTTTGATGCATTGATCGAAGAAACAATATTTTTCGCAGAAACTGTACCATAGCCTTCGAGGGAGGCTAGATAACCTTCATCAATGGAATACAAATCTACCGGACTCTTAATTCTCCCTTCATTCACAAGCCTGTCAATCAGCTTATCACCAACACCCTCTACATCAAGCGCATTCCTTGACACATAGTGCTTTAGAGCCTCTTTTAGCTGAGCAGGACATACGAGGCGACCTACACAACGATATATACTTCCAGGCTTTTCAACCGCTTTGTTCTTCAGCCTAATATAAATAACAGACCGCTCTACGTGAGATCCACACTCAGGGCACGACTTAGGAAAGACAATCTCTTCCCCTCCTGCTGACTCAGCCACTCCAACAATCTGTGGAATAACATCTCCTGCACGACGAACAATTACCTTATCACCTTTTCTAATTTTTAGTCGCTTTATTTCGTCCGCGTTGTGCAGGGTGGCATTGGAGACGGTCACACCCGCCACCGTGACCGGTTCAAGGCGTGCCACTGGGGTGATGGCGCCGGTGCGGCCCACCTGGAACTCCACGTCATTAAGTCGGGTGGTCTCTTCCTGAGCAGGAAACTTGAAGGCGATGGCCCAGCGCGGTGCACGGGCAACGAAGCCTAGGTCACGTTGCAGCCGAAGTTCATCGACCTTGATAACAACACCATCGATATCATAACCGAGGCTGTCACGCTTTCCCCCGAGCTTTCGACAGTAATCAATAACGTTCGACATCCCAACAACTACTTGCAACTCTCGACTTACCCTAAACCCCCAACCTCTAAGCATACCCATCTGTTCACTATGACATGACACACCTATATTATCGCTCCCCCGGTTAACCAGCTGATAAGAATAAAGTTCCAAGGGGCGAGTATTAGCCACTTTAGGATCAAGTTGTCTCAAGCTCCCAGAAGCAGCATTCCGAGGATTCGCAAACACCCTACTGCCTTCCTCTCGAGCATGTGAATTAAGTTCTTCAAAACCCTCATGACTGATCACGACTTCACCACGAACCTCTAATAGATCAGGCCATCCCTCTCCTCGCAACCTTAATGGAATGGAGCGAAGAGTACGTAAATTGGATGTTATATCCTCACCAAACCGACCATCGCCGCGAGTTGCCCCCTGCTCCAACAACCCTTTCCTATAAACCAAAGATACTGCGACACCATCAAACTTAGGCTCGCAACAAAATGGAATATTTTCGACTTCCAGGCTTGTACTTCCAGAAACTCTCTTAGCGAATGCCATCAACTCCTCCTCATTAAAGGCATTACTAAGCGACAACATAGGGACCGCATGCTGGACCTCGCGGAAGCCTTCGGCGGGAGGAGCGCCCACGCGCTGAGTGGGTGAGTCCGGTCTAACTAGCTCAGGATACTCAGTCTCGATCTCCTGCAAGCAACGCAGCCGACGATCGTATTCAGCGTCAGTCATGCGCGGCTCTTCAAGCACATAGTAGCGATAGTTGGCATCGTCGAGCTCGGTGCGCAGGCGCTCGATGTCTTTGCGGATCTTCAAGTCGGGTGGTGGCATGTATCAGAGGTCTCTGTTAAATGAATAACCCCCGTGAGGTTGCCCCACGGGGGTTATCTTCCAGCTTATAGCTTATAGCTATCAGTTCACCTGGTAGCGATGCAGCCGATTGCGGCGCACGAACTCCTGCACGCGCTGGCGGGCGAACTCGACCGTCTGGGCGGTCATCACGCTCTGGTGCTCGTCCTTCAGCTCACCACCCATATGCCGCACGATGACCATGGCGGTCTCGACCATCGCCTCGAAGGCGGCAGCGCAGTCCTCGGCGCCCGGCAGCGGCATCAGCAGGGTGATCCCCGGCGTGCGGAAATCATCGATCGCCTCGATGGGGAAGGTCCCGGGCTTGACCCCATTGACCATGGAGAACTGCAGACGGCTCTCGGGATCTTCGGTCTCGAAGCGGTGGAAGACGCCCATTTCGCGGTCATAGCGCAGGCCACAGGCCAGCATCAGATCGAGCAGAGCCGTGCCGGAGAAGCCCTCGTCATCCCGGGCCATCACCGAGATGACGATGATCTCCTCGGCCTCGCTGAGGGTCAGGCGGGCATGCTCCGCGCTCACGTCATGCCGCAGCGCCTTCTCGAGCACCGGATGGACGCGCACCTTGTCGCTGTGACGGGACGCCTCCAGGACGGCCTCCTCGGGGGCCTGCGTCGCGTTGGCCTCGGCGGACGCCGGGCGAGAGGGCGCGAAGAGCGGATCGCCGTCGTGCTCGTTGATGGCGACGTCGGCCTGCCGCCGACGCTCTGCCTCCTCGGCCGCCCGGCGCGCCTTCTCTTCCTCGCGACGCGCCTTCTCCAGGCGCTTATGTTCACGCCGCTCGGCCAGGCTCTTCTGCAGCGAAGCCCCGAAGCGCTGGACCGAGGCGCCCATGCGCTTCGAGCCGCTCTTCAGGGAGTCACCGACACCATCGAAGTCGACCAGGCGGTAGCGCTCGTCGTCGTCGACATCCTCGTGATCCCGGGGATCGGCGGCCAGTGGCTCGGCGCCGTTATCGACCGCCGGCTCCGCGGATGCGGCGACGGGCGGCACGCTCTCGTCGAGGCCGGCCAGGGTCGGCTCGCGACGCGCTTCCGTCTCGCTGTCATCATGCTGCCGTACGTCCGCCACGGGCTCGCTCTTGGCCGCGCCGCGCACAGCGTCATGTGACGCCGCCACTTCCGACCTGTCGGCCGACGGCATGGGGGCTGCATCGGTATCGGCGGCAACCCGAGCCGCCAGCGGCTCGGCGGCTACCGCCTCATGCACCTCCTGCCGGGGGGCGGAAGACTTCCAGCTGGAAAGCACACGCGATGGACCAGGATGCTCCTGGCGCTCGAGCTTGGGTTTGGGTTGCACACGGCTGTAATCGGCGGGCCTGACGACTCGCGCCCCTCCGTTGGGCAGTTCCCAGTTGATTTCGGCCTTGCGGGCCTCTTCGTCGGGGTCGGTGCCGTGGGCGTCTTCCGCCACCTCATCGAGGCGGGGAATACGTCGTTGACGCTGCAGGCGACGCACTCCATCCACCACGATGAGGGTCACCAGCGCCAACCCCAGGATGATCAGCCACTCTCTAAGTTCCATGGGTCGTCAGCCTTTCGCTAGGGCGCCATGCCAGATGGTTGTCCGTCACCAGCATAGCGCGATTGCCGAAAAAAGGGCCACTGTTTTTATTTGTCAAGCATCGGCGATTTTCCACGCCAAGCCGAACCTGCCCTTCGCAATCGCCCTTCGATGATCCCCCTGCTTCCATGCATTGCAACATGTGATGCTTCCTTGTTACCCCTTTTCGGGCTTTCATTCAAGCGTTCAGGCCTCGGCGAGTGCCGCGGCCTCTTCGACATCCACCGCCACCAGCCGCGAGACACCCGGCTCCTGCATCGTCACCCCCATCAACCTCTCGCCCGCTTCCATGGCGATCTTGTTGTGGGTGATGTAGATGAACTGAACGCTCTCGGACATCTCCTTCACCAGCCTGGCGTAGCGTCCCACATTGGCATCATCCAGAGGAGCGTCCACCTCGTCGAGCATGCAGAAGGGTGCCGGGTTGAGCTGGAAGATGGCGAATACCAGCGACAGGGCTGTCAGCGCCTTTTCGCCCCCCGACAGCAGATGAATGGTGCTGTTCTTCTTGCCCGGCGGTCGCGCCATGATGGCGACCCCGGTCTCCAGCAAATCGTCGCCGGTCAGCGTCAACCACGCGGTTCCACCACCGAAGACTCGCGGAAAAAGTGCCTGCAGACCCGTATTGACTCGCTCGAAGGTGTCCCGGAATCGACTGCGGGTTTCCTGGTCGATGCGGCGAATCGCCCGATCGAGTGTCTCCAGCGCCTCGCTCAGCTCGGCGTGCTGGGCCTCCAGGTAGTCACGGCGCTCGGCCTGTTGGTCGTACTCCTCGATGGCCGCCAGGTTGATGGCACCCAGGCGGCGGATACGCTCGCCGAGCTTCTCGAGGCGGGTCTGCCAGGCCGACTCGGTGGCGTTGGGGTCGAGCGACTCTCCCAGGGCCTGCTCGTCGTGGCCCAGCTCCCGCAGCTGTTCATCCTGGCCCTCGGCCTTGAGACGCAGCGCCTGGACCTGCATGCGCGACTCCTGCAGACGCTCGCGGATGCCCTCCAGCGCACGCTCGTGACCCTGGCGAGCCTGCTCGTCCTCGCGCAGTCGCTCGACCAGTTCCGCGGCCCGGGCACGCACCGCATTGAGGCTGCGCTCTTCGCGCTCGCGCCGGTCGAGGAGCTCCTCGAGGCGCTCGCGGCTCTCCTCCTGCGGCTCACGCAGCAGCTCGCGCTCCTCCTCGAGCTCCCCGAGACGGCCCTCCAGGCGCTCGTGTGCCTCGCCGGCGCGCCCCTGCTGCTCGGCGAGGCCGGCCCGCTCGGCGGCCAGGCGCTCCTGCTCCAGGGCCATGCGCTGCAACTGCTCCGCCAGCGGGCGCTGCTGGCCGCGCAGCTGGGCCAGCCGTTCACGGGCAGCCTGGCGCTCGCGCTCCAGGCGCTCACGGCGCTCGGCGCCCTCCTCCAGGCGCACCATGGCGGCTTGCCACTGCTCGCGCACCTCATCGATGGCCAGGCGCGCTTCCTCGCGAGACTCAGCGAGGCCGGCAAGCTCCTCGTTCAGCTCGGCGGCGCGCCCCTGCAGGTGCTCCAGCCGGCTGGCCAGGCCGCTGTCCTGAACGGCGAGCTGCTGGTGACGACGATCGAGGTCGCGCTCGACCTGCCGGCTCGCCTCGAGGTCCGTATCGGCACGCTCCGCCACCTCCTGGGCCGCGGCCAGGCTCGCCTCATGCGCAGCCAGGCGAGCCTCGACGCCGTCGAGCCGCTCGCGCACCTCGGCCTGGCGACGCCGGCTGACCAGCAGCGCGTCCGGTCCGTCGCCGCTGCCCCGCCGGCGCGCCCAGCCATGCCCCAGCCACAGGCCATCGGCGGTGATCAGGCTCTCGCCAGGCGCCAGTTCCTGGCGACGCGACCAGGCCTCATCGCGACTCTCCACGCAGCGCACCGCCGCCAGCCATTGGCCGGCGGCACCGGCGCCCGCCACCCGGGCGGCCAGGCTGTCGGGGGGCGCTACGGATTCGCTCGCCGCGACCAACCCCAGCTCCCCCGGCGAGGCCGCCAGGGCCTCGAGGCGACCGTCGAGGGGCACCACCCGCGCGCGCAGCCAGGGAGCCAGCACCCAGGAGACGACCTCTTCCCAGCCGGGGGTCACCGCCAGGCATTCACCGAGGCGCGGGGCCTCGGCGAGCCCGTGCTTGGCGAGATGGGTGTCCAGGGCCTCATCGTGGTCGGCCAGTCCCGCCTCGATCAACGCCTCGAGCGAGGCCAGCTCCCCGGCCAGTTCGCTGCGTGCCTGGCGCTCGTCCTCGCGACCGGCCTCGGCGCTGCGGACCGTCTCTCGGGCCGCCTCCCGGGACCGGGAAAGGGCATCCCGGCGATCCTCCAGAGCCTCGCGCTCGAGCTCGATCTCGGCCAGCCGTTCGGCGAGCTCGCCGCGCTGCGCGGTCAACTCCTGCAGGTCGGGCAACTCCTGCTGCTGATGGCGGCGCCGGGCGAGATCGGCATCGAGCCGCTCCAGGCGCGACTCCAGCTCGCGCAGGCGATCCTGGCTGCGCTCGGCTTCACGGCTGGTCGCGCGCCAGTGTTCGCTGAACGCCTCCCAGGCGGCGTCGGCCTCTTCCGCCTCGGGCTCGGCCTCTTCCAGGGTGGCCTCCAACTCCTCGAGACGCTCGGCGAGCGCTTCGCGCTCGGGCACCAGGGTCGCCAGGCGATCATCGAGGCCGACCAGGCGCTCCCCGTCGTCCTCGCCGAGACGCCGGAGATCGGCGAGCTCGCGGCGTGCCGTCTCGAGATCCCGGGCCAGTTGGGCATCGCGGGAGCGGCCATGCTCCAGGTCCTGCTCCAGGCGGGCGATGGCGATGGTGGTCTCGAAGAAGCGCGACTGCTCGGCATCGAGCTCGGTGGCCAGGCGGTCGTGGTCGGCGCGCGCCTCCTCCAGGCGGGTCTCGCACTGGCGTAGCCCGAGCACCTCGCGCTCCACCGCGGTCTCGAGCCCAGCGACGCGCCCCTCCTCCTCACCCTGAGTGGCACGCAGTGCACGGGCCCGCAGCAGGGCCAGCTCGCCCTTGACGCGGTGCTCATCGCTCTTGAGCTGCTGATAGCGGCGCGCCGCCTCCGCCTGGCGCCGCAGTCGCTCGAGCTGCTTGCCGAGCTCCTCGCGAATATCCTCCAGGCGCTCCAGGTTCTCCTGGGTACGCCGCATGCGGTTCTCGGTCTCGCGGCGCCGCTCCTTGTACTTGGAGATACCCGCGGCCTCCTCGAGGGTGGCACGCAGTTCGTCGGGGCGCGCCTCGATCAGCCGCGAGATCATGCCCTGGCCGATGATGGCGTAGGAGCGCGGGCCGAGCCCGGTTCCCAGGAAAAGGTCGGCGATATCACGGCGGCGGCACTTCTGGCCGTTGAAGAAGTAGCTGGATTGGCCGTCCCGGGTGACCTGGCGCTTGACCGCGATCTCGGCGTACTGGGCATACAGCCCGCCCATGGCACCGTCGCGGTTGTCGAAGCGCAGCTCGATGGCGGCCTGCCCCACCGGCTTGCGCCCGGTGGAGCCGTTGAAGATGACGTCGGCCATGGACTCGCCGCGCAGGGTCTTGGCCGACGACTCCCCCATCACCCAGCGCACGGCGTCGATGATGTTGGACTTGCCGCAGCCGTTGGGCCCGACGATGGCGGTCATGTTGCTGTCGAAGGGCACCGTCACCGGATCGACGAAGGACTTGAAACCTACCAGGCGTATCGAGGTCAGGCGCATCGGGCGTCCACAGCGTTCACTCGACCACGCTATCGATCACCACCTCGACCGGCTCGCCCGTGGTATCGCCCACGACCACGCTGCCGCGCTGGCCGTACATGTCGCCAGGCTGGGGCTGGGCCTGCCCGCTGGACGAGACCCGCACCACCAGGCGCGCCTGCTCCACCTGGGCGAGGCTGGCCTGGGGCGACATGGCGTGGCGGCCATCGAGCACCAGATCGGCAGGCAGGTCGCCTACCGTCAGGCGCGCCACCGCCAGCGGTGGCAATTCGCCATTCATGTCCCGGGCGACCACGAACACCGGTGTCCCGTCGTCGAGACGTCCGGCGAGCGCCTCGGCCAGGCTGACCCGGGCGCGGATGCCGGGCCCCTGGGGCGCCGCCATGTCGCCTTCGGGTGGCTGCCCCAGGCGCTGCTGGGCGATACGAATACCCTCGCGCAGGACCTCGCCGGAAGCGGGGTCGTTCATGCCGGCGATGGCCCGCCGCCAGTTGTCGATGGCCTCCTGGTAGGCGCCGCGGTCGAAGGCCTCGATGCCCAACAGGCCCAGCACCGTGGGTTCGCTGGAGTTCATCTCCAGGGTCTCGTCGACCAGCGACTGCACGCGCTCGGTCAGTCGACGGCCGGCGACGAAGAATTCGATCTGTGCCAGTTGCGCCAGCAGCGCGGGTTCGCGGCCCTCGAGTTCGATCAGTCGCTCCAGGGCATCGATGGCCTTGTCCCCTTGGCCGCCGTCACGATAGAGGGGAAACAGCATGCCCCACACGTTGGGGTTGTCCGGCTGGCGGGCGGCCTGCTCCTCGAGGCGCTCCAACAGCATCTGCGCCGATCCCTCCGGGTGGGCCATCACGTCCTCCTGCACGGCGAGCAGGGCCAGGTCGTCCTCGGCGCCCTCGCGCTGATACCAGAGCACGCTGGCCGCCACCAGCGCCAGCATCACCAGCGGCACCGCCAGGCGCCCGGAGGTGAAGGCCTTGAGCGGGGCACGCTTGAGACGCTCGGTATCCTCGAGCAGGCCGCGCTCGAGCGTCAGGCGGTCCTCTTCGAAACTGGCCCGATCGATATCACCCCGCTCGAAGGCGGCCTCCAGGGAGGCCAGGCGGCGCTGGTAGATGGCCACGTTCTGGTCCGCGGAGCGGTCGTTGATCTCATGGTCACGCTGGGCGTCGTGCACCGCGCGGGCTCGCTTGAGCGGTGCCACCAGCAGCCACAGGGCCGGCAGCAGCAGTAGGGCGAAGGCGATCCACAGCAGGGTCATTCGGTTCTCTCGCGTTTGATCAGGGCATCCAGGCGAGCACGCTCCTCGGCGGAGAGCTCCCTGTTGGAGGCATTGCGACGGGCGCGCACCAGCAGGCCAACCAGCACCAGGCCCAGCAGGCCCAGCACCGCGGGCAGCCCCCACAGCAGGTAGGTGCGCCCCTCGAGGCGCGGGTTATAGAGCACGTAGTCGCCGAAGCGCTCCACCATATGGTTGCGGATCTCGATATCCGCACGCCCGTCCAGCAACAGCTGGTAGACGCGGTCGCGCATGTCACCGGAGACCGGCGCGTCGGAGTCGTTGATCGCCTGGTTCTGGCAGGTCGGGCAACGCAGGGAGGCGGTGATGTCGTGGTAGCGCTTCTCGAGTACCGGGTCATCGAACTCGCGCACCTCGATGGCGGCGGCCTGGACCAGGCCGGCGATCAACAGCAGGGCGAGAGCCATGACCAGGCCTCGCGGACGTCGCATCAGCGCCATTGTTCCACCTCCGGAAGAATCGTCTCGCTGACATCGTTGGGCGCGATGTAGCCGGTGTGGTGGTAGCGAATCACTCCGTCACCATCCACCAGGAAGGTCTCCGGCGCGCCATACACGCCGAGCTCGAAGGCCAGCTCGTTGTCGGGGTCGAAGAGATTGACCTCGAAGGGGTCGCCGAACTCCTCCAGGAAGCCCAGCGCCTTCTCCCGGGTATCCTTCCAGCTGATACCGACCAGGCGGATGCCGTGTCGCTCGGCGAGATCGAGCAGCTGCGGCATCTCGCGCTTGCACTCGGGACACCACTCGCCCCAGACGTTGACCAGGGTCAGCTCGCCGGTGGTCAGCAGGTCACGGCCGACCCGCCGCTCGGGCTCCTTGAGGGTCGCCAGGTCGAACTCGGGGAACTCGCGCGCCATCAGGGCCGACTCGCGATGGAAGGGGTTCAGCGACAGGCCCTGATAGAGGAATACCGCCAGCGCCAGGAAACCGGCAAGCGGCAGCAGCAGGATCAACCGACGGTTCATGCGCTGACCTCCCGGCCCGCCGCGGAGGCTGTCCGACTCTCGGGGTCAGGCGCAGTGGCCAGGCGCCGGTAGCGCTTGTCGACCACCGCCAGCACCCCGCCGAAGGCCATCAACAGGCCACCCAGCCACAGCCAGCGCACGAAGGGCTTGTACTGCACCCGCAGCGCCCAGCTGCCGTCCCCCAGGTCTTCGCCCATGGCCACGTAGAGGTCTCGCAGGAAGCCGGGGCGCAGCGCCACCTGGGACATCGGCATGCGCGTCGCCAGGTAGAGACGCTTCTCGGGGTTCATGGTGAAGCTGCGGCCGCTGTCACCCTGCCGAACCGAGATGTTCGCCCGATCGGCCAGGAAGTTGGCCCCCTGGCGGCGGGATAGCTCGTTCATGGTGAAGGTGTAGCCCGCCACCTCGACGCTGTCGCCCGGTGCCATGCGCACGTTCTGCTCGATGCTGTAATTGGAGACCACCGCCACGCCGACGATGGTCACCGCCACGCCCAGGTGGCCGAGCTGCATGCCCCAGTAGGCCAGCGACAACTTCTTGAGCCCGGCACCCACGGAGCTGGCGTTGCGGGCCTTCTCGAACAGGTCGCGCACCATCGGCAGCACGATCCACAGCGCCGCGACCAGGCCCAGCGCCACCGCCGGGCTCCAGCGCTCGGCGAACAGCAGCGGCAGCGCTGCCCCCAGCACCACGGCACCCACGGCGGCCAGCCACAGCCGGCTGACCAGCAGGCTCACTGGCGTCTGCTTCCAGCGCGCCACCTGGCCGAGCCCCATGAACAGGGCGAGGAGCAGGGTGAGTGGCACGAACAACGCATTGAAGTAGGGAGGGCCAACGCTGATCTTGCCCAGATCCAGGGCATCGAGCAGCAGCGGGTAGACGGTGCCCATCAGCACGGTGATCGTCATGATCACCAGCAGGATGTTGTTGATCAGCAGCAGGGCATCGCGAGAGAGCCAGGTGAAGCCGACCTTGTGGCCGACCCGCGGCGCCCGCAACGCGAACACCAGCAGCGACAGGCCCACAGTGATGCCCAGCAGCATCAGGATGAACTGGCCGCGTGAGGGGTCGTTGGCGAAGGCATGCACCGAGGTGAGCACCCCGGAGCGCACCAGGAAGGTGCCCAGCAGCGACAGCGAGAAGGTAAAGATCGCCAGCAGCAGGGTCCAGCTCTTGAAGGCACCGCGCTTCTCGGTCACCGCCAGGGAGTGCATCAGCGCCGTGCCGGTCAGCCAGGGCAGCAGCGAGGCGTTCTCGACGGGGTCCCAGAACCACCAGCCGCCCCAGCCCAACTCGTAGTAGGCCCACCAGCTGCCCAGGGCGATACCCACGGTGAGGAAGGCCCAGGCCAGGTTGGTCCAGGGGCGCGCCCAGCGGGCCCAGGCCGCATCCAGACGACCGCCCAGCAGGGCGGCGATGGCGAAGGCGAAGACGACCGAGAAGCCCACATAGCCCATGTAGAGCATCGGCGGATGCATGATCAGGCCGATGTCCTGGAGCAGCGGGTTGAGGTCGGCACCGTCGCCCGGCACGTTGGGCAGCAGGCGCTCGAAGGGGTTGGAGGTGACCAGCACGAAGGCCAGGAAGCCCGTGCCCACCAGCCCCAGCACGCCCAGCACACGGGCCACCATGTCGCGGGGCAGCTCACCGGAGAAGCGCGAGGCGAAGTAGCCCCAGCCGGCCAGCAGCAGGCTCCAGAGCAGCACCGAGCCCTCATGGTTGCCCCACACGGCACTGACCTTGTAGTACCAGGGCAGCATGGAGTTGGAGTTGTTGGCCACGTTGGCAACGCTGAAGTCGTCCAGCATGTAGCTGGTCGTCAGGCAGGCGTAGGCGATGCCCACGAACAGCAACTGCCCGGCCGCCATGGGCCGGGCGTAGGCCATCCACAGCGGGCGGCGGGTGACCGCACCGGCCAGTGGCAGCACACCCTGCACGGCGGCCATCAGCATGGCGATCACCAGGGCGTAGTGGCCGATCTCGGGAATCATCAGGATCTGCATGGGTTCTCCGCTCGTTACTGGCTGGCGCCTTGCTGCTGGGCTTCCATCCGCTCAGCCACTTCGGCGGCCTTGGCCTGGTAGTCCTCCGGCGAGTAGCCGGCATCCTCCAGGGCCTGGGCCACCTCGGGAGGCATGTAGTTCTCGTCGTGGCGAGCCAGCACCTGGTCGGCACGCAGCCAGCCTTCGGACTGCAGCTCGCCGACCACCACCACGCCCTGCCCCTCGCGGAACAGGTCGGGGAGAATGCCGCTGTAGCGCACCTCGAGATCATCGACATAGTCGGTGACCACGAATGCCACATCGAGGCTCTCCGGATCGCGGGCCACGGTGCCCTCCTTGACCATGCCCCCGGCACGGATCTGGCGTTCGAAGGGAGCATCGCCGGCGGCGATCTGCACCGGGCTGAAGAACAGGTTGATGTTGCTGCGCAGGGCGTAGAGGGTCAGCCCCACGGCGATTGCCGCCAGCGCGATCAGCCCCAGGGACAGATAGAGCTTCTGCTTGCGTTTAGGCCTCATGGCGTTGTCCACCCGTGTGATGAGAAGTCTGGTGCGTCGTGGGCTGGCGGCGTTGGCGGCGCCGAAGCTGGCGCAGCAGCTGGCGGCGTTCCGCCCGGGCGTGCACCACGATGCTTATCAGCAGCGCACCGGTCACGCCCCAGCAGGCCCATACATAGGGGGCATGCCCCCCCATGGCGAGGAAGTCCTGGAAGGAGTCGAAGGCCATCAGTTCAGCTCCCCGGCAAGTTCGCGCACCCAGCGCTTGTTCGACTCGCGGCGCAGGATCTCGCTCCGCGTGCGCAGCAGGGTGACGGCGATGAAGAAACAGTAGAAGCCCAGCACCATGATCAGCAGCGGCGCCCACATCTCCATGGGCATGGCCGGTCGCGAGGTGACGCTGAAGGTGGCCGGCTGGTGCAGGGTGTACCACCAGTCCACCGAGTACTTGATGATGGGGATGTTGATCACCCCAACCATCGCCAGCACCGAGGCGGCCCGCGAGCCGCTGTCGCGGCTGGAAAAGGCGCCGCGCAGCGCGATCACGCCCAGATAGAGGAACAACAGGATCAGCATCGAGGTCAGGCGCGCATCCCACATCCACCAGGTCCCCCAGGTGGGTACGCCCCACACCGCCCCCGAGAACAGTGAAATGAAGGTCATGGTGGCCCCCAGTGGCGCCATCATCGCCGCGGCCATATCGGCGATCTTGATCTTCCAGACCATGAAGATCAGGCCCGCCACCGCCATGCTGACGAAGATCGACTGGGCCAGGAAGGCCGCCGGCACGTGCACGTAGATAATGCGAAAGCTGTTGCCCTGCTGATAGTCCGCCGGGGCGAAGGCCAGTCCCCAGACACTGCCCACCAGGATCAGGACCGCCGCCGCGCCCCAGAACCATGGCATCAAGCGTGCGCTGATATCGTAGAACCACTTGGGCGAGCCAAGCTTGTGAATGAAGGACCAGATCTTGCCCATTGGATCTCTCGCTTGAACGTTCAACCGTTGATGCTGATGCGCAACGCTGCCGCGATCGCCCAGGGGGCCAGCATCAGTGACACGGCCAGCAGCGCCCCCAGGATCGCCAGGTGCGCCGTGGCGCCATCGCCCATGATCGCGGCCTGCACCGCGCCGGCACCGAAGATCAGCACCGGGATATAAAGCGGCAGTACCAGCAGCGACAGCAGGACCCCGCCGCGTGACAGCCCCACGGTGAGCGCCGCACCGATGGCACCGATCAGGCTGAGGCTGGCGGTACCCAGCGCCAGGGAGAATGCCAGGATCAGGTAGCTGCCCGCCGGCAGCGCCAGCATGATGCCCAGCACCGGGGCCATCAGCGCCAGCGGCAGGCCGGTCAGCAGCCAGTGCACCGCCACCTTGGCCAGCCCCAGCATCGGCAGGGGCTGGGGGGTCAGCAACAGCTGCTCCAGGGAGCCATCCTCGTAGTCACCCCGAAACAGGCTGTCCAGGGAGAGCAGCGCCGCCAGCAGCGCCGCCACCCACAGCAGCCCGGGGGCGATGGTGGCCAGCAATTCCGGGTCCGGCGAGATGCCAATCGGGAACAGGGTGATCACCAGGGCAAAGAACACCAGGGGATTGAGCACCTCGCTACGCCGACGCATCAGCAGCGTCAGGTCGCGCTTCAGCGTCGCCCAGATTGCGACCGCCAGCCCGCCGCGAGGTTCCCCGGCAGCGGCCTGCCGGCCTTCGCCATCACTACCGCCCATGCGCGTGTCAACGCTCGGCATCTTGCCCTCCCCGGCCGAGACGGATATGCCGCAGCTCATCCGACGCCTTGAGTTCGTGGTGAGTCGTCACCAGCACACAGCCCCCCGCACGGGCGTGGGCCACCAGACGATCCTCCAGCGCGGCGACCCCGTCACGGTCGATGGCGGTAAAGGGTTCATCGAGCACCCACAGCGGCCGCGGCGTCAACTCCAGGCGAGCCAGCGCCACCCGGCGCTGCTGCCCGGCCGAAAGCTGCCCGGCCGGCACGTCCTCGAAGCCCGCCAGCCCTACCGATGCGAGTGCCGCCAGGCGCGCGGACTCCGCGGGTGGCTCGCCGGCCAGCGCCTGATACCAGGCCAGGTTCTCCAATGGCGTCAGCGCCGCCTTGACCCCGGGTGAGTGGCCCAGATAGAGCAGGTTCTCGAGGAAGGCCTGGCGCGCCCGGCGCATCGGCTGCTCGTTCCAGAACAGCTCGCCGTGGTAGTCGGCGAGCTGTCCGGAGAGGATCTTGAGCAGGGTGGTCTTGCCGCTGCCATTGGGGCCTTCGACGCGCACGATCTCACCGCCGCGGATATCCAGGTCGAGTTCCTCGAATAGCCACCGATCATCCCGTTCACAGGCCAGCTTTCGGGCTTGCAGGCGCAGGGTCAAGACACACTCCGACATGGGGTAATTTGGCTCGAGACTCTACACGGAAAGGCCTTCTCCCGCCAGAGAAGCGCAGCGCGTCAGAGGGTCGCGGTTGACGTGTATCAAGCACACCGTCGATTGGTCGCCTTGCCAGATCCGGCGCCCCTGCTATGCTTCCATGGCACTGTATGTTTCAACAGGAAATATCTCATGCTTGAGGCCACCACGCGGTTTCTGATCCGTCGCCCCAACCTGCGTCTCGCCGAGGCCTGGGCGCCCTGCCCCATGCCCGGCGATGCGCAGGACATGGTCGGGGTTCCGCTGCTGGGCAGCGTCTCGGCAGGGATGCCCATCGAAGCCTGCCCCAGCGTCAGCCATATCCGCGTCCCCCGGCGCATGGTGCGTCGCAACACCTATGCCTTGCGCGTGCGGGGCGACTCCATGATCGATTGCAACATCTTCGATGGAGATGTGATCATCATCGAACAGTGCGAGAGCGCCGAGAACGGCGAGACCGCAGTGGTGATGATCAACAACCGGGAGGTCACCCTGAAGAAGCTCTACATCGAGAAGTCCGGCGTACGCCTGCAACCCGCCAACCAGCAGATGGCGCCCATCTTCCTCAAGAACAGCGACATCCAGGTATTGGGCATGGTGATGGGCGTGGTGCGCCAGGGCGAGCTGGCCGCCTGATGCGCTACCCGGTACCCGACCTGCCGCCGGGAGAGTGGCGAGAAACCGAGACCGACGTCGAACGCAGCCGCTTCATTGCCTGGCTCTGCCATGCCCCCGACGTGGCCGCCTTCGAGGCACTGCTGTCGGCCGCCCGCGAGCGCCACCCCGGCGCCAGCCACCACTGCAGCGCCTTCATCGCCGGGCCGCCCGGCGAGCAGGCGGCCATTGGCTTCTCCGACGACGGCGAGCCCGGCGGCACTGCCGGTCGCCCCATGTTCCAGGTGCTGGAAGGCTCCGGGCTCGGCCAGGTGGGCTGCGTGGTGACCCGCTACTTCGGCGGCACCAAGCTCGGCACCGGCGGCCTCGCCCGCGCCTACGCCCAGGCGGTCTCCCGGGCGCTGGAGGGCCTTCCGCGGCGCGAGGTCATCGAGCGCATCATGCTGCACCTGCGCCTCGACTTCGCCGGCGAGGCGGAGGCGCGCGCCTGGCTCACCGAGCGCCATGTCCCGGTGGACGCGGCCAACTACGACGCCGACGGCGTCAGGCTCACCGTCGGCTGGCCAAGCGACACCGAGGTCGACCTGACCGCCCTGGCATCGCGGCTGCGCGGCAACCTCGAGGTCATCGAGGAAGAGTAGCGAGCCCCCGGAAACGCAAGAGGCGCCCATGGGCGCCTCTTGTGTGGATGGCGGGCGGCAGGCTCGCCACGGTTCAGCCGAGGTACTTGATCATCACCCCGGCGGCCACCGCCGAGCCGATCACCCCGGCCACGTTGGGGCCCATGGCGTGCATCAGCAGGAAGTTGTGCGGATTGGCCTCCAGCCCCACCTTGTTGGAGACCCTGGCCGCCATCGGCACCGCCGAGACCCCCGCCGAGCCGATCAGCGGATTGATCGGAATCTGGCTCACCACGTTGATCAACTTGGCCATCAGCACCCCGGCCGCGGTGCCGATGCCGAAGGCCACGATGCCCAGCGCCAGGATCCCCAGGGTCTCCACGGCCAGGAAGCTATCGGCCATCAGCTTGGATCCCACCGAGAGCCCCAGGATGATGGTGACGATATTGATCAGCGCATTCTGTGCCGTATCGCTCAGCCGCTCGACCACCCCGCACTCGCGCATCAGGTTGCCGAAGCAGAACATCCCCAGCAGCGGCGCGGCATCTGGCAGGAAGAAGGCCACCAGCAGCAGGATGGCGATGGGGAAGACGATCTTCTCGCGCTTCGACACCGGCCGCAGCTGGGTCATGGTGATCTCGCGCTCCTTCTGGCTGGTCAGGAGCCTCATGATCGGCGGCTGGATCAGCGGCACCAACGCCATGTAGGCGTAGGCGGCCACGGCGATCGCCCCCAGCAGCTCGGGTGCCAGCACGCTCGACACGTAGATCGAAGTGGGACCGTCGGCACCGCCGATGATGCCGATGGCGGCGGCCTGGTTGAGCGAGAAGTCCATCACCCCCAGCGCGGAGAGACCCACCGCACCGAACAGCGTCGCGAAGATGCCGAACTGCGCGGCCGCCCCCAGGAACAGCGTGCGCGGATTGGCCAGCAGCGGCCCGAAGTCGGTCATCGCCCCCACCCCCATGAAGATGATCAGCGGGGCGATACCGGAGGCGATAGCGACCCTGTAGAAACTGTAGAGCATGCCGTCGCCATAGCCGACGCCCACCGCGATATCGCGCGCGGCGCGCAGCTCATCCGGCGCGGCTCCGTCGTGGGCCACGCCCTTGAGCGCCTCGCGCCACGCCTCGGCATTCATCAGGGGGTCGAGGGTCACGCCCAGGGCCGCGCCGAGTTGCTGCAGCACCGCCGGCTTGGCCACCTCGATGGCCTGGTCCAGCGCCGACAGCGCCAGGCCCGCCTCGGGGATATTGGCCAGGATACCGCCGAAGCCGATGGGCACCAGCAGCAGCGGCTCGAACTTCTTGGCGATGGCCAGATAGAGCAGCAACATGCCGACCAGGATCATCACGGCCTGGCCCGGCGTCAGGTTATAGATCCCCGAGCCGTACCAGAGTGTCAGTAGTTTCTCCATGACGGGGCCCTTAGAGCTCGATCAGCACGTCACCGACGGCGACGCTGTCGCCCTCGCTGACGTTGACAGAAGTGACGGTACCGGCGCTTGCGGCACGCACCTCGGTCTCCATCTTCATCGCCTCGAGGATGATCACCACGTCCCCCTCGGCGACGCGGTCCCCCTCGCGCACGTTGACCTTGAAGATGTTGCCGGCCAGCGGTGCGCTGATCGCCTCGCCGCTGGGGGCGGCGGGGGCGCTGTCGGCCTCACCGCTCTCGGCAACCTGGCCGATTTCACCGCCCTCGGCGACCTCCACCACGTAGGCCTTGCCGTTGACCTTGACGGTATAGGTCTCGGGGCCAGCCGGCGCCGTGCCCTGAGTCGCCGGTGCCCTGGCCTCTGCTTTCGCGGGCAGGCTGGCGCCGGCCTCGGGCGCCTGGGGCGCCGGCTCGAAGGCGTCGGGGTTGTCGCGGTTGTTGAGGAACTTCAGGCCGATCTGCGGGAAGAGCGCATAGGTGAGCACGTCGTCGATCTCGCGCTCCCCCTCGGCCAGGCGGATGCCGTCGGCCTTGGCCTTCTTCTTGAGCTCGGCGGTCAGCCGCTCCATCTCGGGGCTGAGGTTGTCGGCCGGACGGCAGGTGATCGGCTCGCCCCCCTCCAGCACGCGCGCCTGCAACTCCTTGTTGAACGGTGCCGGGGCGGCACCGTACTCGCCCTTGAGCAGCGCCTGGACCTCCTTGGAGATCGACGTGTAGCGGCTACCCATCATCACGTTCATCACCGCCTGGGTGCCGACGATCTGCGAGGTCGGGGTGACCAGCGGGATAAAGCCCAGATCTTCCCGTACATTGGGAATTTCTTTAAGCACGTCGTCGAGCTTGTCGCCGGCGCCCTGCTCCTTGAGCTGGCCCTCCATGTTGGTGAGCATGCCGCCCGGCACCTGGGCAATCAGGATGCGCGAGTCGATGCCCTTCAGCGAGCCCTCGAAGGCGGCATACTTCTTGCGCACCTCGCGGAAGTAGGCGGCGATCTCCTCGAGCAGCTCGAGGTCGAGGCCGGTATCGCGCTCGGTGCCCTGGAGGATGGCCACCACCGACTCGGTGGGGCTGTGGCCATAGGTCATGGACATCGAGGAGATGGCGGTGTCGACGTTGTCGATGCCCGCCTCGGCGGCCTTGAGGGCGGTGGCGGTGGACAGGCCGGTAGTGGCGTGGCACTGCATGTGGATGGGGATATCCACGGCCTTCTTGAGCCTGGAGACCAGTTCATAGGCGTCGTAGGGCTTGAGCAGGCCGGCCATATCCTTGATGCAGAGCGAGTCGGCACCCATGGCAGCGATGGTCTTGCCGAGCTCGACCCAGCCATCCAGGGTATGCACCGGGCTCACGGTATAGGAGAGCGTGCCCTGGGCATGCCCCTCGACCTTGCGCACCGCCTGGATGGCGCGCTCCAGGTTACGCGGGTCGTTCATGGCATCGAAGACGCGGAAGACATCGACACCGTTGGTCTTCGCCCGCTCCACGAAGCGGTCCACCACATCGTCGGCGTAGTGACGGTAGCCGAGCAGGTTCTGGCCGCGCAGCAGCATCTGCTGGGGGGTGTTGGGCATGGCGGCCTTCAACGCCCGTATCCGCTCCCACGGATCCTCGCCGAGGTAGCGGATACAGGCGTCGAAGGTGGCCCCGCCCCAGGACTCCAGCGACCAGAAGCCGACGCGGTCGAGCTTCTCGGCGATGGGCAGCATGTCGTCGAGGCGCATGCGGGTGGCGAACAGCGACTGGTGGGCGTCACGCAGGACCACATCGGTGATGCCCAGCGGGCGAGCGTTGTCAGTCATGGGTTTGACCTTGAGGTAGTGGATGTAGGGAGAAGGGAGGCAGGCGGGGTTCAGCGGCGGTGTCGGCGGCGATAGTGATGCACCGCGGCACTGATGGCCACCATGACGTCATCGTCCTGGGGAGCGGCACCACGACCGCGTGCCGGCACCGGAGGCGCCACGGGCTCCGGGAAGAAGCGACCGATGATCTTGGACATCAGGGTGGTGACGATGACTAGCAAGGTAAGAAAAACAAAAACAAAGCCCATGCCAAGGGCCATCAGGGAGATCCCCTCTTCCAGCAGCTGCATGTCCTGCATCGCGCGCCTCTCCTGTTGAACATGTACCTCCATGCGCCTCAACGGTGCGAGACATGGCGGCTTGCGCAAAATTTTCGATGCTATAACCTGCCACACTCTGATCAGATTGCAATGGTGCTGTGGTGGAAGTCGGCGTTGTTAATTTACTACAAGATGTACCGGGCAGGGTCGGCCTGGCCCCCATGGAGGGCGTTATCGACGCCCACACCCGGGACCTGCTGACCCGGCAGCCGGGCTTCGACTGGGCGGTCACCGAGTTCGTCCGCGTGGTAGATGCCCGACTGCCACCGCGCGTCTTCCACAAGCACTGCCCCGAGCTCCAGGGCGCTCGCATGACGACTCCGGCCGGCGTACCGGTTCAGCTACAGCTTCTCGGCTCCGATCCCGAGGCCCTGGCGGCCAACGCCGCCCAGGCACTGCGCCTAGGCGCCACCGGTGTCGATCTCAACTTCGGCTGCCCGGCCAAGCTGGTCAACCGCCACGATGGCGGCGCCTCGCTGCTGCGCGACCCGCGGCGCGTGCATGCCGTGGTCGCTGCCGTGCATGAGACGGTGGGGCAACACATTCCAGTGACCGCCAAGATCCGCCTGGGCTTCGCCGATCGACGCCTGGCACTGGCCTGTGGGCGCGCTGCCCAGGCAGGGGGTGCCCGCCACCTGGTGGTGCATGGCCGCACCCGGGAAGAGGGCTACCGCCCACCGGCCCACTGGGAGTGGATCGGCCGCATTCGACGCGACCTGACCATCCCGGTGATCGCCAACGGCGACATCTGGACCCTCGAGGACTACTGGAAGGCCCGCACCCTCTCCGGCTGCCGCGATGTCATGCTCGGCCGCGGGGCGCTGGCCGACCCCTGGCTGGCGGCGCGCATCCGCCACTGGCAGCACAGCGGCGAGCGACTGCCGCCCACGCCCTGGGCGGCACGGGCGGCGATCCTTGCCGAATTCGCCAGCCTGCAGCGCCGAGCGCTGCCCGAACGCGTCGTCACCTCCCTGGTCAAGCAGTGGCTCAACCATATGCGCCAGGCAGACGCCGAGGCGGCCCGGCGCTTCCAGCGCCTCAAGCGCATCACCGCGCTGGATGAGCTGCTGGCAGGCCTCCGAGCCGACACCCCGGCGACCGAGCCCCTTCAGGCGCCGGTCAGCGCGGCAGCCATATAAAAAAGAGGCGCACGTCGCAATGCAACGGCGCCCCAAACGATCGCGGATCCGGGGCCCATCCTGGGCGCGACCGGTCCGGCTAGCGAGAAAACATCAAAATAAAACAGAAGACCCGCCCTCGGGTGAGGACGGGTCAAGATCTGGCGCGCCCGGGAGGATTCGAACCTCCGACCCCCTGATTCGTAGTCAGGTACTCTATCCAGCTGAGCTACGGGCGCAATGTGCGGTGTTGTCATGGTGACCGCCATCACCTGCTGCGCTTGATCAGCTACCGCGCGTGTAACGCTGGCGCGCCCGGGAGGATTCGAACCTCCGACCCCCTGATTCGTAGTCAGGTACTCTATCCAGCTGAGCTACGGGCGCTGATGCTTCACGATGTCGCCGTGGCGGAGAGGGAGGGATTCGAACCCTCGAAGAGGCTATAAACCCCTTACTCCCTTAGCAGGGGAGCGCCTTCAGCCACTCGGCCACCTCTCCCTAACGACACGGCGCATATCTTACCGTTTCCGAAGGGGTTTGTCCAGCGCCCCCACGGCTTTTTTGTCTGCAGTCCTGACCGCTACTCTTCGTGACCAGAACCTTCCTCGTCACTCTTCTCGCGCTGAATGCGCTGATAGATCTCCTCGCGATGAACTGCCACATCCTTCGGCGCATTCACCCCGATACGGACCTGGTTGCCTTTTACGCCCAGCACCGTCACGGTGATGTCGTCACCTATCATCAGGGTCTCGCCGACACGGCGGGTCAGGATGAGCATGGCTGATCTCCTTCTCAGACTTGTTCTCTGGCTGGCAACGGGATGTTGGCCGGCAGTACCACGCCGCCTCAGTATGTGGCAGAACGTCCTCCGTGACCAACACGGCGGCCCATCAAACACGGGCCGCCCGTTGAAGGGAAGCCCCGCCGCAGGACGCGGCGGGCCTTTCTACCAGCGTAGAAGGTAATCTGCCGCCACGGGTCGGCTTATTCCTCGCTCTCGATATCGGCCTTGTCGAGGCCGAAGGCCTTGTGCAGGGCGCGCACGGCCAGCTCCATCTGCTTCTCATCGATCACCACCGAGATCTTGATTTCGGAGGTGGAGACCATGCGGATGTTGATGTTCTCCTCGGAGAGCACGCGGAACATCTTCGAGGCCACCCCAGCGTGGGAGCGCATGCCGACGCCCACCAGCGAGACCTTGGCGATGTTGTCATCACCCTTGACCTCACCCTCGCCCAGGTCCGGCAGCACCTGCTCGTTGAGGATCTTGAGGGTCTGCTTGTAGTCACCCTTGGCCACGGTGAAGGTGAAGTCGGTGTAGTCGCCGGCCGGCGCCACGTTCTGCACGATCATGTCGACTTCGATGTTGGCGTCGGCGATGGGGCCGAGGATGCGCGAGGCCACGCCCGGCACGTCGGGGGTATTGAGCAGGGTCAGCTTGGCCTCGTTGGCGGTGAAGGCGATACCGGAGATCAGCGGTTCTTCCATGGTGTCCTCGTCTTGGTCAGAGTCTGCAACGATCAGGGTGCCGGGGCCGTCCTCGAAGCTGGACAGCACGCGCAGCGGCACATTGTACTTGCCGGCGAATTCGACGGCGCGAATCTGCAGCACCTTGGAGCCCAGGCTGGCCAGCTCCAGCATCTCCTCGACGGTGATGCTCTCGAGGCGCTGGGCCTTGCTGCACACCCGGGGATCGGTGGTGTAGACGCCATCGACGTCGGTATAGATCTGGCACTCGTCGGCCTTCAGCGCCGCAGCCAGGGCCACGCCAGTGGTATCGGAGCCGCCGCGACCGAGGGTAGTGATATTTCCCTCCTCGTCGACCCCCTGGAAACCAGCGACCACCACCACCTGGCCGTCGTCCAGGTCGGACTGCAGCTCATCGGTCTCGATACGCTGGATGCGCGCCTTGGTGTGGGCACTGTCGGTCTGGATGCCCACCTGGGAGCCGGTATAGGAGGTCGCCGGCACGCCCAGCTTGTGCAGCGCCATGGCCAGCAGCGAGATCGTCACCTGCTCGCCGGTGGAGACCAGCATGTCCATCTCGCGCGGGGTCGGCTCATCGTTGATCTCGTTGGCCATGCCGATCAGTCGGTTGGTCTCGCCGCTCATGGCGGAGACTACCACGACGACCTGGTGGCCATTGTCGCGGAAGCCCTTGACCTTCTCGGCCACGGCCTTGATGCGCTCCACGGAGCCCACCGAAGTGCCGCCGAACTTCTGTACGTATAGTGCCATCGGTGAAATTTCCCCTCGTATGTCGGGCAGCTAGGCCCGGGTGAGTGAAAGGTGTCTCTACAAGCAGGGCCGGCGCCTCGCGGCTACCGGCCCCCTCGAATCCTGCTAAAGGCGCTCCTCGACCCAGGCGGCAACGCCCTCCAGGGCCGCCGGCAGGGCTGCCACGTCGCTGCCGCCGGCCTGGGCCATGTCGGCGCGACCGCCACCCTTACCGCCTACCCGGCCGGCCACGTGATTGACCAGCTCGCCGGCCTTGACGCGCGAGGTGAGGTCATCGGTGACGCCGGCGATCAGGCTGACCTTGCCGGCCGCCTCGTCGCCCACGCCCAGCACGATGATGCCGGAACCCAGCTTGTTCTTGAGCTGGTCGAGCATGCCGCGCAGCTCCTTGCCAGAGACGCCCTCCAGCGACCTGGCCAGCACCTTGACCCCCTTGATCTCGCGAGCCTCGGCGACCAGGTCGCTGCCGGCCGCGCTGGCCAGCTTGGCCTTGAGCCGCTCGAGCTCCTTCTCCAGGGTGCGGTTGCGCTCCACCAGCGACTCCACGCGCTCCTCGACCTGCTCGGGCTTGGCCTTCAAGCGCTCGCCGACACGGTTGAGCCTGGCCTCCTGCTCATGGAACCAGGCCAGCGCGCCTTCGCCGGTGATCGCCTCGATGCGGCGCACGCCGGAGGCGATGCCCTGCTCGCTGACGATATGGAAGCAGCCGATATCGCCGCTGCGCGCCACATGGGTGCCGCCGCACAGCTCGATGGAGAAGTCGTCGGCACCGATGGTCAGCACCCGCACGCTGTCGGCGTACTTGGCCTCGAAGAGCGCCGCCGCCCCCTTGGCCTTGGCCTCATCCAGGGTCATCTGCTCGATGTGGGTCGGTGCATTGGCCAGGACCTGCTCGTTGACCAGGCGCTCCACCTCGGCGAGCTGCTCGGCGGTCATCGGCTCGAAGTGGCTGAAGTCGAAGCGCAGCCGCTCCGGGGTCACCAGGGAACCCTTCTGGGCCACATGGTCACCCAGCACCAGGCGCAGCGCCTTGTGCATCAGGTGGGTGGCGGAGTGGTTGCGCACCGTGGCGGCGCGCAGGCCGGCATCCACCTGGGGACGCACCGCGTCGCCCAGCGCCAGCTCACCCTCGAGCAGCACGCCGTGGTGCAGGTGGTGGCCGCCCTGCTTCTGGGTCTCCTCCACCAGGAAGCGGCCACCGCCATCGAGATGCAGGTAGCCGGTGTCGCCCACCTGGCCGCCGGACTCGCCGTAGAAGGGGGTCCGGTCGAGCACCACCACAGCCTTGTGCTCCGGCACGAGCCGTTCCAGGGCGTTGCCCTCGCAGTCGGCCAGGGCAGTGACGGTGGCGCGATCCTCGAGGCGCTCGTAACCGGTGAAGTCGGTCTCGCCTTCCAGCTCCAGGGCGGCGCCGTAGTCGGCACCGAACTGGCTCGCCGCTCGGGCGCGTTCGCGCTGGGCCTCCAGCGCGCGCTCGAAGCCGATCTCGTCGAGGGTCACGCCGCGCTCGCGGCAGACGTCGGCCGTCAGGTCGAAGGGGAAGCCGTAGGTGTCGTAGAGCTTGAACACCGTCTCGCCGGGCAGCACCTCGCCGTCGAGGGCGGCCAGGGCCTCCTCGAGCAGGCCCATGCCGTGCTCCAGGGTGCGGGCGAACTGCTCCTCCTCCTTGAGCAGCACGCGCTCGATCTGGTGGCGCGCCTGGCGAAGCTCGGGATAGGCATCGCCCATCTCGGCGTCCAGCGCCCCCACCAGCTTGTGGAAGAAGTTGCCCTGGGCGCCCAGCTTGTGGCCGTGGCGGATGGCACGACGGATGATTCGGCGCAGCACATAGCCGCGCCCCTCGTTGGAGGGCAGCACACCATCGGCGACCAGGAAGGCGCAGGAGCGGATATGGTCGGCGATCACCCGCAGCGAGGGTGCGCGGGTATCGGCGTGGCCGGTATGGCGCGCCGCCGACTCCAGCAGGTTCTGGAACAGGTCGATCTCGTAGTTGGAGTGCACGCCCTGCATCACCGCGGCGATGCGCTCCAGCCCCATGCCGGTATCGATGGAGGGCTTGGGCAGCGGATGCATGGTGCCCTCGGCGTCACGGTCGAACTGCATGAACACCAGGTTCCAGATCTCGATGTAGCGGTCGCCGTCTTCCTCGGGGCTCCCGGGCGGGCCACCCCACACCTCGGGACCGTGGTCATAGAAAATCTCGGAACTCGGCCCGCAGGGTCCGGTGTCGCCCATCTGCCAGAAGTTGTCCTCGTCGAGCTTCGAGAAGCGCTCGGGGTCGATGCCGACCTCCTCCTTCCAGATGCGCTCGGCCTCGTCGTCGCTGACATGCACGGTGACCCACAGCTTCTCCTTCGGCAGCCCCAGGGTGCCGGTGAGGAACTCCCAGGCGAAGCGGATGGCATCGCGCTTGAAGTAGTCGCCGAAGCTGAAGTTGCCCAGCATCTCGAAGAAGGTGTGGTGACGCGCGGTATAGCCGACGTTGTCGAGGTCGTTGTGCTTGCCCCCGGCGCGCACGCAGCGCTGGGCCGAGGTGGCACGCACATAGGGGCGCGGGTCGCGGCCCAGGAAGACATCCTTGAAGGGCACCATGCCCGCGTTGGTGAACAGCAGGGTCGGGTCGTTGCCGGGAACCAGGGAGCTGGAGGGCACGACGGTGTGGCCGTGCTCCTCGAAGTAACTCAGAAAGGCCTGTCTGATGTCTGCGCTTTTCATGGGGTATCCGTGGCGATGAACGGGGTGACCCGGCGGGCGACGCTGGCTCGATACGGGCGCCACGAGGCGCGTGAACATGGCGCATCGCGGCGCCGCGGGGGGCCACCCGGGGCGTTCGCAAAGGGAGATATTATAGCGCAGTTGTCAAGGGACTGAAGGGGGGGGCTTGCCCCCAGCGCCCCTTGGTTTCTGGAACTACGATGGCCCTGGGGACGGGCCCGGACTAGGGCGCGGCGGAGAGATCATCCCAGGCGTGAGCCAGGGCGTGGCGCACCTGGTCGAAGTCGAAGCCGCGCCCGGCCAGAAAGCGCTCGCGGCGGGCGCGCTCGCGGGGAGTGTCGCCGGGAGCCGTGAAGCGACGCACGAGCGCTGCACAGGCCAGAGCGTACCAGTCGGCCTCGCCGGCCTGCTCACTCGCGACGAAGGCCTCATGGACCGTCTCACGGCCGAGGCCGCGCCGCTCCATCTCCAGGCGAATTCTCACGGGCCCCTGGCCGCGGAAGATTCGCGAACGCAGGAAGCTTTCGGCGAAGCGGGCGTCGGATTGCAGCCCCCGCTCGGCGAGGTCGTCGAGACACCCGGCGATGCTGTCGGCCGCATGCCCCTTCGCCGCCAGGCGCTCGACCAGTTCGGCGCGCGAGTACTCGCGCCGGGCCAGCAACCGGACGGCATCATCGCGGGGCGTGGAATCACTCGGAGTCCGCTCGAGCATGGCCTACAGCAGGTCGTCGCCCTGCTCGCCACCGGCCGGCAGCACGGCCTCCTCGACCTCCTCCTTCTTGGGCTCCACCGGCGCGAGCAGCTGCGCGCGAATCTGGCTCTCGATCTCCTCCATCACCGCCGGGTTGTCCTCGAGGAACTGCGCGGCGTTGGCCTTGCCCTGGCCGATCTTGTTGCCCTGGTAGCTGTACCAGGCACCGGCCTTGTCGATCAGCTTGCACTGCACACCCAGGTCGACCACCTCGCCCGCATGGTAGATCCCCTTGCCGTAGAGGATCTGGAATTCGGCCTGGCGGAACGGCGGTGCGACCTTGTTCTTGACCACCTTGACGCGGGTCTCGTTGCCGGTCACCTCGTCGCCCTGCTTCACCGAGCCGGTGCGGCGGATATCCAGGCGCACGCTGGAGTAGAACTTCAGGGCGTTGCCACCGGTGGTGGTCTCGGGGCTGCCGAACATCACACCGATCTTCATGCGGATCTGGTTGATGAAGACCACCATGCAGTTGGCGTTCTTGATGTTGCCGGTGATCTTGCGCAGGGCCTGGGACATCAGGCGCGCCTGCAGGCCGACGTGGGAGTCGCCCATCTCGCCCTCGATCTCGGCACGCGGGGTCAACGCCGCCACCGAGTCGATGATGATCACGTCGACGCCGCCAGAACGCACCAGCATGTCGCAGATCTCCAGGGCCTGCTCGCCGGTGTCGGGCTGGGAGACCAGCAGGTCGTCCAGGTTGACGCCGAGCTTCTCGGCATAGCTCGGGTCCAGGGCGTGCTCGGCGTCGATGAAGGCACAGGTCTTGCCCTGCTTCTGGGCCTGGGCGATCACCGACAGGGTCAGGGTGGTCTTGCCCGAGGACTCGGGGCCGAAGATCTCGACCACCCGGCCCAGCGGCAGGCCACCGATGCCCAGCGCGATATCCAGGCCCAGCGAGCCGGTTGAGACCGAGGGCATCACCACGCGCGGAGCGTCGCCCAGGCGCATCACGGTGCCCTTGCCGAACTGGCGGTCGATCTGGGAAAGGGCGGCTTCCAGCGCCTTGGAACGGTTGTCTACCTGAGCCATCACGGGCCTCCTCAATCTGAGTCTCTATATACTGTATGACTGACCAGTAGTATGGGGAAAAATAGCGCGCTCGGCCAGCAGAAATTGTCCCCTCGCGTGCGGCGTTCTCAGCGCGCCTCGAGACGGCGCACCATGCCGACCAGCGCCGTGCGGACCGCCTGCTCGCGCACCGCCCGGCGATCGCCAGGGTAGCGATGGCACTCGCCCTCGGCGCGCTCGGCATCCCCCCAGGCCAGCCACACGCTACCCACCGGCTTGTCGGCACTGCCACCACCGGGGCCGGCCACGCCGCTGATCGCCACGCCGAGGTCGGCACCGCTGTCGCGGCAGGCGCCGGTGACCATCGCCTCCACCACCTCGCGGCTTACCGCGCCATGCTCGCCGAGCAGCGCCTCCCCTACGCCCAGCAGGCGTGTCTTGGCCGCGTTGGAGTAGGTGACGTAGCCGGTCTCGAAGTAGTCGGAGCTGCCGGCCACCGACGTGATGGCGCTGGCCACCCCACCGCCGGTGCAGGACTCGGCGCAGGTGATGGTCACTCCCTTGTCTCGGCACAGCCGACCCAGGCGCTCGGCCAGGGTGGCCAGGTCGAGGTTGGCGAGGCTAGCGGCAGAGTGGGACATGGCGAAGGCTCCTGCACGGTGGATCGAAGGCGTGCCTGACGAGGCAAGGGCATCTGCGTAGAATACTGCCTTTGCCGAGGGGATGCAGGCGCAGCTGTTTCTTCGCGTGCGCATCTGACGACCGCTCAACGAGACCATCTACAAGATCATCTACAAAGCCATCTACAAAACCAGGAGCCCAGCAATCGCCATGTCCCAGGCCAGCACCCAGCATACGCCGATGATGGCCCAGTACCTGAAGATCAAGCGCGAGCATCCCGACGTGCTGCTCTTCTACCGCATGGGCGACTTCTACGAGCTGTTCTTCGACGACGCCAGGCGTGCCGCCGCCCTGCTCGACATCACCCTGACCCAGCGCGGCCAGTCTGCCGGCAAGCCGATCCCCATGGCCGGCGTGCCCTACCACAGCGCCGAAGGCTATCTGGCCCGCCTGGTGGCCGCCGGCGAATCGGTGGCGATCTGCGAGCAGGTCGGCGACCCCGCCGCCAGCAAGGGGCCGGTGGAGCGCCGCGTGGTGCGCATCGTCACACCCGGCACCCTCTACGACGAGGCGCTGCTCGACGCCCGCCGCGACAACCTGCTGGTGGCCGTGCATGCCGCCGGCGAGCGCATCGGCCTGGCCTGGCTGGAGCTCTCCAGCGGGCGCTTCAGCGTGCTGGAGGTGGAGGGCGAGGGCGAGATGCTCGCCGAGCTCCAGCGCCTCGACCCGGCCGAGCTGCTGGTGGCGGAGAGCCTCGACCTGCCGCCGGCCCTGGAGGGGCGCCGCGGGCTGCGCCGCCAGGGCGACTGGCTGTTCGACCCGGAGAGCGCGGCCCGCCTGCTGTGCGACCAGTTCGGCGTCCAGGACCTGCGCGGCTTCGGCTGTGCCCATCTCGAGGCCGCCATCACCGCCGCCGGCGTGCTGGTGGAGTACGCCCGGGACACCCAGCGCTCGCGCCTGCCCCATGTCACCGCCATCGGCGTGGAGAGCCGCGACGACGCCGTGGTCATCGATGCCGCCAGCCGTCGCAACCTGGAGATCGACGTGAACCTGGGCGGCAGCGGCGACAACACCCTGGCCAGCGTGCTCGACACCACCGCCACCGCCATGGGCTCACGGCTGCTCAAGCGCTGGCTCAACCGCCCGCTGCGTGACCGCGAGCGTGTCCAGGCCCGCCAGGCCGCCGTGACACTGCTGCTGGAGACGGACGGCTTCGAGGTGCTGCGCGAGTCGCTCAAGGCGATCGGCGACGTGGAACGCATCCTGGCCCGGGTGGCCCTCTACAGCGCCAGGCCCCGAGACCTCGCCCGCCTGCGCGACGCCTTCAACGCCCTGCCCGACCTCGAGGCCCGGCTCGCCGACTACCCCAATGGTTCCGCCCTGGACGAGCTGAAACGACATATCCACCCCTACCCCGAGCTCGCCACCACCCTGAATCGCGCCCTGGTGGAGAACCCGCCGGTGGTGATCCGCGACGGCGGGGTGCTCGCCGAGGGCTTCGATGCCGAGCTCGACGAGCACCGTGGCCTGGCCGAGCACGCCGGTGGCTACCTGGTGAAGCTGGAGACCCGCGAGCGCGAGCGTACCGGCCTGCCCGGCCTCAAGGTGGGCTACAACCGTGTCCATGGCTACTACATCGAGATCCCCCGCGCCCAGGCCAAGGAGGTCCCGGCGGACTATATTCGCCGCCAGACCCTGAAGAACGCCGAACGCTTCATCATTCCCGAGCTCAAGGAATTCGAGGATAAGGCACTGTCGGCGAAGTCGCGCGCCCTGGCCCGGGAGAAGCTGCTCTACGAGGGGCTGCTCGACACCCTCAACGCCGAGCTCGACGCCCTCCAGGCCAGCGCCCGGGCCCTGGCGGCACTGGACGTGCTGTGCGCCTTCGCCGAGCGCGCCCGGGGCCTGGAGCTCGTGCGCCCGCACCTGGCCGAGACCCCGGGCATCGCCATCCAGGGCGGCCGCCACCCGGTGGTGGAGCGGGTCTCCGACACCCCCTTCGTGCCCAACGACCTGATGATGGGCGACGACCGCCGCATGCTGGTGATCACCGGCCCCAACATGGGCGGCAAGTCCACCTACATGCGCCAGGCCGCGCTGATCGTGCTGCTCGCCCACACCGGCAGCTTCGTGCCCGCGGACGCGGCGGAGATCGGCCCCGTGGACCGCATCTTCACCCGTATCGGCTCTTCGGATGACCTGGCCGGCGGGCGCTCCACCTTCATGGTGGAGATGACCGAGACCGCCAGCATCCTGCACAACGCCACCGACGAAAGCCTGGTGCTGATGGACGAGATCGGCCGCGGCACCAGCACCTTCGATGGCCTGTCGCTGGCCTGGGCCAGCGCCGAGCACCTGACCCGCACCCGCGCCTTCACCCTGTTCGCCACCCACTACTTCGAGATGACGGCCCTGGCCGAGCAGGCGGGTGGCGTCGCCAACGTCCACCTCACCGCGGCGGAACACCGGGATGGCATCGTCTTCATGCACCGGGTAGAGGAAGGGCCGGCCAGCCAGAGCTACGGCCTGCAGGTGGCCCAGTTGGCCGGCGTGCCCCAGGGCGTGATCGCCCGGGCCCGGGAGAAGCTCGCCCAGCTCGAGCAGCAGGAGGTCGACCAGGGCAGCCGCTCGACCAGCGCCGCTGGCGGCGCCGCAACGACGCCGCTGCAGAACGACCTCTTCGCCAGCACGCCGCATCCGCTGGTGGAAGAGCTCTCCGGCCTCGGCCTCGACGACCTCACCCCTCGCCAGGCGCTGGCGCTGCTCTACCGCTGGCAGGAGACACTGTAAGAGGCAGCTCCCTCGCTTGCGGCGGCCTGGCGGCGGCGACTAGAATGGACAAATATCCTGGCTCCTTAGAATAAGAAAGCTGGTTTTTATTACCTTTTACCATTCATATCGGTCGGGAGCCGCCACGGCAGCGAACCGGGCCATGAGGGAGGAAAGAGCGGCATGACATTCGTCGTCACTGAAAACTGCATCAAGTGCAAGTACACCGACTGTGTCGAGGTGTGTCCGGTGGACTGCTTCTACGAGGGACCCAACTTCCTGGTGATCCACCCCGACGAGTGCATCGACTGCGCCCTGTGCGAGCCGGAGTGCCCCGCCGAAGCGATCTTCTCGGAGGATGAGCTGCCCGATGGCCAGGAGCCGTTCATCGAGATCAACGCCGAGCTGGCCGAGGTGTGGCCCAATATCAGCGAGAAGAAGGATCCGCTGCCCGACGCCGAGGAGTGGGACGGCAAGCCCGGCAAGCTCGAGCAACTGGAGCGCTGAGCCTACTTCACCGCGCTCACCAACGACAGCGCCGACCGTCTCTCGACGGTCGGCGCTGTCGCTTCTGCCCTACCACCGGGCAGAAGGAAGGAGAACACCTGCAGGAAAACAGGCGGCCCAAGGGCCGCCCGCTCCGTGCGATTCCATGGGCGGCTCCTTCCACCCGTACTCCCGTGATGACCTCCCTGCCCGGAAGCAGCTTCCTGCCGCACCTGGCGCATCACTCGGCATCCCGTTGCATCCTGCCGGAGGCGCCGTGCCATGCCCCCTTGTCCTGTTTCATATTCTGACAGAGCCGGGCCCCCGCACAAGCGGTCCCGCACGGCACCTCCTCTCGCCCTCGCCATGAAAACAAGCTAATAACCATTACATTTCAACAGGATAAAAAAGAGGCCGGCACCCATGATGCCGGCCTCTGCGCGGAAGTGACGACAAAATCGCCGCTTTTTTGTCAGCGATTTCCTACATGAGGTTACTGTCCCTTGATCGCCGCGAGGCCGGGATAGCCCACGCCATCGCCAAGCTCCTGCTCGATCACCAGCAGGCGGTTGTACTTGGCCACGCGGTCGCTGCGGCACAGCGAGCCGGTCTTGATCTGGCCGGCGCTGGTCCCCACGGCGAGGTCGGCGATGGTGGTGTCCTCGGTCTCGCCGGAGCGGTGGGAGATCACCGCGGTGAAGCCGGCATCCTGGGCCATGCGGATGGCGTCCAGGGTCTCGGAGAGCGAGCCGATCTGGTTGAACTTGATCAGGATGGAGTTGCCGATCTTCTCGTCGATGCCGCGCTTGAGGATGCGGGTGTTGGTGACGAAGAGGTCGTCGCCCACCAGCTGCACCTTGTCACCCAGCCGGTCGGTCAGCGCCTTCCAGCCCTCCCAGTCGGATTCGTCCATGCCATCCTCGATGGAGACGATGGGGTACTGGTCACACAGCTCGGCCAGGTAGTCGACGAAGCCGGCGGCGTCGAAGGCCTTGCCCTCGCCGGCCAGGTCGTAGCGGCCGTCCTTGAAGAACTCGGAGGAGGCGCAGTCCAGTGCCAGGGTCACGTCGCGGCCCAGCGCGTAGCCGGCGTCCTCGACGGCCTGCTGGATCACCGCCAGGGCCTCGGCGTTTGAGGCCAGGTTGGGGGCGAAGCCGCCCTCGTCGCCCACCGAGGTGGAGAGGCCGCGGCCGGCGAGCACCTTCTTCAGGGCATGGAAGATCTCGGCGCCCATGCGCAGGCCCTCGCGGAAGCTCGCCGCGCCCACCGGCTGGACCATGAACTCCTGGATGTCGACGTTGTTGTCGGCATGCTCGCCACCGTTGAGGATATTCATCATCGGCACCGGCATCAGATACTGGCCCGGCTGGCCGTAGAGCTCGGCGATATGCGCGTAGAGGGGCACGCCCTTGGCGTTGGCGGCGGCCTTGGCGGCGGCCAGCGACACCGCCAGGATGGCATTGGCGCCGAGCTTGGCCTTGTTGTCGGTGCCGTCGAGGGCCAGCATGGCGTCGTCGAGGCCGCGCTGGTCGCGGGCGTCCATGCCGACGAGGGCCTCGCGGATGGCGCCGTTGACGGCTTCCACCGCCTTCAGCACGCCCTTGCCCAGGTAGCGGGCCTTGTCGCCGTCGCGCAGCTCCAGCGCCTCGCGGGAGCCGGTGGAGGCACCGCTGGGGGCACAGGCCACGCCCACGGCACCGCTCTCCAGGCGTACCTCGGCCTGGACGGTGGGGTTGCCGCGGGAGTCGAGCACCTCGAGGGCGCGAATATCGACAATCTTGGTCATCTTTGTCGTCCTTTCATGATGTCAGCGTTGATGGCGTCGATGGGAAACCGCCGTGCTCTCTCGGCTTGCCGGTGCTGCCTGGGTAGCCGGGTTATTCGATATCCAGGGCGGGGAACCCCTTGACCAGCTCGTCGATGGCCTTGAGCTGCGCCAGGAAGGGCTCGAGGCGGTCCAGCGGCAGCGCGCAGGGGCCATCGCACTTGGCGCTGTCGGGGTCGGGATGCGCCTCCAGGAAGAGCCCCGCCAGGCCCACGGCGACCCCGGCGCGGGCCAGCTCGGCGACCTGAGCGCGACGGCCGTCGGCGCTGTCGGCGCGCCCGCCGGGGCGCTGCAGCGAGTGGGTGACGTCGAAGAACACCGGCAGGCCGGTGGCCTTCATCTCGCCGAAGCCGAGCATGTCCACCACCAGGTTGTTGTAGCCGAAGCTCGAGCCGCGTTCGCAGAGGATTACCCGGTCGTTGCCGGCCTCCTCGCACTTGCGCACGATATGGCGCATCTCGTGGGGTGCCAGGAACTGCGGCTTCTTGACGTTGATCACCGCCCCGGTCTTCGCCATGGCCACGACGAGGTCGGTCTGGCGGGCCAGGAAGGCCGGCAACTGGATGACGTCGGCCACCTCGGCGGCCGGTTCGGCCTGCCAGGGCTCATGGACGTCGGTGAGGATCGGCACGCCGAAGCGCGCCTTCACCTCGGCCAGGATCTCGAGCCCCTTCTCGAGGCCGGGGCCGCGGAAGGAGTGGATGGAGCTGCGGTTGGCCTTGTCGAAGCTGGCCTTGAAGACGTAGGGCATGCCGAGCCTGCCGGTGACTTCGACGTAGGTCTCGGCGACCTCCAGGGCCAGCCCGCGGGACTCCAGCACGTTCATGCCGCCGAACAGCATCAGCGGCAACGAATTGCCGGCCTTCAGGCCGGCAATCTCGAGGGTACGTTCGGGGGCGCTCATCGGCATCACTCCTGGTGGGAGGACTGGGCGCGGGTCCGTGCCGCCTTGTGCTCCAGCGCGGCGTTGACGAAGCCGGTGAACAGCGGATGGCCGTCACGCGGCGTGGAGGTGAACTCCGGGTGGAACTGGCAGGCGACGTACCAGGGATGGTCGGGCAGCTCCACGACCTCCACCAGGGAGTTGTCGACGCTCTTGCCGGAGACCACAAGGCCGGCCTGCTCGAGCTGCTCGACGAACTGCTCGTTGACCTCGAAGCGGTGGCGGTGGCGCTCGACGATCTCGTCGGCCCCGTAGGCCTCGCGGGCCTTGCTGCCGGCCTTGAGCTGGCACACCTGGCCCCCCAGGCGCATGGTGCCGCCGAGGTCGGAGGCCGCGTCGCGCAGCTCGACCTTGCCCTCGGGGGAGAGCCACTCGGTGATCAGGCCTACCACCGGGTGCAGGGTATCGTGGGTGAACTCGGTGGAGTTGGCGTCCTCCCAGCCGGCCACGTGGCGGGCGAACTCGATCACCGCCACCTGCATGCCGAGGCAGATGCCGAGATAGGGGATGCCGTTCTCGCGGGCGAAGCGGGCCGTGGCGATCTTGCCCTCGGCGCCTCGCTCGCCGAAGCCGCCGGGCACCAGGATGGCGTCCTTGCCGGCCAGGCGCTCGGTGCCGTGACGCTCGATGTCCTCGGAGTCGATGTAGTCGACGTTGACCTTCACCCGGGTCTGGATGCCGGCGTGGATCAGCGCCTCGTTGAGAGACTTGTAGGCGTCGAGCAGCTCCATGTACTTGCCGACCATGGCGATGTTGATCGACTTGAGCGGGTTGAGCTTGGCGTCGAGCACCTTGACCCACTCGGAGAGGTCGGCCTCGTCGGCGGTGAGGCGTAGCTTGTCGCAGACGATCTCGTCCAGGCCGTGCTCATGGAGCATCAACGGGATGCGGTAGATGGTGTCGGCATCCTGGAGCGGGATGACCGCGCGCTCCTCGACATTGGTGAACAGCGCGATCTTGCGCCGCTCGGTCTCCTCCAGCTCCACCTCGCTGCGGCAGATCAGGATGTCCGGCTGGATACCGATGGAGCGCAGCTCCTTGACGCTGTGCTGGGTCGGCTTGGTCTTGGTCTCGCCGGCGGTCTTGATGTAGGGCACCAGGGTGAGGTGCATGAAGATCGCCCGGCTGGCGCCCAGCTCGCTTCTGATCTGGCGGATCGACTCCAGGAAGGGCAGCGACTCGATGTCGCCCACGGTGCCACCGATCTCCACCAGGGCCACGTCGAAGCCCTCGCCGCCCTCGTAGACGCGGCGCTTGATCTCGTCGGTGATATGGGGGATCACCTGCACGGTGCCGCCCAGGTAGTCGCCGCGGCGCTCCTTGCGCAGCACGTGCTCGTAGACCCGGCCGGTGGTGAAGTTGTTGCCCTGGGTCATCTTGGTGCGGATGAAACGCTCGTAGTGCCCAAGGTCCAGGTCGGTCTCGGCGCCATCCTCGGTGACGAACACCTCGCCGTGCTGGAAGGGGCTCATGGTGCCCGGGTCCACGTTGATGTACGGGTCGAGCTTGAGCATGGTGACCTTGAGGCCGCGCGCCTCGAGAATCGCCGCCAGCGAGGCCGACGCGATGCCCTTGCCGAGAGAGGACACAACGCCGCCGGTCACGAAGATATATCGTGTCATGAGGAACCTGTCGAAACGTGATCGGTAGGCCCGGCAGGAAGCCGCGCCAGGATGGGTCGACAGGATAGCAGAGGGCGACCTTGGTCTCAATTTCGGGCTATAGCACCGTGTGCCCGACATGTCATCAGAGCCCACTCGGGGCTGATCTGGCGGCAAGCCTACGAGGAGGCGCTGTGAATACCTCCCTGTACGCTACCGATGCCATCCCTGGCATAGGACCTCCTCTTCGGCTTGCCCCCAGCGCCCCTCGCTCCTTGCCACTTCACACCGGCTTAAAGCCAGCCTTACACCCCCAGGTAGTCCAGGATGCCCTCGGCGGCCTGGCGCCCCTCGTAGATGGCGGTGACCACTAGGTCCGAGCCGCGCACCATGTCGCCACCGGCGAAGATTTTCTCGTGGCTGGTCTGGAAGGCGAACTCGCTCTGCTCGGCGGCCTTGACCCGGTCACGCTCGTCGACCTCGACCCCCGCCGTCGCGAACCACTCGGGCGGGTCGGGCTGGAAGCCGAAGGCGATGACCACGGCGTCGGCGGGGATCACCTCCTCGGAGCCCGGCACCACCTCGGGGCGGCGACGGCCGTTCTCGTCGGGCTCGCCCATGCGGGTGCGCACCACCTTGACCCCCTCGACCTTGCCCTCGCCCACCACGGCGACGGGCTGGCGGTTGAAGAGGAACTCCACGCCCTCCTCGCGGGCGTTGGCCACCTCCTTGCGTGAGCCGGGCATGTTCTCCTCGTCGCGGCGGTAGGCGCAGGTGACGCTGGTGGCGCCCTGGCGGATCGAGGTGCGGTTGCAGTCCATGGCGGTGTCGCCGCCGCCCAGCACCACCACCCGCTGGCCCTTGAAGGAGATGTACTCCCCCGGGTCCTTCTCGAAGCCCAGGCAGTGGTTAACGTTGGCGATCAGGAAGTCCAGGGCCTTGTAGACGCCGGGCAGGTTCTCGCCGGGGAAGCCGCCCTCCATGTACTTGTAGGTACCCATACCCAGGAACACCGCGTCGTACTCCTCGAGCAGGCTGTCGAAGGTGATGTCGCGGCCGATCTCGACGCCGAGGCGGAACTCCACCCCCATCTCCTCGAACACCGCGCGGCGGCGCTCCATGACATTCTTCTCGAGCTTGAATTCAGGGATGCCGAAGGTGAGCAGGCCGCCGATCTCGGGGTTGCGGTCGAACACCACCGGCTTGACGCCATTGCGCACCAGGATGTCGGCACAGCCCAGTCCCGCCGGGCCGGCGCCGACCACCGCCACCCGCTTGTCGGTCCAGCTCACCTGGGACATGTCCGGGCGCCAGCCCATGGCGAAGGCGGTGTCGGTGATGTACTTCTCCACCGAGCCGATGGTGACGGCGCCGAAGCCGTCGTTGAGGGTACAGGCGCCCTCGCAGAGGCGGTCCTGGGGGCACACCCGGCCACACACCTCGGGCAGCGAGTTGGTCCGGTGGCACAGCTCCACCGCCTCGAGGATGTTGCCCTCGCTGACCAGCTGCAGCCAGTTGGGAATGTAGTTGTGCACCGGGCACTTCCACTCGCAGTAGGGGTTGCCGCAGTGCAGGCAACGATGCGACTGGCTGGCCGCCTCCTGGGGCTTGAAGGGCTCGTAGATCTCGGCGAACTCCCGCGAGCGGGTGCGGGCGTCGCGTTTCTCGGGGTCCTGGCGACCCACGTCGATGAACTGGAAGTCGTTGCTCAGACGGTTTGCCATCTTGTCTCTCCTGGAAGTCCTGTCGGCTGCCCCGCCGGTGCCCGGCGGGGCGCATCACCTGTTGTCAGTGGCGCGGTTTCGGCTGTCGCCGCCGCTTATTCCGGCTGACGCCGGGATTGGGCCAACAGGCTGTTCAGGCTCGCCGCCTTGGGCTTCACCAGCCAGAAGTGGCGGGTGAAGTCGCTGAAGTCCTCGAGGATGGCGCGGCCGCGGGCCGAGCCGGTCTCGGCGACGAACTCCTCGATCACCTCGCGCAGGTGGCGACGATAGGCTTCCATGGCCTCGGTATTGACCCGGTGGATCTCCACCAGCTCGTGGTTGTACTTGTCGACGAAGGTGCGGTCCTCGTCGAGCACATAGGCGAAGCCGCCGGTCATGCCCGCGCCGAAGTTGACCCCGGTCTCGCCGAGCACGGCCACCAGGCCGCCGGTCATATACTCGCAGCAGTGGTCGCCGGCGCCCTCGATCACCGCGTGGGCGCCGGAGTTGCGCACCCCGAAGCGCTCTCCGGCGGTGCCCGCGGCGAACAGCCTGCCGCCGGTGGCGCCATAGAGGCAGGTATTGCCGACGATGGCCGTGCGATGGCTCTCGAAACGGCTGCCCTTGGGCGGGGTGATCACCACCTTGCCGCCGTTCATGCCCTTGCCGACGTAGTCGTTGGCATCGCCCTCCAGGTAGAGGTGCAGGCCGCGGGCATTCCACACCCCGAAGCTCTGGCCGGCCACGCCGGTGAAGCGGGCGGTGACCGGGGCGTCCTCGAGGCCCGCCTCCCCATAGCGCTTGGCGATGGCGCCGGAGGTCAGCGCGCCCACGGAGCGGTCGCAGTTGGTGATGGTAAAGGCGAACTCGCCGCCGCTCCTCTGCTCGATGGCGTCCTTGAGCGCCTCCAGCACCTCCTGATTCTTGGCGCCCGGATCGTGGGGCACGTTGCGGCTCACCCGGCAGAACTGCGGGGCGTCCGCCGGCACGTGGTCGTTGCCGAGCAGCGGGGTGAGGTCGAGCTTGCGCTGGGAGGCGGTCACCCCCTCGATCGCCTCGAGCAGGTCGGTGCGGCCGATCAGGTCGGTGAGCTGGCGCACGCCGAGCATCGCCATCAGCTCGCGCACCTCCTCGGCGATAAAGCGGAAGTAGTGCTTGACCATGTCCACGGTGCCGCGGAAGTGCTCGCCACGCAGGTAGTCGTGCTGGGTGGCCACGCCGGTGGCGCAGTTGTTGAGGTGGCAGATGCGCAGGTACTTGCAGCCCAGCGCCACCATCGGCGCGGTACCGAAGCCGAAGCTCTCGGCGCCGAGGATCGCCGCCTTGACCACGTCGAGGCCGGTCTTCAGGCCGCCGTCGGTCTGCAGGCGAATCTTGTCGCGCAGGCCGTTGATGCGCAGCGCCTGGTGCACCTCGGGCAGGCCCAGCTCCCAGGGGGAGCCGGCATGCTTGATGGAGGTGATGGGGCTCGCCGCGGTGCCGCCGTCGTAGCCGGAGACGGTGATCAGGTCGGCGTAGGCCTTGGCCACGCCGGTGGCGATGGTGCCGATGCCGGGCTCGGAGACCAGCTTCACCGAGACCTGGGCGTCGGGGTTGACCTGCTTGAGGTCGAAGATCAGCTGCGCCAGGTCCTCGATGGAGTAGATATCATGATGCGGCGGCGGCGAGATCAGGGTCACGCCTGGCACTGCGTAGCGCAGTCGGGCGATCAGTGCGTTGACCTTGCCGCCGGGCAGCTGGCCGCCCTCGCCGGGCTTGGCCCCCTGGGCCACCTTGATCTGCAGCACCTCGGCATTGACCAGATAGGCCGGGGTGACGCCGAAGCGCCCCGAGGCGATCTGCTTGATCCTGGAGGAACGGATGGTGCCGTAGCGCGCGGCATCCTCGCCGCCCTCGCCGGAATTGGAGCGCCCCCCCGATTCGTTCATGGCCTGGGCCAGTGCCTCGTGGGCCTCCGGCGACAGCGCCCCCAGCGACATGCCGGCACTGTCGAAGCGCGGCAGCAGGTCTGCGACCGACTCCACCTCCTCGAGGGGCAAGGACTCTGCGGCCGGCCTCAGGCGCAGCAGATCGCGCAGGGTGGCGGGAGCGCGCTCGTTGACCAGCGCCGCGAAGCGCTTCCACTTGGCGTAGCTGCCCTCCTGCACCGCCTCCTGCAGCGACTTGACCACGTCGGGGTTGAAGGCGTGGTACTCGTGGCCATGCACGTACTTGAACAGGCCACCCTGGCTGATGCCCTTGCGCGGGATCCAGGCGTCGCGGGCGAGCAGCTCCTGCTGCAGCTGCAGCTCGGCGAAGCCGCTGCCCTGGATGCGCGAGGCCATGCCCGGGAAGCACAGCGCCATCACCTCGTCGTCGAGGCCCACCGCCTCGAAGAGCATGGAGCCGCGGTAGGAGGCCAGCGTCGAGATGCCCATCTTGGAGAGGATCTTGAACAGCCCCTTCTGCAGCCCCTTGCGGTAGTTCTCGCGGGCGTCGGCGGGGTTGCCGACCAGCTCGCCGGTGCGGTGCATGTCGGCCATCACCTGGTAGGCGAGCCACGGGAAGACCGCGGTGGCGCCGACGCCGAACAGCACCGCCATCTGGTGGGCATCGCGGGCGTAGCCGGTCTCCACCACGATGTTGCAGCGCGGGCGCAGCGCCAGCCGGCCCAGGTGGTGGTGCACGGCGCCCACCGCCAGGGCGGCATGGATCGGCAGCTCGCCCTTCTCGAGGTCGGCGTCGGAGAGCACCAGGATCACCTTGCCATCCTGCACCGCCTGCTCGGCCTCGCGGCAGAGCTCGCGCAGGGCCGCCTGCAGGCCGTGGCGTTCGGGGTCGTAGGCCATGCGCAGCCGCTGGCTGGCGTAGGCCGGGTCCTCCTGCTCCACCAGGGCGGTGAACTTGCGCGGCGAGAGGATCGGCGTGGTCAGGATGATGCGGTGGGCATGCTCCGGGGTCGCCTTGAAGACGTTGCGCTCGGCGCCGATGCAGGTCTCCAGCGACATCACGATCGCCTCGCGCAGCGGATCGATCGCCGGGTTGGTGACCTGGGCGAACTTCTGGCGGAAGTAGTCGCTGAGCAGCCGAGGCTTGGCGGAGAGCACCGCCATGGGGGTGTCGTCGCCCATGGAGCCCACCGCCTCCTGACCGCTCTCGCCCAGCGGACGCAGCAGCAGGTCGCGCTCCTCGAAGCTGACCTGGAACATCTTCTGGGCCACCGCCAGGGCATCGGCGTCCATGTTGTGGAAGCTGGCAAGCTCGGTGAGCGCCGACTCCAGGTACTGCGCCTCCTGCTTCAGCCAGCGCTTGTAGGGATAGGCGGCCTTGAGGCGGGCATCGATATCGTCGGTGTGCAGCACCTCGCCGGTCTCGGTGTCCACGGCGAGCACCTGACCCGGCCCCACGCGGCCCTTGGCCACCACGTCCTCGGGCCGGTAGGCGTAGGTGCCGATCTCGGAGGCCAGGGTGATGAAGCCGTTCTTGGTGATCACCCAGCGCGCCGGGCGCAGGCCGTTGCGGTCGAGCATGCACAGCGCCTGGCGGCCGTCGGTCATCACCACCCCGGCGGGGCCGTCCCAGGGCTCCACATGCATGGAGTTGTACTCGTAGAAGGCACGCAGCTCGGCGTCCATCAGCTCGACGTTCTGCCACGCCGGCGGCACCATCATGCGCACCGCGCGATGCAGCTCCATGCCGCCCATCAGCAGCACCTCGAGCATGTTGTCCATGCTGGAGGAGTCGGAACCGGTGGTGTTGACGATGTCGTCGAGCTCGGCGATGTCGGGCAGCCGCTCACAGACGAAGTTCTCCTTGCGCGAGTTGGCCCAGCCGCGGTTGGCCTCGATGGTGTTGATCTCGCCGTTATGGGCCAGCAGGCGGAACGGCTGGGCCAGCGGCCAGCGCGGCGCGGTGTTGGTGGAGAAGCGCTGGTGGAAGACGCAGATGGCGGTCTCCAGGCGCGCGTCGCCGAGGTCGTGGTAGAAGGCCGGCAGGTCTACCGGCATCACCAGGCCCTTGTAGGAGAGCACCTTCTCGGAGAGCGAGCAGACGTAGAACTCCTGCTCGTCGCGCAGCGCCTGCTCGGCGTGGCGGCGGGCCATGAAGAGGTCGACCTCGAAGGTCTCGGCACTGCCGTTCTTGCCCGGCTCCACGAAGAGGTGGCGGATGCGCGGCAGGCACTCGAGGGCCATGGGGCCGCACACCGAGGCATCCACCGGCACCTCGCGCCAGCCACGGATCACCAGGCCCCGGGCGCGCAGCTCGCCCTCGAGCACCTCCGCGGCGTGGGCGGCTCGAGCATCGTCGTCGGGCAGGAACACCGCCCCCACCGCGTAGCGCTCGCCCAGTTCGACCTTGAGGGCTTCCTGTGCAACCTGGCGCATAAAGGCATCCGGCAGCTGCAGCAGCAGGCCGCAGCCGTCACCGGTCTTGCCGTCGGCGGCGATGCCGCCGCGATGGGTCATGCAGGTCAGGGATTCGATGGCGGTGCGCAGCAGCTCGTGGCTGGCGCGGCCCTCCATGTGAGCGATCAGGCCGAACCCGCAGTTGTCGCGGAACTCGCCGGGCTGGTGTAGACCTCTGTTCATTGGCGCGCCTCGGAAAAGTGGTTTTCTTGACAGGAACTTCGTGATATATTTTTAGGTTTTTTATTTCACGTAGCCGGCGCAAATTCCGCGCCCACCTGCTTGGCAAAAGGCCTTCCAGCATAGCCAGCGCCTGCGCTGCAGCGCAATGGGATGGCACCCACCGGAATGCAGAAATCATCGATAAATCCGACAGTTGCCAACGACCCATCAAACAAAAAACTCCGCCGCTCAATGACTTGCATCACACATAAACGCAAAACAAACGATTGAGGAAGCGCCCTAGACTTTAGTCGCATTTTTACCAAAGACCCCATGCTGATAGCGCATGAGGCATGCCAATCGAGCGATTCATGGTCGCTGCCGGCACTGTTATCAGGAGCATAGACGACGAACGCCCGCGCCGAGATGGCGCGGGCGTGAAGATCGAATGAAGCAATGGAGAGAGTGGAGCGACACAGGTCGCCGCACCGCTCGAGGCTTTTCCGGGGACAGGCCTGCGAGGGGGCGCTGTGAACCCCTCCCTGGGCGCTACCTCAGCCGTCCCTGGTCCTCGGACCCCCTCTTCGGCCTATCCCCGGCGCCTCTTGCTATGTGCAAGATCCAACGGGGACAGCTAATGGAAAGCGATGCCCCTGGACTCAGCCGCGGGGGAACTGCTCGAGCAGGGCCTGGAGGGTCTTCGGGGGCGTGGCGTCATCCACGCAGGCATCGCCCAGGGCGTGCAGCAGCACCAGGCGCAGGCGGCTGTCGACGTTCTTCTTGTCGAGGCGCATGCGCGACAGGAAATCGTCGACACCCATCTCGGCCGGGGCCTCCAGCGGCAGGCCCGCGGCCCGCAGGATGGCCCGTACCCGCTCGACGTCATCCGTGGTGAGCCAGCCCAGGCGCGCCGAGAGCTCGGCGGCCATCAGCATGCCGGTGCCCACCGCCTCGCCATGCAGCCAGTTGCCATAGCCCTGATGCGCCTCGATGGCGTGGCCGAAGGTGTGGCCCAGGTTGAGCAGCGCACGCACGCCCTGCTCGGTCTCGTCCTCGGCGACGATCTCTGCCTTGAGCGCACAGCTGCGCTGGATGGCACGCGCCAGGGCCTCGGGTGCCAGGTCGCGCAGCGCCGGCAGTGCCTGCTCCAGCCAGGCGAGGAATTCCGCATCGCGAATCAGGCCATACTTGATCACCTCGGCCAGACCCGCCGAGAGCTCGCGGGGCGGCAGTGTGGCCAGGGTATCGGTATCGATCAGCACCGCCCGGGGCTGCCAGAAGGCGCCGATCATGTTCTTGCCCAGCGGGTGGTTGACCCCGGTCTTGCCGCCCACCGAGGAGTCCACCTGGGCCAGCAGGGTGGTGGGCACCTGGATGAAGGCCACGCCGCGCTGGTAGCAGGCCGCAGCAAAGCCCACCATGTCGCCGATCACCCCGCCGCCCAGGGCCACCAGGGTGCAGCGGCGGTTGAAGCCGGCCTCGAGCAGGGCATCCCAGATGCGTGAGACATGCGCGAGGTTCTTGGTGGCCTCGCCGTCGGGCAGCACCAGCTCGCGCAGCTCCACGTCGTCCGGCAGGGCCTTGCGACAGCGTTCGAGGTAGAGCGGTGCCACCGCCTCGTTGGTGACGATCATCACCTGGCGACCGGCCAGCCAGGGCGCCAGGACACCAGGCTCGCCGAGCAGGCCGGGACCGATATGGATGGGGTAGCTGCGGCTGCCCAGCGCCACCTCGAGGGTGTGCGGGACGGATGGGGTCTGGGTCATGGTTCAGGCCTTGGCTTGCAGGGGGTCGACCAGCCGCGTCACGCGGCGGACGACATCGTTGACCACCGAGCGCGGGCCGCGGCGATCGGTGCGCACGGTGAGATCGGCGGTGGCGCGGTAGAGCGGGTCGCGCACGCCGAACATCTCGCGCAGCACCGCCTCCTTGTCGGGGCGCTGCAGCAGCGGCCGGTTGCGGTCCTTGGCGGTGCGCTTGAGCTGCTGCTCCACGGTGGTGAAGAGGTAGATGACGGTGCCCCGTTCGCGCAGCAGGCGGCGGTTCTCCTCGCGCAGCACCGCGCCGCCGCCGGTGGCGATCACCACGCCCTCGCGGCGGGTCAGTTCGTCGATCATCTGGGTCTCGCGGTCGCGGAAGCCCGCCTCCCCCTCCACATCGAAGATCCAGGGGATATCGGCGCCGCAGCGCGTCTGTATCTCGTGGTCGGTGTCGAGGAAGTCACGAGCAAGCTCGGCCGCCAGGAGGCGGCCGATGGTACTCTTACCGGCCCCCATGGGGCCGATCAGTATCAGGTTGGGTAGTTCCAGCATCAGCGAAGTGCCACGCCTTCATCCAGGATTCTAGGGGTAATGAATACAAGCAATTCTACCTTCTCGTTGCTCTGTTCGGTATAGCGGAATAGACGCCCCAGCACCGGCAGGTCACCGAGGAATGGGGTCTTGGCTAGGCTATTGAGCTCTTCGGTCTGCAGGATGCCACCCAAAACTACAGTCTCTCCATTGTCGACCAGCACCTGAGTCTGTATTTCGCTCTTATTAATGGGCGGCTCACCCCCCGGGATATCAGACTCACCAAACGAATCATTGGTGATCAATAAATCCATCATTATCCTGTTATCCGGGGTAATCTGTGGCGTGACTTCTAGTGACAAAACAGCCTCCTTAAACTCCAATGCTGAAGCACCGCTGGCAGCCGTCTCACGGTAAGCTCGCTCTTGACCTTGCTTGATAACAGCAGACTGTTGATTAGCAGTAATAACTCGAGGCTGCGAAATAGTGTAGCTCTTACCCTCACTCTCGAGAGCCCTGAGCTCCAAATCTAAGAGAATATCACCTGACAAATATCCAAATGAAAAACTTGAAAGAGCTCTTGCCGGATTCCCCAAGTCTACTGTCAATCCACCACGCTGAAAAACATTGTCCTCGTATTCGATAACACCGTCTTCATCTGGAAGTGGCACGCCACTCGAATATCTACGCCCACCCTGCACGCCTTCTTGCGAAAAAAAGCGCCCTGTTGATGCTCCATCTGCACGGAATCCATCACCAGATCGATTACTGGAAAGACCCCAGTTAACTCCAAGTTCACGTGTTGCACTATCACTTGCGATGACGATTCGTGCTTCTATCTGTACCTGACGTACGGCAATATCGAGACGCTCAAGTGTATCTATGATCGTTGCGATCTGCTCCGCCGTATCCTGGAGCAACAACGTGTTGGTTCTTGGATCGACTGCGACCCTCCCCCGTTCTGTCAGCAGGCCAAACCCTCCTTCTCCACCACGGATAAGCGAGGCGATGTTTTCTGCCTTGGCATAGTTGAGCTGGATGTATTCTGACTCCAGCGGCGCCAGAGTCTCCAGCTGCTCGCGGGTCTGCAGCTCGAGCTGCTCACGTTGGGCGAGCTCGGCGGCGGGCGCCACCACGATCACGTTGCCCTCCTGGCGACTGGCCAGGCCGTGGCTCTTGAGCACCAGATCCAGCGCCTGGTCCCAGGGCACGTCCTGGAGGTTCAGGGTCACGCGGCCCTGCACGCTGTCGCTAGCCACCAGGTTGAGCCCGGTGAAGTCGGCGATGATCGCCAGCACCGAGCGCACCTCGATGTCCTGGAAGTTGAGGGTGATGCGCTCGCCGGTATAGGGGAACTGCTCGCGCACCCGCCGCTCCTGTTCCTGGCGCGTCACCGGCTGGGCCTCGATAGTCAGCTGGCGGCCGCTCTGGGTGGAGACCATGGCGTAGTCGCCGCTGCCCTGGATATCGAGGGTCACGCCGTTGCGCCCCACCCGCGGGGTGATGCGCTGCAGGGGGGTGCCGAAGTCGCTGACGTCGTAGACCTGATCCAGGGAGCGCGGCAGATCGACGTCCATCAGTTCGGCGGTGATGCGGTTACGGCCGCTCTCGCGCACCCGGGCGTCGACGCCGGCGCGGTCGAAGGTGACGATCAGCCGCCCGGCACCGTCGCTGCCACGGCGGAAGTCGATGTCCTCGACGCTAGGGCCGGTGCTCGCGGGTTGGCGCGGGGCCGGCTCAGTCGTGGACGCGCCGGTGGCCACGGTCGAGGGGGTGGCGGTGGTGGCCACCCCGGTGTCGGCGGCACCGCCGCCGATGGCCAGGCGCAGGCGATCGCCCTGCTGGCGGGTGTTGTAGGGCAGCGGACCCTCGAGGTCGAACACCAGCCGGGTGCGGGAGCCGGCCTCCAGGGCGGTGACCTGCTGCACGCCACCGATGCCCAGGGAGTAGCGACGCTCGGGCAGGCCATTGTCGGCCTCCATCAGGTCGATGGTGAGCCGCGCCGGGTCGTCGATGCGGTAGCCGCGCACCTCGGGCACCGCCCCGGCGAAGTCGAGGTCCACCTCGAGCTCGCCACTGGGGCCCTGACGGAAGTCGAGACCCTGAAGCGTGGAGGCCGCCAGGGCCACCCCAGAGACCGCCAGCAAAACGAGCACCGCGGCTGCACGCTTGATGATGAGTGATCGCATGGTTACTCTCTCTCCTGACGCAGCCTTGAAAACAACCAAGCCTGTGATGATCATGAACCCAGAGTTAGGTCTCGTTGACGCTCGACCCAGATACCTTGCTCTAAGATGCGCTCAACAAGCAATACCGAAGATGTCTCGATTGCCGTAATACGCCCATTATCCTGACCTAAGTAGTCACCCACCTCAACTCGATGGACTTCCCCTCCAGGCTCCTTGATTAAAGCGAAAGGCTTACCAGCAAGATTGAGAGTACCCACCAACTCAAGCTCACTTAGGTCAAATTTTTCCAAAACCCCTTTAGGCCTTTCATCGTCCGGAAGTTCCGCACCCGGTCCTGGAAGATTTTGATCAGGCTCTGACTTTTCAGATTGAAATGGACTGCGCAGCTCGCTAAGCTCATAAACGATACCAGTTTCTTCAGAAAAATCCGGGATTTCTAATTCAGGTGCCGGGCCGGGATCATTGCGAATTTCAGAAAGACGTCTATCAAGCTCAGCGATATCTGGGTCAGAACACCCCACTAAAAAAATAAATAAAAGAGCAAGCAGAGATCTAAAAAAAAGAATAAAAACCATCACTAATCCTCGCTTCCCTGCTGCTCTCGGTAACTGTAAGTTTTTGCTAAGAGACTCAGGACCAGAAAACCTTCGTCATCAGGCGCCATCACAAGCTCATGCATGGTCACTATCCGTGGCATACTTGCAACATCAGATAGAAAATTTGCAATCTGATGATATCCGCCTCTAACTTGAATATCGAAGGGACGCTCTATATAATGCTCGAGAGCTTGAGAAGAGCGCAACCTCAAATAATCGATTTCAAGCTTATTATCAATAGCAGCCTCACTAATACTATCGAGTAAAGAAGGCACCTCAGCACCAGTTGGAAGCATTTCACGTAACTCTTCAATGCGTACTTCCAAGACCCCCATTTGCTCATTCATGATTTCTAAATTCGCCACCTTGGCAGCTTTAACACGGTACTCGGTTATCAACTTTTCCTCTAAATTTCTCGCAACAATCAAGCTTTCCTTTTCAGGACTAACATAATAAAAATACACAGCCGAGAAGGGTAGAACGAAGGCAAGGAAACAGCAAAACAGCTGGAGAACCAAAGGCCAGGAGCCAGCTTCTTTTATATCCAACTCACGCCAATCAACTTCACGAAGGCGAATGAATTCTGTTTTGAGACTCACCGACCCACCCCTATTCGCTTGCACTACTAGTCAGAACGTAGTCAGAACGTATCAATGTTTTCTTTTTTAGCAAAACCATTAGGATAACGCTGAGAAACCTCGAGATTAAAAAGCCTCTCATCCCCATTTTCAGCGCCCTCGACTTCTGATAGCAATGGCTCACCAAAATACTCAGAAGAAGATAGACTTCTAAGCTGGTCCGAAACTTGGCGATTATTTTCAGCCCTACCCATCAGCTCAACATTATCTCCTCGGCGCGACATAGATGTATAATAAACACCATCAACAAGAGTTGATGTCAACTCACTCATAACAGAAACAGTCTGAAAACGACCTTCTTGAAGCGAGCTAAAAACCTCCAGCTGCGACAATATCTCGTCTCTAACTCCCTCAATCTCACCAACTTCACGAATAGCCGAGTCAAGCTGACTACTCATTTTGCCAACATACTCATTTCGATTAGCCTGAACTTCACTCTCATGCTCATAAAAAAGAGATAAACAATATGAACACCCAGCACCAACCAGAAGAGAAATCGCCAAAGAGAAATAAAACAGCTTTCTTCTCTTTTCACGCTTTTCCTCGCGCCAAGGAAGTAAGTTAATCTCGATAATCAAGAGACTGACCTCATTGCCAAGCCACATGATGTCAGCATAGCAGGGGCATCTGCCGAGAGAGTTTCGAGATCTATTCTTCCAACAACTTCCATATTAAGCATAGGATTTGCCATCAAAACCTTGGCACTACACTCTTCAGAAATTCTATTAGCCAGCCCTGGAACAAGACTTGAACCACCGGCAAGAAAGACATAGCGAATATCACTCTTCCTTGCCGCTGTGTAAAACAACTGCAAAGATCGACCTACTTGCTGAGCAATGGTATCTACAAATGGGTCCAGCAACATTTTTTTATAATCGTCTGGCAACCCACCTCTTTTTTTGGCAAGCCCAGCCTCCTCAACACTCAAACCATACCTGCTCTTAATTTCTTCAGTTAGCTGCTTCCCCCCGAAAAGTGTATCTCTGCTATATACAATTCGACCTGATCGGAAAACATGGAATGTATTCATTGTTGCACCCACATCCACTAGCGCAATGGTTTCATTGTCCTGAAGGTCAGTAGGCAACTGTTTTTGAATAACAGAAAAAGAGCGTTCTAAAGCGAAAGTTTCAACGTCAACGGCCGCTGGACTAAGACCAGCTTTGAAAAGAGCTTCTGTACGCTGGTTAACATCCTGCTGCCGGCAGGCCACCAGAAGCACGTCCTGCTGGTCGGCGTAGCGGGCGTTGAGCCCCAGGCGTTGGAAGTCGAAGGCGACCTCGCTGAACGGAAAGGGAATGTGCTTGTCTGAATCGACCTGAATCCGGTATTCAATCTCTTCGTCGCTGAGCGACGCCGGCAAAGTGAGGGTCTTGGTGATCGCCGCACTTGTAGGCACCGCCACCACTGCCTTGCGTGTATGAGGCTTGGCCTGCTGGACGGCGCGGGAAAGGGCATCTACCACCTCCCCCATATCATGGATACGTCGCTCGACGACCGCACCTTCGCGCAGCGGCCTGACGGCATAGCTCTCCACCTGATAAGTGGCGCCAGCTCGCCTGAGTTCCATAAGCTTGACCGTAGCCGAGGTAATGTCGACGCCGATCAACCCCTTGCTGGATGCCATCAATCGCATCTCTGTCCTGCCCCTGCTAAGTCTCGCGGCTTGCCCGTTTTGGCATAGTGCCCACCTTGAACATGGTGACAGGTCTCAATTGTTGTTCCCATCCTGCAGCTTGAGGTTACATGATCTAGCCATTGGCCACACGGTAAACCTTGGGCTGGTACCCTAACCGCTGGTGGCCACCGCCCCGGGTTCCTATAATGGCCTCGCAACCGGCGCTCTCGTCATCGCTTCACAACCGCTCCAGTTCCCTACATGGACACCGCCACTTCATGACGTTTATCAGAACCCTGCTCTTCTCCCTGGCCTGGCTCACCGTCTCGCTGATCGCCGCGGCCGGGCTCGGCGTGGTGGGCGCCGCCCTCTATTTCGCTCCCGGGCTGCCTGACGTGCGCCAGCTCCAGGACTTCGAGCTGCACTCACCGCTGCGCATCTATACCCGGGATGGCAAGCTGATCGGAGAATACGGCGAGGAGCGCCGCCTGCCGATCGATCATGCCGAGATCCCCGAGGAGTTCATCCAGGCGCTGCTGGCCGCCGAGGATGACCGCTTCTACGAGCATCGCGGCGTCGACCCCCTGGGCCTGATGCGGGCGGCGGGGGAGCTGGTCGCCAGCGGCGGCGAGATCCAGTCCGGCGGCTCCACCATCACCATGCAGGTGGCGCGCAACTACCTGCTGACCCTGGACCGCACCTTTACCCGCAAGATCCGCGAGATCCTGCTGGCCCTGCAGATGGAGCAGGTGCTGAGCAAGGAGGAGATCCTCGAGCTCTATGTCAACAAGATCTTCCTCGGCCACCGCGCCTACGGCATCGCCGCTGCCGCCGAGATCTACTACGACCGCCCCCTCTCCGAGCTGACCCTGGCCGAAAAGGCGATGATCGCCGGCCTGCCCAAGGCGCCCTCCAACTTCAACCCGCTGACCAACCCGGAGCGCGCACTGATCCGCCGCAACTGGATCCTGTTCCGCATGCGCGAGCTAGGGCATATCGACCAGGCCACCTATGACGAGGCCGTGCAGGCGCCGATCACCGCCGAGCGCCACGTGGCCCAGGCCGAGGTGGATGCCGACTATGTCGCCGAGATGGCCCGCCAGTATGCCGTGGACCGTTTCGGCGAGAGCGAGGCCTATACCGGCGGCTACAACATCACCACCACCCTGGACAGCGAGCTCCAGCCCATGGCGCGTCGTGCCCTGGCCCGCGGCCTGATCGACTACGACACCCGCCACGGCTGGCGTGGCCCAGAGGAGGAGGAGGTGCCCCAGAGCCTCGCCGAGGCGCAGGATCGCACCGAGCGCAGCGGCCTCGAGGAGGAGCTCGACGAATCCCCCGAGGTGCTGGAGACCGCCCGGCGCGCTGCCGAGCGCAGCGAGACTAGGGTCGATGGCATCGACGGCGACGTCAGCAACTGGGTTCAGGTACTCGAGCGCACCCCGCGCTACGGCCTACTCCATCCGGCCATTGTGGTGGCGAGCGAAGGTCGCCAGATGCGCGTACTGATGCGCGACGGCGAGGTGCACACCATCGAGTGGGATGGCCTCTCCTGGGCTCGCGAGTACCGCAACGCCCGGTACCGCGGCCCGGAGCCCGGTTCGGCGGCCGAGATCGCCGGCCGCGGCGACCTGGTGCGCGTCATGGCGCGTGAGGACGGCAACCTGCGCCTGGCCCAGCGTCCCGACGCCGAGGGCTCGCTGGTGGTGATGGACCCCGAGACCGGGGCCATCCTCGCCCTGCAGGGCGGCTTCGACTTCAACGCCAGCAAGTTCAACCGCGCCGTGCAGGCCCAGCGCCAGTCGGGCTCGATCTTCAAGCCCTTCATCTACCTGGCGGCGCTCGAGAGCGGCACGATGAACGCCGCCAGCGTGGTCAATGATGCCCCGGTGGTGATCAACGACGGCAGCAACGAGCTGTGGCGCCCGGTCAACTCCAGCGGCGACTTCCTGGGCCCCATGCGCCTGCGCAACGCCCTGGCCCGCTCGCGCAACCTGGTCACCATCCGCGTGCTGCGCGAGGTGGGCCTGAACGAGACCATCCAGTTCCTCGAAGGCTTCGGCTTCGAGGAGGCGCGCCTGCCCCACGGCCTCTCCCTGGCACTGGGCAGCGCCAGCCTGACGCCACTGGAGATGACCGGCGCCTATGCGGTGCTGGCCAACGGCGGCTTCAAGGTCTCCCCATGGTTCGTCGAGCGCGTCGCCAAGGGCGAGACGGTGGTGGAAGAGGCCATGCCCGCCGTCGCCTGTCGCGACTGTGCCCCGGGGCAGGAGCAGGTCACGCTCGATGGCAAACGCTACCCGGTCGCCGCCCGGGTGGTGGACCCCATCAACCTCTACATCCTGCGTGACATGCTGCGCGACGTGATCGAGAACGGCACCGGGCGCCGCGCCCTGGAGCTGGGCCGCGCGGATATCGTCGGCAAGACCGGCACCACCAACGGCCAGCGCGACACCTGGTTCGCCGGCTTCAACAGCAACCTGGTGGCCACGGTCTGGCTGGGCAAGGACGACAACACCACCACCGCCGAGTACGGCGCCAGCGCCGCGCTGCCGATCTGGATGGCCTTCATGGGCGAGGCCCTGGAGGGACAGCCCCCGGCGATGCCCGAACCGCCCACCGGCCTCGTCACCGCCCGGGTCGACCCCGACACCGGCAGGCGCCTGTCGAGCGGGGGCATCAGCGAGATCTTCCACCCTGACCACCTGCCCGGCACCCAGCCGCGCCGCGTGGAGCACGAAGTGGAACAGCGCAGCGGGTCCCAGGGAACGGGGGCCTATGAGGCGATCTTCTAGGCGGCGATCCGCCAGGAGGCAGCACCATAACGAGATCGGGGCCCAGTTGGGCCCCGATCTCGTTCTATCCGGCGTGCTTGGCGCTCGGCGTCAGCCGCCGTAGACGTCGTCGATGGTCTTGAGCGGATAGTGGGAGGGGTAGGGCTTGCGTGCCACCCCGGAGTCCACGGCGGCCTGGGCCACCGCGGAGGCCACGCGGTCCAGCAGGCGCACGTCGACCGGCGTGGGGATGATGTAGTCACGGCCGAAGCTCATGCTTTCCATCTCGTAGGCCTCGAGCACCTCGCTGGGCACCGGCTCCCGGGCCAGGTCCTTGAGGGCATGCACCGCGGCCACCTTCATCTCCTCGTTGATGCGCGTGGCACGCACGTCCAGGGCGCCACGGAAGATGAACGGGAAGCACAGCACGTTGTTGACCTGGTTGGGATAGTCCGAACGCCCGGTGGCCATGATCACATCGTCGCGGGTCTCATGGGCGAGCCGCGGATGAATTTCCGGATCGGGGTTGGAGCAGGCGAACACCACCGGGTTGGGCGCCATCTTCTTGAGCTGCTCGGGTGAGAGCAGGTTGGGACCGGACAGGCCCAGGAACACGTCGGCGCCCTCGATGGCGTCGCCCAGGGTACGCTTGTCGGTCTCCACGGCGAACATCGCCTTGTACTGGTTGAGATCCTCACGCCCGCTATGGATCACCCCCTTGCGGTCAAGCATGAAGATGTTCTCGGCACGTGCGCCACAGCTGACCAGCAGCTTCATGCAGGCGATGGCGGCAGAGCCGGCGCCGAGGCAGACGATCTTGGCCTCCTCGACCGACTTCCCGGCGATGGACAGGGCGTTGAGCGTGCCCGCCGTGGTCACGATGGCGGTGCCGTGCTGGTCGTCGTGGAACACCGGGATGCTGCACTGCTCGATGAGCGCCTGCTCGATCTCGAAGCACTCGGGGGCCTTGATGTCCTCGAGATTGATGCCGCCCCAGGTATCGGCAATGCGCGCCACGGTATCGATGAAGGCCTGGGGGCTCTCGGCGTTGACCTCGATATCGACGGAGTTGATGCCAGCGAAGCGCTTGAACAGGACACCCTTGCCTTCCATGACCGGCTTGCTGGCCAGCGGCCCCAGGTTACCCAGGCCGAGGATGGCAGTGCCATCGGAGATCACCGCTACCAGGTTACCCTTGCCGGTGTAGCGATAGGCGTTCTCGGGATCGCGGGCGATCTCGCGTACCGGCTCGGCCACGCCGGGGCTATAGGCCAAGGCCAGATCCCTGGCGGTGGCGGTGGGCTTGGTGAGCTCGATGGAGAGCTTCCCGGGAATGGGCTTGGCGTGATAGTCCAGCGCTGCCTGTCTTGCATCAGTCATGCTTGTGTCCGCTTGGGTAAAGTCGTAATCCAGAGTATAGAAAAAGTTTCCATATCTTTACAGCACCATGCATGGTGGCCGATTGGCGCTCATGGGCGCCATTGTCGACATTATTCCGGCCAGATACGCAAGAACCCGCCCAAGGGGCGGGTTCTTGTCACGCACGGCGTAGTGCCGCAACCGCGATCAGCGCTTGAGCGCGGCGCCGAAGCGCTTGTTGAAGCGCTCGACACGGCCACCGGTGGTCGCCTGCTTCTGCTTGCCGGTATAGAAGGGGTGACACTGGGAACAGACGTCCAGATCCAGGTCGTGACCGGCAGTGGAGCCGACCTCGAAAGTGGCACCGCAGGAGCAGGTCGCCTTGATCGCCTTGTATTCGGGGTGGATACCTTGTTTCATCTTGAGCCTCGTTACGCTGTATGCCGCCACCTGATCCGTTGCCAGGCACCGCATACGGTTGTCTATCACCGGCTCGCAACGCGCTGTCGGTTGCCGAGCCATCGTGGAAATTCACCGGAACCCCCGAAACGCCGACCAGGCATTGGGGAGCGCCGTATTCTACCAGAGCCGCCGCCGGAGGCCAATTGCCCGAATCGCCCGTCCCGCGCGTGCTGCGCGTCGCCATCCCCTCGCCGCTGCACCGCCTCTTCGACTATCGTCCCACCCGCGAGACACCCGCCTGCGGCTGGCGGCCGGGCCTGCGTGTCCGAGCGCCCTTCGGACGCCGCGAGGTGGTCGGCATCGTGGTGGAGTGCCGCGACCAGGGCGAGCTGCCGCTGGCCGACCTCAAGCCGGTGCTGGCCTGCCTGGACGACGCCCCGCTGCCGGAAGACTGGCTGTGGCTATGCCGGTTCACCGCCCGTTACTACCAGCACCCGCTGGGCGACACCCTGCACCAGGCGCTGCCCGTACTGCTGCGCCAGGGGCGCGCACTGGCCGCCCGTACCCGGGAACGCTGGGCCCTCACCCCCGCGGGGCATGCCACCGGCCGTGATGCCCTGCCCCGCGCGCCGCGCCAGGCGGCGCTGCTGGAGATGCTGCGCCAGCACCCCCACGGCCTGGCCAGCCAGGCGATCCTCGCCCAGGCCTTCAGCCGCGACCAGCTCAAGGCGCTGGCCGCCAAGGGGCTCGTCGAGCGCCACGCAGAGCCCCTCACCGCCGCGCCCCAGCCCGCCGCCGACCAGCTGCTGGCCGACCCCGCACTACCGCTCAACCGCGAGCAGGCCCACGCCCTCTCGGCCCTGCATGAACGGCTCGATGCCTACCACCCCTGCCTGCTGGAGGGGGTCACCGGCAGCGGCAAGACCGAGGTCTACCTGCAACTGATCGAGGCGGTGGTGGGACGCGGCCGCCAGGCGCTGGTGCTGGTGCCGGAGATCGGCCTCACCCCGCAGACCCTGGCACGCTTCCGCAAGCGCTTCCGGGTGCCGGTGGTGGCGCTGCATTCGGGGCTCACCGACCACGAGCGCCTGGATGCCTGGGAGGCCGCCGCCAGCGGCCGGGCCCCCATCGTGATCGGCACGCGCTCGGCGATCTTCACCCCCCTCGCCCAGCCCGGAGCGATCATCGTCGATGAGGAGCATGACGGCTCCTACAAGCAGCAGGACGGGTTGCGCTACCACGCCCGGGACCTCGCCGTGGCCCGGGCCCACCACCACCACATCCCGCTGCTGCTGGGCAGCGCCACGCCCTCGCTGGAGAGCCTGGCCCGGGCGCGCCGCGGCGAATGGCGCCACCTGCCGCTGACCCGCCGCGCCACCCGCCATGCCCCCGCCGGCCTGGAGCTGCTCGACCTGCGCGGACGCCCGCGCCTGGGCGGCCTGGCGCCGCCAGCGCTGGAAGCGATCGCGGAGACCCTCGAGGCCGGCCACCAGGTGCTGGTGTTCATCAATCGCCGTGGTTTCGCCCCGACGCTGGCCTGCCATGCCTGTGGCTGGCTGGCCGAGTGCGACGCGTGCGACGCCCGCATGACCCTGCACCGCCAGCCGCCGCTGCTGGCCTGCCACCACTGCGACCGCCGGCGCGCCCTGCCGGAGAGCTGCCCCGAGTGCGGCAGCATCGACCTGCGCCCCCTGGGCAGCGGCACCGAACGCACCGAGGAAACCCTCGCCGAGCGCTTCCCCAAGGTGCCGGTGCACCGCATCGACCGCGACAGCACCCGTCGTCGCGACGCCTTCGAGGCGGTCCTCGCCGAGGTGCGCCGGGGCGAGCCCTGCCTGCTGGTGGGCACCCAGATGCTGGCCAAGGGGCACCACCTGCCCCACGTCACCCTGGTGGTGGTGGTCAATGCCGACGCCGGCCTCTACGCCAGCGACTTCCGCGCCCTGGAGCAGGGCGCCCAGCTGCTGGTACAGGTGGCCGGCCGGGCCGGGCGCGCCGCCCACCCCGGCCGGGTGCTGGTACAGACGCTGCACCCCGACGACCCCCACCTGCGCCTGCTCGCTGAGCGCGGCTACGCGGCGCTGGCCGACCGCCTGCTGGAGGAGCGCCGCGCCGCCGCCCTGCCGCCCTTCCGCTTCCTGGCCCTGCTGCGCCTGGAGAGCGCCAAGGAGGAAGCCGCTGGCACACTGGCCAGCCGAGCCGCCGCCGGCCTGCGCGGCTGGCTGGCCGAGCGTGAGCTTGCAGTGGACTGCCTGGGCCCGGTGCCGGCGCCCATGGAGCGGCGCCAGGGACGCTATCATCTGCAGCTGATGCTGAGCGCCGATAGGCGCAGCGCCCTGCATGAGGCGAGCGCCTGGCTCACCGCCTGGCTGGAAGCCACCCCCGAGGCGCGCCGGGTGCGCTGGTCGCTGGATATCGACCCGCAGACGCTAAGCTGACCCCCGCCCTTTAAAGCCGCCCCACAATTGCCGATAATGGCCGGCCATGCCCGTTCAGGGCTCCGTTTCCATGCCCACGCCGGGCCGAGCGCCTTTTCACCGCCGGTTCATCGGCCGCTCGGCCCGACGCCACAGGACATCCGACGCCCCATGAAAGAGACCATCGTTGCGCTGCTCGAGGACGCACTCGACGCCCTACGGCAGCAGGGCGTGCTGCCCGCCGACCTCGCTCCGACCATCAAGGTCGATCCCACCAGGGACAAGGCCCATGGCGACTACGCCACCAACCTGGCCCTGATGCTGGCCAAGCCCGCCGGCCGCAAGCCCCGCGAGCTGGCCGAGGCGCTGATCGGCGCGCTGCCCGAGAGCGAGGCGGTACAGAAGGTGGAGATCGCCGGCCCCGGCTTCGTCAACTTCTTCGCCGCCACCGACGCCGCCGCCCAGGTGGTCCGTCAGGTGCTCGACGCCGGCGACACCTTTGGCCGCAGCCTCATCGGCCAGGGCCACAAGGTGCAGGTGGAGTTCGTCTCCGCCAACCCCACCGGCCCCTTGCACGTCGGCCACGGCCGCGGAGCGGCCATCGGCGACTGCATCTGTCGCCTGCTGGAAGCGACCGGCTTCGACGTGACCCGCGAGTTCTACTACAACGATGCCGGTGCGCAGATCAGCAACCTGGCGCTCTCGGTGCAGGCCCGGGCCAAGGGGTTCGGACCCGATGACGCGGGCTGGCCGGCGGACGGCTATCGCGGCGGCTATATCATCGATGTGGCTAATGCCTACCTCGATGGCGAGACCGTCCACGCCGACGACCGCCATGTCACCGCCAGCGGCGACCCGGACGACCTGGCGGCGATCCAGGAGTTCGCCGTGGCCTACCTGCGCCGCGAGCAGGACCTCGACCTCAAGGCCTTCGGGGTGCACTTCGACGTCTATTTCCTGGAGTCCTCGCTCTACCGCGATGGCAAGGTGGAGGCGACCGTCGAGCGGCTGATCGAGAAGGGCCACACCTACGAGCAGGACGGCGCCCTGTGGCTGCGCACCACCGACTTTGGCGACGACAAGGATCGTGTGATGCGCAAGTCCGACGGGCAGTACACCTACTTCTTGCCCGACGTGGCCTACCACCTCGACAAGTGGCAGCGCGGCTTCACTACCGTGGTCAACGAGCAGGGCGCCGACCACCACTCCACCGTGACCCGGGTGCGCGCCGGCCTGCAGGCCCTGGAGGCGGATATTCCCCAGGGCTGGCCCGATTACGTGCTGCACCAGATGGTGATGGTCACCCGCTCCGGCGTGGAGGTGAAGCTCTCCAAGCGCGCCGGCAGCTACGTCACCGTGCGCGACCTGATCGACGAGGTGGGTCGCGACGCCACGCGCTTCTTCCTGGCCGCGCGCCGGGCGGACTCCCAGCTCACCTTCGATATCGACCTGGCGCGTTCGCAGTCCAACGACAACCCGGTCTACTACGTGCAGTATGCCCACGCCAGGGTATGCAGCGTCGCGCGCCGGGCCCACAACGATGGCCGGCCCTTCGACCATGCCCTGGCCATGGCCAGCCTGGGACGCCTCGAAGAGGACCAGGAGAAGGCGTTGATGAACCGCCTGGCCCGCTTCCCCGAGACGGTGGCGCATGCCGCCGCCGCCCGGGAGCCCCAGCAGATCGCCCAGTACCTGCTCGACCTGTCCGCCGACTTCCACACCTGCTACAACGCGGTGAAGGTGATGGTCGAGGACGACGACCTGCGCAACGCCCGCCTGGCACTGGGCCTGGCCACACGCCAGGTGCTGCGCAACGGCCTGGAGCTGATGGGAGTCGGCGCCCCGGAGGAGATGTAAGCCATGGCGACTCGCAAGCAGCCCCCCAGGAAGCGCGGCGCCACCAATAGCCGGCGCCAACCCAGCAGCAAGACGCGCCGCGAATGGCGCCTGCCCGGCTGGGTGTGGGGCCTGGCCGGCCTGGTGTCCGGCTTCCTGCTCTCCCAGCACCAGCACGGAGTGGCGCCCTGGCAGGTCGAGGACTCGCCGCTGGCGATGGTGTTGCCGCGCAGCGCTCCGCCGGAGAACGAGCCGGCGCCAGCGGCGGAGCCCAGTGAACCGCCGATGCCGACCTTCGAGTTCTACACCCTGCTGCCGGAGTCCGAGGTGATCGCCCCGGGCGGGAAGATGCCCGCCTCCACGGCGACACCGCCGCCCCCGCCCCCGCCGGAGGAGGCGGCGGCGAGCGACGACCCCATCGCCGAGGTGATCGCGGCCAACTTATCCAACGACCGCCAGGCCCGCGAGCCCGTCCGGCAACAGGCCGCGGCGGCCACCAGCGCCTCGGGGCAACGCTACATGCTGCAGGCCGCCTCCTTCCGCGCCCCCGGCGATGCCCAGCAGTTGCGCAGCCGGCTGCGCGACTTCGGCCTGCTGGCCCAGGTCAGCGAGGTGAAGGCCGGGGGTGGCGAGACCTGGCACCGCGTCCAGGTGGGTCCCTACGAGGACCGCCGCGAGCTGTCCCGGGCCCAGGACCTGATGGTCACCCAGGGCATCGAGCCGCTGCTGATCCAGCTCAACAATTGAGCCCGCGCCTCGCCGCGCTGCACATTACCGGTTGAATTCCGGATCGCCTGCCCGCACCTACTCCTTCCAGACAGATTCGTCACGGCGCCCCGGCCATCCCGCGGCGCCGAAAGTCATCGGGAGCCGTTCATCCGCTCCCCCAAGGAGTCCCCTCCATGACCACGATCGTATCCGTGCGCCGCGGTGACCATGTCGCACTGGCCGGCGACGGCCAGGTATCGCTGGGCAACACCGTGATGAAGGGCAACGCCAGCAAGGTGCGCCGCCTCTATCGCGGCGAGGTGCTGGCCGGTTTCGCCGGCGGTACCGCCGACGCCTTCACCCTCTTCGAGCGCTTCGAGGCACAGCTGGAGAAGTATCAGGGCAACCTGGTCAAGGCCGCCGTGGAGCTGGCCAAGGAGTGGCGCACCGACCGTGCCCTGCGCCGCCTGGAGGCGCTGCTCGCCGTCGCCAACAAGGACGCCTCGCTGATCATCACCGGCAACGGCGATGTGCTGGAGCCCGAGGGCGGCATCATCGCCATCGGCTCAGGCGGCAACTATGCCCTGGCAGCGGCCCGCGCCCTGCTCCAGAACAGCGACCTCTCGGCCCGGGAGATCACCGAGAAATCGCTGGCGATCGCCGGCGATATCTGCGTGTTCACCAACCACAATGTCACCCTCGAGGAGCTGCCTGCCAAGGCGAGCTAAGGCCGATACCATGACCCAGATGACCCCCCGCGAGATCGTCCACGCCCTGGACCAGTACATCATCGGTCAACAGGACGCCAAGCGCGCCGTCGCCATCGCCCTGCGCAACCGCTGGCGGCGCATGCAGCTCGAGGGTGACATGCGCCAGGAAGTGACGCCCAAGAACATCCTGATGATCGGCCCCACCGGCGTCGGCAAGACCGAGATCGCTCGCCGCCTGGCCAAGCTGGCCCGCGCGCCCTTCATCAAGGTCGAGGCCACCAAGTTCACCGAGGTGGGCTATGTCGGCCGCGACGTCGAGTCGATCGTGCGCGACCTTACCGAGGCCGCCATCAAGCTGGTTCGCGAGCAGGCCAAGGAGGAGGTCGGCCATCGCGCCGAGGATGCCGCCGAGGAGCGTATCCTCGATGCCTTGCTGCCACCGCCCCGCGGCCAGGAGGACGAGCCACGCCAGGATAGCTCCACGCGCCAGATCTTCCGCAAGAAGCTGCGCGAAGGACAGCTCGACGACAAGGAGATCGATATCGAGGTCTCCCAGCAGGGGCCCAACGTCGACATCATGACCCCGCCGGGCATGGAAGAGATGACCAGCCAGCTGCAGAGCCTGTTCTCCGGCCTGGGCAAGCAGAAGACCGAGAGCCGCCGGGTGGCGGTCAAGGACGCCTTCGCCCTGCTGCGTGACGAGGAGGCCAGCAAGCTGGTCAACGAGGAGGAGATCAAGGCCCGCGCCATCGAGTCGGTGGAACAGAACGGCATCGTCTTCCTCGACGAGATCGACAAGGTCTGCAAGGGCGGTGGCCAGTCCAGCGGTGGCGAGGTCTCCCGCGAGGGCGTGCAGCGCGACCTGCTGCCGCTGATCGAGGGCTCCACGGTCTCCACCAAGTACGGCATGGTGAAGACCGACCATGTGCTGTTCATCGCCTCCGGTGCCTTCCACCTGTCGCGCCCCTCGGACCTGATTCCCGAGCTGCAGGGTCGCCTGCCGATCCGCGTCGAGCTCAACGCCCTGACCCCGGACGACTTCAAGCGCATCCTCACCGAGCCTTCCGCCGCGCTGACCAAGCAGTACCAGGCGCTGCTGGCCACCGAGGGCCTGGAGGTGGCGTTCACCGACGACGGCATCGAGCGCATCGCCGAGATCGCCTGGCGGGTCAACGAGGGCACCGAGAACATCGGCGCGCGCCGCCTGCACACCGTGATGGAGCGCCTGCTGGAGGAGGCCTCGTTCCGGGGCAGCGACATCGGCACACCGCTGACCATCGATGCCGCCTACGTCGACTCGCAGCTCGGCGAGCTGGCGATGGATGAGGACCTGTCGCGGTATATCCTGTAACCAAGCGGCACGCCGCGGGGCACAGTATGCCACCAGCGGCTGCCCGCGGCGCCGGGGACAGGCCGTAGCGGAGGTCCTTGCCTGGGGTGAGAAGCCCTGCTTCGAACGGGCTGGCCATGGATGGCCAGCACCGGTCCTGCAAGCGAAGCAGGACGCGAGAGCGAAGCAGGGCATCGGTAGCACCCAGGGAGGGGTTCACAGCGCCTCCGCGAAGGCCTGTCACCGGGTCAGCCGCGTCCCCTAATGCCCAGATCCGGACGCCAACCATGCCAGCCCCAATTCCTACCAAGGTGCACTACCACAAGCAGGCCCGCGAGCTGGAGCTCGGCTATGCCGATGGCCAGAGCTACCGCCTCGCCATCGAATACCTGCGAGTCTTCTCCCCCTCAGCCGAGGTGCGCGGCCACGGCCGCGGCCAGGAGACCCTGCAGGTAGGCAAGAAGTTCGTCGGCCTCAAGGACATCACCCCCACCGGTCGCTACGCCCTCAAGCTGCACTTCGATGACGGCCACGACAGCGGCCTGTTCAGCTGGGACTACTTCAAGTGGCTGATCGACAATCGCGAAGCCAACTGGGCCACGTACCTGGAGCGCCTGGCGGCGGCCGGCGCCAGCCGCGAGCCGCTGGGCATAGAAATCAAGCAGCTGTAACCCGCGTCAAGACAATCGCCGCCGCGGGAGGCTACAATGGCGCCCATCCGAGGCCTTGACCTCTCCCATGCAGCGATTCGGGAGCCCCATCGCATGAGCGCCAACCCCAGCTCCAGGGACAAGCAGACCACCGATTTCGGCTATCAGGAAGTGCCCCTCGAGGAGAAGGCCTCCCGGGTAGCCGATGTATTCCACTCCGTGGCGGCCCGCTACGACGTCATGAACGACCTGATGTCGTTCGGCATCCACCGCCTGTGGAAGCGGCTGACCATCGAGCGCGCCGGGGTTCGCCCCGGCCACAGTGTGCTCGATATCGCCGGCGGCACCGGCGACCTGACGCTGAAGTTCTCGCGCCTGGTGGGCCCCCGCGGCCGTGTGGTATTGGCCGATATCAACGAGTCGATGCTGCGCGTCGGTCGTGACAAGCTGCTCGACCACGGAGTGGGCGGCAATGTCGAGTATGTCCAGGCCAATGCCGAGTGCCTGCCCTTCCCGGATAACACCTTCGACTGCATCACCATCGCCTTCGGCCTGCGCAATGTCACCGACAAGGATGCCGCGCTGCGCTCCATGGCCCGGGTGCTCAAGCCGGGTGGCCGCCTGCTGGTGCTGGAGTTCTCCAAGCCGGGCAACCCCCTGCTGACCAAGGCCTACGATGAGTACTCCTTCCGCCTGCTGCCGCGCATCGGCCAGGTGGTGGCCAGCGATGCCGACAGCTACCGCTACCTGGCCGAGTCGATTCGTATGCACCCCGACCAGGAGACGCTCAAGGGGATGATGGAGGCGGCCGGCCTGGAGCGGGTCGAGTACACCAACATGACCGGGGGCATCGTCGCCCTGCACCGCGGTATCAAACTCTGAGGTGGGCATGGCGTTGACACCGACCCTGCTGCTCGCCGCTGCCGAGAGGACCCTGAACGGCCTGCTGGCCCGCGACCCGGCTGCCCCCTCGCGCCTGGCCCGGCTGGCCGGCCAGCAGCTGTTGCTGCGCCTCGAGCAGCCCGAGCTGGCACTGGCCATCCACTTCCATGGCGGCGGCCTCGACCTGCTGCGCCCCGATGATACCGACGAGGCGGCCTACGATGCCGTGGTCGAGCTGGACGCCGAGACCCTCGGCGCCCTGCTCGGCGGCGCCTCGATGGAGCGGCTGATGTTCCAGGGGCGGCTGGCGGTTCGCGGCCGCATCCCGCTGCTGGAGGCGACCCGCGACCTGCTGCTCGACCTCGACCTGGACTGGGAGGGCGAGCTGGCCCGCTGGCTCGGCGATATCCCCGCCCACAGCCTGGCCGAGGGACTGCGTCGCCTGGGCCGCTTCGGTCTGCGCACCCGCGAGGAGTTCTGTGCCGACCTCTCCGAATACCTGGTCGAGGAGGCCCGTTTGCTGCCGGGCCGCCCCCAGCTCGAGGTGCTGCGTGACCACCTGACCGAGCTGGAAGTGGCCTCCGACCGCCTCGAGGCGCGCCTCGCCCGCCTGCACCGGCGCCTGGCGGACAGGGTGACGCCATGATCCTGCTGCGTCTGCTGCGCATCCTCTGGGTGATCACCCGCTACCGCCTCGACACCCTGCTGCCCCTCGAGCGCCTGCCCTGGCCGCTGCGCGTCCTGTTCAGGCTCTCGCCGCTGCGCCTGGTGCCCATCGGCGAGCGCTCCCGGGGCGAGCGCCTGCGCCTGGCGCTGGAGTCGCTGGGCCCCATCTTCGTCAAGTTCGGCCAGGTGCTCTCCACCCGCCGCGACCTGCTGCCCGAGGATGTGGCCGACGAGCTCAAGCGCCTACAGGACCAGGTCCCCCCCTTTCCCGGCAGCGAGGCGCGCGACGTGGTCGAGGCGGAGCTGGGCCTGCCGGTGGCCGAGGCCTTCGCTTCCTTCGACGCCGAACCCCTGGCCTCGGCCTCCATCGCCCAGGTTCACGCCGCCAGGCTGCACGGCGGCGAGGAGGTCGTGGTCAAGATCATCCGGCCGGGCATCGACCGGGTGATGCGCCAGGACATGGCCCTGCTCTACCGCTTCGCCCGCCTGCTGACCATCGTGCCCGAGGCACGCCGGCTGCGCCCGGTGGAGGTGGTGCGCGACTACGAGACGACCCTGTTCGACGAGCTCGACCTGCACAAGGAGGCGGCCAACACCTCCCAGCTCAAGCGCAACTTCAGGGACTCCACCCACCTCTATGTGCCGGCCATCCACTGGGAGCTGACCCGTCACCGGGTGATGGTCCAGGAGCGCATCTACGGCGTGCCGGTGGCCGATCTTGCCGCCCTCAAGGCCCAAGACACCGACCTCAAGAAGCTCGCCGAACGTGGCGTGGAGATCTTCTTCACCCAGGTGTTCCGTGACAACTTCTTCCATGCCGACATGCACCCGGGCAACATCTTCGTCTCCCGCAAGCACCCCCACGACCCCCAGTACATCGCCATCGACTGCGGCATCGTCGGCAGCCTGACCCGCGAGGACCAGGACTACCTGGCCCGCAACCTGCTGGCCTTCTTCCACCAGGACTACTACGAGGTGGCGGCGCTGCATATCGAGTCGGGCTGGGTCGGCGAGCATACCCGGGCCAACGAGTTCGCCGCCGCGGTCCGCACCGTGTGCGAGCCAATCCTCGAGAAGCCGCTCAAGGACATCTCCTTCGGCCAGGTGCTGCTGGGCCTGTTCCAGACGGCTCGACGCTTCGACATGAAGGTGCAGCCGCAACTGGTGCTGCTGCAGAAGACCCTGCTCAACATCGAGGGCCTGGGGCGCCAGCTCTATCCGGAGCTCGACCTGTGGAAGACCGCCAAGCCTTACCTGGAGCGCTGGATGGAAGAGCGCGCCGGCGTGAAGGGTTTTTGGGCCTCGCTCAAGCGTCAGGCCCCGGAGCTCAGCCACCAGCTACCCGAACTGCCATCCCTGGTCCACCAGGTGCTGTCCCAGGCCGAGCGGGAGAAGCGCCAGCGCCGCCACCAGGGCGATGCACTCGGCGGCATCCAGCGCCAACTGGCGCACCAGGGCCGCCGCCACCGCCGGCTACGCCTGGGGCTGCTGCTGGTAGCACTGGCCGTGGCCTGGCAGCCGCTGGCCGAGTGGGCCGGCGGGCAGCCCTGGCCGGCGCTGGCCGCCGCGGTCCTCGGCCTGGCGCTGCTGGCCTGGCACTGACCACGTTTCACGCTCGCCCCTTTCACGGAGACGTCAACGATGAGCGATATTCTCGAGCGACTGCAGGTTGTCCTGGATCAACGCCGCGCGGCCGATCCGGCCGACTCCTACGTTGCTGCCTTGCATCACAAGGGCTTGAACAAGATACTCGAGAAGGTCGGCGAGGAAGCGACCGAGACCCTGCTCGCGGCGAAGGACGCCGAGGCCGGTGGCGACTCCGAGCGCCAAGCGTTGATCGCCGAAACGGCCGACCTGTGGTTTCATAGCCTGGTGATGCTGTCGCATCTCGGGCTCGAGCATGGAGCGGTGCTCGACGAGCTGGGGCGCCGCTTCGGCATCTCTGGCCATGACGAGAAGGCTGCACGCCAATCCTAGTCCGCTGGACACAACAGCACTGGCCGTTCCGGGTGACCGGGAACTCCAATCAGAGGAAGCACTCATGTTAGGTGGTATCAGTATCTGGCAACTGCTGATCGTACTCGGCATCATCATCCTGATCTTCGGCACCAAGAAGCTGCGCAACGTCGGCACCGACCTGGGTGGCGCCGTGAAGGGCTTCAAGAAGGCGATGAACGAGGACGAGAAGGGCGACAAGGCCGCGGAAGAGGAAACCGAAGCGCAAGCCCAGGCCCGCGTCGACCACAAGGATGAGACCAACACCTACGACGTACAGGCCGAGCGAAAGCCCGAGGAACAAGAAGAGCGCAAGTAACCCGCCATGTTCGATATCGGCTTTCTCGAACTCCTGCTGTTCGGCGTGGTAGGCCTGCTGGTGCTCGGCCCGGAGCGGCTGCCCAAGGCGGCGCGCACCCTGGGCCTGTGGATCGGCAAGATCAAGCGAACCGTCTCTGGCATGCAGCGCGAGATCAGCGCGCAACTGGAGGCCGAAGAGCTGCGCCAGAAGCTCGACGAGCAGCAGAAGAAGCTGGACGACAGCATCAACCAGGTGAAGCGTGGCGTCGAAGGCATCGCCGAGCCCGAGCGCGGCTCCCACGAGGCCGACAAGCGCGGCCAGGATGTGCCCGTGGCAACGCCGGAGCAGCGCCTGGATGAGGCCCTGTCACGCGCCCGAGAGGGGGCTGACACGCCGCCTGGCGCCGCACCCGAGCCCTCCCCCGTCGACAAGGACGCCCCCGAACGATGAGCAACCCCGGTGACGGCCCGGAACAGCACCAGGCCCCGCTGATCGAGCACCTGATAGAGCTGCGCTCGCGTCTACTGCACGCCGTCGTGGCGGTGCTGGTGATCTTCCTCGGCCTCTACGCCTTCGCCAACGACATCTATACCTTCGTGGCCCAGCCGCTGATGGCGCTGCTGCCCGAAGGCTCGCAGATGATCGCCACCGAGGTGGCATCGCCCTTCCTGGCGCCCTTCAAGCTGACCCTGGTCACGGCGGTGTTCATCGCCGTGCCCTACGTGCTGCACCAGGCATGGGCCTTCGTGGCCCCGGGCCTGTACGACAACGAGAAGGCGCTGGCCATCCCCATCCTGGCCTCCAGCGTGATGCTGTTCTACGCCGGTGCGGCCTTTGCCTACTATGTGGTCTTCCCGCTGCTGTTCGAGTTCTTCACCCAGACCGGGCCGGAGAACGTGACGGTGATGACCGACATCAACGCCTACCTCAACTTCGTGCTGAAGCTGTTCTTCGCCTTCGGTGTGGCCTTCGAGATTCCCATCGCCACCTTCCTGCTGATCGCCTCGGGCGCCACCACGGTGGAGAGCCTGTCGAAGAAGCGTCCCTACGTGGTGCTCGGCTGCTTCGTGGTGGGCATGCTGCTCACCCCGCCGGACGTGATCTCCCAGAGCCTGCTGGCGATCCCCATGTACCTGCTCTACGAGGTTGGCCTGCTGTTCGGCCGCTTCGCCCGCCGCAAGAAGGAGCGGCACGAGGCGGAAGACGACTCCTAAGCTGTAAGCTGTAAGCCATAAGAAAACCCCCAGGCCTCAACTCAATGCTCTGGGGGTTTTACTTAAAGCTTACGGCTTACAGCTCCCGGCGAAGCCGGGTCAGAGATCCATCAGCTCATCGACCCGATCGACCAGCTTGAAGATGCCGGTGGCGGCTTCGCTGATGCGGGTGGCGAGCATATAGGCAGGCGTGGTCACCACGCGATGCTCGAAGTCGACCACGATCTCCTCCACCCCGCAGCTGCGGTGCAGCCCCCCCATGGCGCTGATGGCCCCGGAAACACCGGGATCCTGGCCGATGGTGACGGCAATGCCCTCGCCCAGCAGGCGCGGCACCATCACCGGGCTGATGCACATCATGCCGATGGGCTTGCGCGCCTCGTGAAAGCCCTCCAGCGCCTCCTTGAGCTCATCGAGCACCTGCATCTCGGCGCCATCCTCGGCGAAGCTCGAGAGGTTCTTGGCGGCGCCGAACCCGCCGGGCAGGATCACCGCATCGAAGTCGTCCGCCACCAGCTCTGCCAGGGGCTGGATCTCTCCGCGCGCCAGCCGAGCCGCCTCGCTGAGCACGTTGCGCACCTCACCGTCGGCCACCTCACCGCTGCGGTGGTCGATGACATGGTGCTGGGTGATATCCGGCGCGAAGCAGCGATAGCCGAGGCCCAACTGGTCGAGCCGCAGCAGGGTCAGGGTGGTTTCGTAGATCTCGGAGCCATCGAAGACCCCGCAGCCCGAAAGGATCACCGCCACCTGTTTGCTCATGCCTATCTCCTTGCAGGGTTCGCCTGCCGACGGCAGGACCTGTTAACGAGCTCCACACTCTAGAGCGATCCCACGAGTGCGACAAGGTGAGCCTTTCGGCGCAATGCCACACTGATATACTCGGGGACAGCCAACACAACGCTGTCACATTATTGTCATCAAAGGCCGCCAGACTGCAATCGGCGGCGCCAGAGCCGGAGAGACGACCTTGAGCTGCACGACCCCACGCCAATTCCCCGCCACCCGCATGCGCCGCATGCGCCGTGACGCCTTCTCGCGCCGACTGATGTGCGAGAACGTGCTGACCCCGGCCGACCTGATCTGGCCGGTCTTCGTGATGGAGGGCGAGGAGCAGCGCGAGGCGGTGCCCTCCATGCCGGGGGTCGAGCGTCTGTCGCTGGACCTGCTGATCGAGGAGGCCCGCGAGGCCGTCGAGCTGGGCATCCCCGCCATCGCGCTGTTCCCGGTGGTGGACACCTCGCTGAAGAGCGAGCTGGCCGAGGAGTCCTACAACGCGAACGGCCTGGTGCAGCGCAGCGTGCGGGCTCTCAAGGAGGCCCTGCCCGAGCTCGGCATCATCACCGACGTGGCACTGGACCCATACACCAGCCACGGCCAGGACGGCATCATCGACGAGCAGGGCTATGTGCAGAATGACCGCACCGTGGAGACCCTGCTCAAGCAGGCGCTCTCCCACGCCGAGGCCGGTGCCGATGTGGTGGCCCCCTCGGACATGATGGATGGCCGCATCGGCGAGATCCGCCGGGTGCTGGAACAGGAACAGCTGGTCAACACCCGCATCATGGCCTACAGCGCCAAGTACGCATCGCGCTACTACGGCCCCTTCCGCGATGCGGTGGGCTCGGCGACCAATCTGGGCAAGGCGGACAAGAGCACCTACCAGATGGATCCGGCCAACGGCAACGAGGCCCTGCACGAGGTCGCCATGGACCTGGCCGAGGGCGCCGACATGGTGATGATCAAGCCCGGCATGCCTTACCTGGACGTGGTTCGCCGGGTCAAGGACGAATTCAAGGCGCCCACTTATGCGTATCAGGTCAGCGGCGAGTACGCCATGCACATGGCGGCCTTCGAGAACGGCTGGCTGGATGCCGATGGCGTGATATTGGAATCGCTGCTTTGCTTCAAGCGCGCTGGCGCCGACGGCGTGCTGACCTATTTTGCCAAGCGGGCAGCACGACTGCTCACCCAATAGCCAGGGAGGGGACGGCACGCCCTTCCAGGAAACAGAGAGAAGACCATGGAAGACCGCAGCCCCGAGCAAGTCCCCGCCTTGTCACCTCAACTGAGCGGCCCGAGCGCCGAGGAGAGCGGGGGCGATATTCCGACCCCGCGCCTCAACCAGACCCGCGCCGGCATCAAGCCCAAGGCCAGGCCCCATGACGATGCGGACCTGAGCGACCCGTCTCTTTACTTCAACCGCGAACTCTCCCACCTGCAGTTCAATATCCGGGTCCTGGAGCAGGCCCTGGACGAGTCGCACCCCCTGCTCAACCGGCTGATGTTCCTGCTGATTTTCTCGTCGAACCTGGACGAGTTCTTCGAGATCCGGGTCGCCGGACTCAAGCATCAGGTGGCCCTGGGCGATGCCAGCACCGGGGCCGACGGCCGCTCGCCGCGGGCAGTGCTCGGCGAGATCTCGGCGATCGCCCACGAGCAGATCGAACGCCAGTACCAGATCCTCAACGAGGTGCTGCTGCCGGCGCTGCTGGAGAAGAAGCTGCGCTTCCGGCGGCGCAGCGACTGGACCAAGGCCCAGCACGCCTGGGTTCGCGACTACTTCGAGAGGGAGATCATGCCGGTGATCAGCCCCATCGGACTGGATCCCTCCCACCCCTTCCCGCGGCTGGTCAACAAGAGCCTCAACTTCATCGTCCAGCTCGAGGGCAAGGACGCCTTCGGCCGCGAAGGCGGCCTGGCGATCCTACCCGCACCGCGCTCGCTGCCCCGGGTGATCGCGATGCCCCCGGAGCTGTGTGACGAGGGCTTCAAGGAGGCCGTGTTCCTCTCCTCGATGATCCATGCCCACGCCGAGGAGCTGTTCCCGGGCATGACGGTGCGCGGCTGCTACCAGTTCCGTCTGACCCGCAACGCCGACATGGCGGTGGACCCGGAGGAGGTCTCCGACCTGGCGTCGGCGCTGCGCGGCGAGCTGCTGGCGCGCCGCTACGGCAGCGGTGTGCGCCTGGAGGTGGTCGATACCTGTCCGGAGGAGCTCACTACCTTCCTGCTCAAGCAGTTCGAGCTGGAGGAGGAGGACCTCTACCGGATCAACGGTCCGGTGAACCTGACCCGCATGCTGTCCCTGATCGGTGACGTCGAACTGCCCGACATGTTCTACCGCCCCTTCACCCCGGGCTTCCCGAAGAACCTCGGCAAGGGAAGCAGCCTGTTCGACACCATCGCCGCCGGCGACGTGCTGCTGCATCATCCCTTCCAGTCCTTCTCGCCGGTCGAGGACCTGCTGTCCGAGGCCGCCCGGGACCCAGGCGTGCTGGCCATCAAGCAGACCCTCTACCGCACCGGCGCCGATTCACCCATCGTCAATTCGCTGGTGGAGGCGGCGCGAGGTGGCAAGGAGGTCACGGTGGTGATCGAGCTGCGCGCGCGCTTCGACGAGGCCGACAACCTGTCGCTGGCCTCGCGACTGCAGGAGGCCGGCGCCATCGTCATCTACGGCGTGATGGCCTACAAGACCCATGCCAAGATGATGCATATCGTGCGCCGCGAGAAGGACAAGCTGCGTCACTATGCGCACCTCGGCACCGGCAACTACCACTCCAAGACCGCCCGGCTCTATACCGACTACAGTCTGCTCACCGCCAACCCCTCCCTCTGCGAGGACATTCACCAGGTGTTCCAGCAGCTCTCCGGCATGGGTCGGGCGCGGCGCATCGAGACGCTGCTGCATGCGCCCTTCACCCTGCACGAAGGGTTCGTGACGATGATCGAGCGCGAGGCGGTGGAGGCCCGCAAGGGCAAGCGCGCCCACCTGATCGTCAAGTGCAACTCGCTGACCGAGCCGAAGCTGATCCAGGCGCTCTACCGTGCGTCCCAGGCCGGCGTGGAGTGCGACTTGATCATCCGCGGCCAGTGTTGCCTGCGTCCCGGAGTCCCCGGGATATCGGAGAACATCCGGGTCCGTTCGATCGTCGGGCGCTTCCTGGAGCACACCCGGGTCTTCTACTTCCACAACGCCGGCAAGCCGGAGGTGTGGGCCTCCAGCGCCGACTTCATGACCCGCAACATGTTCCACCGGGTAGAGACCTGCTTCCCGCTGCTGGACAAGAAGCTGGCGGCCCGGGTGCGCAAGGACCTGGAGACCTACCTGGTGGACAACTGCCAGAGCTGGCTGCTGCAGTCCGACGGCAGCTATATCAAGCAGAGCCCCGGCGAGGCCGCACCGATCAGTGCCCAAGAGACGCTGCTCTACGCCTACGCCGCCAAGGCCTGAGCCCGGGCTTCGCTCGAAGCTCGAAGACAGCATAAACGCAACCGCCCCGGCAGCCAGTCTGCCGGGGCGGGTTTTCTTACAGCTTAAGGCTTACGGCTTACAGCTCCCGGCGAAGCCGGGTCAGACGGCGATCTGGCCACCATCCTGGCGCTGGATCACCACGGTGGACGCCCGCGGACGCACCTTGCCCTTGGTCTGTTCGGAGGCATCCTCGGAGGCCGGCCAGTTGCCCGGATGCTGGATGTTGATGAACAGCGCGGTCTTGTCCGGCGTGGCGAAGATCCCGGTGACCTCGCAGCCATTGGGGCCCACCGCGAAGCGCTTGAGGTGCTGCTGGGTCTCGGGCGTGACCACGCCCCCCTCCAGGGCACCCGGCACCACGGCCAGCAACTGGTCGTTGGTGTGCTCGGCGACGCCGTCGTAGCCGTTATCGGTCTGGATCCACAGGATGCCCTGGCCATCGCCACGATCGTCAAACCACAGGCCATCGGGGCTGGCGAACTGATTGGCCTCGGTCAGGCCCGAGCGGTTGTCGCCGTCGGTGGCGGCGGCGCCGAAGACGAAGACCTCCCAGGCGAAACGCATTTCGTCGCTGCCTTCACGCCAGCGGATGATATGCCCGGCGCCGTTGTCGGGGCGTGGGTTGGCTTCGTTGATTGGTGCGGTGGCAAAGCCCACTCCGAGCTCATCGATGGCGCCCCCCTCGTTGGTATAGGTCGCCTCGCTGCCCGCCTCGGTGCGCTGGCTGTTGTTGGTCAGGGTGATATAGACCTCGCCGGAGGCGGGGTCGACGCTGGCCCACTCGGGACGGTCCATGGGCGTGGCGCCCATCAGGTCGGCGGCATCGCAGGTATGGATGAGGATGCCGGCCTGGTCATCGGCGGCCAGCCCCAGGGCCTCGTGAAGCGGGCGCCCCTCACGACTCTTCGCCTGCGGCGTCAGCGGCAGCCACGCGCCGCTGCCGTCGGCATCGAAGCGGGCGGCGTAGAGGGTTCCCTCGTCCAGATACTTGGCGCCGATCGCCAGGCGATCATAGGTCGCACCGGGGCGGTTGGCATCGGCCGGGTCCCAGGCCGCGGCGGAGACGAACTTGTAGATGTACTCGTTGCGGGCATCGTGGCCGGAGTAGAAGACCACCGGCTGGCCCGGCTCGAGCTTGCCGAGCCAGCACCCCTCGTGGCGGAAGCGGCCAAGGGCGGTGCGCTTCACGGCACGGCGGCTGCCATCGTAGGGGTCGATCTCCACCTGGTAGCCGAAGGTGCGCGCCTCGTTGCGGTAATCCTCGCCGGCATCGGCACCGCGCGGGGTGATGTCGAAGCGAGCGAACTCGTCATTCTCCTCGCTGGGATCCCCCGCCGAGGTCTCCCAACCGTAGCGGCCACGCTGGGTGGGAATCCCGATGCGGGCGTCGTCGGCGAAACGCTCGCCGGTGTTGACGAAGATGTTGGGCCAGTTCTCCTCGCAGGCCAGGTAGGTGCCCCAGGGGGTGAAGCCGTTGCCGCAGTTGTTGTTGGTGCCGCGGGTGAGGCGCCCCTCCGGCGAGAACCGGGTCCTGACGTAGTCGCTGCCGGCGACCGGGCCGGCCAGTTCCATCTCGGTCGCGCTGGTGAAGCGGTGGTTGTAGGGGGAGCCCGGTACATGCGTCCAGCGACCGTCGTCGTCCCGCTTCACCTCCACCAGGGTCACGCCGTGGGCGTTGATCTCGGTGCGCGACTCCTCGGCGGGGCGCGCGCCCTCCTCGGCGTTGGTGGGGCCGCCCTGGGGCGCCCACAGCGCCTGCTGGTCGATGTACTCGTTGTTGAGCGCCAGCACGAAGCGGCGCGAGGCGCTCGCCTCCTCCAGCGGGAAGCCGTGCATGCCGTCATGGTGCATGCCCACGCTTTGTGCCTGGCGCTCGGGCGTCATGGCCAAGTCGGCGCTCCACTCCGCTGCCTCGCCCGACAGCGGCGTGCCCCAGGGCACCAGCACCTGGGCGGTGTAACCCGGCGGCACCACCACGGCATCGCTGCGTGAGCCGGCGATCGACTCGAAGGCCAGGCGCAGTGGCGTCTTCTCGTGCTGGGTGCTCGCGGCCAGCGCCTGGGCGGCACCGCCGAAGCCCAGCATCGAGGCGGCCGCCAGCCCCAGGCCACCGCGCATCACGCTGCGCCGGGAGACATGGCGGTCGAGAACGGAGGCGAAAGGCTCGTTGGTACCCGGGTTGAGGTCGCGATGATCCTCGATTTCCTTGCTCATGGGGAACTCCTCGTCGACGGGAAGGAGGCGTGGGGACGCCTCCAGGACGAGGTCAGGCTAGGCGAACAAGGTGACAGACCGATGAAGCGGCGGGCAGACGCTTGGCCGGGAGGCTTATCCCCTGCGGAAGGCCGCCAGGTCGTGGGGGTCGAAGCCATCGACCCGCTCGGGCAGGCCGCGCGCCTCCCGGGCCAGGCGCACCTTCATGCGTTGGGCGACGGCCTCGGCATCGTCGTCCAGGGTGCGCCCATTGAGCTCGGCGAGCTGCACCATGCCCTGGTGGTAGAAGGCGAGGAGGTCCAGGGCGGTGTCATTGCCCTCCTCCACGGCACGCCGCAGGGCCGGCAGGTAGCCGCTGACCCGGGAGAGGTGGTGCTTGAGCTGCCAAACATAGCGCACCTCGGCCATCCAGGGTCGCTCACGCAACACGGCGAACACCAGGCTGGTGGCCACCAGGCCCAGCACCACGCCCAGCACGTTGAGCCAGAACCCGCCGTCGAAGGCGGCCTGCAGCAGTTGGGCGAACACCAGCCCGAAGACGGCCAGCTGACCGGCCATGGCCAGGCTGATGAAGCGCCCCTTGCGGCGGTAGGTCTCGGGGTCGTGTTCCTCGAACTGGAACGGCATGACGCTCTCCTGGATGGCGAATCAACGATCGTGGGCATTATCCCGGGATCTTTAACCACGGTACAGCAGACGCTATAACCGAAATCGCTCGGGCTAACCCGGGTAAAGGCCTGCGAGGAGGCGCTGTGAATACGTCCCTGTACGCTACCTCGGCCATCCTTGGTCCTCGGACCTCCTCTTCGGCCTTCCCCCGGCGCTCCTCGCTAAGAGGCGCTGTCAGCGCAGCCGCTCGGCGGCGGAGAGCAGCAGGTGTTCGGTGGTCTCCCAGCCGATGCAGGCGTCGGTGACCGAGACCCCGTGGCGCAGCCGCCCCGGCTCCAGTGCCTGCCTACCCTCATGAAGGTGGCTCTCCAGCATCAGGCCGGCGATCGCCGTCTCGCCGGCCTGGCGCTGGGCCAGCACGTCGAGCAGCACCTCACTCTGGCGGCGGTGGTCCTTGCGCGCATTGGCGTGGCTGCAGTCGACCATCAGCCGCGGTGAGAGGCCCGCCTCCTCCAGCGCCCGACGCGCCGCACGTACGTGGGGCGCCTGGTAGTTGGGCTCGCCATGACCGCCACGCAGCACCAGTTGGGTGTGCGGGTTGCCGGCGGTATCGCGGATCACCGGCCGCCCCTCGGCGTCCATGCCGAAGTGGCTGTGGGGGTGGGCGGCGGCGCGCATGGCATCCAGGGCCACACCGATGTCGCCGCCGGTAGCATTCTTGAAGCCCACCGCCGCCGAGAGGCCGCTGGCCAGCTCTCTGTGCAGCTGGGACTCGGTGGTGCGGGCGCCGATCGCCACCCAGGCGAGCAGGTCCTCGAGATAGGGCGCCAGCATCGGTTGCAGCAGTTCGGTCGCCACCGGCAATCCCAGGGCGACCACCTCGCGCATCAACCGACGCGAGACCTCGAGGCCACGCGCCATGTCGCCGCTGCCGTCCAGGTCGGGATCGTAGGCGAGCCCCTTCCAGCCCACAGTGGTGCGCGGCTTCTCCACATAGACCCGCATCACCGGCAGCAGGCGATCATCCACCCTGGCGGCCAGCTCCGCCAGCCGGTGGGCGTACTCCAGTGCCGCCTCGGGGGCGTGGATGGAGCAGGGACCGACCACCACCAATAGGCGGTCATCGCGACCGGCAAGGATGTCATGCACGGCGCGACGCTGGTCGTCGACCCGGCGCACCGAGTCGGCGGAAAGCGGCAACTCGCGGCACAGCTCGCCAGGCGTGGGCAACGCCCGGGGCGGATTGGCGGCCGGATTGGCGAGCGGATTGGCGGCCGGGGTGGCGGCAGCGCGCGATGATTCGTTCAGGTGGGCGGCGGCGAGGGTAGCGTTCATGGTGTCATCAACTCCGGGTAGCGGTCATACATCGTGTCTGTCGGGTGCCACCGATCTCGCTACGGTCGGACGTGGCGGAGTGGACCGACCGCAGCTCGCTAAATCGCCAGTAGCTGTAATAGCCCATGCGGTCCCGGTTCTGGCGAATGGCGATGGATGCGGTCATGGTCTCTCTCCTCGATGTCTGTTGTGTCATGCAGTGCCCTGAAACGCAGAACCCCCGGGCGGGGCTGCCGTCCGGGGGTTCTGGTGGAGGCGGCCCTGGTGGGTGCGCCTCCGGCGATGTCGCGTCTTTCACTCAGGACATGGCCGCCGGCACACCGGTCATAAAATAGCCATACCAGAAGCCGCTCGCGGCCACGCACGACGACGCCCCACGGCCGATGACGGCGTGTTGGGGGAGGCGCGGGGTGACGGCTGCGATCATGGGGTTCTCCTGAGCATTCGCTTTATCCTGCCGCATTGCGGCATGGCTGGCAAGGCCCGCCATGCGGCTCAGCCGGCAAACAGCTGATACCAGCCGATGGTGGCCGGCAGGCAGCTCAGGGCCACCAACGCGATCAGGCCCATGATGATGGAAAGCAGGCCGCTGCTGTCGCGGAAGTTCTCGTCGTGTCCCGCCATATGTCGCTCCTTCGCTTGCGTCAGGGTTGGGGTATGGGGTGGCGCCTATTCTAGCGAAGTTGGCGTGCCTCGGCACGGTGCCGAAAGTCGCAGGCTGTGCTATGCCAGGTGGCGCCCGCCGTCCACCGGCAGGGTGGCGCCGGTGACGTAGCGGTTGTCGAGCAGGTAGCGCAGGGTCTGGTAGATCACCCCGGGGCCGGGGACCTTCTGCATCGCCGACTTGGCCCGGGCCTTCTCGGCATAGGCCTCGTCGTCACCCTCATTGAGCATGATCAACGCCGGGGCGATGGCGTTGACCTGAATGTCGGGGGCGTACAGCGCGGCGAACGACAGCGTCAGGTTGTCGAGCCCGGCCTTGCTGGCGGCGTAGGCGGCGTGCTTCCTGGAGCCCTTCTGCACCACGTAGTCGGTCATGTGCACGATATCGCGCTGGGGCTCGCTGCACGCCGCGAGCAGTTCGCGGGCGTGCAGGTTGATCAGGTAGGGCGCCAGCATATGGATCCGGAACAGCCGCTCGAAGGTGGCGCCCGCCTCGGGGCCGGTGGAGTCGGGCGCCCAGTCGCTGGCGTTGTGCACGATGGCGCGCAGCGAGCGCGTCTCGGCCTTGAGACGCGCGAGGAAGTCGAGGATGCCCTCCTCGCTGGCAAAGTCCGCCTGCAGGGTGATGATGCCTCGCTCGCGCAGCGCCTCGAGCTCGGGACGCTCGCGGCGGTAGCTGATGATCACCGGATGGCCGTCATTGACCAGTTGCTCGGCACAGTGGCGCCCCAGGCGCTGGGCGCCGCCGGTGATCAGGATCGGCGAGGCACTCATGCGTCGGCCTCGCGCCGCAGGCTGCCGACGGTGGGCACGATGGGGTCGCGCGGCGCATAGGCGAAGACATCCGAGAAGACCCGCGAGGGCGCGAGGCCCAGGGAGGCGAGCACGTCCACGCAGGCGTAGACCATGCCCGGCGAGCCGGAGAGGTAGACGTCATGGCCGGAGACATCGTCGAGCCCTGCGGCCAGGGCCTGGTCGATGCGGCCGCGATGGCCCGCCACCCGCTCGCCGGCCCAGGGCAGCTCCGGGGCCACCTCGGTCACCGGATGGAAGATGACGTTGGCATGAGACTCGGCCCACTCCCGGGGCAGGCGCTCCAGGTAGAGGTCGCGCGCCTCGCGTGCGGCCCACCACAGGGCGATCTCGCGTGCGGGATCGGCCGCAAGTGCGCCCTCCACGAGCGCCTTCATCTGGGCGAAGCCGGTGCCGGCGGCGATCAGCAGCAGCGGGCGTCGGCTGTCCGGGTCCAGCACGCAGTCGCCGCTGGGCAGGCGCAGGGTCAGGCGATTGGCCACCTTGACCCTCTCGCGCAAGCGGGCGGAGTTGTCGCGCTCCGGCCAGTGCTGGATATGCAGCTCGATCTCGCCATCGCCGGCGTGGGCATTGGCGATGGAGAAGGGTACCCAGACGTCCTCGGCGAGCTTGAGCTCCAGGTACTGGCCGGGAGCGTGGGCCACGGCCTCGGCGCGGCCCTCGAGCCGGACGCGGAAGACGTCGGGGGTGAGGTCCTCGACCTCGGTGACCAGAAAGGTCAGGGTCCTTGGCGTCATGAATGCCTCGTACGCTTGTCAGGGGTCATATTGTCAGGGGCTCATACTGTCGGGGAGATCGATGCCCAGCTCGTGCCAGCGCTCGCTGACGCGGGCCTTGACGGCCTCGTCCATGACGATGGGCACGCCCCACTCGCGGTCGGTCTCGCCGGGCCACTTGCTGGTGGCATCCAGGCCCATCTTGGAGCCCAGGCCGGAAACCGGCGAGGCGAAATCCAGGTAGTCGATGGGGGTGTTCTCCACCATCACGGTGTCCCGTGCGGGGTCCACGCGGGTGGTGATGGCCCAGATCACGTCCTTCCAGTCGCGGGCGTCGACGTCATCGTCGAGCACCACCACGAACTTGGTGTACATGAACTGGCGCAGGAAGCTCCACACCCCCATCATCACCCGCTTGGCGTGGCCCGGATACTGCTTCTTCATGGTCACCACCGCCATGCGGTAGGAGCAGCCCTCGGGGGGCAGGTAGAAGTCGACGATCTCCGGGAACTGGCGACGCAGGATCGGCACGAACACCTCGTTGAGCGCCAGCCCCAGGATCGCCGGCTCGTCGGGCGGCCGGCCGGTGTAGGTGGAGTGGTAGATGGCGTTCTCGCGCATGGTCATGCGCGTCACCGTGAACACCGGGAAATGGTCGACCTCGTTGTAGTAGCCGGTATGGTCGCCGTAGGGCCCCTCCGGCGCCATGTCGCCCGGGTAGATGAAGCCCTCCAGAATGATCTCCGCTGACGCCGGAACCTCCAGGTCGGCATGGCCACACTTGACCAGCTCGGTGCGCGAGCCGCGCAGCAGCCCGGCGAAGGCGTACTCGGAGAGCGAGTCCGGCACCGGGGTCACGGCGCCGAGGATGGTGGCCGGGTCGGCGCCCAGCGCCACCGCCACCGGGAAGGGCTCGCCGGGATGGGCCTGCTGGAACTCCTGGAAGTCCAGCGCCCCGCCACGATGGGAGAGCCAGCGCATGATCAGGCGGTTCCTGCCAAGCTTCTGCTGGCGATAGATCCCCAGGTTCTGGCGCTTCTTGTGGGGCCCCCGGGTGATCACCAGCGGCCAGGTGACCAGCGGCGCGGCATCGCCGGGCCAGCAGTGCTGGATCGGCAGGCGGTCGAGGTCGACCTCGTCGTCTGCGTAGACCAGCGCCTGCACCGGGGCCGAGCGCACCCGCTTCGGCCCCATGCTCATCACCTGCTTGAAGATCGGCAGCTTGTCCCAGGCGTCACGCAAGCCCTTGGGTGGCTCGGGCTCCTTGAGGAAGGCGAGCAGCTCCCCCACCTCGCGCAGCGCCTCGACGGACTCCTGGCCCATGCCCATGGCCACCCGCTTCGGCGTGCCGAAGAGGTTGCCGAGCAGCGGCATGGTGTGGCCCTTGACGTTCTCGAACAACAGCGCCGGCCCCCCGGCACGCAGGGTGCGGTCGCAGATCTCGGTGATCTCGAGGTAGGGGTCAACCTCGGCGGTGATGCGCTGGAGCTCGCCCTGCTCCTCGAGCGCCGCGATGAAATCGCGAAGGTCCTGATACTTCATGCGGATGTCCCGGCTCCAGAATGACAAGAGGGGCAGCATAGCATGCTGCCCCTCCCATTCCCGTACAACACTTGCACAGCTTTTCGCCCCCGGTCGCGCGGGAGCGAGATCAGCGGCGCTTCATGGCCTCGAAGAACTCGATATTGGTCTTGGTATCCTTGAGGCGGTCGATCAGGAACTCGGTGGCCGCGGTATCCTCCATGGGGTTGAGCAGCTTGCGCAGGATCCACATGCGCTGCATCTCGTCCTCGGAGGCGAGCAGGTCCTCGCGGCGGGTGCCGGAGCGGCGGATATTGATCGCCGGATAGACGCGACGCTCGGCCAGCTTGCGGTCGAGGTGGGCCTCCATGTTGCCGGTGCCCTTGAACTCCTCGAAGATCACCTCGTCCATCTTGGAGCCGGTGTCGACCAGCGCCGTGGCGATGATGGTCAGGCTACCGCCCTCCTCGATATTGCGCGCCGCACCGAAGAAGCGCTTGGGCTTCTCCAGGGCATGGGCGTCGACGCCGCCGGTGAGAACCTTGCCGGAGCTCGGCACCACGGTATTGTAGGCGCGCGCCAGGCGGGTGATGGAGTCGAGCAGGATCACCACGTCCTTCTTGTGCTCGACCAGCCGCTTGGCCTTCTCGATGACCATCTCGGCAACCTGCACATGGCGCGCCGGCGGCTCGTCGAAGGTCGAGGCCACCACCTCGCCGCGCACCGTGCGCGACATCTCGGTGACCTCCTCCGGGCGCTCGTCGATCAGCAGCACGATCAGGTGGCACTCGGGATTGTTGCGGGTAATCGAGGTGGCGATGTTCTGCAGCATCAGGGTCTTACCGGCCTTGGGCGGTGAGACCAGCAGGCCACGCTGGCCCTTGCCGATGGGCGCCACCAGGTCGATGATCCGCGCCGTGAGGTCCTCGGTGGAGCCGTTGCCGATCTCCATGCGCAGCCGCTCCTGGGGGAACAGCGGCGTGAGGTTCTCGAACAGGATCTTGTGCTTGGCGTTCTCCGGCCGATCGAAGTTGATCTCGCTGACCTTGAGCAGGGCGAAATAGCGCTCCCCCTCCTTGGGCGGACGGATCTTGCCCGAGATGGAGTCACCCTTGCGCAGGTTGAAGCGGCGGATCTGCGACGGCGACACATAGATATCGTCGGGCCCGGCCAGATAGGAGCTGTCGGCACTGCGCAGGAAGCCGAAACCATCCTGCAGGATCTCGAGGACGCCATCGCCGTAGATCGGCTCGCCGCTCTTGGCGTGCTTCTTGAGGATGGCGAAGATGATGTCCTGCTTGCGGGAACGTGCGAGGTTGTCGATGCCCATCTCGCGGGCCATCTCCAGCAGTTCCGGCACGGGCTTTTGCTTGAGTTCGGTAAGATTCATCGGTGTGTTCAGACGTTGCTCTTGGTAAGCCGGGCGGCATGCGCCGTGAGGAAAAGCGACAGGAGGCGAGACGAAGGCGCCCTGCGGATGCGTTCAGAGCCCGGACAGGCCACCTCTGGTCGTGATGCATCGAATGGCCATGGGCGGGAGACCACACAAGGGTTGCCGGGCCACCGGACCGATATCGAGAGCGAGGAAGCAGGTTCGTTTCGCCTGATCAGCGGTTCGGAGCCATAAGGCCGGGAACACGGGCTGATACAGTGGGCTGTCTGACGACTTGGAAATGACCGAGACGGGATCGCTGGTTCGGTCGGAAAGCATTCGGAACAGGCGAACGCTTCGATACTAGACAAGCCCGCCGATGAACGCAAGCCCTGCCGTCAGCGACGATTGACAGAGACGCGACTTGGCCGCACCCTTTTTCCAGACCCGCCACAGGAAGCCCCATGATCTCGCCACAGGACCCGGCCATCGCCACCCAGGAAGCCACCAGCGCCCCTCGCCGACTGGCCGCCATCGATCTGGGCTCCAACAGCTTCCACCTGTTGGTCGCCAACTACCAGGACGACCGCCTGCAGGTGGTCGCCCGCCTGGGCGAGAAGGTGCAGCTCGCCGCCGGCCTCGACGACGAGGGTTGCCTGGACGACGCCACCATGGAGCGTGCGCTGGGCTGCCTGGCGCGCTTCGCCCCCTTCCTCGAGGGCGTCACCCCCGACCACCTGCGGGTGGTGGGTACCAACGCCCTGCGCGAGGCGGCCAACAGCGAGGCCTTCATCGAGCGCGCCGAGGCGGAGCTGGGCCACCGCATCGAGATCATCGCCGGCCGCGAGGAGGCGCGCCTGATCTACCTGGGGGCGGCCCACGCCCTGGCCGAGCAGGGACGGCGGCTGATCGTCGACATCGGCGGCGGCTCCACCGAGTTCATCATCGGCGAACGCTTCGAACCCCTGGCGCTGGAGAGCCTGCGCATGGGCTGCGTCTCCTTCAGCCGGCGCTTCTTCGCGGACGGCGAAATCAGCGAGAAGCGCATGCGCCGGGCCGAGCTCGCCGCCCTCTCGGAGCTGGCCAACATCCGCCGCCCCTATCGGGAACTTGGCTGGCGCGACCCGGTGGGTTCCAGCGGCACCATCAAGGCTGCCGCCGCGGTGCTGGCGGCCAGTGGCGCCGCCCAGGAAGGGGTGATAACCCGCGAGGGGCTGGTCGAGCTGCGCCACCGACTGATCAAGGCCAAGCGCCTGGACAAGGTCTCCATGGAGGGGCTCAAGCCCGACCGTGCGCGGGTCTTCCCCGCCGGGATGGCGATTCTTGGCGCCATCTTCGAGGCCTTCGAGCTCGAGCATATGCGCTATTCCGACGGCGCCCTGCGCGAGGGCGTGCTCTACGATCTGGTGGGGCGCAACAGCGCCGAAGACAGCCGGCTCAAGGCCCTCGACAGCCTCAGCCGCAGCTATCAGGTGGACGCGCGCCAGGCCGACAACGTGGCGACCACGGCCCGGGCGCTGTTCGACCAGGTCAGGGATGAGTGGGCTCTGAGCGATGTCCAGGCACGCTTCCTCGAATGGGCGGCGCGTCTGCACGAGATCGGCCTGGCCATCTCCCATAGCCAGTTCCACCGCCACGGCGCCTATCTGCTGGAACACTCCGACCTGACCGGTTTCTCGCGACCCGAGCAGCGCCTGATGGCCTTCCTGGTACGCGCCCATCGCCGTAAGTTCCCGCTCAAGGAGTGGCAGGCACTGCCGGCCTTCGATCGTGACTCCCATGCCCGGCTGGCACGCCTGCTGCGCCTGGCGGTGATCTTCAACCACTCGCGGCCCGAGCAGCCCCCCGAGGCACCGCGGCTCTCGGCCAGGGGCGATGACCTCGCGCTGGACCCAGGCAGCGACGGCGCCCCGGCGCTGCTGCTCAACGACCTGGAACAGGAGGCCGCCTACCAGCAGGCCGCCGGCTTCAACCTGCTGCTGGGGCGCTGAGGCTAGCCCACGCCCCCGGGCGCCTCGCGCCAGTGGTTGGCACGCGCCGCGTGCGCGGCCTCGGCTAGCCCGCGCCCCCGGGCGCCTCGCCCTCCCCTCGCCAGCCCGCGGCGAACGCCAGCCACTGCCCCACGGCAGGGTCGAGCAGCGCCACCGGCGTGTCCCCCTCGTGGATCACCACCAGTCGCCCGCGCACCCAGGGCGGCACCCCCAGCTCCTGAAGCAGCCGCTTGAGGTCGCGATGACCACGCCCGGCCAGGCACAGTCGCTCGCCGCCGCGCCGTGGCATCGCCCATAGGCGCCCCTCCACGCCCGTCGGGCCCGCCAGCGAGACCCGACAGCCGCCGAAGGGCGTGGCGAGGGGCCCGCGTCCGTCCCAGGCGACCCACCATCCGGTCGGTGCTATCGGCAGCGGCGCCAGCAGGTAGAGATGCCCTCGCCACACCCGCGCCTCGCCACCGGGCCATGCCACCCGGGTCTCGGCATCCTCCCGGGCGCCCAACTGGGCGAGCAGGCTCTCCAGTCGGCGCGCCGGCGGCAGCGCCAGGCCCAGCCGCCCACAGCAGTGGCGTACCAGCAACCGACGACGCGCCGCCGAGAGCCGGGACAGCCCGTCACGGGACAGGCGCCCCGGATCCCCCCCCAGGCCCTCCAGGTCGATCCCCGCCAATTCCGCCAGCAGGCCATCGGCCTCGGCACACAGCGCCGCGCTGCGCGCCAGCGACCCGGCGGCATGGGGCCAGCGCTCGCCGAGCCGCGGCAGGATCGCATGGCGCAGATAGTTGCGATCCTGGTCACACTCGGCGTTGCTGGGGTCCTCCGTCCAGGCGAGGCCGCGGCGCGCCGCCTCGGCTTCGAGGGACGCCCGGGAGATGCCCAGCAGCGGTCGCTGCAGACGGCGCCGCCGCCAGTCACGCTCCATCGGCATGCCCCCCAGGCCACGCACGCCACTCCCGCGCAGGGCAGCAAGCAGCAGGGTCTCGGCCTGATCATCGCGGTGCTGGGCCAGCCACAGGGTCTCTCCCGGGGCCACCCGGCGGGCGAAAGCGGCATAGCGGGCCTCCCGGGCGGCGCCTTCCAGCCCCTGGCCAGCGGACGGGTCGACGCTGACGCGCTCGATGGTCAGCGCCACTCCCAGGCGCCGGCAGAGGGCCTGGCAGTGCGCCTCGAAGGCGTCGGCAGCGGCCTGCAAACCGTGGTGGACGTGAATGGCACGCAGCGGGCGGGGGAAGCGCTGGCAGGCGTCGGCGGCGAGGGTCAGCAGCAGGGTGGAGTCGAGGCCAGCGGAGAGGGCGATCCATACACAACGCCCCGGCGGCGTCTGGGCCAGGGCGTCGTCGATCAGGGATTGCAGGGACATGGCAAGCCCCCTGGCAAGGGAGTCACCGAGGCCGGCCCTATGGGGTCAGACCCCGGCAGGGTCGATTCCGCTGGTAACGTGCACCAGGCCAGATAGGTCGATTTGGCTGGGGTCTGACCCCATAGAGGCTCCCCAGCCATCTCTTAAACAGGTGCGCCATAGCTCATCAGTTTCTGGTAGCGGCGCTCCAGCAGCGTGTCAGTGTCCATGGCATCGAGACGCTCGAGGCTGCCCAAGAGCGCCTCCTTGACCCGCTCGGCAGTGGTCACCGGCTGGCGATGGGCTCCGCCCAGAGGCTCGGGGATCAGGGTGTCGACCAGCCCCAGCTCCTTGAGGCGCTCGGCGGTGATGCCCATGGCCTGGGCGGCGTCGGAGGCCTTCTCGGCACTCTTCCACAGGATGGAGGCGCACCCCTCGGGGGAGATCACCGAGTAGGTGGAGTACTGCAGCATGGCCAGCTCGTCGCAGACACCGATGGCCAACGCCCCGCCGGAGCCGCCCTCGCCCACCACGGTGGCCAGGATCGGGGTACGCAGGCGCGACATCACCGCCAGGTTGTAGGCGATCGCCTCGGACTGGCCACGCTCCTCGGCATCGATGCCGGGGTAGGCCCCGGGCGTGTCGATGAAGGTGAGGACCGGCATGGCAAAACGCTCGGCCATCTCCATCAGCCGGCACGCCTTGCGGTAGCCCTCGGGACGCGGCATACCGAAGTTGCGGCGCACCTTCTCATGGACATCGCGCCCCTTCTGGTGGCCGATCACCATCACCGGGCGATCGTCGAGGCGTGCCACGCCGCCGACGATGGCGGCGTCATCGGCGAAGTGCCGATCACCGTGGAGCTCGTCGAAGTCGCCGAAGACATGCTCCAGATAGTCCAGGGTGTAGGGACGCTGGGGGTGCCGGGAGAGCTGCGAGACCTGCCAGGGGGTAAGGTCCTTGAAGATCGACTCGGTGAGCTTGCGGCTCTTCTCCTCGAGACGACCGATCTCGTCACTGAGATTGACCTGGCTGTCGTTGCTGACCAGCCGCAGCTCCTCGATCTTGGCCTGGAGCTCGGCGATAGGCTGTTCGAAGTCGAGATAGTTGGGATTCATGAGCAAGCCGCCTTGTCATCGTCTGCCACCGACCGACCAGCTGGGGTCCAGGACGGCATGAAAAAGAGTGTGGGGCATTATCGCACCCTCAACGCAAGGCGCAAGGCAGCAGCGAGCGGGCGCCAGCATGGCTCAGGGCTAACCCGGCGCCCCTCGCCGGAAAAGCTGCGAGCCCGGCGTCGCCCTGTATCAGCGGTACTTGAGTCGCACCCCGTCCTGGCCCTGCACCTCGCGCAGGCCGATCAGCAGCTCATCGGTAGGGGCCACCTTCCACTCCTCGGCCAGTTCCAGCCAACCGGTGGCCTCGGCGTTGCGGTAGCGCAGCCGCACCGGCAACCCCTCGGTGTTCCGGTGCGGCTCCAGGCTCTCGCGCAGCGAGTCGACCAGGCGACCATTGACCGCCGCCCCGTCCAGGGAGAGCTCCACCGCCTGCCCGTAGCGGGTGCGTGCCGCGACCATGGGGGTGACCTCCTTGCCACGCAGGCGCAGCCCCCCGGAGTAATCGTCGCTTGCGACCTCGCCCTCGACGATCAGCACCTGATCGGTCTCCAGCTGGCCACGCAGCTGGTCGAAGAGCTCGCCGAACAGCGACGCCTCGATGCGCCCGGTGCGATCATCCAGGGTGAGGAAGGCCATGGTGTCGCCACGCTTCGACTTCATGGTCCTCATCCCCACCACCAGGCCGGCCACCCGCTGGGGCTCCCGGGACGGCTTGAGGTCGGCGATGCGCGTGGAGACGAAGCGCTCGAGCTCCTTCTCGTACTCGTCGATGGGGTGACCGGTGAGGTAGAGCCCCAGGGTCTCCTTCTCGCCGGCCAGGCGCTCCTTGTCGCTCCACTCGCGGGCCCGCAGATACTCGGCGTAGACCTCGCTCTCGCCGGGGGCGTCGGAGAAGGCCTCGCCGAACATGTCGATCATGCCCAGGTTCTGGTTGGCCTGGTTCTGGGCGGCGGCCTTGAGGGCGTCGTCCAGGGCCGCACTGAGCACGGCACGATTGGGCCCCAGGGAGTCCAGGGCGCCGGAACGAATCAGCGCCTCCAGGGTGCGCTTGTTCATGCGCCTGGGGTCGATCCGACGGCAGAAGTCGAACAGGTCCGCGAAGGGGCCGTCCGCCTCGCGGGCCTCGACGATGGCACCGATGGGGCCTTCGCCCACGCCGCGAATCGCCCCCAGGCCGTAGACGACACGGGCCTGGTCGTCGACGCTGAACTTGTAGCGGCCGACGTTGACGTCGGGCGGGGTCACCGTGAGGCCGAGGTTGCGACACTCCTCGATCAGCGGCACCACCTTGTCGAGGTTGTCCATCTCGGTGGACATCACCGCCGCCATGAAGGGCCCCGGGTAGTGCGCCTTGAGCCAGGCCGTCTGGTAGGAGACCAGCCCGTAGGCCGCCGAGTGCGACTTGTTGAAGCCGTAGCCCGCAAACTTTTCCACCAGATCGAAGATGTTGCCGGCAAGATCCTTGTCGATACCGTTGGCTTCACACCCTTCCAGGAAGCCGGCGCGCTGCTTGGCCATCTCCTCGGGCTTCTTCTTGCCCATGGCGCGACGCAGCATGTCGGCCTGGCCCAGGCTGTAGCCGGCCATCACCTGGGCAATCTGCATCACCTGCTCCTGGTAGAGGATGATGCCGTAGGTAGGCTCGAGCACCGGCTTGAGCAGCTCGTGCTGGTAGTCCGGGTGGGGGTAGGAGATCTCCGCCCGGCCATGCTTGCGGTTGATGAAGTCGTCGACCATGCCCGACTGCAGGGGGCCGGGGCGGAACAGCGCCACCAGGGCGATCATGTCCTCCAGGGAGTCGGGCAGCAGGCGCTTGATCAGCTCCTTCATGCCGCGGGATTCGAGCTGGAATACCGCCGTGGTCTCGGCGCGCTTGAGCATCTCGAAGGTCGGCTTGTCGTCCAGCGGGATGGCGTCGATGTCCAGCGGCGCCTGCCCCTCGACAGCGCGCACCTTGTCGACCATCTCCAGCGCCCAGTCGATGATGGTCAGGGTGCGCAGGCCCAGGAAGTCGAACTTGACCAGGCCGGCGTCCTCGATGTCGTTCTTGTCGAACTGTACCACCAGGCCGTTGCCCTCCTCATCGCAGAGCAGCGGCGAGAAGTCGGTGAGCTTGGTAGGCGCGATCACCACGCCGCCGGCATGCTTGCCGGTGCCGCGGGTGATGCCCTCGAGCTTCTCGGCCATCTCCCAGATCTCGGCGGCCTCCTCGTCGTTGTCGAGGAACTCCTTGAGCGCCGGCTCCGCCTGGAGCGCCTTGCCGAGCGTCATGCCCACCTCGAAGGGGATCAGCTTGGAGAGCTTGTCGCCAAGCGAATAGGGCTTGCCCTGGGCACGGGCGACATCGCGCACCACCGCCTTGGCCGCCATGGTGCCGAAGGTGACGATCTGGGACACCGCGTCACGCCCGTAGCGATCGGCCACATAGTCGATCACCCGGTCGCGCTTCTCCATGCAGAAGTCGACGTCGAAGTCGGGCATCGAGACTCGCTCGGGGTTGAGGAAGCGCTCGAACAGCAGGTCGTAGCCGATGGGGTCGAGGTCGGTGATCTTCTGGGCATAGGCGACCAGCGAGCCGGCACCGGAGCCACGGCCGGGCCCCACCGGCACGTCGTTGTCCTTGGCCCACTGGATGAAGTCCATCACGATCAGGAAGTAGCCGGGGAAGCCCATCTGGATGATGATATCGAGCTCGAAATCGAGGCGTTGGCGATAGCGAGTGTCGATCTCGGCGTACTCGGCGCCATCCCGGGGGTACTGCGCGGCCGGGTAGAGAAAGTCCAGGCGCTCGTTGAGGCCGTCGTGGGAGACCTTGCGGAAGTATTCGTCCCGGGTCAGGCCCTCGGGAATCTCGAACTCGGGCAGGAAGATCTCGCCCAGGCGCACCTCGACGCTACAGCGTGCGGCGATCATCACGCTGTTGGTCAACGCCTCGGGGACATCGGCGAACAGCGCCGCCATCTCCTCGGGGCTCTTGAGATACTGCTCCTCGGTATACTTCTTCTCGCGACGCCGGTCGTCCAGCGCCTTGCCCTCGCCGATGGCCACGCGGGTCTCGTGGGCCCAGAAATCCTCCTTCTCGAGGAAGCGCACATCGTTGGTGGCCACCACCGGGGTGCCGCTCTCGGCGGCCAGTTCCACCGAGAGGTGCAGGCACTCCTCCTCCTGGGGGCGACCGGTACGGGTCAGCTCCAGGTAGAAGCGCCCGGGGAAGGCGGCATTCCACTGCGCCAGGATCTCCCGGGCCGCATCGGGATGGTCGCCGAGCAGGTGGCGCCCCACCTCGCCGTCGCGCCCGCCGGAGAGCGCGATCAGTCCCTCGCTGCGCTCCAGCACCCAGTCGCGCCGCAGCAGTGCCTGGCCCTGATGCTGCCCCTCCATCCAGCCCCGTGAGATCAGCTCGGTCAGGTGCCGATAGCCCACCTCGCTCATGGCCAGCAGGGTCACGCGATAGGGGTGCGCCTCATCCTGGGGGTTGGTCAGCCACAGGTCGGCGCCGATGATCGGCTTGAGCCCCGCGCCCTGGGCCGCCTTGTAGAACTTGACCAGGCCGAAGAGGTTGGCCTCATCGGTGATGGCCAGCGCCGGCATGCCCAGCCCGGCCGCCTGCTTGACCAGCGGCTTGAGACGCAGCAGGCCGTCGACCAGGGAGTATTCGGTATGGACGCGGAGATGAACAAAGGGCGTGGTCATAGGGGGCTCGGGCTTGGCGGTGAATAGTCAATACAGGAAGCTCGAGGCTAATCCCGGCAGCAGGTCGATGAGGAGGCGCTGTGAACCCCTCCCTGGGCGTATATGGAGTCCTCCCCGTTTGCAAGCACGAGGCACGATGGTCGGTAGGTACGACTGCACACGTATATCCGGTCTCGTTAATGATGCTCTGATGAGCATCGGACCTTGATGGGCTATCCGCACGTCAGCTCCCAATCGCTACCTCGAGCTCAAAAGGCTCAGCGTCCAGAAGGGGTTGTCTGACGTCGGTTCGACCTGTTCGCCATCCTGCAGCATGCTCAGCAATCGTGGTGGACGATGCTCAATATTACACTAACGTGCTAAATCCAATCGTTTTTCATGCCGACAGCCGCGACGCCAGCGACGCATCATAGGCCGTCTCATGGCGGGTTACCGCCCAGGCGATCCGTGCCGTCTTGTTGGCCAGTGCGACGACCGCCACATTGGCATGCTTGTGCTCGGCCAGGTGCCTGACCCACTGGCTCAGGCCGTCGTCCTTGGTGCCCACATGCCGGAGCACCGAGCGCGCGCCATGCACCAGTAGCTTGCGCAGGTAACTGTCGCCGCGTTTGCTGATGCCCAGCAGGCGGTCTCGCCCCCCGGTGCTGTGCTGTCGCGGCGTCAAGCCGAGCGAGGCGGCAAAATCTCGCCCGCGCCGAAAGCTCTTGCCATCGCCGAGGGCGCCGGCCAGCGCGGTGGCGGTCAGTGGACCGATACCCTGCAGCGTCATCAGCCGCTTGGCCACGGGGTCGGTCTTGGCCTGTCGCTCGAGGCTTGCCGTGACCGTCGCGATGCGCTCATCCAGGTGGCGCAGATCCTCGGCAAGGCCGGCAAGCAGGACACGAAAGGCATCCGTCAGCCCGTTGTCTGCCGCTTCCAGCCAGCGAGGCAGGGCGGCACGCAACTGACCGATACCCACCGGAGCGACCAGGCCATACTCCCCCACCAGCCCGCGTATCTGGTTGGCCTTGGCCGTGCGCTGCCGTACCAGCTCTTCACGAATGCGGTGTGCCGCCTGGGTATCCTGCTGAGCGACGCTCTTGACGGCCACGAAGCGCATACTGGGCCGCCCCATGGCTTCACAGATCGCTTCGGCGTCGACCCGGTCATTCTTGTTGCTCTTCACGTAGGGCGTCACGAACTGTGCGGCGATCAACTTGACGCGATAGCCCCGCGCCTGCAGGGCCCGCGCCCAGAAGTGAGACGAGGCACAGGCTTCCATGCCGATCTCGGCTCCCGCCGGCACCCGCTTGCTGACCGCATTCAGCCATTTTTCGCGGGTGTACTTACCTTGCCACTGCACCTGATCATGGCGATCGACGCCGTGGACATGAAAAACAGACTTTGCGATATCGACGCCGACACGGGTAATGTTCATGACGAGTTCTCCTCACCCTCAGGCTGGTTGGTGTTCTCGCCCACCAGTGTGGCGCAACGACGCCGATATAGGGTGGGGAGGACTCCATCCCATTGCTACCGATGCCATCCATGGCATAGGACCTCCTCTACGACCTGCTCCCGGCGCCTCTCGTGGTGTTGCTTGAAAGGCCTAGAACAGCGCCAGCTGGCGCTTGACCGGGCCGAAGGAGCGGCGGTGCTCCGGCAGTGGCCCCAGGCGCTCCAGGGCGGCCAGGTGCTCGCGGGTCGGGTAGCCCTTGTGGCGGGCGAAGCCGTAGTCGGGGTGTCGGGCATCGAGGGCCAGCATCTGGGCATCCCGGGCCACCTTGGCGAGTATCGAGGCCGCGGCGATGGCCGCATGGCGGGCGTCGCCCTTGACCACTGCCTGGCCGGGAACATGATGCCCGGGCAGGCGATTGCCGTCCACCAGCAGGTACTCGGCCGCCGGGGCCAGGGCATCGATGGCGCGGCGCATGGCGAGATGGGTGGCGTGGAAGATATTGAGCTCGTCCACCTCGCCGGGGGAGGCCTCGGCCACGGCGAAGGCCAGTGCCTTGGCACGAATCTCCCCGTCCAGGAGCTCGCGGCGCCTGGCGCTCAGCGTCTTGGAGTCACCGAGCCCCGGGATCGGGCACGTCGGGTCGAGGATCACCGCGGCGGCCACCACGCTGCCCACCAGCGGGCCACGCCCCACCTCGTCGACACCGGCGAGCCGCTCGCCGGTGTAGTCGACCACCAGCGGCGGCAGTTCACGGTCCCTGCCCTTCCCCGGCGTCACGAGGCGATCTCCCCGCCCCTCTCGGCGCCCCGTTCGGGCGCGACGCTGGCCGGCAGCGGACGACCCGCCACCAACGCCTCGATCGCCTCGGCGGCGCGGCGGCTGGCATCACGCTGCAGGCCGGCATGCATCCGGGCGAAGCGCGCCTCCAGGGATGCCCGACCGGCGACGTCGTCAAGCATCTCGCCGAGACGTTCGGCGATCGCCTCGGGGCTCGCCGCCTCCTGAATCAGCTCCGGCACCAGGCTCTCGCGGGCGATCAGGTTGGGCAACGAGATCCATTCGGTCTTCACCAACCGCTTCGCCAGCCAGTGAGTGGCCGGCGCCATGCGGTAGGCGACCAGCATGGAGCGATGACAGAGCATCGCCTCCAGCGCCGCGGTTCCCGAGGCGAGCAGCACGGCATCGCTTGCCACCATGACCTCCCGGGCCCGGCCGTCGAGCAGGGTCAAGCGCTCGGCAAGGGCGGGGCAGGCAGCGAGCAGCGCCTCGAGTTCGCCGCGCCGTTCCGGCGTGGCCGCGGGGATCACCACCGAGAGTCCCGGGCGCACGGCGCACAGCCGCTCGGCGGCGGCGAGGAAGGCCTCGCCCAGGAAGCGGATCTCGCCGGCCCGGGAGCCGGGCAGCACGGCGAGCACTTCGCCCGCTTCGGGCAGGCCCAGTTCGGCGCGGGCGGCGGCACGATCGTTCTCAAGCGGTAACTCATCGGCCAGCGGGTGGCCGACGAAGGCCACGGGAACACGGTGACGCGCGTAGAAGGCGGCCTCGAAGGGCAGGAAGGTGAGCATGGCATCGACGGAGCGACTGATGCCCTTGACCCGCCCCTGGCGCCACGCCCACACCGAGGGGCTGACGTAGTGGGCGGTGGTCAGCCCGGCCTCGCGCAGTTGCCGCTCCAGGCCGAGATTGAAGTCGGGGGCGTCGATGCCGATCATGATATCGGGCCGCCAGGCCAGGGCATCGCGCCTGAGCTCGCGGCGCACGCCGATCAGCCGGGGCAGGTGCTTGAGCACCTCGACCAGCCCCATCACCGAGAGGGTCTCCAGCGGGAAGCGGCTGTCGATGCCCTCCTCGATCATGCGCGGACCACCGATGCCGCGGAACGCGACCCCGGGATGGCGCGCCTTGAGGGCCCGCATCAGGCCGGCGCCGAGGATATCCCCGGAGAGCTCGCCGGCCACCAGGTAGATGCGCTGCACGACGGCTGGCTCGTCAGCGGACATGGCTAGCGAATGATGCCGCGGGTCGAGGCCTCGATGGACTCGGCGAACGCCTCGGTCTCGTCAAGCGGGAAGCGCCGGCGAATCTCGGCGAGCGCCTGCTCGACGGTGAGTCCCTGGCGATAGACCAGCTTGTAGGCCTCGCCCAGCGCCTTGAGGGCGTCGCGCGAGAAGCCGCGGCGCTTGAGCCCCACCAGGTTGAGGCCGTGAACCTGGGCGGGGTTGCCATTGATCATCACGTAGGCGGGGGTGTCCTTGGTGATGATGGAGCCGCCGCCAGCCATGGCATGGGTGCCGAAGTGGCAGAACTGGTGCACGGCGGAGAGCCCGCCGAGAATGGCGAAGTCCCCCACCTTGACGTGCCCCGCCAGGGTCACCTGGTTGGCGAGGATGCAGTCGTTGCCGATCACGCAATCGTGACCCACATGGACATAGGCCATGAACAGGTTGCGCGAGCCGATGGTGGTCTCGCCACGATCCTGGACGGTGCCGCGGTGCAGGGTGACCCCTTCGCGGACCACGTTGTCATCGCCCATCACCAGGCGGGTCGGCTCGCCGCTATACTTCTTGTCCTGGCAGTCCTCGCCCACCGAGGCGAACTGGAAGATACGCGTGCGGGCACCGAGCACCGTCGGCCCCTTGATCACCACGTGGGGACCGATACGCGATCCGGGGCCGATCTCCACGTCGGGGCCGACCACCGTGAAGGGGCCGACCTCCACGTCGCCGGCCAACCGCGCGGCGGGGTCGATGAGGGCGGTGGGATGAATCAAGCGACCTTCCTCTCGGCGCAGATGATCTCGGCTTCGCAGGCCAGCTCGCCGGCCACGCTGGCCTTGCAGGCAAACTTCCAGATGCCCCGCTTCTCGCGCATCACGTCGGCGCGCAGGTCGAGCCGGTCGCCGGGCATGACCGGGCGCTTGAAGCGCACGTTATCGCTGCCCACCAGGTAGTAGACATAGCCGTCGGCGGGCAGCTTGTTGACGGTCTTGAAGCCGAGGATGCCACAGGCCTGGGCCAGCGCCTCGATCACCAGCACACCGGGCATGATCGGGTGGTGAGGAAAGTGGCCATTGAAGAAGGGTTCGTTGATGCTGACATTCTTGTAGGCAACGATGGTCTCGCCCAGGGCCAGCTCGGTGACCCGGTCCACCAGCAGGAAAGGATAGCGGTGGGGCAGATACTCACGGATCTCGTTGATGTCCATTACCATCGTCACAACCTCTGAAGTCTCGGAATGCCTGCCATCACGGCAGGCGAGAGTCGGCGACCATGCCGGCCTGGCGAGGGATTATAGCGCCCCCCGCAACGCCCTCAAGCACCGCGCGCCCGCTCGAGACTAGCGAGTCGCTTGGCCATGTCGTCCAACTGCTTGAAGCGCACCGCGTTCTTGCGCCACTGGGCATTGGCCATGGCCCCGGTGCCCGAGGAGTAGACGCCCGGCTCGTGGATGGAGTTGGTGACCAGGCTCATGCCGGTCACCTGTACGCCATCGCAGAGGGTCAGGTGGCCAGCCAGGCCCACGCCGCCGCCCAGCATGCAGTGCCGCCCCACCTTCGTCGAGCCGGCGATGCCCACGCACCCGGCCAGGGCGCTGTGTTCGCCGATCTGCACGTTATGGGCGATCTGCACCTGGCTGTCGATCTTGACATCATCGCCGATCAGGGTATCCCCCAGGGCACCGCGATCGATGCTCGAGCAGCTGCCGACCTCGACGTCGTCGCCCAACACCACGCCGCCGAGCTGGGCGATCTTGTGCCAGCGACTGCCGTCGTGGGCGAAGCCGAAGCCGTCGCCGCCGACCACGCAGCCACTGTGCAGGATCACCCGCGCGCCGATCACCACGCCATGGTAGACGGTAACGTTGGCATGCAGGCGCGACCCGGCACCGATGGTGGTATCGGCGCCGACCACCGAGCCGGCCCCGATGCTGACGTCATCGCCCAACCGGGCACCGGCCTCGACCACCGCATTGGCACCCACCTCGACCCGTGCCCCCAGGGTCGCCGTGGGATCCACCACCGCCGAGGGGTGGATACCGGCCGGCTCACGACTCGCCAGGGAATCGAATAGCCGCGAGGCCGCGGCGTAGCCCAGGTAGGGGTTGTCGAGCTCGAGCCGGTCCACCGGGCAGGCCTCGGCGTGCTGGGGATGCAGCAGCACCGCCGCGGCTCGGGTGCCGGGCAGCTCCTTGAGGTAGGCCCGGTTGGCCAGGAAGGTCACCTGGTCCGGCCCGGCCTCGCTCAGGGTGGCCAGGCCACCGACCCGGCGCTCGGCATCGCCGACCAGGCGAGCCCCCAGCCGTTCGGCCAGATCACCCAGGGTCATCTTGGGAATAGTGCTTCGCGTCATGGTGAGGGCCCGCCGCGGTCACAGCATGGAGTTGAGGATCTCGGTCACCTCGGCGGTGACGTCCTGCAGGTCACGCTCGGCGTGCAGCACGCCCTGGGGCTCCACCAGCACCTGGATGCTGTGACGGGCGATGATCTGTTCCACCGCCTGCTGCAGCTTGGGTTCGGCGCGCTGCAGCAGGGCCTGCTCGGACTCCTGGCGGGCCTGCACGACCTCGCCCATCAGGCGATTGAGCTCGGCCACCTTCTGGTTGGCCTGCTGGCGCTCGCTGTCGCTGAGGCTGCTGGCACGCTGCTGGAGCTGGTTGAGCTCCTGCTCGAGGGCCTGGGCCTGCTGCTGCTGGCTGCCGACCCGGCTCTCCAGCTCGCTCAAGGAGCTCTGGGCCGCATCGGTCTCCATCAGCGCACGACGCCAATCCAGCACCGCCACATCGGCGGCCAGCGCCGGCAGCGCGATGGCGGTCATCATCAGAAAGGCGAAGGCGGCGGTCAACTTGCGCATGGTAGGGCTCCGGTTGCGGACACCGACGGCGGCGGCCGAGGGTCTGGGTTATCGATTCCCGGTCAGAAGGTCTGGCCGAGTGAGAACTGGAAGAACTGGGTATCGTCACCGCTTTCGTCGTTGAGCGGCTCGGCGACGCTGAAGGTCAGCGGGCCCACCGGGGTCAGCCAGGAGAGTCCCAGGCCGACGCTGTAGCGCAGGTCACCGAGGTCAACCCCCGAGTTGCAACTAGCCGGCGCATCGGCGTCCAGCACCGGATAGCAGTCGGAGAGGAAGGTGTTGCCGCCGTCGATGAACAGCGAGCTCTGCACCGTGCGCTGGTCGCCCACGAAGGGCGTCGGGAAGATCAGCTCGGCGCTGCCCTGTACCAGCACGTTACCGCCCAGGGTGCGGTCGCGAGTGGAGTTGCCCGAGGGGGTGGTGGGCTCACCGAGGGTATTGCCGGTGAAGCCGCGCACCGAGCCCAGGCCGCCGGCATAGAAGTTTTCGTAGAACGGATAGGGATCGCTGCCGCCCAGGGTATCGGCATAGCCCAGCTCGCCGCTGAACTTCAGCGCCCAGCTGTGGTTGTCGTCCAGCGCGAAGAGCTGGCGCGCCTGGGCGCGCAGCTTGGCATACTCGGCGTCGCTGCCCGGCACCGCGGTCTCCAGCGACAGGCGCTGATAGCTGCCGTCGGTGGGCATGATGCCGCGGTTGAGGTTGTTGCGGGTCCAGCTGGCGGTCAGCTTCAGGGCCTGGGCATCGGCGCCCTGCTCGTCGACGTAACGCTTGATCTCCGACGCCGTGTCGTTGTAGGTCTTGATGGTCAGGTCTTCCACCGCGGTACCGAAGTTCAGGCGCGTGAGCTCGTTGATCGGATAACCGAAGTTGATCCCCGCACCGTAGGCGTCGGTGGAGTAGGTGGAGATATCGGAGTCCTCGTAATCGGACTCGCGATAGTAGAGGTTATAGCCCCGGGAGATCCCGTCCATGGTCCAGTAGGGGTCGGTGAAGCCGAAGTTGAGGCTGGTGAAGGTATCGCTGCGCTGGGCGCCGATGTTCACCCGGTTGCCGGTGCCCAGGAAGTTGCTCTGGGAAAGGCCCACCCCGTAGATGACGCCGGCGCTCTGCGAGAAGCCGATGCTGGCGGAGATCGAGCCGGAGGGCTGCTCCTCGACGTTGTAGGTGACATCGAGCTTGTCCGGCTCGCCGGCCACCGGCTGGGTCTCCACCTCGACCTGCTTGAAGAAGCCCAGGCGCTCCAGGCGCTGCTGGGACCGGCTGATCGCCTCGGTGGAGGCCGGCGCCCCCTCCATCTGGATCATCTCGCGACGCAGCACCTCGTCCATGGTGGTGGTGTTGCCGACGAACTCGATGCGCCGCACATAGGCACGGCGGCCCGGGTCGACCCGGAATACCAGGTCGACGGTCTCGCCATCGGCGCCGGTCTCGGGGATGCCGTCGACGCTGGCGAAGGCGAAGCCGTCGGCACCCAGGCGGGCACGCAGCGCCTCGGTGGAGGCGGTGACGTCGCTGCGCGAGAAGGTCTCGCCCGGGGTGACCTTCAGCAGCTCACGCGCCTCGCGCTCGCTGATCGTCAGGTCGCCCACGAAGCGCACGTCGCCAAGCCGATACTCGCCGCCCTCGTTGATGTTGATGGTGACGAAGATCTCGGACTTGTCGGGACTGATCGAGACCTGGGTCGACTCGACATTGAAGTTGACGTAGCCGCGATCCAGGTAGAAGGAGCGCAGACGCTCGAGATCGCCGGCCAGGGCCTCGCGGGAGTACTGGTCCTTGGAGAACCAGCCGAAGATGCGGCCCGGGCGGTCGTTCAGCTCGAACACCTCACGCAGCGTCTCATCATCGAACGCCTCGTTGCCGACGATGTTGATCTGGCGGATCTTGGCCACGGCCCCCTCATCGATATCGATATCGACCTGGACACGACCCTCGTCGATCTCGCGCACGCTGGTCTCGATGCTGGCGCTGTAGCGCCCCTGGGCCTGATAGACGCCCTCGAGCTCGCGCTCGATCTCCTCCAGGGTGGAGAGCTGCAGCACCTGGCCCTCCTCGAGGCCGGCCTCGCGCAGCCCCTGGCGCAGTTGGCCTTCATCGAGCTGACGGTTGCCGTCGATATTGAGGCGACTGATGGTGGGGCGCTCGACCACCTGGATGATCAACACGTCGCCCTCGCGGGCCAGACTGACATCCTCGAACAGGCCGGTGGCGAAGAGTTCGCGGGCCGCCTCGGCGAGTTCGCGCTCGTCGACGCGATCCCGGGCGGTGACAGGAAAGGCGTTGAAGACGGAGGCGGCAGAGATGCGCTGCAGGCCCTCCACCCGAATGTCGGCAACGTCGAAAGATTCCGCCTGGGCCACGCTGGCCCCGGCAAGCAGCAGTGCCGCCAGTCCGATGGTCTTGATTTTCATGCAGTCGATTCGCTCGCGTTGATCTGCCAAACCTGTCCAGACAGGCACCTTATACATTTGTGCGCCCCACTGACAAGGCGAGGGAGGGCCTACCAGAGTCGCATCAGGTCGAAATAGATCGCCATCAGCATCAGGGTCCCCACCAGTGCCAGGCCGATGCGTAGGCCGATGGCCTGGGTGCGCTCCGAGACCGGCCGACCGCGTACCACCTCCATGGCATAGTAGAGCAGGTGGCCACCATCGAGCACTGGAATCGGCAGCAGGTTGAGCACCCCCAGGCTGATCGACAGGTAGGCCAGGAAGCCGACGAAGCTCTCCAGGCCGGCGCGCGCCGAGTCGCCGGAGATCTGGGCGATGGTGATCGGTCCCGAGAGGTTGGAGGGCGAGATCATCCCGACCAGCATCTTGCGCACCGCATCGAAAGTCAGCGTGATCATCTCGCCGGTGCGCGCGAATGCCTCGCCCACCGCGGCCACCGGGCCGTAGCGGATCTCGCGGCGGTACTCTTCGGGCCACTCCACCGGCGCCCCCCCCGCACCGATGTAACCGATGGTGACACCCTCCTCGAGGGTGTTCTCGCGGGGCGTCACCGCGAGGGTCTGCGTCTCGCCGTCGCGGCGCACCTCGAATTCCAGGCTCTCCCCCGGGCTGGCACGCACGATATCGACGAACGCGCCCCAATCTGCCACCGGCTCGCCCGCCACGGAGAGGATCTCGTCGCCGGGCACCAGCCCCGCCTCGGCAGCGGCTTCGCCCTCCATCACCTGGCCCAGTACCGCCGGCATCGGCGGTCGCCAGGGGGCCACGCCGAGGGTTGGCAGCGGCTGCGGAGGATCCTGGCGCACCAGCCAGTCGCTCACCGGCACACGGTGCTCCCGCGGCACCTCTCCGAGCGCCCCGCGGGTGGCGATGGAGAGCGCCTCGGGCTCACCGATGGCCGCCACCAGCTTGAGGTTGATTTCGTCCCAGGAGCGCACCGCCTCGCCCTGCACCGCGGTGATCTCGCGTCCGGCTTCCAGGCCACCCCGCGCGGCGGGCGAATCCGGCGTCACCTCCCCGATCACCGGCGCCACCGTCGCGGTGCCCACCACGAACAGCGCCCAGTAGGCCACCAGGGCGAGCAGGAAATTGGCCAGGGGGCCGGCGGCGACGATGGCGATGCGCTGCCAGACATTCTTGCGATTGAAGGCGTGCTCGAGCTCCGCGGGTGGCACCTCTCCCTCACGCTCGTCGAGCATCTTGACGTAACCGCCCAGCGGGATGGCGGCGATGGCGAACTCGGTGCCGTGGCGGTCTCGCCGCGCCCAGATCGGCGTGCCGAAGCCCACCGAGAAGCGCAATACCTTCACCCCGCAACGCCGGGCCACCCAGAAGTGGCCGAACTCGTGGAAGGTGATCAGCAGGCCCAGTACCACGATCACGGCCAGGATATTCTGGATCACGCCCACGTCACTCTCCTCCTGACAGCATGGTTAACCTCGTGAACAAGCGGCCTCGCCTCACAGGCGTGCCAGAAAGATCTCGGCGCTGCGCCGCGCCAGGGCATCGGCCTCGAGGACCGCTTCGATCTCAGCGGCCGGCCGTACCGGCTCGGCATCACGCACCCGCGCCACCAGCTCGGCGATACCGGTAAAGGGCAGCCGCCCAGCCAGGAACGCCGCCACCGCCACCTCGTTGGCGGCGTTGAGTACCGCCGGCGCCGTGCCGCCGGCCGCCATGGCGTCCCGCGCCAGGCCCAGGCAGGGAAAGGCGACCTCGTCGGGCGGCTCGAAGTCCAGGCGCGCCACCGAGAACAGGTCCAACGACTGGACGCCAGCATCGATGCGCTCGGGCCAGGCCAGCCCATAGGCGATCGGCGTGCGCATGTCGGGATTGCCGAGCTGGGCGATCACCGAGCCGTCGCTGTAGGCGGCCATGGAGTGGATCACGCTCTGCGGGTGCACCACCACCTGAACCTGGTCGGGACGGGCATCGAACAGCCAGCACGCCTCGATCAGCTCGAGCCCCTTGTTCATCAGGGTGGCGCTGTCCACCGAGATCTTCTGCCCCATGCTCCAGTTGGGGTGGGCGCAGGCCTGGGCTGGCGTGACACCGGCCAGCGCCTCGGCCGACCAGCCTCGGAAGGGGCCGCCGGAGGCAGTCAGCAGCAGTTGGGTCACCCCATGGCGCGAGAGCCCGCCGCGATGCTCCACGGGTAGACACTGGTAGATGGCGTTATGTTCGGAGTCGATCGGCAGCAGGGTCGCACCGTGGCGCGTCACGGCCTCCATGAACAGGGCCCCGGACATCACCAGGGCCTCCTTGTTGGCCAGCAGAACCCGCTTGCCGGCTCGCACCGCCGCGAGCGTCGGCAGCAGGCCGGCGGCCCCGACGATGGCCGACATGACCACCTCGGCCTCGGCGGCCTCGGCCACCTCCATCAGCGCCTCGCTCCCGCTGTACACCTCGGTGGCGATGCCGGCCTCGACCAGGCGCTCGCGCAACCAGGCGGCATCGGCCTCATGCTCGAGCACCGCCAGCGCCGGGCGGTGGCGTCGGCACAGCGCCAGCAAGGGTTCGCGAGAGCGGTGGGCGGTAAGGGCATGGACACGGTAGCGCTCGGGGTGGCGCGCGATCACATCCAGGGTACTGGTGCCGATGGAGCCGGTGGCACCCAGCACGGTGACCCCCAGGCGTCGCGCAGCCGTATCGCTCGCCATGCTAGACCACCCCCGGCGCGAGCAGGGCGAACAGCGGCAGCGCCGCGGTCAGGCTATCGATGCGGTCGAGTACCCCGCCATGGCCCGGCAGCAGGTTGCTGGAATCCTTGATGCCCCGGTGGCGCTTGAGCATGCTCTCGAGCAGGTCGCCGAGCACCGAGACCAGGGTCACCGCCAGGGTGGTCAGCACCAGCAAGGCGGCGTCGACCGCCGCCAGCCCCTGGCCGATGGCGAACACCAGGGCCAGGGCCAGCGTGGCCGCCATGCCGCCGAGCACGCCCTCCCAACTCTTGCCGGGACTCACCCGCGGCGCCAGCTTCTGCCGCCCGAAGGCGCGGCCGGCGAAGTAGGCACCGATGTCGGCGCTCCACACCAGCAGCAGCACGAAGAGCAGCCAGATGCCGCCGGTCTCGCGCAGGACATTGAGCCCCACCCAGGCGGGCAACAACACCCACAGGCCCATGGCCAGGCGCCGGGCGGGTGACGACCACTGCGCCGTGCGCGCGGGGTAATGGGTGACCCAGAAGAGGTTGAGCCCCCAGCCGACCAGGCCCAGCCATAGCGGCCAGGCGGCCTGAATGCCGCCGCCGACCCACAGCAGTGCCATGGCCAGGCCGAGGCCTGCGACCAGCGCCAGGCGCCGACCGCGCCCCTCGATGCCGGCCAGGTTGGTCCACTCCCAGCCACCCAGCAGCACGATGGCCGCGGTGAAGAGCGCGAAGGCGCCGCCGTTGAGGCCGAACAGGCCGGCCAGCATCAGCGGTGCCAGCCAAGCCGCGGTGATAATGCGCTGTCTAAGCACCCTGGGCCTCGTCGATTTGGTCATCGGTCATGCCGAAGCGCCGCTTGCGACGCCGGAAGTCCTCCAGCGCCGCATCGAAGGCATCGGCATCGAAGTCGGGCCACAGGCACTGGGTGAAGTGGAGCTCGGCGTAGGCCAGCTCCCAGAGCACGAAGTTGGAGATACGCTGCTCGCCGCTGGTGCGGACGCACAGGTCCACCGGCGCCACGCCGGCCAGGCTCAGCTGGCCGGCGAAGGCGCGCTCGTCGATATCGGCCGGCGCCAGCTCGCCTGCGGCGACCCGCTCGCCCAGGCGCCGCGCCGCGCGGGCCAGATCCCACTGCCCGCCGTAGTTGGCGGCGATCACCAGGTGCAGGCGGGTGTTGTCACGCGTCTTCGCCTCGGCCCGGGCGATATGTGCCTGGATCGCCGCGGAGAAGCCGCTGCGATCGCCGATCACGGAGAGGCGAATGCCGTTGGCGTGGAGCTTGTTCACCTCGCGCTTGAGCGCCAGCAGGAATAGCTCCATCAGCGCACTCACCTCGGCCCTGGGCCGCTTCCAGTTCTCGCTGGAGAAGGCGAATAGGGTCAGGACCTCGACGCCGCGCTCGGCGGCGCGGCGGATGGTGGCACGCACCGCCTCGACGCCGGCGTGATGGCCACGCACGCCGGAGAGGCCGCGGGCCTTGGCCCAGCGGTTGTTGCCATCCATGATGATCGCCACGTGGCGCGGCAGACCGGCCTCGGTGGCGGCAGAAGCGCCGGCATCGGAGCCGGCGTCGGGGGGATGCGTTGACGTCATGGGGTCTCGCTTCGGGTGTGTCGCTGCCGCCCGGCCGCGAGCGGGCCGGGCGAAAGTCCTCAGACCTGCATCAGATCGTGTTCCTTGGACTCCAGAGTCTTGTCGATCTCGGCGATGTACTTGTCGGTCAGCTTCTGGATCGCCTCCTCGGCCTGGCGCTGCTCGTCCTCGCTGATCTCCTTCTCCTTGAGCAGGGCCTTGATATCGCCGTTGGCATCGCGACGCACGTTGCGCACCGCGACCCGGGAGCTCTCGGCCTCGTGACGCGCCTGCTTGATATAGCCCTTACGGGTCTCCTCGGTCAGCATCGGCAGCGGCACGCGGATGTTGTTGCCGGCGGTCGAGGGGTTCAGGCCCAGGTCCGAGGTCATGATCGCCTTCTCGACCTTGGGCACCATGTTCTGCTCCCAGGGCACCACCGAGAGGGTACGGGCATCCTCGGTATTGATGTTGGCCACCTGGTTCAGCGGGACCTGGCTGCCGTAGTACTCGACGGTCACCGCATCCAGGATGCTGGAGTGGGCACGCCCGGTACGAATCTTGTTCAGGTTGCCGTGGAGCGCCTCGACGCTCTTCTTCATACGGCTCTCTGCGTCCTTCTTGATGTCATTGATCACGATATCAGCCTCTGTCTATCAGCGTGCCTTCCTCGCCGCCCACCACCAGGTTGAGCAGGGCGCCGGGCTTGTTCATGTTGAAGACGCGTACCGGCATGTCATGGTCCCGCACCAGACAGATGGCGGTCAAATCCATGACGCCGAGCTTCTGGGCCAGCGCGTCGTCGTAGCTGAGCCGGTCATACTTGACCGCTTCCGGATACTTGACCGGATCCTTGTCGTAGACCCCGTCCACCTTGGTGGCCTTGACGACCACGTCGGCATCGATCTCGATGCCACGCAGACAGGCCGCGGAATCGGTGGTAAAGAAGGGATTGCCGGTGCCGGCGGAGAACAGCACCACATCACCGGAGGTCAGGTAGCGGATGGCGGTCCGCCGATCATAGTGCTCCACCACGCCACTCATGGGAATCGCCGACATCACCCGCGAGCGGATATTGGAGCGCTCCAGGGCGTCGCGCATGGCCAGGGCGTTCATCACCGTGGCCAGCATGCCCATGTGATCACCGGTGACCCGCTCCATGCCGGCCTCGTGCAGAGCGGCGCCGCGGAACAGGTTGCCGCCGCCGACGACGATGCCCACCTGGACGCCGATGCCGACCAGCTGCCCGATCTCCAGGGCCATGCGGTCGAGTACCTTGGGGTCGATGCCGAACTCGGCATCGCCGGTCAGCGCCTCGCCGGAGAGCTTGAGCAGGATCCGCTTGTACTTCGACTTCTGAGTGCGTGGCTTGGCGGGCGCTTCGACGTAGTCGGGTGTGGACATCGCATCATCTCCTGGGCATCAACGGTGGCATGACGGGGCGACCGGATCGACCGGCCGGATACGCGAAGGCGTGCGCTCGCGCGCACGCCATCATTCTAGCGGAACGTGAAGCCTCAGCTGCGCTTGGCCTGTTCCATCACTTCCTTGGCGAAGTCGACCTCTTCCTTCTCGATGCCCTCGCCCACTTCGAAGCGCGTGAAGCCGACCACCTCGCCACCGGCCGCCTTGACGAACTCGGCCACGGACTGGTCCGGGTTCTTGACGAAGGGCTGCTCGGTCAGGCTGTTCTCGGCCAGGTACTTCTTGAGGCGGCCCTGGACCATCTTCTCGGCGATCTGCTCGGGCTTGCCGGCCATGTCGGGCTGGGCCAGGATGATCGCCTTCTCGGTGTCCAGCTGCGCCTGCGGCATGTCCTCGGGACGCGCCACGGCCGGATTGATGGCGGCGACGTGCATGGCGACATCCTTGGCCACCTCGGCATTGCCACCCGTGAGCTCGGTCAGCACGCCGATGCGGCCACCGTGGACGTAGGCACCAACCAGGTTGCCGGCGCCGGCCTCGACCACCACGCTGCGACGCACGCCGATATTCTCGCCGATCTTCTGCACCAGCTGCTCGCGGGCGGTTTCCAGATCGCCGGCCATGACGGCGGCGACATCCTCGCTCTTGGCCGCGAAGAAGGCCTCGGCGACCTTCTCGGCGAAGGCCGTGAAGTTCTCGTCACGGGCAACGAAGTCGGTCTCGGAGTTGATCTCGACCATCACGCCGTAGCTGCCGTCATCGGCCACGCGGGCCACCACGACGCCTTCGGCGGCGGTACGACCGGCCTTCTTGGCGGCCTTGAGGCCGGAGTTCTTGCGCAGGTTCTCGATGGCCTGCTCAATGTCACCACCGGTCTCGGTGAGGGCCTTCTTGCACTCCATCATGCCGAGCCCGGTACGCTCGCGCAGTTCCTTGACCTGGGAGGCGCTGATAGCTGCCATGGGTGTCACCTCTGAATATCTCGGGAAGTGGGCCGGCCCCTCATGGGAGAGAGTCCGGAAAATTCGGAGAAGAAAGGGGGCCGCGGCCCCCTTCTCGTCTAACCGGCATTGATGGCAGCGGCATGACAGGCCGTGCACAGCCGCCGATCAGACGGGCCACGATCACTCGGCGGCGCTGTCGCTTTCCTGGGCGGCGGGCTCTTCGGTCACCTCGACGAACTCGTCGGGACGACCTTCCTTGGCACGCGCGCAGGCATCGGCGATGGCCTTGACGTAGATCTGGATGGCGCGGATGGAGTCATCGTTGCCGGGGATCACGTAGTCGACACCGTCCGGATCGGAGTTGGTATCCACCACACCGATAACCGGAATGCCCAGCTTGTTCGCCTCGTTGATGGCGATGCGCTCATGATCGACATCGATCACGAACAGGGCGTCGGGCAGGCCACCCATCTCCTTGATACCACCCACGGAGCGCTCGAGCTTTTCCTGCTCGCGGGTCGCCATCAGCACTTCCTTCTTGGTCAGCTTCTCGAAGGTGCCGTCCTCGTGCATGGTCTCGAGGTCGCGCAGGCGCTTGATGGAAACGCGGATGGTCTTGTAGTTGGTCAGCATACCGCCGAGCCAGCGGTGGTTGACGAACGGCTGGCCGACGCGGTTGGCCTCTTCCTTGATGATCTTGCTCGCGCTGCGCTTGGTGCCGACGAACAGGATCTTGTTGTTGGCCGCCGCCATCTTCTCGACCACGTCGATCGCCTCATTGAGGGCCGGCAGGGTGTGCTCGAGGTTGATGATGTGGATCTTGTTGCGGGCGCCGAAGATGAACTTGCTCATCTTCGGGTTCCAGTACTTGGTCTGGTGACCGAAGTGAGCACCTGCCTTGAGCAGGTCACGCATGTTGACGTGTGCCATGGATGACTCCTGAAATATCGGGTTAGGCCTCCATGCACCCCATGGATCCGACCGCCGCGCTCGTGAGAGGCGCGACAGCACCCGGGACCATGTGCCGGTGCATGTGTGTTTTCAAGGCGTTATGTTGATTGACGCCCTCGCTATCGTGGACTCCCGGCCCGACTTCGCGACCCGGGGGTCGCAAGCGACGCCGCCGACAGGCTCGGCGATTGCAGGAAGGCGCGCAGCTTTATACCATGGAATGGTGCCGAGATGAAGTCGTCCACGCGCCTGCCGCGGAATAGGCGCGGACACCCCACCCCCGAATCCGAGACCTCATGAACGTACCCATCAAGACGCCCGACGAGATCGAGAAGATGCGCGAGGCGGGCCGTCAGGCCGCCCGCGTGATCGAGATGATCGCCCCCTACATCAAGGCCGGCATCTCCACCGGCGAGATCGACCGGCGGTGCCATGACTTCATCGTCGACGAGCTGGGCTCCACCCCCGCCCCGCTCGACTACCATGGCTTTCCCAAGTCGGTGTGCACCTCGATCAACCATGTGGTGTGCCACGGCATTCCCGATGACGCCAAGAAGCTGAAGAACGGCGACATCATGAACCTGGACATCACCGTGAAGACCGCCGACGGCTACCATGGCGATTCCAGCGTGATGTTCGTGATCGGCGAGACCATCCAGGGTGAACGCCTGTGCCGGATCACCCAGGAGTGCCTCTACAAGAGCATGGCGCTGATGCGCCCGGGCGTGCGCCTCTCCGAGCTTGCCCGCGCCATCCAGCAGCACGCCGAGGCCAGCGGCTACTCGGTGGTGCGCGACTTCTGCGGCCACGGCATCGGCGCCAACTTCCACGAGGACCCCCAGGTGCTGCACTACGACGGCTACGCGCCGGAGGCCGACATCGAGCTGGCCGCCGGCATGTGCCTGACCGTCGAACCGATGATCAACGTGGGCGGCTACCGCACCAAGGTGCTGCGCGACGGCTGGACCGCGGTGACCCGCGACCGCAGCCTCTCCGCCCAGTGGGAGCACACCCTGCTGGTCACCGAGACGGGCATCGAGGTGCTGACCGCACGCAGCGACGAAGACCTCTCCTTCCTCGAGCACTGAGCCAATGCTGCTCCACCACTACCGCTTCATGCCGGACGAGACGCTGTTCGATGTCGACGGCTTTCGCGAGGAGTTCTCCGGCAGCCGCTCGCCCATCGCCCCCTTCAAGGCGGCGCTGCGGGAGATCCAGGCGCGCCTCGACGAGCGCTTCCGCGCCGGCGCCGATATCCGCGACCTGGTCCACGGTCGCGCCTGGTGCCTCGACCGACTGCTGGCGGTGGCCTGGGAGCAACACGCCTGGCCCGACGAGGGCGTGGCACTGCTCGCCGTGGGCGGCTATGGCCGCGGCGAGCTTCACCCACACTCCGACGTCGACCTGCTGCTGCTGCTCGAGCAGGACGACGACGCCCCCTACCGGGAGGCGCTGGCGGCCTTCATCACCTTCCTGTGGGACATCGGCCTGGAGATCGGCCACAGCGTGCGCTCGCTGGCCGACTGCGAACGCGAGTCCTGCGCCGACGTCACGGTGATCACCAACCTGCTGGAGAGCCGCACCGTCGCCGGCCCCGAGCGCCTGCGCCAGGCAATGAAGGCACGCCTGTCAGCGGAGCGAGTGTGGCCGGCAGACCGCTTCTTCGAGGCCAAGTGGCAGGAGCAGATCAACCGCCACTACCGACACAACAACTCCGAATACCACCTCGAGCCCAACATCAAGAGCGCCCCCGGGGGGCTGCGCGACATCCAGATGATCGGCTGGGTGGCCAAGCGGCACTTCGGCAGCGAACGCTACGAGGACCTGGTCGCCACGGGCTTCATGAATGACGCCGAGTTGCGCATCCTCAGCCAGGGCCAGGCCTTCCTGTGGCAGGTACGCTACGCCCTGCACATGCTCACCGGTCGCGCCGAGGACCGCCTGCTCTTCGACCATCAGCGCACCATCGCCGAACTGTTCGGCTTCCGCGACACCCCGGAACGCCTCGCCGTCGAGCAGTTCATGAATCGCTACTATCGCCATGTAACGGCCCTGGCCGGCCTCAACGACATGCTGCTGCAGCACTTCGACGAGGCGATCCTCCACGCCGGCGAGGCCCTGCCGGTGGAGCCCCTCAACGAACGCTTCGAGATCAAGGATGGTTTCATCCAGGCGCGCTCGCGCACCGTCTTTCGTGATCGCCCCTCGGCACTTCTCGAGCTCTTCCTGCTGATGGCCGAGCACCCCAGGATCGAGGGGGTGCGCGCCGACACCATCCGCCAGATCCGCGACCATCGCCACCTGATCGATGACCTCTACCGCGACGACGTGCGCCACCAGAGCCTGTTCATGGAACTGCTGCGCTCCGGCGGCAACGTGGCACGCCAGCTGCGGCGCATGAACCGCTACGGGGTACTGGGCAAGTACCTGCCGGAGTTCGGCCGCGCCGTGGGGTTGATGCAGCACGACCTCTTCCATATCTACACCGTGGACGCCCATACCCTGCATCTGCTGAAGTTTATCCACGGCTTCCGCAAGCCCGAGGCTCGCGAGACCTTCCCGGTGGCCGCCAACGTCATCCACCAGCTGCCCAAGCTGGAACTGCTGTGGATCGCCGGGCTCTACCACGATATCGGCAAGGGGCGCGGTGGCGACCACTCGATCCTCGGTGCCCGCGACGTGGAAGGCTTCGCCGAGCGCCACGGCCTCTCGCCCCGCGACACCCGCCTGGTGAGCTGGCTGGTGGAGCACCACCTGACCATGTCCATGGTGGCCCAGAAGCGCGACATCACCGACCCCGACGTGATCGCCGACTTCGCCCGCCTGGTGGGCGACGAGACCCGCCTCGACTACCTCTATGTGCTGACCGTGGCCGACATCAACGCCACCAATCCCACCCTGTGGAACGGCTGGCGTGCCTCGCTGCTGCGCCAGTTGCACGGCGAGACCAAGCGCGCCCTGCGTCGCGGCCTGGAGAACCCGCTGGAGCGCAACGACTGGGTCAACGAGACCCGCGACGAGGCGCTCGCGTTGCTCGCCGCGGTGGGTGCCGACATGGACCAGGTGCAGCGGCTGTGGGAGTCACTGGGTGAGGACTACTTCCTGCAGTATGCACCCAGCGAGATCGCCTGGCAGACCCAGGGCATCCTCGGCCACGCCGACAGCCAGCTGCCGTTGATCCTGCTCAGCGCCCCGGCCGAGGGCATGGCGGAAGGCGGCACCAAGGTCTTTATCCACACCCGCTCGGTGGACGACCTGTTCGCCGCCACCGCCGCGGCCCTGGACCAGCTCGGCCTCTCCATCCACGATGCGCGCATCGCCACCTCCAGCAACGACTGGACGCTCAACACCTTCATCGTGCTCGATGACCAGGACGCCCCCATCCGCGAGCCCGAGCGCCTCGAGGAGATCCGCGCCCACCTGGTGGAAGAGCTCGACGACCCCGACGACTACCCGCAGATCGTCACCCGCCACACCCCGCGCCAGCTCAGGCACTTCAGGGTGCCCACCGAGGTGGTCATCGAGCAGGACCCGGCCAACGAGCGCACCTTGCTGGAGCTGATCGCCCCGGACCGCCCCGGGCTGCTGGCCCGGGTCGGCCGCATCTTCATGGAGCAGGACATCGCCCTCTCCGCGGCCAAGATCGCCACCCTGGGCGAGAAGGTGGAGGACGTCTTCTTCATCACCGACAAGGCCGGTCACCCCCTCACCGACCCCGAACGCCAGGCGCGCCTGCGCGAGCGGCTGGTGGAGGTGCTGGATGTCTCAGGGTAGGCACGAGACGGCAACAGCCTCGCGTTTGAGGCCTTCTGCGGCCTTCCCTATAATCAAGCCCCTTCCGACCACGATCCATCACAACGACGACGCCCGAGGCCACGGCCAACGAGGCGCGCCTGGACGCCCATGAACCCCGATCTCGACGCCCTCAAGCCCTACCCCTTCGAGCGGCTCGCCGCCCTCAGGGCCGACGTGACGCCCCCCGCGGGGCTCACGCACATCCCGCTGACCATCGGCGAGCCCCAGCACGCCCCCTTCGCCGCGGCCCTCGAGGCGCTGCACGCCCACCAGGCCGACTTCGCCCGCTACCCGGCCACCGCCGGGCTCCCGGTGCTGCGCGAGGCGATCGCCGGCTGGGCCACGCGGCGCTTCGGCCTCACGGGCCTCGACCCCGAGACCCAGGTGCTGCCGGTCAACGGCACCCGCGAGGCGATCTTCGCCTTCGTCCAGGCGGCACTGGACCGCACGCGCCCGGCCAGGGTGGCCATGCCCAACCCCTTCTACCAGATCTACGAAGGGGCGACCCTGCTCGCCGGCGGCGAGCCGCTCTATCTCGACTGCCGCGCCGAAAACGGCTTTCGCCCCGACCTCGACGCCGTGTCCGCCGACACCTGGCGCCAGGTGCAGATCGTCTTCCTGTGCTCGCCGGGCAACCCCACCGGTGCGGTGACGCCCTTCGCGGAGTTCACGCGGCTGCTCGAGCTCGCCGACGAGCATGACTTCATCATCGCCTCGGACGAATGCTACTCGGAGCTCTACCTCGACGAGGCCGCCCCGCCGCCGGGGCTGCTCGAGGCCTGCGCACGCCTGGGCCGCCACGATTACCGCCGCTGCCTGGTCTTCCATTCGCTCTCCAAGCGCTCCAACCTGCCGGGGCTGCGCTCGGGCTTCGTGGCCGGCGACGCCGCGCTGATCGCCCCCTTCCGGCGCTACCGCACCTATCACGGCTGCGCCATGGCCCTGCCGGTGCAGCACGCCTCGGTTGCCGCCTGGAACGACGAGGCCCATGTACGCGCCAACCGCGACGCCTATCGCGAGAAGTTCGCCACGGTGACCGAGATCCTCGGTCCGGTGATGGAGTTTCCTGTCCCCGTCGCGAGCTTCTACCTGTGGCCGGCGGTGCCCGGCGGCGACGATGAGGGCTTCTCCCGGGAACTGCTGCGCCATGCCAACGTAAGCGTGCTGCCCGGCAGCTATATGGGTCGTCCCGCTACCGACGACAGGATGGGTCGTCCCGCCAGCGACGACAGGGTGGGTCGCCCCGCTACCGACGACGGGACGGGCCGCGACGGCTCGCGCGCCACCAACCCCGGCCGCGGCCGGGTGCGCCTGGCGCTGGTGGCCGAGGCCCAGGCCACTGCCGAGGCGGCACGCCGCATCCGCGACTTCATCGAGAGGAGGCTGTGATGTTCACCCTGTATGGCATCAAGAACTGCGACACCTGTCGCCGCGCCCGCAAGGCGATGGATGGCTCCGGCGTTCCCTACCAGTTCCATGACCTGCGCGAGGATGGCCTCTCCGCGCCGCTGCTCGAGCATATCCTCGACAGGGTGCCGGTGCTGACGGCACTCAACAAGCGCAGCACCACCTGGCGCAACCTGTCCGACGAGGAGAAGCGGGAGGTGGATGCCAACAGCGCCCGCGAGCTGCTGCTCGCCCACCCCACCCTGCTCAAGCGCCCCCTGCTGGATACCGGCGATGATATCCGCGTGGGCTATCGCGACGGCGACTACGACGACCTTCAGGGCTAAGCGCCCCCTCTGAACACACGACTCGACTCTACAAGGATTCTCGATATGCTGAGCTTTGCACTCGGAACCGGCACCCAGAACACCCAGGGCGACTGGCTGGAGATCTACTACCCGGCGCCGCTGTTGAACCCCGACGAAGGCCTCATCGAGGCGGTCAAGCGGGTACTGGACGTGCCGGCGGGCAACGCCGCGGTGAGCTTCCTGCCCGAGCAGTGCGCCGAATTGGCCGGCGCGCTGAAGGCCGCCGGCCACCCCGAGCAGGCGGAACTGGCCGAGGCCTTCGCCGGCGCGACACGTCCGCTGTTGGCGATGTTCATCGCCGAGGACCTGCCTCCCCAGAGCGCCCCGGAGGTCTATCTCAAGCTGCACCTGCTCTCCCACCGCCTGGTCAAGCCCCACGGCCTCGACCTCACCGGCATGTTCGGCCTGCTGCGCAATATCGCCTGGACCAGTGAAGGCGCCATCGACGTCCAGGAGCTGCCCGCTCGCCGCCTCAAGGCTCGCCTCGAGGGCCGCCCGCTCTCGGTGGATTGCGTCGACAAGTTCCCCAAGATGACCGACTACGTGGTGCCCGCCGGCGTGCGTATCGGCGATACCGCCCGAGTGCGTCTGGGCGCCTATCTGGGCGAAGGCACCACCGTGATGCATGAGGGCTTCGTCAACTTCAATGCAGGAACCGAGGGCCCCGGCATGATCGAGGGCCGCATCTCCGCCGGCGTGATGGTGGGCAAGGGCTCGGACCTCGGCGGCGGCTGCTCCACCATGGGCACCCTCTCCGGCGGCGGCAACATCGTGATCAAGGTCGGCGAAGGCTGCCTGATCGGCGCCAACGCCGGTATCGGCATCCCGCTGGGCGACCGCTGCACCGTGGAGGCGGGCCTCTATATCACCGCCGGCGCCAAGGTCACCCTGCTCGACGACCAGGGCCAGGAGGTCAAGACCGTGGCCGCCCGCGAACTCGCCAACCAGGACGACCTGCTGCTGCGCCGCAACTCCCGGAACGGCCGCATCGAGTGCCTGACCAACAAGAGCGCCATCGCGCTCAACGAGGCGCTGCATGCCCACAACTGATCGCGCCGGTCTCTCGCCTACCCTGCGGCTCGCTTTCGAGCTGCTGGCGCGCCCCTCGGTGACGCCGGACGACCTGGAGTGTCAGGAGTTGATGATCGAGCGCCTCGCGGCGCTCGGTTTCCATATCGAACGCTTGCCCTTCGGCGACGTCGAGAACTTCTGGGCCACCCGCGGCCACCACGGCCCGCTGCTGGCCTTCGCCGGACATACCGACGTGGTACCCAGCGGTCCCCATACCCGCTGGGAGTTCCCGCCCTTCGAGCCCTGCATCGACGACGACGGCATGCTCCGGGGGCGTGGCGCCGCCGACATGAAGGGCAGCCTGGCGGCGATGATCACCGCGGTGGAGCGCTTCGTGGCAGACCATCCCGACCACCACGGCCGCCTGGGGTTCCTGATCACCTCCGATGAGGAGGGGCCCGCGATGGACGGCACCCGCGCCGTGGTGGAACACCTGCGCGAGCGCCATGAGCGCCTCGACTACTGTATCGTCGGCGAGCCCTCCTCCACTTCCCGGCTGGGCGACGTGATCAAGAACGGGCGCCGCGGCTCGCTGGGCGGCGTGCTGCATGTCAAGGGCGTGCAGGGCCACGTGGCCTATCCCCACCTGGCGCGCAACCCCATCCACCAGGCGCTGCCCGCGCTGGATGCGCTGACCCGGGAGCACTGGGACGCCGGCAACGACTTCTTCCCCGCTACCAGCTTCCAGGTCTCCAACTTCCGCTCGGGCACCGGCGCCACCAACGTCATCCCCGGCGAGGTGGAGGTAGTGTTCAACTTCCGCTTCTCCACCGAGGTGACCCACGAGGAACTCCGGGCGCGCACCGAGGCGATCCTCGATGCCCACGGCCTCGACTATGAGCTGGACTGGACCCTCAACGGCGAGCCCTTTCTCACCGCCGAGGGTGAACTCGTGGAGGCGGCGGTGCGCGGGGTCGAGGAGGTCACCGGCCAGACGCCGGAGCTCTCCACCAGCGGCGGCACCTCCGATGGGCGCTTTATCGCCACCCTGGGCAGCCAGGTGGTGGAGCTCGGCCCCCTCAACGCCACCATCCACCAGGTCAACGAGCGGATACGCGCCGCCGACCTGGACGAGCTGAGCCGCATCTACGAGGCGGTCATGAAGCACCTGTTCATCAACGGCAGCGCCCGACCCTGAGGCTTCCATGACAGCTGACAGCGAACCCCGCTACCCCGATATCGAGATCTATCTCTCCAGGGCCCCCATGGAGTCACTGAACGAGTGGCTGAAGGCGGCCATCGGCGCCGAGCCCCTGACCCCCGCGGGCAAGGGCAAGTGGCGTACTCGCGGCCACCTGGGGGAGCATGCGATCCCGGTGCTGCTGGTGGAGCGCGCCGCCGACGGCTTCGCCAGCCTGTGGTTCGACAGCGCAGAGACTCCCTGGCCTGACGACGCGGCCTGCGCCCGCGCCGCCGCCAGGCACCTGGGTGGCGAGGTGCGCTGCTCGCTGGGCGGCTGGCAGCCCGGCGACGAGCCGGACCGCTTCCTGCGAGTGCTCCCCGACGGCCACGCGGAGGAGATCCACTGGCCCGACTCCGGCCAGTAACCGCAAACGACATCGCCCCGCACAGGCGGGGCGATGTCGTATCGGGCAAAAGGGCCGGCGTGATGCGGACCACGCCGACGGACAGAGCGCCGCCGGCGTGGCCGCGCGGCTAGGTAATCACGGTAACGTCATCGGCCTGCAGCCCCTTATCGTTGGCCACGACGTGATAACGTACCTTCTGGCCCTCGGCCAGGGTACGGTGGCCGCGGCCACGGATGGCGCGGAAGTGGACGAAGACATCCTCACCGCTGTCACGGGTGATGAAGCCGTACCCCTTATTGACGTTGAACCACTTCACCTCGCCGAGCTCACGGTCGTCATCCTCGACCACCGCCTCGACCTTACCGCCCCGCCGGGGGGCGAAGGCGCCGACCGACAGGGTAGCCAGCAACAGCAGCAGAAACACCGCCAGAGCGACGGCGGCATAGAGCACGGCGGTACCGCCGACCTGCAGGCTCTCGAACAGCGCCTCCGACAGAACGCCGCCGGCCAGGTGGATAAACAGGGCGATCAGCAACGGTGCCGGAGCGGCGAGCAACAGGCTGACCAGACTACAGCGAAACATGACCTTGCGATTCATGGACTCGAATGACTCTCTTGTTGGTAATGAACGATATTGACAACCACGGGAAGGCGCCACGGTGAACGGTGACGCGCAGCAACAGGATTCTAGCATGAGCACAATACAGGCGTCCGACGCCCTGAACGAGCGCCTGGAGGCGCTGGAGAGCCGTATCGCCTATCAGGAGCACTGGCTGGACACCCTGGACCAGGCCGTCGCCGCCCAGGAGACGCGCCTGACCAGGCTGGAGCGCATCAATGCACTGATGCAGCAGAAGATCCGCGAGCAGCAGCGGGCGCTGCAGGAGGGTGACGCGGCGCAACCTCGCCCCGAGGACGAGCTGCCGCCCCATTACTGACACTCTGTGGAGTTGGGCCTGATCATCAATCAGGCCCAACTATCCGCCTGGCCTGCGCGGAACTGAACCGCGGCTTACCCGGCGACACTCCTCCGAGGAGGCGCTGTGAACCCCTCCCTGGGCGCTACCGACGCCCTGCTTCGCTCTCGCGTCCTGCTACGCTTGCAGGACCGGTGCTGGCCATCCATGGCCAGCCCGTTCGGAGCAGTGCTCCTCACCCCTGGCGTAGGACCTCCTCTACGGACTGTCCCCGGCGCCGCTCACCTCAGTGACGTTGACACTCGGCGCTTTTCCGGATGGGAGGGTTACACCTCGTCCAGGTAACGCTCGGCATCCAGGGCGGCCATGCAGCCGCTGCCAGCAGAGGTAATCGCCTGGCGGTAGACATGGTCCATGACATCGCCGGCGGCAAACACGCCCGGCACGCTGGTCGCGGTGGCGTTGCCGTCGAGGCCCGACTTGACCCGGATATAACCCCCGCTCATTTCGAGCTGCCCCTCGAAGATGCCGGTGTTGGGGCTATGGCCGATGGCGATGAACACGCCCGGCGCGGCGATCTCCTTTGTCTCGCCGGTCGCCGTGGACTTCAGGCGCACGCCGGTCACTCCGGTGTTGTCGCCCAGCACCTCGTCCAGGGTGTGGTTCCACTCCAGCACCACCTTGCCCTCCTCGGCCTTCTGGAAGAGCTTGTCCTGGAGGATCTTCTCGGAGCGCAGGCTGTCGCGACGATGCACCAGGGTCACCTTGGAGGCGATATTGGACAGGTAGAGCGCCTCCTCCACCGCGGTGTTGCCGCCGCCCACCACGACCACCTCCTGGTTGCGATAGAAGAAGCCATCGCAGGTGGCGCAGGCCGACACGCCCTGTCCCATGAACGCCTGCTCCGACTCCAGGCCCAGGTAGCGGGCGCTGGCCCCGGTGGCGATGACCAGGGCATCGCAGGTGTAGGTGCCGTTGTCGCCCTGCAGGGTAAAGGGCCGCTCGCGCAGCTCCACCTCATGGATATGGTCGAACAGCACCTCGGTATCGAAGCGCTCGGCGTGGCGCTGCATGCGCTCCATCAGCTCAGGACCCTGTACACCGCCGTCGTCGCCGGGCCAGTTGTCCACGTCGGTGGTGGTGGTCAGCTGACCGCCGGCCTGCATGCCGGTGATCAGCAGCGGCTTGAGGTTGGCACGGGCCGCGTAGACAGCGGCGGTGTAGCCCGCCGGGCCGGAACCGAGAATGATCAGGCGTTCGTGACGCGCATCGCTCATGGAGAAACCTCGTGGCTATAGCGTTCATAAAGGTGGCGCCATTGTAGCAGCCGCGGCGCATCGAAGCCGGCCGACTAGAGCACCTCGTCGTCACGCCCCAGACTCACGGCCAGCGACTCGGGATCGCCGGGGTCGGCGTCGATGCGCACCTGGATCGGCGCGCAGCAGACATGGCAATCCTCCCAGGTCAACTGGCTGCCCTGGGAAACATCCAGCAGCAGGTCGAAGGGGGCATCGCAGTAGGGGCAGTGCACCCGCCGCGGGATCAGCTCCTGTTCATGCATCCTGGCTCCCCGGGCGTCGCCGGCCCGTCATCAAGAACGTGAAGACCATGCCCCTCGAGATGGCGACGAACGCCTGGTGTTTCAAGTGAGCCCGCCGGGCAGCCATTGAAAAGGCTGCCTATCATGACCATGTACACTGGTACGACCTGGAAGGTTCGTTCACTCTCCGGACGAGGAGGAGTTCGATGAGCACTGATCCCAAGCCCAGCACCCTGCAGACCCTCACGGCTTCGGGCAACACCTACCACTATTACAGCCTGTCGAAGGCCGCCGAGGCGCTGGGGAACATCGACCGGCTACCCAAGACCCTCAAGATCCTGCTGGAGAACCAGCTGCGCTTCGCAGATGACGCGAGCGTCTCCCGCGAGGACATGCAGGCGCTGGTCGACTGGCAGCAGCAGGGCCACTCCGATCGCGAGATCGGCTACCGCCCGGCCCGGGTGCTGATGCAGGACTTCACCGGCGTTCCCGGGGTGGTCGACCTCGCCTCCATGCGTGCCGCCGTGGAGAGCCTGGGAGAGGACCCGGCACGCATCAACCCGCTGTCGCCGGTCGACCTGGTCATCGACCACTCGGTGATGGTCGACAAGTTCGGCAACCCCTCGGCGTTCAAGGACAACGTGGCCATCGAGATGGAGCGCAACCGCGAACGCTACGAGTTCCTGCGCTGGGGCCAGGAGGCCTTCGACAACTTCCGCGTGGTGCCCCCGGGCACCGGCATCTGCCACCAGGTCAACCTCGAGTACCTGGGCAAGACCGTCTGGACCAGGATGCAGGACGGCCAGACCCTGGCCTACCCGGACACCCTGGTGGGCACCGACTCCCACACCACCATGATCAACGGCCTGGGCGTGCTGGGCTGGGGCGTGGGCGGCATCGAGGCCGAAGCCGCCATGCTCGGCCAGCCGGTCTCCATGCTGATTCCCGAGGTGGTGGGCTTCAAGCTCAGCGGCAAGCTGCGCGAGGGAATCACCGCCACCGACCTGGTGCTCACCGTGACCCAGATGCTGCGCAACCACGGCGTGGTGGGCAAGTTCGTCGAGTTCTACGGTAACGGCCTCAAGGACCTGCCCCTGGCCGACCGCGCCACCATCGCCAACATGGCGCCGGAATACGGTGCCACCTGCGGCTTCTTCCCGGTGGACGACGAGACGCTGACCTACATGCGCCTCACCGGCCGCGATGCCGCTCAACTGGCACTGGTGGAGGCCTACAGCAAGGCCCAGGGGCTGTGGCGCGAGCCCGGCGAGGAGCCGGTGTTCAGCGATACCCTGGCACTGGACATGAGCGAGGTCGAGGCCAGCCTGGCCGGCCCCAAGCGCCCCCAGGATCGCGTGGCCCTCTCCAACATGACGTCGACCTTCAAGGCGCTGCTCGAGGATGACACGGAGAGCAGGGTCACCACGCCGGGGGTCAAGCAGGCCGCCTCCGTCGAGAAGGGCCGCCTGTTTTCCGAAGGCGGGCAGACCGCGGTGGGCGTCGAGCGCAGCTTCGAACATGCCGACAGCCAGGACGTCGCCCTCGACGGCGAGCAGTTCAAGCTCGACCCGGGCGACGTGGTGATTGCCGCCATCACCTCCTGCACCAACACCTCCAACCCCAGCGTGATGATGGCCGCCGGCCTGCTGGCCCGCAAGGCCCGCGAGAAGGGGCTTTCCACCAAGCCGTGGGTGAAGACCTCGCTCGCCCCGGGCTCCAAGGTGGTCACCGAGTACCTGGCCGCCGCCGGCGTGCAGGATGACCTCGATGCCCTGGGCTTCAACCTGGTCGGCTACGGCTGCACGACCTGCATCGGCAACTCCGGGCCCCTGGCCGAGCCCATCGAGAAGGCCATCGAGGAAGGCGACCTCACCGTGGCCTCGGTGCTCTCCGGCAACCGCAACTTCGAAGGCCGCATCCATCCGCTAAGCAAGACCAACTGGCTGGCCTCCCCGCCCCTGGTGGTGGCCTATGCCCTGGCCGGCAACGTCCAGCTCGACCTCACGCGCGAGCCCATGGGTACCGGCAAGGACGGTGAGCCGGTCTACCTCAAGGACATCTGGCCCAGCCAGGCGGAGATCGCCGAGGCCGTGGAGCAGGTCAACACCGAGATGTTCCGCAAGGAGTATGCCGAGGTGTTCGACGGCGACGAGGTGTGGAAGGCCATCGAGGTCCCTCAGAGCAAGGTCTACCAGTGGTCCGACGACTCGACCTACATCCAGCACCCACCCTTCTTCGAGGGAATGGGCCGCGAGCCCGACGCCATCGAGGACGTCAAGGGGGCCCACATCCTGGCCATGCTGGGCGACTCGGTGACCACCGACCATATCTCGCCGGCCGGTGCCATCAAGCCCGACAGCCCCGCCGGTCGCTACCTGCAGGAGCGCGGGGTCAAGCCGGTGGACTTCAACTCCTACGGCTCGCGGCGCGGCAACCACGAGATCATGATGCGCGGCACCTTCGCCAACGTGCGCATCAAGAACGAGATGCTCGATGGCGTGGTCGGCGGCGAGACCCGACATGTTCCCTCAGGCGAGCAGATGGCGATCTATGACGCTGCCATGCGCTACCAACAGGAGGGCACGCCGCTGGTGGTGGTGGCCGGCAAGGAGTACGGCACCGGCTCCAGCCGCGACTGGGCCGCCAAGGGCACCCGCCTGCTCGGCGTAAGGGCGGTACTGGCCGAGTCCTACGAGCGTATCCACCGCTCCAACCTGATCGGCATGGGGGTGGTGCCGCTGCAGTTCCCCGAGGGCGAGAGCCGCACGACGCTCGGCCTCACCGGCGACGAGCGGATCTCCATCGTGGGGCTCTCCGAGCTCACCCCGGGCGGCCGGGTCAAGGTCACCGTCAAGAGCGACAAGGACGAGAAGACGATCGAGGCGCTGTGCCGCATCGATACTGCCAACGAGCTGGAGTACTACCGCCACGGCGGCATCCTGCACTATGTGCTGCGCAAGATGATCGGCGCTGCCTGACGCCGAAATAGCCTTGAGCATCACCAGGTGAAACGAAGCTCAGAAGGCCCTGCTGGGTTATCCAGCAGGGCCTTATATCGTTCCAGGCGAAGCGTCAGAATGAGCGGCGACGATAGCGCCGATACTCCGGCGTCCAGCTGTTGCGCTCGATGGCCTCGCGCAGCTTGATACCGTTGGTCTTCAGCGCCATGCCCTCGCCCTGGGCCTGGCCGGCCACATCGAAGGCGATCGCCTTGGAGAGCTCGCGAATCGTGCTCAGCGGTGGCAGCAGCGCGCCCTTGCCCTCCTTGACGATAGGCGCCTCGCGCGCCAGCGCTCGAGAGGCGGCCATCAACATGTCGTCGGTCACTCGCCGAGCCTCGGCGGCGATCACCCCAAGGCCGATTCCCGGGAAGATATAGGCATTGTTGCACTGGGCGATGGGAATGGTGCGCCCCTCGTACTCCACCGGGGCGAAGGGACTACCGGTCGCGACCAGCGCTGCCCCATCGGTCCAGCGAATCACATCCTCGGGCAACGCCTCAGCCTGGGAGGTGGGGTTGGAGAGTGGCATGATGACCGGCGTCTCGCAGCCGGCGTGCATGGTACGCACCACCTCCTCGGTGAAGATGCTCGGCCGCCCGCATACCCCGATCAGCACCGTCGGCTTGACCTGTCGCACCGTCTCGACCAGGTCCTGGCCACTCCAGCCCTCGGTAAGGGCCGCACCGTGGGCCAGGCGGCTCTGGAAATCGCGCAACCAGTCCTGGTCGTCGGTGACCAGCCCCTCGCGGTCGACCATGTAGATACGGTCGCGAGCCTCCCGTTCGGAGAGCCCCTCCGCCTGCATGGCCACCACCACCTGCTCGGCGATGCCGCAACCGGCGGAGCCCGCTCCCACGAACACCACACGCTGCTGGGTGATCCCCTCACCACGGGCCTTGCAGGCCGCCATCAGGGTGCCTACCACCACCGCGGCGGTCCCCTGGACATCATCGTTGAAGCAGCACAGCTCATCACGGTAGCGCGTCAGCAACGGTACGGCATTGGCCTGGGCAAAGTCCTCGAACTGCAACAGCACCCCCGGCCAGCGCCGCTTCACCGCAGCGATAAACGCGTCGATGAAGGCGTCGTACTCCTCCTGGGAGATACGCGGATGGCGCCAGCCCATGTACATAGGGTCGTCGAGCAGCGCCTGGTTATTGGTGCCCACGTCGAGCATGATCGGCTGGGTATAGGCCGGGCTGATGCCGCCACAGGCGGTATACAGCGCCAGCTTGCCGATGGGGATGCCCATGCCCCCGATGCCCTGGTCCCCCAGGCCGAGGATGCGCTCACCGTCGGTGACCACGATCACCTTGACCTTCTCCTTGGTGGAGGAGCGCAGGATGTCATCCAGGCGCTCACGATCGGGATAGCTGATGAACAGGCCGCGGTGATTGCGGTAGATATTGGAGAACTCCTGACACGCCTTGCCCACCGTGGGCGTATAGATGATCGGCAGCATCTCCTCGAGGTGCTCCGAGACCAGTCGATAATAGAGAGTCTCGTTGTCGTCCTGGATGGCACGCAGGTAGATATGCTTGTCGAGCTCGGTCTGACACTGCCGGTATTGGCGGTAGGCCCGCTCCAGTTGCTCCTCGATGGTCTCCACACACTGCGGCAACAGGCCGATCAGGTTGAACTCGATGCGCTCCTCCTGACTGAAGGCGCTGCCCTTGTTGAGCAGCGGCATCTCCAGCAGCGGCGGACCGGCATAGGGAATATACAGGGGGCGCTTGGCTTCGGTGGTCATCTCAGCTCTCGATCGGTTGACGGGAACGGGCCGTGGGCGCTCTGCCGGTGCCCTCTGGAGTACTCTACCACGCCCAATACGACCGCGCCCCGGCCGTGGCCGGGGCGCTCGATGCCGGGCTGATAATCCCTGGTGGCGGACCTGGGCCTCAGTCGAGATCGCCGAGTGTTACCACCAGATCGCGACGCGACACGTCGACATCCCAGAAGGTGTAGGAGTCACCATCCGAATCGACCAGCTTGATGTCGAAGATAGGGCTCTTGTACCCCGTCAGCGTGACCCGACGCGAGGCACCATCGAGCATGACCTCATCACCCAGCACATCCTCCTCCCAGGAGGTCGACTTCCCGGGGCTGACATAGAGGTAGTAGATCGTATAGCCGGTATCATTGGTGATATCGACATAGTAGTCACGCGCCTGTGCGGTCACCGCGAACAGGATAAGGAAGAGAGACAACACCCAGCGTTGAATCGACATCAACGGCTCCTTTCATGAGCGTGGCACACCGGCCACGGTATAGAGCGACAATTACTCTGGCCGGCCGACGACAACTACTGTGACCGGTTGCCCTAAGCTTGACCGCTTGTCCCGACCCACCAGGGAGCCGGTATGGCGGTCACCAGCCAACAGGTCACGCTCTATATGTCGCAACGTCAACAAGGCCAGACCCAGGAGGTCGCCGCCGCCAAGGCCGGCCTCTCCGTCCGACTGGGCGTGCCTCAGACGAAGCGCCCCAGCCCCGCCGCCTGGCGCAGGCGCTCCATCAGCGGGGCGGCCTCGGCACGGGCCCGCTCGGCCCCCTTCAGCAGCACCTGCTCAATATGCCCCGGGTCCTCCAACAGCGCCTGATAACGGTTGCGGGGCTCGCGCAGGTGCTCGTTGAGGTATTCGAAGACGCGATTCTTGGCCTCGCCCCAGCCGATGCCGCCCGCGTACTCGTCGCGCATGGTCGCGGTCTCCTCGGCGCTGGCGAAGGCGGAGTAGATCTGGAACAGGGTGCAGGTAGCGGGGTCCTTGGGCTCGCCGGGCTCCAGGGAGTTGGTCTTGATCTTGCGCACCAGCTTCTGCAGCTTCTTCTCGGAGACGAACAGCGGGATGGTGTTGTTGTAGCTCTTGGACATCTTGCGCCCGTCGAGGCCACCCAGCACCTCCACCTTCTCGTCCACCGTCGCCTCGGGAAGGGTGAAGAACTGTCCCTTGTAGAGGTGGTTGAAGCGCCCGGCAATGTCTCGGGCCATCTCGATGTGCTGGATCTGGTCACGCCCCACCGGCACCTTGTTGGCGTTGAACATCAGGATGTCGGCGGCCATCAGCACCGGGTACCCGAACAGGCCCATGGTGATGCCCTTGTCCGGATCCTGATTGCCGACGGCCTCGTTCTCCGCCACCGCCGCCTTGTAGGCGTGGGCACGGTTCATCAACCCCTTGGCGCAGACGCAGGAGAGCATCCAGGTCAGCTCGGGGATCTCGGGGATATCCGACTGGCGATAGAAGATGGCGTTATCGGTATCCAGGCCCAGCGCCAGCCAGGTGGCGGCGATCTCCAGGCGTGACTCCTGCACCCGCTGCGGATCCTGGCACTTGATCAGCGCATGCAGGTCGGCGAGGAAGAAGTAGGACTGCACGTTGGGATCCTGGCTCGCCTCGATGGCGGGCTTGATGGCCCCGACGTAGTTGCCCAGGTGGGGGGTACCGGTGGTGGTGATGCCGGTGAGAACACGGGTCTTCTCGGAAGCTACACTCATGGGGAAAGCGGACTCTGCGGTTCGTAAATGGCCGCTATGGTAACGCGGGACCCCGGTCAAGGCGACCGCGGCGGCATCAGTCGGGACGCAGTGCCCCACAGCGCCAGCAGGCATCGAAGACGCCCTCCAGCGCCTCGCCGCAGCCCGGGCAGCGCCAGGCCGGCGCCTCGCTCTTGCCGGACAGCGCATCGCGGAGCAGCGCCTCGGCACGCTCGTGATTGTGAGGCTTCACCCACACCTCGGGCTCGCACTCGCCAGGCGGCAGCTCACCGGCGCCGCCGCCCAGTGTCATGTTGCGCAGCTCGGCGGGAATCCCCGCCGCCTCCAGCAGGTTGCGCACATGGCCGACCAGCAGCGCATTGCTGTGGGCGAAGACCCGCACCGCTGCACCCGCCATGTCAGTCCCTGAAGACGCGCACGCCCAGGGCCTTGAGGTAGCTGGTCTCGGGAATCGCCGGGTGCACCGGGTGATCCGGCCCCTGGTGGCCCTGGAAGAGGATCTGGCCATGGCGATCCTGGTGGCGCACCGCACCGCGCACCACATCCACCAGGCGCTCCGGCGCCAGGTGCATGGAGCAGGACGCGGAGAGCAGCAGGCCGTCTCGTCCCAACAGACGCATCGCCTCGCGGTTGAGCTTGCCGTAGGCACGCTCGCCGTTGGGGATATCCTTGCGCTTCTTGATGAAGGCGGGCGGGTCAAGGATCACCACGTCGAACTGCTCGCCCTCCGCCTTGAGGGCCGCCAGGGCCTCGAAGGCATCGCCCTCGCCTACCGCCACCCGCTCCTGAAGGCCATTGAGCGCGGCATTCTCGGCGACCCGCTCGAGCGCCGGGGCGGAGGCATCCACGCAGAGCACCTCACTGGCGCCGTGGGCCGCGGCCTGCACGCCCCAGCCACCCACATAGCTGAACAGGTCCAGCACCCGCTTGCCGGCGACGAACTGGTTGAGCCAGGCGCGGTTGACCCGGTGGTCATAGAACCAGCCCGTCTTCTGGCCGTCGAGCACCGGGGCGGCGAAGCGCACGCCGTTCTCCTCCAGCAGCACGGGGCCACCCACTTCGCCCTTGACCACCTCCACGCCGCGCTCGAGCCCCTCCTGGCGGCGCCCCGAGGTATCGTTACGCAGCACCACGGTGGTGGGCGAGAGCACCTTGTCCAGGGCGTCGAGCAGCTCGGGCAGCACCGCCTGCATGCCGGCGGTATTGAGCTGCACCACCAGGGTGTCGCCGAAGCGATCGATCACCAGGCCCGGCAGCAGGTCGCCCTCGCCGTGGACCAGTCGGTAGTAAGGCGCGGCGAACAGCCGCTGGCGCAGCGCCAGGGCCTGGTTGAGACGGTGCACCAGCAGCGAGCGGTCGAGGCCCTGCTGGGGATCCCGGGAGACCAGCCGCGCACAGATCAGCGAGTTGGGGTTGACGTAGGCCACGCCCATGGCCTTGCCGTTGCCGGCCTCCACCACCACCTGCTGGCCGGCCTCCAGGCCCTTGAGCGGGGTGGCATGGGTGTCGATCTCGTTGGAGTAGAGCCATAGGTGGCCAGCCTTGAGGCGGCGGTCGGCGTTCTTCTTCAGGCGTAGCGAGGATAGGGTCATGGGTCTCTCCGGGGAATCAGGTCTGGCAGTGCGGGCAGTAGACGCTGGCCCGTTGCCCGAGGGTAATGTGGCGCAACTCGGCGCCGCAGCGGCGACAAGGCTCGCCGTGGCGGCCATAGACATTGAGGCGCTGCTTGAAGTAGCCCGGCTCGCCGGTGCCACCGACGAAGTCACGCAGGGTGGTGCCGCCCTGGGTAATGGCCGCGGCCAGCACCTCCTTCGCGGCGGCGGCCAGGCGGGCATAGCGCTCGGCGGAAATGCGCCCGGCGCCGCGGCGCGGGTCGATGCCAGCCATGAACAGCGCCTCGGAGGCGTAGATATTGCCCACCCCCACCACCACGGCGTTGTCCATCAGGAAGGGCTTGACCGCCACGCGGCGCCCCCGGGAGAGTCGGTAGAGACGCTCGCCGTCGAAGGCCTCCGAGAGCGGCTCAGGCCCCAGCCGGGCCAGCCGCGGATCCTGCTCCCGGCTGCCGGCCAGCCAGTCGACGAAGCCGAAGCGGCGCGGGTCGTGGTAGCGCAGGATGGCACTGCCATCGAGCACCAGGTCGAGGTGATCATGCTTCTTCGGCAACTCGCCGAGGCGCGCGATGCGCAGGCTGCCGGACATGCCCAGATGCCACAGCAGGGTGCCTTCGGCGGCGTCTCCCCCGGAGAGGGGCAGCAGCAGATACTTGGCACGTCGGGCCAGGGTGCCGATGCGCGCGCCCACCAGGCGCTCGGCCAGGTCACCAGGCACCGGCACGCGCAGACGGGACTGGCGCACGATCACCTCGCCGATCTCGCGCCCCTCGATATGGGGGGCGATGCCGCGGCGGGTGGTCTCGACTTCGGGAAGTTCGGGCATCGACGGCAGTCTCTGCGGCGGCCTCAGAAACGCCTGAACCCGGCTGAGGGCTCAGCCGGGTTCAGATCAACAGGCTTGAACACCTGCGGAAACGGATCAAGGCTTACTTGATCTTGGCTTCCTTGTACATCACGTGCTTACGGACGACCGGATCAAACTTCTTCATCTCCAGCTTGTCCGGAGTGTTCCGCTTGTTCTTGTCGGTGGTGTAGAAATGGCCGGTACCGGCGCTGGACACCATTCTGATCTTGTCACGCATGATTGCTTGCTCCCCTTGAATGAATCGCTAGAAAGCGAATCGCTTAGACGGCTTCGCCGCGCTTGCGGATATCGCTGAGCACCGCCTCGATACCCTTCTTGTCGATGATGCGCATGCCCTTGGAAGAGACGCGCAGCTTGACGAAGCGGTTCTCGGACTCCACCCAGAAACGGTGGGAGTGCAGGTTCGGCAGGAACCGGCGGCGAGTCTTGCGCTGGGAGTGTGAAACGTTGTTACCAGTCACCGGGCGCTTGCCGGTAACCTGACATACTTTGGACATTGGGAGCCTCCAACCACTGGCCAGGTGTTCAATCACCTGTTGTGTTCAAAACCTGTCGGGCAAACCGGGAGATCCCGTGATATTTGACCCAAGGGAATTCAAAGGCTGCACTTTATACCAGAGACCGCCTCGCCGGACAACCCCGGAGCACAAGGGCATGACGTGCCCCGCGACGGCGAGTGCGACGCGAAAGGCGACTGACGGAGGGCAGGCGCTTGGCAGGCGACCCCCGATTTTCCGGGGCCAGGCACAGCCGAGGCAGCATTATAGAGGAAGTGGCACCCCGCGTCATGCCCTACAGCCACCCCCGCTCGGCGAAGGAGACGACCTCGCCATCCCCCACCACGAAGTGGTCGAGCACGCGGATCTCGAACAGCCCCAGGGCCTCGCGCAGGCGCTCGGTGATGCGCCGGTCGGCGTCACTGGGCTCGGCCACCCCCGAGGGGTGGTTGTGGGCGAGGATCAACGCCCCGGCACCCAGCTCCAGGGCCCGCCGTGCTACCTCGCGCGGGTAGACCGAGGCGCTGTCCAGGGTGCCGCGAAACAGGGACTCATAGCGGATCACCCGGTGCTGGGTATCGAGGAAGAGGGCAGCGAACTCCTCATGGCCCAGGTGGCGCAGTTGGCTGGCCAGATAGGCGCGCACCAAGGTCGGCGAGGTGAGGGCCTCGCCCCGGGCCAGCTGGCTGGCCAGATGGCGCCTCGACAGCTCGAGGGTCGCCTGGAGCTGCACGTACTTGGCATCGCCCATGCCTCGCGCCGCACAGAAGCGTTCACGGCTGGCCTCCAGCAGCTGGCGCAGGCCACCGAACTCCAGCAGCAGGTCACGCGCCAGGTCCACCGCCGAACGGCCCCGAACACCCACCCGCAGGAAGATCGCCAGCAGCTCCGCGTCCGAGAGCACCTCCGCTCCCAGCGCCAGCAGCTTCTCCCTGGGGCGCTCCCCCTCCGGCCAGTCCCGGATCGACATGTTTCGCCTCCCACTCTTCTCCCACACGCCGCCTGCCCTCAGTGTAGCCACTCGCCGGCAAGATCCAACCGGCTACGCAAGGTCGGACACCGATGGTAAGGTAGGCGGCTGACAACAGCGCCCTGGAACACGCCCATGTCATCGTCATCCGGACCCACCACAGGCCGACGCGTACTGCTCGGTATCAGCGCCGGCATCGCCGCTTACAAGAGCGCCCTGCTCGCCCGCCTGCTCAAGCAGGCAGGCTGCGAAGTGCGCGTCGTCATGACCCAGGGCGCCCAGGCCTTCATTACCCCGCTGACCCTGCAGGCGCTCACCGGCGAGCCGGTACGCACCTCTCTGCTCGACCCCGAGGCAGAGGCCGGAATGGGCCATATCGAGCTGGCACGCTGGGCCGACACCATCCTCATCGCCCCGGCCACCGCCGACCTGATGGCGCGCCTGGCCGCCGGCATGGCCGACGACCTGCTCACCACCCTGTGCCTGGCCAGCGACGCCGAGAAGGTGATGGCTCCGGCCATGAACCAGGCCATGTGGCGCCATCCGGCGACGCAGCGCAATGCCAGCCGTCTCGCCGCGGACGGCTGGCGCCTGCTGGGACCCGACAGTGGCGACCAGGCCTGCGGCGATACCGGTCCCGGGCGCATGCTGGAGCCCGAGGCGATACTGGCCGCGCTGCCATCCGATGATGCCGCGCCGGCCGGCTCGCCTGCCGCCGGGCTGACCATCACCATCACCGCCGGCCCCACCCGGGAGCCACTGGACCCGGTGCGTTACCTCTCCAACCACAGCTCCGGCAAGATGGGCTACGCCCTGGCCGAAGCCGCCGCGGCGCTGGGCGCCCGGGTCAAGCTGATCAGCGGCCCGGTCGCCCTGCCCTGCCCGGCAGGCGTGGAGCGGATCGAGATAGAGACGGCCCTCGAGATGCATGAGGCCGTCACGCGGCTCGCCCCGCTGAGCGACCTCTTCATCGGCTGCGCCGCGGTGGCCGACTACCGCGCCGAGACGGCCGCGGAGCACAAGATCAAGAAGGTCGATGGCGAGGCCGGCATGACGCTGCACCTGGTCAAGAACCCCGACATCATCGCCTCGGTGGCCGCCCTGCCCGAGTCGCAGCGTCCGCTGGTGGTCGGCTTCGCCGCCGAGACCCGCGACGTCGCGGCCTATGCCCGGGACAAGCTGGCCCGCAAGGGGCTCGACATGATCGTCGCCAACGACGTCTCCCAGGAAGGGCTCGGCTTCGGCAGCGACCATAACGCCGCCCTGATGCTGTGGCGTGGCAACGCAGGCGAGGAGCAGGAGCAGCTTGCGCCCCAGCCGAAGCACGAGATGGCCCAGGCGGTGATGAGCCGCGCCCTGGCCTGCCTCGCCGCGCGCACCGCCCGCTGAACCCAGCGCCCGCACTCTCCGACGAAGAACCAGGAACCGCCGATGCCCCGACCCGATGCCAAGCCGCGCCTGGCCGTGAAGCTCCTCGATGAGCGCCTGCGCGACCACCTGCCTCGCCATCTGCCTCATTATGCCACCCAGGGCTCCGCCGGCATGGACCTGCGCGCCCTGCTCGACGCCCCGCTGACCCTGGCTCCCGGCCAGTGCGAACTGGTACGCACGGGCCTGGCCATCCATATCGCCGACCCAGGCCTCGCCGGACTGATCCTGCCCCGCTCGGGCCTGGGCCACAAGCACGGCATCGTGCTCGGCAACCTGGTGGGGCTGATCGACTCGGACTACCAGGGCGAGCTGATGATCTCGGTGTGGAACCGCGGCCAGGCCGACTTCACCCTCGCACCCTTCGAACGCCTGGCCCAGTATGTGCTGGTGCCGGTGGTGCAGGCCGAGCTCGACGTGGTGGACGACTTCGACGCCACCCCGCGTGGCAGCGGCGGCTTCGGCAGCTCCGGCCGTCACTGATGACGGACCACGCGATGCGACTTACAGGAAAAGGACACCCATGACAGACACCCAGCCCGTTCCCGCCTCCATCTTCCGCGCCTACGATATCCGCGGCATCGTCGACGACACCCTCACCGAGCCCGCCGTCGAGGCGATCGGCCGCGCCATCGGCAGCGAGGCCGCCGCCCGGGGCGAGTCCACCGTGGTGGTGGCCCGCGACGGCCGGCTCTCCGGCGAACGACTCAAGGCCGCCCTGATGCGCGGCCTGACCGCCGCCGGCCGCAACGTCATCGATATCGGCATGGTGCCCACGCCGGTGCTCTACTTCGCCACCCACGTGCTCGAGGGCACCGCCTCCGGCGTGATGGTCACCGGCAGCCACAACCCGCCCGACTACAACGGCTTCAAGATCGTGCTCGCCGGCGAGACCCTCTCCGGCGAGGCGATCACCGCCCTGCACACCCGCATCGCCACGGGCGACCTGGTCAAGGGCCAGGGCAGCGTGCGCGAGGCCGACGTGCGCGAGGCCTACCTGGCCAGGATACTGGCCGACGTTCGCCTGGCCCGCCCGTTGAAGGCGGTGGTGGACTGCGGCAACGGCGTGGCCGGCGAACTGGGCCCCCGGCTTATCGAGACGCTCGGCGCCGAGACGCTGCCGCTGTTCGCCGAGGTCGACGGCACCTTCCCCAACCACCACCCCGACCCGGGCAAGCCCGAGAACCTCCAGGACCTGATCCGCGTGGTGCAGGAGAGCGGCGCCGATATCGGCCTGGCCTTCGACGGCGACGGCGACCGCCTGGGGGTGATCACCCCCGCCGGCCGGATGATCTACCCGGACCACCTGATGATGGCCTTCGCCGAGGACATGCTGGAGCGCAACCCGAACGCGAAAGTGATCTTCGACGTCAAGTGCACCGGCAACCTGGCCCGGGTGATCGATGAGGCCGGCGGCGAGCCCGAAATGTGGCGCACCGGTCACTCCCTGATCAAGGCGCGCATGAAGGAGACCGGCGCCCTGCTAGCCGGCGAGATGAGCGGACACATCTTCTTCAAGGAGCGCTGGTACGGCTTCGACGACGGCCTCTACGGTGCCGCGCGCCTGCTGGAGATCCTCTCCCGCCAGGACCAGGACGCCGACACCTTCTTCGACCGCTACCCCCAGGACAAGGGCACCCCGGAGATCAACGTCACCGTCACCGACGAGACCAAGTTCGACCTGGTGGCGCGCCTGGCCCGCGAGGGTAACTTCGGCGAGGAGGGGGTGAAGACCACCCTGGACGGCATCCGCGTCGACTACCCGGACGGCTGGGGCCTGTGCCGCGCGTCCAACACCACACCGGTGCTGGTACTGCGCTTCGAGGGCAAGAGCGAGGCAGCGCTCGAGCGTATCAAGGCGCGCTTCGCCGAGGCCCTGACCCTGGTGGCCCCCGAGCTGGACGTGGCGCTCTGAGCCGCTGCCGCCACACGCCTTCGGGGTCACGCCTTCGGGGCCGGACCCCGGCGGCGTCGACACCGCGGGTGAAACACACAAGGATGGACCTGGTGGCTTGACCGGAGCCTGACCCCGAAGGGCTCGCCACCAGGCAACTCCTCCCGAGAATATCTGCCGCGGATGCAGCGGCCACCAGCATAGAGAAGGGAGTGACATGACCGAACAGACCCACGACCCGCGCCTGGTAGTGGAGGTGCTCTCCGAGGCACTGCCCTATATCCAGCGCTTCTCCGGCAAGACCGTGGTAGTGAAGTACGGCGGCAACGCCATGACCGAAGACACCCTGATCGACTCGTTCGCCCGCGACATGGTGCTGATGAAGGAGGTCGGCATCAATCCGGTGGTGGTCCACGGCGGCGGCCCGCAGATCGGCGAGCTGCTGAAGAAGCTCAACATCGAGTCACGCTTCGTCAACGGCATGCGCGTCACCGATGCCGAGACCATGGATGTGGTGGAGATGGTGCTGGGTGGCCTGGTCAACAAGGGCATCGTCAACCTGATCAACCAGTGCGGCGGCAAGGCCATCGGCCTGACCGGCAAGGACGGCGCCCAGATCCGTGCCCGCCAGCTCAAGGTGGAGCACCAGAGTCCGGAGATGACCGCGCCGGAGATCATCGACATCGGCCATGTGGGCGAGGTGGAGCATGTCTCCACCGACCTGATCGAGATGCTCGCCGAGCGCGACTTCATCCCGGTGATCGCCCCCATCGGCGTCGACGCGACGGGGCACAGCTACAACATCAACGCCGACCTGGTGGCCGGCAAGGTCGCCGAGGCCCTCGGCGCCGAAAAGCTGATGCTGCTGACTAACGTGGCCGGCCTGATGGATGGCTCCGGCGAGGTGGTCACCGGCCTGAACACCGCCCAGGTGGATGCGCTGATCAGTGACGGCACCATCCACGGCGGCATGCTGCCGAAGATCCGCTGTGCGCTGGAGGCGGTGAAGGGCGGCGTGAAGAGCGCTCATATCATCGACGGCCGAGTGCCCCACGCCACCCTGCTGGAGATCTTCACCAACTCCGGTGTCGGCACCCTGATCACCGATGAGGGTTGATCACCACATGACGCAGGCAACTCCCATCCCCAGCCGCCGCGAGCAGATCCTGCAGGCGCTGGCCCTGATGCTGGAAGAGGACAGCGGCAAGCGCATCACCGTATCTGCCCTGGCGAAGCAGGTCGGCGTCACCGAAGCCGCCCTCTATCGCCACTTCCCCAGCAAGGCACGCATGTTCGAGGGGCTCATCGAGTTCATCGAGGAGACCCTGTTCGCCCGTATCGGGCGCATCCTGGAAGAGGAGCACTTGGCGCTGCCACGCTGCGCGGCACTGCTGACCCTGCTGCTGGGCTTCGCCGAGAAGAACCCGGGTCTCTCGCGGCTGCTCGACGGCGGCGTGCTCACCGGCGAGACCGCGCGCCTGCGGACGCGCATCCACCAGCTCTTCGAGCGCCTCGAGACCCAGCTCAGGCAGGTCCTGCGCGAAGCGGAGCTGCGCGAGGGTCGCCGCCCCAGCCTGCCCGCCTCCGCCGCCGCCAACCTGCTGCTGGCCACCGCCGAGGGACGCATCAGCCAGTACGTGAGGAGCGACTTCCGTCGCCGCCCTACGGAACATTGGGAAGCGCAGTGGGGGCTGCTCTCGGCGCAGTTGCTCAGGGAGAGCCCGCAGCCGGCCTGACAGGAGCAAGGAGCAAGGAGCAAGGAGCAAGGAGCAAGGAGCAAGGAGCAAGGAGCAAGGAGCAAGGAGCAAGGAGCAAGGAGCAAGGAGCAAGGAGCAAGTCAGGCTAGCCTGAACCAGAAGGAGCAAGCCAAGGGGTTCCCTTGCAGCTTGCTCCTCGGTACTTCATGGCGGGCCCAGCCGCCCACGCCAGACACCAGGCGCCCTGCCGTGGATCATGCCACCAGGGCGTCGCCGATCTGCTGCTTGATCTTCTTCATGGCGTTCTTCTCGAGCTGGCGGATGCGCTCGGCGGAAACGCCGTAGACATCGGCCAGCTCGTGCAGAGTCGCCTTGGGCTCGCTGAGCCAGCGGCGCTGCAGGATGTCCCGGGAGCGCTCGTCGAGGGCCTCCATTGCCAGCTGCAGCCGTCGGGTGGAGTCGCCTTCCCAGTCACTCGCCTCGAGCAGGGTGGCCGGATCGGCGGAGGCGTCATCCAGGTAGTGCACCGGCGCCTGCCAGCTGCTCTCGTCGTCCTCGCCGGGAGCCGCGTCGAAGCCGGCGTCGTGGGAGGAGAGCCTGCCCTCCATCTCGCGCACCACCTCGGGCTTGACGTCGAGGTCTTTGGCGATCGCCTCGACCTCATCGCTGTTGAGCCAGGCCAGGCGCTTCTTGGCGCTGCGCAGGTTGAAGAACAGCTTGCGCTGGGCCTTGGTGGTGGCGATCTTCACGATACGCCAGTTACGCAGCACGAACTCGTGGATTTCGGCCTTGATCCAGTGCACGGCGAAGGAGACCAGCCGCACGCCCTGGTTCGGGTCGAAGCGCTTGACCGCCTTCATCAGGCCGACGTTGCCCTCCTGGATCAGGTCTGCCTGGGGCAGGCCATAGCCGGAGTAGCTGCGGGCGATATGCACGACGAAACGCAGGTGCGACAGCACCAGGCGGCGTGCCGCCTCCAGATCGCCCTCGTCATGCAGCCGGAAGGCCAGCTCACGCTCCTCGTCGGAGGAGAGCATGGGAATGCCACTTACCGCCCGGATATACCCGTTGAGGTCGTGCCCCGGCGAGAGTTGGCCCACCGGAAGAAGACTGTTGCTCATGTGCAGGATGTCTCCTCAATCAGCCCATATGTGTCGTGAGATGCGGCTCCTCAGACGCCTGAAAGAGCATAGAGTTCCGTAACATCGTCGACGCGGCATCTCGGGGCCTGGCCTCAGCGCGGCTTCACCTCGGCGAGGTGGCGACTGACCGCGATCCAGGCTCCCAACCAGCCCAGTAGTATACTACAGCCGACCAGGATGGCGGAACCACTCCCCCCCAGCCTTGGCAGGCTGAAACTGGCGCCGTAGCTGGCCGCCAGCGCCGCGACCGGCGCCGCCAGCCACTCCCCGCCGAGGGTCAGCAACGCCCAGGCCAGCAGGCCGCCACCCAGGCCATACCAGGCTCCGCTGTAGAGGAAGGGGCGGCGCACGAAACCATGGGTGGCACCGATCAGGGTGACCACTTCGATCTCCTTGCGGCGGCTCTCCACCGCCAGGCGGATGGTATTGCCCACCACCAGCAGCACCCCCCCACCGAACAGCACGGCCAGCGCCAGGGCCACGCGCTGCCCCAGCTCGGCCAGGCTGCGCAAGCGTTCGATCCAGGCCAGGTCCAGGCGCACCTCCTCCACTCCCGACACCGCCTCCAGCGCCTCGGCCAGTTCGCGCACGGCATCCGGCGCGGGCGCCTCGGGGGTCACCACCACGCTGGCCGGCAGGGGGTTGTCGTCGAGGCGCTCCAGGGCATCCGTAAGCCCTAGCGCCTGCTGGAACTCCGCCATGCCCTCGGCGGCGGTGATCAGCCGGGTGCGGGCCACGCCGGGCTGCGCCCCCAGGGCCTCCTGGATACGCCCCGCCTCGCCATCGTCAACCCCCGGGGCCAGGTAGGCGGTCAGGGTGGCGCTTTCGGTGAGCTCGGCGTCGAGCAGCCGAGCGCTGTCCAGGCTCAGCCACAGCGCCGCCGGCAGCACCAGGGCGATGGCAATGGCGAGCATGGTCACCAGGCTGCCGATGGGAGTGCGCAACAGCCGCCGGGCGCTATCCAGCGCCATGGCCCGGTGGTGGCGCAACCAGCCCCGGAAGCGACTGGCGGAGCGCAGGCGATGGGTGCGTGCGCCGCGGGGAGACGGGGCGGGAGATCGGCTCATGCGGCCTCCTGGTCGCCTACCAGGCGACCCTCGCGCAGGCACAGGGTGCGATGGCGAAGTCGGGCGATCAGCGCCAGGTCGTGGCTGGCGATCATCACCGTGGTGCCGATCCGGTTGAAGTCCTCGAACAACGCCATGATATCGGCGGAGAGCTGCGGATCGAGGTTGCCGGTGGGCTCATCGGCGAGCAGCAGGGCCGGCTTGTTGACCACCGCGCGGGCGATCCCGACACGCTGCTGTTCGCCGCCGGAGAGCTCGATGGGCAGTGCCTTCTCGCGATGCAGCAGCCCCACCTTGTCCAGTGCCGCTCGCACCCGCCGCGCCGACTCGCGCGGCTCGACACCCTGGATCGCCAACGGCAGCGCCACGTTGTGGAAGATGGAACGGTCGTAGAGCAGTTGGTGGTCCTGGAACACCACGCCGATCTGGCGACGATAGAAAGGCACCTGACTGGGGTGGAGGCGGTCGATATCATGGCCGGCGACCAGGATGCGCCCCCGGGAGGGACGCTCAAGGCGCATGATCAATCGCAGCAGCGAGCTCTTGCCGGCCCCGGAGTGGCCGGTCAGGAACAGCATCTCGCCACGCCGCACGCGGAAATCGAGGTTGGCGAGGGCCTCGAAGCGCCCGCCGTAGCGCTTGCCGACGTGCTCGAAGACGATCATCCCTGGGCGTCGTCTCCCTTGCGGTCGAAGAGGGCATCGACGAACTCGCCGGCCACGAAGGGACGCAGGTCGTCCAGGGACTCCCCGACCCCGATGAAGCGGATCGGTATGCCCAGCTGCTTGGCCAGGGCGAAGATGATGCCACCCTTGGCGGTGCCATCGAGCTTGGTCAGCGTCACTCCCGTGATCGGCACCGCCTCGTGGAAGGTGCTGGCCTGGGTGAGGGCGTTCTGGCCGGTGCCGGCGTCGAGCACCAGCATCACCTCGTGGGGTGCGCTAGCGTCGAGCTTGCCTATCACCCGGTGGACCTTCTTGAGCTCCTCCATCAGGTGCGCCTTGTTGTGCAGGCGCCCGGCGGTGTCGGCGATCAGCACATCGATGCCCCGCGCCTTGGCGGCCGCCACGGCATCATAGACCACCGAAGCACTGTCGGCGCCGGTGTGCTGGGCGATCACCGGCACCTCATTGCGCTCGCCCCATACCTTGAGCTGCTCCACCGCGGCGGCACGGAAGGTATCGCCGGCGGCCAGCATCACGCTGCGCCCCTCACGCTGGAAGCGCTGGGTCAGCTTGCCAATGGTGGTCGTCTTGCCCACGCCGTTGACACCCACCACCAGGATCACGAAGGGCCCCTCGCTCTTGGACGGTAGCGTCAGGGGGTGGCTCACCGGCTCGAGCATGGCGGCCAGCTCCTCCTGCAGGGCGCGATAGAGCGCCTCACTATCCTTGAGCTCCTTGCGGGAAACACGCCCGGTGAGGCGGTCGATGATCTCGGTAGTGGCCTCGATCCCCACGTCCGCCATCAGCAGTTGGGTCTCGAGATCCTCCATCAGGTCGTCATCGATCTGCTTCCGACCCAGGAACAGGTCGGCCAGGCCGTCGGTCAGGTTGGCGCGGGTCTTGCCGAGGCCTGAGCGGATGCGCGCGAACCAGCCCTTCTTCTCGCCGGCGACGGGCTTCTCCTGCAGCGCCGCCAAGGGCGGCTCGGGCTCAGCTTCAGGCTCGGGCTCAGCTTCAGGCTCGGGCTCAGCTTCAGGCTCGGGCTCAGCTTCAGGCTCGGGCTCGGGCTCAGTTTCAGGCTCGGGCTCGGGCTCAGTTTCAGGCTCGGGCTCGGGCTCGGGCTCGGGCTCGGGCTCGGGCTCGGGCTCGGGCTCAGTTTCAGGCTCCGGCTCTGGCTCCGATACAGGTTCGGGCTCGGGGGCCGAATCACGCGCCTCCTCGGAAGCCGTCGGCACCGGACGCGGCTCCGGTTCGGTGGCCTCCCCCTCCTCGACGGATTCGACCGCCTCCTCCTGAAGCGCCTGCTCCTGGTGGGTCGCCTCTTGCTCCTGCTTCTTCTTGCGCTTGAAAAAACCGAACATGGACAGAATCAGCCTCGCGGATGAACGAATCGCCACATCCTACCACTGCCCACCATGACTGTGGACAAGCCGCCCGCTACAATCCTCGCCATGACTCGACGCCCCCCACACTCACGCCGCTCAGGCAAGCCCGCCACCGCCAGCCAGCGCGGTGCCAAGGAGACCGGTCGCCGGCGTGCCGGCCGACTGCGCATCATCGGCGGCGACTACCGCCGCCGACTGCTGCCGGTACTCGACAGTCCCGGCCTGCGCCCCACGCCCGACCGGGTCCGCGAGACGCTGTTCAACTGGCTCACCGCCGCCCTGCCCGGCGCCCGGGTGCTGGACCTCTTCGCCGGCAGCGGCTCCCTCGGCCTGGAAGCCCTCTCGCGCGGCGCCCGAGAGGCCACCTTCGTGGAGCGCGACGCCCGGGTCGCCGCCCAGCTCACCGAGAACCTCGCCACCCTGGAGGCAACCGCGCGCGGACGGGTGTTCGATGCCGATGTCATCACCTTCCTGGGCAATGCCCCCCTCCCCGCCACCCTGGTCTTCCTCGACCCGCCCTTCCGCCAGGGGCTGGCCGAGCCCTGCTGCGCCGCCCTGGAGGCGGGCTGGCTCGCGGCCGGTGCCTTCATCTATCTGGAGACCGAGAGCGGGCTCGACCCACGGGTCCCGGCCGGCTGGCAGCTGCATCGCGAGATCCGCGCCGGCGACAGCCATGGGCGGCTCTACCAGCGAGTGGCAACTCCACAGCCAAGCTAGCGAAAGGCGCTGGGGATAGGCCAGAGAGGGGGTCCGAGGACCAGGGGTGAGGAGCAACGCTCCGAACGGGCTGGCCAAGGATGGCCAGTACCGGACCTGCAAGCGGAGCGGGACGCAAGAGCGCTGCAGGGCCGAGGTAGCCTACAGGGAAATACGCGTAGCGCCCCCTCGAGGGCCTGTCGCCAGAACAGCCTTGAGCGTCGCGGCAAGACGACGCTTGCTGAGCCAGGGGCTCGGCGTTACGCTGCTGGCCTGGATCGCCCGCCACGGGCCCCGGCTCGGCCACAAGGACCACCCGGAAGACACCTCAGGAGAACAGGATGAGCATCGAACTCTTCAACCGGCTCGAACAGAAGGTCACCAGCGCCGTGGAGGCTCTGGAGCTGCTGAAGATGGAAGCCGAAGAGCTGCGCGAGGAAAACAGCCGCCTGAAGCAGGAGCGCGAGGAGTGGGAGCGCCGCCTGACCGCCGTGCTGGGCAAGCTTGACGAGCTGGATGGCGACGGCCAGGGCTAAGACGCCGCGGCGACTCACCCCAGCGCCAGCGACATCAGCAGCGCATCTTCCCTGACCGCCCCGGTCCGCCGCGGCGGCATTTCCGGGGCATGCAAAGCCTCACTGGGCCGTGGCGGACAGGGCAGTGGCGGACAGGGCAGTGGCGGATAGTAACCGCGGCGAATGCCGTCCTCGCGAAAGCCTACCGCGCGATAGAGGGCAATCGCCGAGGCATTGCCCGCCCGCACCTCCAGCAGCAGGCGTTCGCTGCCCCACTCGCGGGCCTGGTCGACCACCACGCCGAGCAGCCGCCGACCAAGCCCCTTACCCCGGCGGGACGCATCCACCAGGATCGCCTGGAGCTCCGCCTCGAAGGGCAGCCGGACCACCGAGGCATAGGCCTCCAGGGTCGAGCCGACCGCAACCCCGAAGAGCGCCGTGGCGGGATCGGCAAGCGCGATCCTCAACTGCGCCTCGGAGCCGCTCATGGGCCAGTTGTGGGCCGCCTCCAGCGCCACCACGGCAGACAGATCGGCCACGGACAGGCGTACCGCTTTCCCGCCCTGCGAACTAACACTCATCCGGCGCCTTCGCCACGGCGTCTCGCCATGCCTTGCCCAGCTCAAGCAGCTGCGGCAGCATCGCGCGCTTGGCCTCAGCACTGCCGGCCAGCTCGGCCAGGGCCGGCCCCTGCCAGGCGGGAAGGTCCAGCACCGGGCAATGCCCATCCGCAAGCGACAGCACCCGGCCCAGGGCGTCCTCCTGACCGAACACCAATAGCCGTTGCGGCGCCCAGCCACGCCGGCGGGTTCCCGCGATGAAGGCCTTCAAGCCCTCGCGGGCCTCCTCCAGAGGCTCATGTACCGGCAGCCCCTCCTGCAGCGGCCAGCGAAAGTCCTGGAAGACCGGCAGTGGTGACTCGACCCCCGCGGCACGCAACAGGTTGGCGAGCAACATCAGCTGGGGCCGCCCCGGGGCCTGCTCGCCTGTCAGCACTATCAGCCAGCGACCCTCCAGACAAGCGATCTGGAAGGCGAAGCGCAGCGCCTCCCCGGCGGAGCGTGCCACCGGACCGGCGGCCTCCTCGGCAGCGTTATCGGGCGCTTCCGGGCGCGGCGTCTCCCCCAGCAGGGCCGCGCGCGCCTTGCCCGGTCGCGGGGCGCGCGCGACCCGCTCCTGGGCAGGGGCCTCCGAGCGGGGGGCGGCAGGCTGCTCCCGGGCCTCGTCGAGCAGCGCATGCAGACGCTCGCCGGGAGGCGCGGCGACGGGGGCCGCCAGCACCTCCCACTCGCAGGCCGGGGTCGGCCGGGCGTTGGGCAGCGCGTAGCGCGCCGCCCACCCGGTCAACCCCATCGCCTCCAGGTACTGGAGGCGCTGCGGCTCGCTGATCACCGACCGCCGCCCCGGCAGTCGGGGGAGTCGGGGCGCGCCTGGCCGCTGGCCTCCCACTCCTGCGGCGTGTAGAGGTGCAGGGCAAGGGCATGCACCGGGCCGGCCAGCTCATCGGCCAGCAGGGAGTAGAGCTGCTGGTGGCGCTTGACCGGCATCAGCCCGTGGAAGCGGCCGCTGACCAGGGTGACCTTGAAGTGGGTCTCGGAGTTGGGCGGCACGGCGTGCCGATGGCTCTCGTTCTCCACCTGCAGAAAGGCGGGCTCGAGGGTCTTGAGCTTCTCTTCGATGCTTGACTGGACGCTCATGGCGGCTTCCCGGAGTGGTGAAGTGAAGCCCCATTGTACCCGCTATCGGCGGCGCGAACGATGCGATGGCTCCCCGCGTGCGCCCGCTACTCGCGCCGAGCGGCGGCGAGCGAGACCCTCGACAGGCTGAACAGCAAGGCGGCCAGGGTCGTCAGGGCGCCCAGCCACAGCGTGGCCTGCACCGCGACCCCGGCGGCCAGGAAGGCACCCACCAGGGCCACCCCCAGCGACTGCGCCACGGTGCGCGAGGTGCTCATGGCGCCGGAGGTGTTGGCGCTGCGCGCCACGGACACGCTGCCCATCAGCTCCCGATTGTTGGGTGGCTGGAAAAGCCCGAAGCCCACCCCGCACAACGCCATGCGCCATAGCACCTCGACCACCCCGGCCTCGGTATCGAGGCGGGCCAGCGCGGCCAGGCCAACCATCAGCAGGGCGAGGCCCAGCGAGGCCAGCAGGGTGGGGTTGAGCCGATCCGCCAGCCGCCCCGCCAGCGGCCCCACCAACATGATCGCCAGCGGCCAGGGGGTGAACAACCAGGCGGTCTCGAGAGGCGAGAAGTCCATCTGTTTCTGGAACAGGAAGGAGAGTGCCACGAAGGCGAGCCCCTGGCCCACGAAGGCACTGCCCTGGGTGGCCAGCGCCAGGCTGAAGCGCCGCTCGGCGAAGATCGCCAGCGGCAACAGCGGATGGGTAGCCCGCCGCTGGCGACGCAGAAACAGCAGCGCCGCCACCAGGCTACTGCCCAGCCACGCCGCCAGCACCGCGACCGACATGCCGTGGCCGAGCCCGTCCATGGCGACGAAGAAGCCCCCGAGCATGGCGATCGAGAGCAGCGCCCCCTGCCAGTCGAAGCCACCGGGGCGTGCCGATTCGCGGGGCAGCGCCCGCCAGGCCAGCACCACCGCCACCGCGCCCAGCGGCAGGTGGAGGGCGAACAGCCAAGGCCAGTCGACCACCGAAAGCAGCAGCCCACCGATGGCCGGGCCGGCGGCATAGCCGCCGGCCACCACCATGGCGGAAAGCCCCAGGGCGCTGCCCAGCAGCCGCGTGGGAAAGATCTGCCGGTAGATCGAGGGACCGATGGAGAGCGTCGCCGCCGCGCCCAACCCCTGCAGGGCGCGGAATACCAGCAGCGACTCAAGGCTTGTCGATAGCGCGCAGCCCAGGGCGGCCAGGGTGAACACCGCCACGCCCGCCACGTAGAGGCGGCGCCGGCTGAGCAGTTCGCTGAGGGCGGCGAATACCAGCAGGAAGGCGGCACAGCTGACCTGGAAGAGGTTGGTGACCCACACCACTCGGGCGTCGGCGACCTCGAGGCCAGTGGCGATGGAGGGCAGCGCGATATTGACCATGGTGGTGTCCACCACCGCCATCAGGGTTCCCAGGATCAGCGCCAGCACGGCCAGCCGCCGCTCGGGGCCCGGCAGGCCATCGTCGCCGGGGCGCGTCTCGAAGAGTCGGCTCACGGTATGTGCCCTTCCTTGGGGTCCATGTCGAATGAGTTGATGCGCATCACACTCGTCTGGCCGCAGTAGCGCTAGGCTTGAACGATTACCTCAAGGGAGCCCGCCATGCTCAGCGATATCGACTTCGCCGACCGCTACCGCCAACACCTTGACGCCTCGGGGCGTAAGCCGAAACCGGTCAGCGCCTGGGATGCCCGGGCCGCCGACCTTGGCGCGAAGCCCCTGGGCGGCAGCTACGCGAACGCCTTCGTGTCGCGGCTTGACCTGACCGACTGCCACACCCTACTCGACGTCGGCTGTGGCCCGGGAACCATCGGCTTGTTGCTGTGCGACCGGATGGAGCATGTCTACGGACTCGATCACAGCCCGGCCATGCTCGAGCAGTTGATGCACCGCGCCGGCAAGCTCGGTGCCGACAACGTGACCGCGATCCGTCGCGCCTGGGAGGAGCCCTGGGACGACGTGCCCCGCTGCGACATCGTGGTCGCCTCGAGGGCCGGCCTCGTCGATGATCTCGACGACGCCCTGGCCAAGCTCAACGCCCACGCCAGTCGTCGCGTCTACATGACCCAGCTGGCCGGGGGCCACTTCCTCGACCCCGAGATCGATGCTCTCCTAGAGCGACCGGGCATCGGCCTGCCCGACCATATCTATGCGCTCAACCTGCTCCACGCCCGCGGCATATACGCCACCCTGGACTATATCGAGACCCCCAGCCGGCTGGCCGGTGCGGAAAGTGCCGAAGCCTTCGTGCAGCGTGCCACCCGAATACTGGGTGAGCTGAGCAGCGAGGAGGCCTCACGACTCGCGGCCTGGTATGCGCGGGACCCCGGGCGTGGCCGCCGGGGAGGCGCGCCGATGCGCTGGGCGATGCTGGGCTGGGAGAGCCCCGGCAGCTGAACGCTTGTCGAGCGGGTTGCCGGGGCGCGAGGCCGCCCAGGATCAGTCCTGATCGGTCTCCAGCAGCAGGCTGTCGTCGATCTCGGAGATCTCCAGTGCCGCCTCGTTGTCGAGGTCGATGGCCAGATAGCTGTGCTCGAGCTGCAGGAAGCGCTGGAACAGCGGCCAGTCGAGAGTCTCGGGCCACTGCCGCTCGTCTTCCTCCCAGGCGCGCAGTTCGGTCTCGAGGATCTCGAGATAGCGTTCGCGCACGAACTCCTGCAGGGCCTCCGGGGTGTCCATCTCCGGGATCAGGTAGACGGTGCTTTCGCGTTCGACGTCGGCCAGGGTCAGGTCGTCCCCGTCCATGGTGGGCTCGAGCCCGTTGATCCAGTCCACGAAGTGCTGGGTCGGGCGTAAGCTCAGGGCAGAGCGATTGAGCAGTTTCATCACGGTCTCCTCGACGTCGAAACGACCGCCATTATGGGCGCTGTCTGCAGTGTTTACCAATGCTTCCCGTACTTACCGAAGGCTGGTGGCATGGCCCCCTGGGGTCAGACCCCGGCCAGGCCGCCAGACCTATCATCGTGCGCTGCTCGATCGGCGATATCCACCGCCGGGGTCTGACCCCGAAGGGCCTGCCCCCGGATCAGCCCCGAGCGCTTCCGCCATCGACGCCAATGTCACTCCACCTCGGGCCGCATGGCCGGGAACAGCAGCACGTCGCGGATCGAGGCGCTGTCGGTGAGCAGCATCACCAGGCGATCGATGCCGATGCCCTCGCCGGCGGTGGGTGGCAGGCCATACTCCAGCGCGCGCACATAGTCGGCGTCGAAATACATCGCCTCGTCGTCGCCGGCCTCCTTCTCCGCCACCTGCTCGCGGAAGCGCTCGGCCTGATCCTCGGCGTCGTTGAGCTCCGAGAAGCCGTTGGCGATCTCGCGACCGCCAACGAAGAACTCGAAGCGCTCGGTGACGAAGGGGTTGGAGTCCTTGCGCCGCGCCAGCGGGCTCACCTCGGTGGGGTACTCGGTGATGAAGGTGGGCTGCTGGAGGCGATGCTCCACGGTCTTCTCGAAGATCTCGATCTGGACCTTGCCCAGGCCCCAGCCATCCTTGACGTCGATATCCAGACGCTCGGCGATCTGTCGCGCCGCGGCCTCATCGGCCAGTGCCTCGGCGTGGATATCCGGGTTGTACTCGAGGATCGAATCGAACACGCTCAAGCGACGCAGCGGCTGGCCGAAGTCGTACTCGAACTGCTCCAGCACCTCGCCATCGCGGTTGCGCACGGTGTTGACCACGGTGGTGCTGCCCAGCACCTCCCGAGTCAGGGTACGCAGCATCTCCTCGGTGAGATCCATCAGGTCGTGGTAATCCGCGTAGGCCTGGTAGAACTCGATCATGGTGAACTCGGGGTTGTGGCGCGTGGAGAGCCCCTCGTTGCGGAAGTTACGATTGATCTCGAAGACCTTCTCGAAGCCGCCCACCACCAGGCGCTTGAGGTAGAGCTCAGGCGCGATGCGCAGGTACATGTCCTGGTCCAGCGCATTATGGTGGGTGATGAAGGGACGCGCCGTGGCGCCACCGGGAATCGCCTGCAGCATGGGGGTCTCGACCTCCATGAAGCCGCGCGCCTCGAAGAAACGGCGCATGGCGCTGATCACTCCGGCGCGGGTCTCGAACACCTGACGCGAGTCGGGGTTCATGATCAGGTCCACGTAGCGCTGGCGGTAGCGTGCCTCCATGTCGGTGAGGCCATGGAACTTGTCGGGCAGCGGTCGCAGGCTCTTGGTGAGCAGCCGCGCCTCCACCATCATCACGTAGAGGTCACCCTTGCCGGACTTGTGCACCGGACCGCGGGCGGCCACCAGGTCGCCGATGTCCCAGCTCTTGATCTCCTCGAGCAGATCGGCAGGTAGGCCCTTCTTGTCGACGTAGAGCTGGATCTGGCCCGAGACATCCTGGATGACGATGAAGGGGCCGCGCTTGCGCATGATGCGCCCGGCCACGGCGGCCTGGCGGCTCAGCGCCTCCAGCTCCTCCTTCTCCTTGTCGCCCAACTCCTCGATCAGCTCGGCGGCATGGCTGTCGCGGCGGAAGTCGTTGGGAAAGGCGCTCTCGCCCTGGGCGGCGGCCCGTTCACGGCGTGCCGCCAGCTTGGCGCGGCGCTCGGCGATCAAGCGGTTCTCTTCGTTCTGCGGGCTTTCCGCTGAGGGACTCTCGTTGGCCATATCGCTACCTGTTGGAAATCTCGAATACGAAAGCTGAGACGCATCTAGAGCCGTGCAAGCGTCGCCGATACAAGCCGCCCCTGTGCCGAGAGCGGCATCGACTCGGATCGATGGACATCTCGAGCAGAGGGGCGGTGTCGCGTCGACAGGCGCAGCAGGCTATAGACCCTGTTTGAGACTGGCGACGATAAACTGATCCAGGTCGCCATCCAGCACCTTGTCGCAGTTGCTGGTCTGCACGCCGGTACGCAGGTCCTTGATGCGCTGGTCATCCAGCACATAGGAGCGGATCTGGCTGCCCCAGCCGATATCGGACTTGGAGTCCTCGGCTTCCTGCTTGGCGGCGTTGCGCTTCTCCATCTCGTGCTCCCACAGCCTCGCCTTGAGCTGCTTCATGGCGAAGTCGCGGTTGGCATGCTGGCTACGCTGGCTCTGACAGGCCACCACGATGCCGGTGGGCTCGTGGGTGATACGCACCGCCGAGTCGGTGGTGTTGACGTGCTGGCCGCCAGCGCCGCTGGAGCGGTAGGTGTCGACACGCAGGTCCGAGGGATTGATCTCGACCTCGAAGCTGTCGTCGATCTCCGGTGACAGGAACACCGAGCAGAAGGAGGTGTGGCGGCGGCCGCCGGAATCGAACGGGCTCTTGCGCACCAGGCGGTGCACGCCGGTCTCGGTGCGCAGCCAGCCGAAGGCGTGGTCGCCCTGGATGTGCACGGTGGCCGACTTGATGCCTGCCACCTCGCCGGCGGAGAGCTCGGTGATCTCGGCCTTGAAGCCGTGATGCTCGGCCCAGCGCAGGTACATGCGCAGCAGCATATTGGCCCAGTCCTGGGCCTCGGTGCCGCCAGAACCCGACTGGATATCCAGGTAGGCGTTGTTGGCATCCATCTCGCCGGAGAACATGCGCCGGAACTCGAGCTTCTCGAGGCTCGCCTTCATGCCGTCGAGCTCCTTCTGGACCTCGTCGGCCGTGGCCTGATCCTCCTCCATCTCGGCCAGTTCCAGCAGGTCGCGACTATCGCCCAGGCCCTGGTCCAGCTCGTCGATGGTCTCGACAATAAGCTCCAGGGTGGCCCGCTCCTTGCCGAGCTTCTGGGCGTAGTCCGGATCGTTCCAGACGTTGGGGTCCTCGAGTTCGCGGGTGACTTCCTCTAGCCGATCCTTCTTCTCGGCATAGTCAAAGATACCCCCTCAGGACGTCTGTCCGCTCAGACAGGTCCTTGATGAGGTTATGAATCGGGTTGGTTTCCAGCATGGGGGCGTCTCGCCTGAATCTGCGGTGGACATACGGCCAACGCGGCGCAGGCGAGAGACCGGCGCCGCGTTGGCACGGAAAAGAGCGCCATTGTAGCGAAAGCCGCGGCGGGCCGCACCCATCCACCGGCCGTGGCACCTCCCCAGATACGGGGAGCCCGGTCGAGGCCGGGCTCCCTGGTCACGCCTGGCGGGCTCCGCTCAGAAGCGGTAGGTCAGCTGGGCACCGAAGCCATGGGCCTCGTTCTTGTAGTCGGCAGCGTAGGTGGCGCCCCCAACCGGCACACCACCGGTCGCGGGACTTGCCAGGTGGTCGGCACGGGTCTGCTCGATGCGAGTAGCATGCTCGGTAAGGTAGGAGTACGCGAAATCAATGGTCAGTGTGTCGGTCGGTGTCCAACCAGCGCCCAGTGAGAAGATGCGACGATCATCGGAGGGAATACGCACGCTGCGGCGCTGGTCATTGCTCGGCGTATCGTCCAGCGTCAAGCCGGCCCGCAGCACCCACTGCGGGTTCAGCTGATACTCGCCACCCACTGCGAAGGCCCAGGCATTACTGTAATTTTGGGTCTCATTAGTGATTTCCTCTATCGTATCGCCGGTGACGCGAATCTGCTGGAACTTGCTCCAGCGCGACCAGGAGGCGCCGAACATCAACTTGAGCCTGTCGGTCATCTGCTGAGTCACGGAGAAGTTGACGGTTTCGGGGGTCGTCAGGTCGAGAGAAGCGTTGTCAGACCTGACGACATTGCCCATCGGGTCGATGGCCTTGAAGTCACCCTCAAGCTCATATTCGACTTCGGAGCGATAGGTCAGCCCCAGGGTGGTCTCCGGCACCGGCCGATAGATAACGCCCAGGTTATACCCCCAGGCCTCGTCGTCACCGTCGACGCGTGCATCGACATCGCCCGCGGGATCATAGCTCGCTCCAGTAGGGATCTGGCGACGCAGCTCACCTTCCACCTGGTTGTAGGTGATGCCGGCACCGACCGACCACTGATCATTGAAGCGATAGGAGACCGTTGGCTGCGCGCTGACGACCGTGACTTCGGTATAGTTGCCGAAGTAACGCCCCTGGAAGTCATCTTCATAGTCGGTCTTCGAGCCAAAGGGGGCGTAGACCCCGAAACCAAAGGCCAACCTGTCATTGACCGGGTGCGCATAGAAGGCGAAGGGCACCGCCTTGTTACCCACCATATCGCCCTCATTACCACCGGGAATCTCTCCGACCGGCACCTGGACACCATTTGGCATGCCGCCTCCAAGGAGGCCGGAGTCGACGTTACGAGTAGCGGTAACATCACTGATGTCGTTATTGACAACCAGATAGGTGGCACCGGCCGAGAGCTGGGCACGATCCAGGAACGACATTCCCGCCGGGTTGCCGAACACGATGGTAGCGTCGTTGACGTTCGAGCTGCGCCCGGCGTGGCCGTAGCCCTGGCCGCTGACGCTCTGCTCATTAAGCTGGTAACCGCCGGCGTGAACCTGTCCGGCAAAGGCGGCGGCCGCCACGGCGGCGGCGAGGGTCAGGCGATTGAACTTGTTCTTCATGAATCCATCCCTTGCGGTGCTGTTGTGACCTTGGCGCCGATATGGCCTCGCGACGAGGCAGGCGCGTGCCCTCCCCTTTTCTCGTATGCGAACGAGCGTTTCAACCCCAAACGAGCGTTTTAATGCTGAAAATCCTAATACTTTGGTCGCACGATTGTTTGAATTCATGAACTTTCATGGGGTTAGCGGATAGCGACCCGGTGGCGCGACGACACACTCCGTCAACAGATGAGCGCCTTGACCCTTGGGTAACCCAAGGGTTTTACACTGTAGGCATGCCACTCCCGAGAGACACCACCATGAAGGTCAGCGAACTGGCGAAGAGCGCCGGCGTCACCGCCGAGACCGTGCGCCACTATGTACGCGAGGGGCTGCTGCATCCCGAGCGCCACCCCGACAACGGCTACCAGCTGTTTACGCCACAGGACCTGGAGCGGCTGCGCTTTATCCAGCGCGCCCGCACCCTTGGCTTCGGCGTGGCCGAGATCCGTGACATCCTCGACCACGCCGATCACGGCGACTCCCCCTGCCCGATGGTGCGCGACCTGCTGGCCAGCCGACTGCCGCAGATCCGCGAGCGCATCGCCGAGCTGCAGGCCCTGGCCGAGCGCATGGAGCGAGCGCTGGACGCCTGGGCCAAGATGCCCGACGGCACCCCGGACGGCCACAGCCTGTGCCGGCTGATCGAGAGCTTCCCCGAACCGCTCCACGCCGACGCTTCCGACAAGGAGACGCCATGAACGCCACCCGCGAACGCCAGGTACCCGGCATGAACTGCCAGGGCTGTGTGAAGCGCATGCGCGAGGCGATCCAGGCCGAGGATCCGGACGCCGAGGTGGTCGGCGAGCCGGGCGCGAAGCGCCTGACCGTCACCTCCACCCTCGACGACGCGCGCCTCGACCGCGCCCTCCAGCAGGCCGGCTATCCACCGGCGGATCGTCCGCTGCGCCATGAGCGCCGCGTGCCCGGCATGAACTGCCAGGGCTGCGTGAAGCGCATGCGCGAGGCGATCCAGGCCGAGGACCCTCAGGCCGAGGTGGTCGGCGAGCCCGCCGAGAAGCGACTTGCCGTGACCACCCGGCTGGATGACGAGATGCTGGACCGCCTGCTGGCCGAGGCCGGCTATCCGCCGGGCGAGGAGCCCGAACCGGCATCCGGCCCCACCACGGCCGAGTCGCCCTCCAAGGCCGAGCCGGCACCCCGGGAGTCCGACCAGCGCGCCACCACGCGGCGCCTCGCCATCGGCGGCATGACCTGCGCCAGCTGCGTGAAGAGCGTCCAGCAGGCGCTGGAGCGCACCCCGGGGGTGGTCTCGGCCACGGTCAACTTCGGGACCCACACCGCCCAGGTGCAGGGCAGCGCCGACGAGAAGGCGCTGATCGAGGCGGTGGAGGGGGTCGGCTACGGCGCCGAGCCGATCCACGACCTGCGCCAGGCCGAGGCGGCCCGGGCCGAGCGCGAGCGGCACGAGTATCGCCGCCTGCTGCGCGGCAGCGCCTGGTCACTGGCGCTGGCCGTGCCGCTGATGGTGGGCATGTTCGTCTACCACCCCCACCCGGAAGGCGCCGGCCGGCTCTTCTGGCTGGTGATCGGGGCGCTGACGCTCGCGGTGATGGCCTTCCCCGGTCGCCACTTCTTCGTCAACGCCTGGAAGAACTTCCGCCACCACCAGGCCAACATGGACACCCTGATCGCCATGGGCACCGGCACCGCCTGGGCGTACTCCATGGCGGTGGTGGCCTTCGCCCCCTGGCTGCCCGAGATGGCCCGCGGCATCTACTTCGAGGCCTCGTCGATGATCATCGGCCTGGTGCTGCTGGGCAACGCCCTGGAACTGCGTGCCCGGGGCCGCACCAGCGACGCCCTCAAGCGCCTGCTCGACCTGCAGAGCCGCACCGCCCGGGTGATCCGCGATGGCGAGGAGCGCGAGGTGGAGATCGACGCGGTGCGCACGGAAGACCTGATCCGCGTGCGCCCCGGGGAGCGCCTGCCGGTGGATGGCGAGGTGACCGAGGGCCAGAGCCATATCGACGAGTCCATGCTCACCGGCGAGCCGCTACCGGTGGCCAAGGCCGAGGGCGACGAGGTGAGCGCCGGCACCGTCAACGGCAAGGGCTCGCTGGTCTACCGGGCCACCCGGGTCGGCGCCGACACCCGCCTTGGCCGCATCACCGAGCAGGTGGCCAGCGCCCAGAACTCGCGGCCGCCCATCGGCCAGCTTGCCGACCGAATCTCGAGCATCTTCGTGCCCTCGGTGATGATCATCGCCGTGCTCACCGCCCTGGTCTGGTACAACCTTGGCCCCGAGCCGCGGGTGCTGCACATGCTGGTCACCGCCACCACGGTGCTGATCATCGCCTGTCCCTGTGCCCTGGGCCTGGCCACCCCGATCTCCACCATGATCGGGGTCGGCAAGGCCGCCGAGCACGGCGTGCTGGTGAGAAGCGGCGACGCCCTGCAGACCGCCAGCCGCCTCACCACCCTGGTGGTCGACAAGACCGGTACCCTCACCGAGGGCAAGCCACGGGTCACCGAGGCCGAGGTGCTGGATGGCGACGAGCAGGAGCGCCTCGGCCTGGTGGCGGCCCTGGAGCGCGGCTCCGAGCACCCGCTGGCGGCGGCCTTGATGGCATACGCCGAAGAGGCCGGCGCCGCGCCCGCCGAGATCCATGACTTCGACAGCGTGACCGGCGGCGGGGTGAAGGCCGAGACGCGCGACGGTCGCGCGCTGCTGCTGGGCAACGCCCGCCTGCTGGAGGAGGCCGGCGTCGACCTCTCGTCAGGGCGCGAGCGCGGCGCCGAGCTGGAGAAGCAGGCGCGCACCGTGGTCTACCTGGCCGTGGAGGGCACACTGGCCGCGCTGTTCGGGATCAGCGACCCGCTGCGCCACGACACCGTGGCGGCGGTGAAGCGCCTGCAGGCCGACGGCCTCCGGGTGGTGATGCTGACCGGCGACAACGAGCACACCGCCGGCGCCATCGCCCGGGAGGTGGGCATCGATGACTTCCGTGCGGGGCTCCTCCCCGAGGACAAGCACGCCGAGATCGAGCGCCTGCAGGGCGAAGGCGAGGTGGTCGGCATGGTCGGCGACGGCATCAACGACGCTCCGGCGCTGGCCCGGGCCGACGTCGGGTTCGCCATCGGCCAGGGCACCGACGTGGCCATCGAGAGTGCCGGCATCACCCTGGTGCGCGGCTCGCTGCACGGCGTGGCCGCGGCCATCGAGGTCAGCCGGGCGACGCTCTCCAACATCAAGCAGAACCTGGTGGGCGCCTTCGGCTACAACGTGCTGGGCATCCCCATCGCCGCCGGCGTGCTCTATCCGCTCACCGGCACCCTGCTGTCGCCGATGATCGCCGGGGCGGCGATGTCGCTCTCCTCGATCACCGTGGTCAGCAACGCCAACCGCCTGCGCCTGTTCCGCCCCTCTGGCGAGGCCGGCGGCGCCGAACCGTCATCCGACACCCCCGAGGAGGCACGCCCATGAGCTGGATCGTCAACCTGGCCGGCCTCGCCCTGATCGGCCTGATCGCCTGGTGGTTCTGGGGCAAGCGCTGAGCGTGGCGGCGCTCAGCTCACCCCCATGTAGCGCCCGGGCTTGTGGTTCAGGGCGATGATCAGGTTGAGCGCCACCGCACCCAGCACCGAGAGCCCCACCCGGTCGGCCGGCAGCAATGCCAGGCCGGCCAGCATGATGGCGCCGTCGATGGCCAGCTGCACATAGCCGGCGCGCAGCCCGAAGCGGTCCTGCAGGTAGAGCACCAGGATGTTCACCCCGCCGAGGCTGGCGCGGTGGCGGAACAGGATCAGCATGCCGATGCCGATCAGGCAGCCACCCATCAGCGCCCCGTAGAGCGGCGCCAGGCCGGCGATGTCGATCCAGCGCCCGGTCAGCTCCGAGAACAGCGAGACCAGCCCGATGGCGGCGAAGGTGCGCAGGGTGAAGGACCAGCCCATGCGCCTGATGGCCAGCCAGTAGAACGGCACGTTGATCAGGAAGAACCAGGCGCCGAAGGGCCAGCCGCTGGCGTACTGCAGCAGGAAGGCCATACCGGCGGTGCTGCCGGTAAGCAGCGTGGCCTGGGTGTAGAGGGTCACGCCCAGCGCCACGAACAGCGTGCCCACCAGCATCGCCATGCCGTCCTCCCAGAGGGAGTGAGGGTCCTTGGGCAGCTCCTGCGGGTCCATGCCTGACTCCTTGTCTCGTCTGTCCGGGGTGTGCTCGATCGCTCGTCGCGACGGCGGCAGGAGAGCTCAGGCCGTCGCTTCGGCGTGCTCGACCATCAGTTGCAGGCTCTCCCTTCCTCGCCAGCGGTTGCGGTTGAGCTTGTAGGCGCAACGCAGCCGATCGCCCACGCCGAAGGCGGGCACCTCCCCCGGGGTCAGCGCGCGAAACCAGATCGCCCGGTGGGTCGCCGCGCCCAGGGAGAGCTCCAGCATCAGGTGGGTGCCGTCGGCCCCCACGGGACGCAGGCGCTCGACGCTAAAATCGCCCTGGAAGAGCGGCGAGTCAAACTCGCGCCCATAGGGGCCCAGCCCCTGAAGCTCCTCGAGGGTCGCAAGGTTCAACTGCTCGGGGGCCAGGTCGCCGTCGGTGAGGATTCGTGGGTAGAGCTTGGCCTCGCCCAACTGCTCGGCCACCGCCTGCAGGAAGGCGGCCTTGAAGGCATCGAGATGCTCGACGGGCACGCCGACCCCGGCCGCCCCGCGGTGGCCGCCGAAGCGCGGCAGCGCCTCCGGCGCCAGGGCGAAGGTGCGCTGCAGGGCGTCACGCAGGTGGAGCGCCTCGATGGAACGCCCGGAGCCGGTGAGCATGCCCGGTGCCGCGGCGGGGGTCAGCACCAGCGCCGGGCGCCCGTAGGCCTGCACCAGCCGGGAGGCGACGATCCCCTGCACGCCGGGGTGGCCGCCCTCGAGAAAGACCACCACGGCCGGCTCATCGGCGATCAGCGCCGGCATCGCCAGCGCCCTCGCCTCCTCGGCCATGTCCGCCTCGATCGCCTTGCGTGACTGGTTGTCCTGATCCAGCGTCTCCAGGTGCCGCACCGCCGTGGCGTCATCGGCGGCCAGCATGAAGTGCAGTGCCGCGTAGGGGTCATCGAGCCGCGAGCGGGCGTTGATCCGCGGCCCCATCTGGAAGCCCAGGGTCTCGGCGTCGAAGGGCACGCTGTCGGGGCCCAGGCGTTGGGCCATGGCACGCCAACAGGCCGCCTCCATGCGGTTGATCAGGGCCAGGCCATGGGTCACCACCGCGCGGTTGGCGGGGCTGCCACCCAGGGAGACGCAGTCCGCCACGGTGCCCAGCGCCACATAGGAGAGCCAGGGCGAGAGCTTCGGTGTGTCCGCGGCCAGCACGCCCCACTCGATCAGCACCGAGCGACTCAGCGACATCGTAAGCCAGGCCACCATGCAGCCGGCGATGGTCGGGTCGGGGTAATCGCAGTCGCCCCGGGTCGGGTTGACCACGGCATGGGCGGAGGGCGGCGGCCCCTCCACCGGCAGGGCGTGGTGGTCGCTGACCACCACGTCGATGCCCTCGGCGGCCAGCCGCGCGATGCGCGACTCATCGGAGCTGCCGCAGTCGGCGGTGATCACCAGGCTCGGCCGCGGCGACAGCGCCAGGGTGCGCTCCACCAGCGGCAGGCTGATGCCGTAGCCGTCGTGAATGCGGTGGCCGATCAGGCTGTGCAGCCTCGCCTCCGGCACGCCGAACAGCTCGTGCAGGGTGCGCCGGATCACCACATGGGAGGTGATGCCGTCGACGTCGTAGTCGGTGAGGATGCCGATATGCTCGCCATCCACCACCGCCTGGGCGATGCGCTCGGCGGCGCGACGCCCGTCGGCGAGCCGTTCCGGGTGGGCCAGGTGGCGCAGGCTGGGCGAGACCAGCGGCGCGAGCTCGCCCTGATAGCCCGCCAGGCGCCCGGCCAGCACCCGGGCCTGGAGCTCGGAGAGCCCCTCGCGCTGGGCGCGGGCATACAGGGCAGCATCCCGGGGCCGCGGCAGGATGCGTGGCCTCAGGCGCTCAATCAGATCGATGGGATCGCTTGCGGCGTTCAAGCCTGACTCCTGCAGGTAATGCTGGCAGTTGAGAACGCAGAGGTAGCAGCCCGCTCGGGGCTGATCCGGCGACAGGCCTGTTCGGGGGCGCTGTGAATACCTCCCTGTAAGCTACTTTTTCCTTCCCTGGAAAAAGACCCCCTCCAGACCTGCCCCCGGCGCCCCTCGCTATTTCACTTCCAGCTCTAGCTTCCGGCTTTGGGCCTTAGCGGCGGTTCTCGGCCACGAACTGCTGCACCGCGGAGAGCTCGGCGGGCAGCACACTGTAGCGCTCCTCGCGCTCCAGCAGGTCGTCCATGTGCGGCGGCAGCGGCACACCCGGGAAGCCCGCCTTGACCACCGCTTCGGCGAACTTGGCCGGGTGGGCGGTGGCGAGCGTGATCATCGGCACAGCCGCGTCGCCCCGCTCGCGCTCGGCGGCGCGGTAGCCGGTGGCGGTGTGCGGGTCGAGGATCTCCTGGGTGCGGTGGTGCGCCTCGCGGATCACCTCGAGGATGGTGGCGTCATCCACGCTATGGCTGGCGAACTTCTCACGCAGCCTGGCCAGGGGCGCATCCGCCAGGGCGGTCGGCTCGGCCTGGAAACGCTCGAGCAGCTCGGCCACGGCGGCGCCGTCACGCTCGTAGGCCTCGAACAGCAGCCGCTCGAAGTTGGACGACACCACGATATCCATGGAGGGCGCCAGAGTCGCCTTGAGCTCCTGCTTGGAGAAGTCGTTGGCGGCCAGGGTGCGGTGCAGGATGTCGTTGGCGTTGGTGGCGATCACGAAGCGCTCCACCGGCAGCCCCATGCGGTAGGCCATGTAGCCGGCGAAGACGTTGCCGAAGTTGGCCGAGGGCACGCAGAAACTCACCTCGCGCTGCGGCGCGCCCAGCGCCACGGCGGAGGCCACGTAGTAGACGATCTGGGCCATGATGCGCGCCCAGTTGATGGAGTTGACCGCCACCAGCCGGGTGCCGTTCAGGAACGACTGGTCGGCGAAGCTCGCCTTGACCATCGCCTGGGCGTCGTCGAAGTTGCCCTCGATGGCAACATTGAAGACGTTGTCGGCCAGCACCGTGGTCATCTGGCGGCGCTGCACCTCCGAGACCCGGTTGTGGGGGTGGAGGATGAAGATGTCGAGGTTGTCGCAGTGGCGGCAGCCCTCGATGGCGGCCGAGCCGGTGTCGCCGGAGGTCGCCCCCATGATCACCGCCCGCTCGCCGCGCTTCATCAGGAAGTGGTCGAGGATGCGGCCGAGCAGCTGCAGCGCCACGTCCTTGAAGGCCAGGGTCGGGCCATGGAACAGCTCGAGCAGGAAGTGGTTGGCGTCGAGCTGGTTGAGCGGCACCACGGCGTCGTGGCTGAAGGTGGCGTAGGCCTCCTCGACGATGCCGCGGAACGTCTCGTCGTCGATCTCGCCGTTGATGAAGGGCTTCATCACCCGGAAGGCGATCTCGGCATAGGAGAGCCCGGCCATGGCGGCGAGGTCATCATGGGAGAGCGTCGGGACCTCTTCCGGCACGTAGAGACCGCCGTCGCTGGCCATGCCGGTGAGCACGACCTCCTCGAAGGAGAGCGCGGGCGCCTGCCCGCGGGTACTGATATAGCGCATCATTCTGTTCCTTTGCTCGCTCGGAGCCGATTCCGGCGACAAGCCTGCGAGGAGGCGCTGTGAACCCATCCTTGGGCGCTACCGATGCCATCCCTGGCATAGGACCTCCTCTTCGGCTTGTCCCCGGCGCTCCTCGCTGCAGACAGTCGCAATTGCTCTAGCAGTCTGTCGGACTTGAGGTTAATGGATGAGCTGAGGCGTGGGTTCTTCACCCCCCCCTGTGTTGGTGTTGGTGTTGGTGCTGTTGTGTGGCTCTTAACCTGCCCCTCAGCTTCTGCAAGGCGGTTCTGACGCCTTGCCTGCTGGCCGGTTGGGCGCGGCGAGCCCTCAGCCCGCCGTCAACCGGTGCATCCGCTTGATATTCCACGCCATGGTGGCCAATCGCCACTCGCCGCTGACCTTATCCAGTCCGCGTAGCGAGAACTGCCGGAACCCCATCACGTGTTTGATGATCCCGAAGACCGGCTCCACGGTATGTTTGCGCAATGCGTAGAGCGCTCGGCCCGCCTGCGTCTTCAAGCGGTGTGCCATCTGTTCGACGGGGTCCTCGCTCTCCGGGGCAGGCGGATCCGCGGCGAAACGTTCAAAGACCGGAAGGTGATGGACGTCTCGCTTCATCGCCAACAGCGGTTCGATACCATGGTCATGGCAGGCCTGGATATTGCTGGCACTGAAGTAGCCGGTATCACCCAGCAGGTGGTCAGGTTTTCCCAGCGTTTCCGGGTAACCTTGCCAGGCCGTCAGTAGCGGCATGACTTGCTGCTTGTCATTGGTCGCCTGCGTGACGTGGACATGGGTCACCAGCAGACTCTCGGTATCAACCGCGGCTTGGGCGTTGTAGCACTGATCAAACCCCTTGCCGGTGACCGGCATGATGCGCGACTGCGGGTCGGTGAAATTGATCTGATCCTTGTCACGCGGGCCACCAGTGGGCGGTTCGGGGTCACGCCCACGGGGCTTCTTGCCGGCCTTGCGCTGCGCCTCCCGCCGCGCCACCTTTTCCTGATAGGCGGCTTGCTCGGTGGCGTCCCGCTCCTCGGCGCGCGCCTCGATCTTGGCCTTCGCCTCAGCGATGGCCGCCAGGCGGGCTTCACGGCGGGCAATCTCGGCGGGGATATCCATGCCGTCGGCCGCGTCCTCCTTGTCCGCCGACTCGGCCCGCTCGGTCAGCGCTTTCACCTCTGCCCTGAACTGTGCCTCCAGCTTCTTGGCATGGCCATACGACAACGCCTTGTGCTTGCTGGCGTTGGCCTTGAGCTTGGTGCCGTCCAGGGCGATGGTGCCAAGCTTGAGCAGCTTCATCTCGCGGGCCAGCAGCAGCACCTGTACGAACAACTGTTCCAGTTCCGGCAGAAAGCGGCGGCGAAAGGTGGCCAGCGTGTCATGGTCGGGATGGGTATTGGCGGCCAGGTAGCGGAACGCCACCGAGTCATAGGTGGCACGCTCGATCTTGCGGCTGGAGACCACCCCGGTGGCGTAGCCGTAGATCAGCAGGCTCAGTAGCACCGCCGGGTGATGTGCCTTGGAACCCCGCCCCATGTAACGCCGGGTCAACGTCGAGAGGTTCAGTTGTTCGACAACATCGACAACGAACCGCGCCAGGTGACCATCGGGCAACCACTCGTCTACCGAAGGCGGCAGCAGGTAATCGGTCTGGCGATCCACAGGGATGAAGCGGCTCATGGCGATCTTCTCAGCTCGGCGATGACGGTGGTCAGTATCTCACGGTGCAACGGAAAGTCCGACAGGCTGCTAGGCAGTTGACTTGGGGCTTACAGCTCCGGGCGAAGCCCGGTCATTCCTGCTCGTCCAGGGACTCGACGCGAATCCGGGTGACCGGGCCGGCGATATCGGCCATGGACTCGATCTGGCGGATCGCCTCGTTCATGTGCTGCTCGCGGGTGCGATGGGTCATCAGGATGATCGGCACCAGCTCCCCCTCGGTGGCCTCCTTCTGGATCAGTGCCTCGATGGAGATGCCCTGCTCGGAGAGGATGGTGGCCACCCGCGCCAGCACGCCGGGGCGGTCCACCGCCAGCAGCCGCAGGTAGTAGGCGGTGGTGATCTCCTCCATGGGCATGATCGGCAGCTGGCTGACGTCCTCGCTGATGCCGCTGAAGGCCAGGTAGGGCACCCGATAGTGGTGATCGGTGGTGATGTCGCGGGCCACGTCGAGCAGGTCGGCCACCACCGCGGAGGCGGTGGGTTCGGCGCCGGCGCCGGCGCCGTAGTAGAGGGTCGGCCCCACGGCGTCGCCCATCACGGCGATGGCGTTCTTGACGCCATGCACATTGGCCAGCAGCCGCTCCTTGGGGATCAGCGTGGGGTGCACGCGCAGCTCCAGGCCCTGCTCGGTGCGCTTGGAGATACCCAGATGCTTGATCACATAGCCCAGGTTGTCGGCCTGCTCCACGTCCTCGGCGGTGACCCGGGAGATGCCCTCGGTATAGGCCTTCTCGAACTGCAGCGGCACGCCGTAGGCGATGGAGGCGAGGATGGTCAGCTTGTGGGCGGCGTCGATGCCCTCGACGTCGAAGGTCGGATCGGCTTCGGCGTAGCCCAGGGCCTGGGCCTCGGCCAGCACATCCTCGAAGGCGCGACCCTCGTCGCGCATGTGGGTGAGGATATAGTTGCCGGTGCCGTTGATGATGCCGGCGACCCACTCGATGCGGTTGGCGCCCAGGCCCTCGCGCAGCGACTTGATCACCGGAACACCACCGGCCACGGCGGCCTCGAAGGCCACGATCACGCCCTTGGCGTGAGCGGCCGCGAAAATCTCGTTGCCGTGCACGGCAATCAGCGCCTTGTTGGCGGTGACCACATGCTTGCCGTTCTCAATGGCGGCAAGCACCAGCTCCCGGGCCACGTCGTAGCCACCGATCAGCTCCACCAGCACGTCGATGTCGGGGTTGGTGGCCACCTCGAAGACATCGGCAGTGGTGTTGATGCCGGTAAGATCACACTCGGGGTTGGGGGTGCGATAGGCGACCTGCTCGATGGCAATCGGTCGCCCGGCCCGCCGGGCAATGTCATCGGCGTTGCGCGTCAGCACGTTGAAGGTTCCGCCGCCGACGGTCCCCAGCCCACAGATTCCTACTCTCACCGGTTTCAATGTCTTGCTCCTGCTCGCGTCTTCCGAGTTGGTTGTATGGCGTGCGGCTTATTCCTCGAGCCCCAGCATGGCGGCCAGTCGCTCGGCTGGCACGTAGCCCGGCACCAGGCGACCGTCCGGCAGCACGATGGCAGGCGTCCCCTGGACGCCCAGTTCCAGCCCCAGATGATACTGCGACTCGACCGGATTGTCGCAGTCTGCGGGGGCCGAAAGCGAATCGCCGCGCTTGGCGGCACTCATCGCCTCGGCGGGGTTGTCGGCACACCACACCTGCTGCATGGTGCGCGCGCCCTGGGCATTCATGCCGCTGCGCGGGAAGGCCAGGTAGTGCACCTCGATGCCCAGCTCGTTGAGCCGAGGTACCTCCTCGTGGAGCTGCTGGCAGTAAGGGCAGGTGGTATCGGTGAACACCATCACCTTGGCACGGCTCTGCGGCCCACGGAAGATGACCCGCTCCGACTCCGGCACCTGCTCCAGCCGCGCCGCACGCTCGGTGTTGCGGCCCTCCTCGGTCAGGTTGACCAGGCCCCGCTCGCCGTTGCGGTAGAGGTCCCCCACCAGGAAGTGCTCGCCATCGGCGTCGCTGTAGAAGCGCTCGCCGGTCTTCAGGCGCACCTCGAAGAGGCCATCCATCGGTGCCTCACGCACGCTCTGCACCGGCATCGACTGGCCATTGACCGAGAGCCGCTCGGCGAGCCGCTCGGCCCCTTCCTGCTGGGCGAGGGCCGGTGCCGAAAACAGGGCCGCCAGCGGCGCGGCCAGCAGGCCGAGCAGAATGGTCCGGGAAAGGGTTGTCATGATTCATCCTCGTGGGTGGTGATCGGCATGCAGGCGCTCCAGGCGCGCCTGGGCCACATGGGTATAGATCTGGGTGGTAGAGAGGTCACTGTGACCGAGCAGCATCTGTACGACACGCAGATTGGCGCCATGATTCAACAGGTGGGTGGCAAAGGCGTGGCGCAGGGTATGCGGCGACAGCGAGCGCTCGATGCCGGCGACCCTGGCGTGGTGCTTGATCCGGTACCAGAAGGCCTGCCGGGTCAGCGGCTGATCGTCACGCCCCGGGAAGAGTGCGGGCCGGGTGGCGTCGCGCATCAGCGCCCCGCGGGCGGTGCGCTGATAGCGCGAGACCCACTCCACGGCCTCTTCACCCAGCGGCACCAGGCGGTCCTTGCCGCCCTTGCCACGCACCCTGACCACCCCCTGGCGCAGATTCACGGCATCGGTGGTCAGCCCCACCAGCTCCGAGACGCGCAACCCCGCCCCGTAGAGCACCTCCAGCATGGTGCGGTCGCGCAGCCCCAGGTCGGTGGTCACATCCGGCGCGGCGATCAGCCTCTCCACCTCGTCCTCCTCCAAGGTCTCCGGCAGGCTGGGCCGCACCCGCGGCAGGCGAACCTCGGCCAGTGGGTCGCGCTCGATGCGCCCCGTCTCCAGCGCCCAGCGGTAGAAGCGACGCAGGCTGGAGAGCAGTCGGGCGTTGCTGCGCAGTCGGTAGCCGGCCGCACGCCGCTCATCGAGCCAGATTGGCAGGCTCGCGGGAGCCGGCGTGACCAGAGTCTCGCCACCCTCGGCGAGACGCGCCGCCCAGGCGACCAGGTCGCGGCGGTAGGCAACCAGCGTATGCTCGCTCACCCCCTGCTCGAGCCACAGGGCGTCGAGGAAGGCATCGATGGTGGCTCTCTCGTCTGGCGCACTCATGGCAGGCTCCGGCTGGCAGGCCTCGGGCAAAAGGAAACCCCGCCCCGCGCAAGCGGTGACGGGGTTTCCCGGTCGAGCCGGGGCACGGCCTCGGCTCGTGGGCTCCGAGGGCTCGGCCTCAGGCCAGCTTTTCCTTGATGCGGGCGGACTTGCCGCTGCGCTCGCGGAGGTAGTACAGCTTGGCCTGGCGCACGTCACCGCGACGCTTGACCTCGATGGAGTCGACCAGCGGGCTGTAGGTCTGGAAGGTACGCTCGACGCCGACGCCGTGGGAGATCTTGCGCACGGTGAAGGCGGAGTTCAGGCCACGGTTACGCTTACCGATCACCACACCTTCGAAGGCCTGGAGGCGCTCACGGCTGCCTTCCTTGACCTTGACCTGGACGATGACGGTGTCGCCCGGGGCGAAGGCCGGCACTTCCTTGCTCATCTGCTCGGCTTCGAGCGCCTGGATCACCTTGTTCTTGCTGCTCATGACAATGACTCCTTGATAACCTGATTCAGCGGTCGCTTGGCTTGCCGGTGAATCGTGATCCCGGCGCTCGAACGAACCCGAGAGCGCGGGAGATAATGGGTGACACGGGCCACGAGTTCGGCGACTCGGGAGTTCCCGCACCTCCGCCCTGCCCTACCTGGCGAGCAGTGCGTGTTCTTCGAGGTACTCCTGGAGCAATTCACGCTGCTCCTTGCTCAGCTCCCTGCCTTCCAGCAGGTCGGGGCGCCGCTGCCAGGTACGCCCCAGGGACTGCTTCAGTCGCCAGCGCCGGATGGCGCCATGATGGCCACTGAGCAGGACTTCCGGCACCTGCCGCCCATCGATCGCCTCCGGGCGGGTATAGTGCGGGCAGTCCAGCAGCCCGTCGTTGAAGGAGTCCTCGACCGCGGAATCCTGATGACCCAGCACCCCGGGCACCAGCCTTGCCGCGGCATCGATCAGCACCATGGCCGGCAGCTCACCGCCACTCAGCACGTAGTCGCCGATCGACCACTCTTCATCGATGTCGCTCTCCACCACGCGCTCATCGATGCCTTCATAACGCCCGGCCACCACCACCAGCGGCGGCCCGGCGGCCAGTTCCTGCACGCCGGCCTGGTCGAGCCGCCGCCCCTGGGGCGACAGATAGACCACCCTGGGGCGCTGCCCGGTGGCCTGCTCGGCCCTGGCCCTGGCGGCGTGGATCGCCGCGCGCAGGGTATCGACCTTCATCAACATCCCCGGGCCGCCGCCGTAGGGGCGGTCATCCACGGTGCGATGCCGGTCGGTGGCGTAGTCACGCGGATTCCAGAACTCCAGCGCGATGCGCCCCTTCTCCACTGCCCGGCCGGTGACGCCATGGCGGGTGATCGCCTCGAACATCTCCGGAAACAGCGAGACGACGCCGATCCACATATCGGCCATCCGCTCGGGGGCCGCCGAATCGGTCAACATCGAACCGGTTCCCGTCAAAATTCCGGGTCCCAGTCGACGATCATCACGCCGCCCTCGAGGTCGACCTCGAGGATCACCTCTTCGGGCAGGAACGGCAGGAGTCGCTCGCGGGCGTCGATGGCGTCCGCCTCGAGCCCTCCCTTCACGACCATGACGTCGTTGGCGCCGGTCTCGAAGAGGTGGTCGATGCGGCCCAGCACACTGCCGTCACGAGTCACGACCCGCAGGCCTTCCAGTTCGTGCCAGTAGAAGTCGTCGCTGCTCAGTTCGGGCAGCTCGGCCTTGGGCATCACGATCTCCGCACCGGCCAGCGCTTCGGCGGCCTCGCGGGTGTCGCAGCCCTCGAGCCGGGCCACCAGGCTCTTGCCGTGGCGACGCCCCTGTATAAGGCGACGACGCTTGAGCGTCTCGCCCTCACGCACGACCCACTCGGAGTAGTCGAGAATGCCCTCCATGGGGCTGGTGTACGAGTACACCCTGAGCCAGCCCTTCACACCATAGGGGCTGGTCAGCTTTCCCAGCACCACATGATCGTCGGCGGGCTGAGCCTTGGCGAATTCGCTCATCGACGACCTCGGCACCGAGATAACCATCGCATCAGGCTCAGGCCTGCTTGCGAGCTTCCTTGACCAGCTCGACCACGCGGCCGGAAAGCTGGGCACCCTGGCTCTGCCAGTGGGCGACACGGTCGAGATCGATGCGCAGACGCTCTTCCTGGCCGCGGGCGACCGGGTTGAAGAAGCCGAGACGCTCGATGAAGCGGCCGTCGCGGGCGTTGCGGGAATCGGTAACGGTCAGGTGGTAGAAGGGACGCTTCTTAGCGCCACCACGAGCCAGACGAATGGTAACCATGGCCTAGTCAGTCCTCGGTTGAGTTGGATTCGGTCACGACGATGACCGCGCCATTCGCGGTCCTGCCAGTGAAGACGCAGCATTCTACGGAAAACAGCCCCGTTTGGGAACCTCTTTCGGGCTTAACGCCAGGGCTTCCCGCCCGGACCTCCCATTCCGCCCATTCCGCCCATGCCTCCCGGGCCGCCGCCCATCATGCCGGACATGCCTCGCATCATGTTCTGCATGCCGCCCTTCTTGCCCGCCTTCTTCATCACCTTCTGCATCTGCTTGTGCTGCTTGAGCAGGCGGTTGAGGTCGGGCACCTGCAGGCCGGCGCCGGCGGCGATGCGCCGCTTGCGCGAGCCATTGATGATCTCAGGCTTGCGGCGCTCCTGGGGCGTCATGGAGTTGATCAGCGCCTCGAGCTTGCCCATCTCCTTCTCGGGCCCGGGGCCCTGGGCCAGCTCGGCCATCTGCCCCATGCCAGGCAGCTTGCCGAGCAGGCCGCCCATGCCACCCATCTTCTTGAGCTGCTGCAGCTGGTCGCGGAAGTCCTCGAGGTCGAACCCCTGACCCTTCTTGACCTTCCTGGCCAGCTTCTCGGCCTTGCCCTTGTCGACGGTGCGTTCGGCTTCCTCGATCAGCGACAGCACGTCGCCCATGCCGAGGATCCGCGAGGCGACGCGGTCCGGATGGAAGGGCTCCAGGGCGTCGACCTTCTCACCCACCCCCATGAACTTGATCGGCTTGCCGGTGATATGGCGCACCGAGAGCGCCGCGCCGCCGCGGGCATCGCCGTCGGCCTTGGTCAGGATCACGCCGGTCAGCGGCAACGCCTCGTGGAAGGCCTTGGCCGTGCTGGCGGCGTCCTGGCCGGTCATGGCATCGACGACGAACAGCGTCTCCTGGGGCGAGACGGCTTGGTGCAGCGCCTGGATCTCGGCCATCATCGCCTCGTCGATGGCCAGGCGACCGGCGGTATCGACCAGCACCACATCATGGAACTGGATCTTGGCGTGCCTGATCGCCGCCTCGGCAATATCGACAGGCTTCTGGTCGGAGCGCGACGGGAAGAAGTCGACCTCGACCTCCTTCGCCAGGGTCTCGAGCTGATCGATGGCCGCCGGGCGATAGACGTCGGCGGAGACCACCAGCACCTTCTTCTTCTCGCGCTCGCGCAGGTAGCGCGCCAGCTTGGCCACCGAGGTCGTCTTGCCCGCGCCCTGCAGGCCGGCCATCAGCACCACCGCCGGCGAGCCCTTGAGCGTCAGGCCCTCGTTGGCCTCGCCCATGGTCGCCTCGAGCTCCTGCTGGACGATCTTGACGAACTGCTGGCCGGGCGAGAGGCTCTTCGAGACCTCCTGGCCCACGGCACGCTCGCGCACCCGCTCGATGAAGTCCTTGACCACCGGCAAGGCGACATCGGCCTCGAGCAGGGCCCGGCGCACCTCGCGCAGGGTCTCCTTGACGTTGTCTTCGGTCAGGCGCGCCTGACCCTTGATCGACTTGAGCGTCTGCGACAGACGCTCGCTGAGATTCTGGAACATTGGCCTCTCCACATGTGCGATGGCCTGAAGGTTGCGGGCGATTATACGCACTGTGGCTGCGAGTCTCCATGCGCGCTGCCCAACACCCCGAGTCGAGATGTCGCTGTCCACGACCTGTGCGGCAGGCAGGGGATTGGGTATAGTAGCTGCACGCCAGTCACCCGACTGCTGTTCACTTCCACAAGCGCACGGATCGCAACCCATGCAGGCGCTCGCCCTGGCCGTATTGGCCTTCCTCCTCTATACCGCCGCCGCCTCCTGGCAGGGGCTGACCCTGGCGCGCCGGGTCGCGCCGCGGCCGATGCTGGTGCGCGGCCTGGCGCTGCTTGGCTTGCTGTGTCATCTGCCGCTGGTCATCGGCTTATTCGGCCACGACACCCAGGTGCTGCCGGGGCTCTACGCCAGCATGGTGCTGATCAGCGCCATGGCGGTATCCCTGCTGCTGGGCATCAGCCTGTTCAAGCCGGTGCTGGGTGCCGCAACGGGCATCCTGCCGCTGGCGGGCGTCGCGCTGCTGCTCGCCGCCACGGTACCGGCGGCACCGCACTCCGATGACCTGCCGCCCGGCGTGGCACTCCATGCCATCAGCTCCCTACTGGGGTTCGCGATACTCGCCATCGCCGCCGTACAGGCGGTACTGCTGGGCCTGCAGAACCACGCCCTGCGCCACCACCATATCCGCGGCATCGTCCAGGCCCTGCCTCCGCTGACCTCCATGGAGCGCCTGCTCTTCGAACTGATCTGGGCCGGCATGGGGCTGCTGACCCTGTCGATCCTCAGCGGCTTCGTGTTCCTCGACAACATGTTCGCCCAGCACCTGGCCCACAAGACCATCCTCTCGCTGGCCGCCTGGGTGATCTTCGCGATCCTGCTGTTCAGCCATCACTGCCTGGGCTGGCGCGGCATGCGTGCCGTGCGTTGGACCCTGGGCGGCTGTGCGGTACTGCTGGTGGCCTACTTCGGCAGCCGCTTCGTGCTGGAAGTGCTGCTCGGCCGCGGCTGAGCGGCCTTCCAGCGCCTTGACACCGCGCGCCCACCTCCCTTCAAATCGAGCCTGACCCGCGACCGAGGATCCTTCGACTTGAGCGACGACTTCCCACTGGGGTTGCTGTTCGGCCTGCTGCTCCTGCTTGTCTGCCTGTCCGCCTTCTTCTCGAGCTCCGAGACCGGCATGATGTCCATCAACCGCTACCGCCTCAGCCACCGGGTCAACAGCGGCGAGGCGCGCGCCCAGCGAGTCGCCCGGCTGCTCTCGCGCCCCGATCGACTGATCGGCGTGATCCTGATCGGCAACAACTTCGTCAACAACCTGGCGGCGTCCATCGCCACCATCATCGCCATTCACTTCCTCGGCGACGTCACCGGCCCCGCCGTGGCCACCGCCGTCCTGACCATCACCATCCTGATCTTTGCCGAGGTCACTCCCAAGACCTATGCGGCGGTGAAGCCGGAGCGCATCGCCTTCCCCGCCTCACTGGTGCTCGAGCCACTGCTCAAGCTGCTCTATCCGCTGGTATGGCTGGTCAATGTGATCTCCAATGGCCTGCTGCGGCTGATCGGCGTGCGCAGCATCGATGGCGACGGCGACAACCTCACCCGCGATGAGCTACGCACCGTGGTCCATGAAGCGGGTACCCTGATTCCCCAACGCCACCAGACGATGCTGCTCTCCATCCTCGACCTCGAGAACGTCACCGTGAACGACATCATGGTGCCGCGGCACGAGGTCGTCGGCATCAACCTCGACGACGACCTCGAGGAGATCCTCGCCCAGATCCGCACCAGCCAGCATACTCGGCTCCCGGTCTACAAGGGTGACACCAACAACATCATCGGCATGCTGCATCTGCGCAACGCGGCACGCTTCCTCTCCCGTGCCGAGGTCACCAAGGCCGCCATCGTGCAGGAGGCCCGGGAGCCCTACTTCATCCCCGAGTCCACCCCGCTGCACACCCAGCTGCTCAACTTCCAGAAGCAGAAGCGCCGCATCGGCATCGTGGTGGACGAGTATGGCGACGTGGAGGGACTGGTGACGCTGGAGGATATCCTCGAGGAGATCGTCGGCGAGTTCACCACCGATGTAGCGGGGATGGAGGAGGAGATCCACCGCCAGGAAGATGGCAGCGTGGTGATCGAAGGCACCGCCAACATCCGCGACATCAACAAGTCACTGGGCTGGCAGTTGCCCACCGACGGCCCCAAGACGCTCAACGGCCTGATCCTCGAACACCTGGAGGCGTTTCCTGAGGGCCCGGTCTCGCTGCAGGTGGGCGGCATACGCATGGAGATCCAGGAGGTGCGCGACAACCTGATCACCGAAGCCCGCTGCTGGCCGGCACCGCGGCGGCGCTAAACCGGGCAGCGGGACACCACGCCTCAGTGGCGCTGGACCTGCTGCTCGACCGCCGGCTGGGTCCAGACATCGCCGGCGCACTTGAGCTCGCGCACCCTCCCCTCCAGCTGGCGCCGAGTGGCCATGCCAGGCGATAGCGGCTCGCCGAGCCGCAGCATCACCCGCGCGCGGAAGCGACGCGGCAACCGGCTCAGGGCGGGCCCGTGACAACGGGACGTCCATGACCCCCACAACCCGGAGAGCCCCGCCGGGATCACCGGCACCGGATCGCGCGCAAGAATCAGCTCCAGGCCACGGCGAAACTCTTGCACCTCGCCATCCGAGGTCAGGCGCCCCTCGGGAAACAGCATCACCACCTCGCCATCGCGCAGGGCACGGCTCACCTCCCCCAACGCGCGGCGCAGGTTACCCGGGTCGCGCCGTTCGGACTCCACGGGAATCGCCCCCACCAGGCGGAACAGCCAGTTGAGCCAGGGCGAATCATAGATCGGCTTGTCCATCAGGAAGCGCAACGGTCGCGGGCTGGCCCCTCCCATCACCAGCGCATCCATGAAGCTGACGTGGTTGCATACCACCAGGGCCGCCCCGCGCCTGGGCAGATGCTCGATCCCCACCAGGCGCAGCCGGTAGATCAGGCGGACCAACAGATAGACCAGCAGGCGTACCGCAGGACGCGGCGCCTGCACAAGCCGCCAGACGAGCCATAGCACCACACAGGCGACCAGGGGCCAGAGCAACGCTGTCATCGCGATACCTACCTGGCCCTCAGGCCGGCCAGGAGGGTTCCGAGCAGTTGGTCGAGCAATTCACCCACCTCCAGCTGCTGGCCCTGCCAGTAGCCCAGGCGCTCGTTGAGACCCAGCAAGACCAGGCCATGCACGCTGCCCCACAGGGTGCGTCCAAGGCGGCGTGCCTCGAGGTCATCGAGGGCCGGCTGATACTCCTTGAGGGTGGTCTCGACGCGCCGGAAGAGCGCCTCGATCATCTCGGTCTGACGCTGATCCAGTTCGCCCTCCTGGGCCAGCGGGAAGTCGAACAGCAGCTGCCAACGGTAGGCCTCGCGCTGGGCAAACTGCCAGTAGGCGCGGGCCAGGGCGCGCAGCCGCTCCTCCGGCGCTGCCTGGCTGGTCAGCGGCTCGATCACCTCGCGCAGGTGACCAAGGGTTTCGATATTGACGTGCTGCAGCAGGTTATGAAAGCTGCCATAGAGCTTGAGCAGGGTGCTGGGCGCGCACCCTACCTCGCGCGCCAGGGCGCGCAGCGACAGGCTATGTACTGGATTGTCCTGCAACCAGGCATCGCACGCCGCCATGACCTGGGCATGAAGCGCCTCGGGAGCATGCTGTCTGGGACGAGCCATCGAGTTCCTCGCGAGCCGGAGCGGGCAGTGGCATGAAGGACCCCAAGGATAGCGCACATCGAACACCGTTTTCGATAGCTATGTTACCCTGATGCGCCCCGCTCCGGAGCTCCCATGGCCGGCCGACTGCATATCGCACCGATCGACTTCAGCCAGTTGCTGCCCGACCTGGCGATGGACATGCCCCAGGTGAGCAGTGCCAACCTGGCGCCCCGCCGCATGCTCTCGGGCATCCGCCTGGAGGCTGGGCGCATGCGTCTGGGACGCCTGTTCTGGGGACTGACGCCACCCTGGCTTACGGTACTGGACCACGCGCCCCATTGCGCCCGCGCCGAGTCCCTCTCCTCGCGCCGCATGTTTCGCGAGGCCTTCCTGGCCCGGCGCTGCCTGGTGCCGGCCACCGGCATCTATGTATGGAAACCCCAGCCCCGCGCCAAGCAGCCCTTCCTGGTCACCCGGGTGGATCGTGGTCCGCTACTGCTGGCCGCGATCTGGTGTCGCTTCCACACCAGCCTGGCCGAGCATACCGACTCCCTGGCACTGATCACGGTGCCGACCAATACCCTGCTGGCCCCCCTGAGCGACCGCCTGCCGGCGGCCATCTCCCCCGCCGACGCACCGCGCTGGCTGGACCCGCAGGCGCCGGCCGAGGCGGCCCAGGCCATGCTGACCCCGGCGCCGCGGGAACTCCTCGGCGCTTTCCCGGTATCAAGACGTGTGAACAGTCCGGCGAATCAGGAGGCAGCCTGCGCCCATCCGGTTGGCCCCATGCTTCGCCACCAGTCCCCCCTGGAGAGACAATGACCCGCGCCCAGACCATCGCACCGCTTGCGCGGCTGCTGACCCTCTGCTTGCTATGCCTGCAGCTACTCACCGTGCCGGTACTCGCCGACCCGGCCCGAGCCGAGAGTGCCAAGGAAGCGTCCGATGCCACCCCTCCTCGCGTCAGCCCCCACGATGAGCGCGGCTATCGCGTCGTGACCCTGGAAAACGGCCTCACCGCCCTGCTGGTCAGCGACCCCGAGGCCGACAAGGCGGCGGCATCCCTCAATGTCTCGGTGGGCAGCGCCCAGGACCCCCAGGACCTGGCCGGCCTCGCCCACTTCCTCGAGCACATGCTGTTCCTGGGCACCGAGCCCTATCCCGAGGCGGACGCCTATCAGGGCTACCTGACCCGCCACGGCGGCAGCCATAACGCCTTCACCGCGCCCCAGGACACCAACTACTTCTTCGATATCGAACCCGACGCCCTCGCAGGCGCCCTGGACCGCTTCAGCCAGTTCTTCATCGCCCCGCTATTCAACGCCGACCGCCTGGAGAGCGAGCGCAACGTTGTGCACTCCGAGTACATGGCTCGTATCCGCGACGAAGGGCGGCGAGAGAACGACGTGCTCGACCGCCTGCTGAATCCGGAACACCCCTTTACCGGCTTCTCGGTGGGCAGCCGCGAGACCCTGGCCGATCGCCCCGGGGACGAACCGAGCCTGCGCCAGCGGGTCATCGACTTCTACGAGTCGCACTACGATGCCAACGTCATGCACCTGGCGGTGGTCGCCCCCCAGCCCCTGGACGAGCTGGAGACGCTGGTCGCCGAGCGCTTCGCCCTGGTGCCCGACCACGGCCTTGCACGCCCCGAGATCGCCACCCCACTGGCCCTGCCGGAGGCACTCCCCAGGCGGGTCGCCGTGCAGTCGCTACGCGACAGCCGCCAGTTGCGCTTCTTCTTCCCGGTGCCCGACCCCATCGCCGAATACCGCCACAAGCCCGCCGACCTGATCGCCCATCTGCTGGGGCATGAGGGCGAGGGCAGCCTGCTCGCCGCCCTGCGCGAGGCGGGCTGGGCCGACGGCCTCTCCGCCGGCGTCTCCCGGGGCGATGGCCGGCACGCCCTGTTCACCGTCAGCCTCAGCCTGACCCCGGAGGGCGCCCGGCAGCGCGATGCCATCGAGGCCAGCCTGTTCGCCGCCATCGGGATGCTCCGCGAGGCCGGCCCCGAGGCATGGCGCTATGGGCAGCAGGCGCGCCTGGCCGAGCAGAGCTTCCAGTTCCAGCAGCACGGCTCGCCCCTGCAGGACGCCATGCGCCTGGCCATGAACCTGGCGCGCTTCCCGGTGGAGGACGTGCAGTACGCCGACTACCGCATGGACGGTTTCGACCGTGAGCGTACCCGCGACTACCTGGCCGCCCTCACCCCCGACAACCTGATCCGCCTCTACAGTGCCCCGGACGTCGAGGGCGAGCAGACCTCGCCATGGTTCAACGCCCCCTGGCGCGACGACACCCAGGCCGCCGCCACGCCGCTCGACGGCCTGGCGCTGCCCGAGCCCAACCCCTATATCGCCGAGGATCTCGTGCTGCTCGACGCCCAGGACGAGCGACCCAGGCAACGGATCGACGAGCCCGCCTTCGCCTTCTGGCACATGGCCGACGCCAGCTTCGACACACCCAAGGCGGAGTGGCGCTTCAGCCTGCAACACCCGCGCGCCGCCAAGGCACCCCGCGCGGCGGTGCTGACCCGACTGCTGGCCGGCTGGCTGGAAGACAGCCTCAACGAGGCGCTCTACCCGGCACGACTGGCCGGCCAGGGAGTCGCTGCCTACGCCCACGCTCGGGGCATCACCCTGGCCTTCTCCGGCTGGCGCGATCGCCAGGACGTGGTGATGGAGCGAGTGATCGAACACCTGCAGCACGGCGAGATCGCGCCGGCCACCTTCGAGCGGGTGCGCTACCGCCTGCAGCGGGAGTGGCGCAATGCCCCACAAGACCCGCTGTACCGCCAGGCCAGCCGCACCCTCAGCGAGGCGCTGGTGCGGCCCCAGTGGCCAAGCGCCGCACTCCTCGACGCCAGCCAGGGCCTGACCAGCGCCGATCTTCGCGACTTCCGCGATACTTTCCTCGGCGAGCTGCACCTGGAAGCCATGGCGGTGGGCAACCTCGGCGCCGAGGAGGCCGCGGCCAGCGCCCGCCGAGTGGCCGACGCCCTGGCGCCGAGCCTCGCGGCCGACGCGATTTCCGAGCTGGTACCGCTGGATGCCACCACGGACCTGCCCACCCTGACCCCGCACACCAGCCGCGAGGAGTCGATCCTGCTGCGCTATCTGCAGGGTCCGGACCGCTCCCTGGAGAGCCAGGCGCGGCTCGCGGTACTCGGCCAGCTCATCGACACCCCCTTCTACCAGCGCCTGCGCACCGAGCAGCAACTCGGCTACGTGGTCAACGCCAGCTACTCGCCGATGCTGGACGCCCCGGGGCTCGCCCTGATGGTGCAGTCACCGGAGACCGACAGCGAGTCGATCGACGAGCACGTGGAGCGCTTCCTGGAGGAGTTCGGCACCACCCTTGAGACCCTGGACGAGGCCACCCTCGCGCCCTATCGCCAGGCGGTTCACGCCGAGCTGACCCGGCGCGATACCAGCCTGTCCGGCCGCACCGACCGCCTGTGGCGGGCGCTGGCCTATGGCGATACCGACTTCGATCGCCGCGAGCGCCTCGCCGAGCGCGTGCGGACCCTCACCCCCGACCAGCTGCGCGAGGCCTGGTCGGATCTGCGAGCCGGCCCCGTGCTACGGATCGCCTTCGACCCAGGCGACGAGCCCGACGATGTGCTGGCGCTGACCGCGCATCTGGCACCGCTACCCGAGAGTGAAGAGTAAGAGAGAGGGGTGAGGGGTGAGGGGTGAGGGGTGAGGGGTGAGGGGTGAGGGGTGAGGAGTGAGAAGCTGACGGCTCACCCCTGAGGCATTTCCAGAAATGATCCTTATAAATCAATAGGCTGCATATTCTTGGCGGATATCCGAGAGCTCGGCGCAGCCCTTGGGGTCTCGCAGCCCTTGGGGTCTGACCCCCAGGTTGTTGATTGCTCAGTCATATCAGAGTGTTGGCGCAACACGCAGCAGCGGGGTCAGACCCCAAGGGCGCGGCACCGTGCTCGCATGAGGCACCAACACCTTCGAATATGCCGATATCGTGACATCATTCGTGGGGGACCCCAGGCTCAGCCCTCATGAGATCTCAGCCCGCCTCGAACGCCTGGGGCGGCAGGATCGCCTCGACATGCATCACCAGCTCCTCGAGGACCTGGCGGTCACGGTCGGAGAGCTCGATCTGGTTAAGCCGCTCAATCTCCCGGGCGAAGCCCTTGAGGGTCAGGCTGGCCACCTCGGCGTCATTCATGCGCGCCCAGCGGTAGGCCTCCCATTGGGCGAGCTCCTCGCCCTCCAGGGTCTCCGGGAAGCTGCGCGCCCGGTAGCGGAACAGCATCTCCTCCAGGCGCGGATCCTGAAAGGCGAAGCTAGCGCCCACCAGGTCCCAGGGGGCCATGTCGCGCACCCGCTGCATCTGCTGGCGATCCGCCGGCGAGAAGAAACCGCCCGAATAGAGCATGACATCGGGATCCCGGGGCCCTTCCGGCGGCGGTTCGGCGAACACCTCGGCGGCCCGGGCAGCTACCTCGGGGTGGCCCGAGAGGCGCCTCCAGTGATCGCGGCAGGTGGCCATGTCCAGCCCCAGGCGCTCGACGATATCGCCGTACTGCCCCTTGCGCTCGCCCGCCACGTCCTTGAGAGCCCCGGCCGCGAAGAGTACCGGGCACTTGTTGATATGGATCACCTTGAGCGGGATGCGCTCGACACCCTCGGCCAGATCGTCGTTGCTGACGAAGACCCGCTGGCGGATCTGCTCGGCGGAGAGCTCGAACAGCGGCGCCGGATCCACCGAGAGGTCATAGACGACCACCCCGTTGGGGTTGGTAGGGTGCTCGGCCAGCGGCACCACCAGCGCGGCGCAGCCGCGGCTGGCAGGGTAGCGCCGCGAGATATGCAGCAGCGGCTTGCGCCCGGGAACATCGAGCAGCTTGCCCACCGCCCGCTTGCCGCGCCGGCTCAACAGTAGATCGAAGAGCTTGGCATTGGCCTCGCGCAGGCGCCGAGCCAGGGCGATGGTGGCACGCACATCGGCCAGGGCATCGTGGGCGCCGGCGTGCTCGATGCCGTTGGCGGCGGTGAGATCCTCGAGCCTAAAGCTGGGGGCACCATCCTCCCGACGCGGCCACTCGAGCCCCTCCGGGCGCAGGGCGTGAAAAGCCCGCACCACGTCGATCAAGTCCCAGCGGGAGTTGCCGTTCTGCCACTCCCGGGCATAGGGGTCCAGGAGGTTACGGTAGAAGAGGTGACGGCTGACTTCGTCGTCGAAGCGCACGCTGTTGTAACCCACCGAGCAGGTGCCCGGCACGCTCATCAGCGCCTCGATCTGTCCCGCAAACTGCGCCTCGGGCAGCCCGCGCCGCCGCGCCTGCTGCGGCGTGATGCCGGTGACCAGACAGGCCTGGGGGTGGGGCAGGAAATCGTCTGCCGGGCGGCAATACCAGGTGACAGGCTCGCCGATCTCGTTGAACTCGGCATCGGTTCGGATCGCGGCGAACTGCGAAGGTCGGTCGCGCCGCGGATCGGCACCGAAGGTCTCGTAGTCGTGCCATAGGAAGGTCTGCGGGGCGTCAGGCGGCGCCATGGGCAAGGTCTCTCCGGCAATTCAGCATGGAGGCCACAGCCTAGCACAGCCCCGCGACTCGCTCAGCCCGCCAGGCTCAGCCCGGCGAGCTCTTGGGCAGGGTCACGTTGAGCTCCAGCACCGAGCAATTGTCTTCGCTGTCGAGACTGATGTTGATGGCATTATCGTCCACCTGGACGTAGCGACGGATCACCTCCAGCAGTTCGCGCTCGAGCATCGGCATATAATCAGGCTGCCCACGCTGGCTACGCTGGTGCGCCACGATGATCTGCAGCCGCTCCTTGGCGACCGACGCGGACTTCTTGCGCTCTCGCTTCAGGAATTCAAGCAGTTTCAACGACGACCTCCTCCGAACATGCGGCTCAGCAGGCTCTTCTTCTGGTACTCGTGGAAGCGCAGGGGCACCTCCTCGCCGAGCAGACGCGACACGGTATCGACGTAGGCCTGGCCAGCATCGCTATCGTTGTCATGGGTCACCGGCACCCCCTGGTTGGACGCCCGCAGCACCGCCTCGGACTCCGGGATCAGGCCGATCAGGTCGATGGCCAGGATCTCACGGATATCCTCGAGGTTGAGCATGTCGCCGGTGTCGACCCGCATGGCGTTGTAACGGGTGATCAGCAGGTGTTGCTTGATCTCATCCTCACCGCGCTCGGCACGCCGAGTCTTGGAGGCCAGCAGACCGAGGATGCGGTCGGAGTCACGCACCGAGGAGACCTCGGGATTGGTGACCACGATCGCCTCGTCGGCGAAGTACATGGCCAGTTGGGCACCACGCTCGATGCCAGCAGGGGAGTCGCAGAGGATGTAGTCGAAGTCCTTGCTCAGGGTATCGAGCACCTTCTCGACCCCTTCCAGGCTCAGGGCATCCTTGTCGCGGGTCTGGGAGGCCGGGAGGATATGCAGGTTGTCCACGCGCTTGTCGCGGATCAGCGCCTGGCTCAACCCCGCCTCACCCTGGATGACGTTCACCAGGTCGTAGACCACGCGGCGCTCGCAGCCCATGATCAGGTCCAGGTTACGCAGCCCGACGTCGAAGTCGATGACCACGGTCTTGTTGCCGCGAAGTGCCAGGCCAGTGGCAATGGCTGCCGCACTGGTTGTCTTGCCGACGCCTCCCTTGCCGGAGGTCACAACGATGATCTTGGCCAAGAGTCGCTTCCTGTCGTGTCGTTGAAATGGATCGGACCATCGAGGGGCATGCCGCTCAGGCGAGCGAAGTAATGCCCAGCTGATCCCCGTCGAGGCGCACCTGCACCGGGGTACCCAGCAACCGGCGGTCGATGTCCTCGAGGCGCTTGTAATTGCCGGCCACCGAGAGCAGCTCGGCATGGAGTTCACGGCAAAAGATGCTGGCCTGGGGATCACCGTGGATCCCGGCCAGGGCGCGACCGCGCAGCGCGCCGTAGACGTGCACGCTGCCCGCGGCGAGCACCTCGGCGCCGGCATTGACCGCACCGACTACCACCAGGTCACCACTGGGCGAGGTGATCTGCTGTCCGGAGCGCACGGTGCCGCGGAAGATACGCCCGCCGCTGGTCACCCCGGGGGGCGTCTCGAGCTCGGCCTCGGCACCCTCGCCCGCGTCCGGCGTGGCCTCCGGCTCGCCCACGGCGACGCTCTCCAGCGCACGGCCACGGCCTCCCTCATGGGGCGGGAACCAGCCCAGGCCCAGGGCCCAAGCCGACTGCTTGACCGGGTCGGCACCGCCACGCACCGCCACCGGCAGCAACTTGTGGGCACGGCACACCGCGCAGATGCGCTCCAGCGCGAGGTGAGGCTCGTCGAGCTTCTCCACGCTCAGCACCACGGGGGTATGCTGGAAGAAGGCCGGCGACTGGCTGAGCTTGCCGGCGAGCTGCTCGCGGATCCGCTCGGGGTCGGCGCTGGCCAGTTCCATGACCGTCATCGGCAGCATGCCCCCCTTGAAGGTGAAGGCCATGCGCTCCCTGTCCAGTTTGAGACTCATTGCCGAACTCCAGGTCGGGATGGTGAGGGTAGAGTCAAAGCTAAGCGACTCCCTGCTCCCCTGCAACTTCTCCATCATACGCCCGCCGACGCGCCGCTGTCAGTGTCGCCGACTGGCCACAGGCACCCCGCGGCACGGCCTTTTCCCCAGGCGCGGCGCGTGCTTAGATAGTCCCTTTATAATGTACCAACAACGCTTCGGGCCGCGCGGCCCACCGCGCGGCGCCGCCCTCGCCAGGATGCCCAATGTCTGGACTCTTCCGCCGCCTCTTCGCCCCCCGTTGGCAGCACTCCGACCCTGGCGTGCGCCGCCAGGCCATCGCACGCCTCGACCCCGCCCACGGCGAACAACGTCACGCCCTGGAGCGACTGGCAGCGGACCCCGACCCGGCCGTGCGCACTGCGGCGCTCGCGCGGCTCGAGGACCCCGAGAGGCTGATCGCCCTGCTCGACGAAGAGCGGCGTTCGCCGGAACTGGAGCAGCGCCTGACGACACTGATCTGCGGCAAGGAGGGCCAGCTGGAGCTCTCCGCTCGGGTCGCCATGGTCGGTCGGCTCAGTGATACCGCGCTGCTCGAGATGATCGCACTCGGGGGCGACAACCAGCAGTTGCGCCTGGCGGCAATCGAACGCATCCAGGACGAAGCGGCCCTGGTGCGACAAGCCTGTGACAACGGCATCGCCGCGGTGCGGCATGCCGCGGCGGCCAGGGTCGACAGCGATGCTGGACTGTCGCGGCTGGTGCGCGAGGCGAAGCGCGACCGCCAGGTACTGCGCCAGGCCCGCGAGCGCCTCAACCGCCGCCGCGCCGACGCCGCCGAGCTGGCCGCCGCTCGGGAGCGTCGTGAAGCGCTGGTACAGGGCCTGGAGCGTCACGCCGCCGCCCCCTGGGAGCCGCTCTATGCCGGGCGCCTGCGTCACCTGATGCGCGAATGGCAGCAACTCGAGGATATGCCCGACGCAAGCCTGGAGCGCCGCTATCATGGCGCCTGCCTGCGCTGTCGCAAGGTGGTCGAGGATCACGAGGCGCAGCAACGCGCCAATGCCGCCGCCCACCGGCACCGCGAGGATGCCCGGCAGGCCAGCGAAAGCCTGGTGGAGGCGCTGGAGGAGAGCCTCGAGGCACTCGAGCGCAGCGAGACGCTGGGGGCCCAGGATATCGACAGCCTGCGCGCCCAGAAGCGACTGCTGGCCCACCGCTGGCAGGAGCTCGCCGACCACCATGTCACCGATGGAACCCTGCGCCAGCGTTATGACGCCGCCCTGAGCCGCTTCGAGGAGATCGGCGGCGCCTGGGTGCGCCTCACGCAGCGCGCCAGTGAACTGGAGCGGGCCCTCGAGGATGACGACAAGGAGCGCCTGGGCGGGTTGGTCACGGCGATCGACTGGCCCGGCGGCCTGGCGCCCACGCCCCTGCTGCTCAGGGCACGCCAGCGACTCGAGCACCGCCCCGCGCCCACGCCGGCGGCCGACGAGGTGCCCATCGAGCATTTCAAGGAGCAGCTCGACGAGCTCGAGCGTCTGCTGGAGCGCGGCGCCTTCAAGCCGGCCAGCCGCCTTCACCAGCGCCTGCGCCAACTTGCCGAGCACACCGACGCCGCCCGCTTCCGCTCCCAGGAGGCACGCTTCAAGCGCCTCGGCGCCAGGCTGGCCGAGCTGCGCGACTGGCGAGGATTCGTGGCCGGCCCCAAGCGCGAACAGCTGGTCGCCGGCATCGAAGCCCTGGCCGGCGACGAGGCCAGCATGGAGGGAGCCCTGGACCGCCGCCACCGCCAACTGGTCAAGGAGTGGAAGTCACTGGGCGATGCCGCCGCCAACCGCGAACAGTCGGCACGCTTCCGCGCCGCCTCGGACCGCATTCACGAACGCCTGGCTGCCTGGCGGGCCGGCCTCGACGCCGAGCGCGACAACAACCTGGCGACGCGTATCGCCCTGTGCGAACAGCTCGAGACACTCCTCGGCCACCCCGCGCAGCAAGCCGACCCCGACGCACTTCGCGAGATCCGCGACCGCGCTCGCGACCAATGGCGCCGGGCTTCGCCGGTCCCGCGCGACCAGGCAGAAGCCATCGGCCGGCGCTTCGGCACCATCCGTCACCGCCTCCAGGCGCTGATCGACCAGCGCGCCCGGGAGATCGCCGAGGCCAAGCGCGAACTGATCGAGGAAGCCCGCCTGTTATCAGGGAGTGAGAGCCCGGCGACCAAGCGCGCCGAGCAGGCCAAGGCACTGCAGCGTCGCTGGCGAGAACTGGGCCGCGCCCCCAAGGGCGAGGAGCAGGCACTATGGCGCGAGTTCCGCAGCCTGTGCGACACCATCTTCGCCAGCCGCGAAGCGATTCGGGACGACCACGCTCGCCGCGCCAGGGAGCGAACGGACGCCATGCAGGCGCTCATCGATCGCCTGGATGGCTGGCAACCCACCCGGCCGGCCGATGCGGCGCTGCTGGCCAGGGCCATCGACGAGGCCGCCGCGCTGGAGCCGCTTCCCGGTGGACGCCGCAGCGAGGGCATGCGGCGGCGCTGGTCCGGCATCGTGCGAGCCCGCCGTGAGCGACTGGAGCGCCTGGCAGTGGCCGAACAGGTGGAAAAGTGGCAGGCCGTGCGCCCACTGCTCGAGGAACACCTTGCGGCAGACGCCGCACGACTCGAGGGCGACGAGGCGCGGGTGGTGGCACTGCCGAAGACACTCACCCTGGGTGACGACATGGGCCGCGCCCACGCTCGGCGCAATGCCGCCCGCCAGGAGAGCATCTCGACCGACACCGTCGAGGAGCGCCTCGCTCGCGTGAGGGTGCACCTCTCGTTACTGGCCGTGGGCAGCGTCAGTCAACGCGACGAACCACTGCGCCTGGCGATACAGGTCGAACGCCTCAACGACAACCTGGGGCGCGTGCCGTCCCGGGCCGAGGAGGTACGCGGCGTGCTCGCCGAACTGCTGGCCATCGGCCCCGTGCCACCGGCGCTCTGGGAGCGCGAAGTCGGAGAACTGGACCATATGCTGGAGCGGCTGTCGCGCCTGCCCCCCCCCTGAACGACGCAGGAGCGCGAGGTTTCCCTCGCGCTCCTGTGTGGCGTCGACCTGCCGCAAGGCAGGAGACAACCCGCGTCAGCCCATGAACTGGCCGCCGTTGATATCGATATTGGCGCCGGTGATGAAGCCGGACTCCTCGTCGGCCAGGTAAGCCACCAGGCGACCGATCTCCTCGGGTTTGCCGTAGCGCTTCACCGGGATGGTTTCACGGATCGACTCGCGCACCTTCTCGGGAATCTTCATGATCATGTCGGTGGCGATATAGCCCGGCGACACGGTGTTGACGGTAATGCTCTTGGAAGCAGTTTCCTGGGCCAGGGACATGGTCAGGCCGTGCATCCCCGCCTTGGCGGCGGCGTAGTTCACCTGACCGAACTGACCCTTGCGGCCATTGATCGACGATATGTTGATGATCCGGCCATACTGCTGATCGAGCATGCTCTCGATCACGCTGCGACAGGCGTTGAAAACGCTGTTCAGGTTGGTATCGATGACCTCGTGCCACTGCGCGGGGCTCATCTTCTTCATGGTGCCATCACGGGTGATACCGGCACAGTTGACCAACACGGCGATCGGTCCGTGCTTCTCCTCGATCTCCTTGACGCCATTGACGCAGGCGTCGTAATCGACCAGGTCGACCCCGGCAATATCGATATTGTCGAAGCCGGCCGCCTTCTGCTCCTCGAGCCAAGCCTTGGCCTTCTCCGGGTTGTGATAGCCAGCCACGACCTTGTAGCCCTCAGCGGCCAGTGCGCGGCAGATTGCACTACCGATGCCGCCAGTACCACCCGTGACCCAAGCGACGCGTGATGAATTGGCCATGTATACCTCCCTGATGATGATGACACTGTGCTCCGGCCCTACCGGCCGAACGGCACATTGTTCTTGAACAAGCTGTCATCTTGATGACAAGCCAAGGTCAGTATGGCCCAGGGGGGCGTGATGGACGAGCGTTTGAGGCAAACCTTGACTAAAGGTGAATCCCGTGTAAAATGCGCCTCACGTTGATGCGGGGTGGAGCAGTCTGGTAGCTCGTCGGGCTCATAACCCGAAGGTCATCGGTTCAAATCCGGTCCCCGCTACCAATATCTAGAGAGGCCGATCAGTTAATGACTGATCGGCCTCTTTTCTTTGACGCGTTTTCTTGGGCGCGCAAGCATGGCGCACCAGAAAAACCGGGGCCCGCACGGACCCCGTTGTCGCTTTTGTGTCCCGTCACCAGCGTATCGCTCAGCTCATATAGGCGCCGCCGCACACCGGGTTGTAAGTGCCGGTGATGTGGCCACTGGCTTCGCTTGCCAGGTAGCGTACGGTATTGGCCACGTCGTCCGGGGTGGCGATCTTCTGCATCGGCGTGTGGGTGCGGATCATCTCCTTGAACTCGGAGGGCGCGTCCTTGGTGGCGTCGGTGTCCACCAGGCCCGGCGCGACTATGTTGGCGGTGATGCCGTAGGGGCCGAGCTCCTGCGCCAGGTATTTAGTGAAGCTGTCCAGCGCGCCCTTGGCGCTGCCGTGGGCGATAAAGCGGGGCGCAGGGGCCTCGGAGAGGGTGCTGGAGATGAACACCAGGCGGCCGAAGCCCTTGGCCCTCATGCTCTCGGCCGCGAGCCGGGCCGACTGGTAGGCGGCGTGCATCTCGTCGTTGAGCTTCTGCGAGAACTCCTCCCAGCTCTGCTCCATGAAAGGCTTGGGCACGAAGCTCATGTTGGCGTTCGAAACCAGCACGTCGACACCGCCATGGTGCTGCGTGATCTCCCCGAACATGGCCTCAAGCTGGGCGTCGTCGCGCACGTCGGCCTGCAGCGCGTGCGCCTCGCCGCCGCCCTCGCGGATGGTCTCGGCCAGCCGCTCGGCGGCGTCGGCGCTGTTCACGTAGTTGATGAAGACCCGGTAGCCGTCGGCCGCCAGGGCCCTGGCGGATGCCGCGCCGATGCCCCTGGCACCGCCGGTGATCAGTGCATTGCGTCTGGCCATGCTGCCTCCTGTTGTCTTCATTCTGCCTCCTGATTGCCTCGCTGAGATGAAGGCTCGCCGCGGAACCTCCTGCGGCGAGCGCGTCGATGCCGGATGACTGTAATTCCTCAAGCTGAGTTGAGGTCAAGAGGGGGCGGCTTGCCCGGCGCACCGTAGGCCTTACCATGACACCTCAAGTCGACTCGAGGATGATGACATGGCGATGGACAAGCCCAGCGACGGCAGCCGGGTACTGAGCGTCGGCCAGGTGGCCAGGCGCAGCGGCGTGCCGGTCTCCACGCTGCACTTCTACGAGACCAAGGGGCTCATCCGCTCCACCCGCAGCGCCGGCAACCACCGCCAGTATCCCGCCACCGTGCTGCGCTACGTGGCCATCATTCGCGTGGCGCAGAGCGTGGGCATGTCGCTGGAGGAGATCGGCGAAACGCTGAACGGCGTCCAGTCGGGATCGAAACTCACCGCGGATGAGTGGCAGACCATCTCGACGCACTGGAAGGAGAGCCTCAACGAGCGCATCCAGACCCTGACGCGGTTGCGCGACGAGCTGGACCGCTGCATCGGCTGCGGCTGCCTGTCGCTGACCGACTGCCCGCTGCGCAATCCCGACGATACCCTCGGCCAGCAAGGCGCGGGCCCGCGGATCCTTACGCGGGACTAGGCTGCGTTAACAATTGCTGATGGAGATCGGGCTGATTTAGAATATCAGCATTTTTCGGTGATCTATGCCTCGGCTAATGCTACGTGATGACCAATGGGAGCGCATCGAGCACATGCTCCCCGGCAAAGCTTCAGATCGCGGGGTGACGGCCAAGGACAATCGCTTGTTCGTGGAAGCCGTCCTGTGGATCGCCCGGACAGGCGCTCCCTGGCGTGATCTGCCCGACGCCTTCGGTCGCTGGCACACTGTCTACATGCGCTATAACCGGTGGTCTAAGAAGGGGGTCTGGCAGCAGGTTATCGACACATTAGCCGATGATCCCGACATGGAGCAGCTGATGATAGATGGCAGTATCGTCAAAGTTCATCAGCATGGGGCGGCAAAAAAACGGCTCAGAGCACCGAAGCCATGGGGAAATCGCGTGGGGGATTGAGCACCAAGATCCACGCGGCGGTCGATGCCCTCGGCAACCCGGTACGGCTAATCCTCACACCGGGCCAAGCGTCTGAGTACGGAGCCGCCCCAGCGTTACTGGCGGGCTTTTCTCCAGCGGCGGTGCTTGGCGACAAGGGGTATGATTCCACCGCTTTGAGGGACATCATTCGAGCGGTGGGCGCCGAGCCGGTGATTCCGCCGAGAAAGAATCGCTTGGAATGCCCCGAGATAGATTGGCACTGTTACAAGGATCGCAATCTGGTAGAAAGGTTCTTCCAGAAAATCAAGCAGTTCAGGCGGCTGGCAACACGCTATGAGCGACTGGCGAGAAACTACCAGTCGCTACTCAACCTTGTATCCGCCGTCATATGGCTGGCCTAATTGTTAACGCTCCCTAGCAGGGGCAACGGACAAAAGGGCGATCAGAGGGCACCAAAAAAGAGCGCAGGACCATGGTCGCCGCGCTCTCTTGTCTTGTCGTGTCGGGCCATCACCGGCCGGGGATCATGCGGCCGAGGCCTTGTCCTTCTTCAGGCGCAGGACGCGGGAGATCAGCGGCATCAGCACCACCAGCAGGATCATGGCGATGATAACCTTCGAGGTCGTGCTGGCCGCCAGGGCGCTCCACTCGCCACCGCCGATGCGCAGCGCCAGGCGCTGGCGAATTTCTGAGCTGCCTGGGCGGCAGCGAACGTTCCGGCGCATCGTGAGCGATTTTGGACGCTTTTCTGAGCTGCCTGGGCGGCAGCGAACGCTTCGCCGAAGGTTACCGCCACTGCCGGAAATTTCTGAGCTGCCTGGGCGGCAGCGAACGACCGCCTGCACGGGGATCTCGCCTGGCTGGATTTCTGAGCTGCCTGGGCGGCAGCGAACGCCTTGACCGTGCCGCCGATGCGGGCGCTGATTTTCTGAGCTGCCTGGGCGGCAGCGAACAGCAGGCGGTGATAGGACACCCCCTCCTCCCTTTTCTGAGCTGCCTGGGCGGCAGCGAACATCTCCCGGCGCTTGGGCTCGTAGACGAGAAATTTCTGAGCTGCCTGGGCGGCAGCGAACGCGGTGGCGATAGCCATCAAGCGCCAGGGTCTTTTCTGAGCTGCCTGGGCGGCAGCGAACGATCCGCAAGGTGTCGGATACCGGCCATAAATTTTCTGAGCTGCCTGGGCGGCAGCGAACTACACAGTGGATCAAGCCCGAGCCGTGGCTCATTTCTGAGCTGCCTGGGCGGCAGCGAACATGATACGCATCATCTTGGCCACGGCGCTGCTTTTCTGAGCTGCCTGGGCGGCAGCGAACTCCAACGGCAATGGCAAAGCGGCGGCGCTGATTTTCTGAGCTGCCTGGGCGGCAGCGAACGTGCCGATCGCCCTGGTCGGCCTCGTCATGGATTTCTGAGCTGCCTGGGCGGCAGCGAACACCCCCTGGCGCTGCAACCAGGAGCGTTTGAATTTCTGAGCTGCCTGGGCGGCAGCGAACAAGTTCCGCACCGGGTGGTAGCGGTTCTCGTCTTTCTGAGCTGCCTGGGCGGCAGCGAACGGTCTCCACCTGGGTGGAGCTGATCGGCAACATTTCTGAGCTGCCTGGGCGGCAGCGAACAGGGAATGAGCGCTTGTCGTCATTGTCGCTGCTTTCTGAGCTGCCTGGGCGGCAGCGAACGAGCACGCTGACCAGCTCACAGGGCTGGACGATTTCTGAGCTGCCTGGGCGGCAGCGAACGCAGGGCTTCGTCGGTGAGGTCTTGCCCGTCATTTCTGAGCTGCCTGGGCGGCAGCGAACATCATCACGCTCCAGCCGGTCAAGCGCCTCGATTTCTGAGCTGCCTGGGCGGCAGCGAACGGCCACGAACAGGCTGTCGCCGTCTTCATCCTTTTCTGAGCTGCCTGGGCGGCAGCGAACGTAGGCCCAGGGTCAGCTCCTCCGCCCCGGGCTTTCTGAGCTGCCTGGGCGGCAGCGAACCTCGGCGCGCAGCGCCAGCTCCAGGCGGAACATTTCTGAGCTGCCTGGGCGGCAGCGAACCGTGTCGTATCCGGTCATCGCCAGCAAACTCGTTTCTGAGCTGCCTGGGCGGCAGCGAACTAGCTCCAGCCGCACTTGCGGCGGCTGGTTGTTAATGGCCAAGTAAAGTGACCCAGTACCGGCCAACGCTTCTGACCCACCCCCGAGGTGGCAGCGCTGCCACCATCCACCTACCGTGTCGGCTCAGCCAAGGGTCGGGACGGAGATGTGAAGGACTGGGGAATGATTCACAAGATCAAAGCGTTACATGATGACGGACAGGGCCTGTCGATCCGTGCCATCGGCCAGGAGCTGGGCATCTCCCGCAACACCGTCCGCAAGTACCTGCGTCAGGACGAGGCCACCATCGAGGCGGCGCAGTCGAACCGCGAGCGCGAGAAGAAGCTCGACGCCCACCGCGACTACATCGTCTACCTGCTGCGCACCTTCCCCCGGCTGAGCAGCGTCAAGGTCGCCCGCAAGTTGCGCGAGAAGGTCGGCGAGCTGGCGGTCTCGGAGCGCACCCTGCGGCGCTACGTGCAGCAGGTGAAGAGCACGGTGGCCAGCCGGCAGCGGCGCTACTACGAGCCAGTGCTCGACATGGTGCCGGGGGTGCAGTGCCAGGTGGATCCGGGCGAGCTGCGCGAGGTGATGATCGGCGGCGAGCCGCGCCCCCTGTACTTCGTGGTGTTCGTGCTCTCCTACTCGCGTCTGACCTATGTCGGCGTCAGCCTGTCGCCGCTCGATACCGTCACCTTCATCCGCCTGCATGACGAGGCGTTTCGCTACTTTGGTGGCCTGCCCGAGGAGTGTGTCTACGACCAGACCAAGATGGTGGTGATCAGCGAGCAGTTCCGCGAGCTGGAGGTGAACCAGCGCTTCCACGAGTACGCCACCACCGCCGGCTTCCGGATCCGCGCCTGCTGCGGCTACGATCCGGAGAGCAAGGGCAAGGTCGAGGCCGGGGTGAAGTACACCAAGCAGGATGCCTTCTATGGCGAGGTGTTCCGCGACGAGGCCGACCTGCGCGCTTACGTGCGGCAGTGGCTCGACGACGTCGCCAACGTGCGCACTCACGGCACCACCGGCCAGCAGCCGAGAGCGCTGTGCGACGCCGAGGAGCGGCGCCATCTGCGCCCCTACCTGACGCCAGCCTGCGTGGGCCGCGAAGACGACGGCCTGGCCCCGCGCCGAGTCGACAAGACCGGGCTGGTCGCCTGGAAGGCCAACAAGTACTCGGTGCCGATGGCCTACCAGCAGGGCCGCGTCGGGGTCCGGGAAACGGACGACCGCCTGGCGATCCACGACCTGGAGAGCGGCGAGGAGATCGCTATCCATGCCCTGCATCTGGGCAAAGGGCACACCTCGCGCAACGAGAACCACTACCGCGATCACCGCCAGCAGGAGGCCGACCTGGAGCAGGCCATTGCCCGCCACCTCGGCAGAACGCTGGGTCGTCAGTTGTGTGACAAGCTGCGCCAGAGTGTGCCGTATCACTACAAGGACCAGTTGCGTGGTGCCCGGCAGGTGCTGGAGGCCGAGCCTGAGCTGGACCTGACGCTGATCGCCGACTGGGTCACCCGGGAACGCCTCACGGCCGTTGGCCTCAAGGAACGGTTGGCGGCGGCCCGACTCGCCAAGGCGCGCGGCTGGGATCACGACGGTGACGCCCCCGCCGGACCTCACACGACGCCGGCGGAGCTGGCTCAGTACGGCCGGCTTGGCCACTCCAGCGGCCAGCAGGAGGTGACCCATGGGGCAGCTTGAGCTGACCGTCGGGCGCTACCGCAGCCTGCGCCTGGGCGCCATCGCCGGCGGCCTCACCGCGCTGCTGGCCCAGGCCGAGGCTAACGAGGTCTCCTACCTGGCCTTTGCCGACATGCTGGTCGAGCACGAGCGCCAGACCCGCGAGGCGAAGCGCATTGACCTCTACCGGCGCCAAGCCGGCTTCCCCAGCGACAAGCGGCTGGAGGGGTTCGACTACCGGCACCAGACCACCATCACCAAGCGCCAGATCAACGCCCTGCTGGACTTCGCCTTCCTCGATAACCGCGAGAATCTGGTGTTCATCGGCCCGCCAGGGGTGGGCAAGACTCATCTAAGCATCGGTATCGGCCAGAAGGCCATCGAGGCCGGCTACCGGGTGCTGTTCCGCAACGCCCTGGACCTGGTCGAGGAGCTGGAGCTAGCGGAGATGAAGGGCGAGCTGAAGAAGACGCTGCATAAGCTCGCCAAGGTCGACGCCCTGGTGATCGACGAGCTGGGCTACCTGCCGATGAGCCGGCAGGCGCGCTACGCGCTGTTCCAGCTGATCAACCGGTTCTACGAGCACCGGTCACTGATCATCACCACCAACAAGGACTTCACCAGCTGGGGCGAGTTCTTCCACGACGACAACGTGGCGGTGCCGATCGTCGACCGGATCATCCACCACTCGCACCTCTACCTGCTCGGCGGGGAGAGCTACCGGCTGAAGCAGAAGACGCTCAGTTGACGATCACGGGTGGGTCAATTTTGTTGGCCACTGGTGGGTCACTTCTGATGGCCATTGACACTGGTGAATTTCTGAGCTGCCTGGGCGGCAGCGAACAGGCCATGCTGCTGACCCAGCTTCTGCAGCATTTTCTGAGCTGCCTGGGCGGCAGCGAACCTTTCCGACCTGGAGCGCTTCGAGATCGTCCATTTCTGAGCTGCCTGGGCGGCAGCGAACGTCGAGAACATCATCGGCCCGGTGGCCGACATTTTCTGAGCTGCCTGGGCGGCAGCGAACTCGCCGCCGAGGCGCCGTGGATGCTGAAGTGTTTTCTGAGCTGCCTGGGCGGCAGCGAACGTTGCGGCCGAGGTTGAGCAGCGGCGCGGCCTTTTCTGAGCTGCCTGGGCGGCAGCGAACCGGGGCGCCGAACGCCATGCGCACGGCCTCGATTTCTGAGCTGCCTGGGCGGCAGCGAACTGCTCCTCGTCGTGGTGGTGGTCAGGCCTGGTTTTCTGAGCTGCCTGGGCGGCAGCGAACGCGTGCCAGCGGGTGCTCGAGCAGCACCTGCATTTCTGAGCTGCCTGGGCGGCAGCGAACGGCCGGCAGGCCATGCAGGAAGTTCCGCACCGTTTCTGAGCTGCCTGGGCGGCAGCGAACACGATGCGTTATGCTGTGAGCGTGATCGCAGTTTTCTGAGCTGCCTGGGCGGCAGCGAACGCATTATGCTGGCCCCACATAATTGCCTGATATTTCTGAGCTGCCTGGGCGGCAGCGAACGGCACCGCCTGCACGAACTGCATCAGGCTCTCTTTCTGAGCTGCCTGGGCGGCAGCGAACGATGGAATCGATGGCCTCGCGGCTCATGCCCTTTTCTGAGCTGCCTGGGCGGCAGCGAACATGGGTATCGACTTCAAGACGGTGCCGCGCGTTTTCTGAGCTGCCTGGGCGGCAGCGAACGGCAACCCGATCATCACGCCTGAGATCATCCATTTCTGAGCTGCCTGGGCGGCAGCGAACCAGGGCCTCCTTGACGATGATGTCGTCCGTGATTTCTGAGCTGCCTGGGCGGCAGCGAACCACGTCGGTCTTGTTGCCGGTGACCTTGAACTTTTCTGAGCTGCCTGGGCGGCAGCGAACAAGAAGTGGGCCCGCGAGCTGCGCGTGGAAGTTTTCTGAGCTGCCTGGGCGGCAGCGAACTTCACGGCGCGCCACGGCACGCAGCAGCTTGATTTTCTGAGCTGCCTGGGCGGCAGCGAACGGCATGGTCGCCGGCCAATCCATCTTCGATCATTTCTGAGCTGCCTGGGCGGCAGCGAACGTCGAGTTGCACCGCTGGGGCTGGCGTGGCTGTTTCTGAGCTGCCTGGGCGGCAGCGAACAAGCTCACTGGAGCGCTTCACGATAACTCCAATTTCTGAGCTGCCTGGGCGGCAGCGAACGCCCCCACAACAGTCCGTCGAAATAGCCGCATTTTCTGAGCTGCCTGGGCGGCAGCGAACATCATGCGCTCGGCTGCCTGTGCGGTGACGGTTTTCTGAGCTGCCTGGGCGGCAGCGAACTGGGCGGTGCCGACGCGGGCGGCCTGGGTCTGTTTCTGAGCTGCCTGGGCGGCAGCGAACCAAGGGTGCCCTCAACCGCGTCATCAACAACCTTTCTGAGCTGCCTGGGCGGCAGCGAACTGCTGACCCCAGTTCTCCAGTCCCCAATGACTTTTCTGAGCTGCCTGGGCGGCAGCGAACATGCCTATTCTGATGCTGAGGGCTTTCTCGTCTTTCTGAGCTGCCTGGGCGGCAGCGAACCGATCCGCGTGGGACTCCTTGCTCTGGCTGTTTTTCTGAGCTGCCTGGGCGGCAGCGAACATGCCTATTCTGATGCTGAGGGCTTTCTCGTCTTTCTGAGCTGCCTGGGCGGCAGCGAACCGATCCGCGTGGGACTCCTTGCTCTGGCTGTTTTTCTGAGCTGCCTGGGCGGCAGCGAACAGCCCGTGGGTGAAAGCAAGGTGGCAAGCGGATTTCTGAGCTGCCTGGGCGGCAGCGAACGCAGCAGGCCGTGAAGCGCGCGCGCATGGAATTTTCTGAGCTGCCTGGGCGGCAGCGAACTTTCGCGGTGAGCTGATTCGCATGTTCGTCGATTTCTGAGCTGCCTGGGCGGCAGCGAACAAGGTCTACGGGCTCTTGCTCGGCTTCGCGCATTTCTGAGCTGCCTGGGCGGCAGCGAACCTGCGCAAAGAGGATGCCATCAACGGTTTTCTTTTCTGAGCTGCCTGGGCGGCAGCGAACGCTTGAAACCAACGGCGTAGTTCGCAAGGGGTTTTCTGAGCTGCCTGGGCGGCAGCGAACATGGATGGCCGGGGCGCCTTCGTTCTGGGAGTTTTCTGAGCTGCCTGGGCGGCAGCGAACGGCGCCAGCGTCGACCGCCTGCTCGAGTGGCTTTTCTGAGCTGCCTGGGCGGCAGCGAACCATTGGTGGGCGTGCAATAGTGTCGGCTCGATTTTCTGAGCTGCCTGGGCGGCAGCGAACTTGGCCGCCAGGGTGGTGGCCTGTGCGGCGATTTTCTGAGCTGCCTGGGCGGCAGCGAACCCTCGAGGTGAGGCCCAGCGGTTCGAAGTACTTTTCTGAGCTGCCTGGGCGGCAGCGAACCGCGCCCGCAACACCTTTCGCGCCTACCTGATTTTCTGAGCTGCCTGGGCGGCAGCGAACGAGACGCACTCGTAGCCGCGGGCATCGAGGCTTTTCTGAGCTGCCTGGGCGGCAGCGAACATGATGCGGTCGAGCGCCTGCTGGCGAACGATTTTCTGAGCTGCCTGGGCGGCAGCGAACCTGGAAGCGGTGGATCCAGAAGTACTCGTCGATTTCTGAGCTGCCTGGGCGGCAGCGAACCTCGCCGCGCATCACCGCGCGCCACCTCTACTTTTCTGAGCTGCCTGGGCGGCAGCGAACTACTTATCGGCGAGCAGCTTGCGGCCCATGATTTTCTGAGCTGCCTGGGCGGCAGCGAACGCCGACACCGGCGAGGCGTACCTGGTAGGCCTTTTCTGAGCTGCCTGGGCGGCAGCGAACGCCAGGCGGTGGGCTGGTGGGAGCTGACCCATTTTCTGAGCTGCCTGGGCGGCAGCGAACACCTGGCAGCGGGCCTGCTGGGAGCGTGGGCTTTTCTGAGCTGCCTGGGCGGCAGCGAACGGCTGGTCCCGCGCCCCCATGCCGGTCAGCATTTTCTGAGCTGCCTGGGCGGCAGCGAACGATGTCCGGCTGGCGCTGCTTCAGCTGGTCCTTTTCTGAGCTGCCTGGGCGGCAGCGAACTGCCCCTGCGGGTCTGGATCGGTTCGTTGCCTTTTCTGAGCTGCCTGGGCGGCAGCGAACAGCATGGAGTCGCCTACCACGCGCAACACGAATTTCTGAGCTGCCTGGGCGGCAGCGAACCCCACCATGACGCCGGTGCGGGTCAGCAGCTTTTTCTGAGCTGCCTGGGCGGCAGCGAACGCGTTGTAGGCCTTGAACAGCGCCTGCAGGTTTTTCTGAGCTGCCTGGGCGGCAGCGAACACCCAGGGCCTGGCGGCCTGCAAGGCGCATCTTTTCTGAGCTGCCTGGGCGGCAGCGAACTGGGGGCGCTACGGCGGTGGCCGGCGCGGGTCTTTCTGAGCTGCCTGGGCGGCAGCGAACATCCATCTGGTCCGCCATGGCGCCGGCGAACTTTTCTGAGCTGCCTGGGCGGCAGCGAACGGCAACCAGCCGCTTGAAGGTGGCCTCGCTGTTTTCTGAGCTGCCTGGGCGGCAGCGAACTCCTTCCAGACTGCGGCGAGGTCATCGGTGGTTTTCTGAGCTGCCTGGGCGGCAGCGAACCATGGGTTCCAGCTCGTGGCCGCGCTGGGTGTTTTCTGAGCTGCCTGGGCGGCAGCGAACTGCTCCAGACGGTCATCAAAGCGATCCACATATTTCTGAGCTGCCTGGGCGGCAGCGAACAAAAAGCCCCGCATCGCGAGGCATGGAATAGTTTTCTGAGCTGCCTGGGCGGCAGCGAACATTCGAAGTGGCCAGGGCCGACTTTCTGGACTTTTCTGAGCTGCCTGGGCGGCAGCGAACTCCGCCAGGTCGGCCAGGCGCTGGAGGCCATCTTTCTGAGCTGCCTGGGCGGCAGCGAACCAATACGCCGACCGCTACCTGCAAGCGGGGCAGTTTCTGAGCTGCCTGGGCGGCAGCGAACCTCAAGCGCAAGCGGCGCGAGCACACGCTGATTTTCTGAGCTGCCTGGGCGGCAGCGAACTACAGCAAATCCAAAGTAAGCGATTGATTGTTAAAGAGCAACGGTCTGATAGAGGAACGCCTCCCTTTTTGGGGAGGCGTTGTTAATCAATTGATTTTCAAGACCCTTTATTAAGAGTCAAAAAAAGGGTCAAAACCAGGGCACTGTGGCTTCACTGCTGAGCCCGTAGTGGTTGAACCGACCAGCGACGGGCTGCGACTGTGGTTGCCCATGCTCGATGAATAACGCGAAGCGCTGTCCGCTGGAGCGGCTGCTGACCTGCACGAACGGCAAGGTGATCTGCCGCTCGGCCGGTGCCTGCATCAGACGCTGCGCCTCCTCGATTGCTATGCCGTGCCGCTGGGCATAGCGCTTCGCCCTACTAGGACTCCCTGTGTTGAACTGTCGGCGTCGAACCACTCGGTAACGAGTTTCAGCCGGCACATCTTGAATGGTCTGCTGCACCACATGGTCACGCATGCCGGTGAGCCACGCATTCGCCATCAGCTGCTCAAGCCGAGTCCCCCGACCATGCAGCCGCAGCCGGTCGCCCGGTGAGCGGGCGCGCACGCCCAGCTTGTGATCTGGAAAACTAACGCCGATATCATCGGCTTCTAAATCAACAAGGGCCCGGTGCAGCTTGCTGTAGAGCGCTCCCATCAACAACGCAGGCGAGAAATCCGGGTCGGGTCGTAAATGAATGTCGAGATAGTGATCCATGACTCACCCCGCATCGCCAAAGACGCCACCGCGAATCAGGGTCGCCATGACGAAGTGCTGTTGTTCGACAGCAGGCTCCTGATCCTTGAGCAACCAGTTATCGAGCAAGTTGTAGAAGTCCATCTTCTGTTTCGGCTGACGATAGGCCTTACCCTCAGTGGTCACTGAACCATAGGGCTCGACCGCGATCGGGCCAAGGTCACCCTCTTCTTCCTGCAGATACCAGGTATCGATGGTTCGAATGGCGTTACCCAGCTTCTGGGAGTGGATGCCGGCAACCCCATCGACTTGATAGAGCGTCTTGCTTTTGTCACCACGGCCACGATCCAGAATCAGCTCCTGCGACGGAAAGATTTCCTGACCGGCACCGACCCGGGCATACGCCACCACCTCAAGCAGCACATAGCGCTCACCGCTTAGGCCATTGCTGATATGGCCGGCCAGCGCTTCCAGATCAGCCTTGGCAGCACCGGTCGGCGTTAGATCGCGCAGGGAAAGCGCCAGGGCATCAAAGGTCCACTCGCTGACGGCACTTCCCTTCTCGAGCAGCCGGATATGCACCTCAACCGCCTCGGCACCCATGCGGTTGCGCCAGAGAAAGCGCCCGTTGGCCAGATTGTGCGCATAGCGCTTTGCCAACTCAGTAAAGCCATGGGAAGCGATATAGCCTTTCACCGTGGCACTGAGCTTGGCCTGATAATCGGCGTTATTGCAGGCCGATGGCTTACCGGCACCACCCAGCACACGCAGGGTAAAGCGTGTCATTAGCGTGTCGGCATCATGCGGCAGCGTGGCGACGTCCACGGTCTGCAGATTGGGATTTTCGATAGCAGCATCCAGCTTGGCGGGATCTTGGTCCTTGGCCTTCAATCGATTGGAGATCGTGCCGCGCACCGACTTTTCACGGATAGCAATGGGTTGTGCCTCAGCACTGCCGCGCTGCTCCCAGTCAACGGCATACATCAGCGCGTCGGACGGGTCGAGCTTGCGCTCGAAGGCGAGGACGGAGGCAGTTTTGAGTGACTCGTTCTTGGCCATGACAAAGCTCCTTGCGTTAGGCGCGCTCAGTGCGCTTGATAGTCGTTATTCAGGCGATACAGGCCTTGTTTCAGGTTGTTGTCTACGTACCAGAGCAGGTCGCGGGGTGCCTTCAGGTGATGCGGGCTACGCCACTGCCCGATGGAGTACAGGCTTTCGACGAAGCAAAAGGGCGTGCTGTCATCTCGAGCACTGGCGACCTCTCCCGCCTCGAAAACGTCAGTCAGCGCACCGTAGCCCACGGGTAGCGGTACCAGCCAGCCTGGCTTTTTGCGCACCCGCCACTCGACCTCGGTCGCCTCCTTGCCGTTTTCATCCTCGGTGATGGTCTGGTGGCACTCCCAGTTCAGGCGCGACAGGTCCAGCCAGCTATCCAGTAAGGTGGTGTCCGGCTGGGCATGTTGCCGTTCCTGGTGGTGCTCCTGCAGCAGGTCGTCACGCAGCACCAAAGCGAAGCCCGGCAACCAGCGGCGCTTGAGCTGGCGAAACGCTTTCTGCCTATCATCAGGATCATCACCCAGCACCTTTAACTCCGGCTGATAGCGCCGCCGTCCGGGCAACGACGGCATTATGCTGCCGCCGGCAATACGCATACCGGCGACGATGTCCATCACGGCCTGCGCGGCATCGACATCGTTAATGCTCTTGCCGTCCACACCGAGCACCAGGGACACGTCAAGATGCATGCGCCCTTCCTCGACAATGGCGGCGGTTTTGCCATCCTTACCCACCGGGTTGCGGGTCAAGTGAAAGGACTTTACATAGCCCGGCTGGGTCTGGGTCTCGTAGTCGTGGCAGATCACACCCATAGCGTTGAACTGCAAGTCCAGGGATTCAGGTAGCCGGCGCTCCAGTGCGTGCATAAAGCCGACAAAGGCGCTCATGGCGGGAAATCCCCAGGTCAGTGGGCTGGAAATCGCATTGGCGTTCTGGATGTGCAGGTGCGGCAACACCAGCAACGCCTTTGGCTCAGCATTACCCATGAAGCAACTCCTCTTGCAGAATATCCAGCTGACGCCGCAAGCGTGCCTGCCACTCGCGGTGCTCGTCATCGCCTACGCCCAGCGGTTTCAACCAGGCATTGAGCCAGCGGGCGAAGGCCGCACGAATGGCCCCGGGCCATTCGCCCTGCTCACGTTGTTGGGCAAACTCAGCGTCTTCTTCGCCGCGCCAGGGGTCGAGCCATAGCTGCTGCTCCAGCGGCAGTCGACATGCCGAGTCCGCCGACCAGCCCGGCTCCAGTACCTGGAACTCGCTGGCGAACAACACCAGCTCATCAATCAACGCGGCGACATAGCCATCCACCTGGTCACGGGTATAACGATTGTCGGGCGGATTGGTTTGAAGAAACCGAAGTAGATCGCTGGCCAGCCAGCGCGCCTCGCGCCGGCGACCAAAGCGCTTGAAGATGGTCTCGGTGTGCAAAGGCGGCTTGATGCCCTGGCTTTTCCACTTGGGTGGCAGGGAAGCCAACAAGTAGTTGTTGCCACCTCGCTCACTGTTGAGCTGGGAAATATTCTGCGGCTTTGTGCCCCCCAGTTTCTGCACAGCCAGGTTGGGATAGTCGCGGTATCCCTTATCAGACGGCTTGCTGTTACGTCGCGCCTGGCGAGCTTCCTTGGCAGCCTCACCGAAGCGATCAGCGTTGATGCGCTGGAATACCTGATGTGCAAGCGAAGTAGCGTAAAGCGGTGCCAGCAGATGAAAGTCCGCATCATCAGTGGGGTCATCTCCAACCACCCAGTACAGCTGCTTGGCCAATGAGTGCGAGGCTTCGTTTCCCTTAGGCTGAGTAATACTGGCAAAGGCCTCGACCCACTCCTTGGCCTGCTCGGGATTATTGCTCAGTGCCGCGCTGAATGAGCCATCCCTCTCAAGCGCTAGCTCTAGCAGCGACTTGCCTTGATGCTGGAGCTTGAGAAACTTATACACATCCAGTGCGGCGGCGTTGCCCACCACATCGCCGCTGAAGTCACTGGACAGCAAATGGCTGCCAACCAGAGGAATCTCAGGCAACGTGGCGGGCTCCACATAGCGACTGGAGCCCTTGGCATCTGGGTGTGTGGCCTTCAGTGCATGGGTAACCACCTGCAGCTGACTGACCCGGCGGGCAGCATCGCCAACCCAGTTTTCGAACGTAAACTGCTCGGTAAGCGATTCGCGCTTAGGATCGTCTGTCGCCAGCTTTTCCAGCTTCCCGGCCAATCGCTCCGCTATAAACGCCTGTATTGTCTGATGAATTTCGTCCCTGCTTAGTGCCTCATGCATTTCTTCACCATTATAGTTTTATGTTTAGGGTTTTAGGGATTTTATCGCGCTTAAGCTGTAAGATAGCTAACCTGTAGCTCTGCCGCCAGGCAGCTCAGAAAATTATCGTTTCCTGTTTTGGGAACAACGTGCTGCCGGACAGGCAGGGAGCCGGCCCACTAGGGTCGGCTTTACAATCGCGAAAACCCAAGCGCCGGGTGAAACTTCCACTGCTCATCGTCGTCCAACTCGCGCAACGTCAGCCGACCAAACTTCCGGGCACAGCGCTCCAGCTCTATACCCTGGGCTTCGGCCAGTCCGGCCAGCGTCGTGAGATAGTCCGTTGGCCCCCAGGTTTGAATGCGCGGGCCATACTGCAGCTCGATGCGCTGCAGGCTGGTCTCGCAGGGCACCAGCAGCTCCGGGTCTCGGGGGCGCTCCTTGTGAACGCGATGCAGGCAGGTCTGCTCACCACTTTCGTCCGGTAACAGCACCAGTTCATCTTCTTGGCCCGTGCTGTCACGAAACGGCCGCCACTGGCTCATCACCCCGGTCAGCGTCAGGCGGGGCATCACGAACCAGCTATAGGCCCCCAGTTTGGGAGCCGGCGCGGGTGCCTCCCTGGCCGCCAGATATTGCTGGCGCTTGCGCTTGGAAAGCTTCGCCAACTCATCCTCGCCCAGCACCGGCATGGCCTGAGTATCGGCCACGTCGGGCACGACCATCGTTGCCTCAAGGCGTGCATGCTCCAGATCGACCAGGTTGTGGTGAGGCGCCAGCGGCTCGCGGGGAAGGATACGTGGGCGGGCGTCGATCACATCGCGCTGCTCCGGCATCAGCACGTCTATTAGCGCATGGCTTTGCAGCCGGTACGCGTCGGTCTCGAAGCCGGGTCGGGTAAACACCGGTCGGCGGCCATCGGGGTGTTCGAGGGCTTTCAGGTTGCGGTTGAGCAGCAGGATATTGGGAGTTTCCCAAGGATCTGGGCGGTGGCGACGCACCCGGCCGGCCAGTTGAATCAGTGAGCGCATGGATGACGGCTCAACGATCGCCCAGTCGTAGTCATGGTCGCGCCCCACTTCGGTGACCGGTGAGCCCAGGACGATAAACAGTTGCTCCTTCGCGTCAGAGACCTCCAGGCATCGCCGAACCTCCGGCAGCGAAAATATGGCTGCTGGCGACTTGCGCTGCAGAACACGGTCCAGCTGACGCTCGATGGCCGAGCGCATCAGTAGCGGATACTGAGAGTGATACACGCACAGGTGAATCTGGACGTTTTCCGGGGCACCCAGCCGGTAGAGCACCTGGGCGACCGCCACCAGGGGATCTATATTGGCCATACGAATCAGGCCGAAGGAAACCCGCTTGCCACTCTCCAGCGCAGTGCCGTTTTGACAGTGCAGTTCCAGTGCGTAGCCGCGCAAATGCTCCGCCAGCTCTTGGTGAAGGGCGTCCGACTGCCGAGATTGAGGCTTCCACTCTGCCACTCTGGCCCGGCGACGCACTGCGTCCTTGGCCAGTCTCTGGTGTCGCTTGAGCACAAACTGGCGGTGCGCGGCTTCAAAATCGGCGCGCTCGCTGCACGACGCGTCGAGCGTGGCATTTTCATCGAACCAGGCGCAGCACACCGCCGGGGCTCGCTGGCCGACCTCCCCTCGATTGCGCTGGTAGACGGTACGCCCTGCCTGGTAGGCCTCGAACAGCCCTGCCACCAACGCCGGGGGCAGCGTGGCGGAAGAGAGCAACACCCGCGATCCCAGCAGTCCCGCCCAGTTCACCAGCCGCGTGAGTGCCGGCAAGTCGCTGATATCGAAATCGTCGATTTCGTCGAGCACCAGGTCGGACGTCATCAGCCGCAGCATGGGCGCGATCTGCCCACCGCCCCGGGTACTTTCGGTGGCGGGCATTAGATGATCCACGGTGCAAGTGAGAATGGGCGCGGCAAGCAGACTCTTGACCGCGGGATCGTGCGCCACACGCCGGAGGATGGGGTGCTCGGAGAAGTTGCCCTCGAACAGCACATGAGAGTCATCGGAAAGCAGATCCTGAGTTGACGCCGAACCGGTCCGCTCTGCCTGTGCCTCATGGTGCTCAAATAACGCACGGCTAGCACTGCCACCGACGCGAATCGCTAGCTCATCCTCGCCCAGGTGCATCTGGTGGCGATAGTCGCGCCCAGTCTGCAGGGTCAGGGTGCGCAGCCCAAGAGCGATCGAAAAACGCGCCCCCTTCTCGGGGTCGGCCAGGGCATAGAGAATACGGCCGTTGGCCAGCGTCTTGCCGCAGCCGGTGGAAGCCATATTAATGCCGAAGAACCCTTGCTTTCGAGAGGCGGCCCGCAGCCCTTCCGCCAAGTCGAAAGCGCGGTCCTGCCAGCGAAAACGCTGGCTTTCACTGCGCTTGCGAAAGCCCTTGTGGCGCGCCAGTCGGGGCAGTTGGTCGTTCAGGGTGGCGAGGTGGCGGGCATTTTCCTTGGCAAATCGCGCCACACCCAGCAGATGGGCATCGAGCTTCTGACTGGGCATGCCGGTTTTGCGTTGAGTATTGGCGAATAGCGGGTAACTCGCATCACCCTGCACCCAGTCCGCGTGCGTTGAGTCATGGAGACTGGAGTAATAGTGATCTGCCAGCATTAGGCACAGCCGCGCCAGATGCATCACATAGCCGTTGTCCAGCAGCGGCTCGTCGTAGTGTGGCAAGCGCTTGAGAAGCCCTTCCGCCACTTGCGCTGCCTGCCGCCGCCACTTGGCTGTGGCCACCGGCAGCTCCCCGGCCAGCCGCCAGTAGGGCTTCAGCTGCGTGGGGTCAGCTTCCAGACACGCTTCGTTCCACTGATGGGTCAGCAGACCGGGAAGATCATTCAGCGCTTCAGCAGTCAGCCCGCTCAGCCGGCCACCCAGCCGTTCGGGGTTATCACCGGGCTTCAATGGCAAGCGGTGGTGGCTAAGCAGCAGCCAGCCAACCGCCTGGGCCAGTGGTGGAAGCCGCTGGAAGGGCATGGCACTCTCGGCACCGAGTCCGTCGCACTGCAGGTGGCGCGTCCAACTGGCAACGAAGTCCGCCGGGGGCTCGATCAGACGCCGGAGCCAGCCGGCATCATCGTCGCCGCCGACAAACGCCTGGAACAGCCGCAGCGATAGCCACTCGTGGCGATAGAGATTACGGCCCTGACGCTTACCGATCAGCCGCTGTTGAAACGCTTTGGAGGCCTTGCCCAGGTCGTGCAGCAAAGCCGCCAGGCTCGCCAGCAGCTTGATGTCCTCGCCGCTATGCCAGTCATCCTCGTCCTCGGTACGCAGGATATTGCGCCGCGTCGTGTTGGTGGGCGTGGCACCCTGCAGGTTGAAGCGGCTGGCATCGCCGACGATCCACATCAGCTCACTATGGTCGTGGCCACGGATCCAGTGACAGGCCACGGCGCTGTTCTTGCGTGCGGTTTTTCTCAGCAGCCTGCGCAGGGTGTCCAGCCCCGCCTGGGTGATCGAGGTCTGCCAGGTACGCTCGCCGCGCCGCTCGGCGAACTGGTCGAGAATCCGACGGGTTTCCTTGAGGGCATTCTTGTTGCACTGGGAGACGATCAGCACGTTCATGGTGCGTCGCCCCCCAGCTCGGTAGCGACCGCTTTCAGGGTGTCGATCATGAAGTCGAGGGCTTCGGTACGGGTCAGCTGTTCAATGCAGGCCTGGCGGAACGCTTGCTCCTCGTCACCGTGCATGGCGGAGAGAAACGCCTGGGGCAAAATCACCGCGTCCTTGACCAGGTCGGCCACATCGAAGACCAGTCCACCACGCCGCGTCTTGCCATGCAGTACCGCCAGGCCGTGCGGAATACCCAGCACCCAGGTCGCCGTGGCGCCGAGACCATAGGCCAGGTAGTTGCCGTGATCGAGAAAGCGGTTGGCCGGATCGGTGCCAGTGGCGCGCTTGGCGCGGGTAAAGTCGCCATAGCCCACAGCCTGGGCGGCTAGCTTGAACAGCGTCTTGGTCAGCCGAGCTTCCATGGTCAAGAGGTCCACGGTACTAGGCGCCTGGGCGATGGCCTGATCGTGCTGCGCCAGCACGGCGGTCAGGCGATCCGGTGAGATCACAAAGCCGGCGTCCTTCAAGGGACGGCTATCGAGCCACTGCCGCTGGATACGTGACAACCGCGCCTGCTGAAAGCGCCGCGCGGCCTCCAGGCGCTTTTCGTCATCGAACCAGAAGCGTACCCAGTGCTGCAGGTACTCGGTGGGACGGTATTCGCTCTGGGGCGTGAGCCAGGCGACGTCCACATCGACTTCGTTGGCGGCGAACAGCGGCGTACCGCCCCCGCCGCAGAAGCCGACCAGCACCCCGGCCTTGGCGAGTTCGCGCATCGCCGCCTGAGTAATGGAGGTACCAGTGCCCAACAAAATAGACGTGGTATTGGCGATGGGGATGTTCCAGTACTTCGACTGGCGTCCCTCATCGGTGACGTACTCGACCCGGCCGCCGTTGACGAGCACCCGACAGTGCTGAAGGTAGTAAAGGTTGGCCCGCTTGGAGTGCAGAATCGTCTTGAGGTCAGACGGAGAGAGATCGTCCATGACAGCCCCTTTTACCCAGTTGGCGATTACAGCTAAGCACCCCTAAGCTCGCTTTGCCACCTACTGGGCATCGATCCAGCATACTCTTCATCCCGGTGCTGATTTCCGTCATGCTGGACCTTGAACTGCACCCCACCCTTCGCCCCTCCTGACGGGTCATCTAGGCTCGGGTCGGGGCATCATCGGCGTCGGGCCGCGTAGCCGGCAGGGGGAGTCGGCGCGTCTTGCCCGCCACCGCCCCTTGAATCCGCCTGCCTTCACCCGCATCTCGTGGGTAAATCCATTCGTTTTCGGGAAGCCCAACCATGTCTATCGTCGATCCGCGTACCGGTGAGCCGCTCACCGCCGATACCAGCGTCCCGCAGGAAGCCCAGCAGCAACCTTCCCAGCCGGAGGCGGGCGAGGCCCCCGAGGTCATCATCGACGTCGACGCCAGCAACATCCAGCAGGTGCTGGAGCTCTCCATGCAGGTGCCGGTCCTGCTCGATTGCTGGGCCCCCTGGTGCGGCCCCTGCAAGAACCTGATGCCGGTGCTGGAGAAGCTGGCCCGCGAATACCAGGGCGCCTTCCTCCTGGCCAAGCTCAACATCGACGAGAACCAGGAGATCGCCGCCCAGTTGGGCGTGCGCTCGGTACCCGATGTCAAGCTGGTCAGCCAGGGCGGCCTGGTCGACCACTTTCAGGGCGCGCTGCCCGAGAAGGAGATCCGCGAGTGGCTGGGACGTTACTTCCCGGCGCCGGAAAATGTCCCGGCGAGCCCCGAGGAGCAGGCCGCCGAGGCACTCGCCGCCGGGGATGCCGCCGGTGCCCGCGCCATCTACCAGGAGCTGGTGCAACAATACCCGGACCACATCGCCTATCAGGTGGAGCTGGCCCGCACCCTGGTGGCCGAGGGGCGCGGCGAGGAAGCCCGCAGCGTGCTCGACAACCTGCCGCCGGAGGAGCGTGATGCCGCCCCGGCCCGCGGGGTGCGTGCCAGCATCGAGTTCGGCGAGGAGGCCCCCTCCGCCGAGGAGCTGGCCGCCCTGGGCGAGCGCGACGACAGCGAAGCGCAATACCTGCGGGCCCTGCGCCGGGTGGCCGACGGCGACTATGAACCGGGCCTCGAGGGGCTCTTGGCGCTGATGAAGGCCGACCGTGCCTATGGCGACGATGCCGCACGCAAGACACTGCTGCGGGTCTTCGATGCCCTGGGCGCCGACCACCCGCTCACGGTCAGCTACCGTCGCAAGCTGTTTACGATGCTTTACTGAGTTTACTGAGGCCCGGCTTCCAACCGGGCTTCGCCCGGAGCTGTAAGCCATAAGCTGGAAGAAATGCCGCTACTCAACTTATGAGATCGGGGTTGAAGTTACTTCCAGCTTCAAGCTTCCAGGAGCGAAGCGACGCTCTTCACGCTTTCAAGACCTTATCCAGCCGGGCGAGGGCCGCGTCCAGTTGGGTGGCGGTGGTACCGAAGTTGAGCCGAACAAAGCCCGGGTGGCCGAAGTCGGCGCCATCGGAGAGCGCCACCCCGGCGCGCTCCAGCAATGCTCGCTGAGGTGACTCGCCAAGCCCCGCTTTACGCAGGTCGAGCCAGGCCAGGTAGGTGGACTGCGGCGGCGCCATGCCGACTCCCGGCCAGTGTGCCACCCGTTCCACCAGGCGGCGGCGGTGGTCGCGCAGCACCTCGAGCAGTGCCTGCCGCCAGGCTTCCCCCTGTCCGTAGGCGGCCTCGGCCGCCGCCAGCCCCAGCACGTTGCCGTCCGGCACCAGCCCCTTGGCCGCCGCCGCGAAGCGCCGTCGCAGCTCGGGGTCGGGGATCACCGCACAGGCGGTGGTCAGCCCGGCCAGATTGAAGGTCTTGGAGGGCGCCCACAGCGTGATGGTGCGCTCGGCCAGCGCCGGGAAGGCCGCCGCCAGCGGCACGTGACTGGCGCCCTCCTCCAGCAGCAGGTCGCAGTGCAGTTCATCGGAGACCACGTAGAGGTCATGGCGCTCCACCAGCTCGGCCAGGCCGGCCAGTTCGTCGCGCTCCCAGACCCGCCCGGTGGGATTGTGGGGATGACACCACAGCAGCAACCGGGTGCGCGGGGTGATCGCCGCCTCCAGCGCCTCGAGATCGAGGCACCAGGTCTCGCCCGGCGCCGCAGGCTCGCGCATACACGCCTGCTGAGGCGTGCGCCCAGTACGTTCGGCCACCTTGAGGAAGGGCGGATAGATGGGCGTCACCGTCAGCACCCCGTCGCCCGGCTCGGTCAGCGCCATGCTGGCCAGGTGCAGCGCCGGCACCACCCCGGGCAGCCACTGCTGCCACTCCGGCTCGATGGCCCAACCATAGTGTTGCGCACTCCAGGCGCACACTGTCTCGCGCAGCGAGTCGGGCACCAGGCCGTAGCCGAAGACGCCGTGCTCGACCCGGGCATGCAGCGCCTCCAGCACCGCCGGCGGCGATACGAAATCCATGTCGGCCACCCAGAGCGGCAGTACCTTGTCGCCGTAGTGATGCCACTTCTGCGATGGCCAGCTACCGGACGGGTGCCGACGCTCCACTGGCGTGGCAAAATCGAACACCATGCGCTCACTCCTTTTATCGACGGCCAGGAAAACCCATGACCTCGACCATGCCCCAGGACGACTTCTATGCCAAGGTACGCCGCGGCATGCCGCGACTGCTGGCCCAGTGGCGCGACCTGGGCCAGGATACCCCGCAGCATCTGGCCCTGCTGCTCGCCGAGACCGCCCGGGTGGTACGGATCGGCCAGCCGGACGCCACTCCCGATGCCGCTACCCTGACGGCCTGGAGCGAGGCGCTGAACGGCGACGAGATCCCGCTGTGGGCCGCGCGGACCGCCACCTTCCTGCTGGTGCAGATGCCGGCCCGGCCATGCCCCCGCGATGCCGACGAGGCCTGCGCCTGGGCTTACTGCTGGCTACGCAACCGTGACTTCGATTCCCTGGAGACGGCCCGGTCGGCGCTGCCACCCCATCTGTGCGAGTCCCTGGCAGACGCCCTGCCCGCCGCCTGGCGCGACCGCCAGGGGCTGCGCCTGATCTAGGAGCCCACCGGGCTTGGTGGCCCAGCCTTCGACGAATGGCGCGACACACTCCATGACAACTACCGCCAAATAAGGCTAAGGAAAACAGAATGGAAGTTCCCCTGAGCTGGCAGTTGGCCAAGCTTGCGGTATCGATCGGCATGGTGCTGGGCCTCGGTGCCATCGCCGTGCGTGTCAGCCCGCGGATGGCGGGGCTGCTGGCGGGCTATCCGCTGGGCACCGCCATCGCCCTGTTCTTCATCGGCCTGGAGCTCTCGCCGGGCTTCGCCGCCACGAGCGCCGTACATACCCTGGCCGGTTTCACCGCCACCCTGGCGCTGGGCGGCGGCTACCTGCTGGCCGGGCGCCGCCCGGGGCTGCCCGGCGTAGTGGCCGGCACCGCCGCCGGGCTGGCCGCCTTCCTGGCGGTCAGCCTGGTGCTGACCCGGGTGGAGTTCGACCGCCTCACCGGCACCCTCACCACCCTGGCCGCCATTGCACTGTTCACCTGGCTCTACCGCCGCGTGCCGGAGAGCATAGCCCGCCCCACCGGACGCTTCTCCTGGGCCGCCCTGGTCGTACGCGCCCTGCTTGCCGCCGTGATCATCTTCGTGATCACCGGCCTGGCCCATGTGCTGCCGGCGGCCTGGGCCGGGGTGATGGCCGCCTTCCCGGTCACCATGTATCCCTTCCTGGTGATCCTGCACCTGACCCACGGTCCCGATCCGGTGGCCACGGTGATCAAGCACTACCCGATGGGGCTCGGCTCGCTGCTCAGCTATGCGCTGTGCGTCTCCTTCGCCTACCCCACCCTGGGCCTGGCACTGGGCACCCTGGCCGGGTTCGCCGTGGCCACCCTGTGGCTCGTCGCCTGGACCCGCCTCCAGGCCTGGCTGGGCAACCGACGCGCGGAACACCGGGGCAGAGGCAGACCTTCCCGCGATACTTGACCGAACGCTTGCTCGGGGCAAAGCTAGTCATCCTAGAGCGATAACCACAAGGAAACGCCAGATGTTCGTTCGCACCGTCGAGCCCGCCTTTTACGACACCGACGCCCTGGGCCACGTCAACAACACCCGCCTGCCGGCCTGGTTCGAGCTGGCCCGCAACGACCTCTTCCGGCTCTTCACCCCGGACCTGGACCCACGCAAGTGGCGGCTGATCATGGCCCGCATGGAGGTCGACTATCGCGCCGAGCTGCAGTATGGCGAGGAGATCGAGATCCGCACCTATGTCTCGCGGCTCGGCAACAGCTCCTTCACCGTCAGCCAGGAGGCACGCCAGGGCGGCAAGCTCACCAACCTGGGCCACACCGTGATGGTGCACTTCGACCACGACGCCAAGCAGGCCATCCCCATCGTGGGCGAGCTGCGCGAGGCGCTGGAATCCCATCTCCAGGAGGAGCCCGTCGACGCATGACCCCCGCCGTCAAGCAGTTGGAGAAGGCCGGGGTCGACTTCGCCCTGGCCGAGTATGACCATGACCCGCGCAGCCCCGCCTACGGCGAGGAGGCCGCCCGGGTACTGGGGCTCTCCGCCGATGAGGTGTTCAAGACGCTGCTGGCCCGGCTCGATGACGACCGCCTGGTGGTGGCCATCGTGCCAGTATCGCGCAAGCTCGACCTCAAGGCCCTGGCGCGTGCCGCCGGCGCCCGCAAGGCCCATATGGCCGAGGCCGACGAGGCCCAGCGCGCCACCGGCTACGTGGTGGGGGGCATCAGCCCGTTGGGCCAGAAGCGCCGCCTGGCCACCTTCCTCGACGCCAGTGCCGAGGGTCAACCGACGATCCATGTCAGCGGCGGACGCCGCGGCCTCGAGATCCGCCTGGCACCTGCCGACCTGCTCAGGCTCACCGGCGGACGCCTGGCTACACTGTCCAGAGGCGCCGGGGACTGGTCGTAGAGGAGGTCCGCCAACAGAGATAACCCTGCACAGGAGCCCACCATGGCCATCCGCTACACCCTGTGGCTGGATCCGGAGGATACCGAGCGCCACCGCGCCATGGAGGCGCAACTGCTGCGCTATTTCGTCGAGCGCTTCGCGGACTACCCCCATATCCGCTTGTTCGGCGCCGACCCCTACGATTATGATGCGCCGTTCAATCGACTCCATGACGTGCTGATAGCGCGGGCCGCGGAATACTGCGAGCGGGAGTGGTACTACGTGCCCACCCCCGACCAGCTCAATCGCGCCTTCTTCCTGGCCGTCGGCGAGTCAAACAAGTTTCTACAGGGCCCCGACGATGGTGATCCAGACCGATAACCCGCCTGATCCCCGCCAGCTGGCGATCATCACCGAGCAGCTCGGCCGCGCGCCCCGCGGCATAGAGGCCGTGGCCGCCACCGATGGCGAGGGCACCCCGCTGGTGCTGCGCATGGCGCCGATCGTCGCTGGCAAGCCCTTCCCGACCCTCTACTGGCTGAGCTCCGAGCGGCTCAAGGTGGTGATCTCGCGCATCGAAGCCGACGGCGCCATCAAGCGGCTCGAGACCCGCCTGCAGGAGGAGCCCGAGTGGCTCGCCGCCTACCATGCCAGCCACCGTGACTATGTCGCCGCGCGTTGGGGACACATGAGCGAGACACAAAAGGCTGAGGTAATCCGGCTCGGCTATGATGGCGTGCTCACCGAGCGCGGCATCGGTGGCATCGCCAACTGGGACCAGGTGCGCTGCCTGCACACCCAGTACGCCCACCATCTATGCGGCAACAACGTCATCGGCCGCTGGATGGACGCCGAGTACGGCGTCGCCGACTGTCTGCCCTGAAGCACCCCGCGCACCCTCTACCCCCTGACCATAAGATGCTCAACAAGGAGCCCCCCGATGTACGTCGATACTCATGTCATTGCCAGCCTCGCCCTGATCATCAGCATGCTTGGCATCTTCGTGGTCGGCGTCAAGCTGCTGCGCGAGGCCATGAAGCGCGACGCCGACGCCGCCCGCTGAGGCACGGCTACGCGATCTGGAGGGGCGCCTGGTGGCGCCCCTCGGCGTTATGGTTCACGCTGGCGACGCCACGCAGGGCGCGCCAGGATGGATACTCTTGCCAAGGAGAAGAGCATGCCGAGATTCTGCATCTTCCTGGGTTCACGGGAGGGCCGTGACCCGCAGTACCTGGCCGACGCCCGAAGGCTGGGCGAGGCGCTGGCGCGCCGCGGCCATACCCTGGTCTATGGGGGCGCACGCATCGGGATGATGGGGGCCCTGGCCGATGCCGTCCTGGAGGCCGGCGGCGAGGTGATCGGAGTGATGCCCGATCACCTGGTGGAGCGTGAGCAGGCCCACCGCGGCCTGACCCAACTGATCCATGTGCGCAACATGCACGAGCGCAAGGCCAGCATGGCAGCCCATGCCGACGCCTTCATCATGCTGCCCGGGGGGATCGGCACCCTGGAGGAGTTCTTCGAGGCCTGGACCTGGCACTATCTCGGGCTCCACGACAAGCCCATCGGCGTGCTCGACAGCGTGGGCTTCTACTCGCCCCTGCTGGCCTTCCTCGACAACACCGTGGAACAGGGCTTCCTCAATGCCCGCACCCGCGCCGAGCTGTTCGACGCCAGCACTCCCCTCGAGCTGCTGGATATGCTGGAAGCCCGGCTGGCGCGCTGAGTCACGCCTCGCCGGCCAGCTCGCGGGTACGCTGGTAGGTAAGCTGCAGCAGCCGGGCATCCTCGCCGGCGCGATGCCGGTGGATACCCAGCTCCTCGATCAGCGCCTCCTTGGTAGGCGTCCACAGCGCCAGCTGCCCCTCGCCGAGCAGCTTGCGCAAGGCCTCCAGGCGGAAGGCCGGCAGCATGCCGGCGTGATGGAAGAGCAGCGACAGCCAGGTGTTGTCGTAACCCCAGCTGTCGCTGTAGCAGATCTTCACTTCGCCGAGCTCGTCGTTGAGCCACTGCGCCACCTGGCGCACCGGGCGCCCTTCACGCCGAAGGCGGGCCCGGCTGATCCCGTGGAGCAGCTCGGCCTTGGGATCCCAGTGGGTCCACTCGGGCAGGGGCTGGATCAGGAAGGCGCAGCTGCTGCCATCGGCGCGGGCCAGCCCCACTTCGATGGGATAGCTGCCGCGCCCGAATCCAGACGCTTCGATATCGAGCAGGGTCGGTAGCGTCACGGCGGGCAGGATCCTCGAGGCAGCCACGAAAGGAAGGGCGCCGTCGGAACGGCGCCTCGCAGGCTAGTGTCGCGTCTCGTCTTCCACGCTGTCCAGCGGCTCGCCGAATCCAGCGGCACGGTCGGCCAGGCACTGCCAGTGGGCGGCGCGCTCGGCGTCCACCGCGAGGCCCAGCTGGCCTTCGCGGTAGGCCCGCGCCAGGCGCTGGGCGGCCAGCGGGTGGCCCGCCTCGCCGGCGCGGGCATACCAGGTCACGGCGCGGTCGTCACGACGCGGATAGAGGGCACAGCCATTCTCGTAGATCTGCCCGGCCTGGTACTGGGCACGGGAGTCGCCGGCATGGGCCGCCTCGAGCACGTAACGGGCGCCGCGGGCCTTGTCCTGGGGCGACAGGCCACGATGGAACAGCATATGCCCATAGGTGGAGAGCGCCGCCGGATGACCGGCGTCGGCACAGCGCTGAAAGAGGTGCATGGTCAAACGCTGGGTGCGCGGCGAGCGAGGCAGCCAGCGGGTATGGAAGAGCTGCTCCGCCAGGCGGTACTCGAGCCGGGTGAACAGTGATGATGCCTGTGTCATGGCCTTCCACCGAATCCTGTATCGCAAGAAAAAGACAGCCGGCACCACCCTGTGCGCGGCGTCTGTCATCTGGCCCACCCCGGTCCACGGGGCATAACGGCCGGCCAGCATACGCCCGCCCCCGCGGGGACTCAACCCCGGAAGGAGCGGTATCGCCGCGACACCAACCCGGCCCCCTGAGCGCCCTCGCCGCGCCCACCGGCTATCGCCTCGATAGCCCCTCAGGCGGGGCGCCCTTGGTATACTCGACCCGACCCCCACCGGATTCAGGAGCGCCCCATGCTGAGCGTGATCTCGCCCGCCAAGACGCTGGACTTCGAGACCCCGGCCACCACGGCCCACTACACCCAGCCGGACTTCCTCGAGCGTAGCCGCGAACTGATCGAGATCCTGCGCGACTATTCACCCCAGCGGCTCAGCGACCTGATGGGCATCAGCGACAAGCTCGCGGCCCTCAATGCCGCCCGCTACGGCGAGTGGCACACGCCCTTCACCCCGGAGAACGCCAAGCCCGCCGTCCAGGCCTTCCAGGGCGACGTCTACGTGGGGCTTGCGGCCGACACCTTCGGCGACGATGACAACGCCTTCGCCCAGGCGCACCTGCGCATACTCTCCGGCCTCTACGGCCTGCTGCGCCCGCTGGACCTGATCCAGCCCTACCGCCTCGAGATGGGCACCCGGCTCGAGAACCCCGCGGGCAAGGACCTCTACGCCTTCTGGCGCGCGACTCTCACCGCCGAACTCGACCGCGCCGTGGCGCAGAGCGGCAGCCCGGTGCTGGTCAACCTCGCCTCCAACGAATACTTCAAGGCGATCGATGCGAAGGCGCTCACGGCACGCGTGATCACCCCGGTGTTCAAGGACGAGAAGAACGGCAAGCTCAAGATCATCAGCTTCTACGCCAAGAAGGCCCGTGGCCTGATGGCGGCCTGGATGATCCGCCAGCGCCTGGACGACCCCGAGGGCCTCAAGGACTTCGACGTGGCCGGCTACGCCTACAACGCCGCCATGAGCGAGGGCGACACCCTGGTGTTTACCCGCTCCGAAGGTGCCGCCTGAGCTGGCCCAATCGAGGCTGTCCCGGCGCCTCTCACCAAGTCGCTGACAACACGCTTTCCCAGACTACACAAACACCAGCGGCCGCGAGGCGCGTGCCTTGAGGAAGCGGCGGTGGGCCTGCTTGAAGCGCTCGTCGTCGCAGCGATGCAGCCACTCGTAGGCCACCATGTCGGCACTCACCGCCACCGCGCCGGCCTGGACCATGCGCTCCCGGGCCAGGCGCGCCTCGCCGGCGCGGCGGCTGGCGCAGGCCTCGGTCAGCCAGTAGACCTCGTAGCCCGCCGCCAACAGGCCGAGGCCGGTCTGCATCACGCAGATATGCGCCTCGCTGCCGCACAGCACCACCTGGCGCCGGCCGCTCTCCGCCAGGGCCGCGGCGAACTCGGCGTTGGCGCAGGCGTCGAAGGTCAGCTTCTGCCATCGCCGGTGCCCCGGCAGCGCCTCGAGCAGCCGCGGCTCGCTGCCCCCCAGTCCCTCGGGATACTGCTCGGTGATCCAGACCGGCACCTCGATGGACTCGGCCAGGCCGCCCAGCCAGGCCGCCTCGTTGACCGCCTGGTCGCCGTGCTCGATCACCGGCAGCAGGCCCGCCTGCAGGTCGACGATCAGCAGCAGGCTCTCTTCTCGTGTCAAGCGCATGGCGCTCGCTCCCCTTGTTGTGCGTTTATCATGGAAGCCCCAAGAATAGCCGCTAGAATGGTCTGACTCGACTCTCATCTCCTACAAGGTGACGACACCCCCATGACCTCACGATTCGCTCACACCTCCCTGCTGCGCCACCTCATGATCATGCTGGTAGCCGGCCTCTTCACCCTGGGCCCTGCCCTGCAGGACGCCGAGGCGCGCCGCCTGGGTGGCGGCAAGAGCTTCGGCACCCAATCACGCAGCGTGCAGCAACAGCCTGCCGCAACCCAGAATCAGGCCACCGGCACCCGCGCCACCCAGGGCCGCGCCGGCTCGCGCATGCCCGGCATGCTGGGCGGCCTGCTCGCCGGCGGGCTGCTTGCCGCACTGTTCTTCGGCGGCGCCTTCGATGAACTGAGGCTGATGGATATCCTGGTGGTGGCCGGCATCGCCTTCCTGCTCTTCCGGCTACTGGCGCGCCGGCGGCCGGCGGTGGCGGGAGGCCCCGCACCAGGCGCCGAGGAGACGCGCGGCGGAGCCACGGCCCAGCCCTTCCAGGCCAGCGCTGCTCCAGCCAGTGCTGCTCCAGCCGGTGGCGCCTTCGCCGGCGAGCCCGAGTGGTTCGACCGGGAACGCTTCCTGGCCGGTGCCAAGGAGCACTTCATGACCCTGCAGCGCGCCTGGGACAACAACGACTTCGCCGGTATCCAGGAGTACGTCACCCCGGAGCTCTACAACTTGCTGCGCGAGGAGCGTGCCCGTCACCCGGCGAACAACCGCACCGAGGTGGTGCGCCTGTTCGCCGAACTGGGGATGGTCCAGGAAGTGGGCCAGCAGGCCGAGGCCACGGTGGTCTTCCACGGCATCCTCGACGAGAACGGCGAGCACAACGAGTTCAACGAGACCTGGCACCTGATGCGCGAGCTGCGCGATGGCGCCCCCTGGTACGTGCAGGGCATCGAACAGAACGGCTGACACCAGGCCGCCCAACCCGGGCGGCCGCATGACGCCGCTGCTGGCCGGGTGCTATGATCCACGCTCAATAACGTACTCGTAGACACCAACAGCACAACGAGGAATCCGGCTTGTCACACTTACCGGTGATCGTAGGCATGGGCGGCGTGAACCCTGCCGGCAGAACCTCGGGCCACCAGGCATTTCGCCGCACCGTGCTCGACGCCCTGCCCACGGAGGACCAGGCCCGCACCCTGCTCGGCCTGGCCGCCATGATGCGCCTGGCCAGCGGCCAGGAGGACGGCAGCTGGCAGAACGCCGAGGGGCATACCCTGGACCCCGACGCCATCGTCGAGCAGACCCGCCAGCAAGTCCTCGACCATACCCTGATCCGCCGCATCGAGGACCCGCGCTTCAACGCCGAGGGCCTGCCTGCCAATCGTCGGGCCAGCCTGGCGCTGGACGCTCCCCTGACCTTCCGCATCCAGCGTCGCCAGCTGCCCCAGGACCTGCCGGCCACCTGGCAAGTGCGCGAACTCGATCGCAAGCTGCTCGAGGTGACGGTGCCCGCCGGGGAGATGGACGTGATGCTCCCCGAGCACCGCCCCGCCCAAGTGCGTGCCGCCGGCCAACTGCCCAGTGGCTTCGAGCCCAGCCAGCTCTACCGCAGCGTACACCACCCGCGCGGGCTCTCCATGGCCATCTTCGCCGCCAGCGATTGCCTGGGTGACAGCGGTCTCGACTGGGACGCTCTGCGCGACCGTCTCGACCCCGACGAGGTCGCCGTCTACGCCGGCAACTCCATCGGCCAGCTCGATGACGAAGGCTGGGGCGGCCTGCTCAAGAGCTTCGTCTCCGGCAAGCGCGCCACCTCCAAGCAGATGCCGCTGGGCTACGGCCAGATGCCCGCCGACTTCCTCAACGCCTACGTGCTGGGCAGCGTGGGCGGCACCGGCGCGGCGATGGGCGCCTGCGCCAGTTTCCTCTACAACCTGCGCCTGGGGGTCGACGACCTCCGCGCCGGACGCCGCCGCGTGGTGATGGTGGGCACCGCCGATGCCCCGGTCACCCCGGAGATCATCGAAGGCTTCCGCACCATGGGGGCACTCGCCGACGACGATAGCCTGCGCGCCCTGGATGCGCTGCAGCTGTTGACCGACGCCGACTATCAGCGCGCCTGCCGCCCCTTCGCCCGCAACTGCGGCTTCACCATCGCCGAGTCCAGCCAGTTCGTGATGCTGATGGATGACGCCCTGGCCCTGGAGGTGGGCGCCGAGATCCTGGGCAGCGTGCCGGACGTGTTCGTCAATGCCGATGGCTGGAAGCGTTCGATCTCCGCGCCGGGAATCGGCAACTACATCACCCTGGGCAAGGCCGCATCGCTGGTGCGCGAGATGCTCGGCGAGCAGGCCCTGCGCCGGCGCACCTTCGTCCAGGCCCACGGCACCAGCACGCCCAAGAACCGGGTGACCGAATCCCACGTCTTCGACCTGGTGGCGCGGGCCTACGGCATCGAGGCGTGGCCGGTGGTGGCGGTGAAGTCCTTCGTCGGCCACTCCCAGGGCAGCGCCGCCGGCGACCAGCTGACCAGCGCCCTGGGCAGCTTCGCCCACGGCCTGCTGCCCGGCATCCCCACCCTGGACGCCGTGGCCGACGACGTCCACGCCGAGCGGTTGCGGCTCTCACGCGACGCCATGCCCTTCGCCGCGGACGCCGCCTTCATCAACGCCAAGGGCTTCGGCGGCAACAACGCCACCGGCGTGCTGCTCTCCCCGGACGTCACCGAGCGCCTGCTGGTGCAGCGCCACGGCGAGGCTGCCGTGGCCGCCTGGCAGGTGCGTCGCGAGGCGACCCGCGAGGCCGCCGCCGCCTACCGCCAGCAGGCCGACCAGGGGCGCTTCGCGCCCCGTTACCGCTTCGGCGAAGGTGTGCTGGAAGGCCCTGAGCTCACGCTCAGCGATACCGAGCTCCAGATCCCCGGCTATGCCCGCCCGGTCTCCCTGGCAGTGAACAACCCCTTCGGGCGACTCGAGGAGTGACGGCGATGAACACCGCGGTATACCCCGGCACTTTCGACCCCATCACCAATGGCCACTTCGACCTGATCGAGCGCGCCTCGCGACTCTTCGACAAGGTGGTGGTGGCCATCGCCACGAGCCCCGGCAAGGGCCCCGCACTGGATATCGATACGCGCATCGCCCTGGCTCGGGAGGTCACCGCCGGGCTCGACAACATCGAGGTGGTCGGCTTCTCGGGGCTGATGACCGAATTCATGCAGCAGCAGGGCGCGCGCGTCCTGCTGCGCGGCCTGCGTGCCGTCTCCGACTTCGAGTACGAGCTGCAGCTGGCCAATATGAATCGCGCCCAGATGCCGGAGCTCGAGACCGTCTTCCTCACCCCGGCGGTGGAGAACTCCTATATCTCCTCCACCCTGGTTCGCGAGATCGCCAAGCTGGGCGGCGATGTATCGCAACATGTCCATCCCAGGGTCGCCGCAACGCTGAAGAGCCTTTACAATACCTGAGCGCAAGGCTCGGGATTGCACCGAGCAGATCCCGATGACCGCGGCCAGCGACTTCCGCGAGGTACCCCCATGGCCCTGATGATCACCGACGAGTGCATCAACTGCGATGTATGCGAACCCGAATGCCCCAACGGCGCCATCTCGCCTGGGGAGGAGATCTATGTCATCGACCCGGAGCTGTGCACCGAATGCGTCGGCCACTACGACGAGCCGCAGTGCCAGCAGGTCTGCCCGGTGGACTGCATCCCCCTCGATCCGCAGCGCGAGGAGAGCCGCGAGGAGCTGATGGCCAAGTACCAGCGCATCACCGCCGCCTGACGGCCGGCTGATCGGCTCGCCAGCACGCCACGCCGCCCCGCTTCTTGAAGCGGGGCGGTTGCGTTATGCCCCGCCGCCGGCCATGCTGCGCGGCTCGCATGCCTCGGGAGACCCTCGTGAGCCGCTCGGATTCCTCGTCCCCTGCGTCCGTGCGCCGGCGCATCCTGACGCTGGCCTGGCCGATCATCCTCTCCAATATCACCGTGCCGCTGCTGGGGCTGGTGGATACCGCCGTGGTCGGCCACCTGCCGGACTCCCGCTACCTGGCCGCGGTGACCCTGGGCGCCACCCTGTTCAGCTTCCTCTACTGGGGCTTCGGCTTCCTGCGCATGGGCACCACCGGGCTCACCTCCCAGGCGGTGGGGCGCGAGAGCGACACGGATGTGCGCAACCTGCTCGGCCAGTCGCTGCTGCTGGCGGCGGGCATCGGTGCGGCGCTGATCCTGCTGTCGCGGCCGCTGATCGCGCTGGGGCTGTGGCTGCTCGACGGCAGCGAGGTGGCCACGGCGCTGGCCGCCGAGTATGCCGAGATCCGCATCCTCTCGGCGCCGGCGGTGCTCGCCAACTACGCCATCCTGGGCTGGTTCCTGGGCCAGCAGAACGCGCGGGTGACCCTGGCGATCCTGGTGCTCACCAATGGCGTCAATATCGCCCTCGACCTGCTGTTCGTGGTCGGACTGGGCATGACCAGCGACGGCGTGGCCTGGGCCACGGTGATCGCCGACTACACCGCCCTCGCCTTCGGCCTGTGGCTGGTCTCTCGCCAGTTCAGGCTCCTGGCGGGCCGTTTCCTGCGCCATCGGCTGCTGGCACTGGCCGCCTACGCCGAGCTCTTCTCGGTCAACGCCAACCTCTTCGTGCGCACCCTGGGGCTGCTCTTCGTGATGGCCTTCTTCACCTCCCGGGGCGCCGCCCAGGGCGACACCGTGCTCGCGGCCAATGCCGTGCTGCTGCAGTTCATCATGCTCACCAGCTACGCCCTGGACGGCTTCGCCCATGCCACCGAGGCCCTTACCGGACGCTCGGTAGGCGCCAGGCGCTGGGCGGAGTTCGCCCAGACGGTGCGTGGCGCGGCCTGGTTCTCGCTGGCCACCGCCGGCCTCGCCTCCCTGGCCTTCGCCCTGGGCGGCGAGGCGCTGATCGCCCTGCTCACCGGCCTGCCGGAAGTGCGTGACACCGCCGCCAGTTACCTGCCGTGGATGATCGCCATGCCGCTGATCGCGGTGTGGAGCTATCTGCTGGACGGCGTCTTCATCGGCGCCACGGCGATCCGCGAGATGCGCAACAGCATCTTCGCCGGGCTCGCCGCCTACCTGCCCGCCTGGTGGCTCGGCCAGGCGCTACTGCCGGATTCACTCACCAACCACGGGCTGTGGCTGGCCTTCACCCTCTTCACCCTGGTGCGCTCGGTGACGCTGATCGCCTACTACCGCCAGCGGCGCCGCAGCGACTGGTGTGACAGGCCTGGACCGTTGGCAGCGATATGACGCAAGATACTGACGCTGCGCTAGTTTCTATACTGAACTACCCATAACACTCACAACATAAAGGGAACGCCATGCTCAAGGCTCTCTCGAGACCAGCGGTGAAGCTGGTCGATCGCTATCTGCCCGACCCCTACATCTTCGTGCTGCTGCTGACCATCATCGCCGCAGTGGCCGCCATCGCCGTGGAACGCCAGACGCCGCTGGCGGTGATGCGCATGTGGGGCGACGGTTTCTGGAACCTGCTGACCTTCTCGATGCAGATGCTGCTGGTGCTGGTCACCGGCTTCATGCTGGCCAGCTCCCCGCCCGTCAAGAAGCTGCTGCAGCGCCTGGCCGCCCTGGCCAAGGGGCCCGGCGGTGCCATCCTGCTGGTCACCTATGTGTCACTCGCGGCCAGCTGGATCAACTGGGGCTTCGGCCTGGTAGTGGGCGCGCTGTTCGCCAAGGAGCTGGCTCGCCTGGTGCGCGTCGACTACCGCCTGCTGGTGGCCAGCGCCTACTCCGGCTTTATCGTCTGGCACGGCGGCCTGGCCGGCTCGGTGCCGCTGACCATCGCCACCGACGGCCACTTCAGCGCCGACCAGATCGGCGTGATCGGCACCGGCTCCACCATCTTCGCCTTCTTCAACCTGGCCATCGTGGTGATGCTGTTCATCGCCGTGCCGCTGGTCAACCGCATGATGCTCCCCGACGAGAACGAGAGCGTCTTCGTCGACCCCAAGCTGCTGGGCGATGACGAGGAGCAGCAGGTGCGCATCACCCGCCCCGCCGAGCGCATGGAGAACAGCGTGGTGCTGGCCTGGCTGGTGGGCATCCCCGGCCTGATCTTCCTGGTCGACCACTTCTTCCTGCGCGGCGGCGGGCTGAACCTCAACGTGGTCAACTTCCTGTTCCTGTTCCTGGCCATCGTGCTGCACCGCACCCCGCGCAGCCTGCTGACCAGCCTGCAGGAGGCGATCAAGGGCGGCGCCGGCATCGTCATCCAGTTCCCCTTCTACGCCGGGATCATGGCGATCATGATCCAGTCGGGCCTGGCGGCAACCATGTCGGGCGCGCTGGTCTCCTTCGCTACCGAAACGACCCTGCCCTTCTGGACCTTCATCAGCGCCGGCATCGTCAACCTGTTCGTGCCCTCCGGCGGCGGCCAGTGGGCGGTGCAGGCACCGGTGATGCTGCCCGCCGCCCAAGCGCTCGGCGTGGAGATCCCGCGGGTGGCCATGGCCGTGGCCTGGGGTGACGCCTGGACCAACCTGCTGCAGCCCTTCTGGGCGCTGCCGGTGTTGGGTATCGCCGGCCTCAAGGCCAAGGACATCATGGGCTTCTGCCTGATCCAGCTGTTCATCACCGGGGTGCTGATCTCGATCGGCCTGACCTGGTTCTGACGCCCGTTCCCCCCCAGGTGAAACGCCTTGTCCCCAGGCTGGGGCAAGGCGTTATGCTGTGGATAACCTACGAGGAGACCACCCATGGACGCCCACCCCCTGCCCGGCCAGCATGAGCTCTCGATGACCGTGCTGATGACCCCGGACATGGCCAACTTCAGCGGCAAGGTGCACGGCGGCGCCATCCTCAAGAAGCTCGACGAGGTCGCCTACGCCTGCGCTAGCCGCTACTCGGGACACTACGTGGTCACCCTCTCGGTGGACCAGGTACTGTTCAAGCAGCCGATCCACGTCGGCGAACTGGTCACCTTCCTGGCCTGCGTCAACCATGTCGGACGCTCCTCCATGGAGATCGGCATCAAGGTGGTGGCCGAGGACATCCAGCACAAGCTGATCCGCCACACCAACAGCTGCTACCTGACCATGGTGGCGGTAGACGGCGACGGCAAGCCGGCCCCGGTACCGCCGCTGGCGCTGGAGACAAAAATGCAGAAGCTGCGCTTCGAGAAGGCCGCGTTGCGCAAGAAGCTGCGCAAGCAGGCCGAGGAGGAGGAGCGCCGCACCCAGGCCGAGCACGGCGCCGAGGAGCCTTAGCCGCAGACGATCTCGGCGATGATGCCATCCGCGTCGAGACGCACGTTGAGGCGATCCGCCCGGTAGTCGAGAGTCACCGCCTCACCGGGGCGCACCACGCGCATGCTCGCCGCCCCGCTCTCGGCGCGGATGGCCTCGCCCAGCGCCGCGTCATGGGCACGCCCGATGTGGTCCTGGACGCGCTCGGCACCGCAGGCGTCACCGTCCGCCACCCGAGGCGGCGGCGGGGCCCGCTCAGGCTCCGGGCCCGGCGCCGTGTTCGGCCCAGCGCAGCCCGCCAGCAGCAGCGCCAGGCCGAGCCCCAACGGGTACCAGCATCTCTCCCTCATGCCTTGTGCTCCCTGTCATCACGAAATGAAAGAAAGGCAGCGCCGGCGCGGCCTGGCCGCACTGGCGCTCGCCCTGCCGCTATCCGGCTCAGGACGCGGCGTCCTGGACCGCTTCGCCGCCCCGCTCGATATCCTGGCCGGCACCACGGATGGTGTTGCAGCCGGAGAGCAGCGAAACGGCGAACAGGGTCGCCATCAGCATCGCCAGTGTTCGTTTCATGGGGCTACCTCCTTGCGGGTTGGGAGTGTTGCACGAGGTAATTTAGCAGCTACCGGCAAGCGCTGCCCTATCCGAGCAGCAAGCGCAGGATGATCGCCGCGATCACCGCCACGGTGAGCCACTTGACCACGAAGGCCCCGCGCGGGCTGACGTTGACCTTCACCGCCAGCCAGGCCCCGGTCATGCTGCCCGCCGCCAGCAGCAGGCCATAGCCCCAGCGCACCTGGTCGTTGACCAGGAAGAGCGCCAGCGCCGGCAGAGTATAGACCAGCACAATCAGCACCTTGAAGACATTTACCTGGGCCAGGTCAATCTTCAGCATGCGATACAGCACCACGATGAACAGGATGCCCACCCCTACCTGGATGAAGCCGCCATAGAGGCCGATGGCGAACATCGCCAGGTAGACCGCCGGCGTCAGCCGCTCGGGGGTCAGCGGGCGGGTGTCCAGGCGCGGCTGGGGCAGCAGCATCAGCAACGCCGAGCCCGCCATCACCACGATCAGGATCGCCTCGAACAGGGCATCGCCAGTGCGCAGGGCCATCCAGGCCCCGACCAGCGAGCCCACCACTGCCGGCACCGAGAGGCGCAGCGAGAGGCCCACATGGCGCGCCCCTGCGCGGAAGAAGTTGTAGACCGCCGAGACGCTCTGCAACGCGATGGAGACGCGGTTGGTGCCGTTGGCCTCCTGGGGCGGCAGCCCCAGGAACATCAGCAGCGGCAAGGTGAGCATGGAGCCGCCAGCGGAGAGCACGTTGATGAAGCCGGCCAGCGTACCGATCAGCAGCAGGGCCAGCGCCTCGAGCAGGGTCATGGGAGCATCCTTTCGGGGTCGGGCTGCACAGCTTAGCCGCCCGGGCAGCCGGGGAAAACTCCCGGCGGCTCTAGCCAGCGGTTCTATGCCAGCAGTTCTATGCCAGCAGTTCTATGCCAGCGCTTCTGTGGCATGATGCCAGGCAGGCGATACCGTCGTTGATTACCCCGGAGAGCCCTGATGGACCACTTCGAGCCTGACCCCCGCCTGGTGGAAGACAGCTACCCGGTCACCGAACTGCCGCTGTGCCAGCTGCGGTTGATGAACGATACCCGCTTCCCCTGGCTGCTGCTGATCCCCCGGCAACACGGGGTCAGCGAGCTCTTCGAGCTGAGTGAGGCACAGCAGCAGCAGCTGTGGCGGGAGGCGGGCCGGATCGGCCGCGCCTTCAAGACGCTGATGGGGGCCAACAAGCTCAACGTGGCGAGCCTGGGCAACATGGTGCCCCAGCTGCACCTGCACCTGGTGCTGCGCCGCGAGGGGGATGCGGCCTGGCCGGGACCGGTGTGGGGCCAGGGCGAGGCGACGCCCTACGATCTCGACGCCCTGGCCGCCATGCGTGACCGCGTGCTGGCGATGCTCGAGGGACTGGACCTGCGCGCCGAGGCGGCCCCCGAAGCGGCGTCTACCCAGCCGCTTTCGGCCCCGCAAGCCGGCCGCTGATCGCACGCCAGCGGGGCTATCCAGCGCCAGCGGGGCTATCCGGCGCCAGCGGGGATGCCAGGCACTTGAAATCGGCCTCGCGCGCCAAGATGTCATGCAGCACGGCTATGATCCCGATGGCCAGATTTCGCTGGCCGCCGGGTGGCGGCACGGTCAACATGGATACCCACGCGACCAAGGAGACATTCGCATGAGCGACACCAACCGTATCGGCCTGCACACGGGCAGCACCAGCCAGCTGGCCGAGAGGCTCAACGAGCTGCTGGCCAACTACCAGGTCTTCTACATGAACGTGCGCGGCTACCACTGGAATGTGAAGGGTCCGCAGTTCTTCCAGCTGCACGAGAAGTTCGAGGAGCTCTATACCGACCTGCTGACCAAGGTCGACGAGGTCGCCGAGCGCATCCTCACCCTGGGTCACCAGCCCCTGCACGCCTACAGCGACTACGTGGAGATCTCGCGTATCAAGGAGGACAAGAGCGTCTCGGACGGCAAGGCCTGTGTCGAGGGCGTGCTGGCGGGCTACCAGGTGTTGATCGAGCTGCAGCGCGAGATCCTCTCGCTGGCCTCGGATGCCGACGACGAGGGCACCGCCGCCCAGGCGGGCGACTATATCCGCGAGCAGGAGAAGACCGTATGGATGCTGGCCAGCTACCTGGCCTGATCCGAAACGGACTACTCTCATGACGCCGCCGGGCCCTAAGCCCGGCGGCGTCGTTTCTGGCGCCCGGCATTCAGGCCGCGGGGCGGGCCAGGTCCTCCACCAGGGCGCACAGCAGCGTCCAGAACTCCTCCACCGAGGCGACCTCGACCCGCTCGTCCGGCGAGTGAGCGCCGCGAATCAGCGGCCCGAAGGAGATCATCTCCAGTTCAGGATACTTGCCGCCGAGAATCCCGCACTCCAGCCCGGCATGGATCACCTTGACCGCCGGGTCGCTGCCCAACCGCTCGCGATGCACGCGCTGGAAACGCGACAGCAGCTCGCTGCCCGGCTGTGGGGTCCAGCCCGGGTAGCCGTTCTCGATGCGCACCCGGGCGCCGATCAGCTCGAACAGGGCGCGCAGGCGGTCGGCCAGGTCCCGGGTGGCGCTGTCGCGCAGCGAACGCACCAGCGCGCCGAGCTGGAAGCGCCCCCGGGCGAGGCTGACCACGCCGAGGTTGTTGGAGGTCTCCACCACACCGGGCACCTCCTGACTCATGCGCTCCACGCCGCAGGGCGCGGCGTGCAGGGCCGCCAGCAGCAGGTGGGTCGCCTGGGCGGTGAGTGGCTCGTCGGCGGGTACCTCGCAGGCATCCAGGGTCAGGGCCAGGGCGTCATCGACACCGGCCAACTCGTCGCGCAGGGTGGCCTCGAGGGCCACCACTTCGGCCACGGCGGCCTCGCGCTCCTCTTCGGGCAGCGCCACCACGGCGAAGGCCTCCCGCGTCAGCGCATTGCGCAGGGTGCCACCCTGATAGCTCGCCAGGCGCGCATCGAAGCGCTCCAGGGCACGCAGGGCGCGGACCAGCAAGCGGTTGGCGTTGCCTAGTCCCTTGTGGATATCGATCCCCGAGTGGCCGCCGCGCAGGCCGGTCAACGAGAGGCGCAGTGCTACCTCGCCGTCGGCCATGGCCGCGGTCGGCAACTGAGCCTCCACCACCACGTCGGTGCCGCCGGCGCAGCCGATGAACACCTCACCGCGATCCTCGGAGTCGAGGTTGAGCAGGTAGCGCCCGGTGAGCCACTCCTCGTCGAGGTTGAGCGCCCCGCCCATGCCGGACTCCTCCTCCAGGGTGAAGAGCGCCTCCAGCGGGCCGTGTTCGAGATCGTCGGCCTCGAGGATCGCCAGGGCGGCGGCCACGCCGAGGCCGTTGTCGGCGCCCAGGGTGGTACCGCTGGCGCGCAGCCAGCCGTCGTCGCCGAGGCGGGTCTCGATGGGGTCGCGGGTGAAGTCGTGGGGGTGATCACTGTTGGCCTGGGGCACCATGTCGAGGTGGCCCTGGAAGATCACCCCCGGGGCGTCCTCGCGGCCCGGGGTCGCGGGCTTGCGGATCAGCAGGTTGCCGAAGGCATCACGCGCATGCGCCAGCCCCTGGGCGTCGGCCCAGGCTTCGAGGCGAGCCGCCAGGGCGGCCTCGTGGCCGGAGGGACGCGGGGTCTCGCAGAGGGTGCGGAAGTGGCGCCACAGCGGCTGCGGCGCGAGCCGGTCGAGATGTTCGTTCATGGGGATCCTTCCTGATTGACCGGTCTACCTTACTCAGCCCGCTGCGGCAGGGGAAGCGGTGGCCAGTTTCGAGTGCTCAGAGCTTTTCCGCCGGCAGACCTTCGCTGAGAGTCATGCCAACTCCTGCAACAGCCCCCCTACCGCCTGGCGCAGCCGAGCGGTGGCCTGGCGTCGACCCGATACGCCGAGGCGCCGAGCCAGGGCCTCGCTGGCGAGGCCCTGGAAGCTCCAGGCCACCAGCAGCGCCAGGTCGGCATCGTCGGGAAGCACGCCGCGGGCCAGGGCGTGACGCACCAGCGCCTGCAGCGCCGGCCGCGCCAGCCCCGGCTCGCGGTGGCCGGCGGCCACATCCTCGGCATCGCGGCGATCGTCGTCGGCCGGGGCCGGGGCATCGCCCTCCGCCAGCAGTGCGGCGGCGACTTCCGGCGCCAGGTCGCGCAGCTCGAAGGCGAGCAGGCCCGGCAGCGCGCGCTGGAAGCGGGCGGTCAGCGCCGTCAGCAGGCGCTCGCCGTCCTCGCCGGTGGCCCGCGCCACCATCAGGGCGTGCTCGCCGGTGGCGGTCTCCCGGCTCAGGCCCAGGCGCACCACGCGAAACCCCAGGCGCCGCCAGAAGGCGACCAGCCCCGGCTCGGCACCGAAACTGGCGCCAAGCAGGTCGCAGCCGTCGGCGTGCGCCCGGGCAAGCTCCGCCTCGATCAACGCCTGGCCCAGCCCCTCGCGACGGAACTCGGGGGCCACGGCGATGCGCACCACCCGGCGCAGGCGACCGGTCAGCGCCTCCCTGGCGCCGGCGTGGGCAGCCAGGGACTGGGCCATCAGGTGACCACGCGGGCGGCGCTCGCCGCGGGCCACGCGCTCGGCGAGTGCCGCATCGAAGCCCCCCTCGTCGGTGGTGAGTGCCACCGACAGGGGCGCCCCCCCCGCCTCCAGGGCCGTTATCGAGAGGCCCGGACCGTCCAACAGCAGGCGCAGGTCGCTCGGCGTAGTGCGGTAGTGGGCCTGCACCAGCAGGCCAAACAGGGCGCGCAGGCGTGGCTCATCGGCGGCCAGGGCCTCCCGGGACAGCCGCCGCGGGTCGCCACTGGCCCGAACCGAGGGCGCCGGTGGTTCGGCATCCAGCATCAGCAGGCGATGGAGCAGCGGTTCCAGTGGGTCATCGGCCGCCCAGCGGATCGGGGCGGCCAGGTGCAGGCCGCGCCACTCCGGGGTGACGCGCTCGAGGCGCTCGCGAAAGCGCAAAGCGAAGCCGCGGCCGGAGCCCTCGTAGCCGTGCACGGTGGTCGCGAAGGCAATCCGCGGGAAGGCATCGAGCCACTCGCCGAGCAACCCGGCGGGGATCGCCGCCGCCTCGTCCACCAGCAGCAGCCGGCCGGCACCGCCAGCATCGCCGGTCCGGGTGAGTTCGGCCAGTGCATCGGGTGCCACGAAGCGTACCGTGCCGCGCCCGGTGACGAAGGCACCACCCCGCCGTTCGCCGTGGGGACAGAGCGCCGCCAGCCGCTCGAAGAGGCGCTCCACTGCCGCCGGGCGCGGGGCGGTGACCAGCACCTCGGGCTCGCCGGCGGCGAGCCAGCGGGCGCAGGCGATCCCCAGGGCGGCGCTCTTGCCGCGGCCGCGGTCGGCGGTGATCACCAGGGGGCGACGGCGACGCAGGCGGCCCAGCCGCGCCACCGCCCGGGCCTGGTCGTCGGTCAGGCAGTCACTGTCGGCCACCGCTCCCCCGGGGGCCGCCTCGCGGACGGGCAGCCTGGGCAGGCGTGGCAGCTGCCCGGTGCGCCAGCGAATCACCTCGCCGGCGGCCGAGAGCAGCCGCGCCAGCCTGGCCAGGTAGCGGCTGGTGAGCGCCTCGGGGCGCCAGGGGTGCTCGGCCAGGCGGGCGTAGTCGGCGTCGGGGCGCGCGCCCCAGTCGGGCGGGGTCATCAGCACCAGCAGGCCCCCAGCACGCAGTGTGCCGGCCAGGGCGGCGACCGCGTCGGGATCGAGGCCAGCCCCGCAGGAGACGGCGTCGACCACCAGCAGATCATGCTCGCCCCCCAGGCGGGTGCGAGCCCGGGCGGGCGCCAGCCAGTGCGCGCACTCGACCTGCCCAGGCGCCTCGGGCGCTACCCAGAGGGGGGAGCGCCAGGCGCCGGCCAGCCACAGCGCGCCGGCGGCCCCGCGACACGCCTGCGGCGTCCCCTGCAGCCACACAAGCCCCCGCCAGCGACGGCGACCGAGTCGCCTGGCATGGGCCAGCAGCGCGCGTACCGCCTCGCTCCGCCCCCTCGCTACTGCTCCCCCTGTGCGGGTCATCGCCCCACTCCTGGCATCGCGCCGCTAGCACTTTGGTCTTATGACGATGCGGCATTCAACGCTGAAAATCACCCGCAACGCAACCTTGACGTAAACGTAAACCTAATTCAATTAGCTGATAAGAAAGCACTTTTTCTTCAATTCCGCGCGCCCGCACGACCCTGTCACCGGTATCGTCACCCTACCGCCGGGAGCCGGCGCCGTCATGGCAACGCGATCGTCGCGCGCGTCAATAGCATGCTAGCTTGGGGCCGTAGTTGCGGATCTGCCAATGCGACATGCAACGGCTGCCGCAACCCGACATTATTCGGCGGGCACCGATCAGCGCCGCCGCCTGCTCAGAACCGAAGGGAGAAGAACATGAAAGCACTACGCACCTTCACACTCACTGGCCTGGCCGCCGGCGTGGCCCTGGCCACGCTGAGCACCACTGCCCAAGCCCAGGAAGAGTGGACCATGACCTCCACCTGGCCGGACAACCTGGACCTGATCCAGATGGACCGCCACTGGGTAGAGCTGGTCAACAAGCTAGCTGGCGACGAGTTGACCATCGATTTCCGCGCCGGTGGCACCCTGATGCCCGGCAGTGAAGTATTCGACGCGACCCAGACCGGCGCCATCGAGGCCGCCGCCGACTGGCCCGGCTACTGGGCAGGCCTGAGCCCGGCATTCTCGCCGCTGGCCACCACCACCAGCCTGTTCAACGGTGTCGACTACCTCAACTGGATCAACCAGTGGGGAGGCTTCGAGCTGTATCAGGAAGTCTATGGCGAATACGACATGGTCTACCTGCCCTACGGGATCACCAACAACGAGTCCGGCTTCATGGGCGGCACCCCCATCGAGAGCATCGCCGACCTCGAGGGCAAGCGTCTGCGTCTCTCCGGCCGCGACCAGGGCCGCGTGCTCGAGAAGCTCGGTGGTTCCCAGGTCACCCTGGCCGGCGGCGAGGTCTACCAGGCCATCGAGCGCGGCGTGATCGACGCCGGTGAGTTCTCCACCCCGGGGGTCGACTACAAGGCCGGTTTCGGCGAGGTCGCCGACTACTGGTCCACCCCGGGCTGGCACCAGTCCGCCAGCGTGTTCGGCGTGATGATCAACAAGGACGCCTGGGACGCCCTCTCGGAGGAGACCCAGGAGAAGCTGAAGATCGCCGCCGAGGCCACCATGGCCTGGTCGCTGGCCTGGTCCGAGCGAGGCTCCACCGATGCCACCGTCAAGTTCAAGGACGAAGGCATGACGATCAACCATCTGTCCGATGAGGACCTGGCACGCATCCAGGAGGTCACCAACGAGGTCATCCTGCAGGGTGCCTGCGAGGATCCGATGCACGCCAAGGTCTACCACTCCATGGTCAGCTACCTGGAGCACTACGCCAACTGGCGTGACGTGACCGTGCCCTTCAACATGAGCCGCACCATGGACAACCTGCCGTCCCTGGAAGAGCTCGAGGCCTGCATGAACCAGTAACCGGGAAAACCGCCGGGCCCTCGGGACCCGGCTTCCCTGCGGCGCCCCTGGCGCCGCCTTTCGTCTGACTTGCCTGTTTCCGAGAGCCTCACCATGAACGCCATTGCCAGGGCCATCGATGCCCTCAACGAGGGGTTCGGCCGCCTGATCGCCCCGCTGCTTGCCGTGATCACGCTGATCGTGATCTATGATATCGCCGCCCGCTTCTTCATCGGCCGCCCCAGCGACTGGGCCTTCGATGTCACCAAGATGCTGTTCGGCGCCCATTTCATGCTGATGGCCGCCTTCGGCCTGCGCCATCATGCCCACGTCGAGGTCGACGTCCTCAAGCGCCTGCTCTCCCGCCGCAAGCAGGCCACCCTGGAACTGCTCGGCTACCTGCTCTTCTTCGTGCCCTTCATCTGGATGCTGCTGACCTTCGGCTGGGCCTTCTTCGAGCGCTCCTTCAGCCGCGGCGAGACCACCTACGGCATGATGTCCATCCCGGTCTACCCGGTGAAGGGCGTGATCGTGGTGGCCGCCGTGCTGCTGCTGCTGCAGGCCATCGCCATCGTCATCCGCGCCTTCGGCGAACTGCGCAAGGAGGCCGCCGCATGAGCCCCGAGATGCTCACCCTGTTCATGTTCAGCGGCCTGTTGGTCGGCCTGTTCATGGGCCATCCGCTGGCCTTCGTGCTGGGCGGCGTCGCCGTGCTCGGCGCCTGGCTCGGTCCCGGCGCCAAGACCCTCGGCATCCTGATCAACAACATCTACGGCAATTCCATGGACAACTATGTCCTGGTGGCCATCCCCCTGTTCGTGCTGATGGCACGCTTTCTCAATGACTCCGGTGTCACCGAGAAGATGTTCGACACCATGCGCCTGCTGCTGGCCAACCTGCGCGGCGGCCTGGCGCTCACCGTGGTCATCGTATCGGTGCTGCTGGCCGCCACCACCGGCATCGTCGGTGCCTCCATCGCGGTGATGGGCATGATCGCCCTGGTGCCGATGCTCAAGTACTCCTACAACAAGGAGCTGAGCACCGGGGTGATCATGGCCAGCGGCTGCCTGGGCATCCTGATCCCGCCCAGCATCATGTTGATCCTGATGGCCAGTTACTCGCCGGTCTCGGTGGGCGCGCTGTTCGCCGGTGCCTTGGTGCCAGGGGTGATGCTGGGCACCATGTACGCGCTCTACGTGCTGATCATCTGCTTCATCAAGCCCAGCTATGGCCCCGCCGTGCCGGCCGCGGAGCGCGCCGAGACCTCGACCGGCGAGCTGCTGATCATGCTCGGCAAGTATGTGCTGCCGCCCATGTCGCTGATCCTCGGCGTGCTGGGCTCGCTGTTCCTGGGCATCGCCACCGCCACCGAGGCCTCGGCCATCGGGGTCTTCATCGCCTTCCTGCTGTTCCTGATCTTCGGCGACCGCAAGGCCTCGACCTGCTATCGCACCCTGATCGAGGCCAGCAAGACCACCACCATGGTGATGCTGGTGGTGGTGGGGGCGACCGCCTTCACCGGCGTGTTCTCCATCGGCGGCGGCATGGACGTGATCCATGAGGTGGTGACGGCGATGCCCGGCGGCACCGTCGGGGCGCTGATCCTGATGCTGTTCCTGGTGTTCATCCTGGGCATGTTCCTGGACTGGACCGGCATCGTGCTGCTCAGCTTCCCGATCATGCTGCCCATCGTCGACAGCATGGGCGTGGACATGCTGTGGTTCGTGGTGATGGTCGCCGTGGTACTGCAGACCTCCTTCCTGACACCGCCGTTCGGCTATGCACTCTTCTACCTCAAGGGGGTGGCGCCGCCCGGGGTGGAGATCATCGACCTCTATCGTGCGGTCATTCCCTTCGTGGCGCTGATCGTGCTGGCCTGCGTGCTGATGGCCTTCTTCCCGGTGCTGATCACCGGCCTGCCGGCGATGCTGCTCGGCTACTGACCCCTCCGAGCAGTCCGCGACTCGACGCCCGCCGCCATATGACGGCGGGCGTCGTCGTGTTGACACCGGTCAGCCGAAGTTGGCTGCAGCGACCGGGCGCAACTGATACCATTTGCCGTCGTCAACGTCTCGCATTTGCCTTTCCGCGCCTGCCAGGAGCCTTCCCTTGTCTCGACCCTCCAGCGGTGACCTGCCCGCCCTGTCGCGCCGGGCGATTCCCTCTTTCACCCCCTGGACCGCTCTGCTGCTCTGGGTCGCCCTGATCGTGGCAATGCCGGTACTGGCGGTGCTGGCGCACATCCTGATGCCCTCCGGTGGCGTCTGGCAGCATCTGGCCAGCACGGTGCTGCCGCGCTACCTGATCAACACCCTGTTCCTGGTGGTCACAGTGGGGCTCGGCACCCTGGTGATCGGCACCGGCACCGCCTGGCTGGTGGTGATGTGCCGCTTCCCGGGCAGGCGGCTGTTCGAGTGGGCGCTGCTGCTGCCACTGGCCGTGCCCACCTACGTGATCGCCTACGCCTACACCGACTTCCTGCAGTTCTCGGGCCCCCTGCAGGGGTGGCTGCGCGAGCTGTTCGGCTGGCGCTTCGGCGACTACTGGTTTCCCGAGGTCCGTTCGCTGGGCGGGGCGGCGACGCTGATCTCCCTGGTGCTCTACCCTTATGTCTACCTGCTGGCCCGCGCCTCCTTCATGGAGCAGTCGGTGTGCATGCTGGATGTGGGACGCACCCTGGGGCGAGGGCCTTGGCAGCTGTTTTGCAGCGTGGCCATACCGCTGTCGCGCCCTGCCCTGGTGGGCGGCGTATCGCTGGTACTAATGGAGACCCTGAACGAATTCGGTGCGGTGCAGTACTTCGGCGTGGACACCTTCACCACCGGCATCTACCGCACCTGGTTCGGCCTCGGCGAGCAGGTCGCCGCCGCCCAGCTGGCCGCCTGCCTGCTGGCCTTCGTGATCGCCCTGGTGCTGCTGGAACGCTGGTCGCGGGGCAAGCGGCGCTACTTCCACACCTCCAGCCGCTATCAGCAGTTGCCGGAGTACCGGCTCGGTGGCTGGGCCTCGGCGGGCGCCTTCCTGGCCTGCCTGCTGCCGATCCTGGGGGGGTTCCTGATTCCCAGCGGCATCCTCGCCGCGCTGGCCATCGCACAGGGCGATTCGCTGTTCGGCACCGCCTTCATCGGCTATGCCCGCAACAGCCTGGTGCTGGCAACCATCGCCGCACTGATCGCGGTAACCCTGGCGATGGTGCTCAGCTACGGGGTGCGCCTCAACGATACGCGGCTGACGCGCACCGCCACGCGGATCTCGGCCATGGGTTATGCGATTCCGGGCTCGGTGGTGGCGGTGGGCATCCTGATCCCCTTCGCCTGGCTGGACAACACCATCAACACCTGGTTGCTCGAGCAGCGTGGCGAGGTGATCGGGCTGATCTTCAGTGGCTCGGCATTCATCCTGATCTACGCCTACGTGGTGCGTTTCCTGGCGGTGTCGTTCAATGCCGTGGAGGCGAGCCTGGGCAAGGTGACCCCGAGCATGGACGCCGCCTCACGCACCCTGGGTCAGACCGCGACCGGTACCCTCAAGCGGGTGCACACCCCGATCATGCGTGGCAGCCTGCTGGCGGCCTGCATTCTGGTCTTCGTGGATGTGATGAAGGAGCTGCCGGCAACCATCATCCTGCGCCCCTTCAACTTCGATACCCTGGCGGTACGCGCTCACAGCCTGGCGGCCGACGAGCGACTCGCCGAGGCCTCGACGGCCTCACTGGCCATCGTGGTGGTAGGCATAGTCCCGGTGATTCTGCTCAGCCTGGCCATGCGCCGCTCGCGCCCCGGCGGGAAGTGAGGGAAAGACAAATACCTGGGAGGGGTCCAGCCGCAGGGTGACGGGCTGGCCCTCGGCGGGCAGGAAGACACCCGGCACCCGCGCATGGATATGGGCTTCATCGCCGTCAGAGTCATGAGCACAGATATGCAGCAGGCTGCTGCGCCCCAGCAGCTTGGCCATGACGATATGGCTGTGACTGTGCGCTTCGGCCGGCGCGTCCAACCGCGCCACCTGCAGCGCCTCCGGCCGCACCAGTACCCGTGCAGTGGTGCCCTCGGCCAGCCAGCCGGCATCCACGATACCCACCGGCGTCAGTACCTTGCCGTCGCGCACCACTCCAGAGAGTTCGTTCACCTCCCCGAAGAAGGTCACCACGAAGGGATCGCTGGGGTTGCAGTAAAGCTCCCGTGGCGTACCGACCTGAACGATATGACCGTCACGCATCAGAGCGATGCGGTCGGCCATGAACATCGCCTCTTCCGGGTCGTGGGTCACCAGCAGGGTGGCGGCCCCGACCTTCTTGAGCACGTGCAGGGTGTCATCACGGATCTGGTCGCGCAGTCGCGCATCGAGACTGGAGAAGGGCTCGTCGAGCAGCATCAGGTCCGGCTCGGGCGCCAGGGCTCGGGCCAGGGCCACACGTTGCTGCTGCCCGCCGGAGAGCATGTGCGGATAGCTCTCGGCGTGGGCCGCCATGCCCAGTTGTTCGAGCAGTGCCAGGGCGCGCTGGCGGCGCGCCGCCACCGGCAGGTGCTTGAGCCCGAAGGTGACATTTTCCAGCACCGAGAGGTGCGGGAAGAGCGCGGAGTCCTGAAAGGCCAGGCCGACGCTGCGCTTTTCGGGCGGCAGATGATGCCCACCGCAGCGTGCCACCTCCTTGCCTTCGAGGGCCACTCGCCCCTGCTGCAGGGTCTCGAGGCCTGCGGCGATGCGCAGCAGGGTGGTCTTGCCACAGCCCGAGGGGCCCAGCAGGCAGACGACCTCGCCCGGCAGCACTTCAAGGTCGATGCCCTTCACCACCTCGTGCCTGCCGAAGGCATGGTGGATGCCCTGCATCGATAGTGCCGGTGCAGCGGAGGAGAGCGGTTGCTGGAGTTTCTGGTTCATGGGGCCCTCGACGTCGTGTCGGTGGAGTTGCCCTCATCATAACCGATCGTGAGCGCTAATGCGTTTGAAAGCGACTCGCATTCAACGAATTACCTGCTTCAGCGCAAGAAATCTCCCCCTGAGCACTTGACGTCGCCGATATGCGGGGCTTCAATAGGCGCACCAGTAATGCAACGTATTATCATTCCACTCCATCAGGAGCCATCGAAGTCATGATGATCAAGCACGCTCGTCTCGCCGCTCCCATCGCCGTCGCGCTGGCCGGCTCCGCCTTCGCCAGCATCGCCTCCGCCGATGAGTTGAACATCTACTCGGCGCGCCACTACGACTCCGACGCGGCGCTCTACCAGGCCTTCACCGAGGAGACCGGCATCGAGGTCAACCTGCTGGAAGGCGACTCGGATCAGCTGATCGAGCGCATCACCCGTGAGGGCGTGGCCAGCCCCGCCGACGTGATGATCACGGTGGACGCCGGCCGCCTGTGGCGCGCCGAGCAGGAGGGCATCTTCCAGGCTGTCGACTCCGCGGTGCTCAACGAGCGCCTGCCGGAGGCCATGCGTCATCCCGAGGGGTTGTGGTTCGGCTTCAGCCAGCGTGCCCGCGCCATCTTCTACGACCGCGAGAGCTTCGACCCGAGCCAGATCGGCAGCTACAAGGAACTCGCCGACCCGAGATTCGAGGGTGAGGTGTGCATCCGCTCCTCGAACAATATCTACAACCAGTCGCTGCTCGCCTCGCTGATCGAGCATCACGGCGCCGAGGGTGCCGAGGAGTGGGCCCAGGGCGTGGTGGCCAACATGGCCCGCGACCCCGCGGGTGGCGACACCGACCAGATCAAGGCCGTGGCCAACGGCGAGTGCGACCTGGCGGTGGCCAACCACTACTACTACGTGCGCCTGCTGCACTCCGACGATGAAGCGGACCGCGAGGCCGCCCGCCGGGTCGGCGTGATCTTCCCCAACCAGGACGATGGCGGCACCCATATCAACGTCGGCGGCGCCGGTGTGGTCGAAGGGGCTCCCAACCACGAGAATGCCGTGCGCTTCCTCGAGTTCCTGGCCTCCGACACCGCCCAGGAGATCTTCGCCAACGGCAACTACGAGTTCCCGGTGGTGGCGGGCGTGAAGAAGAACCCGGTGCTGGAGTCCTGGGGCAACTTCAAGAAGGACAGCCTGAACATCAGCAAGCTGGGCGAGAACAACCCCGAGGCCATCAAGATCTTCGATCGCGTCGGCTGGCGCTAAGCCTTTCGGCCCTCGCCTCAACCCGAAACGCCACCGCAGCCGCGGTGGCGTTTTTTTGATGGTCAGTGGGCCTCGTCCCAGTTGGCCCCCGACTCGGCCTCGACGATCAGCGGCACCTCGAGCTCGGCGGCGCCCTGCATGCGCGCCTTGACCTGCTCGATGAACCGCTCCACCTGCCCTTCCGCCACCTCGAACACCAACTCGTCGTGGACCTGCATCACCATCCAGGCATCCATCTCGCCCTCTTCCAGCCAGGCGGCCACCTCGATCATGGCGCGCTTGATGATGTCCGCGGCGGTGCCCTGCATGGGGGCGTTGATGGCGGTGCGCTCGGCGCCTTGGCGGCGGGCACGGTTCTGGGAGCGGATCTCCGGCAGGTAGAGGCGCCGGCCGAATACCGTCTCGACGAAGCCATCCTCGGCGGCCTGGGTACGGATGCGCTCCATATAGCGAGCCACCCCAGGATAACGATCGAAATAGCGCTCGATCCAAGTCTGGGCCTGGTTGCGCTCGATATGCAGCTGCCGCGACAGCCCCCAGGCGCTCATGCCGTAGATCAGGCCGAAGTTGATCGCCTTGGCGCTGCGCCGCTGGTCCCCCGAGACCTTGTCGAGCGCCACCCCGAACACCTCGGCCGCGGTGGCGGCGTGGATGTCGCGCCCCTCGGCGAAGGCCTCGAGCAGCCCCTTGTCCTCGGAGAGGTGGGCCATGATGCGCAGCTCGATCTGGGAGTAGTCGGCGGCGACGATGCGATAGCCGGGCCGGGCGATGAAGGCCTGGCGGATCTTGCGGCCCTCTTCCGTGCGGATGGGGATATTCTGCAGGTTGGGGTCGCTGGAGGAGAGCCGCCCGGTCGCCGTGACCGCCTGGTGATAGCTGGTGTGCAGCCTGCCAGTTGCCTTGTTGACCAGCCGCGGCAGCTTGTCGGTATAGGTGGACTTGAGCTTGGCCAGGCCGCGGTGCTCCATGATCACCTTGGGCAGCGGGTAGTCCAGCGCCAGCTCCTCGAGCACCGCCTCGGCGGTGGAGGGCGCCCCCTTGGGGGTCTTCTTGATCACCGGGATCTGCTGCTCCTCGAACAGGATCTGGCCGAGCTGCTTGGGCGAGCCCAGGTTGAACTCGCGGCCGGCCAGCTCGTGGGCGCGCGCCTGCAGCTCGTTGATCCTCACCTCGAGTTCTCGGCTCTGCTCGTGCAGGCGCTGCGGGTCCAGGGCCACACCGGTCAGCTCCATCCGCGAGAGCACCGGGATCAGCGGCAGTTCGATCTCCTCCAGCACCTCGGCCAGGCGTCCCTCCTTATCCAGCCGTGGGCGCAGTTCGCGGTGCAGGCGCAGGGTGATATCGACATCCTCGCAGGCGTAGGGCACGGCCTGCTCCAGGGCCACCTGGTTGAAGGTGAGCTGCTTGGCCCCCTTGCCGGCGACCTCCTCGAAGGAGGTGGTCCTCTCGCCCAGGTACTTCAGCGCCAGTGAGTCCATGTCGTGGCGGGTGGCGGTGGAGTCGAGCACATAGGACTCCAGCATGGTGTCCTGAAGCGGACCGGCGACCCGGATGCCGGCGCCGGCCAGCACCGAGATATCGTACTTGAGGTTCTGGCCGATCTTGGTCTTGGTCGCGTCCTCGAACAGCGGCTTGAGGGCGGCGAGCACGGCGTCGCGGTCGAGCTGCCCAGGGGCGTCCAGGTAGTCGTGGGCCAACGGGATATAGGCGGCTTCCCCCGCCGCCAGCGCCAGCCCCACGCCGACGATCTGCGCCTCCATGTAGTTCAGGCTGGTGGTCTCCAGGTCGAAGCAGAAGGCATCGCTCGCCTTCAGTCGCTCGAGCCAGCCGTCCAGCTCGGCCTGCTCCAGGATCACATGATCCTCCCGGGCGGCGGCACCGGCGGGCGCCCTCGCCTCGGCGGCATCCGCATCCGCAACCGCGCCGCCACCGGCGACGTCATCACCCCCCTCGTCCCTGCCCTCGAGCAGCTCGGCGAGCCAGGCCCGGAACTCCAGCCGGCGATAGAGCTCGAGCAGCGCCTCGCGGTCGGGATGGGCGATATCCAGGTCGTCGAGCCCCACCGGCAGCTCGCAGTCGGTCTTGATCGTGGCCAGCTGGTAGGAGAGGAAGGCCTGGTCGCGGTGCTCCTCGAGCTTCTTGGGCAGCGTCTTGGCGCCACGGAATCCCAGCGCCTTGACCCTCTCCAGGTCAGCATAGATGGCATCGAGCCCGCCCGCCATGCCCTGCAACAGGCCGAGCGCCGTCTTCTCGCCCACCCCCGGCACCCCGGGGATGTTGTCCACCTTGTCTCCCATCAACGCCAGGAAATCGATGATCATCTCGGGCGGCAGCCCGAACTTCTCCTTCACCCCCTCCACGTCGAGGGTCTCGTCCTTCATGGTGTTGACCAGCGTGATATGCGCATTGACCAGCTGGGCCATGTCCTTGTCACCGGTGGAGATCACCGCATCGCGGCCCGCCTCGGTCGCCTGGCGGGCCAGGGTGCCGATCACGTCATCGGCCTCGACCCCCGCGATGCACAGCAGCGGCAGGCCCAGCGCCCTTACGCAGTCGTGCAGCGGCTGCACCTGGTCACGCAGGTCATCCGGCATCGGCGGCCGGTGGGACTTGTACTCCTCGAACAGCTCGTCGCGAAAGGTCTTGCCCGGCGCATCGAAGACCACCGCCATTGGGCTGTCGGGGTAGTCCTTGATCAACCGCTTGAGCATGTTGAGCACGCCCTTGATCGCCCCGGTGGGCAGGCCCTCGGAGGTGGTCAGCGGCGGCAGGGCGTGGAAGGCGCGGTACAGGTAGGAGGAACCGTCGACGAGAACGATGGGAGTATCGGCCATGGAGGCATCCATTGAAGCTGAGCGGAGAGTGATTCTGGTCAACCATGATACGCATAGCGCGGCCGTTTTGCCGCGACCAGTGGGCGCGAAGGCGACGACACCTTACACTGGGGGACAGGCACATCATCTCACCGCCCCTGGCGGCATGGAGGTCACCATGAACGTCCTTCGCTCGCTTACCGCCCTGCTGCTGGCCGTGGGGCTCTCCCTCACTGCCGCCCTGCCGGCCCTGGCTCAGTCCGACGAGGCGCTGGCCCCGGACATCACCATCCGCCAGGAGGAGGAGCGCACCATCCACGAGTACCGCGTCAACGGCGAGCTCTACGCCATCGAGATCCGCCCCTCTGCCGGCCCCTCCTACTACCTTGTCGACCACGACGGCGACGGCAACTTCGAACGCCAGGAGGGTGACCGCATCGCCGTGCCCGAATGGGTGCTGAAGACCTTCTGAACAAAGTAGACGACGCGTGCATCACACTCGCAAGTCGCTACAATAGGCGGCTTGGCATTCCCGGGTGAGAGACACATGGCCGTATTCACACCGCTGACCGAGTCCCAGGTCGAGGCCTTCCTGAGCCGCTTCGACGCCGGCTCACTGGTCTCCCTGGAGGGCGTTCCCGCCGGCACCGAGAACAGCACCTTCTTCGTCACCACTGACCAGCGCGAGCTGGTGCTGACCCTGTTCGAGCAGGGGGAACACGAGGAGCTGCCGTTCTTCGTCGACCTGCTCGACTATCTCGACGAGCATCGCCTGCCGGTGCCCGGCCCCCTGCACGACCGTGAGGGCGTGGCCCTGCATAACCTGGCTGGCAAGCCGGCACTGCTGTTCCCGAGGCTGCCCGGCAAGCACCCGCTCGAACCGAATCTGGCCCAGTGCCATGAGCTGGGTAGCGTACTGGGACGCCTGCACGCCATCTCGCAACACTTCACCGGCCATCGTCCCAATCCTCGCGATCTCCATTGGCTGGTGGCTCTTCACCCCAAGGTACATGGCTATCTCTCCGCGGCTGACCAGACGCTGATGAAGGATGAGGTGGAGACCTATGAGGATATCTTCAACAACGTTGTCGAGCTGCCACAAGGCGCGTTACACGGCGATCTGTTCCGCGACAATACCCTGTTCGAGGGCGAGCGCCTGGGCGGCATCATCGATTTCTACAACGGCTGCACCGGCGACCTGCTGTTCGACCTGGCCATCGTCATCAACGACTGGGCCAGCGATGCCGACGGCCGCCTGAACGCCGAACGCCACGACGCCATCCTCGCCGCCTACCAGGCACACCGCCCGCTGACCGCCGCCGAGCGCGACGTCTGGCCGATGATGCTGCGCATGACCGCGCTGCGCTACTGGCTCTCACGCCTGCTGGTGATCTACGTGGACCCACCGGCCCACGACCTCACCCCCCATGACCCCGAGCGGTTCCGCACCATCCTCAAGGCGCGCATCGATCACGCTGCGCTGCCCCTGCCGGAGGCAGATTCATGAGTCGACCCATGGCCAGTACCGGAAGCCCGGCGCGGCGCGCGCGACGCGTCTGGAATATCGACCAGTGGGGCAGCGGTTACTTCGACGTGGATGACTCCGGCCACGCCCTGGTACGCCCCCTGGGCAGCGAGACCGAGGGCCCCGCCCTGCCGCTGGATGACCTGGTGGTCGAGCTCAAGGCCGCCGGCCTGCGCCTGCCGGTGCTGGTGCGCTTCATCGACATCCTCCACGATCGGGTCGAGCAGCTCTGTCACGCCTTCGACACCGCCATGGCCGAAGAGAACTTCGGCGGTGGCTACACCGCGGTCTACCCCATCAAGGTCAACCAGCAGCGCCGGGTGGTGGAAGAGATCCTTGCCACCCCCGAACGCGGTCGCGACCGGGTGGGCCTGGAAGCCGGCAGCAAGCCCGAACTGCTCGCCGTGCTGGCACTCTCCGGCGACGGCCCCTCGCTGATCGTCTGCAACGGCTACAAGGATCGCGAATACGTGCGCCTGGCGCTGATGGGCGAGAAGCTCGGCCACCGCGTCTACCTGGTGGTGGAGAAGCTCTCCGAGCTGCCGCTGATCCTCGAGGAGGCCGCCGCGCTCGGCGTCACGCCGCGCATCGGCCTGCGTGCCCGCCTGGCCAGCGTGGGCCGCGGGCGCTGGCAGAACACCGGCGGCGAGAAATCCAAGTTCGGCCTCACCGCCAGCCAGATCCTGGCGGTGGTGGAGCAGCTGCGCGAGGCCGATGCCCTGGCCAGCCTGCAGTTGGTGCACTTCCACCTGGGCTCCCAGATCGCCAATATCCGTGACATCCAGCGCGGCCTGCGCGAGTGCGCGCGTTTCTATCAAAGCCTGATCGAGCTGGGCGCTCCGGTGGACACTGTGGACGTGGGCGGGGGACTGGGGGTCGACTACGAGGGGACCCGTTCGCGCAGCTTCTGCTCGGCCAACTACTCGATGCTCGAGTACGCCCGTAACGTGGTCTACGCCTTCCGCCTGGCCTGCCAGGAGCACGGTCTGCCGCAACCGCACCTGATCAGCGAGTCGGGCCGGGCGCTGACCGCGCACCATGCGGTCCTGATCAGTAATGTGATCGGGGAGGAGCGGGTCAGCGAAGCCGCTCCTGCGCGCCGGGTCGAGGGCGACCCCCAGTTGGACGAGTTGTGGCGGGTCCACGACCTGCTCGGCGCCTCACCCGACCAGCGCGGCCTGGTGGAGGCCTGGCACGACCTGGTGCAGGCCATGGGCGACCTGCATGAGCGCTTCGTGATGGGGCTGACCAATATCACCGCTCGCGCCGAGGGCGAGGCCGTCTATTTCGCCGCCTGCGCCCGGCTGCGTGCCCGGCTCGACACCCGTAACCGGGTGCATCGCGAGATCAACGACGAACTGGCCGAGAAGCTCGCCGACAAGCTATTCGTCAACTTCTCGCTGTTCCAGTCGGTGCCCGACGTCTGGGGCATCCAGCAGATCTTCCCGGTGATGCCGCTCTCCGGCCTCGACCAGGAGCCGGTACGCCGCGGCGTCATCCAGGACATCACCTGCGACAGCGATGGCCGCATCGATGGCTACGTGGACGGCCAGGGCGTGGAGACCACCCTACCCCTGCCGGAGTGGCAAGAAGGCGACGAGAAGCTGCTGGGCTTCTTCATGGTGGGCGCCTATCAGGAGATCCTCGGCGACCTGCACAACCTGTTCGGCGATACCGACTCGGTGGACGCCACCCTCAACGACGACGGCAGCTGGACCCTGAGCCATATCCAGCAGGGCGACCGAGTGGCCGACGTGCTGAGCTACGTCAACTTCGACGCCGAGGTGCTGCGCCGCCACCTGGCCGAGCAGCTCGCCGCCAGCGGCCTGGAATTGGCCGAGCAGGAGCGCTTCCTTGACGACCTCTCCGAGGGCCTGGCGGGCTATACCTACCTCGAGTGACTGCGCCAAAAGAGCAGAGCGAGAAGGCGCCGGGGACAGATCGAAGAGGGGGGCCTACTGACTAACACTACTCCACCACGCGGGTGGTCACCTCCAGGCCGCCGGTCAGGGTGAAGCGCAGCTCGCTGCCGCGCTCCAGCGGGCCGACCCCTGCGGGCGTGCCGGTAAGCACCACATCGCCCGGCTGCAGGGTGAAGTGGCGACTCATCTCGGCCAGCAGGGTCGGCACGGGAAAGAGCATGTCGGCGCCTTCACCATGCTGGCGCCTCTCGCCGTCCACCTCCAGGGTAAAGGAGAGCGCGCTCCAGTTGGGCACCTGGGAGAGCGGCAGGAAGTTCGACAACGGGCAGGCGCCATCAAAGGCCTTGGCGATCTCCCAGGGGTGCCCCTTCTCCTTGAGCCGTGACTGGACATCACGCAGGGTCAGGTCCAGGGCCAACCCGATGCCCACCACCGCACGCTCCGCCTCGTCGGCGGTGACGTAGGTAAGCTCCTCTCCGATCAGCAGCGCCAGCTCGGTCTCGTAGTGCACCTCGCCCCGGTCGAAGGGCGCTTCGACCGGCGCCTCCAGCATCACGGCAGCGGTCGCCGGCTTGATGAACAGCAGCGGCTCGCTGGGCACCGGATTGTCGAGCTCTCGGGCATGGTCGGCGTAGTTGCGGCCGACGCAGACGATCTTGCCGAGCCGCTCGGGATAGGCCTGGCCGTCGGTGAAGCGTGGGACAAAGCGCATGGAAATTTTCTCCTTATCTGGGTATGCGACGTCAACTACTTTGGCCGCTTGGCGACAATTAAAAGGTTCTTCGCAGACTGGCGTGAAAGCGAAGCAACCTTAGGCAGAGGCGGGATAGAGAAACGGCGGTAAATCCGAGTAAACTGATGTTCACCACAAACCCCAGCCTACGGATACCGCCGTTGCCATGGATGCTACCCCGCTCTGCCTGTTCTGGAAAGGTTTCACCGTCGCCCATCACGAATTCCTGGATGAGCAAACACTACGGCTCCAGTTGGCGCCTGATGACCTGATCCCGCCAGTCTGCAGCGGCTGTGACCATGCCTGCTTTCTCGTCCATGACGTGCATCACCGTCGCGTCCGAGAGGCGCCGTTGCTGATCTACCGGGTGGAGCTGGAGGTGCCGGTACGTCGCCTGCGCTGCCCCGTCTGCGGCCCGACACGCGAGCGCATTGACTGGTTGCCGGGTCGTTCACCGGTGACCACCACGCTGCGCCAGTGGGTGGAGCGTCTGGTCGAGTTGCTGCCGATCCGGCATGTCGCCGACTTGGTCGGCCTGCACTGGCATACCGTCAAGGCCATCGATAAGCAGCGCCTACAGCGTGACCTGCCGGCGCCGGACCCGACGCGGCTGCGTCGCCTGATGATGGACGAGTTCGCCCTCCACAAGGGGCACCGCTACGCCACGGTGATTGCGTGTGCCGACACCCAGCAGGTGGTGTGGATCGGCGAAGGTCGCTCCCGGGAGGCGATCCGCCCGTTCTTCGAATGGTTGGGTGATGCGCGACAGCAGATCGAGGCCGTCGCCATGGACATGAACGCGTCTTTCGATCTCGAAGTGAAGGACCAGTGCCCTAACGCCGAGGTGGTCTACGACCGCTTCCATGTCGTGGCCAAGTACGGGCGTGAAGTGATGGACCGGGTGCGCGTCGATCAGGCCAATCAGCTGCGCGACGACAAGGCGGCCCGCAAGGTGATCAAGGGCAGCCGCTGGCTGCTGCTGCGCAATCAAGACAACCTCAAGCCTGAGCAAGCGGTGAAGCTGGAGGAACTGCTGGCCGCCAATGCCTCACTGACCAAGGTGTATCTGCTCAAAGACCAGCTCAAGACACTGTGGTTTGCCGAGGACGAGGCGACGGCACGCAGCGGTTGGCAAGAGTGGGCCGGTATGGCGTTGAGCAGCGGTATCGACGCCTTGGTGCGCTTCACCAAGAAGCTGGAGCCCTACTTGGATGGCATCGTATCCAGTGCTCGCCACCGGCTAAACACCAGCGTGCTGGAAGGTATGAACAACCGAATCAAGGTCATCAAGCGGATGGCCTACGGGTACCGCGACACGGCGTACTTCTTCCTGAAGATCCGTGCCGCGTTTCCCGGCAAAATGCGATGAACCAATTAAAATGGCCGGTTGGGTGGGGTAGTTGTCGTCAGTCCGACGACCCAGCTTTTCCTCCTTGTAATTGACGTTGATAAGCACGCTTACGGTAGCTTTCCCCGCTCAGCTCCATCAGCGTGGCGTGGTGCACCAACCGGTCGATGGCGGCCACGGCCATCATGCTGTCGGGGAAGATACTGTCCCAGGCGCTGAACGGCTGGTTGGCGGTGATGATCAGGCTGGCCGACTCGTAGCGATGGGCGATCAGCTCGAACAGCACTGACGTCTCGGCCTCGCTGCGTTGGACGTAGCCGATATCGTCGATCACCAGCACGGCGTACTTGTCGAGCTTGATCAGGGCGTCGCTCAGGCGCAGTGCCTGCTTGGCAGCCTGGAGCTCCTGGACCAGGCTTGAGGCGGTGGCGTAGCGCACCCGGTAACCCTGGTCGACCAGCGTATGCCCGAGCCCGGCCGCCACGTGGCTCTTGCCGACGCCGGAGGGCCCAAACAGCAGCAGGTTGTGAGCCTGGTCGACCCACTGCGTGTCGCCGGCCAAGGCGCTCAGTTGCCGGCGCTGCTCGGCCGCGATGGCGTCGAACTCGAAGGACTCCAGCGTCTTGCCCACCGGCAGCCGGGCCTCCTTGAGGTGCCGGGCCAGCCGGCGTCGCTCACGCTCGGCCAGCTCGTGCTCGCATAGGGCGGCCAGTGTTTGTGGCAGGCTCCAGTTTTCGGCTCGGGCGCGGGTTTCCAGCTGGGGCCAGCAGGCGGCCATGGTGGGCAGGCGGAGCTGTCGCAGTAGCAGCGGCAGCGTCTGGGCATCAGGCATGGCAGCCCACCTCTGTGGTCGGCACGCTGGGCACCAGATGGTTGTAGCTGGCGATGTCATGCTGAGTCACCTGGGGGAAAACCAGCGTGGCGCTCGGCGTGGCGGCGAAGCGGGCCTGGAGCTCGGCCAGCGTCGGGCTCTTCCCGCGCGCCAGGGCGCCCAGCCAGTAACTGGCGATCGCCTCGGCCTGGTCCTGCTCGGCGGCCAACGCCAGAGCGCCAACGATGCGCTTGCAGGCCTCGGCGACCGGCAAGGCGGCGGTCAGCCGGGCGTACAGCTCGCGCCACTCCGCACTCGGCAACAGGTCGTCGCGGAACGTCAGCCCCGCCAGCGCCCGGGGCTTGCGGACCAGCCAGCCGATCACATGGCGGTAATCGATGACCCGCAACCGGCCGCTTTCCGGCGTGGCATGCAGCCGCCTCAGCGTCAGCAATGCTTGCTGTGCGTGATGCAGCACCAAGCGATCATCGTAAAGGTGCACCCGCAGGTTCTCGCCGATCAGCCGGGACGGCACCGAGTAGAGCACCTTGCGCACCTGGATAGTGCTGGAGGTGGTGACGCGCACCGTCACCTCGCTGTAGTCGGTACCGGGCCGGCTGGGCAGTGGCTGCAGCGCGCCACGCTCGACGGTGATGCGGGCCGCGTTGCGGCGGTTGATCGCGGCGGCCACCTCATCGAGGAACGCCTGATAGTCATCGAGGCTGGCGAAGTCCTGGGAGCCACGCAGCGCCAGGCGCTGCTGCAGGCGCCGCTTGAAGTGACCATGCGGCGACTCGATGCTGGCGTTTTCATGGCCGCGCCCCGGGTTGTTGCGGGTGGCCGTCATGCCGTAGTGAGCGCACAGGGCAGCATAACGCTCGGTGAGGTCGGCTTCCGCCTCCCGGCCGAGGTTGCGGAAGGCCGCCGACAAGCTGTCGGTGCGGTGCTCCGCGGGGACACCGCCAAGGCGCTCCAGCGCACGGGTCAGGCCTTCAGCCAGCGCCGGGTAGCTCTCGCCACCGAGCACCACCCGGACATAACACCAGCCGCTGTAGGCCAGGCGGAAGTGGTAGAGCCGGTGATCAAGCAGCTCCCCTGCCACGGTAATGACAATCCCCTTGAGTTCGGTGAAGTCGGAGAGGCCGCGCAGCCCGGGGCCATGGGTTTGCGGGAACATTACCTCTTTCTCCGGGCCGTGCGCGGCTCGCCAGCCCTTGACCCGGCGCTGCAGGGTTCGCAGCAGGCTGTCCGGGTACTGGCCGGGGTGCTGCTCCTGCAACCACTCCAGCAGGGTCAGTGCTTGCAAGCCCGGGGTGGCGGCCAGCTGGGGGACGAGTGCGGTCTCCCACACCTCAGCGAAGGGGTCGGGCCGGGTTCGCCAGTGTCGTGATGCCTGCGGCTCGGAGGACTCGGCCCGGCGTTCGAGGCGGCGAGCGGTTCTAACGGAGAGGCCGGCCTTGGCGGCGGCGACCTCCTGGGTCTGGCCTTGTTGACGTTGCGACATATAGAGCGTGACCTGTTGGCTGGTGACCGCCATACCGGCTCCCTGGTGGGTCGGGACAAGCGGTCAAGCTTAGGGCAACCGGTCACAGTAGTTGTCGTCGGCCGGCCAGAGTAATTGTCGCTCTATACCAGGAGCGTGTGTCGGACCGAAGAGCCCCTCTCGGTCGGTTTCGTGCTGTTGCACCGCTTCACGCTACTCCCCTTCGCCGCCTTCGTCGACTGCCTGCGCCTGGCGGCCGATGTGGGGGATCGTAGCCGTCAGGTGCGCTGCCACTGGACCTTCATGAGCAGCGCCAGCGAGTCGGTGCTTTCCAGCAGCGGTGCCGCCATCTCTCCCTGCGAGCGGTTCCGGGATCCCGCCGAGTTCGACTATCTGGTGGTCGTCGGAGGCGTGCTGAAATTCAGGGGGTATGACATCTGTGCAAGGTTGCCAGGAAGCAGGATGACCGCCTGGGACATGGCTCGACTATCAGGCATTGGCGCAGGTGTTCCGGGGGAAATACTCAGGAACCCTGGATGCCGTCGACGTTGAGCTTATGGCTTGAGTTCAGGTCCTTGAAGCGACATCCACGAGCGCAACGGCGACACCATGTCAGATAGATGGCAGTCGCCGGCACCCTAGGCTTTGGTAAATATGCAGTGTTATTCACTGGCTATACTTATATGAATAGATTTTTTTATCAAAATAACGCTATTTTTTATTAATTCTTTTGATGCGATAGGGTTGTGTCCTGGTTTGACCGAGCGCCCTGTGAGCAGGTAAACCAATTCTGCCCACTATAAAACAAACAACGTGAGATCGTGTCATGACAGCTAAGTATCTGAGAGCTTTCGCCACCATCACCGCCATGTCCGGCGCTCTCTTCCTCGCCGGCGCCTCGCTCGCAGCCGAAGCTGCGACCCTTCGCCTGGTCACCGACTCGGGCACACAAGGATCCCCAGCCGGCGACACCCTTGATGAATGGAGCCGGCTGATCGAAGAGAAGTCGAACGGCGAGCTCGCGGTCGAGGTCTACTACCAGAACGAGCTGGGCGGGCAACAGGAGGTCTTCGACCTCCTGGTTGCCGGCGGCATCGACATGATGCTCAGCTGGCCGATGACCTCCTACGACAAGCGCATCGGCGTCATCTATACCCCCTACATGACACTATCCTGGGACGAGGCCATCGAGGCCTATAGCCCTGGAGGCTGGGTCAACGAATTGCTTGGCGACGTCTTCGCCGATATCGGCCTGAAGTTCTTCGGCCCCTGGCCCGAGGGATTCAACGGCGTGGCTTCGCGCGGCCAGTATGCGCTCGATATCGAGAGTGCCGAGGGGCTGGCGGTGCGTACCATGACCGTCTTCCCGGCGCCGCAGACCATGCAAGCCCTAGGCTACCAGACCGCCGCCATCGACTGGGGGGAGGTCTACACCGCCCTCCAGACCGGTGTGGTCGACGGCGAAGCGGGCAATGTCATTTACTGGCCCTATGAATACTTCCGCGACACCTTGGATCACTACGTCCACACCAAGCACTTCTTCATGACCGGCATCCTGACCATGAACATGGACAGCTATGAGCGCCTGAGCGAAGCACATCAGCAGGTGGTCAGCGAGGCGGCCCAGATGGTTATGAAGCAGCAGTTCGTCGACGCCCGTGAGCGTGACGAGTACTACATCGCCAAGGCTCAGGAAGACGGCATGGAGTACCACACCCTGCCCGAGGAGACCCTCCGGGACTTTGCTCGTCGTGCCCGCGAGCAGGTCTGGCCACTCATGGAAGAGGAACTGGGCAGCGAGATCATGGACACCATTCGAACCAACGCCACGCCGCTGTGATGCTGCGTACCTGAACCCCTGCGCCGGCCCACTTCACGTGCCGGCGCCCCTGTTGTGAGGGCCCTTCCATGCAACCCTTCCTCAAGGCCCTGGACGAGAAGATCGGTTGGCTGCTCAACGCCATTGCCGTCGTGACGAGTCTGCTTGTCGTGGGACTAATGCTCTTCTTGATCCTGGCGCGCTACGTCTTTGGCTGGTCACTGGTCGGCACCCTTGAGCTGGTTATGTTGGCCGGCATGTGGCTCTACATGACCGGGGCCATGATCGCGAGCCGTCGCCATGAGCACCTGGTGGTGGACTTCCTTGAACTGCAGCTGCGCGACGCTCGAGTCAAGGCACTGCACCGGGTGCTGGTGGCGCTGATCGTCGTGGTTATCAGCGCCTGCTTCGTCTACTGGTCCCAGCGCATGCTCGCCTGGGGCGTGCAGCGCCCCCAGCACACTCCTGAACTGTCGATTCCGCTATGGATCTCCCAGGCGGCCATCATGCTTGCTAGCGTGGGTTGTTGCTGTTACGCGATACGCGACCTCTGGGTAGGAATCGTCGATCTGCGAGTCGCCCGCGACAGCTATGGATTGACCAGGGAGGAATCCTGATGGAAGGCTTATTCGCCATCCTGCTGCTGCTGGTGCTCATGGGACTTGGCGTGCCCATCGCCTGGTCCTTCGCCGGCGTGCTGGCCTACCTGGCCATGGCCTATGATGCCAACCTCGATACCCTGATGATGCAAGGCTTTCGTTCGGTGGATTCGGTGATCCTGATCGCCCTGCCACTGTTCGTGCTCACCGGCTACCTTATGCAGAGTGGCGGCATCGCCAGCCGCCTGGTGACCTTCATCGAGACACTGGTCGGCAAGCGGCGTGGGGGTATGGGCGCTTCCATGGTCCTGGCATCCGGTGTGTTCGGTGCCATCGCTGGCACCGCTACCGCCGCGGTGGCTTCCATCGGTACCATCATGATTGGCCCGCTGGAGCAACGTGGCTATCCTCGCGGCTACTCCTCGGCACTGCTCGGCATCTCGTCTCTGCTGGGCATCCTGATTCCACCATCGATCACCATGATCCTCTTCGCCGTGGTGACCCGACAATCGGTGGCGGCGCTGTTCGCGGCCACGGTGGGTCCAGCACTGCTGCTGATCCTGGGACTGATCCTGGTCAACCGCCTGGCGGCGGGCCGACTCTTCCAGGAAGTGGCCGGCACGGCACATCCGCCTGGCCAGGCGCCCTCCAAGGCCCGAGCCACCTGGCGGGCGTTGCCCGCACTGAGCCTGCCCTTCATTATCCTTGGTGGGATCTACGGCGGTGTATTCACACCCACCGAGGCGGCGGCCGTGGCGGCCTTCGCGGCCATCGTCATCGGCTTCCTGGTCTACCGCGACCAGTCCTTCCAGCACTTCACACGAAGCATCATCGCCGCCGCGGAGACCACCGGCTCTATCATCCTGATCCTGCTCTTTTCCTTCATGATCGGCCGCATCCTGGCCTTCGAGCGTGTGCCGCAGGACCTTACCCAGTTGATCACCACCCTGATCCAGAACCCGCTGCTGATTCTGATTGCGGTGAACGTGTTCCTGGTGCTGGCGGGTGCCCTACTCGACGATGTCTCTGTCACCGTTGTGGTCGCGCCTCTGTTCCTGCCGCTGATGGTCGATACCGGCGTCCACCCGGTGCACTTCGGCGCCATCGTCGCCTGCTCGGTGGTGATCGGGGCCAACAGCCCACCGGTGGCGCCAATCCTCTACATGGCCTGCCGAATCGGACGGGTGTCGATCCATAAGGCCTTCTCGCCGGCGCTGCAGTTGATCGCCTTCGTGGGTATCCCGGTGATGCTGATTACCACCTTCGTGCCGGAGCTTTCTCTCTTTCTGCCGCGTCAGCTTGGTTTTATTAACTAAAAAAGATACTTGGAGCTCCTCACACAACCTACATGACCGGGGAGCCAAAGCGGGTGGGTAAAGGAGCTCTCGTTACGATAGCTATGCCGTAAGTTTTTTAGCGGTCAAGGCGGAGAGGGCCAGCACTAACATCCTTCAGTCTGTGAACGATGATGTAACGGATGAATGAACTTCAACTCATGTGCCGCTTATGAAGTGATCGTAAGTTCATGAGAGCCGGGCATCAGAGGCAACGACACTCATCCCGACATTGGGGTGCCCCTCACGGCGCCGAGACCTTCCCGCGGCGACCGGGGGTATAGCCTGGCAGCACCTTTGCCGCCTCTATCATCGCCCACTGCCCCGGAAGCGGCCATGGCCCTTGGCCTTCAGCTCCGGTGAGTGGGTGTTACGTTTCTGTTTCGACATCTCTGGTCCCTTCGAAATCGGCCTCGGCATATCTTAAACCAGTGTCTTGATCCTGAACCCGTGAGACCGGCCCCCAAGAATGCTTCTAACCTACTGAACTGCATGGCAATATAGCGAATATCGCCATTCACCCAGACAGTGCCATGCCCAACGTCAAGTTCCGCGCCAGTCGCCGCACCCTCACCAGCCACGCCGGGCTGTCCATCATCGGGCAATGCTTCGAGATCGCTGGCGTCGACAGCATCGACGGGCGCTTCCCCACCACGCTGGGCATGCGCACCAGCGATGTGGTCAAGAGCTACCTGGGCCTGCTGTGTCTGGGCATGAGCGACTATGACGCTGTCGAGAACTTCCGCCGCGACAAGCCCCTCCAACAACTGCTGACCCTGCAGAAGGTGCCGAGCGCGGCGACGCTGCGACAGCGGCTGGAGAAACTTGCCGCCAACGACCTGCAGGCGCACACCGCCACCTGGTCCACGACCCTGCTGTCACTGATCGAAGCACCGATCACCGCCGAGACGACGCACGTCTGCCTGGACATCGACACCTTCGTCATGGACAACAGCAACTCGAAGAAGGAAGGCGTCTCGCGGACCTACCAGAAGGTCGATGGCTACACCCCGATCGCCGCCTATCTGGGCAACGAAGGGTGGTGCCTGGGTCTGGAACTGCGGCCTGGCCAGCAGCACACCATGAAGGAGAGCAACGCCTTCCTGGAGCGGGTACTGCCTCGCGCCCAAGGCCTGACCAAGCAACCGATCCTGTTACGCGAGGACAGCGGCTTCGACAGCCAGGCGCACCTGGCGCTTCTCGAACAGCAGCGCCAGGTCTTTGCCGACGAGGGGCGCCGGCTCGACTATGTCGTCAAATGGAACCCGCGCGGCTCGGCCACGGCGGATCAGGATACCTGGTTGGCTGTGGCGGCGGACTACTGGGAAGAGCTGCGTCCTGGCAAGCGCCAGGCGCTGTGGACGCAGACCGTCTCGATCCACGACGACAACAAGACCGAATACGTCGTCCAACGCGTGATGCGCCTGGTAGAGCGCACCGCCGATCGCGATGGCCAGTTGCTGCTCGAACCGGACTATGAGTTGGAAGGCTGGTGGACCAGCCTGGACGAGGCGCCGGAGGCGGTGATCAAACGCTACCAGGCGCATGCCACCCACGAGCAATTCCACAGTGAGATCAAGACCGATCTCGACCTGGAGCGGCTGCCGTCGGGCAAGTTCGCCACCAACGATCTGATCCTGCACCTCGCCCAGCTGGCCTACAACATCCTGCGGCTGATGGGGCAGCTGGGCATGACCGGCGAGCTGAGCCCGGTGCGCCATCCCGCCAAGCGGCGCCGGATCCGCACCGTGCTACAAGAGCTGGTGCATCGTGCGGCGCTCGTGATTCACAAGGCGCGGCAGATCATCCTCGACTTCGGGCAGGACATCGGACGCATGACGGTATTGAACACCTTGCGAAGCCGCCTGCGCTATCCCCGAGGCACGCCATGCTGATCGTCTGTCGGACAAAGGCACCACGCAGAGAGCTGACGGTCACCGGCAGCCAGTATCACCGTGTCCGGCGGGTAGAAATGCCTGTCAAAATGGGCTGCTCTCGTCGGTCAGCGTCGCCATGGTTGGTCCTCCCCGGGATGCGTTCAGCGGTTGAGACGGAATCGGCGGTCAAAAAATGCTCGCTGGCGGTGATGGGGGAAGTGTCGGCGCTGGCTTTACGGAATCAGGTTGATTTCAGGGTCCACTATAGTGGTCGTGACGAGGCCCAAGCCGTGGAGGCCATCCGCCACCATCTGGAGGCCTTCTGGGCCCGGCCGATGAAGCAGAGCCTGATCGCCTGCCAGGGCAATGACAGCACCGAGTTAGCCCGGATGTTGCACCGGGTCAGTCAGAAGTCCCCAGATGCCAGGCTCGGTGGGGATAAAAGGGATCTGAGGTGGAGTTTGGCTGCTTTTTGATCAAGTTCCTGTGCTCAGGGCGCACCTCCCCCCACCCCCATGTCTTTTCTGTGCCGGGGACAGCACGCCGCGGCGCTATCCGGGCACCAGCTTGTTGGCCAGCTTCAGGAAGAGGTCCTGCTCCGGGTACTGGCTGCTCAACATCAGCCGAATCGTGCGCGTGTTGCGGGTGATGACAGCGCCGATCTTCAGCAGCTTCAGGCGGAGGGTGTTGACCTGGGCCTGGGCGAAGGCGGTGCGCCTGAGGTAAATCCGGCGTAGCCGCTCCAGCAGCAGGTAGGCCAACCCCGACAGCAGCAGTCGGTACTGGTTGGGCCACCATTCGTGGCAGCTGGTGCGGTCGGAGAACAGGAACTGCTGCTCCTTGATGCGGTTCTCCATCTCGCCCCGGGCACAGTAGCGGTGGTCATAGAGCCACTCGGCGCTGCAGCCGCGCAGGCTGGTGACCACATAGCGGGTGTTGAAGCCACGCCGGCTGGTCTCGGACTTGACGATGACCTTTCGTCGACGCTCCTTCCAGCTCTTGGCAGCGTACTCGATGAAGCCGAAGACACGCTCCTTCTCCCAACTCTTCTCGAAGCGGATAGCCGACGTGTAGTCGATGTCCAGAGCCAGCTTGGCCAAGCGCTTGTTGCCGGCGAGGCCGATGATGTAATCGACGCCGTGGCGGTCACACCAGTTGAGGATCAGTGGACGGCAGAAGCCGCTGTCGCCTCGGAAGACAATCTTCACCTCATGCCACGCCTGGCGCAGCCGCCGGACCAACAGGGCGAGGATGGCACCGGCGTGGTGAGCGGCATCCAGCGAGGCCGGACGCAGGTAGCTGACCAGCAGCTGGTCGCCACAGAACACGAACAGCGGCAGGAAGATGTAGTGGTTGTAGTAGCCGTTGAAGTGCCGCCCGAGCTGCTGGCCATGCACCCGATCGTCGGTGGCATCGAAGTCGAGGTAGAGCGGCTTCTTGGGTGGCCGCCGGAACGAGCGGATGAACTGCTCGATCATCTCCTCGTGGATGGTAGCCGCCCAGTCCCGATCGGCCTGCTGCTCGAAGCGACACAAGGTGGACTGGCTGGCCAGCACGCCATCGGTATCGACGGCGGTCTGCAAGGCGATGTCGTGACGCAGGGCCTGGTGGTCATTGAAGTCCTCATAGCCCAGCGCCAGGCCGAAAACGCGCTGCCGGACCAGGGTTTCGGTGCGATGCAGGCAGCGTTGAGGATCGCGGTCATCACTCAGCCGGCGAGCGATAGCGCGGGTCAGGCCCATCTCGCGGTCGAGCTGCCGCAGCAGCAGGATGCCACCGTCAGAGGTGACCTCGCCGCCATCGAAGCTGGCGGTGATCTGACGGCCTTTGCAGCGTGGAAAGGTGGCGGTGGGCGTGGTACATTTTGTCATGGCGGCTGAAGCGGTTGGTTCTTGTGTAGGAGCTTGAATTATAACCGATTTTCAGCCGCCTTTTTCATTTCCGGTGCAATATCCGGGTTAGGGCTGTCTAATACTCAAAAAATGAGATTTACAATGAAATCCTACCTATTATCACCGCTTCGTCCGCTGCTGCGCCTGGGCCTGATCACCCAGATCGCCATCGGCATCGTCTGCGGTATCCTGCTCGCCGTCGTGTCGCCCGACCTCGCCGCCTCGTTCTCGCTGCTCGGCGAGCTGTTCGTCTCTGCCCTCAAGGCCGTGGCCCCGATCCTGGTGTTCGTGCTGGTGGCGGCAGCCATCGCCGGGCATCGCAAGGGACAGCCCACTCATATTCGCGGCGTGCTGCTTCTCTATGTGGTCGGCACCCTGGTGGCGGCACTGGTCGCCGTGCTGGCCAGCTTCACCTTCCCCACCACCCTGACGCTGGACATGCCCGAGGTCAGTGGCAACCCGCCGGGCGGCATCATCGAGATCCTGCGCAACCTGCTGCTCAATGCCGTTGCCAACCCGGTTACCGCGCTGATGGAGGCCAACTTCATCGCCATCCTGGCCTGGGCCATCGGCCTAGGCCTGATGCTGCGCCACGCCGGCGAGGCCACCCGCGACACGCTCAACGACCTCTCCGAGGCCATCTCCGGCATCGTGCGCGTGGTGATACGCTTCGCCCCGCTGGGCATCTTCGGCCTGGTCGCCAATACCCTGGCCCAGGCCGGCCTGGGAGCGCTGCTCGAGTATGGCCAGCTGCTGGGCGTGATCGTCGGCTGCATGCTGTTCGTGGCGCTGGTCACCAATCCGCTGATCGTCTTCTGGCAGACCCGCCGCAACCCCTACCCGCTGGTCTTCACCTGCCTGCGTGGCAGTGCCATCACCGCCTTCTTCACGCGCAGCTCGGCGGCCAATATCCCGGTCAACATGGCGCTGTGCGAGAGGCTCGATCTCGACCCCGACACCTACGCCATCTCCATCCCGCTGGGCGCCACCATCAACATGGCGGGCGCGGCGATCACCATCTCGGTGATCACCCTGGCCGCGGCCCACACCCTGGGCATCCCGGTGGACTTCCCCACCGCGCTGCTGCTGTGCGTGGTCTCGGCGCTGGCCGCCTGCGGGGTCTCCGGCGTGGCCGGCGGCTCGCTGCTGCTGATCCCCATGGCCGCCAGCCTGTTCGGCATCTCCACCGACGTGGCGATGCAGGTGGTGGCGATCGGCTTCGTGATCAGCGTGGTCCAGGACTCCACCGAGACGGCGCTCAACTCCTCCACCGACGTGCTGTTCACCGCAGCAGCTTGCCGCGCTGCGGAAAGCCGTCAGAATTGACGCAATGGTCACTCTGACAGCGGGTATCCTGACAATCCTGAATTTCGACGAGTGCCATCAGCCAGAGCAGGGGTAGCCCCAACAGCGGGAAAGCATTGATATGGCGGGCCTCAGCGGGTGGTCGCGGGCATGACTTGTGCTCGGCGCAAGGCTCGCTGGGCTCGAGTCTCGGCGCGTTCGACTTCAAGCAGGCTCTCCTCAACAAAGACCAGATGCTCGTGAGATCGGGCGCGGGCATCCTCGGCCCGACCATCAAGGATGGCATCGAGCAGAGCACGGTGCTGTTGCATCAGCAAAGGACGTGACTTGGGCTTCTCAAACAAATGGGCCAGGCTGTCGACAATACTCTTCTCCAGTAGGTGGAAAATACCGCGGATAGTGTGTAGTAGCAGGACATTGTGAGCCGATTCGGCAATGGCCAGGTGAAAGGCGGCATCTGCCTTGGCCTCTTCGACCGGGTCGCAGCCCTTGAAGCGCGCCTCAAGTTCCTCGAAGCGCTTGATCAGGAGTGCCTTGTCGGTGGGGGTGGAGCGCAATGCGGCGTAGTAGGCCGAGATGCCCTCCATGGCATCGCGAAACTCCAGCAGGTCCAGGTGGAATTCGCCGTGGCGCGAGAGCATCTCCAGCAGCGGGTCGCTGTAGCCGCTGTTGAGCTCTTCGCTGATATAGGTGCCACCCCCCTGGCGGCTGGTCAGCAGGCCCCGGGCAGAGAGTTTCTGGATGGCTTCGCGCAGCGAGGGGCGCGAGACGTTGAAGCGCTCGGCAAGCTCGCGCTCGGGGGGCAGTTTCTGGCCGGGCTGGAGGCTGCCTTCGAGGATCATCGCTTCGAGACGCTCAGTGATCACGTCGGCCAGGCGAGGCTGGCGCAGGGGCGGGTAGGCCATGGCGAGGCTCCGGCGGTGCTTGGGGAATCGAGGGTCTATGTGGCGCTATCTTACGCCAGGATATTGGTATTACCAATATCCTGTTCCGAATCCACTCCGGAGAGAATGCGATTACCCCCAGTAATTCAGGCGCTTGCAATGACCTTGCCGGTCGATAGACCAAAGTCTAGCGCAATATGGCGAGAAAAAACCCGCCTCTCGTTTGACACTGTAGCCGTGGCCTCCTTAAGGTTCGCCAACTCCAATGGGTAAATTGGTTTTACCATTTTACCAGGATGCCAACATATGCCAGATGTTGAAGGAATCGCCGATGACCGCAGTCAAGCTCTATCCGCCGAGACCAGACAAGGTCTACTTCTTCGGCACCTGCCTGATCGACCTCCTCTATCCCGAGGCCGGAATGGATGCCATCCGGCTGCTCGAGCGCGAGGGCATCGAGGTGCTGTTCCCCGAGGACCAGACCTGTTGCGGCCAGCCGGCCTACACGTCGGGCTATCAGCTGGAGGCGCGTGCCGTGGCGGCGGCCCAGTTGGATCTCTTTCCCGACCCCTGGCCGATCGTGGTGCCCTCGGGCTCCTGCGGCGGCATGATGCGCACCCACTACCCCCAGCTCTTCGCCGACACCGACCTCGAGGCGAAGGCCGAGGAGGTGGCCGGGCGCGTCTTCGAGCTGACCGAGTTCCTGATCCATGTCTGCCACCTGGACCTGGAGGATCGCGGCGAGCCCGAGAAGGTGGCCATGCACACCTCCTGCAGTGCGCGCCGCGAGATGGGGCTTGCCGAGACCGGGCCGGCGCTGCTGGCGAAGCTCGGTCAGGTCGAGCTGGTAGAGCAGGCGCGGGCCGCCGAGTGCTGCGGCTTCGGTGGCACCTTCGCGGTGCGTCACCCCGAGGTCTCCGCCGCCATGGTGGAGGACAAGACCCAGGCCATCGAGGCCAGCGGGGCGAAGCGCTTCGTGACCTCCGACTGCGGCTGCATGATGAACATCGGCGGGCGTTTCGAGAAGCTGAACAAGCCGATCCAGGGCGAGCATATCGCCAGTTACCTGTGGCGGAGGACCTCATGAGCGGACAGCCTCCCGGCGTGGAGACCTACACCCCGCGCGAATTCCATCGTCAGGCCCACGATGCCCTGGGCAATCCGCAGATCCGCGCCAACTTCCGCAAGGCGATGGATGGCCTGATGTCCAAGCGGCGTGACAGCTTCGATGACTGGGACCTCGAGACCCTGCGCGAACTGGGCGCCAATATCCGCCTGCGGGCGCTCGCCAGGCTGCCCGACCTGCTCGAGCAGCTGGAGGCCAACTGCGAGGCCAACGGCATTCGCGTGCACTGGGCCGAGGATGGCGAAGAGGCGTGCCGTATCGTCCGCGAGATCTGCGAGTCCCACGGGGCGCGCTCGGTGATCAAGGGCAAGTCGATGGTCTCCGAGGAGATGCACCTCAACGCCCATCTGGAGGAGGCGGGCATCGAGGCACTGGAGTCCGATCTCGGCGAATACCTGGTGCAGCTCAACCAGCAGACTCCCTCGCACATCATCATGCCGGCGATCCATCTCAACACCGATGAGATCTCCGAGATCCTGCACGACAAGACCGGCACCGAGCGCACCCGCGACGTCGACTACATGACCGCGGCGGCCCGGCAGCAGCTGCGCGAGCGCTTCATGGCTGCCGATGTGGGGGTCTCGGGGGTCAACTTCGCGGTGGCCGAGACCGGCACCCTCTGCCTGGTGGAGAACGAGGGCAACGGCCGCATGACCACCACGGTGCCGCCGGTGCACGTCGCCGTGACCGGCATCGAGAAGGTGGTCGAACAGCTGCGCGACGTGCCGCCCCTCTACGCCCTGCTGACCCGCTCCGCCACCGGCCAGCACGTCACCACCTACTTCAACATGATCAGCTCGCCGCGCAAGGAAGGCGAGCACGACGGGCCGAAGGAGGTCCACCTGGTGCTGGTCGACAATGGCCGGTCGAACATCTACCAGGACGACGAGCTGCTCGACACCCTGCGCTGCATCCGTTGCGGCGCCTGCATGAACCACTGCCCCGTCTATACCCGGGTGGGCGGCCACACCTACGGCACCACCTACCCCGGCCCGATCGGCAGCATCCTCTCGCCCCACCTGATGGGCCTGGAGGAGACCAAGGACCTGCCCACCGCCTCCAGCCTGTGCGGCGCCTGTGGCGAGGTCTGCCCGGTGAAGATTCCGATCCCCGACCTGCTGGTGCGGCTGCGCAAGGAGTCGGTGGGCGAGGGGCGCGGTAACGTGCCCGGCGCCGGCATCAAGCGCACTCGCAAGGAGGTCGCCGCCTGGAAGGGCTTCCAGTGGCTGGCCACCCACCCCGCCGTCTGGCGTTCCGGCACCTCGGTGGCGGGCAAGCTCAGGGCGCTGACGCCTGCGCGGCTCGGCCCCTGGACCGACTATCGCACCGCACCGAAGCCGGCCGGCACCACCCTGCATGCGCTGGTCAAGCGTCATCAGTCGAGCAAGACCCACCAGGAGGAGCGCTGATGAGTGCCCGTGACACCATTCTCAAGCGCCTACGCGAGCGGGCCGACGGTCCGCTGACCGCCCCCGAGTGTGACTTCGCCGTGGTGACGAACCGTGGCTGGAGCCAGGAAGAGCGCCTGGCGCGTTTTGAGCGCTGGATCACCTCGGTGCACGGCGAGGTGGTCCATGTCGACCAGGCTCGCTGGACCGAGGCGCTGGCCGGGGTGCTCGCCGACAAGGGCGTGCGTCGGCTGGCGCTGGGCAAGCAGCACCCGGTGGCTGTCGAGGCGCGCAGCGCCCTGGCCGATGTCGACGTGGAACTGGTCGGCGTGGATCGCGATATCGAACAGTGGCAGCGCGAGCAGTTCGAGCGCGTGGAGGCCGGCCTGACCTCGACCCGTGGCGCCATCGCCGAGACCGGCAGCCTGTGGCTGTGGCCCACGCCGGACGAGCCTCGGCTGATCAGCCTGGTGCCGCCGCTGCATATCGCGGTGCTCGACGCCGACACTGTCGAGGACACTCTCTTCGACGTGGTCGAGGCTCACGCTTGGGCCGGCGGCATGCCCACCAACGCCCTGCTGATCTCCGGCCCCAGCAAGACCGCCAACATCGAGCAGACCCTGGCCTACGGCGTGCACGGCCCCCGCGAACTGGTGGTCATCGTACGCCATGCCGGAGAACCACCTAAAGCCACGCGCTGAGCCTGACAGAGCCGGGCTCGGCGCTTTCCGATCATCGCCCGCGCCGCCGGCACCTCACTGAGCCACACGCTGGTCGGTGACGGCTTGCTGGCGGTGCCTCGGAGGTGGCTCACCGCCACGCTGTCGCCAGGCGTCGTAGCCGCTGCGTGCGACGCCGAGAGCCGTACACATGCGCTGGATACTGAAGAAAACAAGTCCGACCCAACCAAGGGAGACGCTCCATGGCCTTCGACAACTACAACGACTTCGATCCTCAAGAAACCCGGGAGTGGCAGGAAGCCGTCGACGTGGTGGTGGAACGGGTGGGCCCCGAGCGGGCCACCTACCTGCTGCACAAGGCGGTGGAAGAAGCCTACGGGGCCGGCGCCGAGCCGCCGGACACCACCCGCACGCCCTATGTGAACACCATCCCGCCCCACAAGGAGGCCAAGCTGCCCGGCGACGCGGAGTTGCTCCAGCGGCTGACCGCCTATCTGCGCTGGAACGCCATGGCCATGGTGGTGCGCGCCAACAAGAAACCCGCCGAACCCGGGGGACATATCGCCAGCTACGCGTCTTCGGCGGTGATGTACGAGGTGGGCTTCAACCATTTCTGGCATGCCCCCAGCGACAGCCACGGGGGTGACATCATCTACGTACAGGGCCATTGCGCGCCGGGTATCTACGCGCGGGCATTTCTGGAGGGACGGCTCTCCGAGGAGCAGCTGGAGAACTTCCGCCTGGAGGTGGACGGCAAGGGGCTCTCCTCCTATCCCCACCCCTATCTGATGCCGGACTTCTGGCAGGTCTCCACCGTCTCCATGGGTCTGGCGCCGATCATGGCCATCTATCAGGCACGCTTCATGAAGTATCTCCAGCACCGGGGGCTTGCCGACACCGAAGGTCGAAAGGTCTGGGCGTTTCTGGGCGACGGCGAGATGGACGAGCCCCAGTCCCAGGGTGCCATCGCCCTGGCCAACCGGGAGAAGCTGGACAATCTGATCTTCGTGATCAACTGCAATCTGCAGCGTCTGGACGGCCCGGTGCGGGGCAACAGCAAGATCGTCCAGGAACTGGAAGGCAACTTCCGGGGCGCGGGATGGAACGTCATCAAGTGCCTGTGGGGGTCGGGCTGGGACGAACTGCTGGCCAAGGACGCCAAGGGGCTGTTGCGCAAGCGCATGGAGGAGTGCGTCGACGGCGAGTATCAGAACTTCAAGGTCAAGGGCGGCGGCTACATCCGTGAGCACTTCTTCGGCAAGTACCCGGAGCTCAAGGAAATGGTCGCCCACCTGTCGGACGACGACATCTACTACAAGCTGGTCCGCGGTGGCCACGACCCGCAGAAGGTCTATGCGGCCTATCACGCCGCGGTCAACACCACGGACAAGCCCTCGGTGCTGCTGATGAAGACCGTCAAGGGCTACGGCATGGGCGAGGGCGGCGAGGGCCAGAACATCACTCACCAGAAGAAGAAACTGGGCGAGGATCACCTCAGGTACTTCCACCAGCGCTTCGACCTGCCCCTCAGCGACGAACAGGTCACCCAGGCGGCGTTCTTCAAGCCCCCGGAGGACAGCGCCGAAATGCAGTTCCTGCACGAGCAGCGCAAGGCGCTGGGGGGCTACCTCCCCCAGCGCCAACGCAACGGCGATCTGCTCGAGGCGCCGCCCCTGGACATGTTCAAGCAGGTGCTGGCAGACACCGGCGAGCGCACCATGTCCACCACCATGGCCCTGGTGCGCATCATGGTCTCCCTGGCCCGGGACAAGACCCTGGGGCCGCGGCTGACCCCGATCGTCGCCGACGAGTCGCGCACCTTCGGCATGGAAGGCATGTTCCGGCAGATCGGTATCTACGCTCCCGAAGGGCAGAAGTACGTGCCCATGGACGCCGAGGAGATCATGCCCTACCGGGAGGACCAGAAAGGCCAGATCCTGCAGGAAGGCATCAACGAGGACGGGGCCATGTCGTCGTGGATCGCGGCGGCCACGTCATACAGCAACCACGGGGTCACCATGATCCCGTTCTACGTCTACTACTCCATGTTCGGCTTCCAGCGCATCGGCGACCTGGCCTGGGCGGCCGGCGACATGCTGGCGCGGGGTTTTTTGATCGGCGGCACCTCGGGGCGCACCACCCTGAATGGCGAGGGCTTGCAGCACCAGGACGGGCATAGCCAGCTGTTCGCCCAGTTCATCCCCAACTGCATGGCCTATGACCCCACCTTCCACTACGAGGTGGCGGTGATCGTGCGCGACGGCCTCAAGCGCATGTACGAGGACCAGGAGAACGTCTTCTACTACATCACTACACTGAATGAGAATTACCATCATCCAGCGCTTCCCGATGGCGCCGAAGAGGGCATCATCAAGGGCATGTACCCCTTCAGCAAGGCCGCGGGCAAGGGGCCGCGGGTACAGCTGCTGGGCTGTGGCAGCATCCTCAACGAAGTGATTGCGGCGGTGGACCTGCTACGCGACGACTGGGGCGTGGCGGCCGACGTCTGGAGTTGCCCGAGCTTCAATGAACTGGCCCGCGACGGCCACGCCGTCAAGCGCTGGAACCGGCTGCATCCCGGGGACAGACCGCGCAAGAGCTATGTCGAACAGTGCCTGGAAGGCACCGAAGGACCGGTCATCGCCTCCACCGACTACATCCGGCTGTTCGCCGAACAGATTCGACCCTTCGTGCCGCGGCGTTACGAGGTGCTGGGCACCGACGGCTTCGGCCGCTCCGACAGCCGCCAGGCCCTGCGCCGCCACTTCGAGGTGGATCGTCATTACGTCACCGTGGCCGCGCTGCAAGCCCTGGTCGACGAGGGCAAGCTCAAGAGCGGCAAGGTCCGGGACGCCATCGCCAAATACGGCATCGACCCCGAAAAGCCCAACCCCCTGTACGCCTGAGTCGGAGGAAAACAAAAGTGGCTATACAAGACATCAAGGTACCCGACATCGGCGACTTCACCGATGTGCCGATCATCGAAATCCACGTCCAGGCCGGCGACAAGATCCAGGTCGAGGACCCGCTGATCACCGTGGAGTCCGACAAGGCCTCCATGGACGTGCCCGCCCCCAAGGCCGGCACCGTCAAGGAGGTCAAGGTCAAGCTCGGTGACTCGGTCTCAGAGGGGTCGACGATTCTGATGCTGGAGACGGAAGGCGAATCGGCGTCCCCTGCCCCCGCTCCCGCCGAGGAAGAAGCGAAGACACCGCAAGCGGCGCCAGCCCCCTCGGCCGCACCCGCTGCCGCACCTTCCGCCGCACCCTCAACCGGGCAGATCGTGGATTTCAGCCGGGTTCACGCCAGTCCCTCGGCTCGCCGCCTGGCCCGCGAACTGGAGGTGGACCTGACCCGAGTGCCGCCGACCGGCCTCAAGGGCCGGGTCACCCAGGAGGACATACGCAGCTTCGCCAAGGGTGGCGCCCCGGCGGCGGCTAGCGCTTCAACTGGCGCTCCAGCCGCCGGCGGAGGCCTGGACCTGCTGCCCTGGCCCAAGGTCGACTTCACCAAGTTCGGCCCGGTGGAGACCCAGCCGCTGTCGCGGATCAAGAAGATCTCCGGTGCCAACCTGCATCGCAACTGGGTGCAGATTCCCCACGTCACCAACCACGACGAGGCCGACATCACCGACCTGGAAGCCTTCCGGGTGCAGTTCAACAAGGCCAACGAGAAAGCCGGCATCAAGGTCAGCATGCTGGCGTTCATGATCAAGGCCGCGGTCGCCTCCTTGAAGCAGTTCCCCGAGTTCAACGCCTCGCTGGACGGCGACAACCTGATCCTCAAGCAGTACTACCACATCGGCTTTGCCGCCGACACGCCCAACGGCCTGGTGGTGCCGGTGATCCGCGATGCGGACCAGAAGGGCGTCGCCGAGATCGCCCAGGAAATGGGGGCGCTGGCCAAGCTGGCCCGCGACGGCAAGCTCAAGCCCGATCAGATGCAGGGCGGCTGCTTCACCATCTCCTCGCTGGGCGGGATCGGCGGGCTCTATTTCACGCCGATCATCAACGCCCCCGAAGTGGCCATCATGGGCGTGTGTCGCTCCTACTGGAAGCAGGTCTCACCGGACGGCAAGCAGTCGGAGTGGCGGTTCGTGCTGCCCCTGTCGCTCTCCTGGGATCACCGGGTGATCGACGGCGCCGCCGCAGCCCGTTTCAACGTCCATTTCGCCAACCTGCTCGCCGACATGCGGCGCATCATCATGTGAGGAGCCCACGACATGGCCAATGCAATCGAAGTCAAGGTGCCCGACATCGGGGACTTCAAGGACGTCGAGATCATCGAGGTGCTGGTCAAGCCGGGCGATGCGATCGACATCGAAGCCCCGCTGATCACCCTGGAGACCGACAAGGCCTCCATGGACGTGCCGTCCCCGATGTCGGGTACGGTCGGAGAACTCAAGGTCAAGGAGGGGGACAAGGTCTCCGAGGGCTCGACCATCCTGATGCTGGAACCGGCCGAAACCGGGTCCCGGGTGGCGGACCACGACCCGCATCCGGCGGTCCATGAAACAGGGGTGGGCTCGGCGGCGCCCGGCGATGCCGGCGGGGGTTATGGCGGGGGCAGCCTGGAAGAGGTTCGGGTACCGGACATCGGCGATTTCAGCGATGTGCCGATCATCGAAGTGCTGGTACGCGCGGGCGATACGATCCGTGCCGAGGACCCGCTGATCACCGTGGAGTCCGACAAGGCCTCGATGGACGTGCCCGCGCCCAAGGCCGGCAAGGTCACCGACGTGCTGGTGGCGGTCGGCGACAAGGTTTCGGAGGGAGCGGTGATTCTGATGCTGGAAGCGGAAGGCAAGTCCCCCGCCGCCCCACCCTCAGCCGCCGGGGGAACCGGCGAAAAGAAAGCGGCTACGCCCGCGCCTGCGGCGGCCACCCATACCGGCGGGGCCGACCTCGAATGCGAGATGCTGGTGCTTGGCGCCGGGCCGGGCGGCTACTCGGCCGCCTTCCGGGCCGCCGACCTGGGGATGAAGACCGTGCTGGTGGAGCGCTATGCCAGCCTCGGCGGGGTGTGCCTGAACGTCGGCTGCATCCCCTCCAAGGCGCTGCTGCATGTCGCGGCGGTCACCGACGCGGCCAATGGCATGGCCGATCACGGCATCGCCTTCGGCAAGCCGAAGATCGATCTCGACAAGCTGCGCGGCTGGAAGGAAAAGGTCGTCGGCAAGCTCACCGGCGGGCTGGCCGGCATGGCCAAGGCACGCAAGGTACAGACGGTGCGGGGGGTCGGCAAATTCCTCGACCCGCATCACCTGGAAGTCGCCCTGACCAGCGGCGACGGCCAGGAGCAGACCGGCGTGAAGCAGGTGGTGAAGTTCGACAAGTGCATCATCGCCGCCGGTTCGCAGTCGGTGAAACTGCCCTTCATTCCCGACGACCCCCGGGTGGTCGATTCCACCGGCGCCTTGGCACTGACCTCCATCCCCAAGCGCATGCTGGTCATCGGCGGCGGCATCATCGGCCTGGAGATGGCCACGGTCTACTCCACCCTGGGCACCCGCATCGACGTGGTCGAGATGCTCGACGGGCTGATGACCGGCGCCGACCGCGATCTGGTCAAGGTCTGGGAGAAGGTCAACACGCCACGCTTCGACAAGGTGATGCTCAAGACCAGGACCACCGCCGTGAAAGCCCAGAAGAGCGGCCTCAAGGTCAGCTTCGAGGGCGACAATGCCCCGGCCGAGCCGCAGGTCTACGACATGATCCTGCAATCGGTCGGGCGCAGCCCCAACGGCAACAAGATCGGTGCCGAAAACGCCGGCGTGGTGGTCGACGAGCGCGGCTTCATCAATGTCGACAAGCAGTTGCGCACCAACGTCGGGCACATCTTCGCCATCGGCGACATCATCGGCCAGCCGATGCTGGCCCACAAGGCGGTGCACGAGGGGCATGTCGCCGCCGAGGCCGCCGCCGGACAGAAGAGCGTCTTCGACGCCCGCCAGATCCCCTCCGTGGCCTATACCGACCCGGAAGTCGCCTGGGCCGGCAAGACCGAGACCGAATGCAAGGCCGAAGGCATCAAGTACGGCAAGGCGGTATTCCCCTGGGCGGCCAGCGGTCGGGCCATCGCCAACGGCCGCGACGAGGGTTTCACCAAGCTGCTGTTCGACGAGGACACCCACCGCATCATCGGCGGGGCCATCGTCGGCACCCAGGCGGGGGACCTGATCGGCGAACTGTGCCTGGCCATCGAGATGGGCTGCGACCCAATCGACATCGGCAAGACCATCCATCCCCACCCGACGCTGGGCGAATCGGTCGGCATGGCCGCCGAACTGTTCGAAGGGGTCTGTACCGATCTGCCACCTCAGAAGAAGCGCTAGGGTGACTTGTATTGGGCTGCCGCCCCGCTCTAGCGGGTGCGGCTATCCAATCTTAGCCATCACCAGACGTTTCCTCACCAACAATCCACCCTTAACAACGAGAGGGTCATTCTATGAATGATACGATACTCGCGCTGCTGGCCTTCGTGCCCCTGGTGCTTGCCGGTGTACTGCTGATCGGTCTGCGCATGGCGGCCAAGACCGCCATGCCCATCGTGTTCGTGGTCACCGTCATCATCGGCCTGTTCGCCTGGGAGATGAGCGCCACCCGCGTGCTGGCCTCCACCCTGCAGGGCCTGATCCTCACGGTCTCGATCCTGTGGATCATCTTCGGTGCCATCCTGCTGCTCAACACCCTGAAGCACTCCGGCGGCATCAAGGCGATCCGCAACGGCTTCTCCGGCATCAGCCCTGACCGCCGCGTGCAGGCGATCATCGTTGCCTGGCTGTTCGGCTGCTTCATCGAGGGCGCCTCGGGCTTCGGCACCCCCGCCGCCGTCGCCGCACCGCTGATGGTGGCGCTGGGCTTCCCGGCGCTGGCCGCCGTGGTGGTGGGCATGATGATCCAGTCCACCCCGGTCTCCTTCGGTGCGGTCGGCACCCCCATCGTGGTCGGTGTCTCCGGCGGCCTGGACCGCGCTGGCATCACCGAGACCCTGGAGGCCGGCGGCGCCACCTGGATGGAGTACTTCCGCCTGATCGCCGGTGAGGTGGCCGTCATCCACGGCATCGTCGGCATCCTGATGCCGCTGATCATGGTGGTGATCATGGTGCGCTTCTTCGGCACCAACCGCTCCTGGAAGGAAGGCCTCTCCATCGCGCCCTTCGCGATTTTCGCCGGCATCAGCTTCGTGGTCCCCTACATGCTGGCCGCGTGCTGTTGGGACCGGAATTCCCGTCGATGATCGGCGCCATGGTCGGCCTGGCCATCGTCGTGCCGGCGGCCCGCCGCGGTTTCCTGATTCCCAAGGATACCTGGGACTTCCCCGAGTCCTCCGCCTGGCCCGACCAGTGGATCGGCAAGCTCGAGATCAAGCTGGACGACGTCACCGGCAAGGCACCGATCTCTACCCTGATGGGCTGGCTCCCCTACGTGTTGCTGGCCGTGATCCTGGTCGCCTCGCGTACCATCGAACCGTTCAAGAATGCGCTGACCTCATTCGCCTTCGGCTGGAGCAATATCCTCGGCGAGGCAGGAGTCTCCGGCAGCATCCAGCCGCTTTACCTGCCCGGCGGCATCCTGCTGATGGTGGTGCTGCTTACCGCCCTGCTCCACCGCATGCGCCTGGGTGAGCTCAAGGCCGCCTTCGGCGAATCCACCCGCACCATCTTCGGCGCCGGCTTCGTGCTGATCTTCACCATCCCCATGGTGCGGATCCTGATCAACTCCGGCGTCAACGCCGCCGACCTGGTCTCCATGCCGGTGGCCATGGCACAGCTGGTGGCCAACAGCGTGGGCGATGTCTACCCGTTCTTCGCCCCGGCCGTGGGTGCCCTCGGCGCCTTCATCGCCGGCTCCAATACCGTCTCCAACCTGATGCTGGCCGACTTCCAGTTCAACGTCGCCCAGCAACTCGGCATCTCCACCGCCTTCATGGTGGCGCTGCAGGCCGTGGGGGCCGCCGCCGGCAACATGATCGCCATCCACAACGTGGTGGCGGCCTCGGCCACCGTGGGCCTGCTCGGCCGCGAGGGCGAAACCATCCGCAAGACGATCCTGCCGACGATCTACTACCTCATCTTCAGCGGGGGCATCGCGCTGGTTGCCTTCTATGTGCTGGGCATCAGCGACCCGCTGCTGCGCTTGGGCTGATCGCAGCCACTGGAGCGACAAAACAGCCCCCACGGCCAGCCCGTGGGGGCTGTGTCGTTCTCGATCGGCTTTCCTGAGCTGATAGGCTCATGAAATAAGTACGTTGGTGACCCGTTGGTACCCGCTCGGCCAGGAGGTATGTGGCTGTCATGGGCGGCACTTTGGCAACCAGGTAGTGGGGGAGCTAGCTTGCTACAGCGAGGCGGCAGCCCGGGCGGCTTGGTCGTAGATCCCCGACATCGCCCGCAGCATGCCGGCCAGACGGCTGGTTTCCTCATGCTCGATTCCCAACGAGGATAGCGACTCAATCAGACAATCTTCGCGGATCTCGGCGTAGCGTTGGCAGGTGCTGCGCCCTTCCGCGGTGGTCTTGAAGAAGGTCTCCTTGCCATGCTTTTCGCCCTGGACGAGCTGAAGCTTGGTGAGCTTCTTGAGTGCATAGGTCACGGTATGGCTGTCCTCGACGTTGAGGACCAGGCAGATGTCCGAAAGCCGCTTGGCACGCTTGCGATGGTTCACGCTATGCAGCACCAGCACGTCCAGAGGTCCGAGCTCCGGATAGCCCGCCGCTGTCATACAGCGCACCATCCAGCGCGTGAAGGCATGAGAGGCAATGATCAGCCCGAATTCGAACTCCGACTGCTCTTGTGCCTGATGGGAAAGGTGCTCCGATGAAACGATGGGGCCGCTGGTGCGGCCCTTGGAAGATGCGGTAGTGGATGCTGTCATCACTAGTTACTCATGGCACTGGGTAGATAGGTGACGATCGCAGGGAACAGGCTGATCAGCACCACGCCGAGCATCATCAGGAAGAAGAAGGGCAGGGCGGCCCAGGCGATGGAGAGGATGTTGCGCCCCGTCATGCCCTGCAGCACGAAGAGATTGAAGCCTACCGGCGGGGTGATCTGCGACATCTCCACCACGATTACTAGGAAGATACCGAACCATATCAGGTCGATGCCCGCCGCCTCCACCATGGGCAACATGATCGAGGTGGTCAGTACCACCACCGAGATGCCATCCAGGAAGCAGCCCAGCAGGATAAAGAAGATCGTCAATGCCACCAGTAGCATCCAGGGCGAGAGGTTGAGGGTCGCAATCCAGGCGGCCAGATCGCTGGGCAGCCCGGTGAAGCCCATGGCGGCAGTGAGGAAGGAGGCACCGGCCAGGATGAAGGCGATCATGGTTGAGGTACGCACCGCGCCGAGCAGGGCATCGCGGAAGGTGGTGCAGTTCATGTTGCCCTGTACGCGGGCCAGGATCAGCGAGAGTACGACACCCACGGCGGCCGCCTCGGTGGGGGAGGCCAGGCCGGTGTAGATGGAGCCGATGACGCCGACGATCAGCGCCAGCATGGGAATCAGGCGGCGTGCGCGGCGCAGCTTCTCGGCCAGTGGCAGGCTCTCCTCGGCGGGCGGGACGCGATCCGGATAGCGCCAGGACCACAGCATCAGGTAGAGGCCGAACAGCGAGATCAGCATCAGGCCAGGCAGGATACCGGCCATGAACAGGCGCGAGATGGACTGGTCGGTGGCCACGCCGAACACGATCAGGATGATCGACGGCGGAATCAGCAGCCCCAGGGTGGCGGAGCCGGCCAGGGTGCCGATGATCAGGCTCTCGTCGTAGCCGCGGCGGGTCAGTTCGGGAATGGTCATCTTGCCCATGGTGGCGCAGGTGGCCGCCGAGGAGCCGGAGACCGCGGCGAACAGTCCGCAGCCCACCACGTTGGTATGCAGCAGGCGGCCGGGGATGCGCTGCATCCAGGGCGACAGGCCGGTGAACATGTCATCGGCCAGGCGCGAGCGGAACAGGATCTCGCCCATCCAGATGAACATCGGCAGGGCGGTCAGCTCCCAGCTGTAGCTGGAGCCCCAGATATCCGAGGCCATGACATCGCCGGTGGGGATCGAGGTGAACTGGGAAAGGCCCAGCCAGCCCAGGGCGAGTAGCGAGAAGCCTACCCAGACGCCGCTGCCGAGCAGCAGCAGAAGGGCCCCGAAGAGGACAATCATCATAATAAGCATAGAGGTTCTCCGAGGCTTACTCGTGGCCGCTGTCGTCGATGGTGAAGGCGTGTGGCGCACGCACGGCAGCAATCAACGTTTGAAGTAGGCTTTCGATCAGCACCAGGCAGAACAGCACCACGCCGGTGATCATGGCCGACTGAGGGATCCATAGCGGGATACTGACCAGGCCGTAGGAGGTCTCGTTGAAGGCGATGCTGTCGGCCAGCAGCCAGTAGAGGTTCCAGGCCAGGTAGAGGCACAGGGACAGGGCAATGGCGAGGCAGAAGACCTCGACCCAGGCGCGTGCCGCCGGGGCCAGCCGCCCGATCAGCAGGGTCACGCGGATATGGCCGCCATGCACGAAGGTGTAGGCCAGGCCCAGGAAGCTGGCGCCGACCAGCAAGAAACCGGAGATATCGGAAAGCCCTGGAATCGCCAGGCCAATGCGTTCGCCGCCGATGGCCGTGGCGATCTGGTCGATGATGCGGCCCACGATCTGAGCGGTAATCAACAGGCAGATCAGGGTCAGGCAGGCGGCGGCCAGATAGCCGCCTAGGTTATACAGTGGGCGTAGTCGATAGGTCATGGATGGCATCCCGTGGGGAGTTCGGCCGTGGAAAGCTCGGGATCGCCCCGGCCAGTGGCCGGGGCGGTCGGGTCGGGGTTACTCCCGCGCGCTTTGGTAGGCCTCGAGGATCTCCTGACCCTGTTCACCGGCACGCTCGACCCACTCCTGGGTCATGGTCTCGCCCACCTCACGGAGCGTCTCGGCCAGTGCCTCGCTCGGTTCGCTGACCTCGATGCCGTTCTCCTTGAGCACCGCGATGGCGTCGTCGGTCTCCTGGCGACTCATCTCCCAGCCGCGGGTCTCGGCCTCGGCGGCGGCGTCGAGGAGTGCCTCCTGGGTGGTCTCATCCAGACGTGAGAAGGCTTTCTCGCTGACGATGATCATGTTCTTGGGCAGCCACAGCTGGGCGTGGTTGAAGTGGCTCAGGTAGTCCCACGCCTTGGTATCGGCGCCGGTGGCCGGCGAGGTGATCATTGCGTCGACGCGCCCGGTACTGAAGGCGGTGGGGATGTCGGGGACCTCGACCTGGGTGGGCACCGCGCCGACCAGTTGGGCGATGCGCTCGCTGGCGGTGTTGTAGGCGCGCATGCTCAGATTCCTGAGGTCATCGCCGCTTTCGATCGCCTGGTTGGTGTAGATGCCCTGGGGTGGCCACGGCACGGCGAACAGCAGGCGCAGGCCCTGCCGCTCGAGCTCCTCGGCGATGATCTCCCGCGAGGCCTCCCATAGCTCCCAGGCCTCCTCGTAGCTGGCGGCCAGGTAGGGCACCGAGTCCACCTCGAAGATCGGATTCTCGTTGGCCAGGCGCGACATGATCAGCTCGCCCATGGGCACGATGCCCCGGCGCACCGAGTTCTTGATCTCGGCGTGGCCGATCAGCGAACCGTTGGAATGCACGGTGATGTCCAGCTCACCATCGGTGGCCTCGCGCACGTCGTCGGCGAACTCGCGGATGTTCACGGTGTGGAAGGTGCGGTCGCCGTAGGGTGTCGGCATGTCCCACTCGGTGGCGGCGGTGGCGCCAGTGCTCAACGTCGCGAGGCTGGCACCAAGTGTGGCGGCAGCAAGAGGAACGGAGCTAAGAGAAATTCGGTTGATCATTGAGGTGCCTCGTCGATTGAGAGTTGTCGTTGAGTCTTCCCACGAGGGGCGGCAGGTGGGCTGAGAAGCCTTTGCCTAAAGTGATAGTAGCGTTGATTCCGAGAGGAGGTTAGGTCTGGTCGAGAGACTAAGTCAACGGAATATAGACTAATGTATGATGTCTTGTTTCTAAAACGCTGGTAATTTGTTGATAACTTATCTTTGTGGTTGAGGTGAGAATATGAATCGACTGCTGCTCAATGCCGACATGGGGGAGAGCTTCGGCCCTTGGGTGATGGGCATGGATCACGAGGTGATGCCCCACGTGGACCTCGCCAACGTCGCCTGTGGCTTTCATGCCTCGGATCCCGACGTGATCCGCATGACCGTGCGGCTGGCGGCCAAGCATGGGGTCCGGGTGGGCGCGCATCCTGCCTATCCGGACATGGTGGGCTTCGGCCGCCGCTCCCTGGCCTGTTCGGCGGAAGAGGTGGAGAACCTGGTGCTCTACCAGCTGGGGGCCATGGCGGGGATGTGTCGCGCCGAGGGCCTCACGGTGAGCTACGTGAAGCCCCACGGCGCCCTCTACAACGACATGGCGCGCGATCCCGAGATCATGACCGCGGTGATGAAAGCAATTCTGGCCTTCGATCCAACGTTGCCGCTGATGACCATGGCGATCCGGGATACCGGTGCGGTAAGAGAGCTGGCCGCCGAGCAAGGCGTCACCCTGTGGTTCGAGGCCTTCGCCGACCGCGCTTACGACGGTGAGGGTAGGCTTGTCTCGCGCCGCGAGGTGGGTGCGGTACACCATGACCCTGAGGTGATCGTCGACCAGGCGGTGCGTATTGCCACGGGGAGGCCGCTAATCGCCAGTGATGGCAGTGAGCTGGTACTGGCCGCCGACACGCTCTGTGTCCATGGGGACAATCCGGAATCGATCGCCGCGGTGAGGGCGATACGACAGGCACTTGGCAACCTGGGAGGTGACTCATGAGCCATAGCTGCCATAGATTGCCGCGGATTGAGTCTGCCGGCCTCGATGGCTGGATGGTGAGGCTCTTCGATCGTATCGACGAAACCAACCTGGTTTGGCTTGACGCGCTGGTGCGGTGCTGCGAGGCCGACTTCGGCGATGCGTTGATTGACCTGGTGCCGTCCTATACCACGCTGCTGGTGGTGTTCGATCCGCTGAAGCTCTCTCCGCTGGTGGCGCGGCAGAGGCTGGAGAGGTTGCTGATGGATCTGGAGCCCGAGGAGGAGGCCGCCGCGGGTGAGGTTCACGAGCTGCCCACCTGGTATGACCCCAGCGTCGGGCCTGACCTCGAGCGGGTCGCTCGACACGCCGGCATGAGCGTGGAGGAGGTGATTGACTGCCACGCCGGCCGGGAGTATCGCGTCTTCGCGCTGGGCTTCGCGCCGGGCTTCGCCTTCATGGGGCTGCTCGATGAGCGCCTCGAGGTGCCACGCCTGGATACGCCGCGTAAGAGGGTGCCTGTCAATAGCGTGGCCATCGCCGGCCGGCAGACAGCAGCATATCCGGCGGTAACGCCTGGCGGCTGGAACCTGTTGGGGCGTACCTCGTCCCGCCTTTTCGACAGAGATCGTGAGGGCTTCAGTCTGCTCAAAGTGGGGGATCGCGTGCGTTTCGTGCCGGTGGATCGGGCAACTTTCGAGCAACAGGGCGGTGATGTTACCCCCGTGGAGGCGTCCCAATGAGTCATGAGCGTGTTATCGGGTTGCGTGTCCAACGTGCTGGCCCCTTGGCCCTCCTGCAGGATGCCGGCCGGTTCGGCGTGCGCCGCCTTGGCGTGACCCAGGGTGGGCCGGCCGACCTGCACGGCTGGGCCTGGGCCAACCGTCTGGTGGGTAACGTCTGGGGCACCCCGGTGCTTGAGATCACCTTCGGCGGTCTCAAGCTGGTGGCCGAGCGTGACCTGACAATCGCGGTGGCCGGTGCCGATCTGGGAGCCACGCTTGAGGGAAGCCCCTTGCCGCTGTGGCAGCCGGTGAGTCTGCGCGAAGGTCAGACCCTGGTATTTGGCGCACCGCGCAATGGTTTGCGTGCCTATTTGGCGGTCGCCGGTGGCTTTCAAGCCGAGCCGGTGCTGGGCAGCGTCAGCTGTGTGGTGCGTGAGGGGCTGGGCGGCTTCGATGGACGCGGCGGCAAGCTCGCCGAGGGTGATCGCCTGGCGGTGACCATCGATGCCAGCCGGCGAGTCGAGGGGAGGGCGACTCCCGAGCCGGAAAAGCCCGACTACAGTCAATCGGCAACCCTGGCGCTGCTGCCGGGTGCCCAGGTGGCGGATTTCACTGGTGACAGCCTGTTTGCCGCCTTCAACCGGCCGTGGCGAATCGATGATCGTGCCGATCGTATGGGGGTGCGCCTCACCGGGCCGAAGCTGACATGCCGGATCGACTCGCTTATCTCCGAGGGTATCGGGCTTGGGGCCGTACAGGTGCCACCAGATGGTCAGCCCATTGCGCTACTCAATGATCGCCAGACGATCGGAGGTTATCCGCGGCTGGGGGCGCTGACACCGCTTGCAGCCTCGCGCTTGGCCCAGTGTCTGCCGGGGCAGGAGGTGCGCCTGGCAACCACGACTCACGAACGTGCCTTGGTTGCCTATCGAGGCTTTCGCGCAGCAGTCGGTGATGCGATCGCCTCGGGTAACTGAGCGGCTCCTGGCCGCGAACCGCGATCGCGATCTGACCCTTGAATACTTCCGGGGCATCCCCAGATGATGCCATGCGGCTCCTTCCCGGGGTCGCCCACGGCTGTCTTGCCGTCGGATCACGAGTTTTGCTGAGACTGATCACGGATACACAGGAGGTGATTGGATGTCAGTCAAGACGTCTGAGCGTACCCTGCAAGAGAGCGTTTACCAGCATGGCGTTGTCGATTCGCCGGACCCGCAGAGCCGCATGAAGAGTGCGCCGCGCCCGGGCGATGACCCCTATCCCACGCGCCTGGCGGAGCCCCTCGACATGCCCTGGCTCAACTGCCGCGAGGCGTTGGCCGCCCTGGTCGAGCGCCACGGTATCGAGGCGCCCACCGGGGCCGCCGGCGGCCTGCTGCTGTTCGACTGCAACGTGCTGCACGGCTCCAACGCCAACATGTCGCCGGACCCGCGCAGCAACGCCTTTTTCGTCTACAACCGCCGCGACAACCGCTGCGTGGCGCCCTTCGCAGCGCGCCGGCGTCGACCCGGCTTCCTGGCCCATGAGCCCGACGAGGTGTGGTCACCGGAACAGCCTTGAGCGGTGCCGCCATCTGCGATAGTACTGCCGCTCTGCCGGCTCCGGTGTGGTGTGTGTCGCCGTCTGCGCTAAACTGTGCGCCTGTCGCGCTCGCGGCACACCCAGATATAGAGCGACAATTACTCTGGCCGGCCGACGACAACTACTGTGACCGGTTGCCCTAAGCTTGACCGCTTGTCCCGACCCACCAGGGAGCCGGTATGGCGGTCACCAGCCAACAGGTCACGCTCTATATGTCGCAACGTCAACAAGGCCAGACTCAGGAGGTCGCCGCCGCCAAGGCCGGCCTCTCCGTCAGAACCGCTCGCCGCCTCGAACGCCGGGCCGAGTCCTCCGAGCCGCCGGCATCACGGCACTGGCGAACCCGGCCCGACCCCTTCGCCGATGTGTGGGAGACCACGCTCGTCCCCCAGCTGGCCGCCGCCCCGGGCTTGCAGGCACTGACCCTGCTGGAGTGGTTGCAGGAGCAGCACCCCGGCCAGTACCCGGACAGCCTGCTGCGAACCCTGCAGCGCCGGGTCAAGGGCTGGCGAGCCGCGCACGGCCCGGAGAAAGAGGTAATGTTCCCGCAAACCCATGGCCCCGGGCTGCGCGGCCTCTCCGACTTCACCGAGCTCAAGGGGATTGTCATTACCGTGGCAGGGGAGCTGCTTGATCACCGGCTCTACCACTTCCGCCTGGCCTACAGCGGCTGGTGTTATGTCCGGGTGGTGCTCGGTGGCGAGAGCTACCCGGCGCTGGCTGAAGGCCTGACCCGTGCGCTGGAGCGGCTTGGCGGTGTCCCCGCGGAGCACCGCACCGACAGCTTGTCGGCGGCCTTCCGCAACCTCGGCCGGGAGGCGGAAGCCGACCTCACCGAGCGTTATGCTGCCCTGTGCGCTCACTACGGCATGACGGCCACCCGTAATAACCCAGGGCGCGGCCATGAAAACGCCAGCATCGAGTCGCCACATGGCCACTTCAAGCGGCGCCTGCAACAGCGCCTGGCGCTGCGCGGCTCCCAGGACTTCGCTAGGCTGCGTTAACAATTGCTGATGGAGATCGGGCTGATTTAGAATATCAGCATTTTTCGGTGATCTATGCCTCGGCTAATGCTACGTGATGACCAATGGGAGCGCATCGAGCACATGCTCCCCGGCAAAGCTTCAGATCGCGGGGTGACGGCCAAGGACAATCGCTTGTTCGTGGAAGCCGTCCTGTGGATCGCCCGGACAGGCGCTCCCTGGCGTGATCTGCCCGACGCCTTCGGTCGCTGGCACACTGTCTACATGCGCTATAACCGGTGGTCTAAGAAGGGGGTCTGGCAGCAGGTTATCGACACATTAGCCGATGATCCCGACATGGAGCAGCTGATGATAGATGGCAGTATCGTCAAAGTTCATCAGCATGGGGCGGCAAAAAAACGGCTCAGAGCACCGAAGCCATGGGGAAATCGCGTGGGGGATTGAGCACCAAGATCCACGCGGCGGTCGATGCCCTCGGCAACCCGGTACGGCTAATCCTCACACCGGGCCAAGCGTCTGAGTACGGAGCCGCCCCAGCGTTACTGGCGGGCTTTTCTCCAGCGGCGGTGCTTGGCGACAAGGGGTATGATTCCACCGCTTTGAGGGACATCATTCGAGCGGTGGGCGCCGAGCCGGTGATTCCGCCGAGAAAGAATCGCTTGGAATGCCCCGAGATAGATTGGCACTGTTACAAGGATCGCAATCTGGTAGAAAGGTTCTTCCAGAAAATCAAGCAGTTCAGGCGGCTGGCAACACGCTATGAGCGACTGGCGAGAAACTACCAGTCGCTACTCAACCTTGTATCCGCCGTCATATGGCTGGCCTAATTGTTAACGCTCCCTAGCCTCGATGACTATCAGGCGTTCCTCGATGAGGTGGCCGCCGCGATCAACCGCCGCAACGCGGCCCGCATCACCGTCGAGCGTGGCGCGCTGCAGCCACTGCCCAGCCGGCCCGGTACCGACTACAGCGAGGTGACGGTGCGCGTCACCACCTCCAGCACTATCCAGGTGCGCAAGGTGCTCTACTCGGTGCCGTCCCGGTTGATCGGCGAGCGGCTGCGTGTACACCTCTACGACGATCGCTTGGTGCTGCACCACGCGCAGCAGGAGTTGCTGACGCTGAGGCGGCTGCATGCCACGCCGGAAAGCGGCCGGCTGCGGGTCATCGACTACCGCCATGTGATCGGCTGGCTGGTCCGCAAGCCCCGGGCGCTGGCGGGGCTGACGTTCCGCGACGAACTGTTGCCGAGCGCGGACTGGCGCGAGCTGTACGCCCGGCTGACCGCCGCCTTGCCGGTCGCCGAGGCCTGCAAGCGCATCGTTGGCGCTCTGGCGTTGGCCGCCGAGCAGGACCAGGCCGAGGCGATCGCCAGTTACTGGCTGGGCGCCCTGGCGCGCGGGAAGAGCCCGACGCTGGCCGAGCTCCAGGCCCGCTTCGCCGCCACGCCGAGCGCCACGCTGGTTTTCCCCCAGGTGACTCAGCATGACATCGCCAGCTACAACCATCTGGTGCCCAGCGTGCCGACCACAGAGGTGTGCTGCCATGCCTGATGCCCAGACGCTGCCGCTGCTACTGCGACAGCTCCGCCTGCCCACCATGGCCGCCTGCTGGCCCCAGCTGGAAACCCGCGCCCGAGCCGAAAACTGGAGCCTGCCACAAACACTGGCCGCCCTATGCGAGCACGAGCTGGCCGAGCGTGAGCGACGCCGGCTGGCCCGGCACCTCAAGGAGGCCCGGCTGCCGGTGGGCAAGACGCTGGAGTCCTTCGAGTTCGACGCCATCGCGGCCGAGCAGCGCCGGCAACTGAGCGCCTTGGCCGGCGACACGCAGTGGGTCGACCAGGCTCACAACCTGCTGCTGTTTGGGCCCTCCGGCGTCGGCAAGAGCCACGTGGCGGCCGGGCTCGGGCATACGCTGGTCGACCAGGGTTACCGGGTGCGCTACGCCACCGCCTCAAGCCTGGTCCAGGAGCTCCAGGCTGCCAAGCAGGCACTGCGCCTGAGCGACGCCCTGATCAAGCTCGACAAGTACGCCGTGCTGGTGATCGACGATATCGGCTACGTCCAACGCAGCGAGGCCGAGACGTCAGTGCTGTTCGAGCTGATCGCCCATCGCTACGAGTCGGCCAGCCTGATCATCACCGCCAACCAGCCGTTCAGCGCCTGGGACAGTATCTTCCCCGACAGCATGATGGCAGTGGCCGCCATCGACCGGTTGGTGCACCACGCCACGCTGATGGAGCTGAGCGGGGAGAGCTACCGTAAGCGTGCTTATCAACGACAATTACAAGGAGGAAAAACTGGGTCGTCGGACTGACGACAACTACCCCACCCAACCGGCCATTTTAATTGTCGCCAAGCGGCCAAAGTAGTTGACGTCGCATATGTGGGAAAGATTCCGTCGCGGAAAAGGCTCAATCCAGCTCGCCGATGACCTCGCCAAGCACATTGACGACCCGATCGATCTCCTCTTTCTCGACGATAAAGGGCAGGCCCAGCTGAATCGTGTCGGCGCCATAACGCACATAGAAGCCCTTCTCCCAGCACTTCATGGCGATCTCGAAGGGGCGGCGGGCCGGCTCGCCGGGGTAGTGCTCGATCTGCAGGGCACCGGCGAGGCCGTAATTGCGAATATCGCTGATATAGCGAGTCCCCTTGAGGCTATGCAGGGCGTCCTCGAAGACAGGACTCATCTGGCGTACCCGCTCGATAAGATTCTCCTGTTCCAGAATATCCAGGGAGGCCATGGCCGCGGCGCAGGCCACCGGATGGCCGGAGTAGGTGTAGCCATGGGGCAGCTCGAGCATATAGTCGGGGCCACCCTGCTCCATGAAGGTGTTGTAGATCTCGCCGGTGACCATTACACCGCCCATGGGTACCGCGCCATTGGTGAGCTGCTTGGCGAAGTTCATCATGTCGGGTACCACCCCGAAGGCGTCGGCACCGGTCATGGCGCCCATGCGCCCGAAGCCGGTGATCACCTCGTCGAAGATCAACAGGATATCGTTGGCATCGCAGATCTCACGCAGGCGCTGCAGGTAGCCCTTGGGCGGCGGAAGCACCCCGGCGGAGCCGGCCAGCGGCTCGACGATAACCGCGGCGATATTGGAGGCATCATGCAGGGCGATCAGCTCCAGCAACTCCTCCGCCTTCTCGGCACCGCGCTCGGGCATGCCGCGGGTAAAGGCGTTCTCGGCCATCAGGGTATGCGGCAGATGGTCGGCCTCTACGCCTTGGCCAAACAGGGCGCGGTTGGCGCCGATGCCGCCCAGGCTGATGCCTCCAAAGTTGACGCCGTGATAGCCCTTGGCCCGGCCGATCAGCTTGGTCTTGGTGGGCTTGCCCTTCTTGCGCCAGTAGGCACGGGCGATCTTCAGGGAAGTATCGGCGCTCTCGGAGCCGGAGCCGGTAAAGAAGGCGTGGTCCAGCCCGGCCGGGGTCAACTCACGCAGGCGATGGGCCAGCTCGAAGGCCTTGGGGTGGCCAAACTGGAAGGCCGGGGCGTAGTCCAGCTCGCGCAGCTGCCGGCTGACGGCATCGGCAATCTCGGGGCGAGAGTGACCGGCACCGCTGGTCCATAGTCCGGAAAGGCTATCGAAGACCCGACGGCCATCGGCATCGATCAGGTAGCTACCCTCGGCGCCGACGATGATCCGCGGGTCGCGCTTGAACTGACGGTTGCCGGTGTAGGGCATCCAGTAGGCATCCAGTTGCTCGGCGCTCAAGCCGGCGGCGTGGCGAAACTGCTGTGCGGTCATGGCGTTAGCCTCCCTTATTGTAGGTATCGGCGGCAGATATCGAGAGCGATGTCGCGGCCGGCATCGACCTAGGTACAGGGTTCAAGCTAGCCCTCTGTTTGCATTAGTTAAACTATAAGGTATTTAATCTCATGCAAGCGATTGGTTAACTTACACTCCACCAGCCGCATGACCACCACCGCACGGCCGCGGAAGCACGACCACCAGAGGATGAGCGCGATGACCCAGCGCAGGAATACCCCCATGGGCCAGCTCGGAGACACCGATCTACGCCTGCTGCGGATCTACCGCAAGGTGGTGGAGTGCGGAGGGTTTTCTGCCGCCGAAGTGGCACTGGGTATCAGCCGCGCCGCCATCAGCATGGCGATGAACGACCTGGAGACACGGCTAGGCCTGCGTCTCTGCCAACGCGGGCGCAGTGGCTTCGCCCTGACAGACGAAGGCGCCGAGGTCTATGAATCGACCCTGCAGTTGCTCGCCGCCGTGGAAGGCTTTCGCACCCGAGTCAACGGCCTGCATGCCCAGCTCAAGGGCGAGCTCAACATCGGCATCACCGACAACCTGGTGACAATGCCCGAGATGCATATCACCGATGCGCTCAGTGCACTCAAGGAGCGCGGCCCCGAGGTACGCATCAATATCCGCATGATTCCCCCCAGCGATATCGAGCTCGCGGTGCTCGACGGCCGACTCCACACCGGGGTGATTCCCGATCTCAAGGTGCTCCCGGGGCTTCACTATCTTTCGCTCTACGCCGAGGAGTCGCGTCTCTACTGCTCCAATGAGCATGCACTGTTCGATGTGGAAGGTATCGACGAGGCGGCTCTGGCCGACCACGATGCCGTGGTCCCCGCCTACGCCCAGACTCCCGAGATCAAGGAAGTTCATGAGCCGCTGAAGGAGGCAGCCTCGGCCAGCGACCGCGAAGGCATCGCCTTCCTGATCCTCTCCGGCCGCTTTATCGGCTACCTGCCGACCCATTACGCGGAAGGTTGGGTCCGCGAGGGGCGCATGCGCGCCCTGTGCCCCGAGAGGTGGCGCTACTGCACCCACTACAGCGCCATTACGCGCAAGGGCGCACCGCCCAATCTCGTGCTGGAGAGCTATCTCGAGGAGCTGATCAGGCTGGTGCAGAGATAACCGGGCTGGGGTGGCTGAACACAGGGTCCAGGCAGATAAGAACGTGGTAGTCGGCTTTAAATGGCGAACCTTCAAAGCCTCCGTTTCCAGTGCAAGAATGGACACTTACCCTAGACACCTCGCACAGCCCGACTCCCCTGATCCACAACCCGAGAGACAGACTCCATGACCCAGGCATCCCTGATTTCCCCCGATGAGATCCGTCACCGCTTCGCCGCCGCCATGTCGGCCATGTATCAAGACGAGGTGCCGCAGTACACCACCCTGCTGGAGCTGGTGGAGCAGGTGAACCGCGAGACGCTGGAGGCGAACCCGGCGCTGGCCGAACGACTGACCGAGGCCGATGAGCTGGCGCGCCTCGATGTCGAGCGTCACGGCGCCATCCGTGTCGGCAGCGCCGAGGAGCTTGGCATGCTACGCCGCCTGTTCGCGGTGATGGGCATGCACCCGGTGGGCTACTACGACCTCTCCGAGGCCGGGGTGCCGGTACACTCCACGGCCTTTCGCCCGGTCGATGATGCGGCCCTTTCGCGCAACCCGTTTCGCATCTTCACCTCGCTGCTGCGCCTGGAGCTGATCGAGAGTCAGGCGCTGCGCGAGCGAGCGGCGGCCATCCTGGCCGAACGTGACATCTTCACCCCCGGCGCACGGGAGCTGATCGCCCTCAGCGAGGCCCAGGGCGGGCTCAGCGACGAGCAGGCCGAGCGCTTTGTCGCCGAGGCGTTGGAGACCTTCCGCTGGCACCGCGATGCCACCGTGGATCTCGCCACCTATGAGGCCCTGCACGCCGAGCATCGACTGATCGCCGACGTGGTCTGCTTCCGCGGGCCACATATCAACCACCTGACGCCGCGCACCCTGGATATCGACGAGGTCCAGCGGCGCATGCCGGCTGCCGGCATGAACCCCAAGGCAGTGATCGAGGGCCCGCCGCGCCGCGACTGCCCGATCCTGCTGCGTCAGACCAGCTTTACCGCGCTGGAGGAGACGATTCGCTTCGCCGGGGAGCAGGCCGGTACGCACACCGCCCGCTTCGGTGAGATCGAGCAGCGCGGTGTGGCGCTTACGCCTCGTGGCCGCGAGCTTTACGACCGCCTGCTGACCCATAGCCGCGAGCGGAGTACCGGCGGCGACAACGCGACTCACCAGCAGCGACTGGCGGAGGTGTTCGCCGACTTCCCCGACAACGAGAGCGCGCTGCGCCGCCAGGGGCTGGCGTTCTTCGAATACCGCCTGACCGACGCCGGTCGTGCCGCGGACAAGGTCGCCGAACCGGACCTCGAGACGCTGATCGAACGTGGACTGGTCAGCGCACGGCCGATCACCTACGAGGACTTCCTGCCGGTCAGCGCGGCGGGCATCTTCCAGTCCAACCTGGGTGGCGGGGATAACGGTGCCTACGCCGGCAATGCCAACCGCGCGGCCTTCGAGGCGGCACTGGGCGCCCCGGTGGCCGACGAGCTGGCGCTCTACGCCGAGCGGGAACGCGCCAGCCGCGACGCCGTGCTGCAGGCGCTGGCCTCCTGAGTCAGGCCCACCGGCAGCACGGCGGTGGGAGAGTCAGCACTCGATGGCGCTGACGGCGAGCCCACCCTTCGAGGTCTCCTTGTACTTCTCCTGCATATCCGCACCGGTATCGCGCATGGTGCGGATCACCTTGTCCAGCGAGATGAAGTGCTCACCATCGCCGCGCAGGGCCATCTGGGCGGCGTTGATCGCCTTCACCGAGGCGATGGCGTTGCGCTCGATGCAGGGCACCTGCACCAGGCCCCCCACCGGGTCGCAGGTCAGTCCCAGGTTGTGTTCCAGGCCGATCTCGGCGGCGTTCTCCACCTGGTCGACGCTGCCACCCATCAATTCGGTGAGGCCGGCGGCAGCCATGGCGCAGGCCGAGCCCACCTCGCCCTGGCAGCCCACCTCGGCGCCTGAGATGGAGGCGTTCTTCTTGCACAGGATGCCCACGGCGGCGGCGGCCAGCAGAAAGTCCACCACGTCGCGCTCATTGGCGCCCTGGCGGAACTGCATGTAGTACTGGAGCACCGCCGGGATGATGCCCGCCGCGCCGTTGGTGGGCGCGGTGACCATGCGCCCGCCGGCGGCGTTCTCCTCGTTGACCGCCAGCGCATAGAGGTTGACCCAGTCCATGGCCGACATGGTGGAGGCGATCAGCGAGTGGTCGTCCTTGCTGGCCAGCATCCGCTGGTGCAGGTTCCTGGCGCGACGCTTGACGTTGAGCCCGCCGGGCAGCACGCCCTCGGCTTCCATGCCCTTCTCGATGCACGCCTGCATCGCCGTCCAGATGGTCAGCAGACCCTCACGGATCTCCGCCTCGCTGCGCCACGCCTTCTCGTTTTCCAGCATCAGCTCGCTGATGCGCAGGCCGCTGTCGCGACACATGCGCAGCAGCTCGTCGCCGGTCTGGAAGTCATAGGGGATCTCGGTGTGGTCGGTATCCAGCACCCCCTCGGCAGACTGGGCCTCATCGATGACGAAGCCGCCACCCACCGAGTAGTAGGTATTGCGGTAGAGCTCGCCCCCGTCGCCATAGGCGAGCAGCCGCATGGCGTTGGGGTGCTGGGGCAGGCTCTCCTCGAGCAGCCGCATGTCGCGCTGCCAGTCGAAGGCGACATCATGGCGGCTGGCCAGATGCAGGGTACCCGAGGACTTGAGGGCCTCGATCCGCGGGGCGATGACATCCGGGTCGATCTGGTCGGGTCGCTCGCCCATCAGGCCCATGATCACCGCATGGTCGGTGCCATGGCCGATGCCGGTGGCGGAGAGCGAACCATAGAGCTCGACCTCGAGGCGCCGGGTGTGCTCAACCAGCTCCCTGGCCTCGAGTTCGGCGACAAAGTTGCAGGCGGCCTGCATCGGGCCCACGGTGTGCGAGCTGGACGGCCCGACGCCGACCTTGAACAGATCGAAGACGCTGATTGGCATGATGTAATGACCTTGTTATTGGATTCATCGATGGGCGCCTGACGGCGCCATTCGCCCGGCAAAGCCGGCCTCCCACGCAATACGCACTCGCAGAAATACCTAGCGGTCGAAGACCACGGTGCGCCTGGCATGCAGGAAGACACGGCGCTCCACATGCAGGGCCACGGCGTGGGCCAGGGTCAGGCACTCGACGTCGCGCCCCTTGGCCACCAGGTCTTCCGGGTAGTCGGCGTGGCTCACCGGCTCCACGCCCTGGGTGATGATCGGGCCCTCGTCCAGGTCGTCGTTGATGTAGTGAGCGGTGGCTCCGACCAGCTTGACGCCCTTTTCATAGGCCTGGTGATAGGGTCTGGCGCCCTTGAAGCCGGGCAGCAGTGAGTGGTGGATGTTGATGGCGCGGCCGCTGAGCTTCTCGCACATGTCGCTCGAGAGCACCTGCATGTAGCGGGCGAGGATCACCAGTTCCGCCCCCGTCTCCTCGACCACCCGCCACACCTGGGCCTCCTGCTCGGGCTTGGTATCCGGCGTGATCGGGAAGTGGTGGTAGGGGATGCCGTGCCACTCCGCCAGAGGGGCCAGGTCCGGATGGTTGGAGACGATGGCGCGAATATCGATGGGCAGTTGGCCGATACGGTAGCGGTAGAGCAGGTCGTTGAGGCAGTGATCGGCCTTGGAGACCATGATCACCACCGGCATCCGCCGGCCTGGCGGTGTCAGCTCGAACGTCATGCCAAACTCGGCGGCACGCTCGGCGAAGCCGGACTCGAAGCTCGCGGCCTCAAACTCTTCTTCCTCCGGCCTGAACTCCGTGCGGATAAAGAAGCATCCGCTCAGCCGATCATCGAAGGAGTGTTGCTCGGTAATGTAGCAGCGACGCTCCTTGAGGAAGCGGGTGACCACGTCCACGGTGCCGAGTCGGCTCGGACATTGAGCCACCAGAATCCAGTTGCTTTTCTTGGGCCCCATCATCCTCTCTCCTCTGTTTATCGCGCCGAGCGCCTGGCTCGGCGCGACAATTGCCGCTCATGCGATCAGGCAAACACGAAATACTTGCGAACGGTCTCGACGACTTCCCAGGTGCCTTTGAAACCGGGCTCGACGATAAAGATGTCACCCGCCTTCAGGTGAATCGGCTCGCCATTTTCCGGGGTGAGGATGCAGTACCCTTCACGGAAGTCACAGTATTCCCACTTGTTGTAGTTCACTGCCCATCTTCCCGGGGTACAGATCCAGGTGCCCATGGTCTTGGTCCCGTCCTCTGACGCGTAGGCGTTGAGGTTGACGGTATGAGGATCGCCAGAGAGCTTTTCCCAGGAGCTGGCATCCAGCAGCACGTCCGGCTGTGCGTCACGCAGTACCTTGATCTTGTCAGTCATTGTTCTTCCTTTAAGCGATATTGTTGATCTTGTTGCACATCATGGAGACATGCCCTTATGCCGCTCCTCGGCTCGTGATGCAGCATGCTTGAACAACGAGCCTCCCTGCAGAACGAGCCTCCCTGCAGAACAAACGAGAAGCGGCCTTGCTCACCACACGGCTCCTAACGCTGCACACCAATGCCATACTCGGCGCCGGCGTCCAGGATCCAGCGATAGAGGTAGTCGGCGAAGCTTCTGCGCAGCACCAGCTCATAGCGCTCCTCGCTGGGACGGCGCAGGATCAGGCTCGACTTGCCGAACACCACGCTGACCGCCTTGCCCACCGGGAAGTTGCTCGGGTGGACATCGTAGTTGGTCGACTTCATCAGCAGCTCGCGGGCCTTTTCCCCCTCCAGGGAGACCAGGGTCTGGCCGCCACTGACATCGACGATGGCATAGTGGGCATCGCCCAGGGCGTCGCGCAGCCGCTGCTCGACGTCGAGCTCCTCGCCACCGGGCACGATCACCAGCCACTCATCCGGCGACAGCCACTGGATCGAGCGCTCGCCGCTGGCATCCAGCGCCAACCCCAGGGGCTGGCCGGGCAGGCTGATGCCCAGCACCTGGCGTACGGCTTCATCGAGGACGATGGCACCACCGCGCAGGATCAGATGGCCCAGGAAGGCCTGCTCCTTGAGCAGGATCCGGCTGGCGGATGTCGCGGCGGGCACGCTGCCCATGTTGAATGCCACGGACAGCGGCGACTCCTTGGGAATCGAGGCGTCCGGATGGGTATTGAAGGTCGCAACCTTGCCGTAAGTGATATCAGACATGCTGACGCTCTCCCTTGGGATCGATGAATACGGGGCTGACGACCTCGACCTCATGGGCCTGACCGTCCGGCATCGGCACATAGAGCTTCTCGCCCATGCGGTCCCGACCGCCCTTGATCACTGCCAGAGCAAAACCGCTCTCCAGGTTCGGGCTGTAATAGCTCGAGGTCACATGACCCAGCATGTCCATGGGAATGGGCTGGTCCTTGTCGACGACGATATGAGCGCCCTCTTCCAGCACCACCTTCGGGTCGACGGGCTTGAGCCCCACGAACTGCTTGCGGTCCTTGCGCGCCGTGTCCGGACGCGTCAGGGCGCGCTTGCCGATCCAGGAGAACGGCTTGTCGTAGCCGATCGCCCAGTCCATGCCCAGGTCTTCGGGGGTCACCGAGCCGTCGGTATCCTGACCGGCAATGATCAGTCCCTTCTCGGCACGCAGCACGTGCATGGTCTCGGTGCCATAGGGCGTCAGGTTGTACTTCTTGCCGTGCTCGAACAGGGTCTTCCAGACGTGCATGGCGTAGTTGGCCTGCACGTTGATCTCGTAGGCCAGCTCCCCGGTGAAGGAGATGCGGAACACCCGTGCCGGAACATCGGCCACCTTGCCGCTGCACCAGTCCATAAACTTGAAACTTTCCTTGTCCAAATCTATGTCGGTCACTTCGGACAGCAGCTTGCGTGCGTCCGGGCCGGTCACGGTCATGGTCGCCCAGTGGTCGGTGACCGAGGTGAAATAGACCTGCAGTTCCGGCCACTCGGTCTGGTGCCACAGCTCCAGCCACTCCATCACGCCGGCGGCGCCGCCGGTGGTGGTGGTCATCAGGAAGTGGTTCTCGCCCAGGCAGCTGGTGGTACCGTCGTCCATCAGCATGCCGTCGTCCTTGCACATCAGGCCGTAGCGCACCCGGCCCGGTGCCAGCTTGGCCCACTTGTTGGTATAGACGCGACCGAGGAACTCCCGGGCATCCGGCCCCTGGATATCGATCTTGCCCAGGGTGGAGGCATCAAGGATGCCGACGCCGGTACGCACCGCCAGGCTCTCGCGGGCCACGGCTTCATCCATGGTCTCGAGCTTGCCGTTGACCTTGCGTGGGAAGTACCAGGGGCGCTTCCACTGGCCGACGTCCTCGAACTCGGCGCCATGCTCCACATGCCACTGATGCAGGGCGGTGTAGCGCTCGGGGTCGAACAGCTCACGGCAGTGACGCCCGACGATGGCGCCGAAGGTGACCGGTGTGTAGTTGGGCCGGAACACCGTGGTGCCCACCTCGGGAATCGACCTGCCGAGACAGCGCGCGGCGATGGCCATGCCGTTGATGTTGCCCAGCTTGCCCTGGTCGGTGCCGAAGCCCATGGCGGTGTAGCGCTTGACGTGCTCGATGGACTCGAAGCCCTCGCGGGTGGCCAGCTCGATGCCCGCCGCGGTGACGTCGTTCTGCATGTCGACGAACTGCTTGGGCGCCCGCAGGGTCGGCTTCTCGTGAGGCACCTGATAGAGGGCACAGGCCTGGCCTTCGCGGATGGCATCAACCCGGGGCGGCTCGATGGCGCTGGCGGCCTTGCCCAGCGCGGCAAGCGCCTCGCACGCCTTGGCCGCGCCATCGGCCAGGCCCTCGGCCAGGTCATGCACGCCACGGGCGCTGCCGGCGGCGTGCACGCCCTTCACCAGGCTGGGCACGAAACCGAGAATCTGGTCGTCCCAGGTGGGCCGCGCACCGGTGTGGGAGGCCAGGTGGATCACCGGGCTGTAGCCGCCGGAGCTGGCGATGGTGTCGCAGGCCAGGAGCTCGGCCCGGCCGGTGACCTTGAAGGCCGCGGCATCGATGGTCGCCACACGGGCACCGCTGACGCGCTTGTCGCCCTGGGCCTCGATCACGGCCGCGCCTTCGATGATGCGGATGCCGCGGGCCCGGGCCTGCTCGACCAGCTCGCCGTCCGGGTTGCGGCGCGCGTCGACGATGGCCACCACCTCGCGGCCGGCCTCATTCCAGTCCAGGGCGGCGCGGTAGGCGTGGTCGTTGCTGACGGAGAGCACCAGCCGGTTGCCCGGCACCACGCCGTAGCGGCGGATATAGGTGGAGACCGCGCCGGCCACCAGGTTGCCCGGCACATCATTGTTGCCATAGACCAACGGCCGCTCATGAGCGCCAGTAGCGAGCAGCACCTGGCCGGCCCGCACCCGATGCATGCGTGAGCGCGAGGGCCGGTAGCCGTCGACCGTCGGCGCGGTCTCACCGAGGTGCTCGGTACGCCGCTCGTGCAGGGTCACGAAGTGGTGGTCATGGTAGCCATTGGCCGTGGTGCGGGCCAGCAGGGTGACGTTGTCGTTCTCGGCCAGCTCGCCGATCACCCGCTCGGCCCACTGGGCGGCAGGCTGGTCGTCGAGCAGTTCGCGGCTGGCGAGCAGCGAGCCGCCCATCTCCTCCTGCTCATCGCACAGGATCACGCGAGCACCGGCACGCGCCGCGGTCAGTGCGGCGGCGAGGCCCGCGGGGCCGGCACCGACCACCAGCAGGTCGCAGTGCTGGTTGAGGTGGTCGTAGCTGTCGGGGTCGTTCTCCATCGGACTGCGACCCAGGCCCGCGCCCTTGCGGATATATTTCTCGTAGGTCATCCACATGGAGGCCGGAGCCATGAAGGTCTTGTAGTAGAAGCCAGGTGGCATGAAGCGGCCGCCCAGCTTGCCGACCAGGCTCATGGCGTCGCGCTGGACATTGGGCCAGCCGTTGGTGCTGCGCGCCACCAAGCCGTTGAAGAGCGCCTGCTGGGTGGCCCGCACGTTGGGCACCTGGGCCGCCTCGGTGCTGCCCAACTGGACCAGCGCATTGGGCTCCTCGGCACCGGCGGCGACGATGCCGCGCGGACGCGAGTACTTGAAGCTGCGGTTGACGAGATCCACCCCATTGGCCAGCAGTGCCGAGGCCAGGGTGTCACCGGCATGGCCCTGATAGCGCTTGCCGTTGAAGGTGAAGCTCAGCCGGCGAGAACGATCGATGCGTCCACCCTGGCGAAGACGATTCGGCTGATTCATGCCTTGACTCCTTCCTGACCTGCGACCATTCCCGCCTCGGCGGCAACCTTTTCGGCCGCCACTGTTTCGGCGGACTTGCCCTCGGGATGCTCGGCGCTGAAGCGAGGCTGCTCACCCATTCGATAGGTCTCGAGGATCTCGTAGCTCGCCGAGTTACGTGTGATGTTGAAGAACTTGCGGCAGCCGATCGCGTGCACCCACAGCTCGTGGTGGATGCCGCGCGGGTTGTCACGGAAGAACAGGTAAGCCCCCCACTGCTCGTCGGTGCAGGACTCGGGGTCCTCGGGACGGGCGATATGCGCCTGGCCCTTGGGGGCGAACTCCTCTTCGTCGCGGTATTCGTCGCAATAAGGGCAATGGATATAGAACATGTTGTTATCTCCTTAGTGCGCGACGCCGGCGGCGCCATGTTCGTCGATCAGGGCACCGGTATTGAAGCGATCGATGGAGAACGGCGCGGCGATGGGGTGCATCTCGCCCTTGGCGAGGCTCGCCGCGAACACATGCCCGGAGCCGGGTGTCGCCTTGAAACCACCGGTGCCCCAGCCGCAGTTGAAGAACAGCCCCTTGACCTTGGTCTTGGAGAGGATCGGACAGGCATCCGCACAGGTGTCGACGATGCCGCCCCACTGACGGTTCATGCGCACCCGCGAGAAGATCGGGAACATCTCGACGATGGCCTGCAGGGTGTGCTCCACGGTGGTGTAACTGCCGCGCTGACCGTAGCCAAGGTAGCCGTTGATACCGGCGCCGATGACCAGGTCACCCTTGTCGGACTGGCTGATATAGCCATGCACATGATTGGACATCACCACGGTGTCGAGCACCGGCTTGAGCGGCTCGGAGACCAGCGCCTGCAGCGGATGAGACTCCAGCGGCAGCGTGAGGCCGGCCATCTTGGCCACCACGCCAGAGTTGCCCGCCGTGACGCAGCCGATGGTCTTGGATTCGATATCGCCGCGGTTGGTATGCACGCCATACACCTGGCCATCGCGAATCTTGAAACCGGTGACCTCGGTGTTCTGCAGGATATCCACCCCCAGGGCATCCGCCGCCCGGGCGAAACCCCAGGCCACCGCATCGTGACGTGCGACACCGGCGGTCTTCTGCCAGGAGGCGCCGAGGATCGGGTAGCGGGCGCGCTTGGAAGTGTCGATGATCGGCACGATCTCCTTGATCTGCTCGGGGGAGATCACTTCGCTATCGATACCGTTCAACCGGTTGGCATGCACCCGGCGCTGGATGTCACGCATGTCCTGCAGGGTGTGCCCCAGGTTCATCACGCCACGCTGGGAGAACATCACGTTGTAGTTGAGGTCCTGGGACAGCCCCTTCCACAGATCCAGCGAGTGATCATAGAGGCGTGCCGCCTCGTCCCACAGATAGTTGGAGCGCACGATCGTCGTATTACGCGCCGTATTGCCGCCCCCCAGCCAGCCCTTCTCCAGCACTGCCACGTTGGTGATGCCGTGGTTCTTGGCCAGGTAGTAGGCGGTGGCCAGGCCATGGCCGCCGCCGCCGACGACGATGACGTCGTACTGTTTCTTGGGCGTCGGGTTACGCCATTGGCGCTGCCAGTTCTCGTGGTGGCTGAGCGCGTGCTTGGCCAGTCCAAAGCCTGAATAACGTTGCATGTTCTTCCTCCTCGGCCGGCCCCGCCGAGCGGGGCCGATCCTTTACGGGTTCAGGCGGTAGCGGTTTCGCGTACAGCGTCGGAGGCGGCGTCGCCATAGACCGGGTGGCGTGCGCACAGCGCGGCGACCTTCTCGCGCACCTCGGCCTCCACGGCGTCGGTGTTGCCCTGCTCGGCCAGCACATCGAGGATGTCGCAGATCCAGCCTGCCAGGTCGCTGCACTCCGCCTCGTCGAAGCCCCGGGTGGTGACCGCCGGGGTGCCGATGCGCAGGCCGGAGGTGACGAAGGGGCTCTGCGGGTCATTGGGCACGGCGTTCTTGTTGACGGTGATATGAGCACGGCCCAGCGCTGCGTCGGCGTCCTTGCCGGTGACCCCCTGCTTGATCAGCGAGACCAGGAAGAGGTGGTCGTCGGTACCGCCGGAGACGACGTCATAGCCGCGCTCCAGGAACACACCGGCCATGGCGCGGGCATTGTCGATGACGCGCCGCTGGTACTGCACGAACTCCTGACTCATGGCCTCCTTGAAGGCCACCGCCTTGGCGGCGATGACATGCATCAGCGGGCCGCCCTGCTGGCCCGGGAAGACCGCACCGTTGAGCTTCTTGTAGAGCGCCTCGTCGCCGCAGGCAGAGAGGATCAGGCCACCACGCGGGCCGCGCAGGGTCTTGTGGGTGGTGGTGGTGACCACGTGGGCGTGGGGAATCGGGCTCGGGTAGTGGCCGGCGGCGACCAGGCCGGCCACGTGGGCCATGTCGACCATCAGCCAGGCTCCCACCTCGTCGGCGATGGCGCGGAAGCGGCGCCAGTCGACGACACGCGCATAGGCCGAGAAGCCGGCGATGATCATCTTCGGCTTATGGCTCCTGGCCAGGCGCTCGACCTCTTCGTAGTCGATCTCACCGGTCTCCGGGTTCAGGCCGTACTGCACGGCGTGGTAGTGCTTGCCCGAGAAGTTCGGCGCGGCCCCGTGGGTCAGGTGGCCACCGTGGGCCAGGCTCATGCCCAGCACGGTGTCGCCCGGATTGACCATCGCCATGAAGGCCGCGGCATTGGCCTGGGCACCGGAGTGCGGCTGGACGTTGGCGTAGTCGGCCCCGAACAGGTCACAGGCGCGGTCGATGGCCAGCTGCTCCACCACGTCGACGTGCTCGCAGCCGCCGTAGTAGCGTTTGCCGGGATACCCCTCGGCGTACTTGTTGGTCAGCTGGGAGCCCTGAGCCTCCATCACCGCGCGGCTGGCATAGTTCTCGGAGGCGATCAGTTCGACATGGGCCTCCTGGCGGGCCACCTCGTCGGCGACGGCAGCGGCGATCTGGGAATCGTAGCTGGTGAGAGAGGCGTGGTTCATGAGTTGCTCCTGTTGTTGTCGATGTCGGGCAGGGTGTACCTCGAATCTATCGCCTACCCATCAGAAGGAAAAATTTGAAATCCTTATGCGTGGATAACCACCACGCTGCGCGTCTGGCATACCACTCGATTAAAGACGACTGCGACGGGGAGGGATTGAACGGATGCGACAGGATTTCTGAACGCCGAGGCAGGCTGGCCACCACTAGAGCGGCGGGAAACGGCAGGCTGCGGCGTGCTTACTGAAAGCGTGAGGAGGCGAAAAACCTGGAGGGTGGCCGAGGACTCAAGGCACGGGCCGGCCGTCGATATGCAGAAAGAAGGGGTCGACCCGGTCACCGCCCGGCTCAACGGCACGTTTGCGCATCTCCGACGGCGTCGCGTCGAAGGCGGTGCGGAAGTGGCGCGAGAAGTGGGCGGTATCGGCAAAGCCGCAGCGCTCGCCGATTTCGGTGATGCTCTTGCCGGTGTAGTGCAGCAGCCAGAGGCCGTAACGCAGACGCAGGTCCCGGGAGAACTTGAGCGGACTGACGCCAAGCGTATCGCGAAACCGCCGCTCCAGGTTACGGCGCGAGGTGCCCACCCGCTCGGCCAGCGCCTCCATCGACAGCGCCTCCCCCAGATGCTGTTCGAGCACCGCGATGGCGCGGCGAACCAGACGGTCCTCGATCTTGCCGAACACCACCGGCTGAGGCTGAGGATGGGTACCGGCCCGGGCCTCGTCGAGGAGCATGATATTCAGGCTCTTCATGGCCCAGGCCTTGCCTAGGTGGCGCTCAATCAGATAGGCGGCCAGGTCGGCCGCGGCGGCACCGCCGGCGCAGGTGAACCGGTCACCGTCATCGATGAACAGTCGGTCGGCCACCGGCTCGATGGCCGGAAAACGTTGGACCATGTCGCGATGGTGATACCAGCTGACGCAGCAGCGCCGCCCCTTCATGAGGCCAGCCTGGATCAGCGCGAACACCCCGGTACACAGCCCCACCAACGGAACGCCGGCACCGGCCGCCTCACGCAGGTAGGCCAGGGCAGCACTATCCTGCCGGTCGCCCTCCGCCTGAACGCCCCCCACGACCACGATATAGTCGAACTCTCTCGGGTCGCTGAAAGGCTCACAGGGCGAAATGGCCGCACCGCTGCTGGAGAGCACCGCCTCGCTGTTGCTGGCCATGAAGGTCCAGCGACAGCGCAGCTGCCGACTACGGTCGCCCTCGTCGGCGGCCAGGCGAAGGCAGTCGACGAAGGCGGCGAAGGGCATCAGGGTGAAACGGTGAAGCAGGACGAAGCCGATGGTGAGGGGAACACCTTGAGTTGCGGGGTTGAGGGTCATGTCTGGCGACACCGTGCGATAGCCCGAGAATTCGATTCCTTCTTGTCAGCATACCCTATCGAAGCTCGGGCCTCGCTATCACAGAAATGATCTTAGTTGACTCGATAAACATCCGCATTAAAGCGCGCGCTATCTTCGCCCCAGGTATCGAACTCCATGACCTCCTCGCCTTGCTCTCTCCAGGCCTGCTTCTCTTGATCACTTGCCAGAGGCGAGAACCATCCAGTCCATCCATAGAGCACGCCGATAAGCGGAGAGAGCCAGCATGCGAAAGCCAGAGGGATATAAAGAAGGTCGACGGGATTACCGCTATAGACGCCAAGCCCCAGCGAGGTGATAACCACGGCACCACCAGCATTCCACGGTATCAGAGGGGAGACCAGGGTGCCGCCCTCTTCGGTGGCACGAGATAGATTGAGCATCGAATAGCCCATGCCGCGATAGGCCGGTCCGAACATGCGGCCTGTAAGCGCAATTGAGAGGTAGGGGTCACCGGCGACGACGTTCGTCACCATGGAACTGCCAATTGCCGAGCTTTGCAGTGAGCCAAAGCTGTTGATGCGCTTGACGACTGCATCAAGAATCGCCCGCATCGACCCCGTGCTCTCAAGAACACCGCCGAAGGAAAGCGCGATCAGCAAAAGGGTGATCACCCAGGTCATGGACTGAATACCACCGCGGTTGAGCAGGCCATCTATCTCCGCGACCCCTGTGGCAATCTCATAGCCGGAAAAGGCATAGGCGAAGAGCTGCTTCAGCGCGGCATCCTGGAAAACCCATGCCGTCAGGCCACCCAGCAAGACACCGGTAAACAGCACCGGTATCGCCGGCATACGCATGACGGCGAGGCTGATGACCAGCACGACGGGCAGCACCGTCCACCAGGAGAGTACGAAGTTTTCAGTCAAACCGCTGTTGATGGAAGCGATCCTGGCGAGAGAGGCCGACTCGTCACCTACCAAGCTGAAGCCTGCCAGAAGATAGATCACCAGGGCGATCAACATGGCGGGCAAGGTGGTTGGAACCAGGTTGCGAATATGATCGAAGAGATTCACACCGGTGACGGCAGGTGCGAGGTTGGTGGTATCCGAGAGGGGGGATACCTTGTCGCCGAAGAAGGCGCCCGACACCACGGCACCCGCGGTCCAGTAAACCGGAATCTCAAACCCCGCACCGATCCCCATCAGCGCCAGACCCACAGTGCCGACGGTACCCCAGGAGGTACCGAGGGATACCGACACGACGGCACAAAGCAACGCCGCTGCCGCAAGGAAGAGCTGCGGGCTGATCAGCTCGAGACCAAAGTAGATAAGGGTGGGCACCGTACCGCTGGCGATCCACACGCCGGTCAGCATCCCGACAAGGATCAATATACCTATGGCCGGAAGGCCCACGCTGACCACGTGCAGCATGCCCTCTTGCATATCCTTCCATGAAGAGCCGTTCCAGCGGCCCACCAGGGCAGCAAACCCGATGCCCAGGATCAAGGGGACATGCGGCGTGAAGGTATCAAAAACAAATAGCTGGATACCCAGCACGATAAAGGTCAAAAGAATGGGCAGAAGAGCCCATGGCAGCCCGATGCGGGGCTTGGTTGTGTCTAGCATCTCGCCTTCTCCGGATGGTTATTCTTGTTGGCAGCCAGCATCAGGCCTTACTACGGCTGCCGCGCTACTCATTAATATCCAAAGCAATGACAAGTTAATTGAACATATGCGACACAAATCAATAACGAAGCCGTCACCTCCTCTACGGAAGAAGACATTGAGCAATCTTGTTAACCTTTAGTAGCAGAATACTATGGGCTTTATAGTTCGTCTATATGCAAAAATGGGGCGACCCGGTCACTGCCTGGCTTCAAGGCATATTTGCATATTTCCGACGATATAACGCCGAAGATAGTGCGCAAATAGCGCGAGAAATGGGCAGATCGACATTGCAGGCAGAGGGGCCCGCAGAATCTGCGGGCGCCGCCATGACATGGGACAGGCGGGCTTAGGCGCGAGCCGCCGAACCACTCAGCCGGATACGGGGCGTCACCAGCGATACCCCCACGTAGCAGATCGAGGAGACCACGCAGCCCGTCAGCGGCCCGATCAGCCAGCCCACATCGGCGAACAGCATCATGTAGCCGCTGGTACCGAAGCCAGCCAGCATAGCGACCAGGGCGCCCCAGGCAGAGCCCTGCCAGAAGGTGGAGATGAATACCGGTCCGATCATGCTGGCCAGCAGGGTGCCGGTACCGAGGATCCCCAGCCAGGAGAGCATGAAGGGCGGCGCGTAGAGCATCATCAGCAGGGCGACGACACCCAGAGCCACGACGGCCAAGCGATTGACCCACAGCACCAGCCGCTGGCTATGGACAAGGTCCTTGAACAGGGCAAGCCGCAGGTCATGGGAGGTCGCCGAGGCCACGGTATGTAGTAGCGAGTTCGCGGTGGACTTCATGGCAAACAGGATAAACAGGGTGATAAAGCCCTGCAGTGCCGGATGCATGAAGTGTTCGAGATAGATCGGCATGGCATTGTCCGGATCGGCCAGATCCGGCATCTGCACCCTCACGTAGAGGCCGACGAGTGGCACCAGACTCAGCAGGGCCCCCAGGATAGCCACGTACACGCCCGCCTTGTGCAACTTGACGTCCGGCTTGAAGGCCAGGAAGCGTATCGCCATGAACGGCAGGACCGCGGCAAACAGGAAGGCATAAGGCAACACCAGGAACACCGTCGCCGGGCTGTCGCCATAGTGGGCCCCGGTGGTAGGATTCAGAAGCTCCGGGTCGATGGCATTGAGGGACGCCTCCCAGGTGCCCAGATCTATCGACGTGAAGATCTGCACGATGATGATGACGGCGGCAACCGACATGCCGCAGACCATCACGGTATCGGTCCAGGCCACCGCGGCAAGGCCGCCGAGCATGGTGTAGAGGATGATGACGCCGACCATCAGCAGGGCACTCTGGGTCAGGTCGATGCCCAGCCAGCTCGCCCCCAGCAGGCCGACGGCCTTGATCTGGCTGGTCAGGAACACCAGCAGCAGCAGGATGGTAATAAGCGCCGCAACCCCTTGTACGAGCCGGCCCATATTGCCACCACCATGAATCTGGGCGATATACTCGGGAATCGTGTTGCTGCCCATATCGATGGCCTTGCGCTGCAGGAAGCTCGCGAAATACAGCACGGCGATCATCATCGCTGGAGCAAAGAAGAAATTGCCCAGTACCTCGATGGCGCCAAACTGATAGGTGACGCCTGGTGAGCCCATGAAGCCCCAGCCGCTGAAGCCGGTGGCAACGATGGTACTGGCGCCGACGAAGGCCCCCAGCGAACGTCCAGCGACGAGAAAGCCTCCTTCATCGCCCTTCTTCATCATCCTGGAGGAGAGGAAGCCCAGGTAGATCATCAGGCCGAAGGTGAGAAACAGAAGTCCCCAGTTGAACAGCTTGTAGGAATCCATGATTACCGCCTCGCCGATCCATTGGTGGACTTTCTTTTCAGCTCTCTCCGCAGATAGGCGGCGCCGGCATGGACCAGCATATAGAGTGTCAGTATCAGGAAGGTGGTCAACACCCAGGAATCCATATGCTTGTACCTCTTGTTGTTGGTGTGGCAGCAGCGTTGTGGTGTTTTCGCTTTTGCACCTTCAAGGTATTTTCCGTACATGGAAGGCGCCAATTTGTATACTCAATACACACATCAGATATCGAAATGGGCCAACAATGACTAATATACCCACCGACCTGCTGAGGACCTTCGTCACCATCAAGGATCTCGGTGGCTTTACCAGCGCCGGCGAGCTACTGGGTCGATCACAACCCGCGATCAGCCTTCAGATCAAGAAATTGGAGGAGATTCTTGGCACCAAGATTTTTCTCAGAGGTTCCAGCCTGGAGCTCACCGAGGATGGGGAGTATCTCTACAAGGCAGCCAGGCAGATACTGGAGATCAATGACCGGGTCATCGCCAGGGTAAGAGGCGAAAATATCTCGGGCAAGGTACGCCTGGGTATTCCCAACGACTTCGAACTGGCCTTCCTGCCGAAGGCGCTACGAAAACTATCCCGCGTCTATCCCAATATCATCGTCGAGGTCGACTGCGAGATCAGCAAGGTCATCCTCCAGCGCTACCAGAAGGGACACTACGATATCGCCATGGCCATGGAGCGAGAGAAGGAGAATGAAGGCAGGAATTCTCGCGACTATCGCCTGGAAAAACTCGAGTGGGTCTTCAGGGAGGATCATCTTGTCAGCGGCGCCGATAGTCCGCTCCCGCTGATTGCCTACCCTCAGGGGTGTGTCTATCGCTCGATCATGGAGGAGGCGCTACAGAGGCAGGCACACCCCTATCGCTTCATGTATACCAGCACCAGTCTGCTGGGCATCTTCTCGGCCGTGGAGGAGGGGCTTGGCATCACCGCGATGGCTGGTTCCGTCATTCCCGACCACCTCAAGCATGCCGTCAACACGGATTCGCTCCCGGACCTGGAGCGCGTCTGCATCGGCCTTTACTACAAGGAGCCGGAGTTGAATGTGGCGTCCCGCCATGTACTCGATTTCCTGAGGACGGGAATCGCCAATATCTAGCCCACCCCAGAACCGTCGAAGACAGATGGCCCGACAGCGATAACGATCGCCTATCGGGCCACCTGCCTTCTCTAATGGCTACCCACCACCCCATCGCCAAGCGAGCTTATTCAAAGGCGTGATGGGTAGTCGGGTGTCAGGATCTCGACGCCCCAGGTTTCATTTTGCCGGCGGATACCGTTCGGACATCCCCCTCCTCGCTGACCTTGAGTTCCACATTGGGGTCGGGGTCGTTGACCACCATCTCCAGCTCCCTGGTCGCCCTGTCGCGACTGCGCAGGCGACGTATGGTGTTCACGATCATCAGGATAATCACGATGGAGAAGGGGAAGGCGCCGATGATGGTTCCGGTCTGAACCGTATCGACCACCCCGCTGCCCCCCAGGGTGAGCAGTACCGTCGCCACCGCGCCGATGCTGAGCACCAGGACCACGCGGAACCAGGCGCCTGCACGCTTCGGTGCGGAAACGAAGTCCGCCAGGGCGTAGGTGCCGGCATCCAGGGATGTCACGTAGTAGGTCGCCACCAGCACCGTCGCCACCACCAGCAGCAGGCTGCCCACCACCGGGATGGATTCCAGCATCGCGAAGAGACCGCTGGCGACATCCGCATTCACCGCATCGGTGATGCCCCGCCCGCTCTTGTCGTCGTAGTAGATGGCCGCGGAGCCGAGAACGCCGATCCACAGCATGACGATCAGGGAAGGGATCACGGTGACGCCGATGACGAATTCACGCAGCGTGCGTCCTCGGGAGATGCGGGCGATAAAGCCGGCCACGAAGGGCGAGAAGGCGATCACCCAGCACCAGATGAACACCGTCCACCAGCCGTTCCAGCTCTGCTGCCAGGAGGTCAGCGGCTCTGCCGTGCTCGGCGCATCGGTCCAGAAGCTCATGGGCACGAAGTTGGCGAAGTAGGAGCCGAAGGTCTGGGTGACGTTGGAGATGATAAACAGCGTCGGGCCGAAGATGAAGGCGGCCACCACCAGCACGACGCTGAGGATGGAGTTCGTCTCGCTGATCAGGCGCATCCCCTTGCTGATGCCGAAGAACGCCGAGATCGCCGCGGCGGTACCCAGGCCCACGATGACGAACAGCCAGATGGTCGGCCCAGAGGTCACGCCGGTGAATGAGGTGAGACCCGCGGTGAACTGCATGGCGGCAAAGGCGAAGGAGGTGGAGAGCCCCAGGATGGTGGCCATGATCGCCAGTAGTTCCACCACCACGCCGGCACCACCACGCGCCCAGCGCGGCAGCAGGTCCACCGTCGCCTCGCGGAAGGTCAGGGTCTTGCCCAGGTTGTGGTGGGAGTAGGCGAGACACACCGCGACGACGCAGTACATGGCCCAGGCGGTAAAGCCCCAGTGGAAATAGGCCCAGACGATGCCACCGCCGGCCACGTTGCCTTCCATCGCCTGGAAGACCGGGCTCTCGTCACGCAGCATGATCGGCTCGGCCACCGACCAGAAGATCAGGCCGATGCCCTGGCCACAGGCGAAGAGCATCGAGTACCAGGCGAAGTTGCTGTATTCGGGCTTCGCCTTGGGCCCCCCCAGACGGACGCGGCTTCCCACCTTGCTGAACGCCAGCCAGCCGCAGACCGCTACGGCGAACAGTGAGTAGAGGATGAACAGCCAGGTGAAACCACCCGTGACGTAGGTCCTCAGGTCGAAGATGACCGAGGCGACGCCATCGGGATTGCGAAGCACCATCACGATCAGGGCAATGATGGCGATGGGCGGGGCAAACTGGATGACCAGTCGCCCGAAGGGGGGGAGGTCTCGTCCCGTGAACCGTGGGACCGTGACCGGTTCTTTATCTGACATCTTGATACCTCGCTATTATTGTACTTGGCATCATCCCTGACATCTCAGGGCCCCGAGGGTGATTCGGAGCCCATGACAGTGAATCAGTTCAAGTGCGACACGATTCCCGATATACACTCCTCGAGGATCATTTCTCCCTTCTCCGGTGTCGAATTGAGCGGAGAAGACAGGGTCCCGGACGGTGCTACCCAGGAAGGGTCGGGGGGAAAGACATCGTAGGGAGGGAAGGTAGCCGGCTCCACGTCGACAGCCTTCGACATGTCGACGAGCTCAGGGTGAAGCTTGAGCATGATCGACGTCTCCAGCACACCGCCATGCTCAACGGCCCAGCCTGTGAAGCCGTCGGGGAACACCTTCTCGATGGTCTCCTCGCTGATGAAGTCCCAGTAGGAGAGCAGATAGATCTTGATCGAAATGCCTTCGCCCTTGCACTTGTTGACCAGCCTGTCGGCGGCCTCACAGAGGTGCATGGAGTTCTCGAAGTGGCCATTGATCAGGATGAATTCGCGATTGCCATGGTTGACATAGGCCTGCAACACATCGAATACATAGTTCTCAAGCGAGGCGCCCGACACGCAGGTTGTGCCGGGAAAGAAGTTGCCTCCCCCGGATTTTACCTGTGACTTATATCCATAGCTGATGGCGGGCGCTACCAGCATATTTTTGCTTCTTTCCGCCACCTTCTCGCCAATATGGCTGGGAATCAGCACATCGGGATTAAGCGACATATGAGGCCCATGCTGCTCGATGGCCCCCACCGGGAGGATGATTCTGCACTGACCACTTTCCGTCAGCGACTTGTAGGTTACCCAGTCAAGGTTCTCTATCTTGACACTGCTCATCTCATTTCTCCCCGCACGCTATCGTCAAGAAGGGGGAGCAGAGCTCCCCCTTTGTCGTTAAAACATTACTTGATGATATTGTGCTCCGGGCCATACGGGAAACCGGTGATATTGTCGGCTCCATGCTCGTTGACCACCAGGATATCGTGCTCGCGGTAGCCACCGGCACCCGGCAGGCCCTCCGGCACGGTGATCATCGGCTCCATGGAGACCACCATGTTGGGCTCGATCACTGTCTCGATGTCCTCACGCAGCTCCAGGCCCGCCTCGCGGCCGTAGTAGTGGCTCAGGGTGCCGAAGGAGTGGCCGTAACCGAAGGTGCGGTACTTGAGCAGGTCGTGCTTGGCGAAGATCTCGTTGAGCTCATGGGCGATGTCACAGCAACGCACGCCGGGCTTGATCAGCTCCTGACCGCGGCGGTGCACCTCGCAGTTCACCTCCCACAGACGCAGGTGCTCGTCGGAGGCATGGCCGAGGAACATGGTGCGCTCCAGGGCGGTGTAGTAGCCGGAGATCATCGGGAAGGTGTTCAGGCTGAGGATATCGCCGGGCTGCACGCGGCGGCTGGTCACCGGGTTGTGGGCACCGTCGGTGTTGATACCGGACTGGAACCACACCCAGGTATCCATCAGCTCGCTGTTGGGGTAGGTCTTGGCGATCTCGCGCACCATGGCGGCCTGACCGGCCAGCGACACCTCGTACTCCGGCACGCCGGCGTAGATGGCATCCCGCACGGCAACGCCGCCCACGTCGGCGATGCGAGCGCCCTGGCGAATCAGCGCGATCTCCTCGTCGGACTTGACCATGCGCATCTGCATGGTGGGCACGCCGGCGTCGACCAGCTCGACATCACCCAGCGCATCGAGGAGCTTCTGCTTGTTCTGCAGCGTCATGTGGTCGTACTCGACGCCAACGCGACGCTTGCCTTCGCAGAGCTGCTTGACGGCCTTGAAGAAGTTGTCCTTCTGCCAGTCGGTGTAGACGATGTTGTCGCCCAGACGATTGCGGCGATAAGGCTGACCGCCGTCGATGTTGGCGGTCACGGTGGTGAAGCTGTCCTGGGTCACCACCAGGCCGTAGTCGCGGCCGAACTTGCAGTAGACGAAGTCACTGAAGTAGTTGATGTTGTGATAGGAGGTCAACACAACAGCGTCGACCTCGTTCTTCGCCATGTAGTCGCGCAGGCGAGCGAGGCGCCCCTTCATCTCGTTATCGGAGAACGTCGGTACCACTTTCTCGCCGTTGGGAATCTCGATAAGTGACGGCAGTTGCATGTTGTTATCTCCTCTCGTGTCAACGGAATCGTCATACCAGCCAGGCGTTTCCGGCCTCAGATGCCGGTATCGGGACGCCCCTCGCTTGCCATGTTGTACGGGTTACTGCTGGTACGAATGACTATGGCCAAACACCTTCCGTTGCACCAATGACTAGTGCAAATGCCCCCATTGGCGAGCGAAATACGCTTTATATTCAGATGGTTGACAAAAGAAAAGGCTTCAAGGAACTGCTATTGAGAGCCCTGCCGGCGTGCCTCCCGCGGGGAGTGGCCATAGCGCTCGCTGAAGGCCCGCGAAAAGCTGGATGCGGAGGAGAAGCCACTGGCCAGACCAATGGCGAGTACCTCCATGTCGGTCTCGATCAGTAGGTGCCGGGCACGCTCCAGACACTGGCCGAGGTACCAGCTCCGCGGAGTGGTGTCGAGGTGGCGCCTCGACGCCCCGAGCACACCTGGCATTTGTCACGTAGGGTGTACAGAATCCAAGGGAGTCATTATCAAGGTGGCCCAGACAGAAGGCCTCGCCAGCAAAATGCCAACTGGGGAGGCCTCGCCAATTGACTATCCCGCTCTAACTTGGCTAGGGCTGCCTACTCCAACCGAGCGATTCATCCCCAGAAAAGAGTTGATCAACAACGTTATGATAATAACGCCACCACCGAAGAGCGTAGCGCTCGGGGGGGACTCCTTCAGTAACCACCACCCCCAAAGCGTTCCTAGCAGGGCTTCCAGCAGATAGAAAAGCGCCACTTCTGCCGACGGCAGATAACGTGTTGCATTATTGATCAGCACTGTGGCCAATGGCATTTGCACGAGCCCCATCATTGCCAAAACACCATAGCTTTTCAGATCCAGCGCCAGTGGTGATGCCATTGGAAAAGCGACCAGCGCCGATAGCCCTCCCCCTAGGGCAATGAGGGGTATTCGATCCAGCTTCGGATGATGCCTGAGCAAGGTCAGGTTTCCCCCTACGCATGCCGCCGAGGCAAGCGCGTAGATATTTCCGGCCACATCCCACGCCTCCAGTGAACCATAAAATACCCACACGATTCCGAGCATGGCAAACATGATGACGATCCATGTGCGCAATGGCACGGACTCCTTCAGGAAGCACCGCGTGAAAATAGCAGAGAATAGAGGCGCCGCACTGAGGATCACAACAACGTTCGCCACCTTGGTATGAACGACAGCAAGCACGAAGAAAATGGATATCAACCCCAGCAATATGCCAGAAACCAGTGAGACACCGAGTTTTCCACGCAGCGTTTCTAGTCGTTTACCATAACAACACAACAGGCCGAACGATAACCCCATAAGGGCTCCACGCCAAAAGATGACGTCCCAGCCGCTGCCATCAACCAGGCGCACCAACAGACTGTCCAGACTCAGAACAATCACGCCGACAGCCGAAAGAAGCAGTCCGTAACCATGACTATTGATATTATTCATCTCATGACAAAGCTATTGGATAGCTCTCCAGTATTTGGCGTATTGGAAGATGCATTATTTGACATTCCACATGCAGCTCACGAACTAATCCAGGCAACCCGGGAACACCGGCCGTTTTATTCTTGGGTCGCGCTAAACGCACGCAGGTTTCGCAACCACCTCCTTCGGGAACTGAAGGCGGTGCAGGAGATCAGGAAAAAGTGGTGCTGGAGGAGGAAGCCGACCGCCAGCGGCCAAGCCTCTGACGACGCGATCCTGTCGGAAGGGCCCGGCGGGTGGTGGAACGCGGCCTCGGTGACGCGGCAATGGCCACCAGGGCACGAGGCCCGGGTGGCCGGCCAGACAAGCCTCAGTACTCCACCACGACATCGCCCAATGGCTTGCTACAGCAAGACAGGATATAGCCGTCGGCAAGATCCTCCTCTGTAATGCCGCCATTGTGGTCCATGTCCACTTCGCCCGACTTGAGCCCAACCCGGCACGTGCCGCAGATACCCATACCGCACGCCTTGGGAATGTGGAGCCCCAGCTTGGCCGCCGCGGCATGCACCGTCTCGCCCGGCTGTGTCAAGCGACATCAGAAAGTGACCCCCTGGCGACAGTGAAATCTGACCCCCTTACCCTCTGACGACCTGCTCGTCATGGTGGATGGAATCGGGCTTGATCAGCCCGGCCTTGCGCTTGGCGCGCAGTCGGTAACTGTCACCGCGGATGGTGATGACGTGACTGTGATGAAGCAGCCGGTCGAGGATCGCTGTGGCGACCACGGCGTCACCGAACACCTCACCCCACTCGCTGACCGCCCGGTTGCTGGTGACCAGCAGACTGCCGCGTTCATAGCGCCGGGTGACCAACTGGAAGAACAGGTTGGCCGCCCCGGGTTCCAGCGGCAGGTAGCCCAGCTCGTCGATGATCAATAGCTTGGGCTTGGCGAAGTGCCTCAGCCGCTCCTCCAGGGCGCCATTGGCATAGGCCTGGACCAGTTGGGTGATCAGTGCCGTGGCGGTGGTGAACAGCACCGAGTAGCCGGCCTTGACCGCTTCCCGGCCCAGTGCCACGGCGAGGTGGCTCTTGCCCACGCCCGGCGGGCCGAGCAGCAGCAGGGCGTCGCCGTTGGCGATCCAGCGTCCGCAGGCCAGCTCACGGATCTGACCGGGATCGACGGCAGGCTGAGCGCTGAAATCGAACCCTTCCAGAGTGCGCAGGAACGGGAAGCGGGCGATGCTCAGCCCCATCTGGATGCGCCGCTGCTCCTTGTGGGCCACCTCCTGCTCGCACAGGTAGGCCAGCGTCTCGCGCAGGGTCAGTTCCCGGCGTGCGGCTTCGTCGAGCAGCGTGTCGAGCCGCTCGCGGATGGCGGTCAGCTTGAGACGCGTCAGCATGGCGTCCAGGCGCTCAGTCTCCGGCGTCGTCATCACCAGCCACCTCCCACCACGGCTTCGTACTCGGTCAGGTCGCGCTGCAGCGCAGCCGGCGGCAAGGTGGCCACGATCTCGCTGGGCGCCACGACCTCCTCGGTGTCCGCCTTGGGTGATCGGTAGCCGACGATGCCTTGCAGGTGCTCCGACAGGCAGCGCACCTGGCGGCGCCCGCCCAGCTCCGGGTGGCGGGCTACCTCGCGGCCAGCGTGATGTACCCGCAGTTCGCCGTCGGTCACGCTGACCTGAACGGGTTCGCCGATCAGGCGCCAGGGCACGCTGTAGCGGTTGGTGTCGACCTCCACGGTGGCGTCGCGCTGTACCCGGCGGCTCAGTTCACGGGCCTGCTCGAAGGGCGCCCTGTCTTTGAGCGGCTGCAGGCTGGCCTGTTCGGCGATGAAGCGCACCGCCGGCAGCTCTCCGGTGGTGCCGTGGACCCGCTGGTCGGCGATCTCGCGCATCCACCAGCTCAGGTGGGTCTCCATCGCCGCCCAGGCGGCGAAGGTCCGGCCGGCGATAGCATTACGCTTCACGTAGCCAACGCCTCGCTCGTCCTTGCCCTTGGTACGGGCGCGGTACGGCGCACAGGCCACCGGCCGGAACCCCCAGTAACGGGCAAAGGCTGCCAGCCGCTCGTTGAACACGACCTCGCGGGTCGCCGCGTTGTGGTGGTCGACCAGCGCCCGGGCGTTATCCAGCAGCACCTGCTCTGGCACCCCGCCAAAGTGGCGGAAGGCGCCCTCCAGGCCGGCGAACCACGCCGACTGCCGCTCGTGCCGGAAGGCACGGACGTAGAGGCGGCGGGAGTAGCCCAGGGTGGCGACAAACAGGAAGACCTTGACCGACTCCCCATTGATGGTGATGTGGCGGCTGCCAAAGTCGATCTGCAGCTGCTTCCCGGGCGGCGTCTCGAACCTCACCGTGGCCTTGGCTTCGGCGGCCAGTGCCTGGCGGAACGGCGCGCAGGCGCGTTCCACCGTGCGCAGGCTGACCGTGATGCCGTGCTCTAGCTGCAGGTCCTGCAGGACCACGGCGGCGTTGCCGGCATGCTGCAGGAAGCGCGCCTTCAGCCATTCCTCCAGCCCTTCCAGCGACTTGCTGCGCTGCGGGCTCGCGTAGGGTGCCCAGCCGCCCTGGCGCAGGTAGCGTTTGACGGTGTTCCTGCTGATGCCGAGCTCGTCGGCGATGCGCTTGGTGCCCCAGCCACAGGCCTTCAGGCGCAGCATGGCGGCGACATCCTCTGGGCTCTGCATCGGTTCCCCTCGTACCTGAGTGTGGGGAACGTTATATCCGGATTTCTTCATGGGCGGACCCTCCTGATGAGCTCACGGAGGGGTCAATTTTCCGTGTCGCCTGGGGGTCAGTTTTACGTGTCGCCTGACAGGCTGGATACGCACGCTCTTGCCCGAACTGGCGAACTCGACGCTGAGCATATCGGCATAGTCGAGCTCCTCGGCTTCTGCCTCGGCTTGCTCGACCAGCTCCAGCACTTCCTCGCGCACATCCAGCGGCGTGGCGCCGAAAGACTCCTCGTGGTAGTGGTTCATGTCGAAGCCGTTATCACGCAGGATGCGCTTGACCGCGTTCATGTAGGGCGTGGGGCCGCAGCAGAAGATCTCGCGCTCGAGGAAGTCAGGGGCCATGAGCTCCAGCATCGGCTGGGTCAGATACCCGCGATAGCCGGCCCAGGCCTCACCCACATCGTCCTTCTTCTCGCAGACGATATGCAGCTTGAACTCGGGAATCCGGCAGAACATGTGCACCAGCTCACGATGGTAGATGACATCGCGGGGAGCGCGCGCACTGTGGATAAACTCGACGTCGACGTTGGCATTGGTGTCGAAGAACCAGCGAGTCATCGACATCAGCGGCGTGATACCCACGCCCCCGGAAAGGAACAGCACTTTATCGGCCGGGTAGTCGATCGAGTTGAAGTTACCCACCGGGCCATGCACCGCCAGTTCGTCACCGACGGAAAGGTTGTCGTGTAGCCAGTTGGATACCTTGCCGCCCGGCACCCGCTTGACAGTGATCGAGAAGCTGTAGGGCACCGAAGGGGAGCTCGAGATCGTGTAGGAGCGCATGATCGGCTCACCGTCTATCTCCAGCTCCAGAGTCACGAACTGTCCCGGCTTGAAGAAGAAGAGCACCGGCTGTTCGGCCATGAAACAGAAGGTACACACATCCCAGGTCTCCTGAATCACCTTGACGCAGCGCACCAGATGGCGGCCGTTGGTCCAGGTCTGGGTCGTCACCGGATTGAGGAAGTTCATTGTCATCGTCGTCTCGCCAGGGGGTTGAGCAAGGCTGATTAAAGTGGACCCCATCGTCAAGACAGAAAACGAACGGGTTTAAGTTATCGTCTCAGCCATGGTTGCAGCTGCACAGCGCTGCCCTGTGTTTTGGTTCTGTGCGGCATCCTTCTGACGACCGAAGTGGTCAGGAATGGAAGCGCCGCCCCCGAGGCCCGACTGATAAACGTCGTCCGGGGTCTGGTTCTCCAGCGACTGGTGAGGGCGCTGGACGTTGTAGAACGCGAAGTAGTCGGATAGACCGAGGGTCAGCTCGCCGAGGCTCGCATAGCCCTTCAGGTACACGTCTTCATACTTGACCGTCCGCCATAGCCGCTCGACGAAGATGTTGTCGAACGCCCGGCCACGGCCGTCCATGCTGATGGTGACGCCCGCGTCCTTGAGCACTCCCGTGAAGGCCTGGCTCGTGAATTGAGAGCCCTGGTCGCTGTTGAAGATCTCCGGCGCGCCATGCAGCCGCAGAGCGCTTTCCAGAGCATCGACGCAGAAGCCGGCGTCCATGGTATTGCTCAGCCGCCAGCTCAACACCTTGCGGCTGTACCAGTCGATGATCGCCACCAGATACACGAAGCCATGTGCCAGCCGAATGTATGTGACATCGGTGCTCCACACCTGATTCGGGCGTGTGACCGATACGCCGCGTAGCAGGTACGGATAGACCTTGTGGTCTGGGTGCGATTGGCTGGTCATAGGGCCTGGCGCCATGCCTGCCAGCCCCATGTGGCGCATTAGACGCTGAACACGCTTGCGGTTGACCCGAAAGCCACGCCGCCCCAGCTCCACCACCATCCGACGGCTGCCATAGAACGGCCAGCGCGTGTAGATCTCATCGAGCGCGTGGCATAGCTCGATATTCAGATCCGCTGGCACCTTCGGCTGTCGCTGAGCATAAACCGTTGATCTGGCGACGTCTGCCAACGCGCACTGTCGAGCCAGGGGCACCTGGTCGGTCGCATCGATCCAGCTGCGGCGGATCATGGCAGGTTGATCCCGGACTTTTTTTTCAGCCAGTCGAGCTCCATCTTCAGGCGGCCGATCTCCCCGTAGAGCTTCTCGTCGGTCTGATATTCAGGCTTGGGCTTGGGACCCCGCTTCTTGTCGAACAAGGTGGCCGAGTCAGCCAGCAGCGCCTTCTTCCACTGGCCGACCTGGACAGGGTGGACCCCGAATTCCTGCGCGATTTCGTTGGCCGTCTTCAAGCCACGGACCGCCTCCAAGGCGACCTTGGCCTTCAGCTCCGGCGAGTGGGTGTTACGTTTCTGCTTCGACATCTCTGGTCCCTTCGAAATCGGCCTCGGCATATCTTAAACCAGTGTCTTGTTTTCAGGGTCCACTATAGATAGCGCGTCGGCGATCGCTACCAGCGCCGCCTATGGGCATTCTGCGTCTTCTTCCGCAGGCCCGACTGTTCTATCTGCGACATCAGGATATCCATTGGAGCCAAGGGCCTGTATCCCCTTCTCCGGCGGCGTCGTATTGGCACCATTGCGTGTCGCTCGCAGGTATGGACATCCATTCGGCCTGGCGCACACTCCGCATGCGTCCATAGTCTGGCTCCCGCCGGCACCATACCGACCCAACAATAAGGAACCCCCGACATGACCAACTTCTGCCCTGCTCCACATGACGACCCACTGGCCGCCGCGCGCCACGAAGTGGCCGAGAGCTTGCGCCAGCGACGGCCCAACTTCTCGCTGCCACAGCCGTTCTACAACGACGCCCGGGTCTTCGCAGTGGACATGCAGGAGATCTTCGAGAAGGAGTGGCTGTTCGCCGGCATGACCTGCGAGATCCCCGCCAAGGGCAACTACATGACCCTGGACGTGGGCGACAACCCGGTGATCCTGGTGCGCGGCAACGACGGCGCCGTGCACGGCTTCCATAACGTGTGCCGCCACCGCGGCTCACGGCTGTGCCTGCACGAGAAGGGCAAGGTCGCCAAGCTGGTCTGCCCCTACCATCAGTGGACCTATGAGCTCGACGGCCGTCTGCTGTTTGCCGGCAGCGACATGGGCGAGAACTTCGACCTCGCCGCCTACGGCCTTAAGCCGATCCAGGTGAAGAGCGCCGGCGGCTATATCTTCATCAGCCTCTCCGATGCTCCCCCTGCCATCGATGACTTCCTGGCCACCCTGGAGCACTACCTGGAGCCCTACGACATGGCCAACGTCAAGGTGGCCGTGGAGTCCTCCATCGTCGAGCAGGCCAACTGGAAGCTGGTCATCGAGAACAACCGCGAGTGCTACCACTGCAACGGCGCCCACCCGGAGTTGCTCAACGCTCTGCAGGAGTTCGACGATACCGACGATCCGCGCGCCACACCGGCTTACAAGGCCCTCGTCGCCAACAAGCAGGCCGATTGGGAGGTCCAGCGGGTGCCCTGGCAGCTCAAGCGCTTCGGCAAGCAGAATCGTCTGACGCGGACCCCGCTGCGTGAGGGTACCGTGTCCATGACACTAGACGGCAAGGCCGCCTGCCAGAAGCTGATGGGGCGTCTCGAGAGTCCCGACATGGGGTCGCTACGCATCCTGCACCTGCCTAACTCGTGGAACCACTTCATGGGCGATCATGCCGTGGTGTTTCGCGTCATGCCGCTCGGCCCGCAGCAGAGCGTGGTCACCACCAAATGGCTGGTGCACAAGGACGCCGTGGAGGGCGTGGACTACGACCCCGAGCAGATGCGCAAGGTGTGGGATGCCACCAATAACCAGGATCGCCGTCTCGCCGAGGAGAACCAGCGCGGCATCAACTCCAAAGCCTATGAGCCCGGCCCCTACTCCGGGACCTATGAGTTCGGCGTGATCGACTTCATCGACTGGTACAGCGAGCGGCTGCAGGAGAACCTCAAGGAGAACGCCCCGCCGTTGCAGATGGTGCAGGGCTGAACAGCCCCCTCGTCGCCGTGGCGACGAGGGGTGCTTTTGCGCGCCTCACCTGCAATCACTGACGCCCGCTGCCACCGGTATCGACCACGGGGCAAAGGAACTGCTCCAGGGCGTTGCGCACGGAAGGCAGCATCACCTCGCGCCGGCCTTCGAGCTCGGCCACCAGCGCCGCCAGCCCCTCGACGCCGACCTGCTCGTGCATCAGCCGCGCCATGCGCGCGCAGGTCTCGGGACAGGCGTTGTCAGGAATCCGTACTCCCAGCGCCACCAGCCGCTGACGGAAGTCTTCACTATCAAATAGATCCGCAATCATCATCTTTCTACCCTCCCTCTGATTCAGCGCCATCGACGGCCGCTGATGAGTCGACAGGCTCCGCTCGTGACAGCCGGGCCGCCGCATACTTGAACTCGGGGATCTTGCCGAAGGGGTCCAGCGCCGGGTTGGTCAGTACATTGGCGGCCGCTTCGGCATAGCAGAAGGGCACGAAGACCATGCCTTCCTGCATCGCCGGGTCGACGCGTGCCGCCAGGGTGATGCTGCCGCGCCGCGTGGTGATGGTGATTGGATCACCAGGGGCCACGCCCAGCCGACGCAGCTCCGAGGGGGCGAGGCTCGCCACCGCGCCCGGCTCGAGAGCGTCGAGCACGCGGGTGCGGCGGGTCATGGAGCCGGTGTGCCAGTGCTCGAGCTGGCGACCGGTAGTCAACACGGTGGGATACTCCGCGTCGACCGGCTCGTCCGGCGGTAGCGGCAGGGTCGGTGAGAACGTTGCCCGGCCGCTGGCGGTGGGGAAGGACTCGCTGAATACGATGTCCGCCCCCGGGGCGTCGTCCGATGGGCAAGGGTAGGTCACCGAGTGTTCGTGCTCGAGACGCTCCCAGGTGATGTGATCGAGCGAGGGCATGCCGCGGGCCATCTCGGCGAACACCTCCCGGGGATGGCCATAGTCCCAGGCCAGGCCGAAGCGCCGGGCGATCTCCTGGATGATCCACCAGTCGGGCCGGGCCTGGCCCGGCAGCGGTACGGCCTGGCGGCCCAGCTGCACCTGGCGGTTGGTATTGGTGACGCTACCCTCCTTCTCCGACCAGGCGGAAGCCGGCAGTATGACGTCGGCGAACTGCGCCGTCTCGGTGACGAAGAGGTCCTGCACCACCAGGTGCTCGAGCTTGCCCAGGGCCGCCCGGGCATGCTCCAGGTCGGGGTCGGACATCGCCGGATTCTCGCCCTGGATATACATGCCGCGGATGATGCCATCGTGGATGGCGTGCACGATTTCCACCACGGTCAGGCCCGGCTGGTCGTCGAGCGGCGTGTTCCACAACTCCTCGAAAGCGGCACGCAGCTGGCTATCGCCCACCGGCTGGTAGTCCGGCAGCACCATGGGGATCAGGCCGGCGTCGGAGGCGCCCTGTACGTTGTTCTGGCCGCGCAGCGGATGCAGGCCGGTACCGGGGCGGCCGGTGTGGCCACAGGCCAGCGCCAGCGAGATCAGACAGCGAGCGTTGTCGGTGCCATGGGTGTGCTGGGAGATCCCCATGCCCCAGAAGATCATCGCCCGCTCGGCAGTGGCATAGAGGCGGGCCACCTCGCGGATGGTGGCCGGCTCAACGCCGCAGGCCGGGGCCATCGCCTCCGGGGTCATCCCGGCGACGTGCGCCTTGAGCGCCGCGAAGCCTTCGGTATGCTCGGCGATATAAGCCTCGTCGTAGAGGCCCTCACTGATGATGACGTTGAGCAACGCGTTGAACAGCGAGACGTCAGCCCCCGGCGTGAAGCGCACACTGAGATGCGCATAGGCATCCAGCGCCTGGCCACGCGGGTCGAGAATCAGGAACTTGGTACCGCGCTTGGCGGCCTGCTTGAAGAAGGTCGCCGCCACCGGATGGTTCACCGCCGGGTTGCAGCCGGTGAGGATCACCACCTCGGCGTTGGCCGCCTGCATGAACGAGGCGGTCACGGCGCCGGAGCCGATGCACTCCATCAGCGCCGCCACCGAGCTGGCGTGACACAACCGGGTGCAGTGGTCGACGTTGTTGGAGCCGAAGCCGGTGCGCACCAGCTTCTGGAACAGCCAGGCCTCCTCATTGGAGCACTTGGCGCTGCCAAAGCCGGCCAGCGCCTGGGGCCCATGAGCGGCCTTGAGGTCGATGAGCCCCTGGGCGGCCAGGTCCAGCGCCTCGTCCCAGCTCGCCTCGCGAAAATGGGTCAGCGGCTGGGCCGGATCGAATTCCGGGTCGAGCCCCTTGGCGACACCCTCGCGGCGAATCAACGGGACGGTCAGGCGCGCCGCATGGTTGGGGTAGTCGAACCCGAAGCGCCCCTTGACGCATAGCCGCCCCTGATTGGCCGGACCGTCCTTGCCCTCGACGAAGAGGATGCGGTCATCCTTCACGTGATAGGTGAGCTGGCAGCCCACGCCGCAGTAGGGGCAGACGGAGTCTACCTGCCGGTCGGCGACGGCGGAGTCGCCGCGACCCTGCGCATCAACCAGGGTCGCCGGCATCAGTGCCCCGGTGGGACAGGCCTGGACACACTCGCCGCAGGCCACACAGGTGCTGTCGCCCATGGGGTCGTCGAAATCGAAGACGATCTTCGACGCCGCCCCACGGTGCGCCAGGCCGATGACGTCGTTGACCTGGACCTCGCGGCAGGCCCGCACGCAGAGGTTGCACTCGATGCAGGCGTCGAGGTTGACGGCCATCGCCGAGTGGGAGCGATCATGCACCGGCGAGCCGGCCCGCTCGGGGACATGATGGACGGTAGGCGCCTCGCGCTCCGCGCGCCGCGGCAGCCACTGGCGCACGGCGTCGGCGTCGATGGCAAGCGCCTCGGCCATGTCCCAGAAGTGGCTCGAGCGGTCGGGGCCGGCCTCGCGGTCCGGCTGGTCGGCGACCAGCAGCTCCAGCACGCCCTCCCGGGCGGTGCGGGCCCGCTCCGAGGAGGCGCTCTTGACCACCATGCCGGGACGCGCCTCGCGCAGGCAGCTGGCGGCCAGGGTGCGCTCGCCCTCGATCTCCACCATGCAGGCCCGGCAATTGCCGTCGGCCCGGTAGCCGGGGGCGTCCTTGAAGCAGAGGTGCGGGATGGTCTCGCCGGCCCGCTTGGCCACCTGCCAGAGGGTTTCCCCGGGCCGGGCGCTGACGTCCACGCCATCCAGGGTCAGGGTAAAGTCGTCGTTAACGCCTGCGTGGGTCGTCATGGTGTCTCTCCCTACCCTTTCACGATCACGTTCTGTGCGGCGAGCTCGTCGCGGAAGTCTCGAAGCAGCCCCAGCACCGGGTTCGGTGCGGCCTGGCCGAGGCCGCAGATGGAGGCGTCCATCATCACCCGCGAGAGTCGCTCGAGGTCTGCGGCCTGCCAGGTGTCACCCTCGAGCAGGGTCAGCATCTTCTCGGTGCCCACCCGGCAGGGCGTGCACTGGCCGCAGGACTCGTCGGCGAAGAAGGCCAGCAGGTTGGTGGCGACGGCGCGCAGGTCGTCCTGGTCGGAGAGCACGATGATGGCCGCCGAGCCGATGAAACAGCCCTCGGCCTGCAGCGTATCGAAGTCGAGGGGAATATCCGCCTTGGAGGCCGGCAGGATACCGCCGGAGGCGCCGCCGGGCAGGTAGGCCGCCAGGCGGTGGCCGTCGGCCATGCCGCCGCAGTACTCCTCGATCAGCTCGCTCAGGGTGATGCCCGCCGGGGCCAGGTGGACGCCGGGCCGATTGACGCGACCGGAGACCGAGAAGCTGCGCAGCCCCTTGCGCCCATGACGCCCCTGGTCGGCGAACCAGGCCGCGCCACGGGCCCAGATCGTCGAGATCCAGGTGACGGTCTCGACGTTGTTGACCAGGGTCGGGCGGTCGAAGAGCCCGCGCTGGGCAACGAAGGGCGGGCGATGGCGGGGCTTGCCCGGCTTGCCCTCCAGCGATTCGATCATCGCCGACTCCTCGCCACAGATGTAGGCCCCGGCGCCACGCCGCATCACGATATAGCCCGGCGCGACCAGGCCGGTGGCCTCCAGTTCGGCGATCGCCTCGTGGAGCACCCGGTGCAGGCCGGGATACTCGTCGCGCAGGTAGATATAGAGCGCGCAGGCCTCCACGGCCCAGGCGCTGACCAGGGCGCCCTCCAGGAAGCGATGGGGCTCGCGCTCCAGGTAGTGGCGGTCCTTGAAGGTACCGGGCTCGCCCTCGTCGGCATTGATCGCGCAGTAGCGCGGCCCCGCCTCGGCGCGCACGACCTCCCACTTCTTGAAGGTCGGGAAGCCGGCGCCGCCCAGGCCGCGCAGGTTGGCGGCCTCCAGGGTCTGCATCAGGCGCTCCACGCTCACCTTGCCGGCCCGGCAGTCGGCCAGCAGGCGATAGCCGCCGGCTTCCCGGTAGGCCTCGAGCTTCTGCCAGAGAATCGCCTCGGGGTGGAAGTGGCCGGTATCCACCACCGCCTCCACCGCCTCCTGGGTGGCACGGCTGACATGGCGATGGCCCACCTCGACCACCGGGGCCATGTCGCAGCGGCCCATGCAGGGCGCTCGCAGCACACGGACCCGCGACGGGTCGGCGCCGGCCTCGAGGGCGCCCTGGAGGCTGGCGGCGCCGGCCAACTGGCAGGACAGCGAGTCGCAGACGCGCACGGTGATCGCCGGCGGCGGGGCCTGGTCGTCGTGGACCACGTCGAAGTGGGCATAGAAGGTGGCAGTCTCGTAGACCGCCGCCATGGGCAGGTTCATGTAGGCGGCCAGCGCGCGCAGGTCGCCCAGCGAAAGGTGCCCGCGGGCGTCCTGGATGACATGCAGATGCTCGATCAGCAAGTCGCGCCGGCGGCGCTCGGGTTCCTCGCGCTCGTCACCCAACAGGCGCCGCAGCGAGTCGAGCGTGGCGGGGTCGAGCTCACGGCCTCGGGGCTTGCCGCGAAAGCGGCGCTTGGGGGTCACGGTCTGGACGGTCATGGGTCACCCATTGAGTTCTTCATCGGCCTGCTGATCGCATGTTGGCACCACCCTCCGAGGCTGACAACGTCGGGGGGCGCTACCGGTACCGCCACTGGCATGCCGATGTCGCAATCGGCTAAGAGGGGCCTTAACAGCCTGTTGAAATTCGCCGCGATGATTACGTCCACTGCTTCTGGCAGCAGCGGTCGCGCTCGTTTACTTCCCGTTTAGGGCGCCAATCGATGGAAATAGCCCGATTTGGCGTGCTCCAGGCGCACCTTCCCCGTCAACGCGCTCATGCCATTGAGCCTGTAGCCAGCAGCTTCGGCAGGCGCACCAGGTTGCTTGCCGCCATGGCCAGCTGGAACAGCGCGTCGACACGCTCAAGTCCGCGTTGCTTCACCTGGCGCAGGCCTGCCGCCGCCTTGAGCCAGCCGAAGTGGGTTTCGATCCAGGCGCGAATCTTCAGGCTCAGACCATAGCCGGCGTGGCGCGTGGTACGGCCATCGATGGCGCTGCGCCGACCATTGGTGTTCTGCGCCACATGCGGTGTCACGCCGAGGGCACGACAGGCGGCCACGAAGTCTGCCGTGTCGTAGGCCTTGTCCGCAGCCAAGGTGCGGCGACGGCGACCACCCAGCTTGCTCAGCATCGCCAGCGCGGCTTCGCGTTCGCCACGGCCACCGGCCAGAGTCACATGAGCACTGCGCACCAGGCCACTGCGGTGTTCCATCAGCACATGCCCCATGTAACTCAGCTGCGCGCCGGTGTTGTGGCTCTTTCGGTACAGCCGGGCATCCGGATCGCTGGTCGAGGCGTGGGTGTCGTTGCTGCGCTTGTGCCCCTTGAAGTCCGGCGGGGCATTGCGTGGTCCGGGGCCTTGATCGTCTGGAGAGTCGTCCTTGGGCCGGAAACTCTTCTGAGAGGCCCAGGCTTGCAGCAATGTGCCGTCGACCGAGAAGTACTCATCCGAGATCAGCCCCTGCTTCTCTGCCAGGCGCACCACCTCGCTCAGAAATTCGGTGGCCACGGCCTGGGCATTGAGACGGTCACGGTTCTTCGAGAAGACCGAGTGATCCCACACCGGATCATCGATGGCCAAGCCGACGAACCAGCGGAACAGCAGGTTGTAGCCCAGTTGCTCCATGAGCATCCGCTCGCTGCGCAGCGAGTAGAACAACTGCAGCAACTGCGCCCGCATCAGCTTCTCGGGGGCGATCGAGGCGCGACCGGTGTCGGCATACAAGGTGTCAAACAGGGCGCTCATCCGCTGCTGAGCGGTGTCTGCCAGCTTGCGGATGGCGCGCAGGGGGTGAGTCGCTGGCACGAAGTCATCGAGCTTGGCGACAGTGAACAAGGATTCCTGAGTGATATCGGCGCCACGCATGGAAATCGGGGTTCCCGGCAGATTGGAGCCGATATCGTAAACCTTACACGGCAAAGTCAGACAGGCCGTAGGCGAATTTCAACAGGCTGCTAGGCGGCCCGATCAAGGGGCAGTACTACTACCTGGTGATGATGATCGACATCTTCAGCCGCAAGATCACCGGCTGGGAGGTGTTCCTGGCCGAGTCAGCCCATCACTCTCGCAGCGTGCTGGAGCGGGCGGTGCTGGCCGAGCAGATCATCGATCGGCCGTTGGTGCTGCATGCGGACAACGGCAGCCCCTTCAAGGGCGCGACGCTGCTGGAGAAGCTGCATGAGCTGGGCATCACGCCATCGTTCAGTCGGCCGCGGGTCTCCAATGAAAACCCCTACTCGGAGGCGCTGTTTCGCACCTGCAAGTACCGCCCTTGCTACCCCGTTGATGGGTTCGCTACCGTCGACGACGCCCGCCAGTGGGTGGCCGGCTTCGTGCAGTGGTACAACCACGAGCATCGCCACAGCGGGATCCGCCTGGTGACACCGGCACAACGACATGCTGGGGAGGATACCGAGGTGCTGGCCAAGCGCCATGCCATCAATCAGGCGGCCCGGGAGGCCAACCCCGCCCGTTGGAGCGGTAAGACGCGCAACTGGACGCCCATCGGTACCGTGTCGCTCAACCCCGAGCGGGAGCTTCAGGTCACCGTTGTCGAACCGGAAAAACAGGTAGCCTAAATGACCTCAGAGGCGACATATTCCTTGACAACTACCGGGTGGAAGATGCTGACCCAGCCAACGCCGAGCCCTTCTGCGCGCGCGGCCAACCACAGGTTCTGCACGGCACACACGACACTGAAGATATCCATCGTCTTGATATGGGTGCGTCCCACCACCACCGGCCCGTTACGCTTGCGGTCGCAGGTGATGCACAGGTTGACCGGCGCCTCGACGATACCCTCCAGCTTGAGGCGACGATAGGTCGACTGCTTCTCGCCCTCGAACATCTGTGCCGCCTCCTCGTTCGCCTGGCGGTAGAGCGCCTGCACCCGGGCCTTTACCGCTGGAGAGCGGATCACCAGGAAGTCCCAGGGCTGCATGAAGCCCACCGACGGGGCGTGATGGGCCGCCGTCAGCACCCGTGCCAGGACCTCGTCGGGCACCGGGTCGGGAAGGAATTCACCGCGCACGTCGCGGCGCGTGAAGATCGCCCGGTAGACGGCCTCGCGCTCGTCGACACTGAAATCGGGGTTCTGCTGCATTCCCGGCTGAGCAGTGTTGTTCATTGTAGGACCTCGTGATTCCCGGTTGGGAGCCTTGGGTGAAACGTCGCCGCGCCAGTCAGAGTGAGAAGGCTCAGCTCCCGACCAGCCGCCACAATAGGTTGGTGTCCAGGTGCGCCTCGAGGGTGTCGGCCAGGCGGTCGAGCTCCCTCTGCCGGTGGTCGGCATAGTTCACGGCACTCGCCTCGCCGACCAGGCCGCAGCGCGCCAGCAGCGCCGTGCAAGCCTCGGGGCGATCGAACAGGCCGTGCAGGTAGGTGCCCATGACCAGGCCATCGTCGCTGACGGCGCCATCCAGGCGCTCTCCGTTAGCGCCGTCGAGCGCGACCAGTGGGCGCGCCAGCGCCGCCCCCTCACTCACGCCGTTGTGGATCTCGTACCCGGTGATGGGCACTGCCTCCGGCAGCAGCCGGCCGCTGACATTTCGCAGCTGCTTGCCCGCGACCATGCGGGTCTCGAGATCGAGCAGCCCCAGCCCCGGCGTGCTGCCGGCCGGCCCCTCCAGGCCGTCAGGGTCGTCAACCGTGGTACCGAGCATCTGGAAGCCGCCACAGATGCCCAGCACCCGACCGCCGTAGCGCAGGTGGCGCCGAATGGCGGCCTCCCAGCCCTGGCTGCGCAACCAGGCGAGGTCGGCGCGGGTGCTCTTGCTGCCCGGCAGGACGATCAGGTCGGCCGGCGGGATGGGCTGGTTGGGGCCGACGAAGGTGAGCGCCACGCGCGGATGCAGGCGCAGCGGATCGAGGTCGTTATGGTTGCTGATGCGCGGCAGCGCCGGTACCACGACGCGCAGTGCCGGCTCGCCCTCCTCTCGCCCCTCGCGGCCGATGCTGTCCTCGGCGTCGAGCAGCAGGCCATGCAGGTAGGGCAGCGTGCCGAGCACCGGCTTGCCGGTATGGGCGGCGAGCCACTCGAGCCCCGGCTCGAGCAGGGCCAGGTCGCCGCGGAAGCGGTTGATGATGAAGCCCTGCGTACGCGAGCGCTCGCTGTCGCTGAGCAGAGCCAGGGTGCCGACCAGTTGGGCGAAGACCCCGCCGCGGTCGATGTCGCCCACCAGCAGCACCGGACAATCGACCATCTCGGCGAAGCCCATATTGGCGATATCATTCTCGCGCAGGTTGATCTCCGCCGGGCTGCCCGCCCCCTCGGCGATGATCACATCGTAACGGCGCGACAGCGCCTCCCAGGCGGCCAGCACGCTGGCGCGCGCCTCGCGCTTGTAGGCGTGGTAGTCCAGCGCGTCCATGTGGCCGTGCACCTGCCCGCGCAGGATCACCTGGGCGCCGCGGTCGCTCTCCGGCTTGAGCAGTATCGGGTTCATGTCGCTGTGGGGCTCGACACCCGCCGCCAGCGCCTGCAGCGCCGTGGAGCGGCCGATCTCGCCACCATCCACCGTCACCGCGCTGTTGAGCGCCATGTTCTGCGGCTTGAACGGCGCCACCGCCACGCCACGGCGGTGCAGCGCGCGGCACAGCGCCGCCACCACCGTGCTCTTGCCGGCATCCGAGGTGGTGCCCTGCACCATCAGCGTCGCCACGGCCTAGAGCTCCACGCCCTTCTGCGCCTTGATCCCCTGCTCCTTGAAGGCGTGCTTGACCACCTTCATCTCGGTGACGGTATCGGCCAGCTCGATCAGCTCGCGCGGCGCATAGCGCCCGGTCACCACCACGTGCTGCATCGCCGGACGCGCCTGCAGGTCGTCGAGCACGCTGTCCAGGTCCAGGTAGTCGTAGCGAAGGGCGATATTGAGCTCATCGAGCAGTACCAGATCAAGGCTCTCGTCGGCCAGCATGCGGCGCGCTACGGCCCAGGCGGCTTCGGCGCTGGCAACGTCCTTGTCGCGATCCTGGGTGTCCCAGGTATAACCCTCGCCCATCACGTGGTAATCGACGTTCGGCTGCTGGCGGAAGAAGGCCTCCTCGCCGGTGGCGAACTTGCCCTTGATGAACTGCACGACGCCCACTTTCATGCCGTGGCCAAGGGCGCGCGCCAGCATGCCGAAGCCGGAACTGCTCTTGCCCTTGCCGGGGCCGGTGAGTACCAGCAGCACGCCCTGCTCGCGATCGGCGCGGGCGATCCGCTCCTGCATGATCTTCTGCTTGGCAGCCATGCGCTGGGCATGGCGTTCGGGGGTCTTGGCGTTGTCACGCATGTCGCTTCTCCAGGAAGGCTATCAGGGCCACGGCGTCCGACCGTGGAAGAGCGCGGCCACCAGGGCGGGGGCCGCGGGGAAGTGGCCGGGAAAGTGGCAGGCCACGCACGCACCGTCGCGGCCAGCCGGCTCTGCCAGCACCGGCTGGCCGGCGGCGGGGTGGACACGAAGCGAGTCCAGCAGCGACGCGTTGGCAGCCAGTCTGGCGGCGGGGGTCTCGCCGCGAATCGGGGTAGCGTGCATGTCACCTCACGGGAACGAAGACGGGGGCACCGTCGACCTCGGCGGTGGCCAGGCGCTGGCCGTAGAGGCGCTCCAGGGCATCCGGCACCAGCATGGTGTCGCGCGGCCCCCAGCACGCCTCGCCGTCGGGATAGAGCAGTAGCACCTGGTCGCACCAGCGCGCGGCCAGGTTGAGGTCGTGCAGGCACAGCATCACGGCACTGCCGGCCCGGGCCTGCTCGGCGAGCAGCGCCATCACCGCGGTCTGGTGGTGCAGGTCGAGATGGTTGGTGGGCTCGTCGGCGAGCCAGATCGCCGGCGCCTGGGTGAGCAGCGTGGCGATGGCCAGGCGCTGGCGCTCGCCGCCGGAGAGCGTGTTCACCAGCCGCTCGGCGAGGTGGGCGACATCCAGGCGCTCCAGCGCCGCCTCGGCCAGCCGCAGGTCCTCGCCGCCCTCCATCTGCCATGGCGAGAGCCAGGGGTGGCGGCCGATCAGCGCCGTCTCGCGCACCGTGGCGGGGAAGCCATCATGGCGCTCCTGGAACACTAGACCCAGGCGTCTCGCCACCTCGCGACGACGCAGCGTGCCCAGCGGCCGCCCATCGAGGCGCACCTCACCGCGACGCGGCACGCGCAGCCCGGTCAGGGTATGCAGCAGGGTGGTCTTGCCGGCCCCGTTGGGACCCAGCACGCCCCACACCTGCCCGGGCTCCAGCTCCAGGTTCAGCGCCCGACCGTCGCGGCGACCCGGCACCTCGATCACCAGCTCACGCGCCTCGAGTCGGCTCATCGGCGGCTCCCACGGCACTGGCAGCATGGCAAGAGGCGCGGAGCGCCGACGGGCAACTGTTTCGGGCTCGGGTTCGGGTTCGGGAGCGACAGTCGGTTCATCAGCGGCTCCGGTAGAGCAGATAGAGGAAGGTCGGCACGCCGAGCAGTGCGGTGATCACCCCCACCGGCAGCTGCTCCGGGGCGATGATGGTGCGCGCCAGGGTGTCGGCGAGTACCAGCAGGGTGCCACCGGCCAGGGCACAGGCGGGCAGGATCAGGCGCTGGTCGTTGCCCAGCACCAGGCGCAGCATGTGCGGCACCACCAGGCCGACGAAGCCGATGCTGCCGGCGGTGGTCACCGCCATGGCGGTGAGCCCGCTCGCCGTAATGTAGATCGTCCACTCCAGCGGACGCACCGCCACCCCCAGGGCCGCGGCCTGCAGCGCCCCACGGGCCAGCACGTTGAGGCTGCGCCCCAGCGGCATGGCAAGCAGGCACACCCCCAGCAGCAGGGCGAGCGGAACGCCGGGCGTGCGGGCGTAGGAGAGATCGCCCATCAGCCAGTAGAGCATGCCGGGCAGGCGCTCGGCGGGGCTCACCGCCAGCATCAGCGTGACCACCGCGCCCCAGCCGGCCGCCACCACCACGCCGGTGAGCAGCAGGCGCGCCGGCGTCCAACTGCCAGTGCTGTGGGCCAGGCCGAAGACCAGCAGCGTCGAGATCAGCGCCCCGGCGAAGGCCGAACCCGAGATCACCATGCCGCCCAACCCGGCCAGCATGGCCGCCAGCGCCCCCACCGCGGCCCCGCCGGAGAGCCCCAGCACGTAGGGGTCCGCCAGGGGGTTGCGCAGCAGCACCTGCATCAGCGCCCCGGCCAGGGCCAGCAGGCCACCGGTGGCGAAGGCCGAGAGCGTGCGCGGCACGCGCAGCTCGAGCACCAGGGTGCGCGGCAGGGCATCGCCCCCGCCCAGCACCACCTCCCAGAGCTCGGCGGGAGTGACGGTAACGCTGCCCACCGCCAGCGACAGCGCCAGGGCGGCCAACGCCGCCAGCGCCAGCAGGCCCAGCGGGAAAACCCGCCCACGCCTCCCGGCGTCGGCCAAGGAGTGTCTAGCGGCGTGCACGGGCGTCCTCCAGTCTCTCGCAGAACAGCCGGCTGCCCTCGAGCAGGCGCGGCGTGGGGCGCTGGATCAGTGACCGCGGCACGAAGAACAGGTTGTCGCGCGCCACGGCGGTCAGGCTGGGGTACTGCTCCCAGTGAGTGAGCCAACCGCGGTTTGCCTCACCCATGCCACCGGCGAGGATCGCCTCGGGGTCGGCATCGAGCACCGAGGCATCGCCGATGCGCGGCACCCGGCGCTCGAGGTCGCCGAAGACGTTGATCCCACCGCAGACGGTCAACACCTTGCCGATCAGGTGCGCATCATTGATGGTCATCAGCGGTTCGTCCCACACCTGGTAGAAGACGCGCACCGGCGCCCTGTCGGCATGGCGCTCGCGGATCTCGGCCATGCCGTCACGAAAGCGCCTGGCCTCGCGACTCGCCACCTCGGCGGTGCCGGCCAGCGTGCCCAAGCGTTCGATGGCACTGGCCACGCCGTCGAAGGTATGCGGCTCGAGGTAGAACACCGGCACCCCGAGCGTCTCGATCGTTTCCAGTTGCTCGGGGGGGTTGCCGGTCACCCAGCCGATCACCAGCTCCGGGCGCAGGGCGACGAGGCGCTCCATGTCGATGCGCGTATGGCTACCCAGCGACGGCACCTCGCGCGCCTCGGGGGGGTAGTCACTGTAGTCGACCACCGCCACGACTGCCTCGCCGGCACCGGCGGCATAGACGAGTTCGGTCGCCCCCGGCGAGAGCACGGCGATCCGCTCGGCCGGCGACGCCAGGCACACCTCGCGGTCGAGGTCGTCGACGGCACACACCTCCGCGTGGGCCGGCTCGGCGCCGGCGAGCAGCAGCCCGGCCCCCACCACCAGTGCACCTCGCATCCCCCTGAAGGTCATCCCGCTCTCCCCCATCAGCTGCGCCCCGGCTCGTCGACCAGGATCAGCTTGCCGCTCTGCGGGTCGCGGTAGACGCGCCCCACGCTTTCATAACCGCTGCCGGATGTCCCCATTCCCGCCGGCAGCTCGGGCAGCTCGCGTCCGGCCTCGAGCTCCACGCCGCCGCGCGACCCCGTGTCACGCGAGGCGGCCAACGCCACCATCAGCCCCACGGCGAACACCAGCATGATGTCGGCCAGGTTGGCGAGCGGCCCCATGGGCTCCTCGTCGGCATTGTCGAAGCGGCTGCGTCGATACTCGGGAATGCTCATGGGGCTGCCTCCAGTTGCGCCATGGCGGCGTCGTACCAGCGTCGCCGCAGCCGTCCCAGCAGGAAGCCGAGGATGCCGATCAACAGCCCCATCACCGTGGTATTGAAGGCCACGGTGACGGCCTGGGCCAACACGTCGAGCTGGCCATTGCCCAAGGCGGCGAGCCCCGGCCCCAGCGGGATCAGGGTGCCCATCAGGCCCAGCATGGGGCCGATGCGCGCCAGCAGGTCGGCGCGGTCGATGGCGCGACGGGCTCGCGCCGCGAGCCGATCGCCACGGCGTGCCGCCACCAGGCGCCGGATGCCGCCGCTGCGCTCGCCGATGGCGAGCCCCGCCTCCCACAGCGACAGCGCCACCAGGGCCAGCAGCACCAGGATGACCGGCGTCAGCAGCCACTCCACCAGGGTGCCCATGACGTCCAGCGTGGCGTGGGTCAGGTCCAAGTTCATCGTGCGCGTCTCCCGTAAGCGAAGCCGCCCATCAGCAGCAGCAGCGCCGCGAGAGCGAGCAGCCAGGGCAGTAACGGCGTGCCCCCCTCGGCGGCGGCCGCCAGTTCCTCCTCCGCCGCCTCGGCACCGACCACTGGCGCCACTGGCGCCACTGGCGCCGGTGGCGGCTGCTCGGCCAGTGCGGCCTGGGGTGTGACCTCGCGGATGGTGGTCGGCGCGGCCTGGGGCTCGCGTCTCGCGAGCCGCGCCGCCTCGATCACCGCCGTGAAGGCTTCGCGCCGCTCGTCGTCCAGGCGCTCGGCGAGCCACGGCAGCAGCGGATGGTCGGGGTGGGCGTGGCCGCTGCCCGGCAGGCCGTGCTCGATCACCGCCTCCGCGAACTCGCCAGTGAGCCGTTCCAGGGTCGCCGCATCGGCCTGCCAGTAGCCGCGCTTGGCGGCGAGCAGCGCCGTGGCCTGCATGTGCGTCTTGACATGGACGTTGTGCCCCGCGGCCAGGAAGTCGTCCAGCCCCAGGCCGTGGCGGTCCTGGAAGTAGACGGCATCGACCTCGTCCCACACCCAGGAGCGCACCACCTGCGGGCTCGTCACCTGCCAGCCCCACAGGTTGTCGAGGAAGTCGCTGCCCATGGTGCGGGCCCCGGCGTAGCCGTGCTCCATCAGCGGGCGCAGCCACTGGGGGTTGAGGTTGCGCGCGCGCAGCTCGCCGAGCAGCGCGCGCTCCAGGCTCTCGACGCGCGGGTTGTCGGGGTCGGCGTGGGTGAGCACGCGGTTGGCCGGCGGGGTGCCGGTCAACTGCTCCACGGCATTGGAGAGCCCACCCTGGAAGTCGAAGCCGTCGTCGTTGTCGAGCAGCCCGTAGAGGTGGCTGGCGCGCCCCAGGTAGGTGCGCCCGACCCGGGCGAGGTTGGCATCGAAGGCCGCGTGAGCCGACTCGCCGCCCTGCTCCTTGCCGTAGACATGTCCCATGCGCCGGCGATATGCACTGCCCAACTGGTCACGCGCCTCCCAGGCACTGGAGCGCGACGCCAGGCGATTGACGCCGGCGCCGTAGGCGCCCGGGGCGGTGCCGAACACCCGCCACGCCGCCTGCTCCCCGGCCGCAGCGGCCGCCTCGCCGCGGGCTAGCAGCTCCCGGGTATCGGCCACCCAGCGCGCCGCGACGCGGTTGTCGGCGAGCGCCTCGGCGCCCGGGTCACGCATCTCCTCGGGCAGCGGGGCGAGCGCCGCCGCCAGCGCCCCGGCGAGCTGCGGATGCGCGCTGCGGATGGTCTCGCTCGCCCCATCGAGGGCCAGGCGCACGGCGAGGTCGAGCCACACCAGCTGGTCCTCGTAGAGATCGCGGAACAGCCCCGAGGTGGTGAACAGCACATCGCGCCGCGCCGTGCGTGGCGTATCAGCCGCATCGCCAGGTTCCCCCAGCGACAGGCGCTCGAGCCCCCGGACGATGCCACGCGAGTTCCAGCGCGGCTTGACGCCCAGCATGTCGAGGCCGAAGGCGATCATCACCCCCTCATCGCGCACCGTGTCCGAGGCCCACAGCACCAGCGCCTCGCTCCCCTCCGTCGCCTCGGCGTCACGCCCACGGGCGGTGGCCGCCATCTCGCTGCCCAGCGACCAGGCCACCCGGGTCGGCACCAGGTCGCTGGAGAGCGCATGGAAGTTGCGCCCGGTGGGCAGCACCTCCGGCGTGCGCAGCGGGTCGTTGCCCGGCCCCGGGGGAACGAAGCGCCCCTCCAGGGCGCCCAGGAGGCTCTCCCGCTCGTGACGCGGCGAGGCCTCGACCCACTCGCGCCGGCGCTCGCGCTCGTCGCCCTCGCCTCCCATCGAGTCGAGCAGGGTATCGACGGCCTCGGCGTCCCAGTCGCGGCCGAACACATGCAGCCCCAGCGGCATGAAGCGCTCCTGCATGTCGGTGACGTAGTGCCCCGCTTCGTGCACCAGCAGCTCCGCGGCGACCTCATCCAGGCTCACCTCCTCGGCGGCCAAGCCCAGGTCGGAGGCGATCTCGCGCTCGAACGCCTCGGTCAGCTCGAGGCCCTCGATCTGTTCGCGCAACATCACCACGGCGCGGCGCCGCGTGGGGCCATCGGGGTCGGTCGCCACCTCGAAGGTCTCGACCAGCTGGCGCAGCTCGAGCAGGTCGTCGTAGAGCTCGGTGGCAGCCAGCGGCGGGGTCAGGTGGCCGATCATCACCCCCAGGGCACGTCGCTTGGCCTGGATGCCCTCGCCCACGCCATCGACGATGTACGGGTAGATCAACGGCAGGTTGCCGCCTAGCAGCTCCGGATAGTCGTCCTCGGCCAGTCCCGCCCGGCGTCGCGGCAGGAACTCGCGCGTGGAGTGACGCCCCACGTAGACCAGGGCATCGGCGGCGAAGTGATCGCGCAGCCAGTGGTAGAAGCCCAGGTACTGGTGGGTCGGGGGGAAGGTGGTATTGGCGTGCAGCAGTTCCTCGTCCAGCTCCCAGCCGCGTGGCGGCTGCGGCCCGATGAAGACGTTGCCGAACTGCAGCCCCGGGAAGAGCATCTCGTCATCGATAACCATCGAGCGCCCCGGCGGCTCGCCCCAGCCGGAGAGCCCGGGAATGCCGGTGGCCACCAGGCCATCGCGCAGCGCCTCGAGCGTGTCGAGTTCGCTCTCCTCCGCATGGGCGAGGTGCTTCTCCCAGCCCGTGACGTACTGCTCCAGCAGGTCCAGCGCCCGGGCCCGGGCCGGGTGGTCATGCTGCTCGATGAGGTGGAGCAGATCCTTGGCGACGCGCTCCAGCACCTCGTGAACCAGCTCCGGTTCGCCCAGCGCATCGGCCCGCTCGAGGCGGGCGTGCAGATAACCCAGCGGGCCCTGCACGAGTTCGCCGCGGATGGTCGCCGGCAGCGTCGCGAAGTAGCGGCGGTACGCCTCTGCGGTCAGCGACGGCACCTGCCCGACCATGCCCTCCAGGGCGCCGCGGTCCTCCGGCAGATTGACCCCGCGCGCCTGGATCATCGCGTGCAGTGCCTCCGGGCTCTCCGGCAGCTCGCCGGTGTGGTAGCCGGCCTCGCGCAGCCGGGTGAGCATCGCGTAGAGCGAGGCCGGTACGTCGAGGTTGTCGGCGCCGACATTCTGCCGTCCGGGCGGGTGGTTGTAGTAGATCAGCGCCACCTTCTTGTCGGCGTTGTCCAGCGCCCGCAGGCGCTGCCAGCGGGCGAAGCGCTCGGCGACGGCGCCGAGGCGCGATTCGAGTGGCCGCGACAGCGTCAACGCCACCCCGGTGCGCTCATCGATCTCGCGCGGCGCGGCCACCGCCAGGACCATCGGCTGGCTGATGCCCTGCAGCTCCGGCATCGCCAGCTGGTAGTGCACCGACTCGCGCGGCAGGCCATCGTGCGAGAGTCGCCACTGTGCCTCGCTGCGCTCGGCCAGGCGCACCCCCTTGATCACCGGCACGTCGAGCTGGCCAAGCACTTCACTGGCCGCGCGCCGCCCCGCGCCCCCGCCCAGGGTGAAGTCCTGCAGGCTGAGGATCCCGGCCAGGCTCGCCTCGCCGAGCGTCTCGGGCAGGCGCTCGAGCGCCGCCAGGGTCGCCCCACCCCAGCGCGCCAGCACCGCCACGCACTGGATGGCGTGCGCCTCGAGTGCCTCACAGGCACCCTCGAGCAGCTCACGGTCGCCGGGGCGGTCGCCGCTGTCGAGGTCGAGGATCGCCACGACCGGCCCGGCCCCCAGCCCCAGGCTGGTGGGGTCGGTAGTGGGCGCATCATCGCCGCCCCCCGGGCGGGCGTGGAGCCATGGCCGATAGTAGCGAATCGCCGCTCGCGGCGATGGCTCGGGCACGTCCAGCTCATGGCCGGCCGCGGCGAGCAGCCAGCGCAGCAGGCCATCGAGGTGCTCGGGGCTACGCCCCTGGTAGTAGGCACGCCCGGTCAGCCACCCAGCCTGGGTGGGGAAGCGCTCGAGTTGTGCCGTCAGGTGCTCGGCTGCCGCCACGTCGGGGGCAGGGCCTGCCACCAGCTCGCCGAGTGTCGCGGCGTCGAGCCCGGCCAGCAGGCGCACACCGCCCAGCCGCGACAGGCGCGTCAGGCGCCTGTCGCCGTTGATGGCGAGGATGGGGAAGTCGCGCCGGGCGGCGGCGCTGTCGACCAGCCGCGCCAGGCGCCCCACCTGGTCGCCGAACACCGCCGCCAGCAGCAGCGCATCGGCGCCGTCGAAGAGCGCGGCGAGCTCGGCATCGTCCGCCTCGGCCAGCTGCTCCGGCGTGCGCAGGACCACCTCATGCCCGGGGTGAGCATCGAGGAAGCGCGCCGCACCGGCGGCGAGCTCGGCGGCCGAGCGCTCCGAAACGACGCCGACCAGCGTGCCCGCCGAGGCCAGCACCGGCAGCAGGGCGAGCAGCAGCGCCATCGCCCCCCGCGCCATCACAGGGCCCCGAAGTGCACGCTGAGGAAGGCAGCGCGACCGGCATTGATATAGTCGCGAGCGGTCTCGTACTCCTTGTCGAGCGCGTTGTCGACCGTCAGTCGCGCCGACCAGTGCGGTGCGAAGTCCCAGCCGGCGCGCAGGTTGAGCAGGCCGAAGCCGGCCAGGCGCTCCTGGTTGGCGGCGTCATTGTAGCGATGGTTCTGGACGACCCAGGAGCCGCCCATGGACCAGTCGCCGAGCTCACGATCAACGTCCAGGCGCAGGCTCTGAGTGGCGCGGCGCGGCAGGTCGTTGCCGCGGCTCTCTCCCTCACCGCGATCCTCCGGGTCGAGATAGGTGAGCGCGGCCTGCAGGGTCCAGTCGCCCAGCTCCGCACCGGCCGCGAGCTCCGCACCACGGAGGCGCGTCTCATTGATATTCTGTGGAGCCCACAGGCCGCTCTCTGTCGGCGCCCAGTCGATCATGTCATCGATATCGGTCTGATAAAGCGCCGCATCCCAGAACCAGGCACGGTACTGGCCACGAGCGCCGACCTCGAACGTTTCGGAGGTTTCAGCATCGAGATCGGAGTTGCCACTGCCAGGCCAATAGAGATCATTGAAGGTGGGCGCCCTAAAGGCAGTGCCATAACTTGCCCGCAGAGTGTGGTGAGTATCCAGGTCATAGCCCAGTGCCAAGCTGCCGGTTACCTCATCACCATAGGCCTCGTTGTCGTCATAGCGCAGGCTGGTCTGCAAGGCGAAAGGAGAGAAATCGAACAGGCCCTGCGCGAAGACGGCAACGTTGTCGCGGCTATCAACCTCGTAGTCGTTGGTGCTGGACACCTTGTCTTCGCTGTACTCCGCCCCGGCCACCAGTTCGTGGGCGCCGAAGGCGAAGGTATTCTGCCAGCGCGCGGCCTGGGTACGGGTATCGATGATCGAGAAGCCAAAATCATCAATGCTCTCGTATTCGTCACGCGCCTCGCTGAGTGTCACGCGGCTACGCCAGTATCCGCTAATTGGCAGTTCGCCATAGATGCCCGTCACCTGCTGGACAAAGTCATTCTCGCCACCGTCGTATTCATTGCTGCCGCGCGCGCGCAACGCCAGTAACCCGACTTCCGCGCCGGTATCCCACGTATGCGACATGCGCGCCAGCGCCGTGGTGTTGTCGTAGCCCATATCGTCTCCGCCACGGCGTATCGGCTCGCCGTCGGTATCGAAGCGGCTGGCGGCGAAATGGTAGCGCGTGCCACCCTCGGCACCGGAAAGGCTGGCACTATAACGCTGGGTATCGAAGGAGCCACCGCCAAGGGAAATGCGCGGTGCGGGCTCACCCTCGCCTTCCGGCGTAAACAGCTGCACCACCCCGCCCATCGCATCGGCGCCATAGAGACTGCCACGCGGGCCGCGCACGATCTCGGCGCGCTCGAACATGCGCGGATCCAGGGATGACCACGCCGCACCACCCGCGGTCGCCGAGCGCAGACGGATACCGTCGATCAATAACGTCGTTGATTTATTGTCGGTACCGCGGATATAGACGCTACTGCTCTTGCCGAAGCTGCCATTGGAGATGACATCCACGCCCGGCTGACCGCGGAAGAGGTCGGTCAGGCTGGTGGGATCCTGGCGACGCAGGGTCGCCTCATCGAGCAGGGTGACGGAAGAGAGCGTCTCGTCGGCGGTGCGCGGCGCCAGCGCGGCGGTGATGACCAGGGGGTTGAGGTCGACGGCGGTGTCGCGGCTGTCGGTCTCGGCCTGAGCCTGGATGGCCAGGGGGATAAGCGCCAGGCCGAAGGCGGCCAGGCCCCGCGGAGCGTTGCGTGTGGTGTTCATGAATGTCCCTTGCTCGCCGTGCCTACCCGCACAGCATTGGTACTGCATTCACCGAGACGGCAAGGAACGAGGGAGGGAAAACGACAGCAACAGCGTCAACCCCGCTTCGTGGTCACCCACCGTAACCCGGCATGAAGGGAAACACGGGGTTCCATGTTTCCTACGCTCTCGGGCCGGTCTCCGGGCTGACGAGCGGACGCAAAGCGTCCCGGAAAGCCACCTTCCCGTGCCAAGCGGCACAGTGGTATAGGGCGTTCCTAAACTCGATCACCGTTGCGGGGGCAGCGTCGGACTGGCGGACTCTCGGCAAGAGCACCGCGCACCGACTTCCCGTTTCACCCTGGCGCGTCTGCGCGCGCCTAGGGCACCTGAGAGTGGCGATAAACTAGCAATCCGAACCCATAAGATCAACGACGCCGACGTACCGGAACACGACATGCCCTGTTATTTCAATCGCTTGACGAGTCCATGACGAACGTAGCAGACGCTCTCGGCGCGCGCGGCGGCATCCTGCGCCAGCCAGCCGGCAAGGTCGCGCAGGCGCCGCGTCGACGCCGCCATTGGCACGATGCCGCGACCTATTTCGGACAGGACCAGCACCACCACCGGACCACCCCGGCGTTCGACCGCCACCAGCGCATCGAGCGTGGCGACGAGCCGCTCACGCAGCCGGTCGTCATCAGGCTCAGCGCCCAAGGCGCCCTCGAGCCAGGTGGTCCACCCCGTCAGCACCAAGGGAGCAGCGGTGATCGACGCACGCCAACTCTCCAGCGGAGCGCCGGGCGCCAGCCGGTGCCAACAGGCGGTAGGGAAACGCTCGGTTACCGCCTCGTGCTTGCCGGCGCAGGCACCGCCGATGAAGAGCTGCATTGCCACCTCCCCTCCCGTTGCATGAAGGTCAGCCGGCGGCCCTCGGCCTGTCCCACGCTGCCCTCCCAGAAATCGATCGCCTCGAAGCGTCGGCGCAGCTCGCGGATCACGCCGCCATGGGTGACGATCAGCACCCGCTGGAGCGCCTGCGACTCCACGTCGGTGAACAGCTCGCCCAGCCACTCGCCCAGGCGCTGACGCAGGGCACGGGCGGATTCTCCGCCGGGAGGCGCCTGCTCGCCCACGCTGTCGATCCAGGCACGGTAGGCGGGCAACGCCTGGAGCTCCGCGTAGCGCTTGCCCTCGTACTCGCCAAAGTCGAGCTCGCGAAGCCGTGCGTCAAAGCGCGCTATCGGCGCGGCGTGCCGCCCCGGATAGGCATGCGCCAGGGTCTGGCGGCAGCGCATCAGGTCGCTGGCGTAAACGGCATCGAAGCACTCGCCGTGTAGCGCCTCGCGTAGCCGATCCAGGCCGGGCTGCCCCTCGGGCAGCAGCAGGGGAATGTCACGCTGCCCCTGGTAGCGGCGCTCGATATTCCAGGCCGTCAGCCCGTGACGAACGACCACCAGCTCCAGGCGATCAGCAACAGCCATAGTTCTCCTCCCTCGATGGCAGCCCCCACGATATCGCCATTGATGCCGTTGAAGCTGCGCGTCATGACCCGCTCATAGCCGAACAGAAAGGGCAGCAGGCCGACGAGCAGCCACGGCCAACCGGCCAGGGGCCAGAACAGCGGGACCAGTGCCAGCAGGGCCAGCGGTAGATCGCACGGACCGAGATGCTGGCGCCACCTCCACGCCAACCCCTCGCGGCGGGCGCAGGGCGCCAGGCGCAGCAGTCCCACGGCACCGAAGCGGGCCAGCGCCGGCACCGCCACCAGCACGCCCAGGGGTGCCCCGGCGGTGAGCAACGCCCACAGCATCAGGCCCTTCCAGGCCAGCAGGAAAACCAGCGCCAGGATACCGAAGCTGCCCACCTGCGGGTCCTTCATGATCTCCCAGCGCCGGGCCAGGGGCGCATTGCTGCCCAGGGCATCGGCCACGTCCATCAGGCCGTCCAGGTGCAATCCTCCGGAGAGTGCCACCCACAGGCTGAGCAGCGCGAGCGCCAACAGCGGTGGCGGCAGCAGGCTTTCCAGCAGGGAGGCGGTTCCGGCCAGCAGCACGCCGACCACGAGCCCCACCAAGGGGTAAGCGCGCAACGCCCAGCGACTGGTGGCCGGTGACCAGGGGCAGGTCACCGGTACCGGCAGCCGCGTCAGGAACTGGAAGGCCAGCAGTAGGCCATAACCCGCCTCCTTCATCGCCTTGCTTCCTTCTTCAAGGTTCTTTCATCCGACCAGTCGATGGCTACGCCGGCCACCACCTCGATGACCCGATCGGCCTCCTGGGCCAACACGCGGTGCAGGCGCTGCAGGAAGGCGAGGTAGCGCCAGGTCATGGCGTCCTGGGGCGGGACATCCTCGTTCACGTCGTTGGAGACCACCACCAGGTCCAGCGGCCACGCCCGCGCCGCGGCCAGCAGCGACTCGAGCTGGGCCAAGCCTGCGGTGTTGTCATAGCGCGCCTCGAAAAGCGCCCGCCCGGCCCATATCGTCAGGCAGTCGAGCAGCACGCTGCTCCCCGGCTCGATGTCGTCGAGCGCGCTGCCCAGCGCCAGTGGCGCTTGCCGCGTTAACCACTGGTCTCCCCGGTCGCGGCGGTGGCGAGCGATACGCGCCGCCATCTCGGCGTCCGAAACAGTCGCCGTGGCCAGGTAGTAGAGCGCCCCGCCACGCGCCTGGCGGCACTCCCGGGCCAGGCGCTCGGCGACGCCACTCTTGCCGGAGCGCGCCCCGCCACTGACGAAGACGATCACGGCGCATCCTCCTCGCTCAAGACGGCGAGCAGGCGGTCGTTGGCGGCGCGATCGCGCAGCGCCACGCGCAGCCAGTCACCATCGAGGCCGCGAAAGCCGTGGGTATGGCGGGCCAGGATACCCGAGCGCAGCAACCGCTCGAAGAGGGCCGCGCCATGCCCTTGCCCCGACGCCGCCCGGGGCTCCAGGGCGGGCCGCACCAGAAAGAAGTTGGCGCGGCTCGGGACCACCTCGAGGCCCGCAGCGACAAGGCCACTCTGCAGCCGTGGGTGCTCGCTGGATAGCCACTGCTGGGTGCGAGCCAGGAAGGCGCCGTCGGCCAGCAGCGGCGCCACCAGGTCGGCGGCCAGGTGGTTGACGCTCCAGGGAGGCTGGCACGCCTGCAGTTGGCGCACCACGGGTTCGCTCGCCAGCAGGTACCCCACCCGCAGCCCCGGCAGCGCATAGAGCTTGGTCAGGGAGCGCAGCAGGATGAGGTTGTCGAAACGCGCCAGCAGCGGGGCCAGGCTCTCCTCGGGCGGCGTGACGAAGTCGATGAAGGCCTCGTCGACCACCACCCGGCTGCCGCGCAACGCCGCCAGGGTCAGCAGGCGTTCGATGGCCGCGCGCGGCACCAGGGAGGCGGTGGGGTTGTTGGGTCGGCACAGGAACAGCAGCGAGCCGGGCGACAAGGCCGCCGCCAGGCGCTCCGGGTCGAGCCGGAATTCGGGCGCCGCGAGCACGCGGTTAGCGACGGCCAGGCCGAAGGCGCGGCAGGCCCGGGCGTACTCCGTAAAGGTGGGCTGGACGATCACCGCCCGCCCGCCGGCATGCCCGGCGGCGGTGAGGAAGATCGCCTCGGCGCCGCCGTTGGTCAGCAGCACCTGCTCGGCGGTCACCCCCGCCTCACGGGCGATCGCCTCACGCGCCGGGCGGTAGTCGGGGGCGGGATAGCGGGCGAGGCCCTCGGCCGCGACGGCCAGCCGGGCCGCCACCCAGGCCGGCGGCCCCAGGGGATTCAAGTTGGCGCTGAAGTCGAGCAACGGATGGTCGGGCGGCAGGCCAAAGCGCGCCAACAGTGGCGCCCCCTGGCCACCGTGCGAGGGCCAGGCGGCCTCGTGCGTCATGTCAATCCCTCTTGGCCCGCCGGCCCGAGTGCCTGGCAGGTCGCCTCGAACACCGCTCGGCCCAGGGCGCGTCCCAGCCCCGTGGCGGAGCCGGCATAGGGAGTGGCCACCCCTCGCTGGGTGGCGGCTATGGCCAGGCAGTCGGTGGAGGTGCCGGTCGCCGGGCTGGCGGTATGGGGGTCGCGCACGCCGCACTCGGCCAGGGCACGCACCTTGGCTTCGCTCACCGAGAGGCAGGCATTGACCAGGGCACCGTCGGTCAGATGGGCGTCGAGGAAGACCAGGGTGTTGATGGTGCCAACGACCGGACGCGGGTCGCCGGCAAGCGGCGCGGTGATGTCCACCGCATTGCCCACCCCGGCGGTCACCGCCACCGTCAGCGAGATGCCGGAGACACGCGCCTCCACCACCGTGAGCTCCGCCAGGCGCACCGCGGTCATCATGGCCACGCTCTCCCCCGGAGCCAACTCACGCGCTGCCAGCCAGGCATGCAGGTCTGCCACGGGGTCATGGCCGGCATAGTCCTTGCTGACGTGGAAATTGCAGAAGTGGCGCGCCCAACCGAGTCCGCCGCCGACCAAGGCGCTGCTCACCGTGCGCAGCGGCCGCGCCGAGCGGAAATGCAGGCACCGCGCATCGCCCTCGAGGACGATACGCTCGCCCAGGTAGGGCCCTTGCCGCCTCGCTGCGGTCATCGCCTGCGCCATACTCTCAGCCGACGCTATCGACATTGCCGACATTGCCGGCGGTGATACCGGCGCTGTCGAAGGTCGCCATCTCGGCGAGCATGCGCGTGGCCGATTCCAGCAGCGGGAAGGCAAGCGCTGCCCCCGTACCCTCACCCAGGCACAGCCCCAGGTCGAGCAGCGGCTGGGCATCGAGCGCGGCGAGCGCATGCACATGCCCCGGTTCGTGAGAGAGGTGAGCAAAGATCAGGTAGTCCCGCGCGGCGGGGCTGAGCCGGCAGGCAGCGAGCGCCGCCACCGTGGCGATGAAGCCATCGACCAACAGCGGCACGCGGCGCGCCGCCCCGCCCAGGTAGGCGCCGGCCATGGCCGCGATCTCCAGGCCTCCCAGCTTGGCGAGCACGTCGAGGGGATCATCGCGATCCGGGGCGCGCGCCATCAGGGCACGCTCGATGACCGCCTGCTTATGGGCCAGGCGGCTCTCGGCAATGCCGGCACCCCGCCCGATCAGGCTGGCCACCGGAACATCGGTGAAGGCCGCGAGCAGTGCACTGCTCGCGGTAGTATTGGCGATGCCCATCTCGCCTACGATCAGACAGCGACATCCGGCGTCAATGGCTCGCTCGGCGGCACGCATGCCCGCCTCGAGGGCCGCCACGGCCTCAGCGCGGCTCATGGCGTCCGCCTCGGCCATGTTGGCGGTGCCCAGCCGCACCTTCTCGTCCACCACCCCTTCGCCACCAAGCTCGGCTGCCACCCCCACGTCGATCACCTCGAGACGGGCATCGATCTGACGAGCGAAGACATTGATGCCGGCGCCGCCGGTCACGAAGTTTGCCACCATTTGTGCGGTGACATCCTGGGGAAAGGCGGAGACCCCCTCGGCGACCACACCGTGGTCGGCGGCGAACACCAGCACGCCGGGCGGCGACACGCTCGGAAAAGCCTCGCCGGTCTGTGTGGCCAGCGTCACGGCGAGGGACTCCAGGCGGCCGAGGCTACCCACCGGCTTGGTAAGGCTGTCCAGGCGAGCGGTAACGGTCGCGGCGATGGAGCGATCGGCCGGACACAAGGCGGCGAGGACTTCATTGAGCATATCGGGGCTTCCAGCTGGGCATGGGCAGGCGAATTCCTGCCCATGATAACAGGCTATCGGCACATCAATGTCACTGGGGCGCTACCGACGTATACGTACGCGACCGATAGATTCGTGACTGCCATCCTCGACCTCCTTCGGACGTTGGACACGGAGCACCCCGGCCGCCAGCGTATAATCAACTTCCGAATCGGCGCGTAAAGACACAGGATGGCATCTTGCGAAAACTCACCAGGCGCCACTAAACACGCACACTTATTTCGATAACAGCCACACGCCTGGCGTAGCAAGACAACCATGCAACGCCCTCCCTGATCTCGCCAATATTGGCGACGGGGACAACTCACTCGGAACCATAAATCTTATAAGCTAGCTGCCACTGTTCCATCAGTCATCGGTCATCATCAGGTCGCGCATCTTCTGCTCATCGAGCACCACCAGCCGCTGGCGATCGATGTTGATGGCGCCGCTGTCGCGGAGCCTGGCCAGCAGCCGCGAGAGGGTCTCCGGGGTCATCGCCAGCTGGGCGGCCAGCCAACGCTTGGGAATGGTCAGGCGCACTACCCGGGGCTCCTTGCCGCGCCCGGCGGGCAGCTGGCGCAGGATGTAGCTGACCAGCCGCGACATGGCATCCCCCTGGGTGAGCAGGGCGAGATCCTCGAGGCGGTCAGTGAGCTCCAGGGCCAGGCGGCTCATGAACTCGGCGCGGCACTCGGGGTGGCGGTCCATGGCCTCGCGGCAGCGCTCGGCGGGGATCGACAGCACATGGGTGCGGCGCAGCGCCTCGGAGGAGTAGAGGTAGATGCCCTCCCGGGAGACCATGCTCAGCTCGCCCAGGGTGCCGCCGCGCTCCACGCAGCGGATGGTGGCCAGGCGGCCGTCGCCGGCGCTGCGCACCAGGCGCACCGCGCCGCTGATGACGATATGCAGCCAGCGCGCCGGGGTGTCCTGGCGGAACAGCCACTCGCGGCTGGCCAGGGTGCGCGGCTCGCAGTCCTCCAGCAGCGCCTCGACCTCGTCGTCGGAGAGCGCGCCCAGCCAAGGCACCCCGCGCACCAGCTCGCGCAGCTGGCGGGGCTTGAACAGCAGGTCAGCGGCCGAACTGGGCGGCTGGGCAGTATCCATAGACATGGCCTTCCTCCACATCGGTATCGGCATCCACCAGCAGGTAGCCATGGGCCTGGCTGGCGGCACTCAGCATGTGCGACCCCTGGCCGCCGGCCAGCCGCGCCACCGGCTCGCCCGTTTGCCAGTCGATCACCACCCGCAGCAGCTCGCGGCGCCCGCGCGGGCCGCGCCGGGAGAAGCCGGCGGTGACCGCAAAGCGCTCGAGTGCCGCGGGCACCATGCCCTGGCGACCCTGCAGCAGCGGCAGGGCCAGGAACTGCCAGCCCACCAGCGAGGCCACCGGGTTGCCGGGCAGGGCGATCAGCGGGATGCCGGTGGCAAGCGAGTCGCCCAGGTAGCCCAGCGCGAAGGGCTTGCCGGGCTTGATGCCCACGCCATGGAAGGCGATGCCGCCCAGCCGCTCGATGGCGGGGCGCACGTGATCCTCCTCGCCCACCGACACGCCGCCGCTACAGACTACCAGATCGGCCTCGTCGCGGGCCCGGCCAAGGGCCTGATGCAGATCAAGGGGATCGTCGAGAACCACCCCCAGGTCCAGCACCTCGACGCCCGGCTGGCCCATCAGCGCCTTGAGCATGGCGCGGTTGCTGTCGAAGACTTGGCCCGGCGCGCGGGTCGCGCCCGGCTCGATCAGCTCGTCGCCGGTGGAGAACAGCGCCACCCGGACCCGGCGGTGCACCGTCACCTCGGCGATGCCGTGGCTGGCCAGCAGTGCGATGGCGGCGGCCTCGAGGCGCGTGCCGGCGGGCAGCAACGGCGTGCCGGCGCGGCTCTCCTCGCCCCGGCGGCGGATGTTGGCGCCACGCGGCAGCTCGCCGTCGACGTGAACACGGCCCGTGGCGTCGAGGCGCACCTTCTCCTGGGGCACCACGGCGTCGGCGCCCAGCGGCACCGGAGCACCCGTGAAGATGCGCGCGCAGCCGCCCTCCGGCAGGTGCAGCACGCCGGCACCGGCGGGGATGCGCTGCACCACCGGCAGCCCCTCGGGGCCGAGCCCGTCGACGCGCAGGGCATAGCCGTCCATGGCGCTGTTGTCGACGCCGGGCAGGTCCAGGGCGGCCTCGACCGCCTCCGCCAGCACCCGACCCTCGCCGTCGCCCAGCGCCACCCGCTCGCACCCTGCCACCGGCCGGCCGGCCATGACCATGCGCTCGCGCGCCGCGAACAGGTCGATCAGGCCGGGGGTGACGACCTCCGCGCAGCCGCAGTTCATGCGTCGACCTCCTCACCGGCCTGCGCCTCGCGCGGCGAGGTCGCGGGCTGGCGGCTGGCGCAGCGCGCGCCCTGGGGCAGCACCATGGCCACGAAGTTGCAGGGGCGGGTGCGGGCGTCGAGCTGCTCGGCCAGGATGCCGTCCCAGGCGGTGGCGCAGGCCTTGGGCGAGCCGGGCATGGCGAACACCAGGGTGCGGTCGATCAACCCGGCCACGGCGCGGGACTGCACGGTGGAGGTGCCGATACTCTGGTAAGAGAGCTGGCGGAACAACTCGCCGTAGCCGTCGATGGCCTTGTCGAACAGCGGCGCCAGCGCCTCCGGGGTGGTATCGCGGAGGGTGAAGCCGGTGCCGCCGTTGACCAGTACCACTTGGATGTCGTCGCGCACGACCCACTTCGAGACCACCGCACGGATGCGGTAGACGTCGTCGGGGACGATGCGTCGCTCGACCAGGGCATGGCCGGCCTCGGTGAGACGCGCGGAGAGCAGGTCGCCGCTGCCGTCCTCGTCGAAACCGCGGGTGTCGGAGACGGTCAGCACGGCGATACCGAGGGGCGCGAAGGGGGTATGGGCGTGAACGTGAGCCATGGGGTCCTCCTCACCGCCCGCCGGCGGGCGAGCGGTGCATGAATGGCGAGGAAAGGAAAAGGCGAGAACACCGAAAAGGGGGCCAGGCGGCCCCCTTCATCCGGCTACTGCATCAGGGCGCTGCCACTTTCGTCGTCGAGACTGATCCCCTCGACGCCAATCTCGGCCTGCAGTGCCAGCAGGTAGTGGCGCAGGGAGCGGCGGGTCGACTGCTCGCGCAGGCTGTGGCGGACATGCTCGGCGACCTGCTCGTAGGGCAGCTCGCGCCCCTCCTGGCGGGCGTCGATGCTGACCACGTGCCAGCCGTAGCGGGAGGCGAGCGGGCGGTCGTGCAGCCCCTCGGGGAGGTGCTGCAGGGCGCCGTCGAGCTCGGCCACGGTCTGCCCCGGGGCCAGCCAGCCGAGCTCGCCGCCCTCGTCCTTGGAGGGGCAGGCGGAGTGGCGCTGGGCGAACTCGGTGAAGCGCTCGGGGTGTTCGCCGAGCTGCTTGATGAGCTTCTCGCCCAGGCGGTAGCCGGCGTCCCGGGCCTCGGCGTCGTCCGGCGCCGCAGGCAGCAGGATATGGCGCACCTTGAGGCGGGTCGGCTCGCTGAAGCGCTCGGCATGGGCGGCGTGGAAGCGCCGGCAGTCCTCCTCGGAGGGCTCGGGCACGTCCAGCTCCTGCTCCAGCAGGGTGGCGATGGCGGCGTCATCCTCGTCGAGGTCGGCGCCCGCCTCCGCCAGGCCCAGGGCGGCGGCGCGCTGGCGCAGCAGCTCGCGCACCACCAGGGCACGGGCGGCCTTGAGCTGGGCGCTGCCGGCGCTGTCCGCCGGGTGGTACTGCATCTCCTGGGCGATGTCGGCCTCGGGGATCGTGGCCTCGCCGACCCGGATGGGAGGGGGGCTCGCGCCCCCCGGGATCATCTCGATATCGATTTTCTGCATGGTGATGACTCCTCAGCCCCGCTTGCGGACGACCTGGTAGCGCCGCGTGATGTAGCCGAAGGGCACGCTCCACACGTGGACCAGGCGCGAGAAGGGGAACAGCAGGATGATGGTCAGACCGACGAAGATATGGATCTTGTAGATCCAGGAGACCTCCGCCATGTAGTCCGCCGCGCCGCCGCTGAAGAAGACGATGGACTGCGCCCAGCTGGAGAGCGTCAGCATCATCTCGCCGTCCAGGTGGCCCAGGGAGAAGATGACGGTGACCAGGCCCAGCGCCGCCTGGAAGACGATCAGGCCCAGGATCACGGTGTCCATCAGGCTGGAGGAGGCGCGCACCCGCGGGTTGGTGATGCGGCGATGCAGCAGCATGGCGCCGCCGATCACGCACAGGACACCGGCGATGCCGCCCACCACGATGGCCAGCAGCTGCTTGGTGCCGGCATGCAGGAAGGGCGCGTAGACCCAGTGCGGCGTCAGCATGCCGAACAGGTGGCCGAAGAAGATCACCAGGATGCCGATATGGAAGAGGTTGCTGGCCAGGCGCATGTTCTTCGAGGAGAGCATCTGGCTCGAGCCGGTCTTCCAGGTGTACTGGCCATGGTCGTAGCGCAGCAGGCTGCCGACCAGGAACACCGTGCCGGCAAGATACGGGTAGTAGCCGTAGATCAGGTGTTGCAGGTATTCGCTAAACATGACGGGTCTCCTTTAGCGATCGGTCACGGTGCGGTCGGTCGGGCCGCTGCCGGGCATGATCTTGACGGGGTCGCTGGGCACGGCCTGCTTGCGCTCGGCCAGCCGCCGCCCCTCGGCGGACTGCAGGGCGCAGTCCTGGTCGGACTCGGCGGTGAAGCGCACCGCCTCCTCCTCCCACACCTCGTCCAGGGCCTCGGCGGTGTAGTCGGGTGCCTCCTCCTTCGCCGTCTGGCGAAGGGGGGCGACGTCCTCCTCGGCGCCGATCAGCGCCAGCAACGCCAGCGGCACCAGGGCGTGGTCCGCCTCGCGCTCCTCGAGGCGTGCGGTGAGCAGCGCCAGGATGTGGCGGATCTCGCCCAGCCAGCGGCCGATGTCGGCCTCGTCGCGGGTGGAGAGGTACTCCAGGAACAGCGGCAGGTAGTCCGGCAGCTCGTGGGCATCCAGCTCGAAGCCCGCGGCGCGATACTCGGCCATCAGGTCGACCATCGCCTGGCCGCGGTCGCGGGACTCGCCGTGGACGTGCTCGAAGAGCAGCAGCGAGGTGTTGCGGCCGCGGTCGAAGAGCGCCACGTACTCCGCCTGCAGGTCCATGATGTCGGCCTCCAGGATCCGCTGGCACCACTCCATCAGGGCGCCGCGCACCGCCGCCGAGAGGCGGCGCTCCGCGTCGAGGATCTCGATCATCTCCGGGGCGGCGGCCTGGAGCGCCTCGCTGGGGTAGTCCAGCAGCCGGGCCAGCACGCGCAGGCTGCGCATGCCGACGTCCGGTTCCAACTGTTGTGCGGCATCAGCCATGACGGGCCTCCTCGCTCTGGGCCTGCGGGTCGAAGGTCTCCACCGGCTTGACCAGGGTGGTGGTGGTCTTGCGACCGCCGAACAGGCTCTGGCTGCTGTCACCGTGGCAGCCGTCACCGAAGGTGAAGCCGCAGCCGCCGCGCTCGGGGAAGGCCTCGGTGGCCATCTCGCGGTGGCTCGTCGGGATCACGAAGCGATCCTCGTAGTTGGCGATGGCCAGGTAGCGGTACATGTCCTCCACCTGCTGCTCGGTGAGCTCGACGCCCTCCAGCACCGAGGCGTCGGCCTGGCCTTCCACATGCTTGCCGCGCATGTAGAGGCGCATCGCCATCAGGCGCTTGAGCGCCAGCACCACGGGCGCCTCCTCGCCGGCGGTGAGCATGTTGGCCAGGTACTTCACCGGGATGCGCAGCGACTCGATCTTGGGCATCACGCCGTCGAACTCGACCTTGCCGGCCTCGGCGGCGGACTGGATCGGCGACAGCGGCGGCACGTACCAGACCATCGGCAGGGTGCGGTACTCGGGGTGCAGCGGCAGCGCCAGCCCCCAGTCCATGGCCAGCTTGTAGACCGGGCTCTCCTGGGCGGCCTTGAGCACGTTGTCGGTGATGCCGTCCTTCTTCGCCTGGGCGATCACCTCCGGGTCGTGCGGATCCAGGAAGATCTCGCGCTGACGATGGTAGAGGTCGCGCACGTCCGGGGAGCTGGCCACCTCCTCGATGCGGTCGGCGTCATACAGCAACACGCCGAGGTAGCGGATGCGGCCCACGCAGGTCTCGGAGCAGACGGTGGGCTGGCCGGCCTCGATGCGCGGATAGCAGAAAATGCACTTCTCGGACTTCCCGGTCTTCCAGTTGTAGTAGATCTTCTTGTAGGGGCAGCCGGAGATGCACATCCGCCAGCCGCGGCACTTGTCCTGGTCGATCAGGACGATGCCGTCCTCCTCGCGCTTGTAGATGGCGCCGGAGGGACAGCTCGCCACGCAGGTCGGGTTGAGGCAGTGCTCGCACAGGCGCGGCAGGTACATCATGAAGGTGTTCTCGAACTGGCCGTAGATGTCGGCCTGCACCTTCTCGAAGTTCATGTCCTTGCGACGCTTGGCGAACTCGGTGCCGAGGATCTCCTCCCAGTTCGGGCCCCATTCGATCTTTTTCATGCGCTCGCCGGAGATCAGCGAACGCGGCCGCGCGGTGGGCTGGTGCTCGCCCTGCTTGGCGCTGTGCAGGTGCTCGTAATCGAAGGTGAACGGCTCGTAGTAGTCGTCGATCTCCGGCAGGTCGGGGTTGGCGAAGATGTTCGCCAGCACCCGCCACTTGCCGCCGATGCGCGGCTCGATCTTGCCATCCTTGCGACGCATCCAGCCGCCCTTCCACTTGGACTGGTTCTCCCACTCCTTGGGATAGCCGATGCCGGGCTTGGTCTCGACGTTGTTGAACCAGGCGTACTCGACGCCCTCGCGGCTGGTCCAGACGTTCTTGCAGGTCACCGAGCAGGTGTGGCAGCCGATGCACTTGTCGAGGTTGAGGACCATGCCTACCTGGGAACGAATCTTCATTTCACGGCCTCCTGCTCGTAGTCGTTGCCTTCGCCATCCAGCCAGTCGATCTTCTTCATCTTGCGCACGATGACGAACTCATCGCGGTTGGAGCCGACGGTGCCGTAGTAGTTGAAGCTGTAGGAGAGCTGCGCGTAGCCGCCGATCATGTGGGTCGGCTTGGGGCAGACGCGCGTCACCGAGTTGTGGATGCCGCCGCGGGTCCCGGTCATCTCGGAGCCCGGCATGTTCAGGATGCGCTCCTGGGCGTGGTACATCATCGCCATGCCGTTCTTGACCCGCTGGCTGACCACCGCCCGCGCCGCGATGGCGCCGTTGGCGTTGTAGAGCTCGATCCAGTCGTTGTCCTCGACGCCGATGGACTTCGCATCGTCTTCGGACATCCACACGATCGGTCCGCCACGGGACAGGGTCTGCATCAGCAGGTTGTCCGAGTAGGTGGAGTGGATGCCCCACTTCTGGTGCGGGGTGATCCAGTTCAGGGCGATCTCCGGGTTACCGTTACCCTTGGGCTCGGCCACGCTCACCGCCGCCTTGGTATCAATGGGCGGACGGTAGACAAGCAGGCTCTCGCCGAAGGCGCGCATCCAGGGGTGGTCCTGGTAGAACTGCTGGCGGCCGCTGACGGTGCGCCACGGGATCAGCTCATGCACGTTGGTGTAGCCGGCGTTGTAGGAGACATGCTCGTCCTCGAGGCCGGACCAGGTGGGGCTGGAGATGATCTTGCGCGGCTGGGCGACGATGTCGCGGAAGCGGATCTTCTCCTCCTCCTTGGGGTGCGCCAGGTGGGTATGGTCGCGCCCGGTGATCTTGGAGAGCGCGCCCCACGCCTTGACCGCCACCTGGCCGTTGGTCTCCGGCGCCAGGGTCAGGATCATCTCGGCGGCGTCGATGGCGCTGTCGAGCTGGGGGCGGCCCTTGTGCGGCCCCTCGGTCTTGCGATGGTTCAGGTCGCCCAGCAGCTTGACCTCCTTCTCGGTCTTCCAGGCGATGCCCTTGCCGCCGTTGCCGATCTCCTCCAGCAGCGGGCCGATGGAGGTGAAGCGCTCATAGGTCTCGGGATAGTTGCGCTTGACCTCGATCAGCGCCGGCATGGTCTTGCCGGGGATCGGCTCACACTCGCCCTTCTTCCAGTCCTTGACCTCGGGCTGGGCCAGCTCGGCCGGGGAGTCGTGCTGGTGCGGCAGGGTGACCAGGTCGGTCTCCTCGCCCAGGTGCCCCTCGGTAGCCTCGGAGAAGGCCTTGGCGATGCCCTTGAAGATCTCCCAGTCGCTGCGCGACTCCCACGCCGGGTCGGTGGCCGCGGTGAGCGGGTGGATGAAGGGGTGCATGTCGGAGGTGTTGAGGTCGTCCTTCTCGTACCAGGTCGCCGTGGGCAGCACCACGTCCGAGTAGAGGCAGGTGGTGGACATGCGGAAGTCCAGGGTCACCAGCAGGTCGAGCTTGCCCTCGGGCGCCTCGTCATGCCATTTCACCTCTTCCGGCTTCTGGCCACCGAACTCGCCCAGGTCCTTGCCCTGGATGCCGTGGCGGGTGCCCAGCAGGTACTTGAGCATGTACTCGTGGCCCTTGCCCGAGCTGCCCAGCAGGTTGGAGCGCCAGATGAAGAGGTTGCGCGGGAAGTTCTGGGGGTTGTCCGGATCCTCCGCGGCGAAGGCGAGCTTGCCCTCCTTGAGCTGCTGCACGGCGTAGTCCTTGGTGGACATGCCGGCGGCCTCGGCGGCGGCGGCCAGGCGCAGCGGGTTGGTGCCGAGCTGCGGCGCGGAGGGCAGCCAGCCCATGCGCTCGGAGCGCACGTTGAAGTCGATCAGGCTGCCGGAGTAGTCCTCGGCCTTGGCCAGCGGCGACAGGATCTCCTTGACCTCGAGCTTCTCGTAGCGCCACTGGGAGGAGTGGTTGTAGAAGAAGGAGGTGGAGTTCATGTGGCGCGGCGGACGGTGCCAGTCGAGGCCGAAGGCCAGCGGGGTCCAGCCGGTCTGCGGGCGCAGCTTCTCCTGGCCCACGTAGTGGGACCAGCCGCCGCCGCTCTGGCCGATGCAGCCGCACATGACCAGCATGTTGATCAGGCCGCGGTAGTTCATGTCCATGTGGTACCAGTGGTTCATCCCGGCACCGACGATGATCATGGAGCGACCCTGGGTCTTGTCGGCGTTCTGAGCGAACTCACGGGCGATGCGGGTGGCCTGCTCGGCGGGCACGCCGGTGATCTTCTCCTGCCAGGCCGGGGTGTAGGGCTTGACCTGGTCATAGGAGGTGGCGCCGTCGTCTTCTCCGAAGCCGCGGTCGATGCCGTAGTTGGCACACATCAGGTCGAAGACGGTGACCGCCAGCACGTCACTGCCGTCGGCCTTCTTCATGCGCTTGGCGGGCAGGCTGTGGAACAGCAGCTCGTCGCTGGCGCCGCCGCTCTTGACGTGCTCGAAGTGCTCGTGGGCGATGCCGCCGAAGTAGGGGAAGGCGACCTTGGCCACCTCGTCATGCTTGTCGGCCAGGGTCAGCAGCGGCTTGATCTCGGCGCCGTCGGCGTCCAGCGGCTCGAGGTTCCACTTGCCCTCCTCGCCCCAGCGGAAGCCGATGGAGCCCCGCGGCACCACCGGCTGGTCGCGGGTCTCGTCCCACGCCACGGTCTTCCACTCGGGGTTGTTGTCCTGCCCCATGTTGCCGTCGAAGTCGCTGGCGCGCAGCTGGCGGCCGGGCGCGTAGCTGCCGTCCTCGCGGGCCTCCAGCTCGACCAGGAAGGGCATGTCGGAGTAGCGCCGCACGTAGTCGGTGAAGTAGGCGCTGGGGTTCTCGAGGTGGAACTCCTTGAGGATGACGTGGCCCATGGCCATGGCCAGGGCGGCGTCGGTGCCCTGCTTGGCGGAGAGCCACTCGTCGGTGAGCTTGGAGACCTCGGCGTAGTCCGGAGTCACCGAGACGGTCTTGGTGCCCTTGTAGCGCACCTCGGTGAAGAAGTGGGCGTCCGGGGTGCGGGTCTGGGGCACGTTGGAGCCCCAGGCGATGATGTAGCCGGAGTTGTACCAGTCGGCGGACTCGGGCACGTCGGTCTGCTCGCCCCAGGTCATCGGCGAGGCCGGCGGCAGGTCGCAGTACCAGTCGTAGAAGCTCATGCAGACGCCGCCGATCAGCGACATGTAGCGGCTGCCGGCGGCGTAGCTGACCATGGACATGGCGGGGATCGGCGAGAAGCCGATGATGCGGTCCGGGCCGTACTGCTTGGCGGTGTAGACGTTGGAGGCGCCGATCAGCTGGTTGACCTCGTTCCAGTCGGCACGCACGAAGCCGCCCATGCCACGGGCGCGCTTGTACTGCTTGGCCTTGGCCGGGTCCTCGACGATGGAGGCCCAGGCCTCCACCGGATCCTTCTTCGCCTGGAGGGCCTCGCGCCACAGCTTGAGCAGCGGCTTGCGGATCATCGGGTGCTTGAGGCGGTTGGCGCTGTAGAGGTACCAGGAGTAGCTGGCGCCGCGCGGGCAGCCACGCGGCTCGTGGTTGGGCAGGTCGGGCCGGGTGCGCGGGTAATCGGTCTGCTGGGTCTCCCAGGTGACTAGGCCGTTCTTGACGTAGATCTTCCAGCTGCACGACCCGGTGCAGTTCACCCCGTGGGTGGAACGCACGACCTTGTCATGCTGCCAGCGCTGCCGGTAGCCGTTCTCCCAGCCGCGGGACTCGTCGCGAAGCTCGCCGTGGTCGTTGGCGAAGGGCTCGCGGGCCTTGCGGAAGAAGTTCAGCCGATCGATGAAGTGACTCATGGTCGCTCTCCAGGCTCCTGAAAAGATGCGTGGCCTCGTCGGGCCACCCGGTCAGCCTTGGTCGAGAGCGCGCTCGGCGCGGGACCAGGGCCGGTTCCTTGCCAGCAATTCTGGGCGATGGCGGCGGCGAATACTGCCTGGTTACCTCCATATACCCCTCGTCTACCCCCAAGGGGATAGACGCCGCCATCGCCGGGGAGATAGCCCGCATGACGGGTCAGGCGCGCCGCCCTCGGCCGCTGGCGTGGTCCCACACCATCACCAGCATGCACACCACCAGGGAGGCGTAGAGGAACATGAACCCCGCGGTGCGGATGCCCACCCAGCTGTTGCCCAGCGCGAACACCGGCGGCAGCAGGGCACCGAACAGGCCGCCCAGGGCCAGCGACAGGCCACCCACCAGCGCCATCTGGTCGCCGTGGTCGCGATGGATCATGCGCATCAGGCTGCCCTGGCCGAGCCCCATGGCCAGCCCCATGGCCACCAGCAGCGCCAGGAAGCCCCATAGCGGGGCGGTGTAGCGCAGGGTGAGCATGCGCTCCACCCCCTCGATCCGCATCGTGAAGGGGGGGTAGGAGAGCAGGAAGAGGCACACCAGCACGAAGGCGCTGACCCACCAGCGCAGGGCACGGAAGTCGCGCACGTCGCCCCAGGCGCCGCCCGCCACCTGGCCCAGGCCCACCGCCAGCGGGAAGGGCAGCGCCAGCAGCGCCGCCTCGCGCAGCCCCAGCTGGTACTGGGCGCCGAGATAGCCCGGCAGCCACAGCGTCAGCGCCACGAAGGCGCCGTAGAAGAAGCTGTAGACCACCGCCAGGCGCCAGGGATGCCAGTGGCGCAGCAGCGATGGCCACTCCCGCAGCGCGCCGAGCGCCCGGGGCGGCGACGCCTCGTCACCGGCCGGGCCCGACGCCTCGGGATCGTCGGCGAACAGCCACAGCAGCGCGGCCACCGCCAGCACCGGCATCAGCAACAGCAGCGGGGCGCTGCGCCAGCCGTAGGCCTGGCTGACCAGCGGCAATAGCAGGTAGCAGAGCCCGGCGCCGATCATGCCGGCGCCGTAGAGGCCCAGCGCCAGGCCGACGTGGCGGCGCGGGCAGAGCTCGGCGACATAGACCAGCCCGGCCGAAAGCGACCCTGCCCCCAGCCCCAGGCCGGCACCGGCCAGCAGGAAGTGCGGGAAGAGCCGGGAGTGGGCCACCGCCAACAGGAAGGGACAGATCAGCAGCAGGCTGGCGACCATCACCCGACGCCCGCCGAAGCGCCGTGCCAGGGCCGCCATGGGCAGCGCCGCCAGGGCGCCGGCGGCCATGGGCGTGGCCAGCAGCAGGGCGAAGCCGAACTCGTCCAGCCCCAGCAGGGCGCGCAGCTCCAGCCCCAGCACGGCGAACAGGGTCCAGCTGGCGAACACCAGGGCGAAGGCCAGCGGCGACAGCAGCATCACCACGAGCGGTCGGTAGCCGACGGCGGCGGGTTCCGGGGGGGCGGTCATCGGGGGCCATGGAAACGATGGGAGTGGAGAGAAGTCTCAGTAGCCGCCCCCTGGGGGTCAAAGGGGCATCGGAGGTATCCTCCCTACCCCCTTGGGTGTAGTAGACTGCCTAGGTTGCCTGGTATGGGGGCCCCTTCGCCCCGAGCCACTCCCCCTGACGGCTGCGACTCGATGAAACTGCTGCAACACTCCCTGGTGGCGCGCATCGTCGCCTCGCTGCTCGCCATCAGCGCCATGGCGCTGGTCAGCATCGTGGTCACCATGACGGTGGCCAGCGACAGCCGTGGCGACGCCGCCGCCATCAACATGGCCGGCTCGCTGCGCATGAACACCTACCAGATCGTCGCCGCTCTGCAGCGCCACGAGCAGCGCCCGACGGCGGAACAGCGGCAGCGGGTCGAGGCGCTGATGGCGCGCTTCGAGGCTCGCCTGGAAAGCCCCGAGCTGATCGATGCCCTGCCGGGGGCCGGCGACCATGCCCTGTGGGAACAGTACCGGCTGCTGCAGACCCGCTGGGAGGAGGCGCTGGCCCCCGAGGTCAACCGCACCCTGGACGACGGCGGGCTCGAGGTCGAGGCCCTGCGCCAGACGCTGGATGGCCTGGTGGATGACATCGACCGCCTGGTCACCCTGCTCGAGCAGAACAGCGAGTCGAAGATCCAGCTGCTCAGCGCCCTGCAGATCCTCTTCCTGGCCCTGACCGCCGTGGTGGTGGCCATCGCCCTCTACGACATCCGCCACAACCTGGTGGCGCCGCTGCGCCAGCTGGTGGTGCTGGCCCGAGAGGCCGCCCAACGCAACTTCGCCTATCGCACGCACCTCGAGGGCCGCGACGAGCTTGCCCTGCTGGGGCGCACCTTCGACGGCATGGCCGAGGAGCTGGCGGCGAGCTACGCAGAGCTGGAGGCGCGCGCCTCCAGCAAGAAGGTGGAGCTGGAGCGCAGCAATCGCGCCATGCAGGTGATGCACGACGGCAGCCGCGCCCTCTACGGCGGCGGCAACGACCTCTGCGCCAGCGCTGCCCCCATGCTGCGCCACCTCGAGCAACTGCTCGAGGTGGGACCCATCCGGCTGTCGCTCAACGACCCCCACGACGACCGCCAGATCCCCATACTCGCCACCCACTCGGCGCGGCGACCGGAGTACTGCCGCGACCACGACTGCCACGCCTGCCTGATCGACCCCCAGCCGTTGCGCCTGGAGGCCACCCGGCAGGGCGAGTGCCTGCTGCTGCCGGTGAGCGTCGGCGAGCTGATGCTCGGCACCCTGGAGGTGTGGCACCCCCGTGAGCGGCCGCTCTCCGACAGCGTGCGCCGCCTGCTCAACGCCCTGGCGGACCAGCTGGCCACCGCGGTCTACCTGCAACGGCGCATCGAGGAACAGCAGCAGGTGACGCTGATGAACGAGCGCACCATCATCGCCCGGGAGCTCCACGACTCCTTGGCCCAGTCGCTCTCCTACCTCAAGATGCAGGTGGCGCGCCTGGAGCGCATGCAGCAGAAGGAGGCCCCGCGGGAGACCCAGGCAGCGGTCTTCGACGAGCTACGCACCGGGCTCGACAGCGCCTACCGCCAGCTGCGCGAGCTGCTCACCACCTTCCGCCTCAAGCTCGAGGGGCCGGGGCTCGCCAGCGCCCTGCGCCAGACCGCCGAGGAGTTCGGCGAGCGCCTGGGCTTCCCGGTGTCGCTCTCCGTGGACGTGCCACCCCACCTGCTCAATCCCAACGAGGAGATCCACGTGCTGCAGGTGGTGCGCGAGGCGCTGGCCAACGTGCACAAGCACGCCAATGCCCACTGGGCCGCGGTGACCATCGGCTTCCAGGCGGCGCGGCTGCACGTCGCCATCGAGGATGACGGCGTGGGCCTCAAGGACGACGACTCGCCGCCGATGCACTACGGCCTGGTGATCATGCGCGACCGCGCCGACACCCTCGGCGGCCGCATGACGGTAAGCAATCGCCCCCAGGGGGGCACCCGGGTCGAGCTGATCTTCACGCCCCAGACCGCGCGCCTGATCCACCAGCAGGCCAGCGCCGAGGCAAGCCACGTGGACCCGCACAGCGCCATCACCACCGATTCACCCGACGACAGGACCCCAGGATGACCGACACCGCCGCCGACAGCCCTGCCACCATCCTGATCATCGACGACCACCCGTTGCTGCGCCGCGGGGTCTCCCAGCTGCTGGAGCTGGAGGATGACCTGGTGCTTGCCGGCGAGGCGGGCGAACCCGAGGTGGGCATCCGCCTGGCCGCCGAGCTGGACCCCGACATGGTGCTGCTCGACCTCAACATGCCGGGGCTCGACGGCATCGAGACGCTGCGCCGCCTGCGCGACGCGGGCTACGCCGGGCGCATCGTGATGTTCACCGTCTCCGACCACGAGGAGGATGTGGTCAATGCCCTGCGCAGCGGCGCCGACGGCTACCTGCTCAAGGACATGGATCCCGACGAGATGGTGCGCCAGCTGCGCCAGGCCTCCCTGGGGCGCATGGTGATCAGCGAGAGCCTCACCGCGCTGCTCGCCGAGGCGCTGCGCAGCCAGCGCAACCAGCCGGCGGCGCCTGATATCCACAGCCTCACCCAGCGCGAGCGTGAGATCCTGCGCGAGCTCGCCGCCGGGCTCTCCAACAAGATGATCGCCCGCAAGCTGGAGATCACCGAGGGCACCGTCAAGGTGCACGTCAAGCACCTGCTCAAGAAGCTCAACCTGCGCTCGCGGGTCGAGGCGGCGGTGTGGGCGGTGCAGGAGGGGATCGACCGCTAAACCGCACCCGGTTCTGTGTGGATACCTCCAAATACCCCGGGGCCCGCCGGCGCCCTACCTCTACCACCCCGCCGGCGACACAAACCCTAATAAAACAAGGCATTACACAAAACACCCCTCTACCCCTCTGGAGGTAGTCTTCCCCTTTCCGGCCCGTGGCGGCACGTTTCGCGCCCGCGGGCTCAGGCGTATCTTTCCCCCAACAGTTCCAGCACCTTGATATCGATCAACCGATATCAGGGCCACCGGAATAACGCAGACCTGAGGGGAAACGCCATGACCAGGAAGAATGCCGACATCGAACACTGGGATGTCGAGAACGAGGAGTTCTGGGAGTCGGAGGGCAAGAAGGTTGCCAACCGCAACCTGTGGATCTCCATCCCCAGCCTGTTGATGGGCTTCGCCGTGTGGCTGATGTGGGGAATGATCACCACCCAGATGCGCAACCTGGGTTTCCCGTTCACGGTGGACCAGCTGTTCACCCTGACGGCGATTGCCGGCCTCGCCGGGGCCACCCTGCGCATCCCCGCCTCCTTCATGATCCGCATCGCCGGCGGGCGCAACACCATCTTCCTGACCACCGCCCTGTTGATGGTGCCTGCCTTGGGCACCGGCATCGCACTGATGAACCCGGACACCCCCTTCTGGGTGTTCCAGGCGCTGGCGCTGCTCTCCGGCATCGGCGGCGGCAACTTCGCCAACTCGATGAGCAACATCTCCAGCTTCTTCCCCAAGAAGCAGCAGGGCTACGCGCTGGGGATGAACGCCGGCCTCGGCAACTTCGGCGTCACCACCATGCAGATCCTGATCCCGCTGGTGATGACCGTGGGCCTGTTCGGCGCCCTGGGCGGCGACCCCATGGAGCTGCAGAAGGCCAGCGGCACTCTGATCGGGCGTATCGAAGCGGGCACCGATACCTGGATCCAGAATGCCGGCTTCATCTGGCTGGTCTTCCTGATTCCGCTGGCCTTCGCCGGCTGGTTTGGGATGAACAACATCAGGGCCATCACCCCCAACCCCGGCACGCCGCTGCAGGCCTTCGGCAAGATCCTGGGCCTCTACGCCGTGGGCATCGTGACCTCCATCGTCGGCGTGGTGGCGCTGGGCTTCCTCAACATGTGGCTCGCCCTGCCGCTGACCATCGTACTGACCCTGTTCCTACTGCGCCTGATCCCGGGTGATATCAAGCCCAACATCCAGAAGCAGTTCGCGATCTTCTCCAACAAGCACACCTGGGCGATGACGGTGCTCTACATCGCCACCTTCGGCTCCTTCATCGGTTTCTCCGCGGCGCTTCCGCTCTCCATCTCGGTGATCTTCGGCAACATGATGGAGGTCGCCGCCGACGGTACCGTGACCCGAGTCGCCAACCCAGACGCCCCCAGCGCCCTCACCTGGGCCTGGATGGGGCCCTTCGTGGGCGCCCTGATCCGTCCGGTAGGCGGCTGGATCTCCGACAAGGTGGGCGGCGCCATCGTCACCCAGGCGATCTCGGTGGTGATGGTCCTGGCGTCTGCTGCGGTGGGCTACGTGATGATGCTGGCCTACAACGCCACCGATCCCAACCAGTACTTCTGGATGTTCCTGCTGCTGTTCATCGTGCTGTTCGCCGCCAGCGGCATCGGCAACGGTTCCACCTTCCGCAGCATCGGCTTCATCTTCAACCTCCAGCAGAAAGGCCCGGTGCTGGGCTGGACCTCCGCCGTCGCGGCCTACGGCGCCTTCATCGCCCCGCGGGTGATGGGCGAGCAGATCAAGGCCGGCACCCCGGAGATGGCCATGTACGGCTTCGCGGTCTTCTACGCTCTCTGCCTGGTGGTCAACTGGTGGTTCTACCTGCGCAAGAACGCCTACGTGAAGAACCCCTGATCCACCTTACCCCACGCCCGGTGGCCGGCCCTCCCGGCCACCCCGCCTCTACCTCAAATGCTGGAGGTGCTAGATGAAGATCATGATCGCCTATGACGGTTCGCGGAATGCCAAGCTCGCACTGGCCAGAACCATCACCCTGTTTCACGCCATGTCGCCGCTGATCGTGCTGGTGGGTGTCGCCGAGAACCCGAGGGACACCACCGACGCCAACGAGGACCTCTTCCAGGAGGAGTATCGCGAGCTCAAGGCCGACCTCGAGGAAGCGGTCGAGGTGGCCGTAAAGGAGGGCCTCGATGCGGAGCTGGTCATCGCCGAGGGCGACGCTCGCAAGATGCTGCTCGATGCCACCAAGCGTCTGTCCCCGGACATCCTGGTGATCGCTCGCCACAGCCAGAAACCCGACGGCGGCTTCATCGCCCAGTCATTGAGCTACTTCGTCGATGAGCTCGACTACATGACCTTCGGCAGCGTGAGCTCCTTCCTGGCCCGCCGCGCCGAATGTCCCCTAATGATCCTGCCCAGCTGATCGCGGCCTCTGGCCTTGCGATAAGGATGACACGACCATGAAAGTCGCTGACCTCTTCAAGGTACGCACGCCGGAGATCAGGGCCCTGCACCTGACCTGGATTGCGTTCTTCATCACCTTCTACGTGTGGTTCAACATGGCGCCGCTGGCCACCAGCATGCTGCGCGATGTCGACTGGCTGACCCAGGACCACATCCGCCTGTTCGCCATCTGCAACGTGGCGCTGACCATCCCGGCGCGCATCATCGTCGGCATGGCCTTGGACCGCTTCGGACCGCGCCGCGTGTTCTCCATCCTGATGGTGGTCATGGCGATTCCCGCCCTGGCGTTCGCCTTCGGCAACACCATGACCCAGCTGCTGGTCTCTCGCCTGGTGCTCAGCTCCATAGGCGCCAGCTTCGTGGTCGGTATCCACATGACCGCGCTGTGGTTCAAGCCCAAGCATATCGGCTTCGCCGAGGGCTTCTATGCCGGCTGGGGCAACTTCGGCTCCGCCGCCGCCGCCATGACCCTGCCCACCATCGCCATCGTCTGGTACGGCGGCGACGAGGGCTGGCGCTGGGCCATCGCCCAGAGCGCCTTCGTGATGGCCGCCTATGGCGTCTTCTACTGGTTCGCCATCACCGATGGCCCCGATGCCACAGCCCACCGCAAGACCCGCAAGGCGATGGCCATGGAGGTCAGCAGCTGGGCCGACATGTATAAGCTGATCCTGTGGACCATCCCGCTGGTGGGCGTGCTGGCGATTCTGGTTTGGCGGATCCAGAACATGGGCTTCATGTCCACCACCGCCGCAGTTATTGCCTACCTGGCCATCCTGGCGGTCGTCATCTACCAGATTGTGCAGATCATCCGCGTCAATGTGCCGATCCTCAGGAAGGGTGTGCCGGAGGACGACAAGTACCACTTCAACAGCGTGGCCGCACTCAACACCACCTACTTCGCCAACTTCGGCGCCGAGCTGGCGGTGATCTCGATGCTGCCGATGTTCTTCGAGCAGACCTGGGGCCTGTCCGCCGCTGCTGCCGGCCTGATCGCCTCGTCGTTCGCCTTCGTCAACCTGGTGGCTCGCCCCATGGGGGGCGCCGTCTCCGACCGCATGGGCAACCGCCGCTTCGTGATGCTCAGCTACATGTTCGGTATCGGCATCGGCTTCACTCTGATGGCGATGATGGACGAGAGCTGGCCGTTGATCCTGGCGATCGCCATCACCATCTTCACTTCCTTCTTTGTGCAGGGTTCGGAAGGCGCCACCTTCGGCATCATCCCGTCGATCAAGCGCCGCATCACCGGCCAGATCTCCGGCATGGCCGGCGCCTACGGCAACGTAGGGGCGGTGGTCTACCTGACAGTCTTCACCTTCGTCACCCCGACCCAATTCTTCTACATCCTGGCGGCGGGCGCCTTCTTCAGCTGGCTGGTCTGCTTCATGTGGCTCAAGGAGCCTGAGGGTGCGTTCGCCGACGAGTACCACATCTCCTCAGTCGATCGCATGATCGCCGAACAGGAGCAGCTTAAGGCCGAAGGCAAGGCCTGACCCCGTTCCTCCAGCCCGATGGCCGGCACTAGCCGGCCATCGGCCGTATCGCAAGGAGACAAGCATGGCCTCTGAACGCTTCAAGCAATACTCGGTGCTGGTGGCCAACACCTTCGCCTTCACCATGTGCTTCATGGTATGGACGATGTTCGGCGAGATCGGCGTGCCGATCGCCGAGCAGCTCGACCTCAACGGCACCCAGTTCGGCATCCTCACCGCGGTGCCCATCCTCACCGGCGCGCTCTCGCGGCTGCCGCTGGGCTCGCTGACCGACCGCTATGGCGGTCGCCCGGTGTTCTTCATCATCCTGCTGGTGATCGTGCCGGCCATCTGGCTGGTGCAGTTCGCCACCCAGTACTGGCAGCTGCTGGTGCTGGGCGCCTTCGTCGGCCTGGCCGGCGGCTCCTTCTCGGTGGGCATCACCTATACCGCCAAGTGGTTCGACAAGGAGCGCCAGGGCCTGGCCATGGGCATCTTCGGCGCCGGCAACGCCGGGGCCGCGGTGACCAAGTTCATCGCCCCCACCGTGATCGTGGTGCTGGGCTGGCAGGCCGTGCCCAACATCTACGCCGGCATCATGCTGATCACCGCGGTGCTGTTCTGGTTCTTCACCTACTCCAACCCGGCCCACCGCAGCGCCAGCAGCGTCTCGCTGCGCGACCAGCTCAAGGTGCTCAACGACCCCAGGGTGTGGAAGTACTGCCAGTACTACTCCGTGGTGTTCGGCGGCTACGTGGGGGTCTCGCTGTGGCTGACCCGCTACTACATGGGCGAGTACGGCCTCGGCATCCAGGTCGCGGCGCTGATCGCCACCATCTTCGTGCTGCCCTCCGGGGTGATCCGCGCCTTCGGCGGCTGGCTCTCCGACCGCTTCGGCGCCCACACCGTCACCTGGGCCTGCATGTGGGCCAGCCTGATCGCGCTGTTCATCATGTCCTACCCCGAGACCCAGTACCGCGTGGCCGGTGCCGGCGGCGAAGGGGTAGTGGAGTTCGGCTTCGGCATCCCGGTGTGGCTGTTCACCGCGGCGCTGTTCGTGGTGGGCATCGCCTGGGGCATCGGCAAGGCCTCGGTGTTCAAGTACCTCTCCAACGAGTACCACGAGAACCTCGGCCTGGTCTCCGGCATCGTCGGCCTGGCCGGTGGCGTCGGCGGCTTCCTGCTGCCGATCATGTTCGGCGCCCTGGTGGATATCACCGGCGTGGCCACCACCGTGTGGATGCTGTGCTTCGGCGTGACCCTGGTCTCGATCGTCTGGATGTGGTGGACCGAGCGGCGCGTACCGGTGCTGACCCGCGACGAGCAGCATCCGGGCAAGCCTGCCGAGAACCGGCTCACCACAACCAGTCCGGCCAAGAGTTGATCCAGGCCAAGGCTTTCCGCAAGGCCTCGCGCTATAGTAGTATCCTGAATACATCATTAGACCGGTCCGTCAGGGCCGGCCGCCTGTCAAGCGAGGACCCATCATGTCCACCCCTCCGGCCTTCCCAGCCGTCGATTCCGGCCACCACATCGAGGGCGCGCATTCCGGCAAGCAGTCTCGCGGGCGCGGTGCCGCCATCATCGTCTACATGCTCTTCCTGGGCAGCGTACTGGCGGTCATCACCGCCCCCATCGCCGTACTGATCGCCCATTTCAAGCGCCCCGGCGCCGAACCCTGGGTGCAGAGCCACCTGCAGTTCCAGATCCGTACCTTCTGGCTGGGGGTGCTGGGTGGCAGCGCCTTCATCGCCACCTGGCAGCTGCTGGGACTGGTCGGCACTCCGCCCATGGCGCCCTGGGCCATGGGCTATCTCTACTTCACCGCCTGCATGGTCTGGATGGTGGGGCGCTGCGCCGTGGGCATCGCCCGGCTGACCTCCAATCGCCCGATAGACAACCCGCGCAGCCTGGCCTTCGGCGGCGCCCGGGTGACCCTGAGCGACGCATGAGGGAACACGACCTTCCCAACCCCGGCTGGGGACCACTCTCTGCCCTGCCCGGCAACCCGCTGATCTGGGTGCTGATCCTCAGCGAGCTGCTGGTGTTCATGGCGTTCTTCGCCCTCTATGCCGCCGAACGCGCCGCCCAGGTGACGCTGTTCGACGCCTCCCAGCAGCAGCTCGACCCGCTGATGGGCGGGCTCAACACCCTGGTACTGCTGACCAGCGGCCTGTGCGTGGCGCTGGCGGTGGAGGCCTGCGCCGCGGCGCGCATCCGTCGCGCCCGGCAGTGGCTGGCCGCTTCCATGGGGCTGGGGGTGCTGTTCGGGGTGATCAAGGTGGTCGAGTATTCGAGCAAGTTCGCCGTGGGGATCACCCCGGACACCAACACCTTCTTCGGCTTCTACTACGGCCTGACCGCCTTCCACTTCGCCCATGTGCTGTTCGGCCTGGCGCTGCTGGCCCTGGTCAGCTGGCGCACCAGCCTCGAGAACGTGGAGACCGCCGCCGCCTTCTGGCACATGGTCGACCTGATCTGGATCCTGCTCTACCCACTGCTCTATTTGCTGAGGTAACCATGACCGCACTGCCCGGCACACGCCGCCTGCTGACCACCTGGGCGATCCTGATGGGCCTGACGCTGGTGTCGATGCTCTCGGCGCTGAGCGACGCCGACGACTGGCAGACGCTGCCGCTGTGGTCGGCGGCCCTGGTGATTCTGGCCACCGCCTTCAAGGCCCAGCGCCTGCTGATGGTCTACCTCAACCTGCGCATGGCCACCTCGGCCTGGAAGGGCGCCTTCGTGGGCCTGGTGATCCTGACCCTGGCGCTGATCGGTGCCGGCTATCTGGTGGCGCGCTTTACCTGACGCTCTCCGCTCTTAATGAATGCCGAAGGGCCTGCATGCGCAGGCCCTTCGCCGTCGTGTGGTTCCGGCCCCTGAGGGGGGCTAGCGCCGCTGCGGATGCTCCGGCGGGGTGCTCGCCCGGGCCCAGGCCTCCAGGGCTCGGCCCAGGCGCATCAGGGCATAGACCAGGAACGGGGTCAGCAGCATCAGGCCGATGCCCCAGTCGCGGTTGTTGATCAGCCACACCAGCGGCAGCACCAGGGCCACGGCGACCAGGCACCAGGCCGCCGCGGCAAGGATCAGTCGGGTTCGAAGGGTCATGGCGCGTTTCCTCGGCGGTGGTTCGACTGGCGATGGTTCAAATCAAAAGGGCTCAGGTGGCAATGATCTGGCGGTAGATGCCCGGCAGGGCCAGCGACAGGTGCTCCGGGCGCTGCACGATGGCGTAGCCGCCGCGGCCGAACAGGTGGGGAATATACTGCCCCGCCTCACGATCGATGGTCACCCCGAACACCCGCACCTCCTGGCGCCGCGCCTCGAGCACCGCCTTGCGGGTATCCTCGATGCCGTAGCGCCCCTCGTAGTAGTCGTTGTCGTTGGGCTTGCCGTCGGTGAGCATCAGCAGCAACCGGTGACGATTGGGGCGTTCGCTCAGCTGCTTGGTCAGGTGGCGAATGGCCGGCCCCATGCGGGTGTAGCTACCTGGCCGCAGGGCCGAGATGCGCCGCGTGACCCGCTCGCCCATGGGCTCGTCGAATGCCTTCAGGGTGTTGACCCACACCTTGTGGCGGCGCTGGGAGGTGAAGCTGTGGATCGAATAGTCATCGCCACAGCCGGCCAGGCCGTGACCCAGCACCAGCAGCGCCTCCTTGGCCACGTCGAGTACCCGGCGGTCCTGCAGCCACGCCTCGGTGGAGAGCGAGACATCCACCAGGATCGATACCGCCAGGTCGCGGGCCTGGGTGCGGCTGGCCATGTAGAGGCGGTCGCTGGCCTCACCGGTGGCGGCCAGGTCGCAGCGCGAGCGGATCACCGCATCCATGTCGAGCTCACTGCCATCCAGCTGGCCGCGCAGGATCTCGCGCCGCGGGCGCAGCGCCTCGAATTCACGACGCACGCGGCGGATGCGCCGGCGGGTCGCTTCATCGGGCGCCCAGTCCTCGCCCTCCTCGCTCTGCACGTCGCTGAGCACCACGCAATGGTCGGGCAGGTAGGCCTGCTTGCGGTGGTTCCACTCGGGGTAGGGGTGCTTGCCCTTGAGGCGGCCGCCAACGGCCTCGTCGGGCGCCAGATCGAGATCGAGCTTGAGCCGGGAGGAGGCCTTCTTGCGGTTGGAGCTGAGCACGATCTCGTCCATCTGGTCGGCCGCCTGGCGTGCCTCCTCCTCTTCCTCGTCGTCCACATGGCGATTGAGGTTCACCATCTCCGCCCAGGAGAGCATCTTCTCCATGTTGTTGAGCATCAGCGGGTCGTCGCGATCGGCCTGGTCCTGCTCGCGGCGGTCGGCCTGGCGCTTGCCATGGTCATCGTCGGGCGAATTGCTGGCGCTGACCAGCTCCTCGTCATCGTCCACGCTCTGCTCGCGGGCGCCGTCGCGGGTGCCCAGAGTGACCGCCTGCCCCCACAGCGGTACCGGCAGCGGCGGGCGATAGCCGCGTGGCGCGCGGAACTCCTCCAGCGGGAAGTCGCTCTCGCGGATGGCGCGCTGCATGGCCAGGGCCCAGGCCTCCTCGGGGTCGGGAGCACCCAGCTCGGCGCATATTGCGGACTCCAGGGCCGCCTCCCTGGGCGGCAGGCGCTTGCGCTGCGGCCGGATGGTCAGCAGTTCGCCGCACAGCCGCACATAGCGCTCGGCGAGGCCGGGGAAGCGCGCCAGGGCGGCACGAGTGGTGCGCCGTGCCTCACGCAGCCGCGCCAGATCGGCCTGCAGGGGATCGTCGGGATAGCTCAGCGGCCGCGCCTCGGCCAGATAGGCGGTCAGCCACAGGTAGAGGTCGCGGTTGAGGGAAGCCTCGGGGAACAGCGCCAGGCGTGGCGGCAGCAGCAGGTTCTCCTCGTCGCGTCGGGCCTGGTCCAGGGCCTCCTCGTCGAGGCCCAGGCGCTGACGCAGACTCAGCCGGTGAGCCGAGGCGCGCCGGGCGATGGCCGCCACCTCGATGCCCTGCTCCCCACCGCCGGCGCGGAAGAAGACCCCCAGCATGGGTCGCAGGCTCTCGAGGCTGACCGCCGCCTCGGGGTGATCGGGGTAGCTCACCGCCCCGGAGGCCCAGCGGTGCCAGAAACGGCCGACGGTCTCCTCGACCTCAAGAAAGTCCAGCATGATCAAGCTCCCGGGTATCGAAAGGGGCTGATTCGGGGACCTCCTCTTCGGCTTGCCCCCGGCGCCCCTTCCTTCAAGAAATATCTCATCAACCGAAGGTGGCCTGGATGGCCTCCATCAGGCCCTCCTGGACATCCGCATCATCGGAGAGCGGCTCCACCAGGGTGGCGCGGGCGGCATCGCGGATCGGCATGCCGGCCTGGATCAGGGTGGCGCAGTAGACCAGCAGGCGGGTGGAAACGCCCTCCTCCAGGTCCTGGCCCTTCATGGCACGCAGGCTGGCCGCCAGGTTGACCAGAGCACTGCAGCGCTCGGGGTCCAGGCCGCTCTCGCGGGCGACGATATCGCGCTCCACCCTGGGCGGCGGGAAATCGAAGGACATCGCCACGAAGCGCTGGCGGGTACTGGGCTTCAGTGACTTGAGGATGTGCTGGTAGCCGGGGTTGTAGGAGACCACCAGCATGAAGTCGTCCGGTGCCTCGAGCAGTTCGCCGGTACGCTCCAGCGGCAGCAGGCGGCGGTCGTCGGTGAGCGGGTGCAGCACCACGGTGACGTCCTTGCGCGCCTCCACCACCTCGTCCAGGTAGCAGATGCCCCCCTCGCGCACGGCGCGGGTCAGCGGGCCATCCACCCAGCGTGTCTCGCCACCCTGCAGCAGGTAGCGGCCGGTCAGGTCGGCGGCGGTGAGGTCATCGTGGCAGGAGACGGTGAACAGTGACTTGCCCAGCTTGGCGGCCATATGGCTGACGAAGCGGGTCTTGCCGCAGCCGGTGGGGCCCTTGAGCAGCAGCGGCAGGCGCTGCTCGTAGGCGTGCTCGAACATGGCGCACTCGTTGCCCACGCTGTCGTAGTAGGGAATCTCCTGGTCGGCGGGCTGCGCCGCCGCGGGGGAGAGGGTCATGGCGAAACTCCGTGTGGGTCAATCGAAGAGGGCCCCTGGCGGGGCCCTCGGGTGATCAGGCGCGGTCGGCGCCAGCGGTGAGCTGAGTCCCGCCTGCGGGAACCTGCTCACGGGCAGGGCCGAAGAAGGCGTAGAGCAGCAGGCCGCTACCGATGGCCACGGCGATGCCGGAGCCCAGGCGCATGCCATAGAACAGCACCAGCTGGTCCTGCACCTCCATGAAGTTCATGCCCAGCACGCGCTGCAGGTGGGTCTGGACGACGCCTGCAAAGGTCAGCGTGAAGGTCATGAAGCACATGGCGCCGGTCACGATCCAGAAGCCCCACATGTTCATTACCTGGTTGTAGGGCTGCACGCGGCGCAGCTGCGGCATGGCGAAGCTGATGATACCGAGCATCAGCATCACGTAGGCGCCGTAGAAGGCCAGGTGGCCGTGGGCCGCGGTGACCTGGGTGCCGTGGCTGTAGTAGTTGACCCAGTGCAGGGTGTGCATGAAGCCCCACACGCCGGCGCCGAAGAAGGCAACGGTCGGGCAACCGAGCGCCCACAGCATGGCGGCCTTGTTGGGGTGGTTACGGCTGCCCTTCCAGAACATGGTGAAGGCGAACACCACCATGGCGAAGAAGGGGATCACCTCCAGGGTGGAGAAGATGCTGCCGATGGGCTGCCAGTAGCTCGGCGCACCAATCCAGTAGTAGTGGTGACCGGTGCCCAGCAGGCCGGAGAACAGCGACAGGCCGACGATTACGTAGAGCCACTTCTCGATCACCTCGCGGTCGACGCCGGTCATCTTGATCAGCAGGTAGCCGAGCAGGGAGGCCATGATCAGCTCCCACACGCCCTCGACCCAGAGGTGCACCACCCACCACCAGTAGAGCTTGTCCACGGCGAGGTTGGAGGGGTTGTAGAAGGCGAACAGCCAGAATACCGCCGCCAGCCACAGGCCCAGCATCAGCACCAGGTTGATGGCGGTGCGGCGCCCCTTGAGCAGGGTCATGCTGGTGTTGAACAGGAACATCAGGAAGGAGATGGTGATCAGCACCTTGACCCAGAACGGCTGCTCGAGGAACTCGCGACCCTCGTGGATCCCGAACTGGTAGCCGACCAGCGCCGCGGCACCGGCAAAGGCGAAGATCGCCAGCTGGATATAGGCAATGGTGGGGCTGTGGATCTCCTGCTCGGCCTCTTCCGGCATCAGATAGTAGGTAGCGCCCATGAAGCCGATCAGCAGCCACACGATCAGCAGGTTGGTATGGCTGACCCGCATGATGTTGAAGGGCATCAGCTCGGCCATGAAGTTCGGCCACACATAGACAGAGGCAGCCAGCAGCCCGAAGACGATCTGCAGCGCGAAGAGCGCCATGGCCACCATGAAGAATGGCAGGGCCACCTTCTGGGTTTCATATTTCATTGGTGTCGTTCTCCTTGATTCATCCCGGTCCGGCGATCCGGCGGTCCGGCGATCCGGCGTTCAGGTGGTTCAGCCGGCGGGGTGCGGCGGCCAGTCCTGGTCGTCGATGCCGTCGGTCCACTCGAGGAAGTCGATCAGCGCGTTCATCTCCTCGTCGCTGAAGTCGTAGGCCGGCATCTGGCGGCGGCCCTGGGTGCCCAACGGCTGGGCGCGGATCCACGCGGCGAGGCCGGCACGCGCCGCCTCGGGGTTCTGGTGGCCGCCGTAGCGTTCCCAGACGTTACCCAGCTCCGGCGCGAAATAGGCGCCCTCGCCCATGATGCTGTGGCAGTTGATGCACATGTTCTTTTCCCAGATGTGCTTGCCTTCCACGACAGACTCGGTGAGCCCCTCCTTGTCGGTGGACTTGTTGACCATGTACCAGTGGCTGTGCGCCGTCAGGGCGGTGAACAGCAGAAAGAAGAACAGCGACCCGCCATAGAAAATATTGCGGGCCGCCGACTTGGTGAGACCGTCGGCCATGAATCTTTCCCCCCTTGCTCGTCTGGCAGGCGCGTCGCGGAATCCACGGGTTACGCCTGGCGATTTATTAACATGCATTATCGATACATGTTAAGCCTAGCAGAAGAGAGGGGGTTCAGGCTTTGACGTCGGTCAATTAGTGCAAAAAGGTATGGGCGATAGGGGATGAGAAACATGTCGCCAGGGGCGAGTGCTCAGCGCCCGTCGGTGATGTCCTCGATCCACGTCAGGGCGGCGACGCCACGCGGCAACCCTAAGGTGGGGATCGACAGCATGGCCACCTGCTTGAGGGCTTCGCTGGTCTCGCCCTCCTCCAGGGCGCGGCGGACATGGGAGTGCACGGCGCCCTCGGAGCGGGCCCCCACGGCCAGGGCCAGCTTCACCAGGCGCCGAGTGCGCGCGTCCAGCGGGCCGCTCTCGGCACAGGCCCGGCCCAGCTCGGCGTAAGCGTCCCACACCTCGGGGTAGTGCTCAGCCACCTGGCCGGCGCCAGCGGGAAGATCCTGTTTCGACATGCCAAGTTCCTTCTGCGGATGAATGTGGCATCAGTATAGGCCACTCGACCGGCCTGGCGTCACGCCAGCCACGAGAGCGCGCTCTTGGTGATGGCCGCACCCAGCATGTAGAGGAACACCAGCACCGCCGCCACCGCGGCCGCACCGCGCACCGCAGGGGTGCGCCCGCGCTTGATGGCCAGCGTGCCCAGGCCGATGTAGATCAACAGGGCGATCAGCTTGGCGGCCAGCCAGGGATGCTCCTGGGGCCACAGCGAGAGCATGACCATCAGCACCACGCCCAGCGTCAGCAGCAGGGTATCGATGACGTGAGGGGCGATCCTGACCCAGCGCGCCTGCAGCACCGGTGCCTCGCGTACCGACCAGAAGGCGCGCAGCATGAAGAACAGGATGCTCAGGGTGGCGGCGGTGATATGCAGGTGCTTGACCAGGAAATAGTATTCCATCGGACGCTCCGTGTAGTGTCTAACCATCCTTGCCGTCGGCGCGAGGTGCCAGCAGCGGTCCCGTATAGTGGAACAGGAAGATGCCATAGGCCAGGCACCAGAAGATAATTCCCAGGTTGTAGGTCCAGTGGGTGATCTGCGGGAACAGCACCAGCACCGGCGAACGCAGCAGGGCGGCGGCCACCATCAGCGCGAGGGCCACGCCAATGCCGGGTAGGGTGCGGATGGGGCGTGCGGTATGGCCCAGCGAGACCCGTGCCATCATCGACAGCATCATGGTGCCCATGCCGCCGATGGTCAGGGCGTGCAGCGCGGCATCCGCGCGGCTGCCGGCGAGCAGCGCCAGGGCCCACATCACCAGGCCCAGCGGAATGCAGGCATAGCTCAGGTGTAGCCCCCACAGCAGTGGCTCGCGCCAGCTGTGCTGGCCGCCCCAGCGCGACAGGCGTACCCCGTTGGCCAGCGCCGCCAGCAGCAGCAGGGCCGCCAGCAGTGCGGGGGGCAACGGCACGCCCAAGGCGATGAGCAACTGCCCCATCACCACCGCCATCACGCTGCCCAGGCTCGCATACTCGAGGGCCGGAATCGGCGGCTTGCGGGTCAGCCCCAGGCGGTTGGCGGTGAACATGGCGATCACCCGGCCGCCCACCACCACCATGAGCAAGGTGATCAGCAGCACCGCCAGGTGCGCGGCAGGGCGGATCAGCTCCGCCTTGCCGGAGAGCACCCCCAGGTGCATCAGCAGGTTGGCCAGGGTCAGCAACCCCAGGGCCGGCAGGAAGATCAGGTTGCGCCAGCGCCGCGCACGGATCACCAGGCTTGCCATCACCACGGCCACCACCGGCAAAAAGGCCAGGTCGACCGCCGCCACCAGCACGCCGGGCAGCCCCATGGGGAAGGCCATCAGCACGCGGGCCGCCAGCCACAGGACGACCAGGCCCAGCAGCGGCCCGCCCCTGAGGCTGGGCAGCCCGGTCCAGTTCTGCACCGCGGTGAGCAGGAAGCCCGCCACCACCGCGGTGGCGAAGCCGAACAGCATCTCGTGCTGGTGCCAGAACATCAGCCCCCCCTGGGGGCGCAGCAGGATGTCGCCGTGCCAGAAGGCGAACCACACCACCAGGGAGAGGATGCTGAACAGCGCGGCGAGCAGGAAGAAGGGACGGAAGGCCAGGCGCGCTACCGCGAGCTGGGTCAGTGCGAAGGAGGGCTGGCTGGTGCGGGAGGAGGACATGTCGCGATACCCGTATAAGACGCTTGGATAGTGCCATTGTGCGCCGACGGGCCCAGGACTTCCATGATAGGTATCAAGAATACTTCTTATTGATCGATCGCCCCCAAGAGGGCAAGCACAAGGACGCCGAGTGATCGCAGCAAGCAGGCGCTCGAAGCTTTTCCGGCGCCTCTCGCTTTATCTTCCCGCCATACAGCCATCAATGGCTGGTGCCCTCCTCATACCGCGTCTTGTTCCAGACGTTGTACTTGCCCGAGGGCTTGCTCATGGGGATACGCTTCTCCTCCTCCAGGGTCTCGGCGTCATAGACGATCACCGCACCATCGTCTTCCCACAGGCTGAGCAGCAGCTTCTCGCCATAGCGGTCGAACTCCACGTGGGCGGCGGTCCTGCCGGGCTCGGGAATCAGGGTCTCGACGATCTCCAGGCTCTGCTTGTCGATGACGTGCACCCGGTCGCGATTGGGGCCGAAGAAGACATCCGCCCAGACGTAGGGCGAGTTGGCGTGGCTGCGCATGAAGAAGCCGGGGCCGTCGGTCTCGAGGGTCTTGATCACCTCCCAGCGGGTCATGTCGATGATCGACACCGCCGCTCGGGTGAGGTGGGGTGTCGCCATCACGCGGCGCCCCTCGTGCTCCCAGGTGATGCCGGAGCCCAGGTGGGGCATCCCCTCCAGGGGCAGGTCGGCCACCTTCTCGCCACTGTCCAGGTTGACCACCATGCCGCCCTGGCCACCGCTCTCCCCTCCTCGGGAGGCGCCGATGACATGTTCGTAGTCGAGGTCGAAGAAGAAGTCATCGAGATAATCCGGCACCGGAATGCGCCGCACCCGGAAGTTGGGCGTGTCGTGGCTACGCGGCGATGCCAGCGGCGTCGCCATATGACCGGTGGAGACCACCGGCTCGGTGGGCAGTGGCCAGGGGATCTCCCACACCTCCTCGATATCCTTCAGCGCGGCGATGAAGCTGCCCCGCGGCGGGGCGGCATAGACGGCGCTGACCCGCGAGCTCTCGCCGCTCTCCCCCACCACCGGGTAGACCTTCATCAGGTCGAGGTTGTGGGCATCGAGCAACACCAGGCTATGGGGCAGGTAGTTGGCGGCCATGACGTAGCGGCCATCGCCGGAGACGGCGATATTGCGCATGTTGATGCCGGCGCGCACCTCGGCCACCACCTGCATGTTGTAGATGTCGTACTTGGTCACCCAGCCGTCCCGGGAGCCGAAGAACACGTAGCGCCCGTCCGGGGTGTACTTGGGACCACCGTGCAGGGCGTAGCGGGTGGCGAAGCGGTGAATCGGCTCGAAGGTATCGCCGTCGAGCAGGGTGGCATGGTGGTCTCCGGTCTCCACCACGATAAACAGGTTGAGCGGATCGGCATCGAAGCGCGGCGTGTCCGGCAGGCTGCCGTCGACGTGATGCGCCACCTGACTGGCCAGGATCTCATCGCGCCCCCAGCGCGGCTCCACGTCGGGCTCCCGATAGATCCACTCGGCCAGGGAGGCGACCTGGGCCTCTTCCAGCTGGTCGGCGAAGCCCGGCATCTGGCTGGCCACGCGGCCGTCGCGGATCACCGCCTCGGCGGCCTCCAGCTTGAGACGCGACAGGTTGCCCGGCAGCAGCGCCGGGCCGATACCCCCCAGGCGGTCCGCGCCGTGGCAGGAGGCACACTGGGCCTGGTAGAGCGCCTCGGTCTCCGGATCGCTGGCGGCCGGAGCGGCCGCGGGCAGCAGCAGCATGGCGGTTGCCAGCAGCGGCAGGAGTCGCGATGTCATGACGGGGCGTGCGTGAGCTGTCACAGGGCAATCCGCTCCAGGGCGCCCCCCTCGATGAAGGCGGCCGCCTCCGCCGCGGGCTGGGCCAAGGTATCGGCCAGGCGCACCACCTCACCCACCACGATCAGGGTCGGCGGGCGCAGCCCTTCTCTCTCGATGGTCTCGACCAGCTCGCCCAGGCAGGTGATGACCTGGCGCTGCTCGGGGGTGGTGCCGCGCTCCACCAGGGCCACCGGATGCTCGGCCGGCAGACCATGACGCTGCAGCTCGCGGCGGATCAGCTCGGCGTTGGCCAGGCCCATGTAGAACACCGTGGTCTGGTGCGGGGCAGCCAGGGTGGCCCAGTTCAAGGCCAGGTCGCCATCGCCCTTGCAGTGGCCGGTGACGAAGGTGACGCTCTGGGCGAAGTCGCGATGGGTCAGCGGGAAGCCCCCGTAGGCGGCACAGCCCTGGGCCGAGGTGATGCCCGGCACCACGCGAAAGCCCACGCCGTGCTCGATCAGCACCTCGGCCTCCTCGCCACCGCGACCGAAGATGTAGGGGTCCCCTCCCTTGAGGCGCACCACGCGGCGGCCCTCCCTGGCCAGGCGCACCAGCAGGGCGTTGGTCTCGTCCTGGGTCAGCGCATGGCAGCGCGATGCCTTGCCCACGTAGAAGCGCCGGGCCCTGGGGCTCGCCAGGGCCAGCACCTCGCGGGAGACCAGCCGGTCGTAGACCAGGCAGTCGGCCTGCTCGATCAACGACAGGGCGCGCAGGGTCAGCAGGCCGGGATCACCGGGGCCGGCGCCGATGATGGCCACTTCGCCGGACGCCAGCGGCGCCTCGGCCAGATCATAGGAAACACGGTGTGACGGCATGGCGGTATCCTCGCAAGCCTCAGCTGATCTCGACGGCCTGGATGGCCTCATGGGGTGGGGAGGAATAGGGTGCCGCCACCCGGCGCTCGCCACTCTCGGCGACGCCGATCTCGGCATTGGTCAGGTAGCAGCCGGGATCCTCTTCCCAGGGATCGCCGCTGACCTTCCAGGCACGTACCCGTGTATTGCCGTTGCAGATCGGCAGGTAACGACACTCGGCGCAGCGCCCCTTGAGCGGACGCGGGCGCTGGCGGAAGCCGACCATCAACGGGTCCTGGGTATCGCGCCAGATCTCGGAGAACGGCCGGCTGCGCACGCTACCCAGGTCGTGGTCCCACCAGAAGGTGTCCGGGTGCACATGGCCCAGGTTGTCGATATTGGCGATATACTCGCCGGAGGCATTGCCCCCCCAGTCGAGCAACCGCTGCTCCAGGGCCGCCACCTGCTCGGGAAAGTGCTCACGGGCCCACATCAGCAGGAAGGGACCATCGGCATCGTTGTTGCCGGTGACGTACTCACGCTCCACGCCACGCGCGAGCTCGGCGCGACAGTGGTCAAACAGTCGGGTCATGGCGTCGCGGGTCATGCGATACCAGGCGTCCTGCTTGCTGTGGCGCCGGCCACGGCCGCCGTAGTTGAGGTGCGAGAGGTAGAACTTGTCGACATCATGCTCGTCGAGCAGTGCCAGGATATCGCCGAGCTGCTCGTAGTTCTCGCGGGTCAGGGTGAAGCGTAGGCCGACCTTTATGCCGCGTTCCTTGCATAGCTTCACCGCATGCATCGATTCACGGAAGGCGCCCTTGCGCTGGCGAATGACGTCGTGGGTCTCCTCCAGACCATCGATGCTGATGCCCACGTAGTCATAGCCGACGTCGGCAATCTCATCGATGTTGTCTTCGGTAATCAAAGTACCGTTGGTGGAGAGCCCGGTGTAGATCCCCAGCTCCCGGGAGCGACGCGACAGCTCGAAGATGTCGGGCCGCATCAGCGGCTCGCCTCCGGAGAGGATCAGTGCCGGCACCCGAAAGGCGGCGAGGTCGTCGAGCACCGCATGGGCCTCGGCATTGGAGAGCTCGCCGGCGAAATCGATATCCGCCGAGGTGGTGTAGCAGTGCTTGCAGGTCAGGTTGCAGCGGCGGATCAGGTTCCAGATCACCACCGGTCCTGGCGGCTTGCGGGCCGCCCCTCTCGTTGCATGACCCGGGGGGCCCGGCTCCATCAAGGTCTTGATATAGCGGGTGACGCGGAACATGGCGTTCTCCTGCTGTGTGGTGCCGAGTCGCCGCGGCGGGCGCGACTCAGCCTCGACGTTCGGTATCCTTGGGCGTATCGCTCGGCCGGCGGCCGGCCAGACGCAGCCCGGTCTTCTTGAGGATGCGCGTGCTGTAGAGGATGCGGTGATCGCGGCACGCCTCACCCAGGCGCTGGCGTAGCACCGCGGCCTGACGCTCGACCTCCTCCCGGCTGTGGCCATGCAGCATGGCGAACAGGTTGTAGGGCCAGTGCGGCAGGTGGCGCGGGCGACGATAGCAGTGGCTGACGCCCTCGATGGCGGCCACCTCGCGGCCCAGGCGGTCGATCTGGGCGTCATCGACATCCCACACCGTCATGCCGTTGGCCACGTAGCCAAGCCGATAGTGGTTGGGCACCGCGGCGACCCGGCGGATCACCCCGCTTGCCTGCATGGCCTGCACGCGCTCGAGCACCTCGGCACCGCTCATGCCCACCTCGCGGCCCACCGCGCCCCAGGGGTCGGGGACCAGCGGCAGACCGGCCTGGGTGGCCAGCACGATGGCTCGATCGGCAGCATCGAGCCCCCCGGTATCCGCCGGCGGGGCCTCACCCTCGTCGACTGCGCGGCGCGGGGCCGGTCTAGACGGGCAGATGGAGACGGACATGGAACTCCTCCTCCTTGGGCATATTGAAAACCGGCAGGCCGGTGGCGGCCTCGATCCCGGCGATGGTCTCGGCGATGCGCTCCGGTGTCTCGGTGGCCAGCACGAACCACATGTTGAGCTCGTGCTCGCGACGATAGTTGTGGGCCACCTCGGGGAAGGCGTTGACCGTCTCGACGACCTCATCATAGTCGTACTCCGGCACCGCCAGCGCAGCCAGGGTCAGGCCGCCGCCCAAGCGCTCGGCGTGGTACATCGGGCCGAAGCGGCTGAGCACGCCAGCCTCGCACAGCCGCTCCAGGCGATAGAGCAGGTCGCCCTCGGTGATGCCCAGCGCCTCGGCCACCGCCGCAAAGGGGCGTGCCACCAGCGGCAGGCCATCCTGCAGGCGGTTGATCAGACGACGATCGACGGCATCCAGATCTTCAAGGGTCATGCCTCCCCCTCCCGCACGTAGCGCCCACCGCACTGTCGATAGGCATGGGTGCTGAACAGTACGCGGTGCTCCAGGCCCCCCAGGCCCAGTCGCTCGACGATATCGGCAAGCTCCGCCTCGACCCGCTCACGGCGGGCGCCGTGGATCATGCAGAACAGGTTGTAGGGCCAGTCGGGCAGCCGCCGGGGACGGCGGTAGCAGAGCGTGACGGCGGTCTCGCGGGCCAGGCGGCGGCCCACCTCGGCGACCCGCTCATCCGGCACGTTCCAGACCACCATGGCGTTGGCCTGGATACCCAGGCGGCGATGCTTCACCACCAGCCCCAGGCGCTTGATCATGCCGTCGGCCTGCCAGCGGCGCACGCAGGTCATCACCTGGTCCTCGGCCATGCCGGCCTGTTCGGCCAGGGTGCGCCAGGGCCGCTGGTCGAGCGGCAACCCCTGCTCGAGGAGGCCACGCAGGCGGCGCTCGGCCTCGGCCGAGGGCGCATGGCAGGTGGCGCCGGTGGCGCCGGTGGCGCCGGTGGCGCCGGTGGCGGCGAACTCCAGGTCGTTAGTGGTCTTCATGCGCGCTCCAGCTCGGCCCAGGGAATGGGGAAGGAGAGGTCGATGTGATAACCCTCGAGCATCGGCAGACGCAGTATCGGCACGCCGAGGCGCGCCTCCAGGCCATCGAGACGCGCCACGAGCTCCGTCTCGTCCGGAGCGGTCATCACGAACCAGAGGTTGAAGTCGTGTTCGCGGGCATAGTTGTGGTTGACGCCGGGAGCGGCGTTGATGAGCTCTGCGAAGGCATCGCGCTCGGCCTCGGGTACGGCCACAGCGGCGAGCAGGCTAGCGCCGGCCCGGGCGTGGTCGAACACCGGCCCCACCCGGCTCAGCACGCCCAGCGCCTGCAGGCGTTCGAGGCGTGCGATGATCTCGGCCTCACTGCTGCCCAGCCGTTCGGCGATGGTGTGGAAGGGACGGGTGCAGACCGGCAGGCCACGCTGATAACTGTCGATCAGGCGACGGTCCAGCGCATCGAGCTTTCGGGCCTGGTGAGTCGGGGCTTGGCTGTTCGGGGCTTGGCAATGCATTGGCACAGCTCACTTGCGGCGGGTGGCGGCGGGCTTGCGCCCGCCGCCGGGTCCCGATCAGTAGATGTCTTTCTGAGTGTTGATCACGTTGAACTTGCCGGTCGGGGTGACCAGCCGCTCATCCTTGATCACGTGCTTCAGCTCACGGGTCTCATCATCGACCACCACGATGGCAGAGGTGTCATCCATGGTGTTCCACACCGAGAACCACACTTCGTCGCCGGCCTTGTTGTACTCCGGCTGCACCACGCGCTTGGGACCTTCACCCACATCGGCCCACTCGGCGATCGGCAGCACCTCGTAACCGGCCTCCAGATCGTTGATGTCGTAGACCGCCACGCTCTGGCTGATCGCCTCGTTGGGGTTGAGCGCGGTGTCGACGTAGAGGTTGTCGGACTCGGGGTGGGTCTTGATGAACAGCGAACCGCCGCCCTGACCTTCCAGGGTACGTACCACCTGCCAGGCGTTGTCGGGATGCCCTTCCGGGTCGGTGCCGATCAGCTGGATGGTGGCGTCGCCCAGGTGGCTGGTGCCCCACACCGGACCGAACTCGGGGTCGACGAAGTTGGCGCCACGGCCCGGGTGCGGGATCTTGCCCACATCGACGATCGCCTCGAGCTCGCGCTCCTGGGCGTCGATGACCACGATCTGGTTGGACTCGTTGGCCGCGGTGAGGAAGTAGCGACCCGAGGCGTCCCAGCCGCCGTCATGCAGGAAGCGCGAGGTGTCGATCTCGACGGTGGAGATGGCATCCAGGTTCTCGTAGTTGACCAGGCGGACCTTGCCGGTCTCCTTGATGTTGACGATGAACTCGGGGTGCTGGTGGGACGCCACGATGGCCGCCACGCGGGGCTCCGGGTGGTACTCCTGCTCACCGACGGTCATGCCGCGGGTGGCCACGATCTTCTTGGGCTCCAGGGTCTCGCCGTCCATGATCACGTACTGGGGCGGCCAGTAGGCGCCGGCGATCGCCAGGTCGTCCTCGTAGCCCTCGAACTTGGAGGTCTCGACGGAGCGTGCCTCCATGCCGATCTTGATGGTGGCGACGATGCTCGGATCTTCCATCCACAGGTCGATCATGTCGATCTTGGCATCGCGACCGATCACGAACAGGTAGCGGCCGGAGGCGGACATGCGCGAGATGTGAACCGCATAGCCGGTATCGAGGATCTTGACGATCTCCTTGGTCTCGCCGTCGATCAGGGCGATCTGGCCGGCGTCACGCAGGGTGACCGAGAACAGGTTCTCGATGTCCAGGTCGTTCATCTTCTCGGTGGGGCGATCCTCGGGGGCGACCAGCACCTCCCAGGTATCCTTCATGTCGGCCATGCCGAACTCGGGAGGCTGCGGTGGCTCGTGCATGATGTACTTGGCCATCATCTCCACTTCATCCTCGGTCAGGTCGCCCGAGGTGCCCCAGTTGGGCATGCCGGCCGGCGAACCGTAGTGGATGAACGCCTTGAGGTACTCGATCCCGCGCTCCTGGGTGATGTCGGTGGTCAGCGGCTTGCCGGTGGCCCCCTTGCGCAGCACGCCATGGCAGCCGGCGCAGCGCTGGAAGTAGATCTCCTTGGCCTTCTCGAACTCCTCGTCGGTCAGGTCCGGCGCGCCGGGGGTGCGAACCACCTTCGCCGAGCTCGGATCCACGGCGGACTCGGTGCCCTGATAGGCGGCCTGGGTCTCGTCGAGATCCTTCTTGCCATCCTGGGCGTAAGCCGCGGTAATACCCAGCGCGACGGTGGTTACCGCCACGGCCAGGGGCTTGAGATACCAGTCTTTCTTCATCATCGTTCCACCTCTGTCATGATCCTTGAGTGCGCTGTCGCCAGGACATGGGCGAGTCATTGTTGTACTTCTCAATGGTGTACTTCGCCGGACGGCCAGCCGGCATCACACGGCCGATGACCTTCCTGCGCAGAGAGTGGCCCAATAACGCGTATAATTCATGCTCCTTTAATGGTCTCAGGCCCTCTATCCGGGGAGATATTGACCTATATCAAAGCGCGGAACGGCTACCCACAAAGGGAAATTGAGCGCTCCGAGCTTTGCTGATAAGCACAAGCATAGGAGACTTTCGTTGACGCCAATCAATGCGCGCCGACGCCCGGGCAGGGACACTTTCCCCAGCCCTTACCTCAGGAGTCGCCATGTTGCCGCCCCTTAACCTACGCCTCTCGCTGCTGGCCATGGCCTGTGCGCTGCCCCTCGCCGCCCAGGCCGAGACACCACTCTCCGCCGAACGCGAGGCCGAACTCGAGACCCTGCTCTATCAGGACTGCGGCTCCTGCCACGGCATGACCCTGCGCGGCGGCCTGGGCCCTGAACTGCCCAGGTCGCGCATGAATGCCTACAGCCAAGACGGCCTGGCCGCGCTGATCCTCCACGGCGTCGAAGGCACCGCCATGCCCGGCTGGGAGGGGCTGCTGACCGAGCAGGAGGCCCTGTGGCTCGCCGATCACCTGCAGAACGACAACCCCCTGGATGAGTGACCTCTTCATGCCCAAGATGCCCCCAGCACTCCGCAAGCCTTTTGCTGCCGTCTCGCTGCTCGCCCTGCTGGCCGGCTGCCAGGCGACCCCGACCACCGAGCTGCGCGGCACCGGCGACCTCGGCGTGGTCGTGGAGCGCGCCACCGGCAGCCTGGCGATAGTGGACACCAGCGAACGACGCATCCTCGACCGGGTCGAGGGCCTGGGGGATCTCTCCCACGCCTCGGTGAAGTTCTCCCGCGACGCCCGCCATGCCTTCATATTCGGCCGCGACGGCGGCCTCAGCCGTGTCGATCTGCTCACCGGCGAGATCACCCACCGGGTGATCCAGTCCGGCAACAGCATCGGCGGCGCCGTCTCCCAGGATGGCGCCCTGGTGGCGGTGGCCAACTACGAGCCGGGCGGCGTGAAGCTCTTCGACAGCGAGACCCTGGAGGAGGTGGCGGACATCCCCGCCACTTGGATCGACGCGAAGGGCGAGACACAGCGCTCCAAGGTGGTGGGCCTGGTGGACGCCCCCGGCAATCGCTTCGTCTACAGCCTGTTCGAGGCCGGCGAGATTCACCTGATCGACATGCACGGCGACACCCCCGAGGTGACACGCTTCACCGCTATCGGCAAGGAGCCTTACGATGCCCTGATCGGCCCCAGCGGACGCTACTATATCGCCGGGCTGTTCGGCGAGGATGGCCTGGCGATGCTCGACCTGTGGCACCCGGAGCAGGGGGTCACGCGCATCCTGCCCGACTATGGCCGCGGCGAGGAGCGCCTGCCGGTCTACAAGATGCCGCATCTGGAAGGGTGGACCCTGGCCGGCGGCGAGGCCTGGCTACCGGCGGTGGGCCGACACGAGGTGCTGGTCGCCGACAGCAACGACTGGTCGCTCAAGGGGCGCGTCCCGGTCCATGGCCAGCCGATCTTCGTGATGCGTCGCCCCGACGAGCGCCAGATCTGGGTAAACTTCGCTCACCCCAACAACGACGTGGTGCAGGTCATCGATACCGAATCCCGCGAGGTCATCGCCACCCTGACGCCCGGCGAGGCGGTGCTGCACATGGAGTTCACCCCCAAGGGGGAGCAGGCCTGGGTCTCGGCCCGGGACAGCGACCGGGTGGTGGTCTACGACACCCGCACCCTGAAGGAGATCACGCGCCTCGACAGCGAGTCGCCCAGCGGTATCTTCTTCACCGACCGGGCGCACCGTATCGGGCTCTGAGGACCCGGCCACTCGAAGCAAGGAAGGCGCCCCGCGGGGCGCCTTCCGTCATCATGGCCTGACCTGCGACTAGCGCCGCACGTGCAGCGGCACCTCGGAGTAGCCGCCGGCGGGGTAGAGGGCGCGAACCGCGGGGCGGCCCGGCAGCAGGGTGATGTCGACGGTGGCGTCGAGCAGCGCGTCCATGAAGTCCTTGAGCTCCATGCGCGCCAGCGGCGCCCCGGGACAGACGTGGACACCGGCGCCATACAGCAGGTTGTCCTGCGGGTCGCGATCCAGGCGCACCTCATCGGGGTCGCCGAACACCGCCTCGTCGCGGTTGACCGAGCCCCACAGGATCGTCAGACGCTCGCCGGCCTCGAGTCGACGGCCACCGATCTCCACCGGGCAGGTAGCGATGCGTCGGTTGGACATCAGCGGGGCATCGAGGCGCAGGACCTCGTCGATGGCCGCCGGCAGCAGCTGACGCTCGGCGCGCAGCCGTCCCTGGAGCTCTGGATCGGCCGCCAGGTAGCGCATCAGGATACCGATGCTCGCCGAGATGGTGCCGAGCTCACCCACTGTCCAGTTGCGCAGGATGCTGACGATCTCTTCGTCGGAGAGTGCGCGCCCCTCAACGGTCTCGTTCATGATGCGAGTGGTGACGTCATCGGGAGCATCATCGCCGGCCGCTCGGCGGCTGGCCAGTTGCTCGCGAATCACGCCATCGAATTCCAGCGCCAGCTCGCCCAGCGCCTCTCGGTCCTGGGCCAGAGTAGCGGCCTGCTGGCGCTTCACCCAGGCGCGCAGTGGCTCATGCAGCGCAGTGGGCCAGCCCATGAAGGCGCACTGGATCTCCAGAGCGAAATCCTGGCCCATCTCGGCCATCGCCTCCACCTCACCGTCGGCGGGCAGTCGAGCCACGACCCCTTCGGCGATGGCGCGGCACCGGGGGGCGAACTCGGCCATGGCCTCGGGGCCGAAGTAGGGCTCGATGATCCGCCGGAAGCGGGTATGCTCGGGCGGATCCATGGCGTTGGGCACCGACAGGTGGCGGCTCGCCGCGTTGCTGAAGGTCTCGTGGTCCTCGAGCACGCGCATCACGTCCGCATGGCGGAACAGCGACCACTGCAGATAGTCGCTGAAGGCCACCGGGCAACGGTGGCGCATCTCGTCATAGGCGGAGATCTGGTCGTTCAGCACATTCTCGGCGCGCGGGTCCCAGTCCTGCTGGCATGTATCACTCATGTCATCTCCTGGAAAGAAGGGGGGGGGCGACGAATCGGTTAATGGGAGCAAAAAAACGCCTGGAACGCATTGACCCACGTCAGCCGGCTCTCGTCACGGGTCAGCGGAACTCGGGCCAACCCGGCAGATGAAACTCCTCCTGCAGATGGCGCAACTCCGGCTGATGCAGCTCGGCAATGCGCCGGGTCAGCTCGGCACCGCGAGGCAACAGGTGCACCTCGATACGCCGGCGGTCGCCGCGGCTCGCGCGGCGCTCCACCAGGCCCAGCTGCTCGCACCGATTGACCAGCGCTACCGTGCCGTGATGCTTGGCCTGGAGCCGCTCGGCCAGCTCGCCGACGGATGCCCACTCACGTCCTTCGAACCCCAGCAGATGCAACAACAGCTGATACTGCAGCGGCGTCAGGCCGTGTTCGCGACAGATATCATCGCCCTGGCGCAGGAAGCAGCGCAGTTGGTAACGAAAATGTGAAAGGCGCTGGAAGTCCTGCTTGGTGAGGGCGTCATCGCTCATGAAAGGCATCCGGCAATTGCGTGGATAGATTCCCCATCGCTTGACAGCAAGGGGGTTGCTGCCTAAAGGTTAAGCAATAATATCACAGAATGATATTTACCCACCGACGAGGACGCCGCAATGAACCCGCTGACCGTAATTCGCCTGCCCTTTACCCGCCAGGCGGGCTGGAAGAGCCTGCAGCAACGCAAGCCTTCTATCCCGGTGCTTGCCTGGGGCCTGGTGCTGCCCATGTCGCTGCTGCCGCCGGTGCTGCTCTACTATGCCGGCACTCACTACGGTGACGGCTTCGTGATGGGCTTCGCCGACCGGGAGTGGCGCTTCATCACCACCATCCTGTTCCTGGCCGAGTTGCTCACCTTCTTCGTGATGGGCTGGCTGATTCATGCCGTCGTCAACGGCACCCGCGAACTGTCGATCGACTATCACGACGCCTACCTGCTGGCAGCCCTGGCGCCACTACCGCTGTGGTCCTCGGCGATCGTGCTGCTGATCCCCAGCCTGCTGCTCAACACCCTGGCGGTACTGGTGGCCCTGGGCATCTCCTGCAGCCTGGTCTACCACGGTCTCCAGGCGCTCTGCGAACGCAGCGACAACGACGTCAACACCATGTCGGCGGCCTACACCATCATGGCGGCCGGGGTACTGGCCTGGGGCCTGTTGATGGCAATCGTCTGGGCCTATTGAGCCGCACCCTCTGGTGCAGCGCAGCATCGAGGGTCTGGCATTGTCGGGAATGAACATGTAGTTTACATGCACCTTAAAAAACATCCCCCCGACATGGAGCCCCTCGATGCTGACCCAGGAGCAGGAACAGCTGATCGCCGCCACCGCCCCGGTAGTGGCCGAACATCTCGACGCCATCACCCAGCGCTTCTACCCGCTGCTGTTCGAGCGCTATCCGCAGGTAAAGCCGCTGTTCAACCAGGCACACCAGGCCGACGGCGGCCAGCCGCGGGCACTGGCCGGCGCCGTGCTGGCCTATGTGCAGTTGCGTCACGATCGCGAGAAGGTGCGCGAGACCCTGGCCACGGTGGTCGGCAAGCACGTCTCCCTGGACATCCGCCCCGAGCACTATCCCTTGGTCGGCGAATGCCTGATGGCGGCCATCGGCGAGGTGCTGGGCGACGCCGTGACCCCGGAGATCGCCGCCGCCTGGGAGGGCGTCTACGAGGAGCTGGCCGGCCTGCTCATCGAGCTGGAGGAGTACCGCTACCGCAACTTCGAGCAGTCCCCCGGCGGCTGGCGTGGCCCCCGCGAGTTCCGCATTGCCGCCGTTCGCCAGGAGAGCGCGGTGATTCGCTCCTTCGTGCTCGAGCCAGTGGATGGCGGCCCGGTCGCCGGCCATGAGCCTGGCCAGTACATCGGCGTCAGGCTCACCATCGATGGCGAGCCGGTCTATCGACACTACAGCCTCTCGGACCTGCCCAACGGCGAGAGCTACCGGATCTCGGTGAAGCGCGAGCCCCAAGGGCGCGCCAGCCGTCACCTGCATGACGCCATAGGCGTCGGTGACACCCTCTCGCTGCTGCCGCCGGCCGGCGAGTTGACCCTGCACGAGGGGGACGAGCCGCTGCTGCTGGCAAGCGGCGGTGTCGGCCAGACCCCGCTGCTGCCCATGGCGCGCCAGGCGCTGGCCCAGGGTCGCCGGGTGGTCTATCTGCATGCCGCCCTGGATGCCGAGCATCATGCCTTCCGCGACGAGGTCGCGGCCCTGGCCGAGGCGCACCCGGACCAGCTGCACACGGTGACCATCCATGAGCGTGGCGACGCGGCCGACCATGTCGGACGCGTGGACCGGAATCTGCTGGCGAACTACCTGCCCGAGGGCAGCCGCTGCTACTTCGTCGGCCCCCAGGGTTTCATGACCGCCATGGACCGGGCCCTGGCCGAGCTGGGCGTGCCCGTCGAGCACCGCCACTACGAGCACTTCGGCCCCTCGCAGCCCCTCAGCGCCGCCTGACGCCTGCCCCACCCGCATAACGACGACGCCCCGGCCATGCCGGGGCGTCGTCGTTCAGGATGTTGTATTGGGAGTACCGCTCAGTACATATCCAGACGAGCAAGATCGCGGGTCTGCAGGCGGGCCTCGGCCTCCTGCTGGTCGGCCAGTTGCATGAACAGCTCCGCCTCCTCGGGGATCTCGGCAAGCTCCGCACGCAGCCGGTACATGTCCTTGAGAGTCTGGTGGGCCGTCATCACGTTGGCCAGGATATCCTGGACGTCGTGACACCCCAGGCAGGGCGGGATGCGCTCCAGCACGCCCGGGTGGCCGAACTGCTGGCTGTCGATCAGCCAGGTGGTGAGCAATCCCTGATCGGCATCCTCGAGGTAGGCCGCCATGGCATCACGCATGCGCCCCTCGCGGTCGGCGAGGAACACCAGCGCCATCCTCAGGCGTTCGTCCGCCGCCTCCTCGGCCAGCCGCTCATACTGTGCCCCCAACTGCCGGTGAAAGTCGTGAACCCACTCCAGCAGGTCTCTTACCTGACGAAAGGCCATGGCTTCCTCCACTCGCTCGAGATGGCATCAGCTGCCACGCGCCAACAGCATCGCCTTGATATGGCCGATGGCGCGCATCGGGTTGAGCCCCTTGGGACACACCCAGGTGCAGTTGCCGATCTGTCGGCAGCGAAACACGCTGAAGGGGTCATCGAGCTCGGCCAATCGCTCGTCGGTGGCGGTGTCCCGGCTGTCGATCAGGAACCGATAGGCCTGGATGAGGCCGGCCGGGCCGATGTACTTGTCCGGGTTCCACCACCAGGAGGGGCAGGCCGAACTGCAGCAGGCGCACAGGATGCATTCGTAGAGGCCGTCGAGCTTCTCGCGATCCGCGGGGCTCTGGCGTCGTTCGGTGGCGGTGGGCGGCTCATCGTTGATCAGCCAGGGGCGGATCTTCTCGAACTGGCGGAAGAACAGCGCCTGGTCGACGACCAGGTCGCGGATCACCGGCATGCCGGGGAGCGGGCGCAGCGTCAGGGTGTCGCCGCTGCCCAGCACCTCCTCCACCGATGTGATGCAGGCCAGGCCGTTCTTGCCGTTGATATTCATGCCGTCGGAGCCACACACCCCCTCGCGGCAGGAGCGCCGATAGGTCAGGGTGGCATCCTGCTGCTTCAGGTGTTCGAGCACGTCGAGCACCATCGCCTTACGAAAACGCTCCTCGACCTCCAGGCTTTCCATCCGCGGCAGGTCGTCCCCCTCGGGGTGGTAGCGATAGAGCCGTACCTTGATCATGGCCGCTCTCCCAGCGATGAATCGAGCTCACTCTTTTTCGGGTCGCTCTCTTTTCCGGGTCACTCTCGCCAGTAGTCATTGGCCGCGGCGACGGTCTGGAAGTGGGTGGCAATCACGTGGGAGGCCGCGATCAGGCTGTCGGGATCCTCCGCATACTCGGGGCGCTGCTCCTTGCGCACCTCGGCATCCGGTTGGGTCGTCGCTACCCCCTTCTGGGAGAGCTTGACCGCCAGGGCGAAGCCCTCCTGGGGTGTCTCGGTGATCAGGCTTGGCAGCCAGGTCTCTTCCGCCGCCGACGCCTCGTGTTCATCCGCACTGACGATGCCACCCAGAGCCAGCGATGTCGCCAGCACCAGGCCAGCGGCGAGCCTCTTCCGGGGAGAAAGCGAGCGGTGGGCAATGGGCATGATAGCCTCCTGATGAGTGCCTCGAACGACAATAGACGCAAAAGAAATGCATCTTTAAAGCTAGTCGAGGAAACGCCGTAGTCAAGCGCACGCCACGCGGTATCGTCAGCGGTGCTCACCTCCACCGGTCCAGCCCCAGTCATCGAACAGCACATAAAGCGCCGGGATGACCAGCAAGACCAGCACCGTCGCGCTCAACAGGCCGAACACCACGGCGATCACCAGCGGCTTGATGGCATCCGCCTGGCTGCTGGTCTCGGCCAGCAGGGGCGCGAGGCCCGCAATGGTGGTGGTGGAGGAGATCAGGATGGCGCGCAGCCGGTCGCGGCAGGCCTGGCCGGCGGCCGCTGCCGCGTCCAGGCCCCGCTCGCGGTGCGTCTTGATGAAGTGGATCAGCAGGATGGCATTGTTGACCACGATGCCGGCCAGCGAGGCAGCGCCGATCAACGAGGGCATGGAGAGATAGTAGCCCATGATCACGTGCCCCCAGATGGCGCCGATGAAGGCCAACGGGATCGAGAGCATGACGATCAGCGGCTCCATGTAGCTGCGGAACTGGAAGGAGAGGATCACGAAGATTCCCACCAGGCCGATCAGCAGACCACGGGCGATGGAGCCGCCGGTCTCCGCGGAGCTGGCCACCTGCCCCTCGAAGGTGATCGCCACTTCGGGGTGGCGCTCCTCGAAGTCGGCCAGCCAGCCACTGCCGACGAGGTCGTCGACGATGGCCTGGCCACTGGCCTGGCGGGCATCCACGTTGGCCTCCACGGTGACGGTGCGCTGCCCGTCGATGCGGGTGATGCGCGCCCACTCGCGGCGCTCGGCCACCTCGGTCACCACCGAAAGCGGCACGCGGCTGCCATCCGGGAGCATCAGGGCCTGGTCGACCAGGTCGTCGAGACCGTCGCGGTCGGCCTCGGCCTGGCGTACCAGCACCTCGATCTCCTGCTCACCAATGCGCTGGGTATCGGCGATCTCGCCGAGCAGGGCGGCGCGCAGCTGGCTTGCCACCTCCTCGGCGGTGAGCCCCAGACCGTGGGCGCCCGGTGCCAGGGAGTAGGTGCGCTGGGGCTTGCCCAGTCGCTGGTCATCCATGACATTGTAGACCGCCGAGTAGCCTTCGAGGCGCGTGACCAGCTCGCGGGCCGCCGCCTTCATGGCCTCGAGATCCTCGCCGGTAAGGCGCACCTCCACGGGCACCCCGGCGGGGCCGAAGCCCGGCTCCTGGATGATCAGGCGCTGCACCCCCGGGATCTCGCCGATCGCCGCGCGCCACTCGCCGGACAGGGTGTCCAGCGTGACCGAACGACGCTCGGCGGTGAGCAGGTCGACACTGACCGTGGCCACGTGGGGCCCCGCCTCCCGGGCGCTGGCGTTGTGGTTGAAGCGCACCTGGATCGCCTCCACCAGCGCCGCGCCCTGGGGCTGCTCGGGAGAGTAGCGGGCGTCGAGCTCACGCAGCGCCGCCTCGATCCGCCCGGCCACCACCTCGGTACGCTCGAGCGGCGTGCCCTGGGGCATCAGCAGGCGCGCCTCCAGCACGTCGCCGTCGATGTCGGGCATCGCCTCGCTGCCCACATGCCCGCCGGCCATGAAGCCGGCGGAGGCCAGCATCACGGCGAGCACCGCTCCCAGCACCGCATGGCGGAAGCGGATCGCCCGGTCGGCCAGCCGCCCCACGCCCTCGCGGAAACGCTCGAAGCCGCGGTCGAAGGCGCTGCGAAAGCGAGAATCATGGCCCTGCTGCAGGTGCCGGATGCTGCCCTTGAGACTGCCCTTGAGACTGCCCTTGAGACTGCCCTTGAGATGGTGGGGCAGGATCCAGAAGGCCTCGACAAGGCTCGCCGCCAGGGCAGCGATCAGCACCACCGGCAGTACCTCAAGCACCGCGCCCAGTTCGCCGGCCAGGAAGGAGAGCGGCACGAAGACCGAGGCGGTGGTCAGAAACGACGACAGCACCCCAGGCAGCACCTGGCGGGTCCCCGCCACTACCGCCTCCAGTGGCGAGGCACTCTCGCCGGCGTGGGCAGCGATGTTGTCGGTGATCACGATGGCGTCGTCCATGACGATGCCGATGGCCATCAGCAGCGCCACCAGGGTGATCATGTTCAGGGAGAGGCCGGCGAGCCCCATCACCAGGAAGGCCCCCATGAAGGCCGCGGGCAGCCCCAGCACCGCCCACAGCGCCAGGCGCGGACGGAAGAACAGGCTCATCACCAGCACCACCAGCGCCAGTCCCATGACACCGTTGCCCACCAGCATCTGCAGGCGGTCGCGGACAATGCTGGTCATGTCCTGGGTCAGGGTCAGCGTGATGCCATCACCGAAGCGGCGGCGCTCGGCCTCGATCAGTCCCTCGAGGCGCTCCTTCACCGTCAGGGAGTCGTCACGCAGGCTCTTGCTCACCTCCAGCACCAGCGCCGGCTCGCCGTTGAAGCGAATCTTCTCCTCCTCGCGCTCACCGGCCTCGGTCAGGCTGGCGATATCGCCCAGGGTCAGCTCGCCGCCGGCCGGGTCGGAGATCACCACCAGGCCCTCGAGCTCGGCAAGCGAGCGGCGCTGGTCGGTGAAGCGCAGCAGGATATCGCGCGCGGGAGTCTCCAGGGTGCCCAGCGGCAGGTCCAGGCTCTGGGCCGAGACCCGCCGCGCCAGCTCGCGGGCCGAGAGGCCGTGCTGGCCGAGCACCTCGCCGGGCACCTCCACCTGCCACTGGCGCTGGGACATGCCGTGGATCGCCACGTCCGCCACGCCGGGCAGCGCCATGATGCGCTCCTCCAGTCGCAGGGCGTACTCCTCGAGCTGGCCGGCGGGCATGTCGGATGCTACCGCCACCGCCGCCACCAGGTCGCTGCGATGCAGTTCGCGCACCACCGGTGGGTCGGCCCGGACCGGAAACTCGCTGATGGCTCCGACCTCGGTGTCGACCTCGCTGAGAAAGCGCAGGGGATCCCCTCCCGCCTGCATGGTGGCGGTGGCACTGGCCAGGTTGTCCTGGGCCACGCAGACGAACTCGTCGAGGAACTCCACGCCCTTCACCGCCTCATGCAGACGGCGACACACGGCGTCTTCCACGTCCGCGGCGCTGGCCCCGCGATAGACCACCTCGACGCCCACCTCGACCGGGCGGTAGTCGGGGAAGGTCTCGCGCTTGAGCGACGGGGCGGTGAAGAGCCCGGCGGCGAGCAGCAGCACCAGCAGCAGGTTGGCGGCGGTGGGGTGGGCAGCGAACCAGCGGATCATGGCTGGGCTTCCCCGTGGCGCTCGCCCAGTGCCTGCCCGGCGATACTCGCCTCCAGGGCCGCATCACGACGTGGGGCGAGGGCCATGCCGGCGATCGCCGCGGGCAGATCATCGACCACCACCCTCTCGCCCGGGGCCAGGCCCGCCGCGATCACCGCCAGGTTGCCCTGCTCGAAGGCCACGCTCACCGCGCGTCGCTCGAGGCGTGCCTCGGCATCCACCAGCCACACCTCGCCCTGGTGCACCGCCGCGGCCGGTATCACCAGCCGAGGCTCAGGGCTGGGCGCGCTGAGCCACGTCCGCACGTACATGTCACGCTGCAGCGGGGGGCGATCCGGCGGCCGGGCATCGCGGTAGGGATGATCGACCCGCACCACGGCGCGTACCGTGCGGGTGGTCGGGTCCAGTCCGCTGGCCACGCGCACCAGTTCCCCCGTCCAGCCCACTCCTTCGGCGCCGGCCAGGAAGAGCTCGGCCTGCACCGCCGAGAAGTCCAGTCGCTCCGCCAGGTCCAGCCCTTCGGCCAGGGCCGGCGCTGCGTCGATAGATGCCGCCGGCATGACCGCGGCCAGCAGGCGGCGCATCATGTCGATGGGAATATGCGCCTCCACCTCGGCTGCGGCCAGGCTCTCGGCCTGGAACAGCCGCTGCCCGGTGCCGACGAACTGGTGCAGCTCTACCTCCACGCTGGCCAGCCGCAGGTCGTAGGGGGCCACGAAGCGGGTGTCGGTGAGGTCGCGCTGGGCCTGGGCCAGGCGCACCACGGCGCGCTCACGCTGAGCCTCGAGCACCTCGCGCCGGGCGGGCAACAGCGTCAGGCTGTTCTCCAGGGCAGCGACCGCCTGGCGCTGCCCCAGTGTGCTGCGGCGCTGCTCGTCGCGTCGTGACCCGGAGACCGAGCCGCTGGATGCCAGGCGCTCGATGCGTGTCAGCTCCTGCTCGGCCAGGGCCAGGGCCTGCTGCTCCAGCGCCATCAGGCGGCGGGTGTTCTCCTCCTCCGCCGCGAGCTGAGCCAACTCGCCGGCCAGGCTGGCCAGCTCCGCCTCGGCCTCGGCGATGGCCAGCTCATAGCGGCTGGGATCCAGTGCCACCAGCAGGGTGCCCTCGGGCAGCAGGGTGCCACTCTCCAGTTGCGGGTGGCGCTCGACGACGCGCCCCGCCACGCTGGCTACCGCCTGCCAGGTCTCGGCGGGACGCGCCACGCCGTGTCCGCGCGCCTCCAGACGCACATCCAGAGGCTGGACCTCGACGATCCTGACCGGGGTGGCGAATGCCACCGCCTCCTGGCGCTCGGGGGCCTGCCGGTTGGCCACGAAGAAGACCAGCAGCGCCGCGCCCGCGACGACGCCGATCAGCACCGCCAACCCCCGCCCCAATCGCCGTATCGTGGGCCTCATGCGCCACCTCCCGCGCCTGAGCGTATGCCGTGCCGGTAGAGCTCGAAGGCCGCCGGCGCCCGGTCGACGATGCCCGCGACGTCATCGGCGATCAGCGACTGCAACACCAGCCCCTGGACGCAGCCGATGAACTGGGTCGCCGCCGCATCCAGGTCGAGCCCCGGGCGCAGTTGCCCGCGACGCCCGGCCTCCTCGAGCAGGCCCAGCAGGCGGCGCCGGTAGCGCTCCAGCAGCTCGCGCACCAGGCGCCCGGCGGCGGTGGGCCGCGGATGCTGCAACTGGCCCATCAACAGCCGCGGCACCCCCGGATGCTCGGCGATGAAGGCCACATGGGCCAGGAACATCGCCCTCAGGGCAAGCAGGGGGTCATCGACGCCTTCGGCGGCGGTGGCGACCCGCGCCATCACCCGCTCGGCGATCCAGGCCACCGTCGCCTCCCAGATCGCCTCCTTGCTGGGGAAGTGGCGAAACAGCGCCCCCTGGGTCACGCCCATGCGGCGGGCGATACGCCCCGTGGTCAGGGTGGCGGGCTCCTCGCGGCCGCAAAGCTCGATGACGGCCTCCACGGTACGCTCCCGACGCTCGTCGGCGGGGAGATGCTGACGCTGCGACATGCTCGAGCCTCTAAAGATAGTAATTGGTTACTATCCTAGGCGTGAACCCTCCTCTCTGCCAGGCGTGATTAGCATACTTCTGATCACGATCAAGTTAGCCGAGAAAGCGACTGAAAATCCGGACAACAAGAAACCGGATGACAATATAACTTATTGAAAATAAATGAATAGATTGAAAAAAGAGACTAACGTTAAGGGAAGCTCGTTCGGAGATCCGCCATGTCCCAGTCGCAATCGCCACACTACGGTCCCGCCACCCTGGCCATACATGGCCAGCAGCAACGCGATGCCTTCGGCAGCCCCCACATGCCGATCTACGACACCACCACCTTCGCCTTCCCGGATACCGCCGCCCTGCTGGAGGTAGCCGAAGGACGTCGGCGAGGCCCTCTCTACTCCCGCTATGGCCATAACCCCACGATATTTGCCCTTGAAGAGACACTGGCCGCGCTGGAGGGTGCCGAGGCGGCATGGGCCTTCTCGTCCGGCATGGCCGCCATCAGCACCCTGTTCCTGAGCCACGGCCGTCGCGGTATCGCCTGCCTGGGCGAGGTATATGGCGGCACCCTGGGCCTGCTCGAGCAGCAGCTTCCCGAACTGGGCATCGAGACACATTTCATGCTCGAGGGGTACGCCCCCGACGCCCTGGAAAGGCTGCTGGCGTCGGGCATCGGGCTGGTCTATCTGGAGACACCGACCAACCCGACACTGCGCCTGATCGACATCGCGGCAGTGGCCGAGCAGGCCCATCGCCACGGCGCCCTGGTGGCGGTGGACGGCACCTTCGCCACCCCGATCAACCAGCGGCCGCTGGCGCTAGGCGCCGACCTGGTGGTACACAGCGCCACCAAGTACCTGGGTGGACACAGTGACCTCACGGCCGGTGCCGTCATGGGGTCGGCCGAGTTGCTCGCCCCACTGTGGCGCTGGCGACAGAATCTGGGCAGCGTGCTATCTCCTCAGGTGGCGTCACTGCTGTCGCGCAGCCTGCGTACCCTGCCGCTGCGCATGCAACGCCACAACGCTTCGGCCCAGAGCCTCGCCGAGGCGCTGCGGGAACACCCCGCCATCGAGCGGGTTCTTTATCCCGGTCTTGACTCACACCCCGGTCATGCCCTGGCGCAGCGCCAGATGAGTGGCTTCGGCGGCATGCTCACCCTGGAGATTACCGGCGGGCGCGATGCCGCCACAGGCGTCGCCGACCGACTGGAACTCTTCACCCTGGCCCCCAGCCTCGGTGGCGCCGAAAGCCTGGTCACTCAGCCCTGTACCACCTCCCATGCAGAACTCACCGCCGAGGCGCGGCAACGGCGCGGCATCACCGACAGCATGTTGCGCCTATCGATCGGCCTGGAGGATGTCGAAGACCTGCTGAATGACCTGAAACGCGCCCTGGCTCCCCTCGAATCAGGCCGATGCTGAAGCGTCTTGCGCACGGCGCCGGTATCATCGACCGCGCCGCGGCCGAGCTCTTTCCGGGCTACTTCGCGGTGATCATGGCCACCGGCGCCACCTCCATCGCCTGCCATCTGCTGGGGCTGACGCTGGTATCCTGGGCACTGCTGGGCGCCAACCTGCTGGCTTATATTGCACTGTGGTTGCTGACCCTGATCCGCCTGGTGCGCTACCCCGAACGCCTGGCCGGCGACATGGTCGACCACGCCCGCGGGCCCGGCTTCTTCACCATCGTCGCCGGGACCTGCATCCTTGGCACCCAGTTTCATATCGTAGCCGACAGCGACGCCATCGCCGCCGAATTCTGGTGGGTGGGCCTGACGCTGTGGGGCCTCATCATGTACCTGTTCTTCATCGCCGTGACGACGCGTGCCGAGAAGCCCAACCTCACTTCAGGCATCAACGGTGCCTGGCTGCTGGCAGCGGTCAGCACCCACTCGGTATCGATTCTCACCGCGCTGCTGCCCTGGGAAGGACCGGCCGACCTGCGCCTGTTCTTTGCGCTGTGCATGTTCCTGATCGGTTGCATGCTCTATCTGGCGATCATCACCCTGATCTTCTATCGCCTCACTTTCCTCAAGGTGACGGTAGAGAACCTGACCCCGCCCTACTGGATCAACATGGGGGCGGTGGCGATCGCTACCCTCGCGGGTTCGACGCTGATCCTGCGGGCCGGCGAAGGTGGGATAATCGCCGACTTCCAGCCATTCCTGCTCGGGTTCACCGTGTTCTTCTGGGCCACCGCCAGCTGGTGGTTTCCCCTGCTGGTGGGACTGATGCTCTGGCGTCACTTGATCCACCGCCATCGCATCGCCTATGAGCCCCAACTGTGGAGCATGGTCTTCCCGCTGGCCATGTACACCACCGGCACCCTGCGCCTCTCGGCGGCTCTCGACATGCCCTTCCTGATGCGCATTCCCGAACTGCTGATCTGGCTGGTACTGCTTGCCTGGGGCGTCACCAGTGCGGGAATGTTCCACCATCTCTGGCGGCTGGCCCGGGCGTCACGGGCCTGAGACCTACTTGAGCCCCAGCCGCCTGGCCAGCTTGTGCAGGTTGCTGGGATCGAGCTCCAGGCGCCGAGCGGCCGCCGCCCAGCGACCGTTGCAGGCCGCCAGGGCGTCACGGATCGCCCGTCGCTGGGCCCACTCCACGCACTCACGCAGGCTCGCTGCGCCACCCTCATCGGCGTACTCCATCTGCAGGGTGCGGCTCCCTTTCCCTTCGGGGACGGGCAGGTCGAGCCAGGCCGGCGCCAGGGTGATGATCTCGTCGCGACGTGCACCCTGGCTCAAGGCCTTGATCGCCGCGCGGCTGATTACATGCTCCAGTTCACGAACGTTGCCCGGCCAGGCGTAGGCCAGCAGCGCCTCCTCGGCCGCGGGGGAGAAACGCAGGCTGCGCACGCCGAGTCGGGTACGGTTGATCTCCAGGAAGTGGCCGGCCAGCACCAGCACGTCACTGCCCCGCTCGCGCAGCGGCGGGATGACCACCGGGTAGACCGACAGGCGGTGGTAGAGGTCGGCACGAAAGCTGCCCTCGCGCACCGCCTCGGCCAGCTGCCGGTTGGTGGCGGCGATGATGCGCACGTCGACACGCCGCGGGATGTCCTCGCCCAGGCGCTGCACCTCGCCCTCCTGCAGGGCGCGCAACAGCTTGGCCTGGACCGGCAGCGACAGCTCGCCTACCTCGTCGAGCAGCAGGGTGCCACCGTCGGCGGCCTCGAACCGCCCCGCGCGCTCGGCGGTGGCGCCGGAGAAGGCCCCCTTCACATGACCGAACAGCTCGCTCTCGGCCAGGGACTCCGGCAGGGCGGCGCAGTTGACCTGCACCAGCGGCGCGGCGTGGCGGGCGGAGCGACGATGGAGACGGCGTGCAAAGAGCTCCTTGCCCACCCCGGTCTCGCCGCTGAGCAGCACCGGCAGGTCCGATGCGGCCACCACATCGAGCTCACGCAGCAGCCGCTGGAGTTCCGCACTGTGGCCGAGGATATCGCGCGCCTCGGGGGCCGCCAGCGGCAGGCCGCTCTCCTGCTGGGACATGCGCAGGGCCCGCAGGTCACGCTCCAGGCGGCTGACCCGCACCGCCGCCTCGACCAGCAGCGCATAGCGCTCCAGGGCCGCCCGGTCGGTGGCATCGAAGGTCCCCGCTTCGAGCGCATCCAGGGTCAGAGCTCCCCAGGGTTCGCCCTCCACGTGCAGGCTGATACCCATGCAGTCGTGGACATGCAGCGGCTGTCCGGGCTGCTGCTCCACCAGCCCATCATAGGGATCGGGCAGGTCGGCATCGGGCGGGAAGAGGGTCGTGCGCCGACTGGTGAGGATAGTGGCCAGGCGTGGATGCTGGGCCACCTCGAAGCGCCGTCCCAGCGCCTCGCGCACCAGGCCGTCTACGGCCAGCGGAACCAGGGCGCCCTCCTCCAGGCGCAGCAGGCAGACGGCGCCGCAGCGAAAACCTTCGCGCAGGGTCCGCACCAGGCGCTGCAGGCGCACCGCGCTGGGCAGGTCGGCGACCAGGTCAGCCAGCAGGGTCTCGTCGAGCATGGTGATATTCACCTTGAAGGGTTCAATCTACCCTAAACGATCCGGGTATTTTTCACCAGAATGGCCTCGATACCCGGCAAAACAGGCCGTCAGGAACTGGCATGCCACTTGCTTGTGATGAGGTACCACCCTTTTCTGCCATCATCCGACCAAGGAGCTCCTGCCATGAGCCTGATCGAACAGACCGTCGGCCGCACCGCCCTCACCCTGCCCGGCGCCACCCGGGTGTTCCGCGACCACAATATCGACTTCTGCTGCGGCGGCCGCATCAGCCTGCGCGAGGCCGCCGAGCGCGTCGGCCTGGCCCCAGAGGCGCTGGTGGACGCGCTCGAGGCGCTGCCCGCCGGCGCAAGCGACGAACGCGACTGGCAGTCCGCCAGCAACGACGAGCTCATCGACCATATCCTGACCCGCTACCACGATGTCCACCGTCAGCAGCTGCCCGAACTGGTGCGCATGGCGCGTCGCGTCGAGCAGGTCCACGGCGAGCGTGACACCTGCCCCAACGGCCTGGCCGACCTGCTCACCACGATCTACCAGGAGATGGAGAGCCACATGCAGAAGGAGGAGCAGATCCTCTTTCCGATGCTGCGCCGGGGCATGGGCGCCCAGGCCCAGGGACCCATCGCGGTAATGCGCCACGAGCACGACGACCACGGCGAACACCTCGAACAGCTGGCGGCGCTGACCGACGACATCACTCCGCCCAAGGGCGCCTGCACCACCTGGCGTGCCCTCTATACCGGGCTGCGCGAGTTCCGCGACGACCTGATGCAGCACATCCATCTGGAGAACAACCTGCTGTTCGAACGCGCCGGCTGAATCCAGTTCGGCGCCCAATCATGACGCACCGTCGCCCGACGGTGCGTCAGGGAGGCCACCATGAAAGCCATCATTCTGGAGCGCCTGCATGCCGACCACCATCGCTACGCGGCGCTGCTCTGCATCCTCGACCGCCAGCTGCATATCGCCGCCTGCGAGGAGGTCCCCGACTATCGACTGCTGGCCAGGCTCTGCCACTACCTGACCCACCAGCCCGAGGAGTGGCACCATCCGGTGGAGGAGGCCCTCTTCGCCCGCCTCGCCGGCTGCCATGCACAGAGCGCCGAGCTGCTCGCGGTGCTCTCCGAGGAGCACCGGCGGATCACCCGCGATGGAAACGAGCTCGAGGCGACCTTCCGCCGACAGGCAAATGAGATGCCGGAGGCCGAGCTCGACCCCGGCCGACTCAACCTGGCTCGCGGCTTCAGCGAGCTCTATCACCATCACTTGTACAGCGAGAATCGGCATATCTACCCGCTGATCGAGCGCTGCCTGCAGGCCGCTGAACTGGATGAGCTGGCGCCCTCTCCTTCGCTGGCCAGTCCCTCCGAGGGAAGCCCCAGCTTCCAGCTGCTGTACCGGCAGATTGCCGACCACCGCACGGGACTACGCCTGGGTCACGGCGAGCAGGCCGACTTTTGTCCGCTCTGCGACGCCAGAGCCGACTACGCCTCCTTATGACCCGCGTCAAAAGGCCAGGCGGGATAGTCGACTAGCATGGTCGGGATTCCCACGACAGGAGGCTCACCATGGAGCTCGTCTGCCCCGCCGGCAACCTGCCCGCCCTGAAGCGCGCCGTGGATGAAGGGGCCGATGCCGTCTACTTCGGCTTTCAGAACACCACCAACGCCCGCCAGTTCGCCGGCCTCAACTTCACCGACAAGCGTGCCAGGGAGGGCATCGACTACGCCCACGCCCGCGGCAAGAAGGTGTTCTGCGCCATCAACACCTATCCCCAGCCGGATGGCTGGGCGATGTGGACCCGCGCCGTGGACCAGGCCGCGGATCTTGGCGTCGATGCCCTGATCATGGCCGACATGGGGCTGCTCGACTACGCCGCCCGCCGCCACCCCGACCTCGCCCGCCATCTCTCGGTGCAGGGCTCGGCCACCAGCCACGAGGCGCTGCGCTTCTATCACGACCAGTTCGGCATCAAGCGCGCCGTACTGCCCCGGGTGCTCTCCATCACCCAGGTGCGCGACCTGGCCAAGCAGAGCCCCGTGGAGCTCGAGGTATTCGCCTTCGGCAGCCTGTGCATCATGGCCGAGGGGCGCTGCTACCTGTCGTCGTATCTCACCGGTGAATCGCCCAACACTCGCGGCGTCTGCTCGCCGGCGGCCCATGTGCGCTGGGAGGAGACCCCGGAGGGCCTGGAGTCACGCCTCAACGGCGTGCTGATCGACCGCTACGGCGAGGGCGAGAACGCCGGCTACCCCACCCTGTGCAAGGGGCGCTTCGAGGTGGGCGGCGAGACCTACCACGCCATCGAGGAGCCCACCAGCCTCAACACCCTGGAGCTGCTGCCGGAGCTCAAGGAACTGGGCATCGCGGCCGTCAAGATCGAGGGGCGCCAGCGCAGCCCGGCCTATGTATCAAAGGTCGCCGGCATCTGGCGCCAGGCCCTGGATCGCCTGGCGCGGGCCCCGGGCCGCTTTCATACCGAACCCGCCTGGATGACCGGCCTCGGCGAGGTCTCCGAAGGCAGCACCACCACCCTGGGCGCCTACGAGCGCCGCTGGAAATAGGAGAGAGCCCATGTCCGCTACCCCCACGCTCCAGCTGTCGCTCGGCCCGGTGCTCTTCTACTGGACCCGCGAGCACTACGCCGACTTCTATCGCGAGGCCGCCGACTGGCCGGTGGAGATCGTCCACCTGGGCGAGTCGGTCTGCTCGCGGCGCCGCGACATGAAGCTCGACGACTGGCTTGGCATCGGCCGCGAGCTGACCCAGAGCGGCAAGCAGGTGGTGCTCTCGAGCCAGACCCTGATCGAGTCCGAGGCCGACCTGCGCGACCTGCGCAAGCTGTGCGACAACGGCGAGTTCCTGGTCGAGGCCAATGACCAGAGCGCCCTGCAACGCCTCTCGGCCGCGGGCCAGCCCTTCGTGGCCGGTGCCGCTCTCAACCTCTACAACCCGGCCACCCTTGCCGTGCTCTCCCGCGCCGGCATGCAGCGCTGGCAGGCACCCGTGGAGATGTCCCGGGACGACCTCGCCCGCCTGCTGGAGGACTGCAGCGAGCAGGGGATCGAGGCCCCCTGCGAGGTGTTTGCCTACGGCCACCTGCCGCTGGCCTGGTCATCGCGCTGCTTCACCGCGCGGCGCTACCAGAAACCCAAGGACCGCTGCCAGTTCGTCTGCCAGAAACATCCGGAGGGCCTGGCCCTGCGCTCCCAGGAGTCCCAGCAGGTATTCACCCTGAACGGCATCCAGACCCTCTCCGGGGCCTGTCAGGACCTGCGCCATGCGGTTCTCGACATGGCCGAGATGGGCGTCGGCATCGCCCGCCTGAGCCCGCGACCGGAGGGCATGGCCGAGGTGGTCAGCGCCTTCGATGCGGCCCGCCGCGGCAAGCTGCCCGCTCCCGATCCGCTCAGCCTGGTCGACGCCGAGATCTGCGACGGCTACTGGCACGGCCGTCCCGGCATGGACCACAGCCGGACCGTCGGCCTGGGGTAAGGGCCATGATCCCGCTGCAGGATGCCCTCGCCGACCCGGTTCGCCTGCCCGTCGCCGGTTTCGACGCCCGCGACGACCACGCCTTCCCCGGCCGGCGAGCGGCGGTCGTCTATCTCCAGGGCTGTCCACTGGCCTGCGGCTACTGCGAGACGGCGAGCAGCATGGGGCCGGCACGCCGCCCGGCGGCCGGCGAATGGCCGGCCATCGAGGCCTTGATTGCCACCCGGGTCGGCGAGATCGACGCGGTGGTGTTCAGCGGCGGCGAGCCTACCCTTCACGCCGACCTCGCGGCCGCCGCCGACGCCTGCCAGGCACTGGGACTGGCGGTCGGGCTGCACACCGCCGGCCCCTATCCCGCCCGCCTGGAACGGCTGCTGCCGCGGCTCGACTGGGTCGCACTGGACACCAAGGGGCGCGGCGCCGACTTCGACCGTATCGGCGGCCGGCCCGGCATCTGGCGCCAGCATGCGCTCAGCTTGTCGCTGCTGCTGGAGGCCGGGGTACCCTTCGAGTGCCGTACCACCGTGCACTGGCGCGACTTCACCCTCGACGATCTCGAGCAGCTGGCGATGACCCTCTCCGACTGCGGCGTGCGCCGCTACGCCATCCAGTTGGCCCGCCTGGAGCGTTGCCTGGATCCCGCCTACCGCGAGGCGCTCGACGACGCCCCGCCGCGCGAGGCGCTGGAGACCCTGGTGCGCCGCCTGAAGCCCCACTTCGCCTCCGTCGAGCTGCGCGGCTAGCCCGGATGTTGCACCGGGCCGACCAGACGCTCCCAGATCTCAGGCTCGGTGAAGACGATGGCGCTACGGGCTTGAGATTGGCTATTTATTGATCAATTTTCTGCGCTCAGGACGCACTGCCCCCAACCCCCATGTGTTTTCTGTGCCGGGGACAGCACGCCGCGGCGCTATCCGGGCACCAGCTTGTTGGCCAGCTTCAGGAAGAGGTCCTGCTCCGGGTACTGGCTGCTCAACATCAGCCGAATCGTGCGCGTGTTGCGGGTGATGACAGCGCCGATCTTCAGCAGCTTCAGGCGGAGGGTGTTGACCTGGGCCTGGGCGAAGGCGGTGCGCCTGAGGTAAATCCGGCGTAGCCGCTCCAGCAGCAGGTAGGCCAACCCCGACAGCAGCAGTCGGTACTGGTTGGGCCACCATTCGTGGCAGCTGGTGCGGTCGGAGAACAGGAACTGCTGCTCCTTGATGCGGTTCTCCATCTCGCCCCGGGCACAGTAGCGGTGGTCATAGAGCCACTCGGCGCTGCAGCCGCGCAGGCTGGTGACCACATAGCGGGTGTTGAAGCCACGCCGGCTGGTCTCGGACTTGACGATGACCTTTCGTCGACGCTCCTTCCAGCTCTTGGCAGCGTACTCGATGAAGCCGAAGACACGCTCCTTCTCCCAACTCTTCTCGAAGCGGATAGCCGACGTGTAGTCGATGTCCAGAGCCAGCTTGGCCAAGCGCTTGTTGCCGGCGAGGCCGATGATGTAATCGACGCCGTGGCGGTCACACCAGTTGAGGATCAGTGGACGGCAGAAGCCGCTGTCGCCTCGGAAGACGATCTTCACCTCAGGCCACGCCTGGCGCAGCCGCCGAACCAACAGGGCGAGGATGGCACCGGCGTGGTGAGCGGCATCCAGCGAGGCCGGACGCAGATAGCTGACCAGCAGCTGGTCGCCACAGAATACGAACAGCGGCAGGAAGATGTAGTGGTTGTAGTAGCCGTTGAAGTGCCGCCCGAGCTGCTGGCCATGCACCCGATCGTCGGTGGCATCGAAGTCGAGGTAGAGCGGCTTCTTGGGTGGCCGCCGGAACGAGCGGATGAACTGCCCGATCATCTCCTCGTGGATGGTAGCCGCCCAGTCCCGATCGGCCTGCTGCTCGAAGCGACACAAGGTGGACTGGCTGGCCAGCACGCCATCGGTATCGACGGCGGTCTGCAAGGCGATGTCGTGACGCAGGGCCTGGTGGTCATTGAGGTCCTCATAGCCCAGCGCCAGGCCGAAAACGCGCTGCCGGACCAGGGTTTCGGTGCGATGCAGGCAGCGTTGAGGATCGCGGTCATCACTCAGCCGGCGAGCGATAGCGCGGGTCAGGCCCATCTCGCGGTCGAGCTGCCGCAGCAGCAGGATGCCACCGTCAGAGGTGACCTCGCCGCCATCGAAGCTGGCGGTGATCTGACGGCCTTTGCAGCGTGGAAAGGAAGTGGACGGCGTGGTACATTTTGTCATGGCGGCTGTAGCGGTTGATTCTGGATTAGGCCCTTGAATCATAACCGATTTTCAGCCGCCTTTTTCATGTCTGATGCAATATCCAGGCTAGGCGCTCGACGGTCATGCGGGCAGACGCACGCTGGCCGCAAAGCCGTCCGCACGCCCCGGCACGGGAGACGCCAGCACCAGCTCGGGCACCACCGCGCCCCCATTGATCACGCGCAGTTCGCCATCGCTCGACACGATCACCTCGACGGGACGCTCCGGGCAGCCATGCTTCAGGGCATTTTCGACCAGGTAGCGAAGCAGAATCGCCAACGCATCCGGATCGATCGAGGAGACGATGCGCGCCTCCCCCGGCAGCGACAGCTCGAGGCGCGCCGGATGGGTGCGACGCAACTCGTCGACGACATGGGTGATGACCCCACGCACGTCCTGGGGCGTCTCGGCCAGCAGCCCACCGCTCTCGGCCTTGGCCAGCTGCAGCAGCTTTTCCGACAGCCGCAAGAGCGCGTGCAACGCCTCCTCGATGCGGGTCGCGCGGTCGCGGAGCGGGCCCGGTGGCGCCTCGTGGCGCAGCCGCTGTGCCTGGGCCAGGGCCGCGGCCACGGGCGTGCGCAGCTCATGGGCGCTGTTGGCGCGCGAGCCTGGCACTGACACACTGGCTGATCGAGATGGCGGACGACGGTCTCGAGGCGCTGCTGGGCTCGAATCAACGCCTGCAGGAAGCCGACTTCTCGGGCCTACTCGACGGCCTCCAGGAGGGCGCCAAGGACCTGGGCGAGCCCGGCCTGTATCTGCTGCTGCTTCTGGTCGCCATCACCCTGACCCGTTGGGTCCCCTACCGCTACTGGCGCTACCTGCACCGGGTGATGCCCCTGATCTACCTGGCACTCACCGCGCATGCCGTGCTGCTGGCGCCGCTGGTGTGGTGGCAGCAGCCCAGCGGCTGGCTGATGGCGCTGCTGGCAGCCGGCGGTAGCGTCGCCAGCCTGCAATCGCTGAGCGGGCAGATCGGCAGGAGCCGCTGCTACCAGGGGCTGGTGCAGGCCGTCAGGCAGACCTCGACCAGCCTCACGGAAGTCGTCTGCGAGATGAGCCAGCGGTGGCCAGGCCATCGCGCCGGTCAGTTCGCCCTGGTAACCTTCGAGCGCGGAGAAGGGGCGCATCCCTTTAGCCTGTCCAGCGCCGACAATGCCAGCGGGCGGGTCAACTTCCAGATCAAGGCGCTGGGCGACTATACTCGCAAGCTCCCGCAACGGCTCAGCCGTGGCCAGGCGGTGACGCTCGAGGGCCCCTACGGTCGCTTCGACCCCGACCGCGGCAGAAGAAACGCCCAGCAGGTCTGGGTGGCCGGTGGCATAGGGGTCACGCCGTTTCTGGCGGCCCTAGAGAAACGCCTGGTCGATGCCGACCCCGCACGCCCGGCGGTCACCCTGCACTACTGCACCGCCGGCGCCGCGGATGACCCGATGGTGGCTCGCCTGCAACGGCTGACGGAACAGCTGCCGGAGGTCTCGCTGCATCTCCACGACAGCCGGCAGGGACAACGATTGACCGCGGATCGACTGCGTCTCCACGATCGCCGAGTGGATCTCTGGTTCTGCGGACCCAAGGGCCTGGCCAGCGCTCTGCGCAGTGGCCTGAAGCAGCGCTCGCTTTCCCTACGTTTTCATCAGGAAAGCTACCAGTTCCGCTGAACGGCCGGGGCGCGGCCCCGACGCGCTGCACTGCGGCCAGCCACAGCCGGAGTCGCCGTCGGGGCAGCCATCCAGCATGCTCGGTTCGGCGTTGCATGCCGGGCAGTGGCCGATCACGGGAGCCGTCGCCGCCAGCCGGCGACGCTCGCCTCGTCCCGCGGGGCCGTGGAAGGGCTGATGCGACTGAGCGTAGAGGAGGCGGAGAAGCAATATGTACCTGACATTGGTCGATATCCTGCTGATCACCAGTATCGTGCAGTCTCTGGCGCTGTCCGCTTTCCTGCTGCTGCCGGAGACGTTCCGCCTGGTCAGCAACCGCCTGCTGGCAGCCAGCGTTCTCACCTTTGCCGCGGGCCTCGCCGAGGTCTTCCTCTATTCCACCGGGCTCGCCCTCGAGCATCCAAACCTGGCCTATCTGGGCACCCTGATCGGCCTGCTCCAGGTGAGCCTGCTCTATCTCTACGCGAAGTCGCTGATGTATCGTGACTTCCGGCTCGTTCCTGGGCACGCCATCCACAGCCTGCTGTTCTGGGTGATCTCAGCCATCTTCGTGGTGGAGTACTACCTGCAGCCCGACGAGGTGAAGCTGCAGATCCTGATGAGCCGCGACCACCCGGGAGTCCTCGCCTCACCACTGCTGGCGGTCGCCATCCATCTGGTATTTCTCGGCTACCTGTGGGCCACCATCCGTGAGCTCGGCAGCTTCGGCACCACGCTACGACAGCTCTTCTCCAATCTCGAAAGCAAGCAGCTGGCCTGGCTGCGCACGCTGTTGATCGGCTACGCCTGTGTCTGGACCGTCAGCCTGTTCTACTGCCTCTTTGCGCATATCTACAAGGATCTTGTGAGTGCCACGGCGGTATCCGCCGCCGGAGCCATTTCCGGCTTCCTGTTCATCAACTATCTGCTGATACACGCCCTGCGCCAGCCAGGCATATTCTCGGGATTGAGTGCAGAGGAGGTGCAGCTGGCGGAAAGCGAAGCGCCGAGCCGGGCCGCCCTGGTCAGTGCGGAGAACGCGGCGCTGCTGCGCCACCTTGATCGCCATATGACCGAGGCCCGCCCCTACCTGGACGCCAACCTCAGCGTGGACCAGTTGGCGCACCAGCTCGGCGTGCCCTCCCGCGATCTATCGCGCGCCATCAACGAGGGGCTCGGCAAGAACTTCTTCGAGCTCGTCAGCGACTACCGCATCGCCGAGGCCCGCCGTCAGCTGGAAGCCGCCGAAGCCGGCACCACCATCCTCCAGGTGATGTATGACTCGGGCTTCAACTCCAAGTCGGTCTTCAACACGGCGTTCAAGAAGGCCACCGGCATGACCCCCAGCGCCTACCGGGCGCAGCACTCCGCCTAGCAAGCCCTCCCCCTCCCTCTTTCCGGTTCGACTTTCACCCCCCTGAAGTTCGAACTCGTACCTCATTGATACATAGACATTTTTTTGCAAGACAGAAAAGGGTTCGAGAGTGCGCTAACGAACGACCCGGAGGTCTCTGCTCCCTATCATGGTGTCAACGCTGAGCAGCCAGCCCGCTGGCCTGACTCTTCACTTCACCATGACGGAGCAGACGACCATGACGACTTCCACTCTGAAAACCACCACCCTGCGTTCCGACGAGTTCTCCTGCCCCAGCTGTGTCGACAAGATCGAGACCAAGCTCAGGGGGCTGGAGGGCGTCGAATCCGCCGAGGTGAAGTTCGCTTCCGGCCGGGTACTGGTCAGCCACGATCCGGCGAAGGCCTCGGTGCGCGCCCTGGTCGATGCCGTGGCCGAGGTCGGCTTCAACGTCAAGCCTTCGGCCATCTGAGCGCCACGTTCACACAGGCAGGGGGCACTCCCGCCCCCTGCCAATCGCCCAGGAGAGACTCATGAAACAATGGAACACCTGGGGCGTGGTCATCGCCTCTGGCCTGTTGATCATCGCGTCCTGGCTCACCGGATCGGATTGGCTGATGATCGCCGCCGCCGCGGTGGCCGGCTATCGGATTGCCATCTCCGCCTACCAGGCCCTGCGCATCAAGACCGTCTCGATCGACCTGCTGGTCATCGTCGCCGCGGTGGGTGCCCTGTTCATTCACAATTATTGGGAATCCGCCGCGGTGACCTTCCTCTTCGCCCTCGGCGGTGCCCTGGAGAGGGCGACCCTGAACAAGACCCGTCAGGCCCTGTCGGACCTGGTGGACGCCGCCCCCGAAACAGCGACCGTGCTGCGCGACGGTGAGCCGCAAACCGTCGAGGTGTGGGAGCTGGTGCCCGGCGATACCGTGCTGATCAGGAACGGTGAGCAGGTGCCCGTGGATGGCACCGTCGTCTCCGGTCATGGCGGAGTGGATGAAGCCAGCATCACCGGTGAGTCGGTGCCCGCCGAGAAGGCCGAGGGCATGGAGGTGTTTGCCGGTACCTGGCTACGCTCCGGGGTGCTGCGTGTCCAGGCCGTTCGCATCGGCGCCAATACCGCCCTGGCCCGGATCATCCACCGCGTCGAAGACGCCCAGGATGCCAAGGCCAAGACCCAGACCTTCATGGAGAAGTTCGCCAAGTACTACACGCCTGGCGTGATGCTCAGCGCCTTGGTGATCGGTCTCTTGACGCGCAACGTGGAGCTGGCCCTGACCCTGTTGGTCATCGGCTGTCCGGGTGCACTGGTCATCTCCATCCCGGTTTCCATCGTCGCCGGCATCGGCCGCTCGGCCAAAGATGGTGTCCTGATCAAGGGGGGCGAGTTCCTCGAAACCTCCGCCCGGGTCAGCGCCGTGGTGGTGGACAAGACCGGCACACTGACCAACGGCCGCCCCGAGCTGACCGACGTGGTGGTGCTGGATGACGCCTGGAGCGAGGATCAGGTGCTTGCCCTGGCCGCCCGGGCGGAAACCGCCTCCGAGCACCCGCTGGCAGACGCCATCATCCGCGGCGCCGAGCAGCGTAAGCTGGCCGTGGCGATGGTGGAGCGCGCCGAGCCGGTGACCGGCAAGGGCATCCGCGCCGAGGTCGACGGCCATACCGTTGCCGTGGGCTCTGCCGACCTGCTCGACCACACCCCCGCCAACGACCGCATCCTGGCACTGAACGCCGCCGGCAAGACCGCCATGTTCGTCGGCGTGGACGGACGCGCCGTGGGGATCGTGGCCGTTGCCGACACCATCCGTGACGACGCCCGGGCCGCCGTCCAGGCCCTGCACGATAACGGCATCAAGGTGGTCATGGCCACCGGTGATGCCCGGCGTGTCGCCGACAACGTCGCCGCCGAGCTTGGCGTGGACGAAGTGCATGCCGACCTGCTGCCCGAGGACAAGCTGACTCTCGTCAAGGAACTGCAGCGCCAGGGGCATACCGTGGCCATGGTGGGCGACGGCGTCAACGACACCCCGGCGCTCGCCCAGGCCGACATCGGCGTGGCCATGGGTGCCGCCGGCTCACCGGCCGCCATCGAAACCGCCGATATCGCGCTGATGGCCGACCGCCTGCCACGTCTTCCCTATGCCCTGGGGCTGGCCAAGCGGACGGTGAACACCATGCGCCTCAACATCGCCATTGCCCTGCTGACGGTGGCCGTGCTGCTGGCCGGGGTGCTCGCCGGCGGAGTGACCATGGCCATCGGCATGCTGGTCCACGAGGCGTCCGTCCTGCTGGTCATCGCCATCGCCATGCTGCTGCTGCGCCCCACCCTCAAGGAGGCCAAGCAGTCGACAACGCAGCGCCACGAAGCCGCGGAGGTCCTGGCGTCATGATCGCCGCCGCGACGACTCGCACGATCGCTTACCCACGCACTACTGAGAATGGAGATTCATGATGTCGACCAAACTTTCCACTGCCATCATCCCCTTTACCCTAGCGGCCGCCCTGATGGTTTCCGGATCCAGCCTGGCTGCTGACACCGCGGCACTCGACCATGACCATGGCGACGCCCCCTTCGAGCTGCAGCTCAACGCTGGCGAAAAGTGGGCCATCGATGCCCCGCTGGGTAAAGCCATGGGCGATATCAGCATGGTGATGCGCGCCCCCATCGCGACCATCCATGAGGATCGGTTGCCGGCAGCAGAGTATGCGCCACTGGCCGAGCGGATCGATGACAGCGTCGCTTACATGGTTGCCAACTGCGAACTGCCGCCGGAGGCCGATGCTCAACTGCACATGATCATCGCCCAACTGGTGAGCGGTGCGGACAAGATGGCCGGCAACCATGCCGACGCCACACCCCGTGCGGGAGCGGTACAAGTGCTGGGCGCACTAGAGGCCTATGCGCGCTATTTCGATGACCCCGACTTCGTGCCTGTCACTCACTAGGCTTTGTCTGAAAAGTCGGCGAGCGAAGGTCAAACAAGGCAAAAATCGGCGAAAAGACGGAGTTTACGGGGTGTAAATGAGTACTTTGAGTCGATTTTTAACGCCGTATGGCCGAGCGCAGCCAGTTTTCGGACATAGCCTAGGTCACCGCCCGGCATCAAGGAGCCCGGCGTGCAAAGCACGCCGGGCTCCTTGGCTACTGCCTATCGGGGAGCGGCCCCGCCCGCTGAGCCCAATGGCTCAGCCGCACTTCGACCAGCCGCAGCCGGAGTAGCAGGTGGGGCAGCCGTCCATCATGACCAGCTCGCCGTTGCACTCGGGACAGTGGCCCACCACGGTGGGGCCGTCGGCCTTGGCATGGGCGGCCTCCTCGGCCTTGCGCTCGGCCTGCTCGATCTCCTCCGCGGTGGGCGGCATCCACAGGTGGCCGCTGGCCTGGCGCTGGGCGTAGCGGGCCACCAGCTCCTCCACCGGCACCTGGTTGCCATCCTGGTCGAGGAAGCCGCGGCGGTAGAGGATCTGCTGGATCGACCAGGCGATGGCCGCCACCTCGGAGTCGTGGAATACCGGCTTGCCCCAGCGGTTCATGCCGCAGCGCACCAGGCCCTTGTCCCAGGCCACCTTGCGCAGGTCGGCCACTGCCTGGGTGACGTAGCCACCGCGGGCGGCCAGCGACAGGCTGCGCATGGTGGCGGTGATCCACTGGTGTTCGCTGGAGAGCTGGCCGGAGGGGAAGAAGAACTCCACCGGACGCTCGATCACCACCCGCTTGCCATTGAGCACGCCCTCCACGGGCATGAAGGAGACCAGCAGGTAGACCTTCTTGCGGCCCTCGGCACCGACGTAGGAGATCTTCTCCGACACGGCTTCCAGGGTGCCCTCGGGACGCGAGGGGATGCGCACCGTGAGTGGGTTCTCCTCGGCCAGCGGCGGCGCTTCCACCGCCTTCTTAACGCTGTAGGACACGATCTTGGAATTGATCTCGACGGCCATCAGAGGGCTCCTCCGGAAAGTTGTTGGGTGGCACTGGGCATCCATCGCTCGGGGCTGATCCGGCAAGTGCCGTAATTACCACTTGCCATAGGTGCCTTCCTTCAACGCATCATAGAGGTTCGCCGCGTTGTGCTCCTCGCCGTCGTAGATGACCTTCTCATCGCCGGCCAGCTCCACGCTCTCGCCGTTCTCCAGCTCGAACACGTAGGTGGTGTTCTTGAGGTCGTCCTCGCGCACCAGCACGCCCTGGAAGGCCTCGGGGTTGAAGCGGAAGGTGGTGCAGCCCTTGAGCTTGCTCTGGTAGGCATCGAGGTAGAGGTCCTTGAACTCCTCGAAGGGGAACTCGGTGGGCACGTTCACCGTCTTGGAGATCGCCGAGTCGACCCACGCCTGGGCGGCGGCCTGCACCGCCACGTGCTGCTTGGGACTCACCGCATCGGCGGTGATGAAGTAGTCGGGCAGGTCGCTCTCCACGGCGTCGGCGGCGATGAAGTGGCGGTAGGCCGCCAGCTCGAAGGAAACCACCTCGACCTGCTCCTTGGTCTTCTTGCCCGCCTGGATGACGTTGCGGAAGTAGCGGTGCGAGAACGACGGCTCGATGCCGTTGGAGGCGTTGTTGCCCAGCGACAGCGAAATGGTGCCGGTGGGCGCGATGGAGCTATGGTGGGTGAAGCGCGCACCGTGCTCGGCGAGCTGGGCGACCAGCTCCGGCTCCACCTCGGCGACCTTCTGCATGTAGCGGCTGTAGCGGGCGTGCAGGATGCGACCGGGCACCTTGTCGCCGATCTCGTAGCCGTCCTTCTTCAGCTCGGGACGCTCGCGCAGCATCTTCGGGGTAATCTCATAGTCCTCGGCCAGCGCCGGGGCCATGCCCTTCTCGCGGGAGAGCTCGAGAGCCTGCTTCCAGCCCTCGATGGCCAGGTTGCGGCTCACCTCCTCGGTGAAGGCCAACGACTCCGGCGAGCCATAGGGGATCTTGAGCATGGTCAGGGTCGAGCCCAGGCCCAGGAAGCCCATGCCGTGGCGGCGCTTGGCCTCGATCTCGCGGCGCTGGCCCGAAAGCGGCAGGCCGCTGATCTCCACCACGTTGTCGAGCATACGGGTGAAGATGGCCACCACCTGGCGGTAGCGCTCCCAGTCGAAGCGCGGCGTCTTGCCGAAGGGATCGATGACGAAGCGGGTCAGGTTCACCGAGCCCAGCAGGCAGGCGCCCTCGGGGGGCAGCGGCTGCTCGCCGCAGGGGTTGGTGGCGCGGATCTCCTCGCAGAACCAGTTGTTGTTCATCCGATTGACCTGGTCGATCAGGATGAAGCCCGGCTCGGCGTAGTCGTAGGTGGAGCGCATGATGGTATCCCACAGCTCGCGGGCCTTGATCACCTCGACGATGCGGCAGGCCACGCGGCCCTCGGCGTCGACGGTGTAGCCCTCCTCCACCACCGGCCAGTCGCGGTAGATCAGCTCGCTCTCCTGGACGTCATCCTTCTCGCCCGCGTGCAGCGGGAAGGCCAGGGGCCACTCGGCGTCGTGCTTCACTGCCTCCATGAACTCGTCGGTGATCAGCAGGCTGAGGTTGAACTGGCGCAGGCGGCCCGCCTCGCGCTTGGCCTCGATGAACTGGCGCACGTCGGGGTGGCCGACGTCGAAGGTGCCCATCTGGGCGCCGCGGCGACCGCCCGCGGAAGCCACCGTGAAGCACATCTTGTCGTAGATATCCATGAACGCCAGGGGGCCGTTGGTGCCGGCCCCGGCGCCGAACACGAAGGCGCCCTTGTGGCGCAGGGTGGAGAAGTCGTAGCCGATGCCGCAGCCCGCCTTGAGGGTCATGCCGGCATCCACCACGGAGTCGAGGATATCGTGCATGGAGTCGCGGATGGTGCGCGACACCGTGCAGTTGATCAGGCTCACCGCCGGCTTGTAGGCCTCGGCGCCGGCGTTGGACATGATTCGCCCGGCGGGGATGGCACCGTTCTCCAGCGCCCAGCGGAACTTCGCCAGCCAGGTGTTGGCCTGCTTGCCTTCCACCGCGGCCAGCGCCCGGGCCACGCGATCCCAGGTGGCGGCCACGTCCTGGTCCACGGGCTGGCCGTGACGGTCCTTGAGGCGGTACTTGGAGTCCCAGATGTCGCGGGACGGCCCCTGCAGGGGCACCTCGTTGGATGACTTCACTGGCTTGGTGGAAGTGCTCATTCGGATGGCTCCGGAAGAAATGCGTTAATCGAAAAAAATCAGCCCGTACGTCTTGCCAGCCGCTCCAGGCGCACCAGCAGCTCGCCGAAGGGGCCCTGGGCCAGTCCCTCCTCGCGACCGTCGAGCAGGTTCTTGACCATCAGGCCCAGTTCGGTGTCGCCCTCGATCAGCAGCCGGCGCTGGAAGAACAGCGCATCGGGATCCTCGCGGCGGGTGGCCAGGCAGAGGAACTCCCGCCAGCCACCACGGATGGTGGCCTCGCCAGGCTCGGTGCACACCGCCAGGCGCTCGCCCTCCAGGGTGAGCGTCAGGGCCACGCCGATATCCTCGATGGCCAGGGTAATGCGGCGCCCCTCCAGGGCGTCGAACTCCCCCTCGGCCAGGGGCTCGGCGAAGGTGCGATTGAGCAACGGTTCCACCAGACGACGCTTCAGGCCGACCGGCACGCGCGGATCGAGGGCGCGAATCAGATGGACGGGGGCGGGAGGACGCGGCAGGGCTTGTAACGGTAAAGGCAACAACGGCAGGGACATGACAGCTCTCCTGAAGGGTAACCATGCGGCCAGGGCCGCCGAACCGTTTATCCTAGGCCGGTGCTCCCGGGGCTGCACTGACATGCATCATGTCGGTGACAGGCCCTCTGCTCACCCGCGGCCCGACTACCATATATAGACAATATCTAGTCAGCAAGCCCTATATCTGGTTAAAAACACCAAACATCATGACCCATTTTCATTTGACAGCCTAACCGCTTGAAGCGACGACAGAATCACCGGTGCGGCGATAGATGAGATCCCAGACGCCATGCCCCAGCCGCTCCCCGCGGGCCTCGAACTTGGTCAACGGACGGAACGCCGGCCGCGGCACATAGGGGGCGGTCTCGGGCCCTGCGGTGTTGGCGAAACCCGGGGCGGCATCCATTACCTCGGCCATCCACTCGGCGTAGGCCTCCCAATCGGTGGCCAGGTGGAAGGTGCCGCCGACCTTCAGCCGCGTGCGCACCAGCTCGACGAAGGCGGGCTGCACGATACGCCGCTTGTGGTGCTTCTTCTTGGGCCAGGGGTCGGGGAAGAACAGCTGCACGGCGTCGAGGCTCGCCTCGGGCAGGCACTCCTCGAGCACCCGCAGGGCGTCCTCTCGGTAGACGCGCAGGTTGGTGAGGCCGCGCTTGTCGACCTCGTCGAGCAGCTTGCCGACGCCCGGCGCATGCACCTCGATGCCGATGAAGTCGGTGCCCGGGTGGGTTTCGGCCTGCTCCACCAGCGAGGCGCCCATGCCGAAGCCGATCTCCACCACGCAGGGCGCGCGGCGACCGAACAGCGTTTCGAGCGCCTGACGACCGTCGGCCAGGGTCAGCCCCAGCCGCGGCCACACCTCCTCGAGCCCGCGGGTCTGGGCCTGGGTCATGCGCCCGGCACGCAGCACATAGCTCTTGATGCCGCGGCGGTGCAGCGGGGCATCCGCTCCCTCCGGGCCGGTGGTCTTGTCGTCGTGATGGGGGTCGGTCATGGCGCGGGACAACTCTCTGGACGGAATCTTCTGGGCTTGGATGAATCGGGGGCGCGTATTGTAGCGGCTAAGGCCGCCGCGGGGTACGGTAGCGTCCGAATCCAGACAACCGCGAGGAGACCGAGATGCACGACAGGGGATGGTGGCTGGTCGCGGCGCTGTCCGGCGCCCTGGTGGTGGTCGCCGGCGCCTTCGGCGCCCACGCCCTGGAGGGACAGCTGGCCCCGCGACTGGCGGCGGCCTTCGCGACCGGGGTGCGCTACCAGGCGTGGCATACCCTGGCACTGCTGGCCGTGCTCGCCTGGCGCGCCTCTTGCCCGATCGCCGGCCAGCGGCTGGCCATGGGGCTATGGGCATCCGGCAGCACGCTTTTCTCCGGTTCACTCTACGCCATGGCGCTCACCGGCGCGACGGGACTTGGCATGATCACACCGATCGGCGGAGTGCTGATGATCGGCGGCTGGCTGGCGCTGGCCGGGGCCGTCCTGCGCGGCCGCTGAGGCGCGTCAGTCGCGATCGGGCAGGGCGTAGGTGGCGGTGACCAGGGCCACCGGCTCCTCCTGCCCGGCGGAGAAGAGCTGCACCTCGCCCACCGCCAGGCGACGCCCCAGCTTGAGCAGGCGCGCCGTGGCGATGATATCGCGGTCGCCACGGGGGCGGCGCAGGAAACGGCAGTGCAGGTCGCTGGTCACCGCCATCGGCTCCGGCCCGATCTCGGCGAGGATCGCCACGTAGAGGCAGACGTCGGCCAGGCCCATCAGGGTGGGACCGGAAACGCTCGCACCGGGGCGCAGGTGCTCGTCGTCGATGGCCAGGCTCATGGTGGCCTTCATATGATCGACGGCCTCGATGGTGCCGATGCGCTGGGGGAAGATCTCGTCGAGGAAATCCTCGATGGCGGCGGCGGTCATCATGGGCATGCAAGCCTCCCTGCGATAGCGCGTGAGAAAACAGCCCACACCATAGCCGACCGCCGCAGGAATCGACAGAGGCTGAACGCCGACGCCCCCCGCGGCATGACCGCGGGGGCGTCGGCTCGATGCCTCGGCCGGGGAGGCCGAGACGAGGGGTGTTACCTGGCCTTGTGCACCGCACGCCAGTGGTGCAGCAGCGGCTCGGTGTAGCCGGAGGGCTGCTCGCGTCCCTTGAAAATCAGGTCGCTGGCGGCCTGGAAGGCGCTGGAGTCCTGGAAGTTCGCGCTCATCGGCGTGTACTCCGGGTCACCGGCGTTCTGCGCGTCGACCACCTTGGCCATGCGCTCCAGGGTCTCCTGGACGCGGGCGGCATCGACCACGCCGTGATGCAGCCAGTTGGCGATGTGCTGGCTGGAGATGCGCAGGGTGGCGCGGTCCTCCATCAGGCCCACGTCGTGGATGTCCGGCACCTTGGAACAGCCCACGCCATGCTCGACCCAACGCACCACGTAGCCGAGGATGCCCTGGCAGTTGTTGTCGAGCTCCTGCTGGCGCTCCTCGTTGCTCCAGTCGGCGCTCTCGGCCACCGGCACACTGAGCAGCTCATCCAGGCAGTCCGGCGCGCCCTGGCCTTCAAGCTCGCGCTGCAGGGTGGCGACGTCGACCTGATGGTAGTGCAGGGCGTGCAGGGTGGCGGCGGTCGGCGACGGCACCCAGGCGGTGTTGGCACCGGCCTTGGGATGGCCGATCTTCTGCTCGAGCATAGCGGCCATCAGGTCCGGCATGGCCCACATGCCCTTGCCGATCTGGGCGCGGCCGCGCAGGCCACAGGCCAGGCCAACCTGGACGTTGTTCTTCTCGTAGGCGTGGATCCAGGCGGCACCCTTCATGTCGCCCTTGCGGATCATCGGCCCCGCCTCCATGGCGGTGTGCATCTCGTCGCCGGTGCGGTCGAGGAAGCCGGTGTTGATGAACACCACACGCGACGCCGCCTGGGCGATGCACGCCTTCAGGTTCACCGAGGTGCGGCGCTCCTCGTCCATGATGCCCATCTTCAGGGTATCCCGCGCCATTCCCAGCAGGTCCTCGATGCGACCGAACAGCTCGTTGGCGAACGCCACTTCCTTGGGCCCGTGCATCTTGGGCTTGACGATATAGACCGAGCCTTCGCGAGAGTTGCGTGCCTCGCCCTCGCCCTTGTTAAGGTCATGCAGGGCGAGCAGGCTGGTGATGATACCGTCGAGAATGCCCTCGGGCAGCTCGTTGCCCTCGCCGTCGAGCACCGCTGGAGTGGTCATCAGGTGGCCGACGTTACGCACGAACATCAGCGAGCGGCCCGGCAGGGTCACGCTGCCGCCGTCGGTGTTCTGCCAGGTGCGATCGGCATGCAGGCGACGGGTGAAGGTCTTGCCGCCCTTCTCCACCGGCTCCTCGAGGTCACCCTTCATCAGGCCCAGCCAGCTGGCATAGACGCCCACCTTGTCCTCGGCATCCACCGCGGCCACCGAGTCCTCGCAGTCCATGATGGTGGTCAGCGCGGCCTCGACCACCACGTCCTTGACCCCGGCCGGATCGGTCTTGCCGATCGGGTGAGTCGGATCGATCTGGATCTCCAGGTGCAGGCCATGGTTGCTCAGCAGGATCGCCTCGGGGCTCTCGGCCGGGCCGTTGAAGCCCACCAGCTTGCCGGCGTCCTTGAGACCGCTCTCGCGGCCACCCTCGAGGGTGACCACCAGGTGACCGTCACGCAGGGCGTACTTGACGGCATCGCGGTGGGAGCCGGTGGCCAGCGGTGCGGCACGATCCAGCACGCCGCGGGCGTAGGCGATGACCTTCTCGCCACGCTTGGGGTTGAAGCTCGAGCCCTTCTCGGCGCCGTTCTCCTCGGAGATGGCATCGGTGCCATAGAGCGCGTCGTAGAGGCTGCCCCAGCGGGCATTGGCGGCGTTCAGCGCATAGCGGGCGTTGTTGACCGGCACCACCAGCTGGGGGCCGGCCTGGATCGCGATCTCGCGATCGACATTGGCGGTGCTCACCTTGACCGAGCTCGGCGCCTCGACCAGATAGCCGATCTCCTTGAGGAAGGCGCGATAGCCGGACATGTCACGCACCGGGCCAGGATTCTCCCGATGCCAGGTATCGAGCTGCTCTTGCAGGCGGTCACGCTCGGCGAGAAGTTCGCGGTTCTTCGGCGTCAAGTCATGGAAGAGGGCATCGACGCCGACCCAGAAGGCCTCGGCGTCGATGCCGGTGCCCGGCAGCGCCTGTTCGGTGATGAAGCGGTCCAGTTCGGCGGCCACCCGGAGGCGGTGACGCGTGACACGCTGGGTCATGGTGAATCTCCTCGCATGGGGCAGGCGGCGGGTACACACCGGACTGCCATCGACAGGGTTGGGGTGACTGTGTCGCTCTGATTTTGTGGAAAATCGTTCCATATGTAAAGCCGGAGTGGCATCGCCAGCGCCGGGACTCGACCAAAAGATAAGACCGCGAGGCCCGTTCGCTCGGCAATCATGGTGCCACCTCGCGCTTGCCGCTAGCATGGTGGCGCACCGTGGAGAATGCGATGAGCGATTTCACCCCCCTGCAGGCCCTGGGACCCTTCCGCTGGATCGACCCCGCCGACGAGCTGCCGGGCGGCGACCACCTGCAGCGCTACCTGGGCCACTACGGCCTGGCGCCCCTGCTCGCCAGGCACGTGGGACTGCACCTGGGCTTCCTAGAGGCCGGCGCCTTCCGCCTGTGGGCCTCGGTATGGAGCCCCGTCGAGCCCATCGGCACGGCCTTCGTGGTCCACGGCTACTTCGACCACCTGGGGCTCTATCGCCACCTGCTCGAACGCCTGCTGGAGCGCGGCTGGCGAGTGGTGCTCTGGGATCTGCCCGGGCATGGCCTCTCCAGCGGCCAGCGCGCCTCGATTACCGACTTCGACGACTATGGCGGCTGCCTGCACGCCCTCCAGGACCACCTGGAGGCCGAAGGGCTGGCGCCGCACCCCTGGCTGGGCATCGGCCAGAGCACCGGCGCGGCGATCCTCGCCACCGACGCCCTGACCCGCGGCGCGGACGACAGCTGGGCCGGCCTGGCCCTGCTGGCACCGCTGGTGCGACCCTGGGGCTGGCGTCAGTCAAGCTGGCTGCACCTGCTGGTGGGCCCCTTCGTGCGCTCCATCCCACGCAAGTTCCGCGACAACTCTACCGACGCCGAATTCGCCGCCTTCCTGCGCGACCAGGACCCGCTCCAGGCCAGCCGCGTGGAGGTGGACTGGGTGAGCGCCATGCGCCGCTGGATGCCGCGGCTGCTGGCGCTGCCCCCCAACCCGGTACCGACCCTGATCCTGCAGGGTGAACAGGATCTGACCGTGGACTGGGAGTGGAACCTGGAGGTACTCAAGAAGAAGTTTCCCAACGCCCAGGTGCATCTGCATCCTGAGGCGCGCCACCACCTGGTCAATGAGGCGGAGCCCATCCGCCAGGCACTGTTTGAAAGCCTGGATCGCTTTATCGATGCCCTGGCGCCCGACACCGCAGTGGAGGACACAACATCATGAGGACCGCGCCCCTTCGCCTGGCCACCCTGCTGGTACTGACCCCACTGGCATCGGCCCTGCTCGCCGGCTGCGCCGCCCCCCCCGAACGCCCCGACAGCAGCATCCGCCAGGCGCTGTTCAACCTCGGCGAGCGCGCCGCCGCGCTGGTGATGTCGGCGCCGAACCTACCGCAGCCACCCAGCGACCAGGTGCTGCTGCTGGCGCGCCCCGAGATCAACGCCAGCCTCGGCATCGAGAACGCGCGCTTCAACGAGAGCCTGGTACGCGCCCTGCTGGCAATCAGCGATGGCCCCCAGGTGCTCGACTGGAACACCAGCCTGACCGACAGCAGCGATAACCAGTGGCGCCTGGAGAGCCGCCTGATGGCCGACGGCCCACGCCTCTCGCTCTCCGACCGTGAGCTGCTGCCCTACCGCCTGACGCTGACCCTGCGACACCCCGGCGAGGAGGCGACGCGCTGGGAGGAGAGCCTGCAGGGCGCCCTGGACGCCACGGCGCTATAACCATCGCGAAAGGCGCGCTCACCCCTTGAGGAGCCTATCGAGCTGGCGATAGCCCACCGCCTCGATCAGCTGCTCGCGCTCGGGACGCGTCACCCCGGCCAGGTCGGCCAGGGTCAGCGCCACCCGCAGCACGCGATGATAGGCCCGCGCCGAGAGCTTGAGCCGCTCGAGCACCTCGGCCAGCCAGGCGCGATCCGGCGCCGAGAGGCCACAGGCCGTCTCCAGTTCCCTCCCCGCCAGATGGGCATTCAGTGCGCCCCGCGCCAGCTGCCGCTCGCGGGCGGCGAGCACTCGGCTGCGCACCGTGGCGGAGTCCTCCCCCGGCTGGTTGGCGGTGAGCTGCTCCGGGGGGAGTGCCGGCACCTCCACCTGCAGGTCGATGCGATCGAGCAGCGGCCCCGATAGCCGCGACTGGTAGCGCTGAATTTGCGCCGCGGTGCAGTGGCAGGCCTGGCGCGGGTCGCCCAGGTGGCCACACGGGCAAGGATTCATCGCCGCCACGAGCATGAAGCGCGCCGGGTAGCGCCGCTCATGGCTGGCCCGGGCGATATGAATGCGACCAGACTCCATGGGCTCGCGCATCACCTCCAGCACATGGCGCGGGAACTCCGGCAGCTCGTCGAGGAACAGCACCCCATGGTGGGCCAGGGAGATCTCGCCGGGGCGCGGCCGCGCGCCACCACCCACCAGGGCCACGGCACTGGCGGTATGGTGCGGCGCACGGAAGGGGCGCCGGCCCCACTCGGCCCGTAGCGGCAGCCCGCTCACCGAGCGCACCGCCGCCACCTCCAGGGCCTCGTCGTCGGTGAGCGGCGGCAGGATGCCCGGGAGGCGGCTGGCCAGCATGGTCTTGCCAGTGCCTGGCGGACCGGCGAACAGCAGGTTGTGAGACCCCGCGGCGGCCACCTCCAGCGCGCGGCGCGCCTGGAACTGGCCGCGCACCTCGGCAAGGTCGGGCAACGGCCGGGTGGCCGCGGGCGGGTGCGACAGCCGGTGGGGAGCGATAGGGGCCTGGCCCAGGAGGTGGGCGACCACGTCCAGCAGGTGGTCGGCCGGCAGCACCTCGAGCTCGCCGGCCAGGGCCGCCTCGTCGGCGTTGGCTCGCGGCACGATCAGCCGCCGCCCGGCGCGGCGCGCCGCCAAAGCCAGCGGCAGCACGCCCTCTACCCGCCTGAGGGCGCCATCCAGCGCCAGCTCGCCGACGCTCTCGGTCGCCTCCAGGCAACCGGGCGGCAGTTGGCCGGAGGCGAGCAGCAGCCCCAGGGCGATGGGCAAGTCGAAACGGCCACCCTCCTTGGGCAGGTCGGCGGGGGCCAGGTTGAGGGTGATGCGCCGCAGTGGATACTCGAAGCCGGCGTTGACCAGGGCGCTGCGCACCCGCTCACGGCTCTCCTTCACCGCCGTTTCCGGCAGCCCGACCAGCGTCATGCTGGGCAGGCCATTGGAGAGGTGTACTTCCACCTGCACCTCGGGTGCCTCCAGGCCGAGCCCGGCCCGGGTGTGCACGATCGCCAGCGTCATGGGCGTTCCCTCGCGGATGGACTGCTCTCAGGCTAGTCCACAGCGCGGCGGGCCGCCCGACGCGACTCAGGAGGCGGCGTCCTCGCTCTTGTGCTCGGCACGCTTGCCTTCACCGTTCGGGTCGCTCGCCGCCAAGGCGTCGGCGCCCTCGGCCGCGCCGCCGCCCTGTGCCTCCACCAACGCCTCGAGGGCGGCGACCTGCTTCTCCAGGGCCTCGACCCGCGACCGAGTGCGCTGCAGCACGTCCATCAAGATATCGAAGTCCTCGCGGGAGACCAGTTCGAGACGGTCGAAGGCACCCTTCACCACCTGCTGGATACCCTTCTGTACCTCTTCGGGAGCCTGGGAGGCGCCCTGCAGGCGTTCACCGATCTGCTGGGCCAGCCGACCGATTCTATCGTGGGTCACCATGACGCTTCTCCTGATTGGGGATGACGAGCTACAGGATACGCGTGGCGCCCCGGAGACGCATGCCCTCTTGCAGGGCGCGCGGGGCATGCACAGGCACCATCACGGTGCATGGGGACCAGCATGCGGCCATGGGCGGAGCGCCCTCGGCCTGGGACGATTATTTAACATGATGATATAGAAGGATTTCTCTCTTCACTGGCACACCACACGCATTGTGCTGATCAGCTGCCCCATCGGGTCGCCTCCCATCGCCACGAGGAGACTGGACATGAAACTGATCACCGCCATCATCAAGCCCTTCAAGCTCGACGACGTCCGCGAGGCCCTCGCCGGCAACGGCGTCCAGGGCATTACCGTCACCGAGGTCAAGGGCTTCGGTCGCCAGAAGGGCCATACCGAGCTCTATCGCGGTGCCGAGTACGTCGTCGACTTCCTGCCCAAGGTCAAGATCGAGATCGCCGTGGACGATAGTCGCCTGGAGAGTGCACTCGACGCCATCTGCGCCGCCGCCGGCAGCGGCAAGATCGGAGACGGCAAGGTCTTCGTCACGGCCCTCGAGGACGTGATCCGTATCCGCACCGGCGAGCGCGGCGCCGATGCCGTCTGAGCGTCACGCCCCACCCGGAATCGCCTGTCGTTACCCTGCCTGGAGCAAGCCCCATGAGTGAACTGACCGAACTGAGCTATGCGCTCGATACCTTCTACTTCCTGATCTGCGGCGTGCTGGTGATGTGGATGGCCGCCGGCTTCGCCATGCTCGAGGCCGGCCTGGTGCGCGCCAAGAACACCGCCGAGATCCTCACCAAGAACATCGCCCTGTTCGCCATCGCCTGCACCCTGTACCTGCTGGTGGGCTACTCCATCATGTACTCGAGCCCGGGCGGCGGCATCCTGCCCAACCTGGGCGTGCTGCTGGGCGGCGAGAACGGCGTGGACGCCGTGCTGGCCGGCGGCGACGACGCGCCGTACTACTCCATGCGTGCCGACTACTTCTTCCAGGTGGTGTTCGTGGCCACCGCCATGTCCATCGTATCCGGGGCCGTGGCCGAGCGCATGAAGCTGTGGGCCTTCCTGGCCTTCGCCGTGGTGATGACCGGCCTGATCTACCCGGTCTCGGGTTATTGGACCTGGGGTGGTGGCTGGCTCTCCGCGGCCGGCTTCTCCGACTACGCCGGTTCCGGCATCGTGCACATGGCCGGTGCGGCTGCGGCGCTGGCCGGCGTGCTGGTGCTCGGCCCGCGCAAGGGCAAGTACGGCAGGGACGGCAGCATCTATGCCATCCCCGGCGCCAACCTGCCACTGGCCACCCTGGGCACCTTCATCCTGTGGATGGGCTGGTTCGGGTTCAATGGCGGTTCCGAGCTCAAGATCTCCGATATCGCCTCCGCCAACAACGTCGCCCAGGTGCTGACCAACACCAATGCCGCGGCGGCAGGCGGGGTGATCGCCGCCCTGATCGTTGCCAAGCTGTGGTTCCGCAAGGCCGATCTGACCATGACCCTCAACGGCGCCCTGGCCGGCCTGGTGGCGATCACCGCCGACCCGCTGTCCCCCTCCGCCCCGGGCGCCGCCCTGATCGGCGCCGTGGGCGGGGCCATCGTGGTAGCCGCCATCGTTGCCCTGGACAAGCTGAAGATCGATGACCCGGTGGGTGCCATCTCGGTACACGGTGTGGTCGGCATCTGGGGGCTGCTGGCGGTGCCGCTGACCAACGGCGACGCCACCTTCGGCGCCCAGCTGCTCGGCATCGTCGGCATCTTCGCCTGGGTCTTCCTGGCCAGCCTGATCGTCTGGGGCATCCTCAAGGCGGTGATGGGCATCCGTGTCAGCGAGGAGGAAGAGTACGAGGGGGTCGACCTGACCGAATGCGGCATGGAGGCCTACCCCGAGTTCAGCGTCGCCAAGAAATGAAGGCAACGCGTAACGAGTGAGCTGGCGTGCTCCACCTGGCCCCCGCAAGGGGGCCTTTTTTCTTCCCCGGCGGCGGGGTGTATCCTAGAGTCAATCCGCCTATCACCGGCGGCATGCCCGCCCCAGCACCGACGAGGAACTGACCATGAAACTGGTGACCGCCATCATCAAGCCCTTCAAGCTCGACGACGTGAGAGAATCCCTCTCGGAGATCGGCGTGCAGGGTATCACCGTGACCGAGGTGAAGGGCTTCGGCCGTCAGAAGGGACATACCGAGCTCTACCGTGGTGCCGAGTATGTGGTGGACTTCCTGCCCAAGGTGAAGCTCGAGGTCGCCGTGGACGACGAGATGGCGGTGAAGGTGATCGATGCCATCACCAGTGTCGCCAATACCGGCAAGATCGGCGATGGCAAGATCTTCGTCACGCCGCTGGAGCAGGTGATCCGCATCCGTACCGGCGAGACCGGCAAGGACGCGGTCTAACAGCCGTAAGCCGTAAGCCGTAAGCCGTAAGCCGTAAGCCGTAAGCCGTAAGCCGTAAGCCGTAAGCCGTAAGCCGTAAGCGCCGAGCTTGGCTCGTTAGCTGATCCAGACAAGGAAACCCCATCCGACGGAAGCCGGATGGGGTTTCTCTTATCGCTTAAAGCTTACGGCTTAGAGCTCCGGGCGCAGCCCGGTCACTTCTCGACGAACGCCCGCTCGATCACGTAGTCCCCGGGCTCGCCCATGCGCGGCGAGATCTTGAAGCCCAGCTCGTCGAGCAGTTCGCTGGTGCTCTCCAGCATGGCCGGGCTGCCGCAGATCATGGCGCGATCCTGCTTGGGGTCCAGGGCCGGCAGGCCGGTGTCCTCGGCGAGCTTGCCGCTGCGGATATGGTCGGTCAAGCGGCCCATGGTGTGAAACTCCTCGCGGGTCACCGTGGGGTAGTAGATCAGCTTCTCGGCGATCTCCTCGCCCAGGTATTCGTGGGCCGGCAGCTCCTGCTGGATGAAGTCGGCATAGGCCAGCTCGCTGACGTTGCGCACACCATGCACCAGCACCACCTTCTCGAAGCGCTCGTAGACCTCGGGGTCCTGGGTCAGGCTCATGAAGGGCGCGAGCCCGGTGCCGGTGGAGAGCAGATAGAGGTTGCGCCCCGGCAGCAGGTCGTCGGTGACCAAGGTGCCGGTGGGCTTGCGGCTGACCATGATCTGGTCGCCCACCTGGAGATGCTGCAGTCGCGACGTCAGGGGGCCATCGGGCACCTTGATGCTGAAGAACTCCAGGTGATCCTCGTAGTTGGGGCTGGCGATGGAGTAGGCGCGCATCAGCGGCTTGCCGTTCACCTCCAGGCCGATCATCACAAATTGGCCGTTCTTGAAGCGTAGGCTGCGCTCGCGGGTGGTACGGAAGCTGAACAGGGTGTCGTTCCAGTGGTGGACGCTGAGCACCTCTTCAAGGGCGAATTTGCTCATGTCGGCTCCTTTTGATATGTCAAAAAAGAATAAAGGCGATGTCAATATTTGATTTGAATTCTAAGGCAGGAGGCGTTATCTGTTAAATGGATTGTATGGATAACCTTTATTCATCGCATTGATATGCATCACTGGAGAGCACCATGCGCTTCACCCTGCGCCAGCTGGAGGTCTTTGTGGCAGTCGCCCAGCACGAGAGCGTATCGCGAGCCGCCCGATCACTGGCGCTCTCCCAGTCCGCCGCCAGCAGCGCCCTGGCCGAACTGGAGAAGCAGTTCAACTGCCAGTTGCTGGACCGCCACGGCAAGCGGCTGCGCCTCAACGCCCTGGGCTTCCAGCTGCTGCCCAAGGCGGTCGCGCTGCTCGACCGCGCCGAGGAGGTAGAGGAGCTGCTCCACGGCCAACAGGGCATCGGCGTGCTTGACGTGGGCGCCACGCTAACGATCGGCAACTACCTCGCCACCCTGCTGATCAGCGACTTCATGCAGCGCTACCCCGGCAGCCGGATACGCCTGGCGGTGCGCAATACCCGCGCCATCGTGGAGAGCGTCCGCCACCACCGTCTCGACCTGGGGCTGATCGAGGGGCAGTGCGAGGAAGAGGACGTGGTCACCCAGCCCTGGGTGGAGGACGAGCTGGTGGTGTTCTGCTCGCCTCGCCACCCCCTCGCCGGGGCCGGCGAGGTGGAACTCAACCGGCTGCTGCGCGAGGCGTGGATCATGCGCGAGGAGGGCTCCGGTACGCGCCTGACCCTGGAGCAGGCGGCGCGCCACCGCCGCGGGCGCTTCAACGTGTTGCTGGAGCTGGAACACACCGAGGGCATCAAGCGCGCGGTGGAGTCGGGACTGGGGATCGGCTGTGTCTCACGGCTCGCCCTGCGCGATGCCTTCCGCCGCGGTAGCCTGGTGCCCATCGCCACCCCGGAACTGGATCTGAGCCGCCAGTTCACCTTCATCTGGCACCGCCACAAGTACCTCGCCACCGGCATGCGCGAGTTCCTCAAGCTGTGTCGGCAGATGACCGAGGGCGTGACCCGCAGCGACCAGATCGACCTGCCGCCGGTGCCGTGAGACGAGGCCGTCTCCCGAACGGCACCGGGCCCACGCTGAAAAGAAAGCCAGCCTTGTCAGCGCATATCGCTGACCGCCTCCTGGATGCCTTCGAGGCTCGCCTTGGTGAGGTCCTTGGTCAGGGAGTGGATGACCAGCTTCGCGGTGGGAGCATCGAGCTTGTCGCGCAACTGGCCGAGAAAACGGGCCGGCGCCACCAGGATCAGCTTTTCCATGCGGTTGTCGGTACGCGCCCGATAGAGGTGATCGGCCACCTCCTTGGCGAACACCAGCTCCTCATGGGTCCGTGCCGTGCTCTCGCCACCGGAGGAACGCGAACTGTTCGACGTCGACTCATGCACGTCGGAGCCGCGATCCGTCACCAGGTCCCCCGCGTGCAGCCGACTGGCCGAGTGCAGCAGGCTATCCTGCTCGACCAGCGTGAGCGCGTCACGGGTGAAGATCCGCGCCCGCGCCGCATCCGCCACCACGATATAGGTTGTTATAGCCACTCCTCGATACCGGTGGAACAGCGACCGGCGACCGCCGACCGCTCCAGAGTCAACCATGGCAAGCGCCTTGACGCGGGTCAACCCGCTACCGACGGCAATCGGCGACAACTGCAGGGGAGCCTGACCTGGGGTAGCATTCCATCTGGCCGGCAGGGATGCCGGTGCGTCTCATCTCCATGCTGTACTCCCGGGAGGACCCCGATGCGTCAATTACTGTTTCCCCGCCGCCCGCTGTCACGCGGCACCCTGCTCGCCTGCCACCTGCTGCTGCAGCTTGGCCTCGCGGCCGGCGCGGCGCTATGGCTCGCCCCACGCACGCCGTGGCTGGCGGCCACCACCTGGCAGGATGCCTGGCCCGACCTGGCGCTGGGCGGCGGCCTCTGGCTGCTGGCCGCCATGCTGCTGCGCCTGATGACCGAGCTTGCGCTGCTGCCTCACCATCTGGTCGGTCAGCTGGGCGCCGGACCGGTGATCACCCGCTCCTGGGAGCGCCGTCCCGCGGTGCATGACCCCCAGGCCGCCTGGACCAGCGAGGCTCGTCCCCTCTCCACCGAGGGTGAGGCGGTAGGCAGCGCCCGGGTGACCCGAGCCGCCGAGTCGTTGCGCTCCCGCCGCAACCGCGAACCCTCCCTGGACCTCAACGGTGTCTCCCACGGCGAACCGACGACCGGGGAGCCGCGTCTCTAGGACGCGCGCCTCAGCCCCGACTCGCGATCCGCAGCAGCCGGCGCAAGCCGACCAGCAGCAGCACGGCAGCCCCCGCACCGAGAGCATTGGCCAGGATATCGGCCCAGTCGCCGCCGCTACGCCCCGGCACCGGGATCTGGGCGAACTCGAGGGCGCCGCCGTAACCGGCGGCGAGCAGCAGCGCGAACGGCAAGCGGACGCCGGCCAAGCCGATCAGCCCGGCGAGACCGGCGTAGCCCACGAAGTGGTTGAGCTTGTCCCAGGGCAGGTGACTGGGCATCTCCTGTCCTGGGGTCAGGCTGCCCAGGGCAATGACCAGTGCCGCCACAACGGCCAGCGCCGCCCACAGGCGGCGCCGGTCGTGCAGGCGTTGCAGCCTGCCGAGCCCGAGCCATTCAGCCATGCATGATATTGCGGTGGTAGGCCGGACTCAGGTCGTGCAGTGCCTCCATGAAGGCGACGACGTTATCGGGGTTGGTGAACTGGCTGATGCCGTGGCCGAGGTTGAAGACGTGACCCGGGCCCTCACCATAGCTCTCCAGGATGCGCGCCACCTCGGCACGAATCGCCGCCGGGCGGGCGAACAGCACGTTGGGGTCGAGGTTACCCTGCAGGGCAACCTTGTGGCCCACCCGGCCGCGGGCATCGGAGAGTTCGGTGCTCCAGTCCAGGCCCACGGCGTCGGAGCCCGCCAGGGCGATGTCCTCGAGCCACTGCCCGCCGTTCTTGGTGAACAGGATCACCGGCACGCGGCGGCCCTCATGCTCGCGAATCAGGCCGGCCACGATCTGCTCCATGTAACGCAGCGAGAACTCCAGGTAGGCCGGCGTGGAGAGCGCCCCGCCCCAAGTATCGAAGATCTGCACCGCCTGGGCACCGGCACGGATCTGAGCGTTGAGGTAGTCGGTGGCTGCCGTGGCCAGGGTGTCGAGCAGATCATGCATCACGCTGGGCGTGTCGTAGAGCATGGTCTTGACGTGGCGGAAGTCCTTGCTGGAGCCGCCCTCCACCATGTAGGTTGCCAGCGTCCAGGGGCTGCCGGAGAAGCCGATCAGCGGCACGCGCCCGTTGAGCTCGCGGCGAATGGTGGAGACCGCCCGCATCACGTAGTCGAGGTCGCGCTCGGCATCGGGAGCACGCAGCGCCGCAACATCCTCGGCCGTGCGCACCGGCTTGCGGAACTTGGGACCCTCGCCGGTCTCGAAGTAGAGCCCCAGGCCCATGGCATCGGGAATGGTGAGGATATCCGAGAACAGGATCGCCGCATCCAGCGGATAGCGCTCCAGGGGCTGCAGGGTGACCTCACAGGCCAGATCCTGGTTGCGGCACAGGTCCATGAAGTTGCCGGCCTCGGCGCGGGTAGCACGATATTCCGGCAGGTAGCGGCCGGCCTGGCGCATCATCCACACCGGGGTGCGGTCTACCGGCTGACGCGCCAGGGCGCGCAGAAAGCGATCGTTCTTGAGTTCCATGCAGGCGGTCATCCACGCGAAATGTGCCTGCATTGTACCCGATGCTTGCGCCCCGGTCGTGAGCCTCGCCGGCCTTCCTGATAGAATATCGCCCACCCTGCGGCGCCGCCCGCGGCCTGATACCGAGGTAACCCGTGACGATTCGCTTTATCGCCGCCTCCCGTCTGCCCACCCCCTGGGCCACCTTCACCATGCACGGCTTCGAGGACGAGGCCACCGGCAAGGACCATATCGCCCTGACCCTGGGCGACGTGGCCGATGGCCAGCCGGTGCTGGGTCGGGTGCACTCAGAGTGTCTGACCGGCGATGCGCTCTTCTCGATGCGCTGCGACTGCGGCTACCAGCTGCAGGAGGCACTCAAGCGCATCGCCGAGGAGGGCCGCGGGGTGCTGTTCTATCTGCGCCAGGAGGGACGCGGCATCGGGCTGCTCAACAAGATTCGCGCCTACCACCTCCAGGACCAGGGCGCCGACACCGTGGAGGCCAACGAGCGACTGGGATTTGCCGCCGACCTGCGCCGCTATGACCTCTGCGTGCCGATGCTCGAGCATCTGGGCATCGCCGCCCTGCGCCTGATGACCAACAACCCGCGCAAGGTAGACGCCCTGAGCCGTGCCGGCATCAACGTCGCGGAGCGGGTGCCGCTGACCACCGGCCTCAATCCCCACAACGAGCACTACCTCTCCACCAAGGCCGGCAAGCTGGGGCATATGATGGTGCTGGGCGACTTTACCCCGGTCGAGGAGACGCCCACCGAACGCAAGCCCTGAGCCGCCGAGCTCAACCCGGCTCGGCGCCGCTGCGCTCCCGCGCAGCCGCCCGCGCCAACGCCGGCCTAGCCGCGACGCGCTCACGATAGGCGGTCAGCGCCGGCGACAGGCGCATCTTGAACTGCACGGCCCAGGTCAGGGTATGGGTCAGCAGCAGGTCCCCCAGGGTGAAGCGATCCCCCACCAGCCAGCTCTCGCCGTCGAAACGCCGCTCCAGGGCCGCCAACGCCCGCTGAAACTCCCAGGCGGCGGTCGGCAGCACCGCCGGGATGCGCTGCTCGCCCGGCAGGGCGAACTTGTGCTTGGCCTGGGTCCAGAGCGGCTGCTCCAGTTCGCCGATGATGAAGAAGAGCCACTGATCGACCTGGGCCCGCTCCTCGATGGTGGCCGGCAGCAGGCCGCCCGGCTCGCCGTAGCGCTCCGCGAGGTAGCGACAGATCGCCCCCGACTCGAAGAGCGAAAGCTCACCATCCTCCAGCACCGGCACCTTGCCGTCGGGATGACGCGCCAGGAAGGCCTCCGACTGGCCTTCCCCGCGGCCCAGGTCGACGTGGCGGTACGCATACGAAAGGCCCAGCTCCTCCAGGGTCCAGGTCGCTCGCAGCGAGCGGGAGTTGGGGAAACCGTAGAGGGTAATCATTGGACGACTCCTTGCGATGTCTCGGTCTCCCCACGCTAGCGCATCCCCGGGAATGTGGCGAGCCGGGCGCCCCGGCCATCGGAGCGCATCGCCCGGCACGCAAAAAGCCCCCGAGATGAACGGCACCCCGAAAGTTGGACGCCCAATCAACCTTCGGGGGCTTTTTGGTGAGCGGCGCTGGGTCAACCGGGCCACCATAAGCGCATGGGGAGGAAGCGGCGGGGATCAGGCCACGGCGCGCGCCTTGCGGATACGCTCGTAGGCGTTGCCGATCTCGCTGGTGCGTTCGCGGGCGACCTCGCGCATGCTCTCGGGCAGCCCCTTGGCGGCCAGCTTGTCGGGGTGGTTCTGGCTCATCAGGCGGCGATAGGCCTTCTTGACCTCGGCGTCACTGGCATCCTCCTCGACCCCCAGCACCCGGTAGGCATCGGCCAGGGTCGGGCCGCTGGCCGCACCACCCCCGGCCTGCTGGCCGGCGCCATGCAGCATCGCCTCGACCTGGGCGATCTCCGCCTCGGAGCAGCCCAGGCCGCGTACCACCCGCATCAGCATCTCGCGCTCGGCGGGATGCAGCCGACCATCGGCGGCGATCGCCGCCAGCTGTACCTGCAGGAACACCTGGCGCAAGGCGGGCTGGCTGCCCAGCAGGCTGCGCACCTTCGCCAGTTCGGCGTCGAGGTCGAAGTCGGCCGCCTTGCCGCGGTTGAAGTCGGCCCGGGCCCGGGCGCGCTGGGCCTCGTTGAGGCGCAGGCGCTCCCAGAGCTGCCGTGAGGCGTCCAGCTCCTCCTCGCTGACCCGGCCATCGGCCTTGCACAGGCAGCCCATGACCGCGAAGGTCGATTCGAGGAACTGCGCCTGGGACACCGCCAGCTTGCCCAGCATGCTGCGGCGCAGGCGGGCGACGAGCCAGTAGCCAAGCCCGCCACCGATAAGCGCACCCACCGGGCCGCCGATCATGAAGCCCAGACCGGCCCCCATCAGGACAACGATCCACATCAGCGTGCCTCCTCTATCGCGGCATCGTCGGCGGCCGCCAGGCGACGGCGGATAGCGGCCTCGATGCCCCCCGCGTCCAGGCCGCACTCGGCGAGCAGCTCGGCGGGCTTGCCGTGCTCGACGAAGGCGTCCGGCAGCCCCAGATTGAGCACCGCCACCCGCACGCCTTCGGCGGCCAGCAACTCGTTGACCGCGCTGCCGGCACCGCCGGCCAGCACGTTCTCTTCCAGGGTCACCAGCAGGTCGTGGTCGGCGGCTGCGGCCAGCACCGCCTCGCGATCCAGGGGCTTCACCGAACGCATGTTGAGATGGCTGGCATCGAGCGCCTCGGCCACCTCGGCGGCCGGCGTGTTGAGGCTGCCGAAGGCCAGCAGGGCAACACGACGCCCCGCCTCGGCGCCACTCGCGCGGCGCAGCTGCGCCTGCCCGATGGGAGCCGGCTCGAGATGGGCGGGAATCTCGGCACCAGGCCCGGTGCCCCGCGGATAGCGCACCGCGGCGGGGCCGGGGTGGTGGTAGGCGGCACTCAGCATGGCGCGACACTCGGCCTCGTCGGCCGGCGCCAGCACCACCAGGCCAGGCACGCAGCGCAGGTAGGAGAGATCGAGGTTGCCGTGGTGGGTGGGACCATCCTCGCCCACCAGGCCGGCGCGATCGATGGCGAAGGTGACATCCAGGTCCTGCACCGCCACGTCGTGGATCAACTGGTCGTAGCCGCGCTGCAGAAAAGTGGAGTAGATCGCCACCACCGGCTTCATGGCCTCGCAAGCCATGCCCGCGGCCAGGGTCACCGCATGCTGCTCGGCGATGGCCACATCGAAGTAGCGCTCGGGATAGGTCTGCGAGAAGCGCACCAGGTCGGAGCCTTCGCGCATGGCCGGGGTGATGCCGACCAACCGCTCATCGGCGGCGGCCATGTCGCACAGCCAGTCGCCGAAGACGTTGCAGTACTTCCTGCCCTTGCGGGCCGGCGCCGCCGGCTTGAGCGGCGGCGGGGCGCCGTTCTTCTCCAGCTTGGTGATGGCATGGTAGCCGATGGGATCGGCCTCGGCGGGCAGGAAGCCCTTGCCCTTGCGGGTCTTGACGTGAAGGAACTGGGGCCCTTCCAGGTCACGCATGTTGCGCAGGGTCTGCACCAACAGCGGCAGGTCGTGGCCGTCGATGGGCCCGATGTAGTTGAAGCCCAGCTCCTCGAAGAGCGTGGCGGGGCTGATCATGCCCTTCATGTGCTCCTCGGTGCGCCGCGCCAGCTCCAGGGCCCCGGGCAGGTGGGAGAGCACCTTCTTGCCGCCCTCGCGCATGCTGGTATAGGGCTTGCTGGTGAGGATGCGCGCCAGGTAGCTGGCCATGCCGCCGACATTCTCGGAGATCGACATCTCGTTGTCGTTGAGCACCACCAGCAGGTTGGCGTCGACGTGACCGGCATGGGCCAGGGCCTCGAAGGCCATCCCGGCGGTCAGGGCGCCATCGCCGATCACCGCGCAGACGCGACGCTTCTCGCCCCGGGTGCGGGCGGCCAACGCCATGCCCAGCGCCGCCGAGATCGAGGTGCTGGAGTGGCCCACACCGAAGGTGTCATACGCCGACTCGGCACGCCGTGGAAAGGCCGCCAGCCCGCCATGGTGGCGGATATTGGGCATCGCCTCGCGGCGCCCGGTGAGGATCTTGTGGGGGTAGGCCTGGTGACCGACATCCCACACCAGGCGATCATGGGGGGTCTCCAGTGCCTGGTGCAGGGCTACGGTGAGCTCCACAACGCCGAGGCCGGCGCCGAAGTGCCCCCCGGAGACCCCCACGCTGTAGAGCAGATAGGCACGCAACTCGTCGGCCACCTGCGCCAGCTGCGCGGTGGACATGGCGCGCAGTGCCGCCGGGGTATCCAGGGTGTCGAGCAGCGGCGTGGCCGGACGCTCGACGGGAATGTCATCGAACAGCTTCATGTGGGCATCTGTCGTGTCAGTGGTCACGCTCGATCATGTATCGGGCCAGCGCCGCCAGCGGCCGGGCGGGTTCGCCAAGCGGCGCCAGGGCGGCGACGGCCTCCTCGACCAGCCCCGCCGCCCGGCGGCGAGCGCCTGCGAGGCCCAGCAGGGTCGGATAAGTGGGCTTGTCGCGGGCGGCGTCGGCCCCCGAGGCCTTGCCCAGGGTGGCGGTATCACCGATCACATCGAGCACATCGTCGTGGATCTGGAAGGCCAGGCCGATGGCCCGGGCATAGGCATCCAGGGCGGCCAGGCTGGCATCGTCCTCGCTCACCGCCGCCAGCCCGCCCAGGCGCACCGCGGCACGGATCAGCGCCCCGGTCTTGTGAGCATGCATGGTGGCCAGGGCATCCACATCGGGATGGCCGCCCACGGCGTCGAGATCCAGCACCTGGCCGGCCACCATGCCGTCACGCCCCGCCGCCTCGGCGAGGCTGGCGATCATCGCCGCCAGACGGGGGTGCCGGGTACGGGCGATCACCTCGAAGGCCAGCGACTGCAGCGCATCGCCGGCGAGGATCGCCGTGGCCTCGTCATAGGCGCGGTGCACGGTGGGCTGCCCGCGGCGCAGGTCGTCATCGTCCATGGCCGGCAGGTCATCGTGGACCAGCGAGTAGGCGTGGATCAGCTCGATGGCCATGGCCGGGGCGTCGAGGGTAGCGTCCTCGGCCCCCAGCGCGCGGCCGGCGGCATACACCAGCAGCGGACGCAACCGCTTGCCGCCCACCAGCACGCCGTGACGCATGGCGGCCTCGAGTCGCGGGGCCGGAGCGGTGCGCTCGACAAACAGTGCCTCCAGGCGGGTATCCACCCGCGCGCGATCGGCGGCCAGCAGGGTGATCAGGGTGTCAGCGTTCACCGTTGTCCTCCGACGGTGGCACGAAGGGCTCGAGCTCGATGCCACCCTGCGGGCCTTCGGTCAGGGTGCGCACCTTGATCTCCGCCTCGTCGAGGCGACGCTGGGCATCACGGGTCAGTCGCACCCCCTCCTCGAAGGCGGCAAGCGACGCCTCCAGCGACAGCTCGCCGGACTCCAGCTGTGCCACCAGGCCCTCGAGCCGCTCGACGGTGGCGGCGAAGTCACCGGACACGGTGTCGTCGGCCTGCGGCTCACGGGACCGCTCGTTGCGCTCTGCCATGCTGCTCCTTTAAAAAACCGCCCCGATAGTCAGAAAGAGATCATTCAAGGGGCCACAGTATACACGCTCCCTCCGGGGGGTCGTCTGCCCCGCCGCCGCCGACCAACACGATGTGGTGCCATGAACTTGCATCTGGCTCATATGAGCAGCGCAGCATTTTTATCCAGGCTCATTTATCGGCTGTGTTAAGATAACCGCCTCACCAGTTTCTGACACAGCATGCGGCTCGCGCCGGAAGGGGTTGATTCGACCATGGCAAAGACGTCCCTGGACAAGAGCAAGATCAAGATCCTGCTGCTCGAGGGCATCCACCAGACCGCGGTGGACAATCTTCGCAACGCCGGGTACTCGAACATCGAGCACCTGTCCACCTCGCTGGATGAAGCCGCGCTGATCGAGAATATCCGTGACGCGCACTTCATCGGCATCCGCTCGCGCACCCAGCTCAACGAGCGGGTGTTCGCCGCCGCCGAGAAGCTGGTGGCCGTGGGCTGTTTCTGTATCGGCACCAACCAGGTCGACCTCGACGCCGCCCTGGCGCGCGGCATTCCGGTGTTCAACGCGCCCTACTCCAATACCCGCTCGGTGGCCGAGCTGGTGCTGGCCGAGGCGATCATGCTGCTGCGCGGCATCCCCGAGAAGAACGCCCGCGCCCATCAGGGCGGCTGGATGAAGAGCGCCAAGAACTCCCACGAAGCCCGCGGCAAGACCCTGGGGATCATCGGCTACGGCAGCATCGGCTCGCAGCTCTCGGTACTCGCCGAGTCACTGGGCTTCGACGTCATCTACTACGACGTGATCGCCAAGCTAGGCATGGGCAACGCCCGCCAGGTCGGCGGCCTCGACGAGCTGCTGGGCAAGGCCGATGTGGTCACCCTCCATGTCCCCGACCTGCCGTCGACGCGCTGGATGATCGGCGCCGAGCAGATCGCACGCATGAAGCCGGGATCCATCCTGATCAACGCCTCCCGCGGCAGCGTGGTGGTGATCGAGGCACTGGCCGAAGCGATCCGCGAGGGGCGCCTCAACGGTGCCGCAGTGGACGTCTTCCCGGTGGAGCCCAAGGGCAACGACGAGGAGTTCGAGAGCCCCCTGCGCGGCCTCGACAACGTCATCCTGACCCCGCACATCGGCGGCTCCACCCTGGAGGCCCAGGAGAACATCGGCATCGAAGTCTCCGAGAAGCTGGCGACCTACTCCGACAACGGCACCACCGTCACCTCGGTCAACTTCCCCGAGGTGGCCCTGCCGGCCCACCCCGGCAAGCACCGCCTGCTGCACATCCACGACAACGTGCCTGGCGTGCTCTCCGAGATCAACCGGGTGCTCTCCGAAAACGGCATCAACATCGCCGGCCAGTACCTGCAGACCAACGACAAGGTCGGCTACGTGGTGATCGACGTCGACAAGGCCTACGGCCCCCAGGCGCTGGACGCCCTGCGCCAGGTAGAGCACACCCTCAAGGTACGGGTGCTCTACTCCGAGGGTGGCCAGGACATCTGATTCCGCCTGTCCTCGCCGATTCGCCGCCGCGTCATCGACGCGGCGGTTTTTATTGTGCTAATGATTGACCATCGAACCATGCCCCGGGACATCTCACAGGAAACCTGCCGTGCCGACCGCACTCGCCTATCTGATCGTGGTACTGGTGTGGGCCTCCACGCCGCTGGCCATCAAGTGGAGCGCCGAGGCCGGCGCGCCGATCGGCAGCGTGATGCTGCGCATGCTGATCGCCTTCCTGCTGGGGCTGGTGATCCTGCTGGCCCTGAAACGCCGCCTGCGCCGCGACCGTCGGGCGCTGCGCAGCTACGCCGCTGCCGTGCCCGGGGTATTCGGCGCCATGGCCCTGAGCTACCACGCCTCCCAGAGCCTGCCCTCGGGCATGCTGTCGGTGATGTTCGGCATGGCCCCGCTGATCTCGGGGCTGATCCTGCAGGCGCTGCCCGGTGCCACCCGGCTGCGTCGCTGGCACTGGCTGGGCTGCGCGCTGGGTGTCGTCGGGCTGGCCGTGGTGTTTGCCGACAGCCTGACGCTGGGTGGCGAGGTGCTTGGCGCGCTGCTGCTGATGCTGGGCGCGGTGACGCTGTTCAGCGCCAGCGGCATCGCCGTACAGCGCGTGGCCGCCGGCGTCGGCCCGCTGGAGCAGACCCTGGGCGCCCTGGCCCTGAGCCTGCCCTGCTTCCTGGCGCTGTGGCTGGCCAGCGGCGAGCCGCCTGGCCTGCCGCTCTCCGAGCGCGGCCTGTGGGCGGTGCTCTACCTGGCGCTGTTCGGCTCCCTGGTGGGCTTTCTCTGCTACTTCCTGATCCTCTCGCGGCTGCCCGCCGCCACGGTGTCGCTGGTCACCCTGATCACGCCGGTACTGGCGCTGGGGCTCGGCATGCTGCTCAATCAGGAACAGCCTTCGCCCTCGATGCTGGCGGGAGCCGGTCTGATCCTGGTGGCTCTCGGTGCCTACCTGTTCGGCGACCGCCTCACCCGCCTCAAGGCCATCGACGAGCCCTCGACGGCCCCCAAGGTCGCAGTGCGGGAACCGGAATGATCGCGCTAGGCTAGGGCGTCAATGCCCGATACGGCCCCATAGCATGGAGAACCCCATGAGCGAGACGACCCCGGCGGTACACCGCCACGACGCCGACGGCGTGACCACCCTGACCCTCAACCGTCCCGGCAGCTTCAACGCCCTCTCCGAGGAGATGCTCGAGGCGCTGGGCGCCGAGCTTACGCGCCTGGCGCACGATGGCAGCGTGCGCTGCGTGGTGATCGCCGCCGCGGGGCGCGCCTTCTGTGCCGGCCATGATCTCAAGCAGATGCGCGCCCACGGCAACGACCGCGACTACTTCCAGGAACTCTTCGCCCGCTGCGCCGGCGTGATGCAGGCCGTCGTCGAGCTGCCGGTACCGGTGATCGCCCGGATCCAGGGCATCGCCACCGCCGCCGGCTGCCAGCTGGTGGCCAGCTGTGACCTGGCGGTGGCGGCACGCTCGGCGCGCTTCGCCGTCTCCGGCATCAACGCCGGGCTGTTCTGCTCCACCCCGGCGGTGGCGCTGTCGCGCAACGTGGCCCGCAAGCGCGCCATGGAGATGCTCCTCACCGGGGAGTTCATCGATGCCGCCACCGCCCGCGACTGGGGGCTGGTCAACCGGGTCGCCGACGACGAGGCCCTCGACGAGGCAGTGGCCGAACTCGCCGCCAGCATCTGCGCCAAGAGCGCCGTGGCGGTGCGCACCGGCAAGGCGATGTTCCAGCGCCAGCTACGCATGCCCCTGGACGAGGCCTATGCCTTCGCCGGCGAGGTGATGGCCGGCAACATGCTGGCCGAGGACGTCGCCGAAGGCATCGACGCCTTCATCGAGAAGCGCCAACCGGTGTGGAAGAACCGCTGAGCACCCAAGGAGCGGCGCAAACGGGTTAGTGGAAGCGATTTCCGCAGGCGCGACAGGCGCGCGCCGACAAGGTATCCTCTGCCAGCGAAGCCAAGGCATAAGGAATTTGAGGGTGAGTGAAGTCAAGCGCAGGACGGCGGGGCGCCCCGCGGGATCGGGCAAGGCCAGCGGCGGCCACAGCCAGTCGCTGGTGCGCGGCCTCAACCTGCTGGAGCGCCTGGCCGGCCACCCCGGCGGCCTGGCCCTCTCCGAGCTCGCCGAACTGGCCGAACTGGCCCCCTCCACCACCCACCGCCTGCTGCAGGCGCTACAGAGCCAGGGCTTTGTCACCCAGGAGAGCGAGCTCGGCGTCTGGAAGATCGACGTCAAGACCTTCCGCATCGGCAACAGCTTCCTCGAGGCCCGTGACTTCGTGGGCACCAGCCGCCCCTTCCTGCGTCGCCTCACCGCCCAGACCGGCGAGACCGCCAACCTCGGCATCCGCGACGACGGCACCGCGGTGTTCCTGGCCCAGAGCGAATCGCCGCAGATGATGCGCATGATCACCCGACTGGGCTCTCGTGCCCCGCTGCACGCCTCGGGCGTGGGCAAGGCACTGATGGCCTGGCTACCCGAGGACGAGCTCGCGCGCATCCTCGCCGAGCAGGGGCTTTCTCGGGTCACCGAAAACACCCTGCACACCGCCGAGACGCTGCGCGAGGGGCTGGCCGAGATCCGCCGCCAGGGCTTCGCCTGCGATCGCGAGGAGCACGCCATCGGCCTGCACTGCGTGGCCGCCTGCATCCACGACGAGCACGGCACCCCACTGGCCGCCATCTCGGTCTCCGGCCCGGTGGCGCGCATCCCCGAGACGCGCCTGCTGGAACTCGGCGAGCTGGTGCGCGATACCGCCGCCGAGATCACCGCCCGGCTGGGGGGCGCTGCTCCCGAGCACGCCCAGAAAACGTGATTCAATGTGGTTACATATTACCCGTAACTCGGTATCATAAAAGAGGTGCGCCCGCCTAAACCCGGCGCACCACTTCATACCCCACCGCTAACACTGGCCATTTCGAAACCACTATTACCCAATGTCTCAGGCCATCGAATGCGTCAATGCTCTTGTCGATGAGTTCCAGCAGCGCCGCCCGATACGCGCCGGCTCGCTGATCATCACCCTCTACGGCGATGCCATCGTGCCCCGTGGCGGTACCGTCTGGCTGGGCAGCATCTCGAAGCTGGTGGAACCGATCGGCATCAACGAGCGGCTGGTGCGCACCTCTGTCTATCGCTTGACCCGGGAGACCTGGCTACAGGGGGAAAAGGTGGGGCGACGCAGCTACTACAGCCTCAGCGGCCCAGGCCGGCGTCGTTTCGAACAGGCCTTCAAGCGCGTCTACCATGGCACCCAACCCCCCTGGTCGGGCCAGTGGACCCTGGTTCTGCTCAGTCAGCTGGATGCCTTGCACCGGCAGAAGGTCCGAGAGGAGTTGGAGTGGCTAGGGTTCGGACACTTCGCCAACGGGCTGCTCGCCCATCCGACTCTGAGCCGCAGCGAGACCCTTGCCGCCCTGCAGGAGCTGGGTGCCGCAGAGGAGGCCATTGTCATGCGCACCGAGGCCCTCGAACCCCTGGCCAGCCGGCCGCTGCGTCTGCAGGTGCGCGAGAGCTGGAACCTCGACGAGTTGGCCGGGCACTACCAACGCTTCCTGACGCTGTTTCGCCCCCTGTGGAAGGCCCTCAACGAGGAGAACCACCTCGACGAGGAGGCCTGCTTCATCGCTCGCACCCTGCTGATCCACGAGTACCGGCGCGTCCAGCTGCGCGACCCTCAGCTCCCCGACGAACTGCTCCCCACCGCCTGGGAGGGGCGCAACGCCTACCAGCTTTGCCGCAACCTCTACCGCATGGTCTACCGTCGTGCCGAGAACTGGCTCGACCGCCACCTGGAGACCGCGGAAGGCCCCCTGCCAGCCCCAGGCCCCAGCTTCTACCGGCGTTTCGGCGGGCTGGAGTAGTTCACCAGGACAGGCGGCCGACATCTCGTCACCCAGATAGCAATACCCCCTACCATGACATCATGGCAGGGGGTATTGCGTATTCCGCCGTCAGACAAGAAGCCAGGTCACGTCCCCTTCCCCAGGGTCTGCTGCTTGGGCTGGGTATCCCCGGCGTCCAGCCGCGGACGGTCGGCATCCAGCTCGGTCAGCGGCTCGCAGGGCTCGAGGCTGTCGCGGCAGCGCTCGGTGAGACGCTGGTACTCCCGAGTACCCTGCTGCTTCCAGGCGACCTCCTGGTCGGAGAGCTCACGCCTGACCTTGGCCGGAGCCCCCATCACCAGCGACTGGGGCGGACACTCGAAGTTAGTCTTGACGAAGGCCGCCGCGGCGACGATGGAACGAGCGCCAATCACGGCGTAGTCCATCACCACGGCGTTCATGCCAACCATGGCGTCCTCGCCCACCACGCAACCGTGCAGTACGGCGCCATGCCCGATATGGCCATTCTTCTCCACCCGGGTGACACAGCCAGGAAAGCCGTGCATCACGCAGGTGTCCTGAAGGTTGGCGCCCTCCTCCAGTACCAGCTGACCGAAGTCGCCGCGCATCACCGCACCGGGTCCCACATAACAGCCGGGGCCGACGATGACATCACCGATCAGCACCGCCGTGGGGTGCACATAGGCAGTGGGGTGCACCACCGGGGTTACTCCCTCGAGTCGATAGCAGGGCATAACGCGTCTCCTTTAGTCCAACTGGCCATGGCGGCGGCTCTGCACCACCACGAAGCGAGGTGTCACGAAGGCCTGGTCGCATAGCGAGGCGTTGGCCGCCGGATTGCCTCCGGTCGCGTGGAAGTCGCTGAAGGCAGCGGACTGATTGACCAGGATACCACCGTCCAGATTGAGCGATAACGCGACCGCTACCTCCATGGCCAGCTCCTCGAAACGCTCGGCGACCTCGTCATCGGTGGTATAGGCACCCAGGGTGATGGCGCCCTGCTCGCCGATCACTTCGCGGGCCAGCTCGATGCTGTGCGCGGTGCTGTCGGTGGCGACCACGAAGCCGATGGGACCGAAGCGCTCCTCACTGAAGGCGTCGCGCTGGCTGGCATCCACCTTGAGCAGCAGCGGCGTATGGATCCGCGCCTCGGGATACCGAGCATGCTGGCGACGCTCGCCATCCAGCAGCACTTCGCCCAGGCCGCGGCACTCCTCGATGCGAGCGGCGGTGGCCGGCGACTGAATGGCGCCCAGCACGGTACAGGCGCGCTCGTTATCGGCGAGGAATGCCTCGATGGCCTTGGCCAGGGCACCGGCCACCTCGTCGAAGGAGAGCCTGCCCTCTGACGTCTGGATACCATCGCGGGGAACGTAGATGGCCTGGGGGGTCGTGCACATCTGGCCGGAGTAAAGGCTCAGACTGAAGGCCAGGTTCTGGGCCACCGGCTCGATCCGCTCGACGCTGTCGATGATGAGGGTGTTGAGGCCGGCCTTCTCGGTGAAGACCCGAGCCTGGGTGGCGTTGTGCTCCAGCCACTCGCCGAACGCGCTGGAGCCGGTGAAGTCGATCAACTTGACAGCCGGGTCCAAGGCCAACTCCTTGGCTACCGGCTCCTCGGCGCTGTCGGGCATCAGGCTCACCAGGCATGGATCGAAGCCGGCCTCCTCGAGCACCTCCTGAGCGACGCGCGTCGTCATCGCCAGTGGCAGGATGGCTCCCGGATGGGGCTTGAGGATGACCGGGTTGCCGGTGGCCAGGCTGGCGAACAGCCCCGGATAGGTATTCCAGGTGGGGAAGGTGGAGCAGGCCACCACCAGGGAGATGCCGCGTGGCACGATATGGAAGCGCTTCTCCATCACCAGCGGATCGCGCTTACCCTGGGGCTTGACCCAGCTGGCCGTGGCCGGCACAGAGGACATCGCCTGCCAGGCGCAGGTTACGGCTTCAAGGCCGCGATCCTGGGCGTGAGGGCCGCCGGCCTGGAAAGCCATCAGAGGCCCCTGGCCGCTGGTATGGCTGACCGCCTGAGCGATCTCCGGGCTCATGGCGTTCAGACGCGCCAGGATCTCCAGACAGACGCCTACTCGCGCCTCGGCGCCGGCGTCGCGCCATGCGGGCAGCGCCGCCCGCATGGCCGCGATCAGTGCGTCCCGTTCGGGCTGATCGTAGGTCACCCCGAGCTCGAAGCCATAGGGCGAGACCTCACTCCCCACCTGGCCGGCCACGCTCGGGACCTTGAGAGAAAAATGTCGCTTGAGGAGCGCCTCGAAGCGCTGCGGGGCCTCCTTCACCGCCTCTTCTGGATACTGCTTGATACTCTCCGGATAGGGTGTCCAGAACTCACGGGTGGCGATGGCCTCGACGGCCTGCGCGAGGGTCCCGCGATGGCGGTCGAACAACTGTTGGGCTTGCTGTGACATGCTGACTCCTGCGCAGCGGGAGGCTGCATTCGATACGATTTCGAAAAATAAAACTACCCATGGCGTAACAAAACATCAAACCCCAGCCCCCGACTGCCGTCTTCAGCTCTCGGCATGAACCGGAAAATTCCCTTTAAGTATTAGTCAATTAAAGACACCTGGACCATCACGGCCGAAGAGATTCGACCATGGTATAACTTCACCTCCTTGAGCGGCTTCACCGCACTGCAACTTCCTGAAAGACAGTGACTTTCATCGTCAACAACAGCTTAACCGATACACTATATACCAAGCTATTGATTTGATGCGTATCAAAAAAAACCTATACTCGCTTCAGGCTAAGACCCGGCCATCCTAGCGCCGCAACGTCACGCCAGAAGCGAGGAGACCATGCCCAACCACCTGATCATCGAAGGGCCTCAGCAAGGGGTGCTGCACATTACCCTGCACCGCCCCGAGGCGCTGAATGCTCTGAATACCGCCCTGCTTGCCGAACTGGCCGACACCCTGGAGGGGGCCGCCGATGACGCCGAGGTGCGTGCCGTGGTGATCACCGGCAGCCGGCGCGCCTTCGCCGCCGGCGCCGACATCAAGGAGATGGCCGAACGCGACCTGGTAGGCATGCTGGAAGACCCCCGCCAGCGCCACTGGGCCACCATCGCCCGCTTCAACAAACCCATCGTCGCCGCCGTCAACGGCTTCTGCCTGGGCGGCGGCTGCGAGTTGGCCATGCACGCCGATATCCTGATCGCCGGCGAAGACGCCCGCTTCGGCCAGCCCGAGATCAACCTGGGCATCATGCCCGGCGCCGGCGGCACCCAGCGCCTGGTGCGCGCCGTGGGCAAGGCGCTGGCCACCCAGATGGTGCTCACCGGCGAGCCGATCAGTGCGCGTCGTGCCATGGAGGCCGGCCTGGTGAGCGAGGTCACCCAGCCCGAGCTGACGGTGGAGCGTGCCCTGGTCGTGGCCGAGACCATCGCCACCAAGGCACCGCTCGCCGTCCGCCTGGCCCGTGAGGCCCTGCACAAGGCCGAGGACACCGACCTGGCTACCGGCCTGCGCTTCGAGCGCCACGCCTTCACGCTGCTGGCCGGCACCCAGGACCGAGAGGAGGGCATCCGTGCCTTCCAGGAAAAACGCCCCGCCACCTTCAACGGGCAATGACACAGGACCTTGAATCATGAGTGAAGCCCCCCTGCTCTACTCCGTGGAAGACGGCGTCGCCCGCATCACGTTGAACCGCCCCGACAGTCTCAACAGCTTCAATGCCGAACTGCACGCCGAGATGCGCCAGGCGCTCAAGGCCGCACGTCAGGACAAGAGCGTGCGCGCCCTGCTGCTTACCGGCAACGGCCGCGGCTTCTGCGCCGGCCAGGATCTCTCCGACCGTAACGTGGCCCCCGGGGCCGAGACGCCAGACCTGGGCGAGTCCCTTGAGAAGCGCTACAACCCCATGCTGCGCACCATCAGGGACCTGCCGTTTCCCGTCATCTGTGCGGTGAACGGCGTGGCCGCCGGTGCCGGCGCCAATATCGCCATGGCCTGCGACATCGTGCTGGCGGCCCGCTCGGCCAGTTTCATCCAGGCCTTCTGCAAGATCGGCCTGGTGCCGGACTCCGGCGGCACCTGGAGCCTGCCGCGCCTGGTGGGCATGGCCCGCGCCAAGGGACTGGCCATGCTGGGCGACAAGCTCAGCGCCGAGCAGGCCGAGCAGTGGGGCATGATCTGGAAGGTAGTAGACGACGAGTCCCTGCAGGACGAGGCGCTGACCCTGGCCCGCCACCTGGCCACCCAGCCGACGCGTGGCCTGGCACTGATCAAGCGCGCCCTGCATGCCAGCGCCGACAACACTTTCGATGCCCAGCTCGACCTGGAGCGCGACCTGCAGCGCCTGGCCGGCCGCACCGACGACTACCGCGAGGGCGTGGCCGCCTTCATGGACAAACGCCAGCCCAGCTTCAAGGGGGAGTGAGATGCCAGCCCTCGTAACCAGCGACATCATCGCCGTGATCGGCGCCGGCGCCATGGGCGCCGGCATCGCCCAGGTGGCGGCCCAGGCCGGCCACCCGGTGCGTCTCTACGACAACCGCGACGGCGCCGCCCAGGCCGGCATCGACGGCGTGCGCCGCCAGCTAGAGAAGCGCGTGGCCAGGGGCAAGATGGCCCAGGATGAGGTCGAGACCATCATCGCGAGGATGACGCCAGCCGCCACCCTCGCTGAGCTGGCCGACAGCCGCCTGGTGGTGGAGGCAATCGTCGAGAACCTGGACGTCAAGCGCGGCGTCTTCGCCGAGCTGGAGGCCCTCTGCGGCCCCGGTACCCTGCTGACCAGCAACACCTCATCGCTCTCCATCACCTCCATCGCCGCCGACCTCGAACGCCCCGAGCGCGTCGCCGGCCTGCACTTCTTCAATCCCGCGCCGGTGATGAAGCTGGTGGAGGTGATCTCGGGCCTGGCCACCGACGCCGAGGTGGCCGAGACCCTCTACGCCACTGCTGCTGCCTGGGGCAAGGTGCCGGTCCACGCCAGCTCCACCCCCGGCTTCATCGTCAACCGCGTCGCCCGCCCCTTCTATGCCGAGGGGCTGCGCCTGATGCAGGAGGGCGCTGCCGCCCCCGCCACCCTGGACGCCCTGCTGCGCCAGGCCGGCGGCTTTCGCATGGGCCCCTTCGAACTGATGGACCTGATCGGACACGACGTCAACTACGCCGTGACCCGTTCGGTGTTCGACGCCTACTACGGTGATACCCGCTTCGAGCCCTCCCTGGTCCAGCAGGCGCTGGTCGAGGCTGGCCGCCTGGGCCGCAAGAGCGGCCTGGGCTTCTATGACTATCGGGACAACGCCACCCCCGACGCGCCCGACTTCGCTGCCCCTGCCGAGGCTGAACTCCCGCCCCTGGTGGCCGAGGGTCAGCTCGGTGCTATCGCGCCGCTGGTGGCACGCGCCGAGGCCGCCGGCCTCGAGGTGGTGCATCGGGAGAGCATCTCCGGCGAGGGGCGTCTGCGCCTGGGCGGCCTCACCCTGGCGCTGAGCGACGGCCGCTGTGCCGCCGAACGTGCCCGGGACGAGGGCCTCGAGGCCCTGGTGCTGTTCGACCTCTGCCTCGACTACGGCGAGGCCAGCGCCATCGCCCTGGCGGCGAGCCCCGGCGTCGACGCCGCTGGCCGCGACCTAGCCACGGCACTCTTCCAGCGCCTGGGCCTGGACGTGGCCTGGCTCACCGACACCCCGGGGCTGGTGGTACTGCGCACCGTGGCCATGCTGGCCAACGAGGCCGCTGACGCTGTGCTGCAGGGCGTGTGCAGCGCCACTGACGGCGACCTGGCCATGCAGGCCGGTCTCAACTACCCCCGCGGCCCGCTGGCCTGGGCCGACGGCCTGGGGCTCGACTTCGTCCACCGCACCCTGACCCATCTGCAGCAGAGCTACGGCGAGGAGCGCTATCGCGCCTCCTTCCTGCTGCGCCGCAAGGCCCTTGCCGAGGAGACCTTCCATGTCTGAATCCGAGCTGAGTCCCCAGCAGCTGGCCGAGGCCTGCGCCGACGCCATGTTCTCCCGGGACAACGCCAGCCAGGGGCTGGGCATGCGTATCGAGAGCGTGGCCCCGGGCCGGGCAGTGCTCACCATGAGCGTCCGCGAGGACATGGTGCAGGGGCACGGCAACTGTCACGGCGGCTTCATCTTCGCCTTGGCGGACTCCGCCTTCGCCTTCGCCTGCAACACCTATGATGACGCCACGGTGGCCTCGGGCTGCAGCATCGACTACCTGGGCCCAGGCCAGCTTGGCGATGTGCTGACTGCCACCGCCGAGGAGCGCAGCCGTCGCGGTCGCACCGGTATCTATGACATCACCGTGCGCAACCAGCATGGCCACGAGGTCGCGCTGTTTCGCGGCCGCTCCTACAAGGTCCGCGGCACCGTCCGTCGCCAGGAAGAATCCACCGCTGGAGAAAACGCATGAAAGATGCCCTGATCATCGATGCCATCCGCACCCCCATCGGTCGCTACGGCGGCGTGTTATCCCCGGTACGTGCCGACGATCTCGGTGCCGTGCCCATGCGTGCCCTGATCGAGCGCAACCCTTCGGTGGACTGGGCCCAGATCGACGACCTCTTCTACGGCTGCGCCAACCAGGCCGGTGAGGACAACCGCAACGTGGCACGCATGTCGGCGCTATTGGCAGGCCTCCCCGTGGAAGTGCCGGGCACCACGCTCAACCGCCTGTGCGGTTCCGGCATGGACGCCATCGGCAATGCCGCCCGCACCATCAAGGCCGGCGAGGCGGGCCTGATGATCGCCGGCGGCGTCGAGTCCATGTCCCGTGCCCCCTTCGTGATGGGCAAGGCCGAGCAGGCCTTCTCGCGCAGCGCCGAGATCCACGACACCACCATCGGTTGGCGCTTCGTCAACCGCCAGATGAAGGCCCAATTCGGCGTCGACTCCATGCCGGAGACCGCCGAGAACGTCGCCGCGCAGTTCGGGATCTCCCGCGAGGATCAGGACGCCTTCGCCCTGCGTAGCCAGCAGCGCACCGCAGCGGCAATGGAAGCCGGCCGCCTGGCGGAGGAGATCGTTCCCGTTGAAGTGCCGCGCCGCAAGCAGGCACCGCTGGTGGTAGACACCGACGAGCATCCTCGTGCCTCGACCACCCTGGAGCAACTGGCCAAGCTGCCCACCCCCTTCCGCGAAGGCGGCAGCGTTACCGCCGGCAACGCCTCGGGCGTCAACGATGGTGCCTGTGCCCTGCTGCTGGCCTCACCGGAACAGGCAACCCAGTTCGGCCTCAAGGCCCGCGCTCGTGTGGTAGGCATGGCCACTGCCGGCGTCGAGCCACGCATCATGGGATTTGGCCCGGCCCCTGCGACCCGCAAGGTGCTGGCGCAAACCGGCCTGACCCTCGAACAGATGGACGTGATCGAACTCAATGAAGCCTTCGCCGCCCAGGCGCTGGCCGTGACCCGCGACCTCGGCCTCCCCGACGATGCCGAGCACATCAATCCCAACGGCGGCGCCATCGCCCTGGGCCATCCGCTGGGCATGAGCGGCGCCCGCCTGGTGACCACCGCCCTGCACGAGCTGGAACGCCGGCAGGGACGCTACGCGCTGTGCACCATGTGTATCGGCGTGGGTCAGGGTATCGCCCTGATCATTGAGCGCCTCTGATAGCGCGCACTACAACAATCCCTGCGACCGGAGAAAAAGACACCATGAACCAGCGCGTAAAACCCATCGACACCTCCAGCCTCGACCACCTGGAGACCGCCAGCATCGACGAGCTGCGTGCCTCTCAGCTCAAGCGCCTGCAGTGGAGCCTGAAGCACGCCTACGAGAATGTGCCCCACTACCGCCACTCCTTCGATCAGGCCGGCGTTCACCCCGAGGACATCAAGAGCCTAGAGGACCTCGGCAAGCTGCCCTTTACCACCAAGGCTGACCTGCGCGACAACTACCCCTTCGGCATGTACGCCACACCGATGAGCGAGATCGTACGCATCCACGCTTCCAGCGGTACCACCGGCCAGCCCACCGTAGTCGGCTACACGCAGAACGACATCGATGTCTGGGCCGACGTGGTAGCCCGCTCGATCCGCGCCGCCGGCGGCAGTCGCAACGACAAGGTGCACGTGGCCTACGGCTACGGCCTGTTCACCGGTGGCCTGGGCGCCCACTACGGCGCCGAGCGCCTGGGTTGCGCCGTCATCCCCATGTCCGGCGGTCAGACCGAGAAGCAGGTGCAGCTGATCCGAGACTTCCAGCCGGACATCATCATGGTGACCCCCTCTTACATGCTCAATATCGCAGATGAGATGGAGCGTCAGGGCATCGATCCACGTGAACTGCCTCTGCGTACCGGCATCTTCGGCGCAGAGCCCTGGACCAACGATATGCGCCTCTCTCTGGAGAAGCGTCTGGGCATCGATGCCCTGGACATCTATGGCCTCTCCGAGGTGATGGGGCCTGGGGTAGGCATGGAGTGCCTGGAAACCAAGGATGGCCCGACCATCTGGGAGGACCATTTCTATCCCGAGATCATCGACCCGATCAGCGGTGAAGTTTTGCCTGATGGCGAATACGGCGAGCTGGTGTTTACCACCCTCACCAAGGAAGCATTGCCGGTGATCCGGTACCGTACCCGCGATCTCACCCGCCTTCTTCCCGGCACAGCCCGACCCATGCGGCGTATCGACAAGATTACCGGTCGCAGCGATGACATGCTGATCATTCGCGGGGTCAACGTCTTCCCGACCCAGATCGAGGAACGGCTACTCAAGATCGAACAGCTCTCACCGCACTACGAGATCGAAGTCACTCGCCAGGGCAACATGGATATGGTGCTCGTGCGCGTCGAGGCATGCAGCAATGACATTGCCCGCGATCCAGTAGCCTGCGAGCAGTTGGGCAAACAACTCCAGCATGCCATCAAGACCTACGTAGGCATCAGCACCAAGGTAGATGTCTGTGGGGTAGATGAAGTCATGCGCTCTGTCGGCAAGGCGAAGCGCGTGAAGGATTTACGCTGATCGCACCCAGGCGCCATAAAAAGCTTATTGAACAACAGCTTGATTAAAAACCAACAATAGCGACACAAGATACGAAGGTATAACCACCTTTTTGTGTCGCTTAAAAGTTCAGCCTGCTATGCTTGAGACAAGCAAGACAGGCTAAACCAGAACTGGAGAGTGTAACGATGTCCTCTGAACAGCAGATATCTCTTCAAGAACAGCAGTTTATGGACAAGATCAAGGCTGAAGAGAAGATCGAGCCCAAGGACTGGATGCCCGAGAAATATCGCAAGAATCTGATTCGCCAGATTTCTCAGCATGCTCACTCGGAAGTCATTGGCATGCAGCCCGAAGGTAACTTCCTGACTCGTGCGCCTTCGTTGCGCCGCAAGGCGATCCTGCTATCGAAGATCCAGGACGAGGCTGGTCACGGGCTCTACCTCTACAGTGCCGCCGAAACCCTGGGGATTACCCGTGAGGAGATGATCGAGGCGCTGCAGAGCGGCAAGGCGAAATATGCCTCCATCTTCAACTACCCAGCGCTGACGTGGGCCGACATGGGCGCCATTGGCTGGCTGGTCGATGGGGCCGCCATCGTCAACCAGGTATCCCTGCAGCGCACCTCCTACGGCCCCTATTCACGCGGCATGATTCGCATCTGCAAGGAAGAGAGTTTCCACCAGCGCCAGGGCTACGACATCATGCTGTCCTTGGTCAACGGCAGCTCCGAGCAGAAGGCCATGGCCCAAGATGCCCTGAACCGCTTCTACTGGCCGGCACTGATGATGTTCGGTCCGCACGACTCTGAGTCGGCACACTCCGCCAAGTCCATGGAGTGGAAAATCAAGCGTGAGACCAATGACGACCTCCGCCAGAAGTTCGTCGACCAGACCGCATCACAGATCGAGTTCCTGGGGCTAGAGCATCCCGACAAGGATCTCAAGTGGAACGAAGAGCGCGGTCATTACGACAGCGGCGAGATCGACTGGGAAGAGTTCCAGAATGTCATCAACGGCAATGGCCACTGTAATCGCCAGCGCCTCGAGCACCACATCAAGGCTCATGAAGAAGGGGCCTGGGTGAGGGAGGCCCTCGCCGCCTACAACGCCAAGAAGCAGGCCAACAAGTCTAAAGCCGCCTAAGGAGACAACATCATGCAAGACAATGCCCTGGAACTCTTTGAGGTCTTTATTCGCTCGAAGCGCGGCCTCGATCACAAGCATGTCGGAAGCCTGCATTCCGAAGACCATGCACAGGCGCTGGAGTATGCCCGCGATGTCTATACTCGCCGCAGCGAGGGCGTCAGCATCTGGGTGGTCAAGTCATCGGATATCTGCGCGTCTCAGGAAGACGATGCGGAAGACTTCTTCGACCCCAACGACGACAAACCATATCGGCACGCCACTTATTACGAACTCCCCGATGCCGTCAACAACATGTAACTTCTGAGGAGACCGCGTGATGAGTGTCAATATTAAGGACGCGACGCAGGAATATGCAACACGCCTGGGCGATGATGCCGTCGTCCTGGGCCACCGTATTTCAGAGTGGGTCAGCCGTGGGCCCTTCCTGGAAGAGGACATCGCCTATGCCAATGTGGCGCTGGACTACATTGGCCGCGCGCGCATGTTCTATGGCTATGCAGCGGAGCTGGCCAACGATGGTCGAACCGAAGACGATTTCGCCTACATGCGCGACGACCGCCAGTACCGGAACCTGCTGCTGATGGAGATGCCACGAGGCGATTTTGCCTACTCTCAAATTCGACAGCTCTTCGTGGATATCTACTACAACCTCCTGCTGCCGAAACTGGCCGATTCCAAGGACGACACGCTGGCCGCCATCGCCGCCAAGGCAATCAAGGAAACCCGCTATCACCTGCGGCGCAGCCGTGACTGGGTGCTGCGTTTAGGCGATGGCACCGAAGAGAGCCATCGTCGCGCACAGGCTGCCGTCGACAGCCTCTGGGGCTATACCCATGAGCTGTTCGATATGGACGAGACCGAGAAGCTCTTGGCCGATAACGGTATCGGCGTCGATACCACCCAGCTTCGCGAAGAGTGGCTGAAGCAAGTCAACGCTATCCTCTCGGAAGCCACTCTGAGCGTTCCGGAAGATGGCTGGGCAGTGCGTGGTGGTCGTATCGGTTATCACACCGAGAACCTTGGCCACCTGCTGACAGAAATGCAATTCGTACACCGCTCTTACCCTGGATGCCAGTGGTAAGTGCAAGGTTGGTAATGGATCATGAGCGAAATCTCGTTGATGCCGGAGGAAGAGTACCACCGGTTACAGCAGCGCAACACTTCCGAAGTAAAAGAGCTCTGGGACTTGCTTGATGACGTCAAGGATCCCGAAATTCCGGCACTGAGTATCTGGGACTTGGGAATACTGCGCGACATCCAGCGGCGGGGTGATTACATAGTCGTCACTATCACACCGACGTATTCTGGCTGCCCGGCAATAAACACCATTACCGAAGATATCGAGGCTGCCCTGTACGCCAAGGGATATGAGAGACTCGAGGTAAAGGTAAAGCTATCACCCGCCTGGAGCTCCGAGTGGATGTCCTCCGACGGGCGCCGCAAGCTACGCAATTACGGCATCGCCCCCCCGGAGGATGTCGAGGCCTCCGAGGAGGGCTTGAGCTCCGACTCACAGGCGCTTTGCCCACGCTGTGGCTCGCGCGATACACGACTCCTCAGTGAATTTGGCTCCACCGCATGCAAGGCGTTGTTTCAGTGCCAGTCATGCAAGGAGACCTTCGATTATTTCAAGACAATATAGGCTACGTGATGTCAGACACGAACTTCTATACGCTGAGAATCGCCGACGTCCAGCCGGAGACGGACACCGCCATACGTGTGACTTTTGACATTCCCGAGGAGCTGAAGGAAACCTTCGACTTCATTCAGGGACAGTTCCTGACACTGCGAACCACGATTGATGGCGAGGAGGTCCGCCGCTCCTACTCTATCTGTTCCGGCGTCAAGGATGGCCATATGCGAGTCGGCATAAAGCGCGTCAAGAATGGTCGCTTCTCCAACTATGCCAATGACCATTTCAAGCGCGGCATGGAGATCGATGTCATGCCGCCACAGGGCAGCTTCTATACCCAGCTGGATGAAAACAATGCCAAGCAATACATGTGTATTGCCGCAGGCTCCGGCATCACACCGGTACTGTCGATTGTGAAATCCGTTCTTGATACGGAGCCCAACAGTAAGGTGACGCTGATCTATGGCAACCGCCGCAGCAATTCTGTGATGTTCAAGGATGAGCTGAGCTTCGTAAAGAATCGCCACATGGACCGCTTCCAGTGGCTCAACATCATGAACTACGAAGACCAGGGCGCTGACCTTCTCAACGGCAAGATTGACAACAAGAAGGGCTACGAACTTCAGAAAAGTGGCCTGATCGATATCAAGAACACCGATGAAGCCTTTATCTGCGGCCCCGAGGCCATGATGGCTGAGGTCTCGCATGGCTTTCGCCTCGAGGGCCTGAGCAATGAGCAGATCCATTATGAGCTGTTCGCTAACTCTGCTGCGGACTCCGAGAAAATGCTCGAGAAGGCGCAGCAGCGCATCGCGGAGTATGGCGAGGAGAAGAGCAGCAAGGTGACCGTGGTCGCGGATGGCCGCTCCGTGATGTTCGATCTGGCCACGGTAGGCGAAAACATCCTGGACGCCGGGATCGCCAACGGCATGGACCTTCCCTATTCCTGCAAGGCCGGCGTCTGCTCCACCTGCAAGTGCAAGCTGGTAGTGGGCGAAGTGGATATGGATGTGACCCACGGCCTCGAGAAGCACGAAATCGAGGCGGGCTATGTGCTGAGCTGCCAGGCTCACCCTCTCACCGATGAAGTGACCCTCGACTTCGATCAGCGCTGATGATCGGCTGAGCCACCCTAATCCCTCGATACGCTCACTCCACGCCACGCTCTGGTCACGGTGACGAAGCAAGATCGTCACCGATCCACACTTATTACCGGGAGAACGCTTAATGTCAGTCCTACAGAGTTACATTGCCGGAAAGTGGCTGGGAGAGACGCCAGCCAAGGCACTGCCCAGCGCCATCAACGGTGATACCGTTGCGCATACCCATGAGGAAACCATCGACTTCGCCCAGGCAGTCGACTATGCCCGCTCCACCGGGGTGAAGAGTCTCCTTGCGCTTGATTTCCAACAGCGCGCCGCCATCCTCAAGGAACTGGCCATCTATATCCAGGGCCGCAAGGAAGAGCTCTACGCAACCTCCTATCACACCGGCTGTACCAAGGCCGACTCCTGGATCGACATCGACGGTGGCTTCGGCACCCTGTTCGCCTACGCCTCCACCGGCCGCAAGGAGCTGCCCTCCGGCAACGTGGCCCATGAGGGACCTGTCACCCAGCTCGGCAAGGACAATCACTTCAACGGGACCCATATCCTGGTGCCTCGTCGTGGTGTCTCCGTGCACATCAATGCCTTCAACTTTCCCATCTGGGGCATGCTGGAGAAATTTGCCCCAGCCTTTCTGGCAGGCATGCCGTGTATCTTCAAGCCAGCTACGGCTACCAGCTACCTCACCGAAGCCGCTGTGCGGGTCATGAACGATTCCGGCCTGCTCCCCGAAGGCGCGCTGCAATTGATCATCGGCGGCACCGGCGACCTGCTGGACAGACTCGAAGAGCAGGATTTCGTCACTTTCACCGGCTCAGCCAGTACCGCCCTGAAGTTGAAGAGCCACCCCAACATCATGGCCAGGAGTATCCCCTTCAACGCCGAGGCGGACTCCCTCAACAGCGCCATCATGGCCCCGGATGTCACCCCGGAAGACGACGAGTTCGATATCTTCGCCAAGGAAGTAGCGAAGGAGATGACCGCCAAGGCCGGCCAGAAGTGTACCGCCATACGCCGGGTGCTGGTGCCAGCCGAGCACCTGGACGCCCTGGCTGAACGCCTCAAACAGCGACTGAGCAAGATTGCCTTCGGCAACCCCGCCGCTGACGGCGTTCGCATGGGCGCTCTCGCTTCCCATGACCAGCTGAGAGACGTCACGGCCGCCATCGATCGCCTGCTGGAAACCAGCGAATGCGCGTACGGCCGAACCGAAGGCCTGCGCCCCACGGGCGAAGGAGTGGAGAATGGCGCCTTTATCGCGCCTCATCTGCTGGTCAGCCGCAACCCGCTGAACGACGGCGGCGCCCACGACATCGAGGCCTTCGGTCCGGTAGCCACCCTGATGCCCTACAACGGCATCGACGAGGCCCTGACCATCGCCGCCAAAGGCAAAGGCAGCCTGGTCACCACGCTCACCACCAAGGATCCGGCCATCGCCGCCGAGATGATCCCGGTGCTGGCCGCCCAGCATGGTCGCCTGCAGATCCTGAACGCCGAAGCGTCCAAAGAATCTACCGGCCATGGCTCCCCGCTGCCCATGCTCAAGCATGGCGGTCCGGGTCGCGCCGGGGGTGGCGAAGAACTCGGCGGCATTCGTTCCGTGCACCACTATCTGCAGCGCACCGCCATCCAGGGCTCACCCACCATGGTCGCCGCGGTAACCCGCGAGTATGTGCGTGGCGCCACGGTGATCGAGAACGATATCCACCCTTTCCGTCGCCACTTCGACGACCTGCAGGTGGGCGAATCTCTGCTGACCCATCGCCGCACTGTCACCGAGGCTGACATCGTCAACTTCGGCTGCCTTTCGGGCGACCATTTCTACATGCACTTCGACGCGATCGCCGCCAAGGAGACCCAGTTCGGCCAGCGCATCGCCCATGGCTACTTCGTGCTCTCCGCCGCCGCCGGTCTGTTCGTCTATGCCGGCGAAGGCCCCGTGCTGGCAAACTATGGCATCGACACCCTTCGATTCATCAACCCTGTGGTCGCCGGCGATACCATCCGTGCTCGCCTGACGTGCAAGCGCAAGATCGATCAGGGCCGAACCTCACCCGAGGGGCACCCCCAGGGAGTGGTCATGTGGGACGTGGCAGTCACCAACCAGAACGGCGAGCTGGTGGCCAGCTATGACATTCTGACGTTGGTCGCAAAGCGACAGTAAGTTCACGATACCGGTATTGGGGATTGTGCTGCACTGATCCCCTACCCGAGTGCCTCTGCTGATACGGCATGTACTGACAGGAAACATCGCTGGATACTATCGACAAGCGGGTGTCCACCAACGCCGAGATCGGCATGGTGGCACTCGCTTATTCATTTACTGCTGTAGTGAGTGGCCCGCTCTACTGGCCGACGACCACTCAGCGAATCCGTCATGGCAATCATTGGCTAACCGCCATGCCACACCGCTCATTCTGCTACTGGCTCACTCTCTTCACCGCCATGCGCCACGAAACTCTTGGCATTGGGGCAGAAGCCACGACAAGCTTCGGCACCTGCGCCGTTACGCATCGCCTTCCAGCAATGGCCAACCACCTCGCAGCGATTGCAGACAGACTCCAGTAACGCCATTTCATCCTCGGCAATAGCAGCGGTGGGCACCTCGAAGGTCTTCATCATCGCCGGCATCAACACTTCGGAGGCCTGGAAGTCGGGCACCCGACGGTCATCGAGAGTCCTGCCGATTGCTTTTTCCAGTGGCCTGCTCAGCGGCTGCTCCAGGTCGCGAGCCAATTCTTCCAGCGCCTCCGGGGCATGGCTGCGAAGTTCACGGACCACACGCTCACCCTGAATGTAATCAGATAACCTTTCCATTGCTGTCCTCCTCATCTGGTGTCAGTTACTGCTCACTTTCAGAGTAGCTCAACGCAGGTCGCCCTGATTTGACGCGAGTCAAATCAGGGCGACTTTTGACACTAAAAATTCAGATTTGAAGAGCTAGCCGTGTCGCTTTATGGGTCTCGACGCCGCCTAGTAAAGCAGGTCAGGAAGGAAGAGTACGATACCGGGGAGCAACAGCACCAGCAGGGCGCGGATCGTGCCCGCCACCCAGAACGGCGTCACCCCGCGGAAGATCGTCCCCGTCGCCACATCCGGCAGTACCGCACGAAGCACGAAGACGTTCATCCCCACCGGAGGCGTGATCAGGCTGATCTCGATCACGATCACTACCAGGATGCCGAACCACACCAGGTCATAGCCGAGCCCCGCCACCACCGGGAAGAACACCGGTACCGTCAACAGCAGCATCGACATGCTCTCGAACACGCAGCCCAGCACCACATAGATGGCGATGATCGTCAGGATCACCACGAAGGGCGCCACGTTCATGCCGGTGACCAGGTTGAGCAGATCATTGGGCAGCCCCGCCCGGTTGATGAAGTTGGCGAAGATCAGCGCCGTCAGCACCACCGCAAACAGCATCGCCGTGGTACGCACCGTGTCCATCAGCACGTTCATCAACACTCGCGGTGACAGGGAACGGCGCATCAGGGCGATCAGGAAGGCCCCCATCGCACCGATACCCGCCGCCTCGGTGGGCGTGAACACGCCCAGATAGATGCCGCCGATTACCAGCACGAACAGCGCCAGGGTACTGCCCACGCTCTTCAGCGCGGCGATGCGCTCCGGCCAGGGCACCCGCTCCGCCGCCGGGCCCGCGTCGGGGTCGCGCCACAGCACCCACTTGACCGCCCCCAGGTAGAGGAAGATCCCGAGGATGCCGGGAATGAAGCCTGCGGCAAACAGCTCGCGGATACTGGTCTCGGTGAGGATGCCGTAGATCACCAGCATCACGCTGGGCGGAATCAGGATGCCCAGAGTGCCGCCGGCGGCGATGGAGGCCGAGGCCAGCGAGTCCTTGTAGCCATACTTGCGCATCTGCGGCATGGCGACGCGTCCCATGGTTGCGCAAGTGGCAAGACTGGAACCGCAGATGGCACTGAAGCCACCGCAGGCCACGATGGTAGCCATCGCCTGGCCGCCCTTGCGGTGTCCCAGAAAGCCATTGGAGGCCCGGAACAGGGCATCCGACAACCCGGCATGGGAAACGAAGTTGCCCATCAGGATAAACAGCGGGATCACCGACAGGCCGTAGTCCATGGCGGTATCCACCACCCGCCGCGCCGCCATCGACTCGGCAGCGCTCACGTTACCGGTCAGGTAGTAGAAGCCGGCGAAACCGACGATCCCCATCGCGAAGGCCAGGGGGACCCGCAGGAACACCAGCACCAGCAAAGCCGCAAATCCGTAGAGTGCTTCAGTCATGGTTCCCTCCTGGGCTCAGCGGGCCGCCTCGCTTGACCACCTTGAACCCTTCCAGCAGATACAGCACCGCCCGCGCCAGGGTCAGCAGCGCCGACAGGGCCAGCATGATCGAGATCAGCCCGATCAGGTAGCCGTAGGGAATGCGCAGAAACTCGGTGACATCACCCCACGAAAAGGCCCGTTCGGCCAGGGCCCACACGCGCAGGGACATCACCCAGAGCGCTGCCGTCACTACCAGGTTCACCAGCACTTCCCGCACCCAGATGAACCGAGAGGGAAAGATGGCATCCAGCAGGTCCACGCTGACATGCTCCTGCCGCCAGCACACTACCGGCAGCGACAGGAACACCAGCGCCGCCAGCATCAGCTGCGTCAGCTCGACAGCACCAAGGATCGGCGAGTTGAAGAAGTAGCGGCCGCCCACATCCACCGTGGTCAGCAGCATCATGCCGAAGAGCGTGGCGCCCGCCACCCCCTCCAGCATCAACTGCAGTACACGGCCAATACGAGCCGGGCGCATCGTCAGGGTCTGCATAGTAGAACTCCTGTTGGCGAGGGAGCGTACACCTCGATAGAACGCAAATCCGCGCCATACCGGAAACGTGACAGGTGCCGGTGTGGCGCGGACTCGGGTTCAATATCAGTATGAGTACCTGGCGTATGAATGAAGCGCTTACTTAAGCTCGTCCGGTACCAGGGGAGCCACGGAGTCTTCCTCGGCGGCAACGGCGAGCTGCTCACGGAAGAACTCGATGGCCGCCATCGCATCAACCCCGCGGCTGTCGGAGACCTTGTCGGCCCACTCGGTAATCATCTCATCGCTGATGCCGCGCAGCTTCTCGAGATCCTCAGCTCCCAGTTCGGTGAAGGTGTGGCCCTGCTCCTCGGCGAACTCCACGCCGCGCACGTCCATGGTGTCCATCATGTATCCGAACAGCCTTGACAGACGCTCGCCGGAAACTGATTCGATGGCCTCACGATCCTCGGGAGAGATCCTGTCCCAGAACATCGGATTCATGGCAATGGTGAAGCTGCCGCGGTAGAAGCCGCCGTCCACCTTGAGGGTATGCGGGAAAATCTCGGCTACGCGGAAGCTACGCAGGCCCTCGGGAACCAGCATGGCACCATCGATGACACCCTGGGAGCCTGCCTCGTAGACGCCGGTAGGCGGCAGGGCAACGCCGGTCAGGCCGAGAGCCTCGGAAAGGTCGCCCATCACCCCCCCACCGACACGGATACGCTTGCCCTGCATGTCATCAAGGGTCTCATACTGCTCGCTGCTGAAGATCCAGCCAGGACCGTGGACACCGGCGGCTACCACATCGACGCCACGATGCTCAGCGGCCTCGGCCAGATATTCCTGATGGGTTTGCCAGTATGCGGCTGAAGCATTTTCAGAGGAGAAATCCTCGAAAGTGGGGAATTCAGGCAGCTTGGTCAGCTCGAAGCGGCCCGCGTTATAGCCATGAAAAATCCAGGTGGCATCGGCGATGCCGTCGGCGATGATCTCCATCTGGGAGTCGGGCGGCCCCATATCATGCACCACGTTGACCTTGACGCGGCCCTCCGTGGCTTCTTCGATCCATGCTCCCCATGTTGGCCACACCATGGTGTTGATCCCATGATTGGGGCCGGCCCAGGTACTGATAGTCAGCGTGGTCTCGGCAAGGGCAGTAGAGCTCATCACAGCGGCGGTCAGGGTGCCTAGGATCAGGCCTGTAGTCTTGTTCATTGTAAGTATCCTCCGACTTCACGGGGCGAGCGGCACGCGCTCGGTTAGAAGGTGGCTTTCATCCTGTGAACCTGGCGAATGGGCCGACGAGACCTGATACAGGCCTAATGCGATACAATTTCTTCAGCTCAGATCCAAAACAGGAAACACTTCGTGGGATACAATGCCTCGTAATCTTCCACCCCGCAATCCTCACACGACCAATAGATAATACAACTTAAGTATTGCGCCAAAAAAAATCTTCGCAATCATGACATTGCAGACCTCCTGCCAGAAAGAAGAGGCTCGCGATGCGGTAATGGCTTGCAACAAAAACGGCAACATGACCAGCGCCAGGTTGCCGACAAGAGGGAATCAGGTAGCAATGTCCTGGCTTCGCGCCCTAACCGATACGCTCAAGCTGTCGCTCCAGCTTGCTCATGGCATTCAGCAGGTCACGGTACTCGCTGGCACTCAGCGTGGAGACCAGTTCAGACTCCCAGGAGTGAGCATCGGGAATAAGCCCCTCCAGCAATCGCCCTCCTTCCTGTGTCAGATGCAGATCATGGACACGCTGGTCGCGAGGTGAGGGACTGCGCTTGATCAGGCCTCTGTCCTCCAGGGCCTGTATCGCGCGTGATACCCGTGCTTTATCCATGTTGGTGTACGCACAAATTTTCTTGGCGGTCAGGTCATCGCAGTGGCTCAGCCATGACAGCACTCGCCACTGGGCGACGTTGAGGCCATAACGCTGGGAGTACATACGCTCCAGCTCATCGCTGATGCGGTCCGCCAACTTGTTCAACCTGTAGGGGAGAAACTGATTGAGATCTATCTCTGGCTTGGAATGGCCAGCAGCCTGGCTGCTGGCCTTCTCGGTCACTCCTGTGTGTGGCGCACTTTCCTCTATATCCATAGTAATGGCCTAGTAAAGCAGGTCAGGAAGGAAGAGTACGATACCGGGGAGCAACAGCACCAGCAGGGCGCGGATCGTGCCCGCCACCCAGAACGGCGTCACCCCGCGGAAGATCGTCCCCGTCGCCACATCCGGCAGTACCGCACGAAGCACGAAGACGTTCATCCCCACCGGAGGCGTGATCAGGCTGATCTCGATCACGATCACTACCAGGATGCCGAACCACACCAGGTCATAGCCGAGCCCCGCCACCACCGGGAAGAACACCGGTACCGTCAACAGCAGCATCGACATGCTCTCGAACACGCAGCCCAGCACCACATAGATGGCGATGATCGTCAGGATCACCACGAAGGGCGCCACGTTCATGCCGGTGACCAGGTTGAGCAGATCATTGGGCAGCCCCGCCCGGTTGATGAAGTTGGCGAAGATCAGCGCCGTCAGCACCACCGCAAACAGCATCGCCGTGGTACGCACCGTGTCCATCAGCACGTTCATCAACACTCGCGGTGACAGGGAACGGCGCATCAGGGCGATCAGGAAGGCCCCCATCGCACCGATACCCGCCGCCTCGGTGGGCGTGAACACGCCCAGATAGATGCCGCCGATTACCAGCACGAACAGCGCCAGGGTACTGCCCACGCTCTTCAGCGCGGCGATGCGCTCCGGCCAGGGCACCCGCTCCGCCGCCGGGCCCGCGTCGGGGTCGCGCCACAGCACCCACTTGACCGCCCCCAGGTAGAGGAAGATCCCGAGGATGCCGGGAATGAAGCCTGCGGCAAACAGCTCGCGGATACTGGTCTCGGTGAGGATGCCGTAGATCACCAGCATCACGCTGGGCGGAATCAGGATGCCCAGAGTGCCGCCGGCGGCGATGGAGGCCGAGGCCAGCGAGTCCTTGTAGCCATACTTGCGCATCTGCGGCATGGCGACGCGTCCCATGGTTGCGCAAGTGGCAAGACTGGAACCGCAGATGGCACTGAAGCCACCGCAGGCCACGATGGTAGCCATCGCCTGGCCGCCCTTGCGGTGTCCCAGAAAGCCATTGGAGGCCCGGAACAGGGCATCCGACAACCCGGCATGGGAAACGAAGTTGCCCATCAGGATAAACAGCGGGATCACCGACAGGCCGTAGTCCATGGCGGTATCCACCACCCGCCGCGCCGCCATCGACTCGGCAGCGCTCACGTTACCGGTCAGGTAGTAGAAGCCGGCGAAACCGACGATCCCCATCGCGAAGGCCAGGGGGACCCGCAGGAACACCAGCACCAGCAAAGCCGCAAATCCGTAGAGTGCTTCAGTCATGGTTCCCTCCTGGGCTCAGCGGGCCGCCTCGCTTGACCACCTTGAACCCTTCCAGCAGATACAGCACCGCCCGCGCCAGGGTCAGCAGCGCCGACAGGGCCAGCATGATCGAGATCAGCCCGATCAGGTAGCCGTAGGGAATGCGCAGAAACTCGGTGACATCACCCCACGAAAAGGCCCGTTCGGCCAGGGCCCACACGCGCAGGGACATCACCCAGAGCGCTGCCGTCACTACCAGGTTCACCAGCACTTCCCGCACCCAGATGAACCGAGAGGGAAAGATGGCATCCAGCAGGTCCACGCTGACATGCTCCTGCCGCCAGCACACTACCGGCAGCGACAGGAACACCAGCGCCGCCAGCATCAGCTGCGTCAGCTCGACAGCACCAAGGATCGGCGAGTTGAAGAAGTAGCGGCCGCCCACATCCACCGTGGTCAGCAGCATCATGCCGAAGAGCGTGGCGCCCGCCACCCCCTCCAGCATCAACTGCAGTACACGGCCAACGCGCGACCATTGTGATACTGAGTTTGTCATGGTGATTTCTCGCCTTGGCTAGCGTATTACTCGCTCACGACCTGATCCGCGATACTCTCTTCTTCAGCAGCCACTTCCAGCTGGTCACGGAAGAATTCGATGGCAGCCATGCCATCCACTCCGCGCTCCTCCATGGAAGCTGCCCAGTCCGCGACCATCTGGTCACTGATCTCACGGAGGCTCTCGACATCAGATTCGGGAACCTCTGTGAAGGTATTGCCCTGCTCTTGGGCGAATGCCACGCCGCGGGCATCCACTTCATCCATCATGTGCCCGAAAAGCCGCGACAAGGGTTCGCCGGATACCTCCAGGATCGCCTCACGATCTTCGGGAGATACCCGCTCCCAGAACATCGGGTTCATGGCAATGGAGAAGCTGCCACGATAGAAGCCACCATCCACGGTCAGGGTATGCGGCAGCACCTCAGCTACCCGGAAGCTGCGCAGCCCCTCCTCGGTCAGCATGGCGCCATCGATAACCCCTTGGGAGGCCGCCTCGTACACGCCGGTAGGGGGCAGCGCCACGCCGGTCAGGTCTAGCGCCTGGGCGAGGTCACCCATCACGCCACCTCCGACGCGAATACGCTTGCCCTCCAGGGCGTCGAGGCTCTCGACCATTTCCCCGGTAAAGATCTGCCCGGGGCCATGCACCCCGACAGCCACGACATCGACACCGCGGTGCTCACCAGCCTCGGCCAGGAACTCCTGATGGGCTCGCCAATAGGCGGCTGAGGCATCCTCTGAGGAGAAGTCCTCGAAGGTGGGGAATTCCGGAAGCTTGGTCAGCTCGAAGCGCCCCGGGTTGAAGCCATGGAAGACCCAGGTGGCATCGCCTATGCCATCGGCAACGATCTCCATCTGTGAGTCGGGGGGCCCCATGTCATGCACCACCTCAAGGGTCACGCGCCCCTCGGTGGCCTCCTCGATCCAGGCCTTCCAGGTTGGCCAGACGATGGTATTGATGCCGTGATTGGGTCCCCCCCAGGTGCTAACCGTGAGGGTGGTCTGGGCCAAGACGGGAGTCGACATGGCGAGAGTGGCGACACCGGCGGCACCCAGTATCAAGCGAGCGGATTTATACATTTTTTCGTGCTCCTGATTCATCAAGGGGGTCGCGGAGAAGCGACAGATGGCGCTTTCCATGGCGGACACCATGCCGGCATAAAGTATCTATCGCAACTAAATTGGCGGCATACACCATTAGACTTAAGTTTAATCAACGCCGAAATATACTGATTTCAGTCAATTTTTTAAGCCTCCGACTGGCAAACTCCCCAGTTGTTTCTCAGCCAATGCTGGACATATAGTTTCAGTAGTAACTATGCTGCCGATTCACAAGACGCCAAGCGCGACCCGACGACACCGGAGGAAGCATGAGCAAGAAGTTCGCATCCCACGCCGACACGGAAGAGAAAGAGATCAGCTTCGACAAGCTGGCCGAAGGCCTCTACGCCTACACCGCCGAGGGCGACCCCAACACAGGCGTGGTGATCGGCGATGACAGTGTGATGGTCATCGACACCCAGGCCACGCCGATCATGGCTCAGGACGTGATCCGCCGTATCCGTGAGATCACCGACAAGCCGATCAAGCACGTGGTGCTGACCCACTACCATGCCGTGCGGGTGCTGGGGGCCTCCGCCTACGAGGCCGAGAACATTTACGCCAGCCAGCACACCTACGACCTGATCGTCGAGCGCGGACAGCAGGACTATGAGTCCGAGGTCGGCCGCTTCCCGCGCCTGTTCAAGGGTGTCGACTCCGTGCCCGGCCTGACCTGGCCGAACATCGTCTTCCAGGAAGAGCTGACGGTCTACATGGGCAAGCGCGAGGTGCGCATCATCCACCTGGGCCGCGGCCACACCAAGGGGGACACCATCGTCTGGCTGCCCGAGGAGAAGGTGATGTTCTCCGGCGACCTGGTCGAGTTCGGTGCCACGCCCTACACCGGCGACGCCTATCACGAATACTGGCCTGCCACCCTGGACCGCCTGCAGGCCATGCAGCCCGAGAAGCTGGTGCCGGGACGCGGCGAGGCGCTGCAGACACCCGAGCAGTGCCAGGAGGCGATCCAGGGCACCCGCGACTTCCTCGCCGACATGTACGAGAGCGTCAAGGCAGGCAAGGCCGCCGGCAAGTCACTCTCCGAGTGTTACTCCGAGACCTACGCCAAGCTCAAGCCCAAGTACGGCCATTGGGTGATCTTCGATCACTGCCTGCCCTTCGATATCACTCGCTGCTTTGATGAGGCGGGTGGCGAATATCCGGATCCGCGCATCTGGACCGCCGAGCGCGATACCGAGATGTGGCACTCGCTGCAGGAAGCGGTAGAGAAGCAGTAACGGATCAGGGCAACCGCCGATGCCAAGGCATCGGCGGCCTTTCGGGAGCACGCCATGCCAACCACTTACAAGAATCCTGTCTATCCCTATCGACGCCCGACGGAGCTCGACCAGTCATCGACCCGACACTGCCCCGTGGTGATCGTCGGTGCCGGTCCCTCCGGCCTGACCGCCGCAATCGACCTGGCTCAACAGGGCATCGACAGCGTACTGCTGGACGACAACAATACCGTCAGCGTCGGCTCACGAGCGATCTGCTTTGCCAAGCGCACCCTTGAGATAATGGATCGACTCGGCTGTGCCCAGCCCATGCTCGACAAGGGCGTGACCTGGCAGCACGGCCGGGTGTTCTTCCAGGAGCGCGAGGTCTACGACTTCAACCTGCTGCCGGAGGAGGGACACCGCGTACCGGCCTTCATCAACCTTCAGCAGTACTACCTCGAGGAGTACCTGGTCGATCGGGCCGAAGATCTGAAGGAGCACATCGACCTGCGCTGGCTGCACAAGGTCACCGAGGTCGATGCCAAGCCCGAACATACGGCGATCACGGTCTCTACCCAGGATGGTGAGTACCGCCTCACCTGCGACTACCTGTTGGTCGCCGACGGCGCCAACAGCAAGATCCGTGACATGCTCGGCCTGGAGAGCAAGGGGCAGATCTTCCAGGACCGCTTCCTGATCGCCGATGTGATCATGAAGGCCGACTTCCCCACCGAGCGCTGGTTCTGGTTCGACCCGCCCTTCCATCCCAACCAGTCGGTGCTGCTGCACAAGCAGCCGGACAACGTCTGGCGCATCGACTTCCAGCTTGGCTGGGATGCAGATCCGGAAGAGGAGAAAAAGGAAGAGAACATTCGCCCCCGCGTGCAGCAGATGCTCGGCGAAGAGGTCGAGTTCGAACTGGAGTGGGCCAGCGTCTACACCTTCCGCTGCCGCAAGATGGACAACTTCATCCATCACCGGGTGTTCTTCATGGGCGACGCCGCCCATCAGGTCTCCCCCTTCGGCGCACGCGGCGCCAACGGCGGCGCCCAGGGCATCGACAACCTGGCCTGGAAACTGGCGCGCGTTCTCAAGGGCGAGGCGCCAGACGCCCTGCTAGAGACCTACAACACAGAGCGCCAGCACGGGGCAACGGAGAACATCCTCAACTCGACACGCGCCACCGACTTCATCACGCCCAAGAGCCGCGTCAGCCGGCTGTTCCGCGACACTACCCTGGAACTGGCCGAGCAATACCCCTTCGCCCGCAGCCTGGTCAACAGCGGCCGTCTGTCGATGCCCTGCCGTTATGAGGACTCGCCGCTCAATGGGGACGACGATCACAGCTTCCCGAAAGAATTGCGGCCCGGCAGCCCGGCCAAGGATGCGCCGATCCGGCTCTGCGGCGAGAACGCCTGGTTGCTCAACCAGCTCGGTAACCGTTTCGTGCTGCTGCTGGACGCCCGACTCGCGACCAGCCAGGCCGAAGCGCTGGCACCGGAACTCGAGACCCTACTCGAGTCGCAGCCATATCTGGACCTATTAGTCCTGGGGCCGGCTTCCCGGGCACTGAGCGGCCTGCCGCGAACCACCCTGATGGAGGATGCCGATGGCCTGGTCGTCGAGCGCTATGGCCTGGGGCCGGGGGCTGCCTATCTGGTCCGCCCCGACCAGCACATCACGGCGAGATGGGCGGAGTTCCAGCGCAGTGCTGTCGAAACCGCCATCGATCGCGCTCTGGGAAAGCATCTTGTAGAGGAGGCCTCCCCCCATGTCACGGCTTGAGCTGAACCCGAACTTCACCGATCCGGATGCCTTCTACGCAGCCCTGACCGATGCCCATCGGGAGCGCAGCGAGGCAGAAAGCGAACAGATCAACGCGCGACTCATCCTCCTGCTGGCCAACCACATCGGTGAGCAGCAGGTCCTGGAAGAAGCCCTGACCCTTGCCACCCGCGACGCCGAGAAAACGCGATAACGGGTCACGTCAAAACAACGAAAGGCACCGAAGAGGACACAGCAATGGCTGAACAACTGAGCTATCAGAACGGTTTTCGCAACCACTTCTCCACCGAGGCCCTGCCGGGGGCGCTGCCCGAAGGCCAGAACTCGCCGCAGAAGTGCCCCTATGGGCTCTATGCCGAGCAGCTGACCGGCTCGGCCTTCACGGCGCCCCGGCACCAGAACCTGAGGAGCTGGCTCTACCGCATCCGCCCCTCGGTGGTGCAGAGCGCCTACCAGCCGCTGGAGAACCGTCAGGTCCATACCTCGCCGCTGGACAAGCCTGCCGCCGACCCCAACCAGATGCGCTGGGATCCGGCCCCGCTGCCCTCCGAGCCCAACGACTTCATCGATGGCCTGCTGACCATCGCCGTCAACGGCGATGCCGGTGCCCAGACCGGTGTCGGGGTGCATGTCTATGCCTTCAACGAGGACATGACCGATCGCTTCTTCTACTCAGCGGATGGCGAGATACTCATCGTACCCCAGCTTGGCGCGCTGCATCTGCGTACCGAGTTCGGTGAGATCGACGTCGAAGGTGGCGAAATCGCCGTGATCCCCCGCGGTATCAAGTTCCAGGTGCGCAAGGGTAAGGGTGTCGATGCCGCACGCGGCTATATCTGCGAGAACTACGGCAGCCCGCTCGAGCTGCCTGGCCTGGGGCCCATCGGCGCCAATGGCCTGGCCAATCCGCGTGACTTCCTCAGCCCCGTGGCCGCCTATGAGGACCTCGAGGGTGACTTCTCGCTGGTCGCCAAGTTCTCCGGCCGCTTCTGGGAGACGCGCCTGAACCACTCGCCGCTGGATGTGGTCGCCTGGCACGGCAACTACGCGCCTTACAAGTATGACCTGGCCAACTTCAACACCATCAACACGGTCAGCTTCGACCACCCCGACCCGTCGATCTTCACCGTGCTGACCTCGGCCTCGGATACCCCGGGAATGGCCAACCTGGACTTCGTCATCTTCCCGCCGCGCTGGATGGTGGCCGAGAACACCTTCCGCCCGCCCTGGTTCCACCGCAACCTGATGAGCGAGTTCATGGGCCTGATCCACGGCGAGTACGACGCCAAGGCCGAAGGCTTCCTGCCGGGTGGCGCCAGCCTGCACAACTGCATGTCGCCCCATGGCCCCGATGCCGAGACCTTCGACAAGGCCTCCAACGCCGAACTGAAGCCGCAACATCTGGGTGATACCCTGGCCTTCATGTTCGAGAGCCGCTATGTCTATCACCCCACCGAGGCCGCTCTCGCCACCGAGTATCGCCAACGCGACTATGTGGATGTCTGGTCGACCCTGCGCTCCAACTTCACCCCAAATCAGCGCTGAGCCGGACCGATGCACCAACGCGGGGCCTTCGGGCTCCGCCCCTGACGAAAGGACCGAATTCGAATGAAACTGGCAACCTTGAAGAAAGGCCGCGACGGCGAACTGATCCTCGTCTCTCGTGACCTCTCCCGTGCGGTAAGTGCCGCCGACATCGCCCCGACGCTCCAGCAGGCGATCGAGGCCTGGGACGCCGTTAGCCCCAAGCTCGAGGCCCGCTACGCTGAGCTCAATGACGGCAAGGCCGAGCGGGCCTTCGACCTCGACCAGAGTGCCCTGCACTCTCCCCTGCCACGCACCTACCACTGGGCCGACGGCTCTGCCTACCTCAACCACGTCCAGCTGGTCCGCCAGGCGCGCAACGCCGAGATGCCCGAGACCTTCTGGCACGACCCGCTGATGTACCAGGGCGGCGGCGACAAGTTTCTGGCGCCGACCGAGGACATCGAGGCGATCAGCGAGGAGCACGGCATCGACTTCGAGGGCGAGATCGCCGTGGTCACCGACGATGTGCCCATGGCCGTCACCCCCGAACAGGCCGCCAAGCACATCAAGCTGGTGATGCTGGTCAACGACGTCAGCCTGCGCGGCCTGATTCCCGGCGAGCTCGCCAAGGGCTTCGGCTTCTTCCAGGCCAAGCCCGCCTCCGCCTTCTCGCCCATCGCCGTCACCCCGGACGAGCTGGGTGATGCCTGGCAGGAGGGCAAGGTGCACCTGCCGCTGACCGTTCACCTCAACGGCGAGAAGTTCGGGGAGCCCGAGGCCGGTCCCGACATGATCTTCAGCTTCCCGCAGCTGGTGGCCCACGCGGCTCGCACCCGCTATCTGGGCGCCGGCGCCATCGTCGGCTCCGGCACCGTCTCCAACCCGGACCCCGATGGCGGCCCCGGAAAGCCGGTGGCAGATGGCGGCGTGGGCTACAGCTGCCTGGCCGAGGTGCGCATGGTGGAGAAGATCCTCCACGGTGACAGCAAGACCCCCTTCATGCGTTTCGGTGACCGGGTTCGCATCGAGATGTTCGACCGTGAAGGCAAGAGCATCTTCGGCGCCATCGACCAGCAGGTCGTCAAGTACGAATCCAGGTAAGCCAGCGGAGATGCGATAATGACCACGCTCTACGGCTACTTCCGCTCGTCGGCCGCCTACCGGGTGCGGATCGCGCTGAACCTCAAGGGGATCGACTACGACCAGTCACCTGTCAACCTGGTCAAGGGTGAGCAGCGGGAAGCCGCCAACCTGGGGCGCAACCCCCAGGGCATGGTGCCCTCACTGGTCACGGATGCAGGCGTCACCCTGACCCAGTCGCTGGCCATCTGCGAATACATCGATGAGCGCTACCCGGACCCCCCGTTGCTCCCGGCGGACGTCACCGAGCGTGCCCGGGTTCGTGCCCTGGCCCAGGTCGTAGCCTGTGAGATCCACCCGCTCAACAACCTCCGGGTGCTCAAGCACCTGGTAGGCGAGCTCGGGGCGGATGACGAGACCAAGCTCGCCTGGTACCGCCACTGGATCGCCGAGGGCTTCCAGGCGCTGGAGTCCCTACTCACCAGCGAGGCCGGAACCGACGATTTCTGTCACGGCGATACACCGACTCTGGCGGATATCTGTCTGGTGCCTCAGGTGTATAACGCCGAACGCTTCGAGTGCGATCTATCGGCCTACCCGACGATCCAGCGCATCGTCGCCAACTGTCGTGCCCTGCCGGCCTTCCGGCAGGCGGCACCGGAGGCGCAGCCGGACGCCCCCTGATAGACACTGGCGGGCGCCACCGAGCGGGCACGGCATACGGCATGACGCCGTACCGTGCCCGCTTTTACGTCACGACACGACAAGATCAAGGAGGACCCCATGCTCCGGCTGACTTCCCCTGCCACCATCATCGTCCTGGCCGCACTGACCGCCCTGGGTCCTCTGGCCACCGACATGTACCTGCCGGCCATGCCGGCCATGGCCGAGGCGCTGAATACCGGGCCCGACCAGATTCAGCTGACCCTTAGCCTCTACATGGCAGGCTTCGCCATGGCCCAGCTGCTGTGCGGACCGATCTCCGACCACTTCGGGCGGCGCCCGGTGATGATCGCCGGCTTCACCCTGTTCCTGCTGGCCAGCCTGCTGTGTGCCTTTGCCCCGACTGTCGAATGGCTGCTGGCGGGGCGCTTCCTGCAGGCCTTCGGGGGTGCCGCCGGCCCGGTGTTGGGGCGCGCCGCAGTGCGCGATATCTACGGCCCGGTCGAGGCTGGACGTGTGCTTTCCTACATGGCCAGTACCATGGCAATGGCCCCGGCGCTTGCGCCGGTGGTAGGGGCGGGGCTGCTGCTGTTCTTCGGCTGGCAGTCGGTCTTCATGCTGCTGGCGGTCTATGCCGCCATCATGCTGCTGATTCTGGCGCTGCTGATGCCCGAACCGCTGCCACCAGGTCGCCGACAGTCGGTGGCCCCCAGGGTGATCCTGGCCAACTACCGCATGCTGCTGACCCAGCGTAGCTTCGTCGGCTATACCCTGATCAATGCCAGTGGCTTCGCCGGCCTCTTCGCTTTCCTCTCCGGCTCCTCCTTCGTGCTGATCGAATACATGGGGCTCTCCCCCTTCCAGTACGGGGTCGGCTTCATCCTGATCGTGGTGGGGTTCTTCTCGGGCACCCTGTTCAGCGGGCATTACAGCCACCGACTGGGGCGAGACCGGCTGCTGATGCTGGCGACCCTGATGTGTGCACTTGCCGGCACCATCATGGCGCTCCTCGCCTTAGGCGGCGTCCACCAGCCCTGGGCAGTTATCGGCCCGCACATCCTGTTCCTGTTCGGCTTCGGGATCGTGATGCCGCAGAGCATGGCCGGCGCCCTGGCACCGAACCCGCAGTGTGCCGGCTCGGCCTCGTCGCTGTTCGGCTTCCTGCAGATGACCATCGCCGCCCTGGGCGGCGCCCTGGTCGGCCAGTTCCACGATGGCACCTCACGCACCATGGCCATCGCCATCGCACTGGGAGGGCTCGTTTCGCTTGGGGCCTATCTGGCACTCATACGGCAGGGAAGCCGAGCCACAGGCAACTCTCGCGAAGGTTGCCGTCAAGGGTGAACTGAGCGCCTACCAAGCATGGGCTGGTCACTGCGTCCAGCCCAGCTCTTGCTCCACATCGCTCAGGCGCTGTCCCGATCGATGAGGGTTCCCTCCTGCGCCTCCTCGATAGCAGCCATCACTTGACCGACGTCCGCCACGCGATTCGCCAGCGCCAGCGCCAGCTGCGCCAGGAAGTGGCGCTCCTCACTTTCCGGGAGCTCATCCAGGGTATTCGCCAGTCGTTCGTAGACTTGCTCGAGATCGGCGAAGGGCAGTGTGGTATCGGTCATGGTCATTCTCCTCCCAGGGCAGTAGTCAGGGCCGCGGTCAACTCGGCCGGATCGAGCACCATCCAGCGGGCCGCCACGTGACGGTCGGGGCGAACCAGGTAGGCGCTGCCGGGCCGGGCCCCATAGCCGGCGAACAGGCTGCCATCCACATCGACCAGGGTCTTCTCGTCACCCGGCGTGCGTGACGCACGCTGCAGGGTGATATCCAGGCCGCGGGAGCGGAGGTCGTCGAGCGTCTGCTCCAGTCCCGCGTCGATACGTCCATCCTCGCTGAAGTGGAGGAGGTTGAAGCCGCTGCCGAGATGATCGAGCAAGAAGTCATCGTCGCCCAGGCGGCGATTGATCAGCGGCGCCCCCGGGATGGGGCCGGCCTCGAAGGCGGGATCATCGGCCAGGGTCAGCGGGCTCTCCGCATAGGTATAGGGGGTCACCTGGCGAGGATTGGCGAAGCCGCTGGCATAGTCGTTGTGGTAGGCCAGCGCCAGGGCGGCATCGCGCATCAGCGCATGGCCGCGGGTGGGCGGCGTCATGAAACGCGTGCTCTTTCCGGCATTGGCGAAAACATCCAGGGTGGCACCGCGGCGCTCCGGGCTGTAGCTGTCCAGCAGCCGATCCGGGGCCTGCCCCTTGAGGACAGCCGCCAGCTTCCAGCCGGCATTGGCGGCGTCCGCCAGGCCGTTGTTAAGTCCGCGCACGCCGAAGATCGGTACCAGGTGGGCGCTGTCGCCGATGAACAACACGCGTCCATGACGATAGTCATCAAGCGCCAGGGTGTAGGCCTTGTAGAGGCTCCACCACTCCAGCTCCCAGTCACCCTGCTCGTGCATCACGTCACGCACGATCAGCTCGACCTTCTCACGAATGCGCTCCTCGAGAACTGCCTCTTCGGGGTCTTCGCCCGACGCCAGCTGATAGTCGATGCGCCAGATATCGTCGGGCTGCTTGTGGACCAGGATGGTGGTGTCGGGCATCGCCTTGGAGTGGAAGAAGGCACGCCTTTCGGTCGGAAAGTCGGACTTCAGACGCACGTCGGCGATCACATAGCGACCCTCGTAGGCCTGGCCATGCAGGGAGAGCCCCAGGGCCTCGCGAATCCGGCTGCGCCCGCCGTCGGCGGCCAGCAGGTAGTCGCACTCCAGCCGATAGTCCCCCTCTGGCGTGGTCACCTCCAGGATGGCTCCGTCATCACTCTGGCTGACGCCGGTGAGCCGGCTCTGCCAGCGCATCTCGATCAGATCACTGGCATGAGCCTTGTCGATCAGGAACTGCTCGATGTACTGCTGCTGCAGGTTGTACATCGGGTAGTAACGCTCCTGATCGGAGTGCGGCATGCGAAAGCGATAGATCTCACGATCACGGAAGTAGGTACGCCCCTGGGTCCAGCCCAATCCCTTCTGCTCGAAGGGCGCATCGACACCAAGCTTCTGCAGGATCTCGAGGCTGTGGCGGGAGATGCAGATGGCGCGAGAGCCGTCATTGACGGTGTCCTTGTCGTCCAGCACCACGGAGGCGATGCCGTGACGGGCCAGTTCCAGGGCGGCCGTCACTCCCACGGGGCCGGCACCCACGATGGCTACCGGGTGGCGCACAGCCTCACCTTCCAGTTCAGGTGGACGCACAAAGGGGAAATACGGGTAATCGAAGTAGAGTGAGTCGGTCTCTGAGCGTCCGGCGGGTCGCATGGACACCTCCTGCAGGGGTTGGGGTTTTTGTGGTCTGACGTGGACGCAGCGTATCCCCGTGCTACCCTCCCCTCATGTCCCCTGAAAAAGGGGACGCCTGGCCCTTCCCCCTCGACCAAGGTAGTAGCCGATATGTCGACTGGACTACCCGATAACCAGGCACCCGACTGGCCGGCACTCATGACTATCCTGGCCGACTGTGTGGCCGAGCTCGGCAACGCGTCGTTCGGCGATCACCTTACCGCCCTGCTCCGCAGGAGCCTGGGCATCGAGCAGTGCATCCTGTTCGCCTATACCCGCGGCGACGCCATGTCTTACCTGCTGGTGGAGAACAGCCGCTATCCCAAGGTTGCCGGGCGACTCGCTCGCCTCTACGCCGGCGGCCTGTTCCGTCAGGACCCCAACTATCCCAGGCTTCACGAGCTGCTTGAGGCAGGTGATGGGCGAGCAGAGGCCGAACTGATCCCCATGCCCAAGGACATGTCACCGGCCTACCGCAGCCACCTGTTCGCCTTCCCGGACCTGGCCGACAAGGCGTCCATAGTGATCCCTGCCCCCGATGCCATCTACTACCTGAACCTCTATCGGGACCTGGCCCGCGGGCCTTTCAGCCACCATGATCTGGAAGGCTTACAGGCCCTAACGCCTCTGATCGCCAGCCTGATCCGGCGCCACTACCGCCAGGCACGACCGGCCGCCCTGCCCGCCCGCCACGAGGACGCGGAAGCCCTCCAGACACTCTCCGAGCGCGAGCGAGAGCTCTGTCTGCTCCTTTTACACGGCCATACCCTCAAGACAGCCGCCTCCGAGCTCGAAATAGCCCTCTCCACCGCCGAGACCTTCCGCAAGCGCGCCTATGCCAAGCTCGAGGTGCGCTCCAAGGCAGAGCTGCTGGGGCTGTGTCGACGAATCTGACTACCAGAACCGAAAAGCCCCAGCATCAGGCCGGGGCTCTCAGAAGCGGCCGCTAGGGCCTTACTGTGTGGCACGACTGTCGAACGCCTCGGCGTTGGGGCAGAAGCTGCGGCACTCTTCCACATCGGCGCCGGCACGCATGGCTTTCCAGCACTTGCCAACGACTGGGCAGCCGTTGCAGGTAGCACGCATTGCGTCGTATCCCGGGTCGGCAGCCAGCTCCCCATCCTGGAGGCCAAAGCGCTGCATCATCACCGGCATCAGGGTCCTGGCCGGCACGAAACCGAAGGGCTGCCCGTCCTGAAGCTGGCGCGCCATCTCACGCTCGAAGTGGGCATCCAGGGGCGTATTCAGATCCTCGAGCATCTCGCCGTAGGTACCTGCGGCCTCATGCTGCATGTCCTGAACCAGCCGCGGGGTAGTTGCCCGGTAGCAACGCTCTGACAGACGGGCCCACCACGGCTGGCGGGAAGCATCGGTGCGGGGTGTGGTTGTGGTTGTCATGGCGTCTCTCCTGTCGTGATGCAATGGCATGTGAGGAGTATCGTGGCAGAGCCATGAAAGCACCTTGACCCAGATCATATAAAGTTTCATATGAAACCATATTCAACAACCGGTGAACCCGCTGGCCCTCGGCGCTACACTAGCGGCCGTCCATTCGCCCCAGCCGAGGCCACGCCGATGAGTCACCACCTGCTCTCCGTCGATTCCCTGTCCCGCGACGATGTCGATCACCTGATGCGGGTCGCCGCCCGCATGGAGCCCATCGCCCAGCGGCGCCAGGTCACCCGAGTGCTGGAAGGGGCGGTGCTCGGCAACCTCTTCTTCGAGGCCAGCACCCGCACCCGGGTCAGCTTCAACGCCGCCTTCTGCCGGCTGGGCGGCAGCGTCTGCGACACCACCGGCTTCACCTTCTCCTCCATGGCCAAGGGCGAGTCGCTCTACGACACCAGCCGGGTGATGAGCGGCTACTGCGACGCCATCGTGATGCGCCACCCGGAGCTCGGTTCGGTGGCAGAGTTCGCCGCCGCCACCCATGTGCCGGTGATCAACGGCGGCGACGGCCCCGGCGAGCACCCCAGCCAGGCATTGCTCGACTTCTACACCATCGACAAGGAGTTCAGCCGCCTGGGCAAGGGACTGGCCGGCGCCCACGTGCTGATGACCGGCGACCTCAAGTACGGGCGCACCGTGCACTCGCTGATCAAGCTGCTGTCGCTCTATGCCCCCATGCGCATTACCCTGGTGGCGCCGCCGGGGCTGGAGATGCCCAGCCACCTGGTCGACCTGGTCGCCTCCCGGGGGCATCGCATCGAGCAGCGCGACAGCCTGGCCCAGGACTATGCCGACGTGGACGTGGTCTACACCACGCGCATCCAGAAGGAGCGCTTCACCGCCGAGATGAGCGAGGGTTTCAGCCTCTCCCGGGACTTCACCGTGGACCGCGCCTTCCTCGACGCCCGCTGCGGGCGCGACACCCTGGTCATGCACCCGCTACCCCGCGACAGCCGACCCGAGGCCAACGACCTCGACGTTGACCTCAACAGTGACCCGCGCCTGGCGATCTTCCGCCAGACCGACAACGGCATCCCGGTGCGCATGGCGATCTTCGCCACCCTGCTGGAGGTGGACAACCTGATCGAGCAGGAGCTGCGCCCGGTACGCTGGTTCGTGCCGCCGCGCGTGGGCGTTGACGACCCGGCACTGTAAGCAACGCGCACTTTCGCCGCGCTCGCCTATGCTGAGGGATGATCCTTCCCACTGGCGGCAAGAGGCACCACGACATGAACCTGCACCGCGCCTATCGGCTCCTGGCACTCTTCTACACCGTGCTGCTGCTGGTCGGGGCCATCGCCCTGCTGGCCGGCGGCGGCACCGCGCTGTCGCTGGCTCAGCTGGCCCTGGGGGCCATGGCGGTGGTGGGATTGTGGGGCTATATCCTCAAGCGCGGCTTCATGAATCCACGCATGTGGCGCCCCCTGGCGGCGCTGCTGGCGGTGGCGGCCGTGGTGCAGCTGTGGGCAGTGCTCAACCTGTCGCTCTCCGGCGAGCTGCTCACCTGGATGCTGGCCAGCGCGATCTTCTCGGTACTGCTGGTGGTGATCCTGTATCGCTACGGCGACCGCGACCAGGCCCTCTGGGCCACGCCCGAGGAGCTCGAGGCCGCCCGGCGGCTGGAGGCGCTGCTGGAGGAGGGTGACGGCCCGCTGCAGGCCGAGGCAAGTGACGGGCAGCGCGAGTCTCGGGTCACGGTGACCCGCGACGGCGACGGGTTCCGCGCCAGCGTGACTCGCCGCCGCCACGCCAAGCGCGAGAGCTTCGAGGAGCGCTTCCACCACCCCGCCACCCTGGTGTTCTTCCTGGAGAAGTTCGCCGGCGTCTCGGTGCAGGACTTCACGCGTCCCGACGCCGCCTGAGGCATCAGCGCTGCACCGGCCCTTGGCCGGGCAGCCCCTCCCGGGCGGCAAACCAGCGCTCGACGATCAGCACCGCGCTGATGCCATCGACCCCCTCATCGCGCCAGCTGCCGCGATGGCCGCGTTCCCGGGCGATCAGCTTGGCCTCGCCGGTGGAGCCGCGCTCGTCGACCATCTCGCAGGGTACCCCGTAGCGGCCGAACAGGCGCTTGCCGAACTTGCGGGCGCGCGTGCTCATCTCCTGCTCCTCGCCCGCCGCGGTGAGCGGCAGGCCCACCACGAAGAGGTCCGGCTGCCACTCCTCCACCAGCCGCCCGACCCGCGACCAATCGGGAATTCCCTCCCGGGCCGGCAGCGGGTCCAGCTCCCGGGCGCTGCCCAGCAGTTCGTTGCCGACCGCCACGCCGATACGTCGGGTGCCGAAGTCGAAGCCCAGGATCAACCGCTCGCCCTGCCTGGCCATCAACGCCCTCCTGCCATCCGTCGCGTCCGGTTCACGAATGCCCCGCCTCGCGGGTCATCAGGTTGAGGTCGATGCCGAGGATCCCGGCGGCGGCGCCCAGGCGCTGCTCCGGCGGCACCTCGAAGAGGATGTCGCCGCGCCCCTCCACGGTGAGCCAGGCGTTGTCGAGCAGCTCGGCCTCGAGCTGGCCCGACTCCCATCCGGCACAGCCCAGGCACACCAGGAAGTGCTCGGGGCCGCGACCGGCGGCCAGCGCCTGGAGCATGTCCATGGAGGTGGTCAGGGCGATCTCCTCGGTGACCTGGATGCTGGAATCCCAGTCGGCGCTCGAGCCGCGGTGCAGGATGAAGCCGCGGTCCTTGTGCACCGGACCACCGTAGTAGACCGGCGCGTTGCGGTGCGGGCTCTCCTCGCCGCCCAGCTCCAGTTGTTCGAAGAGCGCCTCCAGGGTCAGCTCGAGGGGGCGGTTGATGATCACCCCCATGGTGCCCTTCTCGTCATGGTCGCACAGGTAGGCGAGGCTGCCGGCGAAGTTGGGATCTTCCAGGTGCGGCATCGCCAGCAGGAAGTGATCTTTCAGGCCGAAGTTTTCCACGGATTGCATGAGACTCCCCGGCGGTCCTAACGCACGCCGAAATTGTTGCCTTGGCCGAACCGCCAGACGCGGGTGATGGAGAGCGAGTCCAGGTTGCCCATGCCCGCATCGAAGGGACGATAGGGGCCGGCACCGTTAACGGTATCCAACGCCGCCTGGTCGAGTTCGGAATGTCCCGACGATTGTATCACCTCCGCCTGGCGCAACTCGCCGTCGCGGCCGATCACCACCCGAATGCGCAGCTGCCCCTGGAGATGACGCGGCGCCGGATGCACGCGATTGCCGTAGGCCTCGACGCGACGGGTCCAGTCGTCGATATAGCGCGCCTCGGCGGCACGCTGGGCGGCCTGGCGGGGGGCACCGGGATCGCCGGGCGACTCGGGAGCGAGACCCTGCTCACGGATGCTGCGAGTGGCGTCGGCAAGCAGGTCACGTCCCGAGGCGGTGGGTGCCGCAACTTGGGGCTCGGCCTCGGCGTCCGCCGCCTGGGGCGCCTCGCGGGGCGTGGGCGGCATCGGGTTCTCGGCCTCGGCTTCCGCCGCCGGGGGCGCCTCCTCGACGGGGCGCGCCTCAGGGGCGACGCGTTCGGCCGCTTCGGGCTCCGCCGGCGTGGCGGGGTCGACATCCGTAGCCCCCTGCTGTGAGGCAACGGGGGCTTCCACCGGGGCGGAGCGCGACTCTGCCGGTGCCTCCTCCTGCTCGCTGCCGGAGGCCTGCTGGTCGACCTCGGCGATGGCCTCGGCCTCCACCGGTGCCTCGCTTTCGCGGGTCACCAGCACCACATCGAGGCTTTTCCGCTCGGCCGGCGGGGTGGCGAACTGCCAGCTGGCCACCACGCCGATCACCGCCAGGTGCAGCAGCAGTGCCAGCGACCAGGCCAGCCAGCGCCGATAGGGCCGGGTGACCGGGGCATACTGGATGGGGTCGCCGGCGATCAGGGACATGGCGGCCTCGCCTCTCAGCCTCGCGCCGTTGCCAGACGACGCTCGATGGCATCCATCAGCAGGCCGGCGATATCGGTGCCGCGCTGATCATCGATCTCGCGCACGCAGGTGGGGCTGGTCACGTTGATCTCGGTGATGTAGTCGCCGATCACGTCGAGGCCCACGAACATCAGGCCCTTCTCGCGGATCATCGGCTGCACCTGGCGGATCAGCCAGTGGTCACGCTCGGTGAGCTCACGGCTCACCCCGGTACCACCGGCGGCCAGGTTGCCGCGGGTCTCGCCGGCCATGGGCACCCGGGCCAGGCCATAGGGTACCGGCTCACCATCCACCAGCAGGATGCGGGTGTCGCCATCCCTGATCTCGGGCAGGTAGCGCTGGGCCATGATCTGGCGCTGGCCGCGCTCGGTGAGGGTCTCGATCACCGCGCCCAGGTTGCGCCCCTCGGGGCCGACGTGGAAGATCCCGCTGCCGCCCATGCCATCTAGCGGCTTGAGGATGACGTCGCCGTGCTCGGCGTGGAAGGCGCGCAGCTCGGGCTCGCTGCAGGAGACCAGCGTCGGTGCACAGCACTGCGGGAACTGCTGGGCGAAGAGCTTCTCGTTGCACTCCAGCAGCGCCCGGGTAGGGTTGACCACCAGCACGCCATCGCGCTCGGCGAAGCCGAGCAGGTGCACGGCATTGAGGAAGTGGGTATCCACCGGCGGATCCTGGCGCATCAGGATCACATCGAGTTCGGCCAGGGGCCGCGGCTCGGGCTCGCCCAGGTCGAACCAGTGGCCGGGGTCGCGATGCACCTCGAGGTCGCGCAGGCGGCCGTAGGCGCGGCCATCGCGCAGGAAGAGGTCGCCGGGCTCGAGATAGTGCAGCGTGGCGCCGCGATCCCGGGCGGCCCACAGCAGGGCCAGGGAGGTGTCCTTCTTGTAGGTGATGTCCGCGATGGGGTCCATCACCACGCCGATCTTCAGCGCGCGTTCACTCATGGGTCGGATTCCGGTCAAGAGTATGGATGGGGCCAGTATGCCGGCTACTCGCCGCCGGGCGCCAGCCGGATGCCGTTGGGCGAAAGGCTGATCAGTCGGCGCTTGTAGAGGCGGCCGATGGCCTGCTTGAAGGCGTTCTTGCTGACCCCCAGGCGCGCCTTGATCTCGGCGGCGTCGCTCTTGTCGCCCAGCGGCAAGTAGCCGCCACTCTCGCGCAGTGCCTTGAGCACGGCCTCGCCCACCACGTCCAGGCGCGCCTCGCCGGGGGGCAGCAGCGAGAGGTCCAGGCGGCCATCGTCACGCAGGCGCTTGATGTAGCCGGTAACGCGCTGGCCACGGCGCAGCGGTCGGGTCAGGTCATCACGATAGAGCACGCCCCAGAAGCGATGGTTGACCACCGCCTTGAGGCCGAGGTCGGTCTGCTCGGCGATCACCAGGATCACCTCATCGCCGGCGGCGAGCCCCTCGGCCTCATCGGCGACGAAGCGCTCCAGCTTCTGGGAGGCCACCGGCCGCCCCTGCTGGTCCGTGTAGATTCGCACCAGCACCCGCTTGCCGACGCTGGGGCGGAAGCGCTGCTCCCCGTAGGGCAACAGCAGGTCGCGGGGCTGCCCCCAGTCGAGGAAGGCGCCGGTGTCGTTGACGGTGACCACCTCCAGGTAGGCCACCTCGCCCACGTCACACCTCGGCGCCCGGTAGCGTCGCCCGGCGGCGGGGCGCGGCGTGCGCGGTTCACGTGAATCGGACATGAGGGGGCTCCCTGAAAAATGGATGATGCCGCCGGGGTCTGACCGGCAAAGGATGGGCGGCGTCGAGCGGTGGCGAAGAGGGATGCGGCAGCGTCAGCCGTTCCCGTCGAGGTCCCCGAAACGGTACTGCAGCAGGCTGAGTGCCACCACCGGGGCGGTCTCGGTACGCAGGATGCGCGGCCCCAGGCAGAGCGGCGCGAAGCCGGCCTCGCGGGCGGCCACGACCTCGCCCTCGGCCAGCCCGCCCTCGGGGCCGATCAGCAGCGCCACGCTCGCGGGCGCCGACTGCTGTGCCAGCGCCCCGGCGCTATCCGGATGCAGCACCAGGCGCAGCGTCTCGTCGCGCCCGGCCAGCCACTCGGCCAGGGCGAGTGGCGGGTTCACTGCCGGCACCACGGCGCGTCCGCACTGCTCGCAGGCGCTGGCCGCCACCGCCTGCCAGTGAGCGAGTTTCTTCGCCTCCCGCTCCCCCTTGAGGCGCACGTCACCATGCTCGGTGTAGAGCGGCGTGATGGCGGCCACGCCGAGCTCCACGGCCTTCTGGATGGCATAGTCCATGCGATCGCCCTTGGAGATCGCCTGGCCCAGGTGCACGGCCAACGGCGACTCGGCGGTACCGGACGCCACCGACTCGATACGCGCCACCACCCGCTTGCGCGAGGCCTCCACCAGCACCGCACTGGCCTCGAGGCCCGCACCGTCGAACAGCCGCAACGCGGCCCCCTCGCCCAGGCGCAGCACGCGAGCCACATGGCGGGCCGGCCCCTCGGGCAGAACGACGTCGCCGCCGACACGAAGGTCGGCGGCGACGTGGATACGCGGCGATCTCTTGATCATGGCTTGATCTTCACTTCAGGGCCACGGTGCTGCGTTACTGGGTCGTCTCGGCGCCCTGGGCCTGCTCGGCCTCGCGCTGCTTCTTGCGCGCATAGATCGCCTCGAAGTTGACCGGCGCCAGCATCAGCGGCGGGAAGCCGCCACGGTTGACCAGGTTATCGATGCACTCGCGGGCATAGGGGAAGAGCACGTTGGGGCAGAAGGCGCCCAGGGTGTGGTCGAGCTGCTCGCCCTCGATGCCGGTGATGCGGAACAGGCCGGCCTGCTCGAGCTCGGCCAGGAAGGAGGTGGTTCCCTCCTCGCTGTGGGTCACCTGGGCGGTGACCTTGATCACCACCTCATAGAGGCCATCACCCACCTTCTCGCTGGTGGTATCCAGGTTCAGGCCCACCTTGGGCTTGAAGGGCTGCTGGAACACCGACGGCGAGTTGGGTGCCTCGAAGGAGATATCCTTGACGTAGATGCGCTGCACGGCGAACTGCAGCTGCGGCTTGTCCTGCTGGCCGGCGGCCTGGCCGTCGGCGCCCGGGTTGTTCTCTTCCGCCATGGGAAAGGTCCTTTTGTACGATAGGAAATGCTACTTCTTGACGACCGGCAGGCCATCGGCCTGCCACTGCATCATGCCGCCCTTGAGCTTGAGCACCCGAGAGTAACCGGCCTTGGAAAGCTTGGCCACGGTCACACCCGCGGACTGGCCTGACTTGCAGGCCACGATGATCGGCTTCTCCTTGACCTTCTCGAGTTCGCCCATGCGCTCGTCGATGCGGCTCTGGGGAATGTTGCGGGCGCCGGCGATATGGCCGGCCTTGAAGTCGCCGGCCTCGCGGGTATCCAGCACCACCGCGTCCTCGCGGTTGATCAGCTGGGTCGCCTCGCCGGAGGTCACGCCGCCAGCGGCGCTGTTGCGCGCCTCATAGAAGACCCAGGCGGTCAGCACCAGGAGGAAGGCGCCCACCAGCAGCGGGTGGTTCTGCACGAATTCAAACAGCTGATCGATCATGGGTGCGAAAACTCTCGTCTCGGTGCACGGAAACAGGGGCGCGACGGCGCGCAGCGGGCGCCAGTATACACGAGGTGGGCGCCGACGAATCAGGCCTTCTCGCCGCGGGTGTCGGGCGACGGTGAGCCATGACGCACGATGCCGCCTGCGATATGATGCCGCAAGACGATTCCTGCCGCGACCCCGAACGCTCCGCGTCGAGATCCCCCCCCGGAGAGGGCCGGGATCGGCACGCCCGAGAGGCCCCTGCCGCCGCCCGGACAGGGTCGCGCCTACTACGCTTCGAGGACACCCCCATGACCGCCACTCCCCCGCGCCCCGTCGCCCTGATCATCCTCGACGGCTACGGCCACAACCCCGACCCGGCCAACAACGCCGTGGAGGTCGCCAATACGCCGGTGCTGGACCGCCTGTGGGCCGAGCACCCCCATACCCTGATCCATACCGACGGCCGCCACGTCGGCCTTCCCGACGGCCAGATGGGCAACTCCGAGGTGGGCCACATGAACCTCGGCGCGGGGCGAGTCGTCTACCAGGACTTCACGCGCATCACCAAGGCCATCGAGGATGGCGACCTGGACACCAACGCCATCCTGACCGCGCCCATCGACGCGGCCGCGGGCCGGGCGGTGCACCTGCTGGGCCTGCTCTCCCCGGGCGGCGTGCACAGCCACGAGGAGCATATCCTTGCCGTCGCCGAGCTGGCGGCCCGCCGCGGCGCCACCCGCATCTTCGTGCACGCCTTCCTGGATGGCCGCGACATGCCGCCCCAGAGCGCCCTGGCCTCCATCGAACGCACCAATGCGCGCCTCGCCGAACTGGTCGGCGCCGACAACGGCTTCGTGGCCTCGATCATCGGCCGCTACTTCGCCATGGATCGTGACAATCGCTGGGATCGTGTCGAGAAGGCCTACCGCCTGCTCACCGAGGGCGTAGGCGAGCACGTGGTCGCCGGCGCCGAGGCGGGGCTGCGCGCCGCCTACGAGCGCGGCGAGACCGACGAGTTCGTGGCCGCCACCAGCGTGCGCCCGGCGGGCGTGCCGATCACCCTCGAGGAGGGCGACGCCGCGCTGTTCATGAACTTCCGCGCCGACCGAGCTCGGGAGCTGACCCGGGCCTTCGTCGATGAGGCCTTCGATGGCTTCACGCGCCGCGTACATCCCCGGCTCGCCGCCGAGGGCCTGGTCACCCTGACCCGCTACGCCGCCGACATCCCCGCACCGGCGGCCTTCCCGCCAGTGGCGCTGCACAACACCCTGGGCGAGGTCATGGAGAGCCGCGGGCTGACCCAGCTGCGCATCGCCGAGACCGAGAAGTATCCCCACGTCACCTTCTTCTTCTCCGGCGGTCGCGAGGCGGAGTACCGGGGAGAGGAACGCATCCTGGTGCCCTCGCCCCGGGACGTGAAGACCTACGACGAGAAGCCCGAGATGAGCGCCCACGAGGTGACCGACCGCCTGGTGGAGGCCATCGACTCGGGCCGCTTCGACCTGATCGTGTGCAACTACGCCAACGGCGACATGGTCGGCCACACCGGCGACTTCGACGCCGCCGTCAAGGCCATCGAGACCGTCGACGGCTGCGTGGGCCGGGTGGTGGAGGCGATCCAGCGCGCCGGCGGGGCCTGCCTGGTCACCGCCGACCATGGCAACGCCGAGCAGATGGTCAATCCCGAGACCGGCGCCCCCCAGACCGCCCACACCACCTTCGAGGTGCCGCTGATCCATGTCGGCGAGCGTTCGGTGCGGCTGATCGACGACGGCAGCCTGTGCGACATCGCCCCGACCCTGCTGGCGATGATGGACCAGCCGATTCCCGAGGAGATGAGCGGCCACGCCCTTATCGAGTTCGACTGAGCGGACGGATGGCCAGGCCTGCCGCTTCCCTCGGTACGCTGCTGCTGATGCTCTGCCTGGCTGGGCCGCTTGCGGCCCAGCCCAGCGAAGAGGCCGTGCAGGAGCGTCTCGATGCCATCGGTGAGGCCATCGAGGAGGCCGGCCAGCGCGTATCGGCGACCCGCGAGGCCCGCGACGAGGCGGCGCGCCAGCTGGAGGCGATCGAGACGTCGCTGGCCGCCACCCACCGGCGACTCGATGAGCTCCAGGCCGAGCGACGCGAGCTGGGTGCCGAGATGGAGACCCTCCAGGCGCGCCGCGACGAACTCGAGGCCGAGCGCGCCGCCCAGCTCGAGGCCATCCATACCCAGCTCGACGCCCTCTACCGCCTGGGCCGCTCGCCCCAGCTCAAGCTGCTGCTCAACCAGGACGATCCGGCGCGGCTGGATCGCCTCCAGCACTACCTCAACCACCTGGCCCGGGCTCGCCGCGAGCGACTCGACGAGCTGGCGCGCCTCGATGCGGCCCTGGCCGAGACCCGCTTCGAGCTCGAGGCTCGCGGCGAGCGCCTCGACGCCCTCGCCGCGGAACTGGCCGAGCGCAGCACCCAGCTGGCCGAGCAGATGCGTGAACGCGCCACCCTGGTCGCGGAACTGGACAGCCGTCACAGCGGCGAGGCGGCCCGGCTGGCCTCCCTGGAGCAGGACCGCGAGCGCGCCGAACAGGTGCTGCGCGAGGTGCAGGAGCAGTTGGCCCGCCTGCAGCGACCGCCGCCCTCCACCGCCATCGAACGCACCCGCGGCGAGCTGCCCTGGCCGATCCAGGGCAACATCGCCTCGCGTTTCGGCGCCGGCGATGCGGTGCACCGCAACGGCATCGTGATCCTCGCCGGCGAAGGTAGCCCGGTACGCGCCGTGCATGCCGGCCGGGTGGTCTTCGCCGACTGGCTGCGCGGCTTCGGCAACCTGCTGATCATCGACCACGGCGACGGGGTGATGACCCTCCACGCCCACCTGCAACACTTCACGGCTCAGGTTGGCCGCCCGGTCTCACGCGGCGAGGTGATCGGAGCCGTGGGCATGAGCGGCGGTCAGCAACGCCCGGCGCTCTACTTCGAGGTGCGCCGCGGCGGCGACCCCATCGATCCCCAGTCATGGATCGCCCGCCGCTGAGCGTCGCTTTCCATGCACGCCGGCGGCGGGCTATGCTGGTCGCTCACCGTTTCGGAACAGCGGAGTTCGCATGCACCCAGCGCTTCCTCACTCGGGCAGGTCTCCCCGCTCACGTTCCCCCCGGCGCCTGCTGACCGGGCTGCTGCCGCTGACCCTGCTGGCGCTGCCCCTGGCCCTGCTGTCACTGCCAGCATCGGCCCAGAGTGTCGATGACGAGCTGCCGGTGGCCGAGATCCAGACCTTCGCCGAGGTATTCGAGCGCATCAAGCGCGCCTACGTCGAGGAGGTCGATGACGCCAGCCTGCTGCGCAACGCCATGCGCGGCATGCTCAGCGAGCTCGATCCGCACTCCGCCTACCTCGACCGCGAGGCGTTCCAGAGCCTGCGCGAGTCGACCGAGGGGGAGTTCGGCGGCATCGGCATCGAGGTGGGCATGGAGGATGGCCAGCTGACGGTGATCACCCCCATCGACGATACCCCGGCCTCGCGTGCGGGCCTGCAGGCCCGGGACCTGATCCTGCGCATCGACGACACGCCCACCGAGCGCCTGTCGCTGCAGGAGGCGGTGGACCTGATGCGCGGTGAGCCGGGCAGCGAGATCGAGCTGACCATCATGCGCCAGGGCGAGAGCTCGCCGCGCAGCGTCACCCTGACGCGCGAGAACATCCGCACCGAGAGCGTGAAGAGCGAGCTGCTGGCCCCCGGCTTCGGCTACCTGCGCGTCAGCCAGTTCCAGACCCGCACCGGCGACCAGGTGAGCGAACATATCCGCCAGCTGGAGCGCGACGGCGACCTCGACGGCCTGGTGCTCGACCTGCGCAACAACCCCGGCGGCGTGCTGCAGGCCGCAGTAGCGGTGGCCGACGCCTTCCTCGACGAGGGGCTGATCGTCTATACCGAGGGCCGCCTGCCGGATACCGAGATGCGCTTCTCGGCGAACGCCAGGACCGCGGCCCCCGATGTCCCCCTGGTGGTGCTGATCAACGGCGGCAGCGCCTCGGCGGCGGAGATCGTCGCCGGCGCCCTTCAGGACCAGCGCCGCGGCGTGGTGATGGGCACCGAGAGTTTCGGCAAGGGGTCGGTGCAACAGATCATGCCGCTGGGCAACGGCGAGGGGCTCAAGCTCACCACGGCGCTCTACTTCACCCCCGGCGGCCGCTCCATCCAGGCCCAGGGCATCGAGCCGGATGTCCGCGTGGTGCGGGGGCGAGTGGAGGTGACCGAAAATGGCCGTGGGGTCCGCGAGGCCGATCTGGAGGGCCACCTCGGCTCGCGGGACGCCCCACGGGAGAGGGCCGAACTGAGCGAGCGGCTACGCGATGACTACCAGCTAGGCGAGGCCCTCAACCTGCTCAAGGCCCTCGATGTGATTCGCCAGCGCGACCGCTGAACGGCTTCCCCGGTCAGCGGCAACTGGCAGGCAGCCGGCCACGCTGGCCGGTGGCCTGCTGCAGCAGCAGCCGCTTGAGCGGGACCAACCGATCCACGCCACTCATCCCCAGGTTGCGCGCCAGTGACAGGGCCGGGTGGCGCGCCCCGAACAGCAGGCGGAAGCCGTCCATCAGCGCCAGCATGCCGGCGTTGTCGCCGCGGCGGCGGCGGGCATATCGCGCTAGCACCCGCTCGTCACCCGGCATCACGCCCCGCTGGCGTGCCGCCAGCAGCTCCTCGGCCAGCACCGCGGCATCCATCAGCCCCAGGTTGACGCCCTGGCCTGCCAGGGGATGGATGCCGTGGGCGGCGTCACCCACCAGGGCGAAGCCGGGCAGGGTATAACGCTCGGCGTGGCGCTGCACCAGCGGGAAACCCACCGCCTCATCCAGCACCGTCACCTGCCCCAGACGGTGGTCGATGGCCGCCGCCAGCGCCTCCCCCAGCGCCTCGCGTTCGAGGCCGGCCAGGCGCTCGGCCTCGGCGGGTGACGTGGACCAGACGATGGAGCAGTGCTGCTCGTCCCCGTCCACCGCCAGCGGCAGGAAGGCCAGCGGTCCGCCGGGCAGGAAGGCCTGCCGCGCCACTTCGCCATGGGGCGCCGCGACGCGCACTGTGGTCACCAAGCCCACGTGGCCGGTATCGCGCTCACTGACGGCGATGCCCGCCAGGTTGCGCAACGGCGAGCGGGCGCCATCCGCGGCCATCACCAGGGGGGCACTCAAACGCCGACCGTCGGCCAGCAGGACGCGACGTTCCCCGGCGCCGCCCTCCAGCCCTTCGACCCGGGCCCCCAGGCAGAGATGAACCGAGGGGAGCGCCACCAGGCGCCGCTCCAGGGCGGCCAGGGTGACGTCGTTCTCGACGATATGCCCGAGCACAGCCAGGCCGGCCTGGTCGGCGGAGAAGTCGACCTCACCGCTGCCCTCGGCGTCCCACACCTGCATGTAGCGGTAGGGGCTCACGCGCCGCGCCGCCATCCACGGCCAGGCACCCAGCCCCTCCAGCAGCCGCTGCGAGACCGGCGTCAATGCGCTCACGCGGCGCGCCGGCCGGCCACGCCCCACTGCCTCGGGGTCCAGCAGGGCGGGCCTAGCATCCACCAGGGCCACTTCGACCCCCGCCTCGCCGAGCAGCACCGCCAGTGCGGCCCCCACCATGCCCCCGCCGACGACGATCACCTCATGGTGATCTTCCCCCGGGCCGGTTGCCCTCTCCCCGCCTTCATCCCTCATGCCTTTGCTCCCTCTTGCATCCTCATGCTCCTGCTGTGCGGCACTCATCTCTCCAGCCCTCACCTCTCCAACTCTCACCTTTCCAACCCCATGGCGCGCCTGGCCAGGTCACGTCGCAGTGGGCCGGCCAGGTTGAGGCCGATCAGCCCGGCGGCTCGTGCATGGCCGAGCAGCCGGCTGTCGATGCCGAACAGTCTCACCAGGCCGTCGCTGAAGCGGATCACGTTGCGACGGTCGGCGTCGCGCCGGGCATCGAATGCCTCGAGCACCCCGGCATCACCGACCGGTCGTCCCGCCGCCAGTCCCGCCTCCAGCGAGGCCACCAGGTCCATGACCCCGCGTAGCGCCAGGTTGAAACCCTGGCCGGCCACCGGGTGCAGGGCATGGGCGGCATTGCCCAGCACGGCAAGCCCCGGCCGGGTCGTCTCTCGCGCCGTGACCAGACTCAGCGGGTAGGCGTGGCGGCTGCCCACGCGCCGAAAGCGGCCCGCGCGATCACCGAAGGCGGCCTGCAGCTCGGCCAGGAAGTCGCCCTCCGCGAGGGACAGGCGTCGCCTTTCCTCGCCCGCGGCGTGGGTCCACACCAGTTCCATGGCCTGCCCGCGCAGCGGCAACAGGGCGATCGGCCCCTCGCGGGTGAAGCGCTCCCAGGCGACCCCCTGGTGGGGGCGGCTCATCTCGACGCTGGCGATCAGCGCCACCTGGTCATAGGGCTGGGCATCGCTGGCGATGCCCAGGCGCTCCTTGAGCCCCGAGCGCCCGCCATCGGCCAGCACCGTGAGACGGGCCTGGAGCTTGGCGCCAGAGTCGAGCGCCAGGCGATATCCCCCCTCGGCCGGCTCGATCGTCTCGACCCGGTCCGGGCAGTACCAGGCCAGCGGCAACCCCGTGAGGCGCCGGTGCAACACACGCCCCATCCAGGCATTGGGGACCACATGGCCCAGCGCCTCCACGCTCAGCTCCCGGGCATCGAGGCGGGTGGCACCGAAGTGGCCGCGCTCGCTGACATGGATACGGCGGATCGCGGCGGCCTCCTCGGCCATCTCCGGCCACACCCCCATGTCGGTGAAGTGCAGGGCGGTCCCCAGGGAGATCGCGCTGGCCCGGGCATCGAAGCTGGGCTGCCAGGGGGCGGAGGCCAGGTCGAGGATGGGCGACGCCTCGATCACCGCCACCGATAGCCCGTGCCGCTCGATCAGCGGTGCCAGTGCACAGGCCAGGCTGGCCCCCACCAGTCCGCCACCGACGATGGCGATATCCACCGTCTTCGTACCCGATGTAACAGGAGATGTTGTACCGGGACTCATGGCGCCACCTCAGCTGAATATTTCATAATGTATATTACATAAAAAAAGAAGCAGACCTGATGGAGCGATCACTTACCAGCCAACAGCGCCTCTATAGCCTCTACCGATTTCGGGACGGAGGCGGTCAGCACCTCGTGTCCCTCGTCGGTCACCACGACATCGTCCTCGATGCGGATGCCGATGCCACGCAAGGCCTCGGGTATGTCGTCGTCGGCGGGTATGTAGAGCCCCGGTTCCACGGTGAGCACCATGCCCGGGACCAGCGGCCGGGGTTCACCATCGCGGCGATAGAGCCCCACGTCATGGACATCCAGCCCCAGCCAGTGGGAGGTAGAGTGCAGGTAGAAGCGCCGGTAGCTCTCGTCATCGATGCGCGCCTGCACCTCGCCCTCGAGCAGACCCAGGTGGATCAGCCCCTCGGTCAGGCCGCGCACCACCTCGGTGTGGATCGCCGCCAGGGTGGTGCCGGGGCGCACCGCGGCCACCGCACGCTCCTGGACCCCCAGCACCACCGCGTAGAGCGCCCGCTGGGCATCGCTGAAACGGCCATTGACCGGAAAGGTGCGCGTGATGTCGCCGGCATACAGCTCGAACTCGGCCCCGGCATCGATCAGCACTAGGTCACCGTCCTTGAGCGGGGCGCGATTCTCGATGTAGTGCAGCACACAGGCATTGGCGCCGCCACCGACGATGCTGGCATAGGCGGGACCGCTGCCGCCCTGCCAGCGGAACTCATGCTCCAGCTCCGCCTGCAGCTGGTACTCCGCAAGTCCGGGGCGCGACGCACGCATGGCGCGCATGTGACCACGCGCCGAGATCTCCGCGGCATGCCGCAGCAGGGCCAGCTCCGCCGGGCTCTTGACCAGCCGCGCCTCATGGAGCAGCGGTGCCACATCGGCGAAGGCCTCGGGGGGGCGCGCCCCGCGCCGCACCCGCGACACCAGCTCGGCGCGTACCTCCTCGGCCAGCGCCAGCGCCTGCTCGCTGTCCAGCGCCAGGTAGAGCGTGCGGCGACCATCGAGCAGGGCCGCGAGGCGCTCGCCGCGCTCGGCGTTCTCGAGGGCCTGGTCGACGCCGTGCTCACGGACGGCTCCTTCGGCGCCCAACCGGATGCCGGTCCAGGCCTCCAGCGTCGGGTCACGATCCTGGCAGAACAGCACGCTCTCGCCCTCGACACGCCCCGGGAGCAGCAGCAGCAGGGCATCGGGCTCGGGGAAGCCGGTGAGGTAGTGGAAGTCGCTGTCCTGGCGGAAGGGGAACTCGCTGTCCCGCGATCGGGTGACCAGGGAGGCACCGGGCAGCAGCACGGCGCTGTCGGCGGGCAGGGCGGCCATCAACGCCTGGCGGCGCAGTCGGTAGTCGGCATTGGCGATCGGCGCTGGGCGAGGCAGGGTCTCGGGCAGCATGGGGACTCCTTGTCGATGATGGTGTTTCAGTGGCGGGTGGGGGTTTCGGCATCCTCGACCTGGGGCCTGCCGGGATGCTGCTCGGTGTAGAGCAGCATGGCCGCCATGCGGGCGTGCTCGGCCAGGGCAAAGAGGTCGCCTTCGTTCTCGGCGCTCTCCTCGAGATCGGCGGGCATGGCGGCGATTCCCTGCAGATCCTCCAGCGCCTCGCGCAGTGCCGTGGACCATGCCTCCCGGGGCGCCTCGCCGGCATCCTCGATCACTTCCAGGAAGCCCTGGGTCCACTCCTTCAGGCCCCGGGCACGCTCGGCCAGCGAGAAGAGCTCATCGGGCAGCAGCGGTTCGTAACCGAGCTCGCCGCCGGAGAGCGCATCCAGGGTCTGGCGGCGCCAGGCCAGGAAGCGCTCCGCGGAGGGCTCGTCACGCGGCTGCTCGACGCCCAGCACCAGGCACACCTCCTCCAGCCAGGCAGCGGGGTCGATATCGTGCATGGCGAGCCGGGCACACAGCTGCCCGTCGAGGAAGGCCGGTGACTGCATGCTGCCGTGGAGCAGGAAGAGGTCGGCGATGGTGGAAAAGTCCTGGCGTTCGTCGATCAGGGACATGGGGGCTCCTGGTGCCTGGTATGGATGGTGTCCGAATAGACGGTGGCTGGCCGGGCGGGGACGGGGCGCTAATCGACACCGCGCGTTGACCGCTCGAGAAGGCCTCTCTTATAGTGGCTGGCCATGCCGTATTGACTGGATGTTAACGCATCGGCCCCCAGGGACGCGCGGCCAGCGTGGCCCGCGGGGTCGAGCCGGAGCCCCCCGATGAGCGACGCAACACGGCCGACCGCCGAGATCACCCTGCTGGGACGCAGCTACGTCATCGCCTGCTCCCCCGAGGAAGAGCCCAAGCTGGAGCGTGCGGCCCGCTACCTGGATCGCGCCATGACCGGCATCCACGCCCAGAACAACCTGTTGGGCAGCGAGCGCATCGCCATCATGGCGGCGCTCAATATCACCCATGAGCTGCTCGAGACGCTGGAGAACCAGCGTGAGGGGGAGCGCAGCCTGGACGCCCTGAGCGAGCGCCTGGAACGGGCCCTGGCCGGCACCCCGGAGCCGCGCTGAGCCCGGCCCCCGGAATCCATTGGCCGCCCCTCACCGGCTCTGGTACGATGAAGGCGTTCCCTGGGGTGTTTGCCAGTCGTTATCGTCCCTCGAGCCTATGCGCAGTACCCAGGGGGCCATATGCTAGCCGGACCCGTGTGCATGTCCGTGCGTCGGAAAGCCTGACGGTTCGGCTGCGGCCACCCACCTTGAACCACTGGGTTCAAGGGCCAGAACGACAGCGGCACTCTGGGGAACCTCGTCCACATGACACTTCTCATGCCGACATCCGCCGCACCCCTTTCTCTCGAGAGCTTCGATGGCTCACGCCGTGAGTTGCGTCGCGAACTGCGCCGCCGCCGCCGCGCCCTGACGCCCGAACAGCGACGACGCGCCAGCGAACACCTGTGCCTCAGGCTGCGCCGCCTGCCCGAAGTGCAGCGTGCCCGCCGCGTGGCGCTCTACCTGCCCAATGACGGCGAGATCGACCCCACCCCCCTGATCGACTGGTTCCGGCACCGTGGCGCCCGGGTTCATCTGCCGGTGCTCAAGCCGCTGTCACGCAATCGCCTGTGGTTCGTGCACTACCATGCCGATACGCCCATGGTCCGCAACCGCTTCGGCATCCCCGAGCCCGAGACCCGTCATGGCGCCCATCGCGCCCGGCGCCTGGCGGCCTGGGCCCTGGACCTGATCCTGCTGCCGCTGGTGGGCTTCGACGACGCCGGCCAGCGCATGGGCATGGGTGGCGGCTTCTACGACCGCACCCTGGCCTTCACCCGTCACCCGGGGCCGCGCCCGCGACTGGTCGGCCTGGCCCATGACTGTCAGCGGGTCGACTCGCTGCCGGTGGAGCCGTGGGACGTGCCGCTGGACGCCATCGTCAGCGACGCTCGGCTGGTACGGCCTTGAGACCAGAATACGAACGGGCCGATGCCAGTTGGCATCGGCCCGTTGCTTGCAGCCAGGGGTCGGCAATTCGCGTTCAGTTTCCTACCAGGGCCTGGGCATAACCGGTTGCCACGACACCAACACCGAACAGCAGCACCAGGGCCATGACCACATCGGGCTTGCGCTTCATCGTCGACTCCGGGTAATGAGAAATTCAACGCCGCAGACTATAGGCCGACTCTGCCGCCAAGACAACCGCCGAGCCTCAACGTTCATGCCGTGAAACCGCCGGGTGACAAGCCTCCCGGCGCGAGTCAGCGCTTACCCGCGCCTTCGCAGAGGCTTCAGGCCATGAACAGCCGATAGGCGGGGTTGTCCGACTCCTTCCAGTAGCGGTAGCCGATGGCGTCGAAGTACTCCTCCACATGGGAGCGGTCGCCATTGGGCACCTGCATGCCCACCAGCACACGGCCGTAGGCGGCGCCATGGTTGCGGTAGTGGAACAGCGAGATGTTCCAGTCATGGGGCAGGTTGGTAAGGAAGTTCATCAGCGCTCCGGGACGCTCCGGGAACTCGAAGCGGTAGACCTCCTCGTCGAACTGCTGCTTGGGACGACCGCCACCCAGGTGGCGGATATGCAGCTTGGCCAGCTCGTTGTCGGTAAGGTCCTCCACCGGATAGCCCGCCTCGCGTAGCCTGTCGATCACCGCCTGGCGGTCCTCGCCACCGGGTTTCACCTGCACCCCGACGAAGATATGGGCGTTGTCGGGGTCGGCGTAGCGGTAGTTGAACTCGGTGACCATGCGCTTGCCGATGGTGCGACAGAACTTCTTGAAGCTCCCCGGCCGCTCGGGGATGGTCACGGCGAGGATCGCCTCGCGCTGCTCGCCGAGTTCGGTGCGCTCGGCGATATGCTGCAGGCGGTCGAAGTTGGTATTGGCCCCGGAATTGATGCACAGCAGGGTCTGCCCCTCGGCACCGGTCTGCTGGATATACTTCTTGAGGCCGGCCAGGGAGAGCGCGCCGGAAGTCTCGGAGACCGCCCGGGTGTCCTCGAAGATGTCCTTCACCGCCGCACACATCTCGTCGGTATTGACGGTGATGACCTCGTCGACCAGGTCCCGGGCGATATCGAAGGGCACCTTGCCGACCTGAGCCACGGCGACTCCCTCGGCGAACACCCCCACCTGATCAAGGGTGACCCGCTTGCCCGACTCCAGTGCCGCCTTGAAGCAGGCGCTGTCCTCGGCCTCGACGCCGATCACCTTGATATCCGGGCGCAGGTACTTGACGTAGGCGGCCACGCCGGCGATCAGGCCGCCGCCGCCCACCGGCACGAAGATGGCGTCCAGCGGGCCGCCGTGCTGACGCAGGATCTCCACGGCGATGGTGCCCTGGCCCGCCACCACGTCGATATCGTCGAAGGGCGGGATATAGGTGTAGCCGCGCTCCTCGATCAGCGTCTGGGCATGCGCGGCGGCCTCGGCGAAGGCGTCGCCCTTGAGCACCACCTTGGCACCCCGGGCACGCACCGCAGCCACCTTGATCTCGGGGGTAATGCGCGGCATCACGATGATCGCCTTGACGCCCATCTGCTTCGCCGCCATCGCCAGGCCCTGGGCGTGGTTGCCGGCGGACGCTGCGATCACGCCCTTGGCCTTCTGCGCCTCGCTGAGCTGGGCCATCTTGTTGTAGGCGCCGCGAATCTTGAAGGAGTAGACCGGCTGCAGGTCCTCGCGCTTGATCAGAATGGTGTTGTTGAAGCGACGGGAGAGGAAGGGGGCCGGCGAGATCGGCGTTTCCCGAGCGGCTTCATAGACCCGGGCCTGGAGAATCTTCTTGACGGTAGCTTCGAGCATCCTGATATCCCAGAGGCGTGACGCGAGAGGACGCAGCGCGCATGCTGCGCTGCGAGGCAACCCCTATTGGTAGCATTCCGGCAGCCTTGGCGTCCAGCCAGTGGCGCAGGGAGCAGTCTCGAGGCTGGATCGAGCTGCATCGGCACGCGGTCCCCGCTGGCCTATAATGTCGCCCCATCGCCTTCCCATCCATCCCGCCGATTCACGACACCCAAGGAGAGTGCCCCATGACCCAGGCCGGCCTATCCCAAGACCAGCTCAAGGACGCCGTCGCCGCGGCCGCCATCGCCGAGGTTCGCCCCCAGCTGCATCGCGACACCGTGCTCGGCATCGGTACCGGCTCCACCGCCAACCGCTTCATCGACCGCCTGGCCGAGCTGCGCCACGACTTCGCCGGCGCCGTGGCCAGCTCCGAGGCCAGCGCCGAGCGGCTGCGCGGCCACGGCATCGAGGTGTTCGAGCTCAACTCCGTGGGCACGGTGCCCTTCTACATCGACGGTGCCGACGAAGTGAACGCTCACTTGCATATGATCAAGGGCGGGGGCGCGGCCCTGACCCGCGAGAAGGTGGTGGCCGCCTGTGCCGAGAAGTTCATCTGCATCGCCGACGCCTCCAAGCGGGTCGAGCGCCTCGGCGCCTTCCCGCTGCCGGTGGAGGTGATTCCCATGGCCCGCTCCTATGTGGCCCGGGAGCTGGTCAAGTTGGGTGCCGACCCGGTCTACCGCGAGGGGGTGGTCACCGACAACGGCAACCAGATCATCGACTGCTTTGATTTCATGATCGACGACCCGCTGGCCATGGAAGCGCGCCTCAACGCCATTGTCGGCGTGGTGACCAACGGCCTGTTCGCCGCCCGCGGCGCCGATGTGCTGCTGCTCGGCACCGCCCAGGGCGTGGAGCGCCTGACACCGGCCTGATGGCCCTGCAAACGAAGTAAGCACTTACTTCGCCAGTAGCAGCCTGTCCAGCCCCTTCAGGGTACGTTCAAGCGCGCCGCGGTTGGCCATCACCACGCCGCGCCCCGCCTCACCGAGACGACGGCGCTCGGCCGTGTCGGCGAACAGCGCGATCAGCGCCTCGGCGAGGCGCTTCTCGTCGGCCACCTCCACCAGGGCACCGGCGCCGCGCAGCGCCTCGGCCACATCGGCGAAGTTGGCCAGCTCCGGTCCAGTGAGCACCGGGATGCCCAGGGCGGCGGGCTCCAGCAGGTTGTGGCCACCCACCGGCACCAGGCTGCCGCCGACGAAGGCCAGGTCGGCGGCGCCATAGAGCGCCAGCAGCTCGCCCATGGTGTCTGCCAGGTAGACCGCGGTGCCATCCTCGGGCCTCTCTCCCCGGGAGCGCCTGGCCGGTGCCTGGCCGGCCTGTTCGCACAGGCTCGCCACCGCCTCGAAGCGCTGGGGATGGCGCGGCACCAGCACCAACAGCGCCTCGGGGTAGCTCTCGCGCAGCCGCCCATGGGCGGCCAGCAGCAGCGCTTCCTCGCCCTCGTGGGTGGAGCCCGCCACCCAAACCTGGCGGCGCCCCAGCAGTGTGCGCAAGCGCTCACTTACCTTCTGAACGCCCTCTTCCGGTGCGATGTCGAACTTCAGCGAGCCCACCACGCTAGTGCGCTCAGCCGCCATGCCGAGCTCGGCGAAGCGCGCGGCATCCTCATCGGACTTGGCCGCCAGCCAGTCGACGCAGCCCAGGGCCTCGCGCAGCAGCGGGCGCAACCGGCGATAGCCACGCAGGGCTCGCGGGGAGAGTCGACCGTTGAGCACCGCCACCGGTACGCCGCGGGTGCGGCAGGCATGGAGCAGGTTGGGCCACAGCTCGGTCTCGAAGAACAGCGCGATCTCTGGGCGCAGGCGCTCGACGAAGCGTGCCGCAGCGTGGGGGAAGTCCAGGGGCACGAAGTGATGGACCAGCCGGCCATCCTGGCGCCCGTCTGCCAGCGCACGCACGCGTTCGGCGCCGGTGGCGGTCATGGTAGTCACGGTCAGCGAGTGGCCGGGATAGCGCTCGAGCAGCGCCTCGATCAGCGGGCGGGCCGCCTGCACCTCGCCCACCGAGGCGCAGTGCAGCCATAGCATGTGTGTGTCGGGAGGGGTCTCGGGAATCCTCCCCAGGCGCAATGGCCTGGGGTCGGTGAGTCCATGCTCACGGCGCAGGCGCCGCCAGAGCAGGCGAGCGAGCAGGTGCAGCGCCGTGGAGTAGGCGAGCCGGGGCCAGCCCATCAGCTCTCGCGGTCGAGGATGGTGGAGATCATCGCCGTGGTGGAGACGCCATCCTCGAAGCCCAGCACCCGAACCTCACCACCGGCGTCGCGCACTGCCTGACCGCCGGCGATCTGCTCCGGTTGGTAGTCGCCGCCCTTGACCAGCACATCGGGCAGCACCGCCTCGATCAGCCGCTGGGGGGTGTCCTCGGCGAAGGGTACCACCCAGTCCACGGCACCGAGCCCGGCGAGCACCTGCATGCGCCGCGCCAGGGGGTTGATGGGCCGCTTGGGGCCCTTGAGCCGGGCGATGGAAGCGTCGTCGTTGACCGCCACGATCAGCCGGTCGCCGAGCCGGCGCGCTTGCTCCAGGTAGGCGACGTGGCCGGCGTGGAGGATGTCGAAGCAGCCGTTGGTCATGACCACCCGCTCGCCGCGGGCCTGGGCGGCGCGTACCGCCTCGATGAGCGCCGGTTCCTCGATCACCCCGAACTCGGCCAGCTTGTCGCCGTGCAGGGCGGTGTAGAGCTCGGCGATGGAGAGGGTCGCGGTGCCCGGCTTGGCCACCACCAGGCCGGCGGCCAGGTTGGCCAGGGTCATCGCCTCGGGGAAGCCGTGGCCGGCGGCCAGGGCCAGGCCCAGCACGCCGATCACGGTATCGCCGGCGCCGGTGACGTCATAGACCTCTCGGGCGCGAGTCGGCAGGTGCAACGGCTCGTGCCCCTCGCGGATCAGGGTCATGCCCTTCTCGCTGCGGGTGATCAGCAATGCCTCCAGCTCGAGCTCGGCGCGCAGGGCCTCACCTCGCTTGGCCAGCTCGGCGTCGTCGCGGCAGTGTCCCATCACCGCTTCGAATTCCGCCAGATTGGGCGTCAGCACACTGGCCCCGCGGTAACGGGAGAAGTCGCTGCCCTTGGGGTCCACCAGCACCCGCTTGCCGCTGGCACGCACCAGGCGGATCAGCTCTTCGACGCGGTTCAGCGTGCCCTTGCCGTAATCCGAGAGAATCACCAGGTCACACTCCGGCAGCGCCGCCTCCACCCGCTCCAGCAACTCGGAGGTGTCCGCATCACCCAGCCCCTCCTCGAAATCGAGGCGGATCAACTGCTGGTTGCGGCTCATCACCCGCAGCTTGGTAATCGTGGGTACCCGCGGGCTGCGCTGGAAGTGAGTACTCACTCCGGCAGCCTCCAGGCGGCTTACCAGGCGGTCGGCGTTATCGTCATCACCCACCAGTCCGGATAGCGCGGCCTGGGCGCCCAGGGAGGAGATGTTCAGCGCCACGTTGGCGGCGCCGCCAGGGCGCTCCTCGCTCTCTTCGACGCGAACCACCGGCACCGGCGCCTCGGGGGAGATGCGCGACGTGCCGCCGTGCCAGTAGCGGTCGAGCATGACATCGCCCACCACCAGCAGGCGGGAGCGCTCCAGGGCAGTCAGGTCGAGTCTCATCGTCAGGCATCCTTGGCTGGGGGATGATCGATGGCGTGCTGCAGTGCCGCCTCGAGGCGCTCGATCACGTCATCGGCGCGGATCAGTGACATGGCATCCGGATGGCGGACACGCTGCCCCCAGGGGATCTCCTCGGGGTCCTTGTGCAGGTAGCGGCGTACCGCCTCAGGATAGCGATTGACCACGAAGTCACGCCAGCGGTAGGGCGCGGCACGGTCGGGGTTAGTGGTGGCATAGAGCCCCACGGTGGGCGTATTCAGGGCGTTGGCCATATGCACGGGGCCCGAGTCCGGCGCGATCACCGCCTGGGCCGCATCGATCAGCGCCAGCAGCGCCTTGAGCGAGGTGCCACCGATGGCGTCGATCACCGCTTCGGGCGGACACAGGGCCTGGATGCGCTCGCCCATCTCCCGCTCCTGGGTGCTGCCCCCCCCGGTCAACACCGTGCACAGGCCATGCTGCTCCCAGGCGTGCTGGGCCACGGCGGCGTAGCCCTCGGCAGACCAGTTGCGGAAGTTGCGCAAGCGCGGATTGGCACAGGGGCTCATCAGCAGATAACTCGCTCCCCCGGTGAGGGCACTCGCCTCCTCTCGGGCGGCGGAAGGGATCGCCAGGCGCCACGCCAGGTTCAGGTCCTCGACCCCCATCAGGCGGGCGAAGTCCAGGAAGGACTCCAGCACATGGGCGCGCGGGCGTGGAGAGATCTGGCGATGGGTGAACCAGTGCTGGGCATCCTTGGCGCGCGCCCTGTCGTAGCCCACCAGTACGTCGGCCTTGAGCCCCAGGGAGAGCACACTGGCGCGCAGCGCCTGCTGCATGTGCAGCAGCACATCGAAGCGGGTATCGGCCAACTCGCGCCACAGGGCGCGCAAGCCGGCAAGGCCACTGGCCTTGTCGTAGACCACGAACTCGACCCCGGAGAGGCCCGCCAGTAGACTGTGCTCGGCCTTGCCGACGATCCAGGTGATGCGTGCCTCGGGCCACTGGCGCTGCAGGGCGCGAATCGTCGGCACCAGGTTACAGACATCGCCCAGGGCGGAGAGTCGCAGCACGCCGATGTGGCGCGGTTGGGCGGGCAGAGGATGCTTCATGCGCTTGGCAACATTGAGAGCGGGAAAGTCCCATATTCTATATGATGCGGACAGTTTATGTGACGCAGGCAAGGCGCCACAAATCGGCCCGTCAACCTTCGACCCCGGCTGGTGGCAAGCGCAGGGAAGGATCACCGGCCAGGCCCCGGGACGCGGCGCCAGCCTGTTCCTGAATGCCGGTAACGGCGAGGAGTGGGTACTGCGCCCCTACCGCCGAGGAGGCCTGATGGCGCGACTCAGCGAAGCCCGCTATCTGTGGACCGGCCTGGAGCGCACCCGCGCCTTCCGCGAGCTGCGCCTGACCGTAGACCTGCATGCCCGCGGCCTGCCGGTGCCCCGCCCGGTGGCCGCCGATGTCAGCCATCATGGCCTGACCTACTCAGCCGCCCTGATCACCGTGCGCATTCCCGGTGCCCGCGCACTGGCCAGCCTGCTGGAGAACGGCGAAGCCGATGACGACCTGCTGCAACGCGTCGGTGCCACCATCCGCCGCTTCCACGACGTCGGCCTCGACCATGTCGACCTCAACGCCCGCAACCTGCTGGTGGATGAAGGAGGCAAGGTGTGGCTGATCGACCTCGACCGCTGCCGGCTGCGCCCTGATGGCGCCTGGAAAGAACGCAACCTCGAGCGACTCGAGCGCTCACTGGTAAAGTTTGGGGCTCCTGACGCCATGACAGCGATTCGAAAGGGCTACGCGCTCGGCTAAGCGTTTGTTCACACCAAGAATCGGAAAATCATAAGTTCAGGGTATCTACCCGTCTGAAACCTGAGGTTATCGTGAAAAAAATTTTGATCGTCGCCACCAGCCGCCTGATCAAGCTGACGGCCAACATTACCAAGGTACTCAGTTATCCCTACCACTGGAGCCTCCCCGACAAGCGCTTCACACTACCGGAGTGCGCCGCTCCGTTGCTGGAAAACAGCAAGCCGAGCCGCATACCACGTATTATCTGGCAAACCAACTTCACCAACCGAGTCACACTACCGGTGTACCTGAACTACCTGTTCAACCGGATTATGGCGCCGCGCTTCGAATACCGCTTCATGATCACCGAGGCTCGGCGGGAGTTCATCGCCGAGCACTACCCTGATGTCCTTCCACACTATGATCGGCTGCAGATTGGTGCCGCCCAGGCTGACCTGTGGCGCCTGCTGGTGCTGCACAAGTTTGGAGGCGTCTATCTGGACATCGACGCCCACCAGATCTGGCCGCTCTCTCGGGTGATTGGCAACAAAAGCGAGGAGCTCTACGTGACCACCCGCCGCGGAGAGCTCAGCAATTACTTCATCGCAAGCGTACCTGGCAACCCAAAGCTCAAGATGCTAATCGACCAGATAGTAAAAAATATCGAGGAGGCCTCACTAAACAACGTCTTCCACATCACTGGTCCCGGTGTCTTCAACGAAATTTTAGAAGTCGACAAGATACCTACAGTGTCCTACCGCCATGCAGTCAACCAAGGCAGTTTCACTAACCAGTACTTCCAGTACATCGACAAGGTCGAAGGAAAGTGGAACCTACAGCAACGCACCACCTCGGTGGTCAGGCCACTGGAAAAAGATGTCCAATCAAACACCAAGCGCTCGCTGTAGCCGCGTGCAATCGCCAACTCTCACACCAGATAGTCAGCAAGAACTACCATCTCCTGATCAGCTGAAAACAAAGACCGACACTTTACCACATTACCTCCGGGCAGCGCCTCACGTCGTTGCCAAACCTTCTCGATAGCATCCACTAGAGCCTCTATATTACGATCAGGCACCATATGAAAGTCCAATCCCAGTGCTTTCAATTCCGGAAATACAGTATTGTCATAACTAAAGCCGTGCATTCCCGTCGCCAGCCCTTCGACGAAAGCGTTACCAAAGCCTTCACCATAGCTGGGGTAAAGAATCCCGTGGAAGTCACTGAAGTACTGGTAAGGGTGTACCACATGCCCTGCAATTGTAATCACTGAAGACAGAAAGAGGTTTTCAATTCGTGCTTCCAGTTCGGCTCTATCAGGCCCACTGCCATACAGTGTTAATGTTGCTGGTACACCACGGGCGTTCAGCTGTGCAATCACCTCCAAAGCATCGCGCTGCCCCTTGCCTGGCACCAGCCTACCCACATGCACTAGACGCAACACATCATCATCCCAGCTCAGCGGTTTGGCATGCGGCAAACAAGTCAGTTTATCACCCAAACCCACATAGTTAACGAAAACCTTGGCGCGCCCCACGGGAAACAGTGCTTCAACATTACGCTTGAGATGTTCGCTTATACACCAGTGTGCCGTGACTCGTGACCAGATGAGGCGATGCACAATATCCTTTTTGGATGAGCTCTTAGTGGTGCCATGTCGCACAATGAAGCGCTCCACTGGAGGAGATAAACTGAAATGGATCGAGCGAATCTCCGAGGAACCCAGGAAGATAACATTGCGAATCTCTTCGCGATGCCATAAGCGCCGAAGTTGACGAATTGCTTGAAAACTAAAGTTTCCGCGAAAGGAAATACTAACGCTGGGAACTTCATTATCTTTAGCAAAACTCTCAAGCCAAGTACCACGCCGAACTATCAGAAGGCATTCGCCGAGATATTGGTTAATCTTTTCGGCCATAAAGGCGGCATCGTGTTCCATGCCACCCCCACTTGGCGAGAAACAGAGGACCGCCGTTTTACCGATCTTTGATCTACCAATCATAGATTGTTCCGCACATCAGTTGTAGAGCCAGCAAGAGAACAAAAAGTTTGAGAGTTCATCAAAGCGCTCAAACTCCCCCACAGCACGGCCATCAGAAAGGCAAACATCATCACTCCGCTGTTGTGCTCAAGAAATGTCTGAGAAAGCCCAAAATCAATATAAGCCACGCATAGCAGTGTCCCAGCAGCAGCCAGTGAGCGCTGGTTCAAATCCGACACCCGCAACTGAGCCACAAAGAGACGAAGCGGCACCAGATAGAGCGCCAGTAGAACAGCCAAACCTATCACTCCTCGCTTGGCGAATGCGTCAAGAAACTCATTGTGAGCATGACCATAGCGGGCCGCGTCAACGTGTATGGCACCTCCATAGGCTAACTCCTTCATAGCTGTATGATACCCCTGCTCCCCCCAGCCCAGCAGTGGTCGCTCGGCGATAAGCTGCGTTGCTCCTTGCCACATCTCGAAACGAAGCCCCACTGAGGTAACCAAGTTCTCACCTGAAAAATAGAGGGCGATATCACTAAAGGCCTCCAAAACTCGCGCTAGCACACCAGTCTGGGGAATCATGATCACCATTAAGCATACCATCGCCACCAATATCTGCAGCCCCACTCGCCAATTCCTCGGTATTTGCCGGCCATAAGCACGGTACAAAACCAATAGCATGAAGGGCACTCCAACCCAGCCACCTCGACTTCCGGAAAAAATAGAGCCCGACACACCGAGTACCGAGCCCAAAATCAGCAACCCCAACCACACGAGGCGATGGCGCTGGAGTATAGCCCAGCCAAGTCCCGCCAAGCACATCAATCCTAGCAACATACTGATGTTACCGAACTGAATAGTATGAGTATGACCTGTTGCCCGAGAGATACCTTCAACTAGCTTCTGCCAACCAGCCCAGCTACCAGCACCTATCGCCCCTATTGAAACTCCCGCCCATAACCAAGCTAGACGAGGAGGATAGGAAATCACCACCATCAGTGCCAGCACTGCAAAAGCAAAACGTATGGGCTTATCAATATCTCGCAAACCACTGCCAAGGCCAAAAGCCCAAATAACGCCCACTAACGCATACGCAAGCATCACGCACATCACTGCTAGATCTGCACCATGCAAAGCAACCTTTCTGCGGAGCATAACCAAACCGGGCACAGCCATAACCAGCATCAACGCGCCCAGCGAATATCCGCTGGGCGCCACCAGAGATAGAGCACCCAACAGGAATACAGCTAAACTCGTATACAGAGACAAGGCCTCACTCCATTCTCTTACTGGATTCATCAGCCCATCCCTCTTTTAATATCCAGTTGCTACTCTACCAGCATTATCGCCAAGCATCGCAGTGCATCTTTTTATTTTACCCATCATTCTGGTCCCTACACCTAATTTGCATTTACATCACTCATCCAACATAAGTCCACCTCGAAAGCCATCTCTCGACTGCATGACTAAGCTAAATATTCTTCGACCAAATTGGTCACATGGCTTGGTAGGGTAAAGTCCTTCAATACTTTCTCGCGTGCAGCCCCTCCCAGTCGCGATCGGAGCGTGGTATCCGCGGCCAGCTCGGCCATCATCTCCGCCCAGCACTGAGTATCATCGGGTGCGACCAACCGGCCGGTCGAGCCACCAAGTAGCTCGGGGATTGCTCCGCTGTTGCTGCCCACGACTGCCTTGCCGGCGGCCATGGCCTCGATCACGGTAAGCCCGAAGGCTTCGTTCCGCGAGGGCACACAGACGATATCCAGCGCCTCAAACAGCCTCGGGAGGTCGCATCGAAAGCCAGCGAAGGTGATACGCGGTTCGAGACCCAGCGCGACCACGCGCTGGCGAAGCTCGGCCACGTACTCTTCATTGCTGCCCTCCGCGGCCATCACGCCGCCAATCAGCACTCCGTGCCAAGCGATACCGGGGTGCGTCTCGCTCAGCCGAGCCAAAGCCTCGAGCCAGACGCACTGTCCCTTGCCCGGTGTCAGCCGGCCAGGCAGGCCGATAGCCACAGCGCCATCGGACACGCCCAGCTCCCGGCGCAGCGCAAGACGCGCCTCGTCATCGAGACGGGGCGCATAGGGGGCCGGATCGATGCCCAGGTAGAGCCGCCGGATCCGCTCGGGAGGCAGGGGGAAGGCCGCCAGGTTGCGCCTGCGGGTCGCCTCGCTGATGGAAAGCAGCCGGGTAACCTTGCCGTAGGCCCAGCGGTGGTAGAGGTCCTTCTTGGGACGGGTGACTCCCATATGATCGGTGAAGAAGAGTCGCAGCGAGGGGCGCAGCGTCACCAGCAACGCGCCAAGGCGCAGGTCGCTGGACTTGTGGCAGTGGATCACGCCGATATCGTGCTTACTCAAGTAGCGCAGCAGGCTCGGCACGGCCAACAATGCACGCCCTCGGGAGGGCACCAGCAGCGGCTCGACGCCGGCCTCGCGGAAGCTCGCGGCAACCCGGGAGCCGGCCAGGGCCAGGCCATGGGCCTGCCACCCCTGGCGGGCCAGCTCGGGTATAATCCGTGACGGATACATTTCCAGTCCGCCCCAGCCGCTGGAGAGGCAGACGTGTAGAACCTTGTGCGACACGATCACTCCTTCCGGTATTGGGGCTCGGGAGCCCGCATGACTGCTACTTCCACCGCCCGGGGCGCCGCGCCGCGCCTGCTGGTGGTTCGCAATGACAAGCTCGGCGACTTCATGCTCGCCTGGCCGGCCCTGGCCCGTCTCAAGGCGGCAAGCCCCGCCCCCCATGTGAGCGTGCTGGTGCCGGCCTATACGTCGCCCATGGCGCGCCTCTGCCCCTGGATCGACGAGGTGCTGATCGACCCGGGCGATGGCGCCTCCCGCGTCGAGCAGCGCCGGCTGCTGGTTGAGGTGAAGGCAGCACGCTTCGACGCCCTGCTCACCCTCTTCTCCACGCCGCGCATCGGCTGGCTGGGCTGGCGCGCGGGCATCCCGCTGCGCCTGGCGCCCGCCACCAAGTGGGCGCAGCTATTCTACAACCGAAGGGTGGTGCAGCGCAGGTCGCGCTCGGAAAAGCCGGAGTACCGCTACAACGTCGAGCTCGCCGAGGCGCTGCTGGGCGAGTTCGACCTTGCCCCAGCCGCCGCCCCCGAGCCGCCCTGGTGGCCCCTCCCGGAAGGCGAGCGCCGGGCCCAGCGTCGGCGCATCGCCGAGGAGCTGGCCCTCGACCCGGCGCGGCCCTGGGGGTTCCTGCACGGAGGCAGCGGCGGCTCGGCGGTCAACCTCTCCCCCGCGCAGTACGTGCGGCTGGTGCAGGAGGTGGATACCGGCCTGCCGATGGAGAAACGTGCCCAGTGGGTGCTGACCGCCGGTCCCGGAGAGGAGCCCACCGCCGAGGCGATCCTGGCACCGCTGCGCAAGGCCGGCCTCGAGGCACATCGCCTGCCGCCGCGGGCCGGCCTGGATGACTTCGCCCAGACGCTGGCGGCGGCAGACCTCTTCATCGCTGGCTCCACTGGCCCGCTCCACATCGCCGGCTGCCTGGATATCGCCACCGCCGGGTTCTATCCCTCGCGACGCTCTGCCACCCCGCTGCGCTGGCAGACCTGCAACCGGGCAGCTCACCGCCTCGCTTTCTGCCCGCCCGCGGATGCCGGCGAGCAGGACATGGCAAGCATCGATATCACTGCCGCTGCGGAGGCAATCAGCGGCCTGCTGCGCCATCTTCCGGTGGAGGGGCGGTCCGGGTCCTGACCCAGAGATCGGCATACTTGGCGAAGGTGGAGTGGGCCGAAAGCAGTGCCAGCAGCAGTCCCTGGCGGCCATCGAGAAACCCCGCCTTGAGCAGGTACATGCGCAGGAAGCAACCGATACCGTGCCCGATGCCGGCGGCGAGGTTGCCGCGCTTCCCTCGCGCGGCCCGCTGCTCGGCCCAGGCCTGGGCATAGTGGGCCGACTTCTCGAGGTAGTGGCGCAGGTCGCGGTAAGTGTAGTGCAGCAGATCCCCCTGCAAGGGGCGCACAGGCAGCGCCTGGGGATTCTCGAGTTTCTCGTGCACCAGGGCGTCATTGTAGCCCGCACGCCCGCGGGGATAGAGCCGGGCGACACGATCCGGATACCAGCCGGAATGCCGGATGTAGGCGCCAAAGCACCAGGATAGGCGCGACACGGTGTAGATCGCCGGCATGCCCTCGCCGACCGCCGCCTGTACGCTGGCCCTCAGCGCCGGGCTGACGCGTTCGTCGGCATCTATCATCAGAATCCAGTCGCTCACCACCAGCGTCTGGGCTCGCTGGCGCTGCATACCGAAACCCTGCCAATCATCCTCTACCACTACGTGATCGGTAAACTCCCGCGCAATAGCGCAAGTAGCGTCATCACTGCCAGCATCTACCACCACGATCTCGTCGACCCAGCCCAGGGTCTCCAGGCAAGCACGCAGATGCTCTGCTTCGTTCTTGACGATCAACACGGCAGCGATGGACATCGACACTCCTTCCAGCATGGGAATGAAAAAAACCAGTGTAAGCGCTGGCCCCAGTCGTCACCATAAACGTGAATCGTGACGCTGCGAGGTAGGACCAAGAGTTGGTAAGCTGACAGGATAACCAAAAGCCGAAACCGCCATGAACCAGTCCACCCCCTTTTCTTAGGTTCATCGCATTTTGCCGGGAAACGCGGCACGGATCTTCAGGAAGAAGTACGCCGTGTCGCGGTACCCGTAGGCCATCCGCTTGATGACCTTGATTCGGTTGTTCATACCTTCCAGCACGCTGGTGTTTAGCCGGTGGCGAGCACTGGATACGATGCCATCCAAGTAGGGCTCCAGCTTCTTGGTGAAGCGCACCAAGGCGTCGATACCGCTGCTCAACGCCATACCGGCCCACTCTTGCCAACCGCTGCGTGCCGTCGCCTCGTCCTCGGCAAACCACAGTGTCTTGAGCTGGTCTTTGAGCAGATACACCTTGGTCAGTGAGGCATTGGCGGCCAGCAGTTCCTCCAGCTTCACCGCTTGCTCAGGCTTGAGGTTGTCTTGATTGCGCAGCAGCAGCCAGCGGCTGCCCTTGATCACCTTGCGGGCCGCCTTGTCGTCGCGCAGCTGATTGGCCTGATCGACGCGCACCCGGTCCATCACTTCACGCCCGTACTTGGCCACGACATGGAAGCGGTCGTAGACCACCTCGGCGTTAGGGCACTGGTCCTTCACTTCGAGATCGAAAGACGCGTTCATGTCCATGGCGACGGCCTCGATCTGCTGTCGCGCATCACCCAACCATTCGAAGAACGGGCGGATCGCCTCCCGGGAGCGACCTTCGCCGATCCACACCACCTGCTGGGTGTCGGCACACGCAATCACCGTGGCGTAGCGGTGCCCCTTGTGGAGGGCGAACTCGTCCATCATCAGGCGACGCAGCCGCGTCGGGTCCGGCGCCGGCAGGTCACGCTGTAGGCGCTGCTTATCGATGGCCTTGACGGTATGCCAGTGCAGGCCGACCAAGTCGGCGACATGCCGGATCGGCAGCAACTCGACCAGACGCTCCACCCACTGGCGCAGCGTGGTGGTCACCGGTGAACGACCCGGCAACCAGTCAATGCGCTCGCGTGTCGGGCCGCAGACGGGGCAGCGCAGGCGACGTACCGGCACCTCCAGCTCCACCCGGTAGATCAGCAACGGCGCCTCTCGGACGCGACGGTGATGCACGTCATGGACGAGAAAGCAGGCATGGTCACAGCCGCTGCAGACTGGCGGGATCAGGTCATCAGGCGCCAACTGGAGCCGTAGTGTTTGCTCATCCAGGAATTCGTGATGGGCGACGGTGAAACCTTTCCAGAACAGGCAGAGCGGGGTAGCATCCATGGCAACGGCGGTATCCGTAGGCTGGGGTTTGTGGTGAACATCAGTTTACTCGGATTTACCGCCGTTTCTCTATCCCGCCTCTGCCTAAGGTTGCTTCGCTTTCACGCCAGTCTGCGAAGAACCTTTTCTTACTTCCACCATCCCCGCTGGTGGGCCCTGCTCGTGATCGGGCTCTGCCTTGGCTACGCCATCGTCACCGTGGCGGTGCTGCCGGTATGGAGCCTGGTGCCTATCGCCGGCGCCTGGCTGGGTCTGGGCTGGCTGCTGCGTTGGGGCAAGCCGGCGAACCCCAGGCCGCCAGTTAGGGTCTGGCCCTGGTCGCTGGTGCCTCTCTGCCTGTGGGGCGTCTACGTCTATCTGGCCGAGAGCTTCGGCATCGTCGAGATCGGGGCGATCTTCTTCCACCTGCAGGCCGGGATCGCCGAGCACGGCGGTAGCGGCCGCCTTCTGGCGGCGGCGCTCTATACCCTGGCGATGCTGGCGCTGCTGGCCGCTTTCACCTGGCTGGCACGCCGCGACCACCGCTGGCGACTCGCCGACAGGTTGCTGGTGCTGGTGCTGATCGTCAGCAACCCGCTGTTCTACAGCATGGGGCAACGCAGTGCGGCCATCGTCACCGATGACGGGGCCTGGCTGGACCGCCGCTACGTGGCCCCCACGGTCGAACAGGCACCGAAAGACCCTCCCAACCTGCTGCTGCTCTACCTGGAGAGCATCGAGCGCACCTATGGCGATCGCACGCGCTTCGGTGATGCCTATGCCTTCCTCGACGCCCTGGGCCGCCGCGGCCACGTCTTCGAGGGGGTGCGCCAGCTGGAGAACACGGGCTGGACCATGGCCGGCATGATCGCCAGCCAGTGCGGCACCCCGCTGATGCCGGCGGGGCTGCTCCACGACAACCAGTTCGAACCGCTGGGGCGTGTGGTACCCGGCATTCGTTGCCTGGGCGATCTGCTGGATGAACAGGGCTACCGCCTCAGCTTCCTGGGCGGGGCCAGCACCGAGTTTGCCGGCAAGGGAATCTTCTACCGGGGCCACGCTTTCGATAGGGTCATGGGCCGCGCCGAACTCGAATCACGCCTCGAGGACAGCGACTACGTCAACGACTGGGGGCTCTTCGACGACAGCCTCTACGACTTCACCATCGAGGAGATCCGCCGCCTGGACGAGGAAGATGCGGGCCCCTGGGGCGTGATCAGCCTGAGCATCACCGGTCACGCGCCCAATGGCTATCCGGCCCAGGCCTGCCTGGAGCGCCAGGGCGAGTTCGACGGCGAGGATATTCTCTATTCGGTGGAGTGCTCGGCTTGGCTCGCCTTCGACCTGATCGACCGACTCGAAGGCGAGGGGCTGCTCGAGAATACGCTGGTGGTGATCGCCAGCGACCACCTGACGATGCGCGTGTCGGCCTGGGAGCAGCTGATCGCCAGTGAGCGCGACAACACCTTCATGCTGCTGGGTGAAGGCATCGAAGCGGGGCAGCGCACCCGGCGACAGGCGGCCACCATCGATCTCTTTCCCACCCTCCTGGAGGCGATGGGCTTCACCATCGACCGTCACCGCGCAGGGCTAGGCGTCTCCCTGTTCAGCGCAGAACCGACCCTGGTGGAACAGCATGGCCTGGCCGACCTGGCGGCACGCATGCACGAGGAGACGGCCCTGCAGCAACGCCTGTGGGAAGGCCTGATACCCGACAGCAGACAGCAGGAAAGCGGTCAGGCCGCCCCCCGCTAGATCCTGGATGCCCTCGATGATGGGGCCTGCGAGGCGACCCCGGTCATGCCGTCGTCGGCATCAGACCTTGGCGATGGTCGCTCGCCCAGAGTGAATGGCCCGGAGCAGGCGTTCGGGAGTCATTTCCGTCAGGCAGCGAGTATGTCCGAGTGGGCAGACGCGTTCGAAGCAGGGCGAGCACTCCACGGCCAGGTAGTGGATCTCGGCGTTGCCGGTCAGCGGCGGCGTGTAGGCCGGCGAGGAGGAGCCGTAGAGCGCCTGCACCCGGGTCCCCACCGCCGCCGCCACGTGCATCAGGCCCGAATCGTTGGTGACCACCTGCTCGCAGTCGGCCAGCAGGTCCACCGCGTCGGCCAGACGCGTCCTGCCGCACAGGTTATGGGCACCCGCCAGGCCCCCGGCGATGGCATCTCCCGCCTCGACATCCTTGGGCCCACCCAGCACGCGCACCTCGAAGCCATCGGCCACCAAGTGCTCGGCAAGGGTGCGGAAGTGCTCCAGCGGCCACTGCTTGGCGGGACCGTACTCGGCTCCGGGCATCATGCCGATGGCCGGGGCCGAGGAGAGGCCCAGTCGCTCGCGCAGCTCGGCCTGGTTGCCGGCATCCACCTCCAGTCGGGGCTGGGGTATCGTGAAGCTGCCCGTGGCCGCTTCATCGGCAGGCAGTCCCAGCGAGACGAACCGTTTCACCGTCTGGTCGAGCGCGTGCTTGTCGAGGCGACGACGCTGGTTGAGCAGCCCAAAACGCTGCTCACCGTGAAAGCCGACCCGGTGAGGAATTCCCGCCAGGAAGGGCACCAGCGCTGACTTCCAGGAGCGCGGCAGCACGATGGCACGATCGAAGCGGCCGCGCAGGGAGCGGGCCACGGCGCGCCGCGTCGCCCAGCCGAACTGGCCGTGTGCCACGTCCAGAGCGATCGCCTCATCTACCTCGGGCATGCGCTCGAGGATCGGCAACGACCAGCCCGGCGCCATCACGGCCAGCGTTACCCCGGGATGGCGTGCGCGTAGCGTCATCAACAGGCTCTGGGCCATCACCATGTCGCCGACCCAGGAGGGGCCGACCACCAGGATGCGCTCGCCGCTCGCCACTTTGCCCAGCGTGGCCGACTCAACCATTCAGCCACTCCAGGTATTCGCGCACCCCTTCGGCCACGGTGCGGAATTCGCGGTCGTATCCGGCCTCGCGCAGCCGCGAGATATCGGCCCGGGTGTAGCTCTGGTAGCGCCCCTTCAGCTCCTCGGGAAAATCGATGTACTCGATGGCCCCGCGGCCGTAGTAGTCGATCACCGCTTCACCGATGGCCTTGAAGGGCTCGGCGCGCCCACTGCCCAGGTTGTAGATGCCGGACTCCTCGGGGTTGTCGAGGAACCAGAGATTCACGTCCACCACGTCGCCCACATAGACGAAGTCACGGCTCTGCATGCCCGCCTCATAACCGTCCCAGGCACCGAACAGCCTGACCTCCTGCCCGGCACTGATCTGGGTGTGGTGGTGATAGGCGACGCTGGCCATCTTGCCCTTGTGCTGCTCCCGGGGGCCATAGACATTGAAGTAACGGAAGCCGACTACCTGGCTGCGAAACGAATCGTGGTGGGCGCGTACATACTGGTCGAACAGCAGCTTGGAGTAGCCATAGACGTTGAGCGGTCTCTCGTGCTCCGGGGCCTCCACGAATACCTCGCTGCCACCATAGGTGGCCGCCGACGAGGCATAGATGAAGGGGATCCCACGCTGCTGGCAGAAGTGCAGCAACACCTTGGAGTACTCGAAATTGTTATCGAGCATGAAGTGGCCATCCCACTCGGTGGTATCCGAGCAGGCCCCCTCATGGAAGATCGCCTCGATCTTCGGCAACTGCGAGTGCTCACCGCGCAGCTCGGCCTCCACCCGGCGGCGGAAGTCGTCCTTGTCCAGATAGTCGCCGAGGGTGCAGTCGGCCAGGTTGACGAACTTGGTTCCGTCGCGCAGGTCGTCGACCACCATCACGTCCTGATGGCCGCGCTGATTGAGTGCCTTGACCAGATTCGAGCCGATGAAGCCGGCCCCGCCTGTCACTACGATCATGGATGAGAATCCTCTGTCTCGGGGCGTGCGCCTATAACCGATCTTCCGGTGATTGTATACTTGACGCCCTGTGAATTCATGGCCAACGGTGCTTTTCCCAATGATACTCTCGACACCTACGTCGACCTCGGCCCCCGGGTCGGCGGCAGACGTCTCGACCTTTCAGGGGTTGATCCTGGCCCTCCAGCAGTACTGGGCCGAACAGGGCTGCGTGGTGATGCAGCCGCTGGACATGGAGGTAGGTGCCGGCACCTTCCATCCGTCGACCTTCCTGCGCTCCATCGGCCCCGAGACCTGGAACGCCGCCTACGTGCAGCCCTCGCGCCGCCCTACTGACGGCCGCTATGGAGAGAACCCCAACCGCCTGCAGCACTACTACCAGTTCCAGGTGGTGATGAAACCCTCCCCCGCCGAGTTCCAGGAGCTCTACCTCGGCTCCCTCGAGCGCCTGGGGCTCGACCCGCTGGTCCATGACATCCGCTTCGTCGAGGACAACTGGGAATCCCCTACCCTGGGTGCCTGGGGGCTCGGCTGGGAGATCTGGCTCAACGGCATGGAGGTGACGCAGTTCACCTACTTCCAGCAGGCCGGCGGCATCGAGTGCTTCCCCGTGACCGGCGAGCTGACCTACGGCCTCGAGCGGATCGCCATGTACCTGCAGGATGTGGACAGCGTCTACGACCTGGTATGGACCATCGCCCCGGATGGCTCGCGGGTCACCTACGGCGACGTCTACCTGCAGAACGAGCGCGAGCAGTCTGCCTACAACTTCGAGCACGCCGACGTCGACTTCCTGTTCGGCGCCTTCGATCAGCAGGAGCGTGACTGTGCCCGGCTGCTCGCGGCCAACCTGCCGCTGCCGGCCTACGAACAGGTGCTCAAGGCCTCCCACACCTTCAACCTGCTCGACGCCCGCCACGCCATCTCGGTGACCGAACGCCAGCGCTACATCCTGCGCGTACGCACCATGGCGCGTGACGTGGCCCACGCCTATTTCGAGTCGCGCAAGGCCGCCGGCTTCCCGCTGGCCCCCGAGGCGCTGCGCCGCGAACTGCTTGAACAGGGAGATACTTGAGCATGGCTGCCAACACCCTACTGGTTGAACTGGGCGTCGAGGAGCTTCCCCCGAATGCCATCGACACCCTCTCCGATGCTCTGGCCGATGGCCTGCATCGCGGCCTGCGCGAGGCCGATGTCGCCCATGGCGAGGTTCGCGCCTATGCCACGCCGCGCCGTCTGGCGGTGCGCATCGAGGCGCTGGCCGACAGGCAACCCGATCGCGAGGTGGAGAAGCGCGGTCCGGCACTGGCGGCCGCCTTCAAGGATGGCCAGCCCACCAAGGCCGCCGAGGGCTTCGCCCGCTCCTGTGGTGTCGACGTGGATCAGCTGATCCACCTGGAGACCGACAAGGGCACCTGGCTTGGCTACCGCGAACAGCAGCAGGGCGAGACCATCGCCGCCCTGCTGCCGGATATCCTGCAGAAGGCCGTGGCCTCCCTGCCGGTACCCAAGAACATGCGCTGGGGCGCCTCGCGGGTGGAATTTTCCCGCCCGGTGCACTGGCTGGTTGTGCTCTACGGCAGCGAGACCATCGCGGCTCAGGCACTAGGCCTCGAGGCCGGCCGCACCACCTACGGCCATCGTTTCCATGCTCCCGAGGCCATCGAACTGGCGCATGCCGACGACTACCTCGCCAGCCTGGAGCAGGCCTGGGTGCTGGCCGACCGTGACATACGCCGCGAGCGCATCCGCGAACAGGTGCTCTCCGAGGCCGAGGTCCAGGAAGCCAGCGCGGTGATCGACGAGACTCTGCTGGTCGAGGTCAGCGGTCTGGTCGAGTGGCCCGTGGCACTCACTGGCAGCTTCGATGAACGCTTCCTCGAGGTGCCCGCCGAGTGCCTGATCTCCTCGATGAAGGCGAACCAGAAGTACTTCCACCTGCTCGATGACCAGGGCCGCCTCAAGCCGCTGTTCATCACCATCTCCAACATCGACAGCAGCGACCCTTCGCGGGTCATCGAAGGCAACGAGAAGGTGATCCGTCCGCGCCTGGCCGATGCCGTCTTCTTCTACGACACCGACCGCAAGCGCAGCCTGGCCTCGCGCACCGATGAGCTCGCCGGTGTGGTCTTCCAGAAACAGCTCGGCACCCTTGCCGACAAGGCACACCGCAGCGCCGCGGTGGCTGCCTTCATTGCCGGCCAGATCGATGGCGAGGCCAGCCATGCACGCCGCGCCGCCGAACTGGCGAAGTGCGACCTGGTCACCGAGATGGTGCTCGAGTTTCCCGAGCTGCAAGGCACCATGGGGCGCTACTATGCCACCCAGGATGGCGAGCCCGCCGAGGTCGCCCAGGCCATGGAGGAGCAGTACCTGCCGCGCTTCGCCAGCGATGCCATTCCGCAGAGCCGTACCGGCCAGGCGCTGGCCCTGGCCGACCGTCTCGACACCCTGACCGGGATCTTCGGCATCGGCGCCCGCCCCACCGGCACCAAGGATCCCTTCGCGCTGCGGCGTGCCGCCATCGGTGTCCTCAACATCCTGATCAAGGGTGAGCTCGACCTCGACCTGCGCGAACTGCTCGACCTGGCCGCGGCCCAGCATCAGGAGCTTCCCTACGCCGAGAAGCTGGTGGATGAAGTGCTGGACTACATGCTCGACCGCTTCCGCGCCTGGGGACATGACGAGGGTATCTCTACCGAGGCCTATCTGGCGGTGCGCGCTCGCCCGGTCACGCGCCCGCTGGATTTCGCCCGTCGCCTGCGCGCGGTACAGTCCTTCGCCGGCCGTGAGGAGGCCGCTGCCCTCGCCGCCGCCAACAAGCGTGTCTCCAACATCCTCGCCAAGCAGGCCGACGAGGTGGGTAGTGCCGTCGACACCACCCGGCTGCTGGAGGCTGCCGAGAAGGCCCTGCACGAGGCGGTCAACGCCCACCGTGACATCGTCACACCGTTGTTTGCCGAGGCCCGCTACCAGGAGGCCCTGGACGCTCTGGCTGGCCTTCGCGAGCCGGTGGATGCCTTCTTCGACCAGGTGATGGTCATGGCCGATGACGAAGGCGTGCGCAGCAACCGCCTCGCCCTGCTGGCCGACCTGCGTGCACTGTTCCTCGAGGTTGCCGATATCGCGCAACTCCAGCAGTAACCGCACCCCCACAGCACCATCGAGGCCGGCAGCAACAGCTGCCGGCCTTTTTCATGGCTGGGGTGTTCCACATGAAACATGCCGTCCATCAAGGATGTACTGCTGTACCCAACGATGTTTCACGTGGAACATCACGCCCGAGGACAAGCACAACAGAGCCAGCGGCATATGTCACCATTCGCGGCGATGCCCTGCTCCCTGCTCCCTGCTCCCTGCTCCCTGCTCCCTGCTCCCTGCTCCCTGCTCCCTGCTCCCTGCTCCCTGCTCCTTGCTCCTTGCTCCTTGCTCCTTGCTCCTTGCTCCTTGCTCCTTGGCAGGTGATGTTCCACGTGAAACACTCCCCTATACACCAGACACAGGAGCCCTATCGGATGCTTTCCCCCCAACGCCTGGTGATCCTGGACCGCGACGGCGTCATCAATCACGACTCCGATGACTATGTGAAGTCACTGGCGGAGTGGATCCCCTACCCCGGCGCCATCGACGCCATCGCTCGGCTGAGCCGGGCCGGCTGGACGGTGGCAGTGGCGACCAACCAGTCGGGGATTGCCCGCGGGTACTATACCGAGGCCACCCTGTCCGAGATGCATGCCGAATTGCACCGCTTGGTTGCCGAAGCCGGTGGCCAGATCGCCCACATCGCCTGGTGCCCGCATGGCCCGGATGACGACTGCCTCTGCCGCAAGCCGCTTCCCGGGCTGCTGGAGCAGGTTCGCGATACCCTCGGGCTTGCCACCCTGTCCGGAAGCTGGATGGTGGGTGATAGCCTGCGTGACCTGCAGGCAGGCGACGCCATGGGTTGCCGGCCGGTATTGGTACGCAGCGGCAAGGGGGAAACGACACTCGCCAAACATCCGGAGCTGACGACAGCGGATAGCAAGGCACACGTCTTCAAAGATCTGGGCGAATTCGCCGACTGGCTACTGGCTCGAGAGGGATAACGAGGCACCAGGCCCAGCAAGATCGCCACTCAAGGCGGCCCTCGACGAAAAAGCCCGCCATCGAACCATCGATGGCGGGCTTTTCGCTTGGCGCTCAAGCGTGTTTCACGTGAAACATGGCATCATACGTCGAGATTGGCCACCAGGGCAAAGCGCTCGATAAAGTCACGCCGCGGCTCGACTTCGTCACCCATCAGGGTGTTGAACATCATGTCGGCACCAACGGCATCCTCGATGGAGACCCGCAGCATGCGCCGCGTCTCGGGATTCATGGTGGTCTCCCAGAGCTGGTCGGGATTCATCTCGCCCAGGCCCTTGTAGCGCTGGATCGAGAGGCCGCGCTGCGCCTCGTTCATCAGCCACTCGAGAGCGTCATAGAAGCTCGCCACGCTGCGCTGACGCTCGCCGCGAGCAACGTAGGCCCCCTCCTCCAGCAGCCCGTCCAGGGTCTCCCCCAGGCCGGTCATGGCCCGATAATCGGCACTGGTAAAGAAGTCGACGCCACACACGTAGTCGGTGGCCACGCCATGCGCGGCAAGGGTCACCGCCGGCAAGAAGAGACCTCGCTCACTATCGTCCTCGAGGCGGAAGGTATAGCGCGGACCGCCCTCATAGGCGAGCAACGCATCCATCTCCCTCTGCAGCCCCTCGATCCAGTTCTGCATGGTGACCCTGTCACGTAGGCTCGCCTCGCCGTCGAGCGGCGCCGCATGCACGATCTTGCGCAGCACCTCGTTGGGATAGACCCGCGACAGACGATCGATACGGCGCATGACATCTCGATACTGGTTGACCAGCGCTTCGAGCTGGGCACCACTAATCCCCGGGGCATCGGCGTTGACGTAGAGGCGCGCACCATCCAGGGCCGTGGTGGTGAGGTAGTCGGTCATCGCCTGCTCATCCTTGAGATAGAGCTCCTGCTTGCCGCGCTTCACCTTGTAGAGAGGAGGCTGAGCGATGAACACATGACCACGCTCGATCAGCTGGGACATCTGACGGAAGAAGAAGGTCAGCAGCAGGGTGCGGATATGCGAGCCATCCACATCGGCATCGGTCATGATGATGATCGAGTGGTAGCGCAGCTTGTCGGGATTGAACTCCTCGCGACCGATACCGCAACCCAAGGCGGTGATCAGGGTGCCAACTTCCGCAGAGGAGAGCATCTTGTCGAAGCGGGCCTTCTCGACGTTGAGGATCTTGCCCTTGAGGGGCAGGATCGCCTGGGTACGACGGTCACGGCCCTGCTTGGCGCTGCCACCTGCGGAGTCACCCTCCACCAGGAACAGCTCGGAGAGACTTGGGTCCTTCTCCTGGCAGTCGGCGAGCTTGCCCGGGAGTCCGGCGATATCCAGCGCCCCCTTGCGGCGCGTCATGTCACGCGCCTTGCGTGCCGCTTCACGGGCGCGGGCGGCATCGAGCATCTTGTTGACGATCGCCTTGGCCTCGTTGGGCCTCTCGATCAGGTACTCGCCGAACAGGCGCGCCATCTCCTGCTCGACCGCCGTCTTCACCTCGGAAGAGACCAGCTTGTCCTTGGTCTGGGAGGAGAACTTGGGGTCCGGCACCTTCACCGAGATGATCGCCGTCAACCCTTCCCTGGCGTCGTCGCCAGCGGTGCTGATCTTCGACTTCTTCAGCAGCCCCTCCGACTCGATGTAGCTATTGAGGGTACGGGTCAATGCGGCGCGGAAGCCCGCCAGGTGGGTACCCCCATCGCGCTGCGGAATGTTGTTGGTGTAGCAGAAGATATTCTCGTTGAAGGAGTCACTCCACTGCATCGCCACTTCCACCCCGACACCATCTTCGCGCTCGGCGTTGAAGTGGAAGACGGGGTTGAGCACCGTCTTGTTGGTGTTGAGGTGGTCGACGAAGGCCTTGAGGCCGCCCACATAGTGGAACAGCTCCTCCTTGCCGGAGCGCTCGTCGATCAGGCGAATCGCCACCCCGGAGTTGAGGAAGGAGAGCTCGCGAAGACGCTTGGCCAGGATATCGAAATGGAACTCGATATTGCCGAAGGTCTGTGGCGAGGGGCGGAAGTGCACCCGGGTACCAGACTTTTCGGTCTTGCCTACCACCGACAGCGGCGCCTGGGGCACCCCGTGACGATAGAGTTGCTCGTAGACGGCACCGGCACGCCACACCGTCAGGCGAAGCTCCTCGGAGAGTGCGTTGACCACCGAGACCCCGACGCCATGCAGGCCACCGGAGACCTTGTAGGAGTTGTCATCGAACTTGCCACCGGCATGGAGCACCGTCATGATCACTTCGGCGGCAGAAACCCCCTCCTCCTCATGGATATCCGTCGGGATCCCGCGGCCGTTGTCGCTCACCGTTATCGATTCGTCGGGATGAATGATAACGCGGATCTCGCTGCAGTATCCGGCCAACGCCTCATCGATGGAGTTATCCACCAGCTCGAACACCATATGATGGAGCCCGGTGCCGTCATCGGTATCCCCGATATACATGCCGGGACGCTTGCGTACGGCATCCAGCCCCTTGAGTACCTTGATGCTCGTTGAGTCGTAGGCCTGTTCGCTCATTGACACTGCTCCGTCATGAAATCTGTCGTTCCAGTGGCAGCAACTTGCCGCTTCCGGACGCCGAGCGTTTCACGTGAAACATCTCGACCGGGGTCTCGGCCTGCCACAGATCCGCCAGGGCATCGTGGTTGATGGTGGTGATGAACACCTGGCAGCGCATGTTTTCCAGCCAGCGGCAGAACAGTCGCCGATGCGAATCGTCCAGCTCCGCCGGAAGGTCGTCAATCAGGTAGACGCAGCGGCGTCCCGTACTGGCCTCCAGGAGCCGCCCCTGCGCCAGCTTCAGGGCACTGACCACCAACTTCTGCTGCCCACGGGAGAGCACCTCGATAGCGGGGCGCTTGCCGAGGCGAATGGCCAAGTCCGCCCGCTGCGGGCCCTGCTGGGTAAATCCCATCTGGCGATCGACGTCGCGCCCCTGCCGCAGCAGGTCGCCCAGCGATCTCCGTCGATCCCAGCCGCGGGAGTAGCGCAACTGAAGATCCTTCAGCGGCAACAGGCCATTGAGGGTCTCCTCGAAGACCGGCAGAAAGGCGGTGACCCAGGCGGCGCGCATGGCATCGATTCGCTCGCTCCAGTGCACCAGCTCTCGCTCCCAGGCCGCCATGGAATCAGCGTCCATTCTACCATGCCTCAGCAGAGCGTTCCGATGTTTCAGCGCACGGCGGGTCCGCTGCCAGGCCTCCAGGAAGTCGTGTTTCACGTGAAACACTCCCCAGTCCAGGAATTCGCGGCGCCCGGCCGGGGAACCTTCGAGGAGTCGGAAAGCATCGGGGTTGATCAGCTGTAGGGGTAGCGTCTCTACCAGGCGCGATAGACGGCCGACGCGCTCGCCGGAGAGGCGGATCTCCAGCTCGTCCTCGCTGCGCCTTCGACGGACGCCGAACGGTACCGGAGGCTCCCCGGCAAGCCGCCCATGAACCATCAGCTCATCGCCATCATGAGCGATGACATGGCGCATGTTGCGGGTGCGAAAGGAGCGCCCCATTCCCAGGATATGGATGCCTTCCAGCAGGCTGGTCTTGCCACTGCCATTCTCGCCAACGATCAGATTGACTTGAAAACCTGGTTTCAAATCAACAGGTTGCAGATTGCGAAGACCATGGAAGACGAGATGATCAAGAGGCATGGGGGGAGCGGTAGAACGCGGCGGCCCGCTCGGGCCGCCCTGGGTGGGTCACAACCGCATCGGCATGACGACGTAGAGGGCATCGCCGCCACCCGGCTCCTCCATCAGCGCACTGCTGTTGGAATCCGCCAGGGTCATCTGCACGCGATCTTCATCGATGGCATTGAGCACATCGACCAGGTAACCGACATTGAAGCCGATCTCCAGGGAGTCTCCGCTGTACTCGATGACGATGTTCTCCTCGGCCTCTTCCTGCTCGGGGTTGTTGGCCATCACCTTGAGGTTGCCCTCCTCGAGATGGAGACGCACCCCACGATACTTCTCGTTGGAGAGGATGGCGGTACGTGACAGCACCTGGCGCAGCACGGCACGGTCGGCGATGAAGACCTTGTTGCCACCGCGGGGCACCACGCGCTCGTAGTCGGGGAACTTGCCGTCGACCAGCTTGGAGGTGAAGGTGAAGTCACCGGTGTGGGCGCGGATGTGGCTGGCCCCCAGGGTCAGGCTGACCGGGTCCTCGCCGTCATCGAGGAGTCGCACCAACTCGAGGATGCCCTTGCGCGGAACGATCAGCTTCTGGGGCGCTGCCACGTGCAGCTCGGCCGGCCGCGAGCACACCGCCAGTCGGTGACCGTCGGTCGCCACCGCACGGATCAGGTTGTCACGCATCTCGAGGAGCATGCCGTTGAGGTAGTAGCGCACATCCTGCTGGGCCATGGCGAAGGAGGTGGCGTCGATCAGGTGCTTGAGCATGCCCCGCGGCAGGCTCAGCTCGGTGCTGCCCTGGCTGTCCTCGATGCTCGGGAACTCCGCGACCGGCAGGGTGGAAAGCGTGAAGCGCGAACGCCCGCTGCGCAGCACCGCCCGGCCCTCCTCCAGGGAGAGCTGGATCTCGGCCTGGTCGGGCAGCGACTTGCAAATATCCATCAGCTTGCGGGCCGGCACGGTGACGCCGCCTGGCTCATCCACCCGAGTGGCCACGGTGCGCCCGATCAGTTCCACTTCCAGGTCGGTACCGGTCAGCGCGACCTCCTCCTGCCCTACCTGAATCAGTACGTTGGAAAGGACCGGCAGGGTCTGGCGGCGCTCCACCACGCCGGCCACCAGCGTCAGCGGTCGCAGCAGCGCTTCGCGGGAGATGGAAAATTTCATGTCGGCTCCACGTCTTGTCCTGAAGGGTTGCAGCCGGCAGGGGTCCGGCCGAACGGCATAGCGACCATTAAACCACAAGCCGGCGGTGTCTCGGAGGGCAGAGCGATCAGCTGGTCAGCAGCCGCAGCAGGTTCTTGTAGTCCTCGCGGATATCGGAGCTCTCCTCCTGGAGCTGCTTCACCTTGCGGCAGGCGTGCAGCACCGTGGTGTGGTCGCGCCCCCCGAAGGCATCGCCAATCTCCGGCAGGCTGTGGTTGGTCAGCTCCTTGGCCAGGGCCATGGCGACCTGGCGAGGGCGCGCCACCGAACGCGAGCGGCGCTTGGAGAGCAGGTCGGCGAGCTTGATCTTGTAGTATTCGGCCACGGTGCGCTGGATATTGTCGACCCCGACCTGCTTGTCCTGCAGGGCCAGCAGGTCCTTGAGCGATTCGCGGATGAAGTCCTGGGTGATCGGCTTGCCCATGAAGTGAGAGTCGGCGATCACCTTCTTCAGCGCCCCTTCCAGCTCGCGCACATTGGAGCGGATCTTCTGGGCGATGAAGAAGGCGGCATCATGGGGCAGGTCGACCTTGGCCTGATCGGCCTTCTTCATCAGGATGGCGACTCGGGTCTCGAGCTCCGGGGGCTCGATGGCTACCGTCAGGCCCCAGCCGAAGCGGGACTTGAGGCGCTCTTCCACGCCGCTGATCTCCTTGGGATAGCGGTCGGAAGTCAGGATCATCTGCTGACCGCCCTCGAGCAGGGCATTGAAGGTGTGAAAGAACTCCTCCTGTGAGCGCTCCTTGCCGGCGAAGAATTGGATATCGTCGATCAGCAGGGCATCAACACTACGATAGAAACGCTTGAAGTCGTTGATCGCGTTGAGCTGCAGCGCCTTGACCATGTCGGCCACGAAGCGCTCGGAGTGCAGATAGACCACGCGCGCATTCTCGCGGCGTCCGGCCAGGGCGTTGCCCACGGCATGCATCAGGTGAGTCTTGCCCAGGCCCACCCCGCCATAGAGGAACAGCGGGTTATAGGCACCACCAGGGTTCTCCGACACCTGTCGGGAGGCGGCTCGGGCCAGCTGGTTCGACTTGCCCTCCACGAAGGTCTCGAAGGTGAAGTTGGGATTGAGGCCGCTGGTGTGCTTGAGGCTCCCCTCCACCTGGACCTGACGCTCGCCACCTGGCCGCCGGGCCGTCGGCTCCTCCCGACTGGCCTCGATCTCGGCCTCGTCGACCATTTCGCCACTCGACCGGGTATGCACGGCCGGGGCCGCCGGTCGACGCGGAGTTGCCGACACCGGCGTACCAAGCTCTCGTGGCTGGGGGCGCGGCGCGGCACGTCGGCTGCCGACACTCAGCACCACCTTGGGCGGCCGCGCCGGCGACAGCTCACGCAACAGTTCGCTGATCCGCTTGGCGAACTTGTCGCTCACCCAGTCACGCACGAAACGATTGGGTGCCAGCAGGCACAGCTCTCCCCCATCGCCTTCCTCCGCCTGGAGCGGGCGAATCCAGGTGTTGAACTGCTGTGAGCTCAACTCGTCCTGCAGGGTATCCAGACACTGTTGCCAGAGAGCCAGCGACAC